>NZ_WKEQ01000053.1 GCF_021605415.1 Pseudomonas syringae
GCAAAAGCTGATGGCGCTGATGGGCTGAGAGGCCCTTTATTTTTCAGATCGCAGAAAAGCAAATGCCCCGACAAGTCGGGGCATTTGCTTTTAACCGGGACAGATTGTGTTTTCACACAGCCTGACTTGGCCGGGTTTCTTGTCTGGCGCGCAGCTTAAGCGGTGAAGGTTTTGCCTTCGAACTGCTCAGCGACGAACTTCCAGTTGACCAGGTTCCAGAACGCTTCGACATACTTCGGACGAGCGTTGCGGTAGTCGATGTAGTAAGCGTGTTCCCAGACGTCGCAGGTCAGCAGCGGGGTGTCGCCGCTGGTCAGCGGGTTGCCGGCGCCGATGGTGCTGGCCAGGGCCAAGGAACCGTCAGCCTTTTTAACCAGCCAGCCCCAGCCGGAACCGAAGGTGCCGATCGAGGTTTTGCTGAACTCTTCCTTGAACTTGTCGAACGAACCGAACGCTGCGTTGATGGCTTCAGCCAGCGCGCCGGTTGGTTGACCGCCGGCGTTTGGCGCCAGGCAATTCCAGTAGAAAGTGTGGTTCCAGACCTGAGCGGCGTTGTTGAAGATACCGCCCGAGGAAGTCTTGACGATTTCTTCCAGGGTCTTGCCTTCGAACTCGGTGCCTGGCACCAGGTTGTTCAGGTTCACGACGTAGGTGTTGTGGTGCTTGTCGTGGTGGTATTCCAGGGTTTCCTTGGAAATGTGCGGCTGCAGGGCATCGTGTGCGTAAGGCAGCGGCGGCAATTCGAAAGCCATGATGATTCTCCTAATCAGGTCTGTTGCGGTGAGCGCAAGGCCGATCACGGGCGGCCAGAAATGCGCCGGCGAGTTTTTACTCTTTGCGGCGCAGGGTTCGGATCATAGCACCGGGGGTGCGGCATAACCACGCAACAACTGTGTGGGATAGAGGTTCCAGAGCCTTTTGGAATAATTCATGAAGCCAGAATCAATTGCCCGGCCACGGTGAACATCATCGCTGCCACTAACAGATCGAGGATCCGCCAGGTGCTCGGCCGTGCCAGCCACGGTGCGAGCCATGCCGCGCCCAGTGCCAGGGTGAAAAACCACAGCAACGAAGCACTCGCCGCGCCCACGACATAGGCGCCGGGCACCGATTGCTGCGCACCGAGCGAACCGATCAGCAACACGGTGTCGAGGTAGACGTGCGGGTTGAGCAATGTCACCGCCAGTGCGCTGAGCATCACTGCGCGCAACGAACGCACGGTCTGGTCGTCGCCGTGTTTAAGGCTCTGTTTCGAAAATGCCCGGCGCAACGCCTGACTGCCGTACCAGATTAAAAACACTGCGCCGCCCCAACGGGCGACCGCCAGCAATGTCGGGTTCTGCGCCAGCACCGTCGCCAGGCCGAACACGCCGGCGGCAACCAGCAGGGCGTCGCACACCACGCACAACGCCGCGACCGGCAAGTGATGCTCACGGCGCAGGCTCTGCGCCAGCACGAATGCGTTCTGTGTGCCGATCGCCATGATCAAACCGAGCGCCACTAATAGGCCGTTCACGTAGCTTTGCCACATGCTGATTACTCCGCGTTGGCCGCCAGATCGCGCAGGACTTGCATGGCGCGCTCGGCGTCGGCCTGACCGACGAACAAATGATCGTGGTAATAACCGGCAATCACGTTGCAACTGATGCCGGCCTGGCCCAGCGCCGTGGCGAACGCGGCAGTCAGACCGACGGCTTCCAGCGCCGAATGCACGTTCAGGGTGATCCACGCCGCGACGTACTCGAAGCTGAAACCGGCGCGTTCGGCGTCGGAGCGTTCGAGAATTACCGTCAGACCTTCCTGTTCGCGAAAGCTGCCGACGATCTCCAGCCCGGCGGGCAATTGGCCGGCGGGCAGCGTGCAGAAGACGTAGTCGCCGGAATTGAGCTGCGGGCTCATGCTACGCAGCAGGGTTGTCAGCGAGGTTTCGCCAGCCATGGAAATGATCCTTCGAGAAGAGTGCTTGCTGGCTATTCTCCGGGCTGACCCTGTATAAGAAAAACCAATATTGCTGATCGCTCATTAGGAAAACTGATGTTCGACTATAAATTACTGTCTGCACTCGCCGCCGTGGTCGAGCAAGCCGGCTTCGAACGGGCGGCGCAGGTGCTGGGTTTGTCGCAATCGGCGATTTCCCAGCGCATCAAATTGCTTGAAGCGCGGGTCGGCCAACCGGTGCTGATACGCGCTACGCCGCCTTCGCCCACCGAGATCGGCCGGCGCCTGCTCAACCATGTGCAGCAGGTGCGTTTACTTGAGCGCGACCTGCAAACCCTGGTGCCCGCGCTGGATGAAGAAGGCCTGCCGGAGCGTCTGCGGATCGCCCTCAATGCCGACAGTCTCGCTACGTGGTGGGCGGGCGCCGTGGGGGATTTCTGTGCCGCGCAACATGTATTGATGGATCTGGTCGTCGAAGACCAGACCGTCGGCCTCAAGCGCATGCGCGCCGGTGAAGTGGCCGCGTGCCTGTGCGCCAGTGAACGCCCGGTGGCCGGCGCCCGCAGCGTGTTGCTCGGTGCGATGCGTTATCGAGCGCTGGCCAGCCGGGCATTCATTGCCCGGCATTTCCCGAATGGCGTGAAGGTCGAACAATTGCCAAGCACCCCGGCGCTGGTATACGGCCCGGATGACTTCTTGCAGCATCGCTTTCTCGCATCCCTCGGCGTCGATGGTGGTTTCGAGCACCATTTATGCCCCTCTTCCGAAGGATTTATCCGTCTGATCGAGGCCGGACTGGGCTGGGGCCTGGTGCCGGAACTGCAAGTGCGCGAGCAACTGAAAAACGCCACGTTGCTTGAGCTGCTGCCAGATAAACCGATCGATGTGCCGTTGTACTGGCATCATTGGCGCAATGGCGGGCAGTTGTTGGGATTGTTGACCGAACAATTGGTGCGTTCTTCGGCGCAATGGTTGGTGGCTTTAAAGCAGTTGTAAGCGTCAAGCTTTGAGCTGCAAGCAGAGGCGGTTGCGGCGGGTTTTTTTCTTGTGGCTCGAAGCTTGTAGCTCGCAGCTGTTTTTTGGAGCTATCCATGAAAATTTTGGTCACTGGCGCAAGCGGCTTCATCGGCGGGCGCTTTGCGCGTTTTGCTCTGGAGCAAGGGCTGGACGTGCGGGTCAATGGTCGGCGAGCTGACGGCGTCGACCATTTGGTGCGCCGTGGCGCCGAATTCGTTCAGGGCGATTTGAGCGACGCGGATCTGGTGCGCGATCTGTGCACCGATGTCGACGCCGTGGTGCATTGCGCCGGTGCTGTTGGTGTGTGGGGCCGCTATCAGGATTTTCATCAGGGCAATGTGCAGGTCACCGAGAACGTCGTCGAAGCCTGCCTCAAGCGGCGGGTTCGTCGGCTGGTGCACTTGTCATCACCTTCGATCTATTTCGATGGCCGGGATCACCTTGGCTTGACCGAAGAGCAAGTGCCCAAACGCTTCAAACATCATTACGCCGCCACCAAATACCTGGCCGAGCAAAAGGTCTTTGGCGCTCAGGAATTCGGTCTGGAAACCGTGGCCCTGCGCCCGCGCTTCGTCACCGGTGCCGGTGACATGAGCATTTTTCCGCGCTTGCTGAAAATGCAGCGCAAGGGGCGTCTGGCTATCGTCGGCAACGGTTTGAACAAAGTCGATTTCACCAGCATGCAGAATCTGAACGAAGCGCTGCTCAGCAGTTTGCTGGCGGCCGGCTCGGCGTTGGGCAAGGCTTACAACATCAGCAATGGCGCGCCGGTGCCGTTGTGGGATGTGGTCAATTACGTCATGCGCCAGATGGATGTCCCACAAGTCACCAAATACCGTTCCTACGGACTGGCCTACAGCGTCGCGGCGCTCAATGAAGGTGTCTGCAAACTCTGGCCCGGACGCCCCGAGCCGACCTTGTCGCGCCTGGGCATGCAGGTGATGAACAAAAATTTCACCCTCGACATCAGCCGGGCCCGGCAATATCTGGACTACGATCCGAAAGTCAGCCTGTGGACGGCCCTTGACGAGTTTTGTACCTGGTGGAAAGCCCAGGACATCCGCTGATACACGTCAGCCCGTCGACCGGTACTGAACCGAGTCCGGGGTTGGGGGTCAATCCCTGCGGCCGGGCGGTTTATAATCCGCCGCAATCAGCCATTTCTGCGTTTCACAAAGGTTGCCCCAATGTCCATGCGTAACGATGCCCACGACGATTTCGATGATGTACCGAGCCTGCGTGCCGACAGCCTCGATGACGACGACTTTGCGACCACCACCCGAACGTCCGTGCATTCACGCACGCCGCCGGTGGTCAAGGTCAAGGCTGCCAGCACCGGGCCATTGTGGGCGCTGGTCGGCGCATTGTTTTTCGCACTCATCGGCCTCGCCTGGTGGAGCTTTCAGCAGATTTCCCTGATGGAACAGCAACTGGTCGCGACCCAGGAAAGTTTCGCGCGCATCAGTGAGGAAGCGGCGGGGCGCCTGCAGGACATTTCCGGCAAGGTCGTGGCGAGTCAGTCCAACGTGTCCACGGACAGCGAAGCCCTGAAGATGCAAATCAAACAACTGGAAAGCAAGTTGCTTGATCAGAGTAAACAGCAGCAAGGCGTGGCCGGGCAGGCCAGCGATCTGGACAAACGCCTGGCGCAGATGACCGCGCAAACCACTGAACAACAGAACGCCAACGCCCAATTGCAGGCGCAGGTCAAAGCCTTGAGCACGGAACTGGCGGCGATCAAGAGCGCGCCTGCTGACACCAGCAAGGTGGATGCCGAGCTCAAGAGTTTCGATGCTCAGTTCAAGAGCCTTGGCGCTGACATTGCTGCGTTGAAGAAGCAGGGCAACCCGTCTGCGGCGATTGATCGTCTTGAACAGGAAATCGTCGTGCTCAAGAGCGAGCAGGATAATCGTCCGGCCGCGCCGCAGGGTGGCACGAAGACCGCCGAGTTCGATGCGTTTCGCGGCCAGATGACGCGCACCATCAATACGCTGCAGGCGCAGATCCAGAATTTGCAGCAACAGCTCAACGCCCGGCCTTGATCCTTCCTTAACGTGGTGGGGAAGTTATCTTCACCCACCTATCCATGAATATTCATACATAACCCCAACCCGTCTACGCTCTTGAGACACCAACAGGAACGAGGGACGCTTCATGGGGTTTTTGCATAAATGCGCCTGGCTTGGCGTGATGCTGTTGTTCAGTGTCGGACACGCCAACGCCGCCACCACGGCAAAAGATGACGGCCAGGCCGCCAGGGCGTTGTTGGAAAAAGCCCTCGCGTATTACCACGATCACGGCGACAAGGCGTTCGCGGCATTCAGTCGTCAGGGCGAGTTTGTCGACAAAGACCGTTATGTTTTTGTGGTCGACACCAAGGGCGTGATGCTCGCCAGCGGCGGGCCATCCTCGGCATTGATCGGGCGTGACGTGAGCGACGTGCTCGGGCCGGATCTGCAAAAAGCCTTCAAGGACGCCCTGAAAGTGCCGGAAGGCAATGGCATCCAGCAAGCCGAATACCGCTGGCAGAACTGGTCCGACGGCAAGGTCGAGCGCAAGCATGTGTTCTATCAGCGAGTTGGCGAGCGGATTCTGGCGGTGGGTTATTACTTGCCGCGCGCATCGGCGGAGCAGGCGATGGCGCTGCTCAACAAAGCCGCCGCCGACCTGACCAAAGACGAAAAGGGCACCCTGACCGCGATCAATTCGCTCAAGGGCGGCTATCTGCAGGATGACCTCTATGTGTTCGTCGTTGACCTGAATACCCAGCGTTATGTGGCGCACGGCACCAACCTGCGGCTGATCAACACCGACTTCGGCAAGATCAAGGATCCGGGAGGAAAACCGGTGGGCGAGCCGATTCTGGCGCTGATCGCCAAGCAGGATTACGGCGAATATGCGTACCGCTGGAAGAACCCGGTGACCGGCAAGGTCGAGGACAAGCATGCGTACCTGAAAAAGGTCGGGCACTTTCTGGTGGCTGTCGGGTATTACAGCCCTTGAAGATCAAACGATCACAGCCTGCGGTTTCTACCTGACCGTTCCCATTGGATCGTTCCCACGCAGAGCGCAGGAACGGTCATGTGCGCTGCTTCTGGCTGCGATCTTCGGCTTTACTTGGCGTTGTGTTCGCGCCCGCGCAACAACTGGTCAGGCATGGCAATCGCCGCCGCCATCCCCAGCAGCGAAATCGCCGCGCTGACCATCAGCAAATGCCGGAATGTAACCAACAATTCTGCGCGTAATGCGTTCTGCTTATCACCCGCCGCCGCGTTCAAACCGTCCAGCAACACATTGCCGGAATGCCCCTCGCTCATCAGCGAAGAACCCGCCAGATGGGCGAAGCTCGAATCCTGCAACAATGCCAGCAACAGCGCCGACATCAACGCAACGCCCACTGCGCCGCCGAGCGAGCGGAACAGGTTGGTGGTACTGGTGGCGACGCCAATGTCACGTTGTTCCACCGAATTTTGCGTGCCGACCAGCGAGGTCGGGAACTGCATGCCACCGGCGATGCCGCTGAGCAACATGAATACCCCGCTGAGCAACGTCGCGTCCGGCGGACTGAATGCCATGCCGAGAATCGAGATCGGCATCAGGATCGCGCCAGCGAGAATCTGCGGTTTGTAGCGCCCGGTCACCGAGGTGCGGCGGCCAGCGAAATACGCTCCGATCGGCAGCCCCATCGCCAGCGGCAGCAGATGCAGCGCAGCGCTGTCGGCGCCGGCGCCGGTCGTGCTCTGAAAGCGTAGCGGCATCAGCACGATCAGCGAAATCGCCTGGAAACTGGTGAAGAAAATCGTGCACCAGCACAGCAAAGCGCTGCGATTGGCGAACAGGTGCATCGGCAGCAACGGCTCCCGCGCGCGGCGTTCGTGCCAGACAAACACCGCCAATACCACCACCGCGCAGGCGAGCAAACCCAGCACTTCGCTGCTGCGCCATGAATGACCCTGGCCAACTTGGGTGATCCCCAGCAGTAACGTAGTCAAACCGATGATCATCAGCACCGTACCGAGGTAATCGATGACCGGTTTACGCTGCGGAATCGGCAATCCGATCAGATTTCGCCGGGCTACCCAATAGGCGCCAAGACCCAGCGGCAAGTTGATCAGAAACACCCAGCGCCACGACAGGTATTCGGTCATATAGCCGCCGAGCACCGGCCCGGCGACGCTGGCCACCGCATACATGCTGCTGAAATAACCCTGATAGCGGCCGCGCTCCCGAGGCGGCACGATGTCGCCGATGATCGCCTGGCTCACCGAGATCATTCCGCCCGCGCCGATGCCCTGGAGAATCCGCGCCAGCACCAGTTGCTCCATGCTCTGGGCCATGCCGCAGAACAGCGAGGCCAGGGTAAACAGGCCCATGCCGAACAACATCAGTTTGCGCCGCCCGTAAAGATCACCGAGCTTGCCGTAGATCGGCACCGCCACCGTCATCGCTACCATGTACCCGGAAATCACCCAGGCCAGCAGGCTGAGATCCTTGAACTGGGCCGAGATGGCCGGCATCGAGACGGCGACGATGGTCTGATCCAGCGCACCGAGAAAGATCGCCATCATCAGGGCGACCAGCACACTGCGAATGGCCGGTTTGGGCGTTTCAGGCTGGTTGAGAGTGGTCACGGAAAACCTGCGGGCAAAAATGAACCCGCAAGGCGAGCGGGTGAGTGCTCGCCAGTGTAAGTCGATAGGAAGCTATTCGATAGACTCGTACGGAAGCCCGACGTAATTTTCTGCAATAGTTTTTCTACCCGCTTCAGAGCTGACGAAATAGTCCAGTTCCGCAGCGCTGATGCGCTGACTGAAGGCATCATGATCGTCGAAGCGGTGCAGCATTGAGGTCATCCACCAGGAAAAACGTTCGGCTTTCCAGACTCGGCGCAGGCAGATTTCCGAGTACTTTTCCAGCAGCTCGGTGCGCCCGTCGCGATACACCTTCAGCAGAATGTTGAACAATGTGCTGACATCGCTGGCCGCCAGGTTCAAACCCTTGGCGCCGGTCGGCGGGACGATGTGCGCGGCGTCACCGACCAGAAACATGCGCCCGTATTGCATTGGCTCGACGACAAAGCTGCGCAGCGGCGCGATGCTTTTTTCGATGGAAGGGCCGGTGACCAGTTTCCCTGCGAGGTCGGCGGGGAGGCGCGATTTGAGTTCGTCCCAGAAACGTTCGTCCGACCAATTCTCCACCTTGTCATCGGCTGGCACCTGAACGTAATAGCGGGTGCGGGTCGGCGAACGCATGCTGCACAGGGCAAAGCCACGTTCATGACGGGCGTAGACGAGTTCTTCGTGCACCGGCGGGGTATCGGCAAGAATGCCCAGCCAGCCGAACGGATAAACCCGTTCGAACACTTGCAGACAGTCGGCGGGAATCGATTGGCGGGCGACGCCGTGGAACCCGTCGCAACCGGCAATGTAATCGCAGTCAACGCGCCAGGTTTCGCCATCCTTCTCAAAAGTGACAAAGGCCTCGTCGCTTTTCATGCCGTGGGGAACGACATCGCTGGCCTGGTAAAGGGTGGTGGCGCCGGCCTCCCGACGAGCGGCCATGAGGTCGCGGGTGACTTCGGTCTGGCCGTAGATCATCACGGTTTTTCCGCCGGTCAGGGCCTTGAGATCAATGTGCACCTGACGCCCGTCGAGGGCCAGGTCAAAGCCGTCGTGCACCAGACCTTCGGCGTCCATGCGCTGACTCACGCCAGCCTCGCGCAACAGCTCTACCATGCCCTTTTCAAGCACGCCGGCGCGGATGCGGCCGAGGACATAATCGGGAGACTGGCGTTCGATGATGAGGGTGTCGATGCCGGCGTTGTGCAGCAACTGGCCGAGCAGTAATCCGGCCGGGCCGGCGCCGATGATGGCGACTTGGGTTCTTAGCGTTTTCATTGTTTTTATGACTCGCAAGCTTCACGCGACTCAGGCCGGTGAATGATTTTTATGGATCGAGTGCTTGCATTTTTCCCTTGCGGGTCTGTCAATTGAAGGGGAAAACTGAGCCGAACCCTGTACATTCTGCCAATCGGGGCGATTATCGCCCACAACCCTCGAGGCCTGGATTGAAGTGATGAACAAGCCTGACCTGCCTTCGATTCCAGTGTTCAAGCTCTACGGTGAAAGCCTGGACTGGCCGACCCCGGACTTGCTGCACTGCGAAACCATTTCCAAACGCAGCCGCGAACATCATTGGGAAATCAAACCCCACCGCCACGCCGATCTGTGCCAGTTGCTCTTCGTTTTCAAAGGTCAGGCAGAGCTTGAAATCGAAGGCCAGCGCACCCAACTGAACACCCCGGCGATCCAGGTTTTGCCGCCGCTTTCGGTGCATGGTTTCCGCTTTTCCGAGGACGTCGAAGGCTTTGTCGTCACCCTCGCCACGCCGTTGATCAACCACTTGCAGGCGCAACTGGGTAATTCGGTGCACGCGCTGGATCAAACCGAAAGCTACCCGGCGGGCAAGGACGGCGATTACCTCAACAGTTTGTTTTCAGCGTTGCAGAACGAATACAACGGTCATGAACCGGCGCGGGAAATGCTCATGCATTCGCTGGTCAGCGTGATCATGGTCTGGGTCAGTCGCCAGGCGATCCGACGCCATAGCGCCAGCCAGCGACCGCAACGGGCAAGGGAATACCTCAACGGGTTCATTCAACTGGTGGAAGAAACCTATCGCCAGCACGTCAAGGTCGAGGATCTTGCCCACCGGCTGGGTATTTCGGTGTCTCACCTCAACGGTACGTGCCGCGAACTGGCCGGGCAGCCGGCCCTACAGATCATGCACGAGCGGCAATTGCTGGAGGCCAAGCGCTTGCTGACCTACACCAGCATGACGATCTATGAGATGTCGGATGTGTTGGGGTTTTCCGACCCGACCAACTTCACGCGCCTGTTCCGACGTCGGGTGGGGATCTCGCCAAAAGCGTTCCGCGACCGCCTCAAAGCCGAGCAGTAGATTTGCAGTCAGCAGCATCCCTGTGGGAGCTGGCTTGCCAGCGATTGGGGCGGCTCAGCCGCCGACAATGTTGAATGTCAGTCCGTCATCGCTGGCAAGCCAGCTCCCACAGGATTAACACCTGCTCAGTAGATCAGCGCAACGCGTTCAGGGTTGCGTTGTGCGGAATGCAGCGTTCGAAGTTACAGCTCGCGTAATCCCGGGGCAGTTGCCGTAACTGCTCCACCCGCCAGGCCGCAGTGCCGTACAGCGCCAGCGTGGCCGCGCAGGTGATGAAAATCGCGAAGTATCTTCTTGTTTTGATGTTCATGGCGTTGACCTCTGAACGAATACCCTTGGGTACTGCTTTGAGCATAGGTCAGGGAACAGCGGCTGCAAGCTTTGAGCGGCAAGTAGCAAGTGGAGCTTATGGCTTGCCGCTTGTGGCTATGTCGTCCCATGTCGGACTTTCGGGAAACCGCACCACCAGAAAATCCAGCATGCAGCGCAGCGCCGTCGGCATGTGTTTGCGTGAGGCGTACACCGCGTAGATGTTCATCTGTCGCGGTTCGGCGTCGGGCAGCAGGCGGATCAGTTCGCCGCTGTCGATATGCACCCCGGCCTGATAGGTCGGCAACATCGCCACCCCGGCACCCGCCAGCGTGGCGCGCAACAGGGTGCCGGCTTCATTGGCGCTGATGTTGCCCTGCACCGGCACCGACACTTGTTCGCCATCCGCTTCGAAATGCCACAGGCTTTTGCCGAAATACGAGTGCGTCAGGCAATTGTGTTGGCTCAGGTCCTCCACCTGTTGCGGCGCCGGGCGTTCGAGCAGATAGGCAGGCGCGGCGCACACCACCGAGCGACACACGGTCAGGCGTCGGGCGATGAGATTCGGGTCGAGGTCGCTGCTTGTGCGGATCGCCAAATCGATGCGTTCGTCCACCAGGTTCACCGTGCGGTCGAGCATTTGCAGTTCGATGTTGACCCCGCGATAGCGTTTGACGAACGCAGCCATGGCATCGGCCAGTTGCGCCTGGCCGAACGAGGTGCTGACGCTGATACGCAGCAACCCGCGCGGCGCGTCATCGGGTTCGCTGACGGCGGCACGCATGTCGCTGGACAGGTCGAGCATCTGCCGACAGCGCGGCAGGATCTCGTTGCCGGCGGCAGTCAGGCTCAGTTTTCGCGTGGTGCGGTGCATCAGCCGCGCACCGATCCAGTCTTCCAGTTCCGCCAGATACCGCGATACCACTGGCCGCGACAACTCCAGATGATCGGCCGCCGCCGACTGGCTGCCCAGATCCACTACTGTTACAAACACCCGCATTGCCTGAAGACGATCCATGATTTGCACGCTTTTAGAAACAAACTATGTTCAAGCATCGCATTTTTTGTACTGAGTCTGGCAACTAAGCTCTGTCCCATCGCCAGGCACAGGCATGGCATTCGGTTTACGGAGCAACACATGATAGGTTCCACCCTGTTCAAATGCATTCTGTTGGTCGGCGCGACGCTGGGAGCCGCCGCCCAGGCAGCCGCCGCGAATCTCACGCTGGATGTCTACAACCCCGGCACCCATGCGATCTTCCCGGTGACCTCGGTGCTGGTCAGCGGCGAGAAGGAAGCGATCCTGATCGATGCGCAGTTCGGCAAATCCCAGGCCGAGCAGGTGGTGGAAAAAATCCGCGCCAGCGGCAAGCAACTGACCACCATCTATATCAGCCACGGCGATCCGGATTACTACTTCGGCCTCGACACCCTGACCCAGGCCTTCCCTGGCGCCAAAGTGCTGGCCTCGCAGCCGACCGTGGATCACATCAAGCAAACCGTTGCCGGCAAACTGGCGTTCTGGGGCCCGAAAATGGGTGCCGACGTGCCGGCCAAAACCATCGTGCCGGGCGTGCTCAAGGGCGACAGCCTGATGCTCGAAGGACAGACGTTGCAGGTGGTCGGCCTGGACGGCAGGCAGCCGGACCGCAGTTTCGTGTGGATTCCGTCGTTGAAAGCCGTCGTCGGTGGCGTGGTCGTCGCCGAGAACCTTCACGTGTGGATGGCCGATACACAAACCGTGCAATCCCACGCCGACTGGCTGCACACCCTGCATTTGATCGAAACCCTGAAACCGAAAACCGTGGTGCCGGGTCACTACTTGGGTGACAGCGACCATTCGCTGGCCGCCGTGACCTTCACTGCTGATTACATCAAGGCCTTCGACGCAGAAACTGCCCGGGCCAAGGATTCCGCCGCACTTATCTCGGCGATGAAAAAACGCTACCCGAACCTTGGCGAAGAGAGTTCGCTGGAACTGAGCGCCAAGGTCGCCAAGGGCGAGATGAAGTGGTAACCGCCTTCGAGACCTGATGCACACTCAAGCCAACTGGAGAACGTCATGAGCAAAATCGCAATCATTGGAGCCTCCGGCCGCGCCGGTAGCCAACTGCTGGAAGAAGCTCAGCGTCGCGGTCACCGCGTCACCGCCATCGCCCGCGACACCTCGAAGATTGCCGCCCGTGACGGCGTGGCGACGCAGAATGTCGACGTGCTGGACGCCGCCAAACTGCAATCGGCAGTGGCCGGGCATGACGTGGTGATCAGTGCCGCGCATTTCGCCACGGTGCCGGCGAGTGCCCTGATCGAGCCGTTGAAAATGGCTGGGGTGCCACGTTTGTTGGTGGTCGGCGGGGCGGGTTCGCTGTTGCTGCCGGACGGTACGCGCGTGATCGACAGCGCCGGTTTTCCGGCCGAGTACAAAGCCGAAGCCAGCGCCGGGTCGCAGTTTCTTGATGACTTGCGGGCAGAGAAGGAGCTGGACTGGACGTTCCTGTCGCCCTCGGCGGAGTTTGTCGAAGGCGAGCGCAGCGGCATATTCCGGGTCGGCAAGGATGACTTGCTGGTGAGCAGTGAAGGGCGCAGCTGGATTACGTTTGCCGATTACGCGATTGCGTTGATCGATGAAGTGGAAACGCCAAAGCATTCGCGCCAACGGTTTACTGTCGGGTATTGATTCATCCGGATGATCGTACCCACGCGGAGCGTGGGTACGATCGTCATTAACCGCGCAATGGTTCAGCGAGTATGGGCCTGCTCGACCAGCCACCCGATCAATTCGCGTAACCCCGCCGACGGTTCAGGCTTTTGCGGGTACACCACGTAATACGCCAGCCCCGTCTTCACTTTCAGATCAAACGGCATCACCAGCCGCCCCGCGCGCAGGTCATCGCCGATCAACGACCAATCCCCGATCGCCACGCCCGTGCCGTGAGACGCCATCGACATCGCTTGATCCAGCGTTTCGAAATGCTGACCCGTGCTGACATTATTCAGCCGCAGATCGGCCGCGTTGAGCCAGACGTTCCAGTCCTGATCGTCGTGAGTCGGATGCAGCAGCAGGTGTTGTTGCAGATCCCTCGGCTCCTGCAAACCCAGCGAGCCCTTTAGTAGAGAGGGTGAGCACACCGGGGTCAGTTGCTCATCGAACAGGTGTAACGCGCTCGATGAATGCTCCGGCGGCGCACCGTAGATCACCGCCGCATCGAATTGCTCACGCTGAAAATCCACGCCGTGCTTCAGCGAGGCGGTGAGTTTCACCGGCACGTCCGGACGCTCCTTCTGCCACTGCAACAGGCGCGGCAGCAGCCAGCGCATCACGCAGCTCGGTGCCTTGAGCAGCAAGGTTTCGTGTTTTTTGCCGATCTGCTCCACCGCCTCGCTAATCATCCCGAACATCTGTTGCAAACGCGGCAGCCATTCGCGTCCCTCGGCGGTCAGTTCGAGGCCGCGAGCCAGGCGGATGAACAGTGGATAACCGAGAAAATCTTCGAGCCCGGCAATCTGCCGACTGACCGCGCCTTGGGTGATGTGCAACTGCTCGGCGGCCCGGGTGAAGTTGCAGCACTGCGCGGTGATCAGAAAAGTGTGCAGGGCGGGCAGGGGCGGGAGACGTTTCATGTGGATCCAAGGTATGACGTAAGGACATGGCTAGTATGACTTTTAATCGATTGTTGCGGATAGTCGCCGCCCGTTCCAATGAAGCCATTGCTGAATCCCTGTAGGAGCAAGCCTGTTCGCGAAAAGGCGCATCAGACGACATACATGTTGAATGACATAGCGCTATCGCGAGCAGGCTCGCTCCTACAGGGGGGCAGGTCTCAAATCGAACAAGAAGGGCAGACAACATGGCGACGTGCGGCGAAGTACTGGTCAAATTACTCGAGGGCTACGGCGTCGAGCAGGTGTTCGGCATTCCGGGTGTGCACACCGTCGAACTGTATCGCGGGCTGGCCCGTTCGAGCATCCGTCACGTCACGCCGCGCCATGAGCAGGGCGCCGGTTTCATGGCTGACGGCTATGCTCGCACCAGCGGCAAACCGGGTGTGTGCTTCATCATCACCGGTCCGGGCATGACCAACATCACCACGGCGATGGGCCAGGCTTACGCCGATTCGATCCCGATGCTGGTGATCTCCAGCGTGCAGTCGCGCAACCAGTTGGGCGGCGGTCGCGGCAAGCTTCACGAGCTGCCGAACCAGAGTGCAATGGTCGGCGGCGTCGCGGCGTTTTCCCACACGCTGATGTCCGCCTCGGAACTGCCGGGCGTATTGGCCCGCGCCTTCGCGCTGTTCCAGGCCGGTCGGCCGCGTCCGGTGCACATCGAAATTCCGCTGGACGTGTTGGTCGAGGATGCCGACGAATTGCTCGCCAGCGTCCCGGTCACTATTGATCGTGCCGGCGCTGCGCCGGGTGCCGTGAGCCGCATGGTCGACGCGTTGGCCGGGGCCAGGCGTCCGCTGATTCTTGCCGGTGGCGGCGCCATCGACGCCGCTGCCGAACTCACCGAACTGGCCGAACTGCTCGACGCTCCGGTGGCGTTGACGATCAATGCCAAAGGCATGTTGCCATCGGGCCATCCGCTGCTGATCGGCTCCACGCAAAGCCTGGTGGCGACCCGCGCGCTGGTGGCCGACGCCGACGTCGTGCTGGCCATCGGCACCGAACTGGCCGAGACCGACTACGACGTCACTTTTGCCGGCGGTTTCGAGATTCCCGGCGCACTGCTGCGTATCGACATCGACGCGGATCAGACGGTGCGCAACTACCCGCCGCAGGTCGCCTTGGTGGCTGACTCGCGCAACGCGGCGCAAGCGCTGCTCAGTGCGCTGTCGCACAAAACCCTGGCCGAACGCCACAACGATTGGGGCCAGATGCGCGCTGCACGTCTGCGCGATGATCTGGCTGCGACCTGGGATGCACCGACGCAGGCGCAGACGCGGTTTCTCGAAACCGTCCTGCACGAATTACCTGACGCCGTATTCGTCGGCGACTCCACGCAACCGGTGTACACCGGCAATCTCACCTTCAACCCGGAACGTCCGCGTCGCTGGTTCAATTCGTCCACCGGTTACGGCACCCTCGGTTACGCCTTGCCGGCGGCCATTGGCGCGTGGCTCGGCGGTCGGATCGTGAAGGGCGCGCGCCCGCCGGTGGTGTGCCTGATCGGCGATGGCGGTCTGCAATTCACCTTGCCGGAACTGGCCAGCGCCGTCGAAGCGCGGGTACCGGTGATCGTCCTGTTGTGGAATAACCAGGGTTACGAAGAGATCAAAAAATACATGGTCAACCGCGCCATCGAGCCGGTAGGCGTCGACATCTACACCCCGGACTTCATCGGCGTCGCCAAGGCGCTCGGTTGCGCGGCAGAGGCGATTAATTCGGTCGACGCGCTGCGTGCAGCACTGCGTTGTGCATCTGATCGCCAGGGTCCGACCCTGATTGAAATCGACCAGACCCAATGGATGCAGGCGGTGGCGCAATGAGTGTTGCAATGACCTTCCCGACCACGCTGGACGGCATCTATATCAACGGCCAATGGTCGGCGGGCTGCGAGCATCTGCGGGTGATCAACCCGGCGAACGAAGCCCTGCTGACCACGGTCAATGGCGGCGATGAGCAGGCCGTCGATCAAGCGGTTACGGCGGCCACCGAAGCCTTCACGATCTGGTCGAACACCACGGGCGCCGAACGCGGCGCGATCCTGCGCAACATCGCCAACGGCGTGCGCAACGGTCGCGAGCACTTGATGAACCTGCAGTCGAGCAACAACGGCAAGCCGTTGTTCGAAGCGGCCATCGACGTCGACGATGTGATCGCCACGTTCGAGTATTACGCCGGACTCGCCGAAGGCCTCGATGCAAAACAGGACAGCGATGTGCCGCTGCCCGGCGACGATTTCAGCGCGCGGCTGCGCCGTGAACCGTGTGGAGTGGTCGGGCTGATCGTGCCGTGGAATTTTCCGATGGTCACCACCGCGTGGAAACTCGCCCCGGCCTTGGCCGCCGGTTGCTGTGTGGTGCTCAAGCCATCGGAAGTCACGCCGCTGGCGGAGCTTGAACTGGCGACAATCATCGCTGAATCCGGGCTGCCCAATGGCGTCTTCAATCTGGTGTGCGGCACGGGGCTGGCGGTCGGTGCGCCGCTGTCGGCGGATCCGCGCATCGCCAAGATTTCCTTCACTGGCAGCAATGCCGTCGGCGTGCAAGTGATGCAGCGCGCCGCCGAAACCGTGAAGGGCGTGAGCCTAGAGCTGGGTGGTAAATCGTCGCAATTGGTGCTGGCCGATGCCGACGTCGACCTGGCGGTGGAACTGGCCTGTGGTGGCGGATTCTTCAACGCCGGGCAAATGTGTTCGGCGACCAGCCGGGTGCTGGTCGCCGATGACGTAGCGGACGAATTTCTCGAAAAATTGCAGACGCGTGCCGAGGCGATTCGCGTCGCCGACCCGTTCGACCCAGACGTGGAAATGGGCGCACTGGTCAATCAGGCGCAGTATCAGCGTGTGCTCGGGCACATCGACCGGGGCTTGACTGCCGGCGCCAAGTTGATCTGCGGCGGCAATCGTCCAGCGGATTTGCCGCGCGGTTACTTTTTGCAGCCGACGATTTTCACCGAAGTGCCCCTCGACAGTGCGTTGTGGTGTGAAGAGATTTTTGGCCCGGTGATCTGCGTACGCAGTTTCGCCACCGAAGCCGAGGCGATCGCCTTGGCCAACGACAGCCAGTTCGGTCTGGTGGCGAGTGTGGTCACGCGTAACACCGAGACCGCCGATCGTGTCGCCAACGCCCTTCAGGCGGGGCTGGTATGGCTCAACGCGCCGCAGGTGATTTTCCCGCAGACCGCTTGGGGCGGTTACAAACAGAGCAGCATCGGCCGCGAATTGGGGCCGTGGGGCCTGGCCGCGTTTCAGGAAATCAAACACGTGATCCGGGCGGTTTGATCGCAGAAAAGTGGTGCCTTTGTTGACGCCTTCGCGAGCAAGCCCGCTCCCACATTGGATCGTGTACGACTGACCCTGTGGGAGCGGGCTTGCTCGCGAAGGCGTCGGTAGCCGCAGCGCAAAGTCTGGATCAAACCGTCAACCGCAACCGCGCGAGATCCCGCAACGGCGGCGCACCAAATAATCGGCTGTATTCACGGCTGAACTGCGACGGGCTTTCGTACCCCACCCGATACCCCGCCGCCGACGCCTCCAGCCCTTCGGCGAGCATCAGACGCCGCGCCTCTTGCAGGCGCAACTGCTTCTGATACTGCAACGGGCTCATTGCCGTCATGGCCTTGAAACGGTGGTGCAAGGTCGACACGCTCAGGTTCACTTCCTTGGCGAGGTCATCAATGCGCAGCGGTTGTTCGTAATTGCCGTTGAGCCATTTGATCGCCTGGCTGATGCGATGGCTCTGGCTGTTGGCGATGGCGATTTCGTACAGCCGATGGCCCTGCGGGCTGCGCAGCAGGCGATAGAGAATCTCGCGGCGAATCAGCGGCGCGAGCATGGCGATGTCTTTTGGCGTATCGACCAGACGGGCGAGGCGCAGCACGGCATCGAGCATGGCCGTGTCGATCTTCTCGACGTACAAGCCACGCCCGGTCGGCCGGGTCGGCACGCCCATGGGGCCGGCGTCGGCGATCAGTGCGGTGATTGCAGCGGGGTCGATGTCCAGCCGCACGGCGAGAATCGGTTCCTCGGGCGAGACATTCACCACGCGCCCGCTCAGTGGCATCGAAACCGAAACCACCAGGTAATTCAGCGGGTCGTAATTGAAGAACTCGTCGGCCAGCTGCACCTCTTTGCGGCCTTGCGCCATGATGCACAGCGCCGGTTGCGCGAGCACCGGGGCAAAGTTGTGGGACTTGCTGTGACGTGACATGTACAGCGAATCGACGGCGGTGGCGTAACTGCCATCCTCCGACGTGTTGCGGCGAATCAACGCCGCCAGCTCGGCGCGCTGCTTCTCCATGTCGGCATCCGGCGAAGCTTGAAACTGATCGAGTGACGTCATGCGCGGCATCCCCGGGCTGGGCTGTGGAATGGAGCACAGCATAAGTTTGTGCAAGTTCGAGCGGTAGACACATTCTGTCAAATGCTTGCCTGATTCTGCACAGGCTGGCTTCAGCCCATGAGCGACGTACTCCCTGTAGGCGCTGCCGAAGGCTGCGATCTTTTGATTTTTGTTTATAACATCAAAAGATCGCAGCCTTCGGCAGCGCCTGCATTGAGCGAGTTGGGTCAGGTGTCGAAGCGAGTCTCGCAGGATCGTGCAACTCACCGGCAGGAATCGACTAACGGCGCCTTGTGCCCGGCGCTTAACCTTGGATCCTGTCGCAGCCCGTTCTCGGCTGCTTCACGACTCCCTGGGAGGGTTGAACATGTCAAAGCAGATTCCCGTCAGTCATATGGCTTTCATCCGAGCGCGCGCCGGGCGTTCGGCGGAACTCGGTGTACGCCTGAGCGCGCTGATCGAGCCATCCCGTGCCGCCCCCGGTTGCCTGAGTTTTGCCTTGCAGCATTCGCAATGCGATCCAGAGCTGTGGCTGGTGTCCGGTTTCTGGAATAACCAGCAAGCGATGACCGCGTATTTCAGCAGCCCGTCGATGGAGGTGTTCGCCGAGCTGGTACAGGAACTGGTGGTCAACAGCCTGGATTTTCATACTTTCAAGGACGTGTCGGCGGCCCAGGCCCTCGGTCAATACCCGGCAGCGGTACACAAACTCGTCGGTTGAGGGTTTAATGGCCGGCACATTTGTCTGAGCCAGGAACCGAAAACATGGCACGTAAAGAGTTTGAACGCTTCGAAGCGGTATCGGCTGTCGTCCCCGTCGAGCTGGGTGGCAACAAGGGTTATCACGCGGCAATCGCCGTCAAGGCTCTGGTGGATGGCGGTGCGCCGCGTTTTCACACACTGCTCGAAGAGCAGGTTTTCCCGGGCGCAATTGCCGCCGATGAAGCAGCCATCAATGAACTGGATCGGCTTAAGGGCGTCACTGATGACGCCGACCTGATCTGGTAATCATTTTTCCGCGCCGGGCCGCCACATCTTGAACAGGGCTTCTGGCCCCAGCTGGAAATAATCCGCCGGACCGCCGCCGCGCAGAATCGGTTCGGCGGCGGCGGTGTCGTAGATCCCGTCCTTCAACAGCCATTTGGCGATATGCACGGCGACCACTTCGCCGAGGATCAGCCAGCTCGGCACCGTCTCGCCATCCGCGCGCTGCAACTGAATGATCTGCGTGACCTTGCACTCGAACGACACCGGGCTTGCCGCGACCCTTGGCACCGAAATGACTTTCGACGCCACTGTTGCTAGCCCCGCCAATTCGAACTCATTGACCTGCGGTGCGACCATCGCGCAGCTCTGGTTCATCTGCTCGGCCAACGGGCGGGTGGCGAGGTTCCAGACGAATTCGCCGGTCTGTTCGATGTTGTTCAGGCTGTCTTTGCGACCGACGCTTGAGAACCCGATGATCGGCGGAATGTAGTTGAACGCGTTGAAAAAACTGTATGGCGCCAGGTTCAACGCGCCGTTGGCATCCTGCGACGAGATCCAGCCAATGGGACGCGGGCCGACGATGGCGTTGAACGGATCGTGGGGCAAGCCGTGGCCGTTGGCGGGTTCGTAGAAATGAATGTCATCGGACATGGCAAGCGGGTTCCTGACGGGAGTGTGTGAGGGGCAATAGTGCAAGCGCAATTCATGAAGATCAAATGTAGGAGTGAGCCTGCTGGCGCTGGCGTCCAGTCATCCGAAACTTCTTGAACGGGAAACCGCTATCGCGAGCAGGCTCACTCCTACATGGGATTCGTCGGGGTTCAGGGTTTGTGTTTCTCCAGAAATAACTAAGCCCGGCCGAAGCCGGGCTTTTGCGATTTGCATCAGGGGTTAGCTGATTGCAGCGCCATTGGTACGGTCGTAACCGTCTTCAGCCAGAGTGGCGCCATTGGTGCGGTCGTAGCCGTCTTCGGCCAGAGTGGCGCCATTGGTGCGGTCGTAGCCGTCTTCGGCGAGGGTTGCGCCGCCCGTGCGGTCGTAGCCATCAGCGGCGACTGTTGCGGAACCGGTGCGGTCGTACCCGTCCGCCGCAACGGCGGAACCGGTGCGATCGAAACCATCTGCGGCAAAGGTGTTGGCGGCGAGTACGGACAGGGTCAGGGCAAGGATCAGTTTGGTTTTCATGATGTGTTTCTCCAGATTCGTTGGCGATGTGTCTTGCATGGGTTGAATGCTACGCCAACTAATTTGATTAAAAAGCGCAAATTAATGCTGATAACTATCGATTAACTAGATGTTAAGGGCGATGCATTTAAATCGCTTGCGCACTGGGCAGCGAACGTCGCGCAGTTCATCGATCAGATAGGGGAAGGATGCCCGAGGGGCATTAAGTTGCGATTAATCGCAGGAGACGGGTGTTGCACGAACGAAAAGATCGCAGCCTCCGGCGGCTCCTACAGGATCAACATCAATCCCGTGCAGGCGCGGCCGAAGGCTGCGATCTTTGCTTTTAGAACCTGTCAGTCAGTCGTGATCCGCGAATGCTTCTGGGTGTCTTTCATGGTGATGTACACCAGCAACGACACCGCGATGCACGCGGTCACGTACCAGTAGTAACCGGTTTCCATGCCGATGCTCTTGAACCACAGCGCAATGTATTCAGCCGTGCCGCCAAAAATCGACACGGTCAGTGCGTACGGCAGGCCGACGCCCAGTGCGCGGATTTCGGTCGGGAACAGTTCGGCTTTCACCACGGCGTTGATCGAGGTGTAGCCGCTGACGATGATCAGCGCCGCCATGATCAGGAAGAACGCGCCCCACCAGGTCTGGACGGTGTGCAGGGTCATCAGGATCGGCACGGTGAAAATCGTGCCGAGCACGCCGAAGGCGATCAGGATCGGGCGACGACCGATCTTGTCCGACAGGCCGCCGATGATCGGTTGCAGGCACATGAACAGGAACAGCGTGGCGGCAGAAATGGTGGTCGAGTCGGAGATGCTCATGCCGACGGTGTTCACCAGGTATTTCTGCATGTAGGTGGTGTAGGTGTAAAACGCCAGCGTACCGCCCATGGTCAGGCCGACCACGGTCAGCAGCTCTTTGGGGTGACGCATCAAGGTGCGCATCGCGCTTTCCTTGGCCTTCTCTTTTTTGGTGAACGACTCGGTTTCTTCCATGCCGCGACGCAGGTACAACGCCACGACCGCACACAGCGCGCCGATGGCGAACGGGATACGCCAGCCCCACGCGTACAGCTGTTCGGTGGTCAGAGTCTGTTGCAGCACGATCAGCACACCCAGCGCGATGAGCTGGCCGGAAATCAGCGTCACATACTGGAAGCTGGAGTAGAAGCCACGACGCTCCTTGGTTGCCATTTCGGACAGGTAAGTCGCCGAGGTGCCGTATTCGCCACCGACCGACAGGCCTTGCAGCAGACGGGCGAAGATCAGCAGGATCGGCGCGCCGATGCCGATGACTTCGTAACTCGGGCTGAGGGCGATCAACAGTGAGCCGAAGCACATCAGGTAGACCGAAGCCATCAGCGCTTTCTTGCGCCCGACCTTGTCCGCGTAGAGCCCCATCAACCAACCCCCGATCGGGCGCATCAAAAAGCCCACGGCGAAGATCGCGGCGGTGTTCAACAGTTGGGCAGTGGTGTCGCCCTTGGGGAAAAAGGTCTTGGCGAAGTACAGCGAGAAGGCGGCATAGACGTACCAGTCATACCACTCGACCATGTTGCCGACGGAACCGCTGAAGATCGATTTAATGCGACTGGCGGTGGTACGTTCTTTGGCCGGCACGGCAGCCGACCCGAGGGGCAGGGCGTTGGAGTTATCCATTGAAGGATCCTTCGTTTAATTGTTTTTGTGGAGCGCGTTAAACGCAGCCTGCGGGGGCTATAGCAGGAGCTGTGCCAACGGGGAGAGGGCCGGTTTAGAGGGGGTGGCGGGACAGGTTGAGCGGAAAGTCGCTGATTAATCTGTGGCGATGAGCGGATTTCCGCTTATATGGCGGTGGTTGTCAGGTGAACATGATTGCCCTTTCGCGAGCAGGCTCGCTCCCACAGGGGCCGGTACTGGCGCTAGATAAACATCTCCCGACTCAACCCATGCCGCTGCATCTTTTCGTTAAACGTGCGGCGCGGCAGTTGCAGTTCCTCAAGCACCGCTTTCACATCGCCTTTGTGCCGGGTCAAAGCGATCCGCAGACATTGCGCTTCGAACGCTTCCTGCTGAGCGGCCAGTGATTGTCCGGGATCAATCCCCGGCGCCGGTTCATCCAGCCCCAGCACTTGCCGCTCGGCGACGTTCGCCAGTTCGCGCACATTGCCCGGCCAATCATGACTGAGCAGGTGACTCAGTTGTGCGCCGTTCAGTGGCGGGAAGGTGCGGCCCAATCGCTCGGCAGCACTGTGCGCGAAGGTTTCGAACAACTGCGGGATGTCTTCACGGCGCTCGCGCAAGGGTGGCAAGCGCAGTTGCGCGACGTTCAGGCGATAGGCAAGGTCTTCGCGAAACCGCCCGGCGCGGGCCTCATCGAGCAGATCGGGTTTGGTTGCGGCGACGATACGCAGATCCACGCGAATGCTCTGGTTCGAACCCAGACGTTCGAGTTTCTGCTCTTGCAACACGCGCAGCAGCTTCACTTGCTGGGCCAGTGGCATGCTTTCGATTTCATCGAGAAACAGCGTGCCGCCATCGGCGTATTCCAGTTTGCCGATGCGCTTGCCGGACGCGCCGGTGAACGCGCCGCTCTCGTGGCCGAACAACTCCGCTTCGAACAATTGTTCCGGGATCGCCGCGCAGTTCAGCGCCACGAACGGCTTGTCGGCACGTGGGCCGAAGTCGTGCAGGCAACGAGCAACCAGTTCCTTGCCGCTGCCGGTTTCGCCACGGATCAGCACATTGACCGGCAATGCCGCAAGATCCAGCACCTGCCGGCGCAAGGTCTGCATGCCTCGGGACACGCCCAGCAACGTAGCGTCGAGTCTGGCGCGGTGATCGGCCTGCGCGTGCAGCGCGCGGTTCTCCAGCACCAAGCGGCGTTTTTCCAGCGCGCGACGCAGGCTGCCGAGCAAAGTGTCCGGGCTGAAGGGTTTCTCCAGAAAGTCGTAGGCGCCATCGCGCATGGCTTCGACCGCCATCGGCACGTCGCCGTGACCGGTCAGCAGGATCACCGGCAGATCGACGTCGCGACGCTGCACCTCGGCCAACAACGCCAGACCGCTCAGACCTGGCATGCGCACGTCGCTGACGATCACGCCGGCAAAGTGATTGGGCAGTGCGGCGAGGCATTCCTCGGCTCGACTGAACAGCTGCACGTCAAAGCCCGACAGGCTCAGCCACTGTTCCACCGCGTTGCGAATACTGCTTTCGTCATCGACAACGATCACTGAGTTGAGCATCAGACATGAGCCTCTTGATCAATCGGCAAGGTCAGGGAGAACACTGCGCCGCTGTCGCCGTTTTCCACGCTCAGGCGCCCGCCGGACTCATGGACGATTGCGAACGACACCGCCAGCCCCAGGCCCAGACCATCACCCACCGGTTTGGTGGTGAAAAACGGGTCGAACACCTGACCCAAATCTGCTTCGGCAATGCCGCCGCCGTTGTCGCTGACGCTCAGGCGCCACAGTTGCTCGTCGGCGTCGAGGCGGATTTCCAGGCGCTTGCTGGGTTTGTCTTGCATCGCGTCGAGGGCATTGCGCAGCAAATTGATCAACACCTGTTCGAGACGAATCGCGTCGCCGCGCACCCAGGCCGGACGAGTCAGGTGCAACACCAGGCTGACCTGCTCGTCGCGCAATCGGGCATCAAGCAATTGCAGTGCCTGTTCGACTACGGTCGCCAGATCCAGTCGTTCGCGCAAGCCGCTCGGGCTTTTGCGTGCGAACGTTTTCAGGTGGCCGGTGAGGGCAGCCATGCGCGTGAGCATGTCGTCCACTGGCTTCAACGCTTTGTAGGCATCGTCGACACGCCCGTGGTCGAGCAGCAACCTCAGCGTTGCCAGTTGCATGCGCTGAGCCGTCAGCGGTTGATTGATTTCGTGGGCCAGCGCGGCGGACATCTGCCCCAGTGCCGCCAATTTAGCCGATTGCACCAGGCCGTCTTGCGCCGTGCGCAGATCGCGGGTGCGTTCCTCGACCAGTTGTTCAAGTTCTTCGCGGCTGCGCTGGCGCAATTTCGCCAGACGCCAGCGCTGATTGAGGAACAGTAGCAAAAACACCAGCGCCAGCCACACGCCGGCAGCGGCAAGGCCGGCGTTGCGCAAATCTTCGAAGGCCACTTGCGGGCGGCGCAGCAAATGCAGCGTCCAGTCTTCGGCCGGCAGCGGCAGGGATTCCCACAGATAGTCCGACGTGCCCTGCGGGCCTTCGACCCGGGTCAGATCGCTATTTTCATCGAAGTGGCGCACGGGCAAATACGTCAGGGGCGTCAGCGGCTGTTTATCGTATTGGCGGGTTGCCTTGATCTCGGCACGATCGTTTTCACTCAACGGGCGCAGCAGGCGATAACGCCATCCCGGCTGGTTGGCGATGAAGATCACACCGCGTTTATCGCTGACCAGCAACGTATCGCTGCCCTGGCGCCATTCCCGTTCGAGTTCGGGGAATTCGAGTTTGACCACCATGGCGCCGAGGAACTCGCCGTCGTCGCCCACTACTGCGCTGGAGAGGAAATAACCGGGAATGCCGCTGGTCACGCCCACCGCGTAAAAACGCCCGGTGCCCTGGGTACGGGTCTGGCTGAAGTAAGGCCGGAAGCCGTAGTTGTGGCCGACATAGCTGCTGGGCAGACGCCAGTTGCTGGCGGCCACGGCCAGGCCGTTGCGATCGAGCAGTTCAAGGGTCGAGGACTGTGCCGCGCCGTTGATTTTTTCCAGCTTCAGGTTCAGCACGGTTTGTTGTTCTGCAGTGACCGGGCCGCCCAGCGCCGAACGCAATTGCGGATCCAGCGCCAGTACGGCAGGCAGGGCGCGGTAGCGATCAATCAATGTGTGCAGCGAATTGGCGTACAGCGCCAGTTGCTGATTGGCACGTGCGGCGTCCTCTTCCAGCGACTGGCGCTCGGCGTGACGGATTGCCAGGTGGGCCGCAAGCGCCGTGCCGGCGATGATCAGCAAGGTGTACAGCGACAGGCGCAGGGTTCGCAGGGTTGGCAGCATGCTGGATGAATGGGTGGCAGGACGGGCGGGCACCATACCATGCAGGCAGATGGCCCGGCGTCCTGTTCACCGATTTCAGGCGGCTGAGGACAACGACGTGACGCTGGCTATGTACTGTCTCGGTTTTTGCCGGGGTTTGGGAACCGGACGAATGAGCGTATCGGCGGCCGCTTGGAGTTGGGGCAGCCGGGCTGTTACGCCATCTGCTTCGCTGGGAGCCATCGCACTGGGTGGCGGCTCAAGGATCTGGTCAATCGCTTCGAAGGGATCGATTCCGCTTCTGACCCGTCTCATGGCGTCCCGTTGTTGGCTGGAGGTGAGTTCGTTCAATTGCGAATAGAACATGCTTTGGATCTGTGCCGGATAGGCTTGGAGGTTGTCGGCGAATTGTTTGATGTTGGTGATCACATTGCGCCCGCCGTTGAGCAGATTTTTTCCCGCCTCGGCGGTGGAAGACACGGCGCTCGACACCTGATTCAGTGCATCCTTGATCTCTTGTGCGTGCAGCCGCTCGGCAAGCTTCAAGCCCTTTTTGAAGGCGTAATAAGTCAGCAGCGGCATCACGATTGCACCCACCAGCGCACCGGCGCCTGCGCCGATGGCATTGCCCGCGCCGGGAATGATGCTCCCTAGGGCGCCGGCAGTGGTTGCGCCCACGCTTGCGCCTTTGATGACTGCTTTCAAACCGTGTTTGGACAGCAGAAATTTGCGAAACGTCATGACTTTGCGTACTTCCTCTATTTCCACGCCCGGTGGCACCAGTCCATCAAATTTGGTGGCCAGGTCATGAAGCTGATCGACGGCCGTTTGCGCCTTATCCACCAGGCCGATAAAGCCTTTTGCCAATTCGAACACGGCTTTCACGGTGCCGGTCTTGTCGATGTAGAGAAGGGGATTGTTACCGACAAATGCATACAGATTCAGCCCGTCAACCGCCCCCGCCGGATCCGCACTTACCCAACGCGAAAGCCACGGCGCGTAATAACGTGCGCCGTAGTAATACAGGCCGCTGACGTCCATTTCCTTGCCTGAAT
>NZ_WKEQ01000054.1 GCF_021605415.1 Pseudomonas syringae
ATGGAGCACCATCTACATTGCAGGCAAAAAGCCTAAGGAGCTGCGCGGCTTCCAGATCCCTCCCTCGATGATCAGTCGAGAACTATCGCTCCGTCAGGGGCGATAGTCGAGATACAAGGAGCTGCCGCAGGCTGCGATCTTTTGATGGTGTTTGATCGTTCCCACGCTCCGCGTGGGAGTGCAGCCGGGACGCTCCGCGTTCCCTTCGCAGTGAAAAGATCGCAGCCTGCGGCAGCTCCTATTGGGGTGGGGTCGGTTGTGGGTCGACCGACGGAAGGTGTTCAGATAATCTTCCGCGTGCCGATGCAGAGGGAATCCAACACTCCCGGTTCAAACCCTCCCGATTTGCCTGAGGCCGTGTCCAGTGACGCGCCAGGCTGGAGAAGCGCCATGTCCCAAATTATCATCCCTCCCGACTTCCAACCGATCGGCTGCGCAGAGTGCCGCAATCTGGAAGGGCTCGGGTTCGATTTCACCATGGCGTTTCAGCCCATCGTCAATGTCAGGACAGGCGCCATGTACGCCTATGAGGCGCTGGTGCGCGGCGTCAATGGCGAATCCGCGGCGAGCATTCTGGCGCTGGTCAACGATCAGAACCGTTACCGCTTTGACCAGGCTTGTCGGGTCAAAGCCATCGAGCGCTCGACCGAACTGGGCCTGCTGGACATCGCCGATTGCAAATTGAGCATCAATTTTCTGCCCAAAGCGGTGTACCGCGCCGAGACCTGCATCCGTGCCACGTTGGAAGCCGCCCGACAGTTCGGCTTTCCTCAAGAGCGTCTGATGTTTGAAGTGGTCGAAGGTGAACGCGTCGATGATCCGCAGCATCTCAAATCGATTTTCGAAGCCTACGAGCGCCACGGGTTCACGACGGCCATCGATGATTTCGGTTCCGGCTATTCAGGGCTGAACCTGTTGGCGATGTTTCAGCCGCAGGTGTTGAAGATCGACATGGCGCTGACCCGTGACATTGATCAGGATCACGTGCGCACGGCGATTGTCGAGGGCATCGTGTTGCTGGCCAAGCGGCTGAACATCCAGATTGTCGCGGAAGGGATCGAATCAACCGGGGAGCGCGACGCACTGCTGGCGCTCGGGGTTGACCTGATGCAAGGCTATTTCTTCGCCCGTCCGGAAATCGCGCGGTTGCCAACAGTCGGCATGCAGTGAATCAATACCGAGCGACGCCGATTCGAGCCTTGATCCACTCGCGGCTGTAGGCGAGCACGCTGGCCGCGAACGGGGTCGGAAAATGGATAAAACCGTGAGGCGATGACGGCAACAGGTGCATTTCGACCGCTGCCGATTGACCCCAGCGCTCGGCGATTTCAAGCGTGTCGTCCCTCAGCGGATCCAGCTCCCCGGCGAACATCAGCGCCGGTGGCAAACCGGTAAAGTCTCCATACAGCGGCGACAACGGCGGCTGCCGGCGCTGTGCGTCGCTCAGTCCCGGCGTGAGCAATTGCAGCGCTGCGACCATGCCGGGGCCGTCCAGCAACAACGTGTCATCCGGCGCCTCACGAACGCTCGCCGTGCCGGTCAAATCGTATACGCCGTAATACAACAGTGCGCCGCTCACCCGTTCGAGCAGCTCGGGCCATTGCTTGAGTGCCAGCAACGTTGCCACCGCCAAGTGGCCGCCCGCTGATTCCCCCACGACAACGACCGGCAGACCGGCGAATTCGTTATCGTCGCCCAACAACCAACGCGCAGCACTCAGACAGTCTTCCATCAAGCCTTCAACCGGCGTCGATAGCGCCAAGCGGTAATCGACCGACACCACCGCGACATCGCACGTGTTGACGATGGCAACGTTGAAGTTGTCGTTCATCTGCGCATTGCCGATCACCCAGCCGCCGCCATGGAAATCCAGCACCACGCCTTTGGCCTGACCCTTCGGCCTGATGATGCGCACGGGGACATGCACGCCGCCCGCGCTCACCCGTCTTGTCTCAGCCTTCAGCCCATGCTGGCGAAGTTTCGCTGCACCGCCGACCTGACTGGCGCGCAACAGCGTTTGGATCAACAGCGGCATGACCCGATTGCGGATTCGAAAGCGGGGCATCCACGCGAGCTTCTTGTTGAAGTCCCGCACCTGCGCCAGTTCTCGCTCGCCCTCAGGCCAAGGCGCTGCCATCAGCGGTTATTGCGCAAGATGGAAAAATTCAGCGCCGCTGCCACGCACAGCCACACCAAGTACGGGAACAGGATCAACCCGGTAATCACATCCAGCTGCAACGCCATGACCACCATCGCTGCAACCACCAGCCACAGCAGCACCAGAATCACCATGCCGGCGAACACGTGCCGCGCGCCGAAGAACACCGGTGTCCACAACGTGTTCAGCGCGATCTGCGCCGCCCACAACGCCAGCACGATCTGGCTCCCCGGGATCAGACTCAAGCGATAACCGGCCCAGGCCAGCAGCAGGTAGATCGTCGTCCACGCCACCGGAAACACCCAGTTCGGCGGTGTAAAACTCGGTTTGACCAACGAGGCGTACCAATCGCCCGGTTTGAACAAAATGCCGGTACTCGCGGCGGCCGCGCAGGCTAAAAGGAAAATGAAAAAAGTCATCGTCTGTCCTTGGCTGATGTCAGCGGTGGGGGAGGCAAAGCCATTTCGGCTGCACTAAGCAAGGGACGTCTGTTGAGGCGAAAAGTTTGAATGCATCGGGAAATTTTACTGCGGCAGCACCCGATGCCTGTCAGGGGATCAACCACTCACGACGGCCATCGGCGTGATCGATCTGCTCGCCGGTGAGCTGAAGCCGACGATCCTTGAGATAGTCATAGTCGAGGCGGGCAGTGTGCAGTAAATCCAGATCGAGCTCGACCACCTTGCGGCATTCATCGCGACCTGCCTCAAACAGTACGCGCCCGAGGGGATCAACCACTGCACTGCCGCCGGCAAAGACGAGGCCATCATCGCCATCGCCCACTCTATTCACCATCACGGCAAAGGCCTGATTTTCCTGGGCGCGAGCAGTGATCGCGGCGCGATGCACGGGGCCGTAGGGATCCATGTTGCCGTTGGTGACCAGAATCAGCTCGGCGCCGAGTTGCGCGAGGGCGCGGGCGCTTTCCGGTAGCTCGATGTCGTAGCAGATCAGAATGCCGACGCGGATTCCTTTCCACAGCGTCGTGACAAACCGGTCGCCAGGTTGAAACAGACCGCGCTCCGACGGCCACAAATGCGTCTTGCGATAACTCATCGCGATGCCTTGCGGCGTCACCAGCGCAGAGGTGTTGTAAAACACGCCCGCGGCATTTTCGGCCAGCCCGATCAACACCGAAACATTGTGCTCGAATGCGGCGCGCTGCACAGCCTGCATGATCGGCCCATCCAGCGGCTCGGCTATTTCCGCGAGCTGCACGGCGTTACAGAACCCCATCAGCTGGGTTTCCGGAAATACCAACAAATCGGCGTCCGCCGCGCGAGTCGCAATCGCCTGCAATGTCCGTTCAAGGTTGTACGCGGTATCGCCATCGCGACCGCTGATCTGTACGAGTTCAATCTTCATCGTTAATCCTTCGCGTAAGTGGTCTGCGCGGATTATGGAGCCGCCCGCACAGGCAAAAAATCACGTCAAAGGGTTAACCCGTAATGGGTAGGAGGCAGGGCTAGTTAGCCAATGAAATAACGATATCCAGTGCACTGACTGGCACGAATGCCAGGGTGATCAGCGAGTAGCCTCTGCGCGACCTGGCAAAAAACGCGCAGACCGGCAGCGCAATCATGATCACATCGAGCAAACCCCACAGGGCGATGGGCGATGCCTCAAACAACGCGACATTGACGATGAGGCCGATCACCAGATACGTCGAAAGTGACAACAGTGCATAACGACCATCCTGCTCGAAGTACACGCGAAGGCCATTTTGCTCATCCTCACTGCGACTCGGCAGCAACAGCGCGGCAGAGACAAACAGCGATAGCGCCAACAGCACCAGCAGCAAAAACTCCATAAATGTGAACGTCGTCTTGATCGTCGGCAGCGCATTGACCGCCCACCAGAAATCCAGCTGTGTGGCGAACAGCATCACCGCCCACACCAGCGGCACCCAGTCCGGCGCGGCAATGCGCCGAATGCGGAATACCGTCAACGTACCCAGCAACAGGCGAGTGACCGACAGGCCCAAGATCATTGAGAGCACCGTAGCGACGATAGGGAAGTTGCTCATGCGGTTCCCGCCATTGGCTTATTAGTAAATCCCTGAATGTATGCAAGATAGCATCCGGTGTTGCAGGCTGATCAAGACCCGACCGTCTGCCTAAAGTTTGCGACTTGCAAGCCGACAGCCTTCGTTTCCACTTCACGGATGACTTAAATGTTCCGCTCGCTGTTTTCCGGCATTGCTTTGCTCGCCGTCACCTGTACTGCCCAGGCCCAGATTGTCACCACGCCCGAACAACTGCTGACTGAATTCTCTCGATGCGATGCACAGTTTTTCGCAAGCCTGCGCGACGCTCGCTTGCCAACAGGTACTTTGCGCCTGAGTGATTACGGCTCGGTCAAGGCCCCGACCATTCTGAGTCCGCTACAAGAAGGCGGCACTTACCAACACTTCGAAACGCCCCTGATCGTCAACGGCGTGCGGATGGTCGGCTATTACAACCAGGCCGAATCCATCAAGGACGTCGGTAATTTTCTGTTCTGGGGTTTCGTCGCCGATGGCTCGCCCCAGGAGGTGGCTGCAAAACTCAAGCCGTTGATCGTCGACAACTCACGCTTTATCAGTCAGGGCAACGCCATTGTTCGCGCCGAAATTCGTCGCGTGGGTGACCCGATAGGCCAATGGCGCACCGAAGGACTTACCGGCCCCGGCGTCGCCACGCCGTTTGGTTTCGTTGACCGCGTTCTGATGGTCGACACGGGCGACACCACACCGCCGCTCGCCGGACACACCACCGTGTTCTGCTCGCTACAAGGCACCGTGACCGCGCCGCTGTTGCAGGTTTACCGACCTGACCTCAACGCCCATTTGCTCGACTGACAAGGATGCTTTCCATGAATACTCGCTGGCTCGCACTGATCGCCTGCTCCGTCATTCTCTCCGGTTGTGCCGGGATGCAGACCCCGCAAAAAGCCAACCTTGCCCACTGCATGAATCAGATGAAGGCAGCGAAAGCCAAAAACGACGCTCTGGTGCTGCAGGAAGGGGATCTGTGTTTGCAGAAAAATACGCTGCCAACCTCGCTGCAAAGTTTGATCTATGCAGTGCAGGCCGGCGCCTACAGCAACCTCAAACGGTTTCCCGAAGCCGTGGCTGCCCAAGAAAAGTCCCTGCAGTTGACGGGCAAGCCTGATCCGCGCGCCAACCTGGACTTGAGCGCCATGTATCGCGACTCGGGCAACCCGAAAAAAGCCCTTGAGATTGTGCAATACAACCTCGACAACGGGATGGGAGAAGCCGGAAAAGGTTCCGGCTTCCACATGCCGACCTACTATCATCTGGGCCTGGCTTTGACTGATCTGGGCCAATACCGAGAGGCCGCCGAAGCATTCAGCACCGGCCTTCAGCGCCAGCCGGACTACGCTTGGGCGTTCTACGCGCGCGGGATCGCCTACGACCATTTGGGAGACAAGGGCGACGCCAAAGCGGACTTTATGAAGTTCTCGCAAATCGTCGACAAGCAATACGTGCAGGAGAAGCACAAGGCCAAGCTCGCCGAGTACAGCATTTTCCTGCGCTAATCACATGTCCCGCCCCTGTAAGAGCTGCCGAAGGCTGCGATCTTTTGATCTTGAAAAACAACATCAAAAGATCGCAGCCTCGTTGCACTCGTCAGCTCCTACAGGGTTGGTCGTCTTAGGCAAGGGTCAATTCGACCCCTAACTTGCGAATTCCGTCCGCCGCCGCTTGCGTCAGGTTGATGTCGCTGATGATCGTGTCGAACTGGTGCAGTCCGGCGATTTTGTACATGCCGAAGGTCGCGTACTTCGAACTGGTGGCGATCAGAACGGTTTGGGTGGCGGATTGCATGGCGGCCTGCTTGACCTCGACCTTCAGTGCCGAAGGCGTGGTCACTCCGCGTTGCAGATCCCATGAGCTGGTTGAAATGAAGGCGATGTCGGTCACGACCTGGCGCAAGGTCGCGGCGGCGAGGACGCCCACGCTGGAACGGTTTGGATGGTCGAGCAGGCCGCCGGTATGAATGACGTCGACATGCTCGGCGTCAGCCAATGCCTGGACGATGCCGAAGTCGTTGGTGATCACGCTCATGCCGGAGCGCTCGACAATGTAGGGGATGAGCGACAGCAGTGTGGTGCCAGCGTCGAGGTAGACCGTCATGTTGTCGCGCAATAGTTGGGCGGCATGATGGGCCATGTTTTTCTTTTCGGGTAACTCGGTCATCGCTTTGAGCTGGTGGCTGTGCTCGTGGTGCACCTGGCTGGCGATGCGCACACCACCGGTGACCGAATAAGCCTTGCCTTCCTGCTCCAGCACCGCGATGTCGCGGCGCACGGTCATGTGCGAGCAGTCGAACATCTCCATCAACTGATGAACGCTCAAGACCTGATGCTTGCGCAACTGTCGCAGGATCAATTCCCGACGCTGCTCGGGAATCATCGGTGCACCCGCACTGATGGCGCCGTTTTCTTCGTCCTGCATCTGAACTCCTGGAGGGGCAAGGCCAATCCGTCACTGATTGGACCGACAATTTAGCGTATTACCGCCTCGATCAATAGAACCCCGATCAGGCCGAGCAGCGATTGCAGGCAGAGCATCAGTGTCCAGGTGCGGAAAGTCTGCGCCACGGTCAACTGAAAGTACTCCTTGAACAACCAAAAGCCCGAATCGTTGACGTGGGAGAGCATCACCGCACCGGACGCCGTAGCCAGCACCAGCAATTCGGGTGACAGCCCGGGATGGGCGAGTGCCAAAGGTGCGACGATGCCGGTCGCGGCAACCGTTGCAACCGTCGCCGAACCCAGGCAAATGCGCAGCAGGGCGGCGATGCCCCAGCTGAGAATCAGCGGGTTGATATCCCAGCCGGACGCATGATGGGTAATCAACACGTCCAGGTGAATGGTGCTGAGCATTTCCTTGAAGCCGCCGCCAGCGCCCAGGATCATGACGATGGCCCCCAGTGGCGCCAACCCCTGACCGGCCATTTTCTGCACTTGGCCAAGGTTGAAACCGGAGCGCAGGCCCAGGGCGAAAAAGGCGAAGATGACGGCTGTCAGCAACGACAGAATCGGGTTGTTCAGCGCCGTGAAGAACCCATAAAGCGCCGTGCCTTTGCTGCTGAAGGCGATGCCCAGCGTACCGATCAGCATCAGGCCGGGCGGCAGCAGGACGGCGATGATCGAAGCGGCCAGCGACGCTTGCGGTTGACCCTCGACAATCTCGCGAGCGCCGACAGGCCCCGCGCTCAAGTCCGGTGCCGGACCGAACCACGGGCTGATCAGTTTGGTAAATACCGGGCCACAAATCACCGCAACCGGAATCGCAATCAACAGGCCGTAAAAAATCGTCAGGCCGGTATTGGCGTGAAACGCGGCGACAGCCAGCGTCGGCGCCGGATGCGGTGGCAGCAAACCGTGCGACACGTAGAGGCCGGCTGCCAATGGCAAGCCAATAAACAGCAAGTGGCTGTTGGTGCGTTTAGCCACGGTGTAGACCAGCGGTGCGAGCATGATGAAGCTGACATCAAACAGATGCGGCATGCCAATCAGCAGCGCGGCCGCGCAGATGGCCCAGGGCGCGTATTGCACCGGGCGCTTGCCGATGAACGCATTGGCGATACGATCCGCGCCACCCGAACCGAGCAATATGCCGCCGAGCAGGGTGCCCAGACCGATTACCGGGCCCGTCTTGGCCAGCGCTGAACCGAAGCCTTTGGCAAAGCTGTCGATGGTCTCGGCGGAGCTGACCCCGCTGAGGATCCCGAGGCCGATGGCGGTCAACGTCAATGCCAGGAATGGATTGAGTTTGAGTCGTGTGATCAACACGATCAAAACGACGATGGCACCTGCGGCCATCGAGAAAATAAACAGTTCGCTATTCATATTTTTGTTGAACCTGTTCGCATGCGAAAAGAATGTACGGCTGCATCTTCAAGCGACGCCCACTGAGTGGGCGTCCGGTTTCAGGCATCCAGGCGACCGGCGCACCAGGCGCTGTGCAACTCGGCGTCGTACCCTTCGAGATCGGAGATACGCAGCAGCGCTCCGGCGTTGATGTCCCGTTTGGCGGTGGCGTGCGCGGCCAGGTATAGCGGCGCGACATCGTCCTCGGCGTCGTCAGCGGCCAGCAGAACCGCTTGCACACCCGTCACGTCGTGATGGTGTCCGCCCATTTTCAGCACGGTGCCGGCGGCGATATCGACCGTTGCGCGGCCACCGAGCACGGTGCATTGGCTCGGCGTGTCGGTGCCCGAAGCGCGCTTGTGCAACACCGCGTTGAGCAGGGTGATCGGCGTTTCCACGCCCATGAAGTGATACGGCAGGTACAGGCAGGCGTAGCGGCCGTTGCGGCTGACAACATGACCTTTTTGCGCGAGCAATTCCCACGTCGGTTGGTCATGGGTGCGGACGATGACAAAGACGCCGCCGGCAAAACTTGCTTCATCCGGCAGGCGCAAAACGTTGAACACTTCGATCACACCCTCGCGACTGAGAACGCCGCCGTCCTCGCGCAGGGCATAGATGTCTGCCAGTTCACTGGTGCGGGCAATCGGGTAGTGCAGCAACTCGACGTCCGGGACGAAACCGATGTTGGTGGCGACCACCGACATTTCGCAATAGTCGGCCGTGGCTGAGGTTTTCAAGCCATTGAGCGCCGCACGGCGAGCGGCGAGGGTGGCGGGAATATCGTCGCCCAGCGTCAGCAGGCCGGCCATGTCCGGGGCTGCAATGACTTGGTCCAGTTGCGTGATGGTAAGTGCCTGCGGGTCGAACACCAGGTCGTATTCGCTGGATTTGCCGGCGGCGACGATTTCGAGGCCCAGCACCCGCGCCCAACTGACCCAGCCGATGAGGTTGGCAGGTTGGTCGCCGTCCGCCGTGGTGTAGACCACGCCGTTTTTGGCAGCCAGGCGCGACAGCGTGATACCACTGACCGCGTCGACTTCTTTGCTGACCATGGCAACGTGGCGTCCGGCCTCAATGTCGCGACGGGCGATGCGGTATCCAATGGCAGGGTTGCCGGTGGCTTCGACCAGAATGTCGTAGGTGGCGGCGGCCAGCAGTTCAACGTCCGCCACCAACACGATCGCATCGGCCGGCGCCGCTGCGACGGCTCGCGCATCGGCACACTCGATCAGGCGTTCGGCAGCGAAGCCCAGTTCCAGGCAAAGCGCGCGCAGGCCGGCAACGTCCAGGTCACACAATGCCGCCGCTTGGAGGCGCGGCATTTTCAGGGTCTGCGCCAGCAACGTGCGGGAGAATCCGCCCTTGGCACCGGTCAGCGCGTAGCGAACCGGTTGTGATTGCTCGGCAAACAGTAATTCGAAATTCATGGTTCGTCCTCGGTGAAAGGTAAAGTCGGCAGCAGCCACCGGATGAACAATATTGTTATGGAGATCCAGCTACCGGGTGAGCTGACAATAGTTGTAAATTCACACGAAGGTCAATTTATTTAACGTGGATTAACACTGTCTTTCATTTTTGTCCTAGTATCAGGGCCGTGGCGACCATGCTCATGTGTGGTTTTATCATTTTTTAACACTGCTGGTGAGGCGTGCCAGCAGCGGAGCATGCGGGTTGGTTCTGACACTGACGCCGCAGGAGATCACTGTATGAGTCTTGTTAATCGACCTTTACTCGGCTGCATCGCCGACGACTTCACCGGCGCCACCGACCTTGCCAGTATTCTCGTGCGGGGCGGCATGCGCACCGTGCAAACCATCGGCATCCCGGACGCGGCGCTGGCCGGCACGCTGGACGCGGATGCCGTGGTCATCGCGTTGAAATCGCGCACCACCCCTGCGGCCGATGCCGTTGGTGAGTCGCTTGAAGCATTGGAGTGGTTGCGCAAACAGGGCTGCACTCAGTTTTTTTTCAAATATTGCTCGACCTTCGATTCCACCCCCGCGGGCAACATCGGCCCGGTGACCGATGCGTTGTTGCAGGCGTTAGGCAGTGATTTCACCATCGCCTGCCCGGCGTTCCCCGAGAACGGGCGAACCTTGTTCCGTGGCCATCTGTTCGTGCAGGACGGGTTGCTCAGCGAGTCCGGCATGGAGCATCACCCGCTGACGCCGATGAAAGACGCCAACCTCGTCCGCGTCCTCAGCCAGCAGACGCCTTCGCCGGTCGGCCTGGTGCGTTACGACGCGGTCGCCCAGGGCACTGCGGCGGTCGAGGCACGATTTGCTGAGTTGCGCAGCGAGGGCGTACGCATCGCGATTGCCGACGCACTTTCCGACGCCGACCTGATAACCCTTGGCGAGGCTTGCGCGTCATTGCCGCTGGTTACCGGCGGTTCCGGCATTGCACAAGGGTTGCCCGCCAACTTCCTGCGTCAGGGCTCGTTGCGGCAAATCGATGCCGCGCAAGTGGGCGTCGTCGATGGCCGCGCCGTGGTGCTGGCGGGCAGTGCCTCCAACGCCACCAACGCTCAAGTCGCCCATTGGTTGCAAGCAGGTAACGCAGCCTTTCACATTGATCCGCTGGCATTGGCCGACGGCCACGATGTCGTCGGCGAAGCGGTCGCTTATGCCGAACGCAATGAGCCGGCGCTGATCTATTCCACCAGCAGCCCGCAGGCAGTGCGCGCCGCACAGGAAAAACTCGGCGTAGAAAGGGCGGGTGCCCTGGTCGAGGAAGCGCTCGGCAACATCGCCCGTCGGCTGTTCGACAAAGGCTTTCGGCATTTCGTCGTCGCGGGCGGGGAAACCTCGGGTTCGGTGGTCAAGGCGCTGGATGTCAAAGCGCTGCGCATCGGTCGGACGATTGATCCCGGCGTGCCACTGACGATGTCGCTGGGCAGCGAGCAGCCCTTGTCGCTGACATTGAAATCCGGCAACTTCGGCGGCCAGGACTTCTTCAGCAAAGCCCTGCGCTTCATGCAAGGGGCGATCGCATGAGCACCCTTGAAAACGCACTGCGAGAAGAAATCTGCACGGTAGGCCGCAGCCTTTATGGGCGCGGCTACACCGTTGGCACTGCTGGCAACATCAGCGCACGGCTCGACGACGGTTGGCTGATCACCCCGACAGATGCCTCGTTGGGACACCTTGATCCGGCGCGGATCGCCAAAGTCTCGGCGGACGGCACGTGGGTCAGCGGTGACAAACCGTCGAAAACCTTGGTGCTGCATCGCAAGATCTACGACCGCAATCCCAACGCCCAAGGCGTCGTGCACACCCACTCGACACACCTGGTGGCGCTGACCTTGGCCGGGGTCTGGAGTGCGGACAACATTCTGCCGCCGATCACGCCTTATCAAGTCATGAAAGTGGGGCGCGTCCCGCTCATTGGTTACGAGCGACCGGGCGCGGACAGCGTGGCCGAGCAGGTGGCGTTGCTGGCGAGTCAGGTCAGGGCGGTGATGCTTGAACGCCTGGGGCCGGTGGTGTGGGAAAGTTCGGTGTCAAAAGCCAGTTACGTGCTGGAAGAACTGGAAGAAACCGCACGCCTGTGGCTCATGACAAATCCCCGACCTGCGCCATTGAGCGAGGCGGCAATCGAGGAGTTGAAAGCGGTGTTTGGGGCGGTTTACTGAGCGTAAAGTCGACTTGTACATCCGCGCCGTGACTGGCCAATAAATCGGCCAGTCACGGCGGTTTGGGCTTAGCCGACCAAGTGAAGAAAGCGCATATGCCGCTCGAATTGGTCGAGGATGTCGCCAATCACTTCGTCCCGTGACCAACCCATGATGTCGTGATCCTGGCCGCCTTCGCGCAAGTGCACTTCGGCCCGGAAGTACTTGCGCTCCTCGTCCTGTGTGTCGCCCATGACAAAGCTCGGCATGGCGTAAGGATGCGGCCTGACCTCGTAAATGAACTGCGGGTTATCGGCCCCTCCGACGCTGAGTCGAACGGCGCTGTCTTCGACATCTTCAACCGTGCAGACATAACCCTGTTTGCGCCATTCCTCGGCCACCGACAAACAGGCCGGCTTCGCTGTTTCAGTGATGAAACGCAGCACATGCGCGCGACGCGGGAACATCGCCATTGTCCTCAGTCGCCGCTGCCAGCCGCCCGGGCTGCGACTGGCGTTGGGTGAAATAGACTGATAACGCAGCCCGCGTTTGGTCGCGTCCAGCTTCAATGCCTTGAGCAGCCCTCGCATGCTGAAGAGAAGGGTGATGGTGAAGGGCAACGCACTGGCAATGGTGGCGGTCTGCAGTGCTTTCAATCCGTCTGCCAGTAGCAGCGCGATTGCCACAAGCCCCATGCTGGACGCCCAGAAAACCCTTTGCCAGACAGGCGTGTGCGCTGAACCGCCGGAGGCCAGCATGTCTACGACCATCGCGCCGGAATCCGCGGAAGTCACAAAGAACACCACCACCATCACGACGGCCACCAACGAGATCACGCCGGAAAACGGGAAGTGCTGAAGGAAGGCGAATAACGCTAGGGATGTATCTTTATCGATGGCCGCGCCCAGGTCGGTCAGGCCTTCGCTGAGAATCATATGAATGGCGGTGTTGCCGAATACCGTCATCCACAGCAGCGTGAAAGCAGCGGGTACCAGGAGAACACCCGTCACGAACTCGCGAATAGTCCGGCCGCGCGAAATACGAGCGATGAAGAGGCCGACAAAGGGCGACCATGCCAGCCACCAGCCCCAGTAAAACAGCGTCCATCCACCAATCCAGTCAGTCGGCTGATAGGCATAAAGATTCAAAGTGCGGCTGACAATTTCCGTGAGATAGCCACCTGTGTTCTGAACGAACGTTTGCAGAATCAGCACCGTCGGGCCGAGCAGGATGACCATCAGCAGCAGTAACACTGCCAGACCCAGATTGAGTTCGGACAGTCGGCGTACGCCTTTGTCCAGGCCGGTTACCACAGAAATAGTGGCGAGCGCGGTCGTCACTACAATCAAGATGATCTGAACCGTCGTGTTGATAGGAACACCGAACAGCGCGTTAAGCCCCGTATTGATTTGGGCAACGCCAAAGCCCAGGGAGGTCGCGACGCCCAGAACCGTGCCGATGATGGCGAAGATATCGACGGCATGGCCGATCGGCCCGTAAATACGATCACCGATCAACGGATATAGCGCAGACCTCAACGTGAGTGGAAGGCCATGGCGGTAGCTGAAATAGGCAAGAATCATCGCCACGATGGCGTAGATCGCCCACGCGTGCAGCCCCCAGTGGAAAAACGTGATTTTCATCGCTTCGCGTGCAGCCTGAACCGTGCTGCCGTCTCCCACCGGCGGGTTGAGAAAGTGCATGACAGGTTCAGCCACACCGAAGAACATCAGGCCAATGCCCATGCCCGCCGAAAACAGCATCGCGAACCAGGTCGTATTGCTGTAATCGGGGCTGCTGTGATCGGGTCCCAACTTGATATCGCCGTATCTGCTCATGCCGAGAAAAACAACGGTACCGAGGATGATGGCAACGGCGAGTATGTAGAACCAACTGACATTGATGATGATCCAGCTTTGAACAGCGGCAAACACCTGCTGGGCGTTGCTTTGAAAGACACTGGCGTAAATGACCAGTAGAAGCAGGATGATTCCTGACGTGTAAAAAACCGGTGGGTTGAGCGTAGGCTTGGCGCTCGTGTCGGCCTTGGTTGTCATGCAAGTCTCCTTGGGGCTGTCACAGAGCAGTCACTCCTGTGAATCGGGTCGTGTGGCGTTGCTGAAGACCACACTGCGCCGGCGTCGTTCCGCACTTCCACGTCGTGATTGCCGTAAACGGGCACGACGGTCTGAAAATGTGAACGCTCGGCCACTGGCACCGACTAAGTCCCAGCATGCTGCTGGAGTCTGGACAGGGCGCCAGTGGCTTTCTACCTAGGCTGTGAGCCCTGAATGTCGAGATGGCATGCCGGCTCGCAGAATTGAAAGGGGGCTTCCATGGCAGAGGACTTGACACGACTTTTTTCTGATCACTCAGTGCTCGGGATTTCACTTGCGAACTGGATCTTCGCAATCTGCGCCGCCGTGCTCAGCTTTATCATGACAAGAACGGCGATACGCCTGGTCTTCAACAAAGTCCAGGCGAAATCGGCCGCAGGCAATGGCCATCTCACCTATATCGCCGGCCAGGTGTTGGCGAGCACCAGCAACACACTGCTGTTGTTGGCATCGATTCTTGTCGGTGTCGGAATACTTGATTTGCCCGAGCGTTGGCTCAGCCGGGTCAGCAGTCTGTGGTTTGTCGTGGCGGCCTTACAGGTCGGCCTATGGGTCAACTGCGCAATGGCGCTAGGCCTGCGCCGCTATTTTTCCCGACACAGTAGCACCGGAGTTATTCAAGCCAGCGCGCTGGCGACCTTAAGCTTATGGGGTGCAAGGGTATTACTGTGGGCAGTCGTCCTGCTCGCAATGCTGTCGAATGTCGGGGTAAACATCACAGCGTTTGTGGCGAGCCTCGGGGTCGGTGGTATCGCCGTGGCCCTGGCGGTGCAGAACATTCTCGGGGACGTGTTTGCTTCACTTTCCATCGCGGTCGACAAACCCTTTGAAGTCGGCGACTTCATCGTCGTCGGTTCGCTTGCAGGCACCGTTGAACACGTCGGCTTGAAAACCACGCGCATCAGAAGTCTGGGTGGCGAACAGATCGTCATGGCCAACGCCGACATGATCGGAAGCACCATTCAGAACTACAAACGGCTTCAGGAACGAAGGATCGTCTTCGAATTTCGTCTGACCTACGACTGCTCCGCCGACCAGATTCGGCAGATCACGCAACGGGTCGAAGAAATCATCAAGAGCGAAGACAACGCCAGGTTCGACCGCTGCCACTTCAGAAGCTTTGGTGAAAACGCCCTCGAATTCGAGACGGTGTATATCGTTCTGGATGCGAGCTACAACGTCTACATGGACGTGCAGCAGAGGATCAATCTGCAAATCATGGAAGCGATCGCTGACCTTGATGCGAATTTTGCCTTCCCGTCGCGCACCGTTTACGTGGCCTCGTTGCCGGAGTCGGTGCAATCTCACCCCGTCATGCAGCGCAACTCGCGAGAAAACGCCTAGCCCTGAATGCATACCCCCGTTCTCGTGCAGGCGCTGCCGAAGGCTGCGATCTTTTGATTTTTTTTAAGATCAAAGGATCGCAGCTTCGTTGCCCTCGTCAGCTCCTACAGGGGTGGGTTCCAGCTTCGCGCGCTCAGCCTTGCTGATGTATTTGGGCTTTTTCGGGGCCAGCTTCGCGCTGGCTTTTTTGGACTTTTCCTTGAACAACTGCTGCAGTTTTTTCTGACGGTTCATGTTTTTTTGCTCCCTCGAAGATGTTCATCAATTCAGGCTCCATGAATAGAGCAGGGGCCTGTTGACGACAAGTTGCCATGGTACTTCAGCCCGGCTCGGCATTGCTCAAGACCTGCACCTTGATTGCATCGAGCGCACCACGATCGAGCGTCGGTACTGCGACTTCGTTTGCCATTTTTGAGCGGATGGCTCTGGATCGGGCATTGGCGTCGTGTCCAGCCGCTTGGCACAGCTTCTGCATTGACGCTTGTGAGTAGAAGCGGTCAGTGCGGGAGTGGTTTCCTGCGCAGGACATTGCTCTTGCGGCTTTTGCCGCACACCCGTGATGCGGGTGTTTGGACATGACCATGGGTCATGTGCGAGAGAGATTATGTCGCCCTTCAGACCCTCTCTGCGCACACTCCCTCGATCCTGTCGACCCGCATCCCGGTTTCCTTTGTGCTTTCCTTTGTGGAGAAACACTCATGAAATCTGTCACTGCAACGGGGTCTACCGCTTCCTCCGCTCGCCTGTTGCTCCCGCTCGTTCTGCTGCTTTCACCGGTCAGCCACGCGGCGGACAAAATCGTGTTGCTGACGTCCTGGTATGCGCAAGCTGAACAGGGCGGATTTTACCAGGCGCAGGCCGAAGGTTTGTATGCCCGGCAAGGTCTGGACGTGACCATCCGCATGGGCGGGCCGCAAGTCAACGGCATGCAGTTGCTACTTAACAAGCAGGCCGACGTGATCATCAACTACGACTTGCAAGTGCTCAAAAGCATGGAGCAGCAGTTGCCCGTGGTGGCCATCGCAGCGGCGTTTCAGGGCGAGCCGCAAGGCCTGCTGACCCACGGTGATGTCAGCGGCCTCGAACAGCTGAAAGGCAAAAACGTTCTGGTTTCGACTTCGGGGCAACAAACCTGGTGGCCATGGCTCAAGCAAAAATATGGCCTCACCGAAGCCCAGGCGCGGCCTTACACGTTCAATCTGCAACCTTTCCTCAATGACCCGGCGACGGCTCAACAGGCCTATGCCAGCTCCGAGCTGTTTCAGGCGTTGAAAGTCGACAAAGGCGCGCGCTTCTTCCTGTTCGCAGACGCCGGTTATCCCCCTTACGGTTCGACCCTCGTCACCCGCCCCGACGTTATCGAACAGCGTCCGGAAATGCTTCAGCGATTCGTCCAGGCAACTATGGAAGGCTGGCGCAGTTACCTGGCCAATCCGGCTCCGGGCAACGCCTTGATCAAGCAAGACAACCCGAACATGAGCGATGAACTGCTGGCCTGGGGTGTCAGCACCTTGAAGCAGTACCGATTGGTCGACGGGGGCGATGCGGCCACACGCGGCATTGGCGTGATGACTGACGCACGCTGGCAAGCGACCCGCGATTTTATGGTCGATTCAGGCCTGCTCAAGCCCGATGCCGACTGGCGCAAAGCCTACGACACGCGCTTCGTCAGCGACCTGAAGGTCATGCCCGACGGCCCGGCTCAAGCCAGTCAGTAAAACGTGCCGCATCACGGCGTGGCCACGACGCACATGCCGCTAAAAAGAATCGAGGAGATGATCCATGCTGGTTACTCAACAACCTGTTCTACGCCGCTTTTGGTACGCACTGACCCCCGTCACCGCCCTCACTCAAGGCCCACAACCTTTCACGCTGCTGGGCGAAAGGCTGGTGTTGTTCATGGGCAAAGAAGGCCCGGTCGCCCTTGCCGATCGCTGCTGTCACCGCACTGCGCAACTGTCCAAGGGGTGGGTTGAAGACGGTGTGATCGTCTGCGGTTACCACGGTTGGCGCTACGATCAGAGCGGCGCCTGCGTGTGCATTCCACAACAGGCCGAAGGTGCGCCGATTCCGCCGGGGGCGAAAACACCGGCCTATCGGTGCCAGGAAAAATACGGGTATGTCTGGGTTTGCCTGGGCGAACCGTTGCAGCCCGTTCCGAGCTTCGAGGAAGACGGCAATCCCGCTTACCGGCGGATTTTCCAGTTCTATGAACAATGGAAAACCAGCCCCTTGCGGTTCATGGAGAACTCCTTCGACAACTCGCACTTTTCGTTCGTGCACAAAGCCAACTTCGGCATGCTCAGCCAGCCGCAGCCGTCCAAATATCACCTGGAGCAGACCGAATGGGGCTTCGTTGCGGAGACCCTCGTGCCCATCAACAACCCGCCCGCCGGGCATCGCATTACCGGCACGCAGACCCCAACCACGACCCGCCACTTGTTCAATCGCTGGGATCTGCCCTTCGTGCGGCGTTTCGGCTGTACCTACCCGGACAGCGGCGTGCACCACATCATCTACAACTGCGCGACGCCCATCGACGACAAGCACATCCAACTGGTTCAGTGGCTGTACCGCAATGACCGGGAAGAAGATTGCAGCAGTCAGGAGTTGATTGACTGGGATGCGCCCATCACCCGTGAAGACCAGGAAATTCTGGAAGCCACCGATTACGATGCGTGCGTCGATACGCGGCGCCGAGTCGAGTTCCACATGGAGTCGGACCGACCGGGCCTGATCATGCGCAAAATGCTTTTTGACTTACTGAAGGCTCACGGCGAAGAAGAGCAGTTCCGCCCGGCGGGGACGCCGCTATGAACGCCGCACTCGACGTCAATGGCGCGACCATCCCGGTGCTGTTGGCCAATCAAGTGGAAAAGACCTACGGCAACGGCACCCACGCGCTGCAGCGGCTGAAACTGAGTGTGAAGCGCGGTGAATTTGTCTCATTGCTGGGGCCTTCCGGCTGCGGAAAAAGCACGTTGTTGAAAATGTTCGCCGGGCTCGAACACCCCTCGGCGGGACATGTTCGGTGGTGGGGCAAAGGCGAAATCCGGCAGGGTCAGAGCGACCGCAAACTGGCCATGGTGTTTCAGGAGGCGACCTTGATGCCATGGGCCCGGATCGCCGCCAATGTGCGCCTGCCGCTGGAACTGGCCGGCGTACCCAATGACCAGCGCGACGAGCGAGTCAATACCGCGCTGAAGCTGGTAGGGCTGGGCGACTTCGGTTCAGCCTATCCACGTGAACTGTCCGGCGGCATGCAGATGCGCGCCTCGATCGCCCGGGCGCTCGTCACCGAGCCAAACCTGTTGCTGATGGACGAACCGTTCGGTGCGCTTGACGAGTTCACCCGTAACCGTCTGGACAGCGACTTGCGCCAATTGTGGGCGCGCCGCGACCTGACCGTGGTGTTCGTCACTCACAGTATCTATGAGGCGGTGTTCCTTTCATCGCGCGTGGTGGTCATGGGCGCTCGACCGGGTCGGGTGCTGGCCGATGTGCGAATCGAAGGGCCCGAGGTGCGTGACGACACCTTTCGTACCTCGGCCGGGTTCATCCGCCAGTGCGCGGAGCTGTCCGCACTGCTGGCTCAAGCGAATGGTGACTGCCATGCCCATTAAATCCGCGCCGTTGTGGTCGCGCCCGGGTGTACAGAAAGTCCTCGCCCCGCTGTTGGTGGGCGCGGTGTTGCTGGGAATCTGGCAGTTGCTGTGCATCGGCTTGAAAGTGCCGGTTTACCTGGTGCCCAGCCCACTGGACATCGGTCGGACATTGCTCAGCGACGGGCCGATGCTGATCGGTGCACTGTGGGTCACCTTGAAGATCACATTCCTGTCCTTCGCCCTGGCCGTGGTGCTCGGTGTGATCGCCGCGTTCTTGTTCGTACAGAGTCGATTGATCGAGGCGAGCCTGTTTCCCTACGCGATTCTGCTGCAAGTCACGCCCGTGGTGGCGATCGCACCCCTGATCATTATTTGGGTGAGCGACACCACGGTGGCGCTGGTGATTTGCGCCACGCTGGTCGCGGTGTTCCCAGTGATTTCCAACACCGTGCTCGGTTTGCGCAGCGTCAACCCGGGGCTGCTCAACCTGTTTCGTCTGAACCACGCCGGGCGTTGGCAAACCCTGGTTCGCCTGCGCATTCCCAGCGCCTTGCCGTACTTTTTCGGCGGCTTGCGGATCGCCAGCGGCCTCGCGCTGATCGGTGCAGTGGTGGCGGAGTTTGTCGCCGGCACGGGCGGCACCGGGGCCGGGTTGGCGTATCAGATTTTGCAGGCAGGATTTCAGTTGAACATCCCCCGACTGTTCGCCGCGCTGGTGCTGATCGCCCTTACCGGCGTGTCGCTGTTCAGCCTGATGGCGGTGCTTGCGCGCCTCTGTCTGAGCCATTGGCACGATAGCGAACAAGGTTGAAACCATGACTTCGAGTACCCATCCATGACCTCCACGACCAGCTACCTGATCTGCAATGCCAGCGCGATCCTTACGGGTTTGCGCGGTGCAGCGGCTCGCCATTCAGGCCCGGACATTCGCGTCACTGACGGCCGGATCACGGCCATGGGATGCCTGAAACCGCTGCCGGGCGAACCCCGGATCGACGCCCGCGATTGCGTGGTTTACCCCGCGTGGGTCAACACACACCATCACCTGTTCCAGTCGTTGCTCAAGGGTGAACCCGAAGGCTTGAACCAAAGCCTGACCCCTTGGCTCGCCGCGACTCCCTACCGCTTCAGAGCGGCTTTCGATGAGCACAGCTTTCGACTGGCGGCGCGCATTGGCCTGATCGAACTGCTGCGCTCCGGCTGCGCCACGGTGGCCGATCATCATTATTTGTACTATCCGGGCATGCCCTACGACAGCGCCGAGATCCTGTTTGAAGAGGCGCAAGCACTGGACATGCGCTTTGTCCTTTGCCGGGGCGGCGCCACGCAGACTCGACAGCTGGAAGCGCAACTGCCACAAGCACTGAGACCGGAAACGCTCGACGACTATCTGAAAGATGTGGAGCGCCTGGTCAGCCGATATCACGATCCATCCGCCAACGCCTATCGACGAATCGTCATGGCTCCCACCACAACCCTGCATTCCACAACTGCGCACGAGCTGCGGGAAACGGCGCGTGCCGCCCGTGCGTGGGGTTTGCGGCTGCACAGTCACCTGTCGGAAACCGTCGATTACCTCGACGCGGCGCGGGCCAAATTCGCCATGACGCCCGTGCAGTTTTGCGCCGAATACGAATGGCTGGGCGCGGATGTCTGGTTCGCTCATCTGGTGAAACTGCTGCCCGATGAAATCCGCCTGCTCGGCCAGACCCAAACCGGCATCGCCCACTGTCCGCAAAGTAACGGTCGACTCGGCAGCGGTATTGCAGACATTCCGGCGCTCGAAGCGGCGGGTGTGCCGATCTCAATCGGTGTCGACGGTGCCGCGTCCAACGAAGCGGCCGACATGCTGTCCGAAACCCACGCGGCCTGGCTGCTGCAACGGGCACGCAAAGGTGAACAAGCAAAGCCCGGTTACGCCGGCGGCACGTTTGAAGGTGGCGCGGATGCTGCCAGCATTGAGGACGTGGTGCGCTGGGGCACCGCAGGGGGCGCGCAAGTGCTGGGCCTGCCGGACATCGGTACGCTGGCCATTGGGCAATCGGCAGATATCGCGATCTATGCCCTCGACGATCCACGCTTCTTCGGCTTGCACGATCCGGCCATCGGCCCCGTGGCCAGTGGCGGTCGCGCGCGGTTGAAAGCTTTGTTGATCGGCGGACGTCGCGTGGTGGAAGACGACCAAATCCCGGGACTCGACCTGAGTGCTTTGGGCCGCCAGGCCGCCGAAGCCGTGCTTGAACTGCAACGCCGCGCAGGCGTGCGCCGGTGAGCGGGGGGGATGAGTGCTATCGGCGAAGCGCAATTTCACGTGCACTTCAGCGTTGCACTGGCGCAAGCGGGCCTACGAACATCACCTTTAGCCGCTCAGGTCCGATGACACGCGCCAGTTCTGCGATCACGCAATACATGAATATCAACGTAATGAGCAGAATTTGTATCGCCCAGAAACGAGGCAAGTTCAAGGACGACAAAAGGAGTGAGTTCGCACCTATGATGCCGGGTGCCTCTTTCCAGTATTCGTACAGTTGCTCCAGATAATGAATAACCAGCGCGACCACGGCATATATGAGTGTCTTCCAGATGACATTCCAAATCAGCGGTTTGTCAGGAAACCTGTTTATGAAGGGCAGCATATCCGCAATCAATACGGACTTGCCGAGTATGAGGGATGCGATCAGCACCGACGCCGAAGCCGGAAGGTCTATCCCCGCACCCTTGATCATGAGCGCGCGAATAAGGGCAACGATATGCAGAATGATGAAAAAAAACAGAGTCGGCGGAAGTATCTTCATGACTTCATGTTTGATCTTGAGGAGAGCAGTACTCATGTTGGCGCCCTTCAATCGGGAGATAGCGTAGCCGCACCAAGACAAATCGAGCCCAAGTCGCCCAAGGGATCGCAGTGGTGAGGATATAAAGCGACAAGCCGCGGATGACTGCCACTCGCTTGGCTTCATGAGTAAAGCATCAATCGGGGCGTCTGGAATGAGTGAACACCAGGCCCGGCCGATTTCTGCCTCTATGGTCAAAACGCAAAAATAACGGTGAACCTGCCCCGCGCTAACAATCACCATAGATCCACTGTAGGAGTGAGCCTGAACTCGCGATAGCGGTGAGTCATCCAATTTAATATTGTCTGACACACCGCTATCGCGAGCAGGAGCAAAAACCAATATTGCACCGTGACCGGACACAACTTTATCCGCCTCTACTGCGCAATCTTGGCAATCACCTTGATCTCAAAGTCAAAGCCCGACAGCCAGGTCACACCTATAGCGGTCACGGTCGGGTAGGGCGCTTCGCCCCAGTATTCAGCCGCGACTTGCCAGATCGTTTCAAATGTCGAGTCCGGGTCGACCATGAAAATGGTCGTGTCGATCACATCATCAAAACTGCCGCCAGCCTCGGCCAGGATCGCGTTGAGGTTAGAGAAAGCCAGGCGAACCTGTGCCGCGAGATCCGGTTCGGCGGAGCCGTCCTTGCGGCTGCCGACCTGTCCGGATACGAACAGAAAACCGTTGGAACGGATCGCCGGCGAATAGCGGTGGAGTTCGTACAGCGCATGGCGATCCGGCGGAAAAACAACATCACGTTTACTGGTCATGGCAGTGATCCTTCAGGGCCTCACGGCCCGCTGTTCAAGAAGGAACCACTGTAAAAACTCAACCGACCCTGATAAACAGGCAACTCTGGTCATGACTGTTTGTTAACTCCAAACAATCCCTGTGGGAGCTGCCGCAGGCTGCGATCTCTTGATCTGCTCCACAAAAGCCACGCCGCCAACCATCCTCCAACAACGCCAATACCTGAACGAGGCATGAAATGGATCGTTTCGACGCAATGCAGGCCTTTGCCCGAGTGGTCGAAACCGGCAGTTTCACCCAAGCCGCCGCCACCCTGCACATGAGCAAGACCAGCGTCACGCAACTGGTTCAGCAACTGGAAGCGCGGCTGCGTGTGCGCCTGCTCAACCGCACCACACGCAAAGTCAACGTCACCGCCGATGGCGCGGCTTACTACGAGCGCGTCATTCGGCTACTGGCCGATATGGACGACGCCGAGACCAGTTTATCCAGCGCATCAATGACACCGCGCGGGCGCCTGCGAGTCGATGTCCCGAGCCCATTGGCGCGCATCCTGCTGATCCCGGCATTGCCGGACTTTTATGCACGCTACCCGGAAATCCAGCTGACCATGGGCGTGAGCGATCGCATCGTCGACATCATTGGCGAGAACGTCGACTGCGTCGTGCGCGGCGGCGAGATTACCGATCAGTCGTTGGTGGCACGGCATGTGGCCGATCTGAAGCTCGGCATCTACGCCTCGCCGAGTTATGTGCAGCGCTGCGGCACACCGGCGCACCCGAGTGAAATGGAGGCGAGCGGGCACAGCACGGTCGGTTACCTCTGGTTTCGTACCGGCAAAGCCTTGCCCTACGCCATGCAACGCGGCGAAGAACGCATCGAGGCCCAAGGCCGCCCGCTGCTGACGGTTGACGATGGCAACGCATACCTCGCCGCCGGGCTGGCGGGCCTGGGCATGCTCTGGCTGCCCGAATACATGGCCAAACAGCATCTGGCCAGCGGCGAACTGCTGCCGTTGTTCGAAGATTGGCACATGGCACCAATGCCGATGTACCTGGCATTTCCACCGAACCGCCACGTCAGCGCCAAGGTGCGGGTATTTATCGACTGGGTCGTGGAATTGATGGCCGAACATGCGCCTGTGATTGCGCGCGATTGAAAGCGCGAGGCTGCGATCAGCCTCGCCTGACCCATCCACGCAGACAGTGAAGCGTCCGGACTTCGGATGAATCACGGCAAGGTGTTACACGCTATCGCTCGACCGCGAGGACATCATTCCCGCGATTCGACATGATCCAACGCCTGATTCACCGCCAACTCCCCCAGCATCACCACCTGCGCAATCCCCAACAACGTCTTGCGATGCGCGACATCCAGCTGAGCCGCGAAGTCGTTGAGCATGTTCGTGGCCGAGCCTAGCGTTTCGCTGGCGTTGGCCAGCAGGGACTCGGTGTTGTAGCGCGGATTGGCGAAATACATCGGCTCGGGCTTGTTGGTGCTCGCCATGATTTGGGCGG
>NZ_WKEQ01000055.1 GCF_021605415.1 Pseudomonas syringae
ACATATAGTTATAGATTCCTAACTTTTAACCTAACCCAACCTAACCCATCGAAGTTAGGTCTCTAGCCCAGCAAATACGGGGCCTCCAGCCGAACACACCCCACTCAAAAAAAACCTAACCCTTTTCCCGAGGCACCAACTGGATTTGGCTACTCATGCGCGTTTGTGAGCTTTGCGAAAACTACCCACCTTCGCAGGGTTCCGCAGGCTTTTAACCTCCCCACAACGCCGAGCAGAGCCCCAGCCTGGGCGGCTGTGAATGGTCCGCAGGTGCGCAGAAAAAACGACCCGTTTAGCCCGCAGGCGAGGTGGGGGGACGACGGCGCGCGCCGAGTGGTGAAGCACGTCACTGCCCCGCGTGGCACGCCTGTAGCCCTCTTTGTGGCACGCCAACTCCCCGGCCTGATGGCGGCTCGCTGAGTGGCGCCTGCGCAGCTGCCGAGACCCCGTGTTTATTGGGCCGCGCAGCTGCTTTGGCTTGCCGTGACACCCTGCAAATGCTATGTTGGAGTGGGTTTTTTCATGCTGGTGAAGGGCAAACTTTCATTTATCCCAGCTGACTTTTTCTGACCCAAAGTCCCCCTCCCTCCTACAGTTCGTCGCCTCAAATCGCGTCACGGGAAAACCTAGATTACTGTATACGTATACAGTATTGGATTCGCCCCCATGAACATCGATGAAGACACCCTTGGCTGGCTTGGCCTCCCTACCCCCTTGCAAATGTACCGGCAACACTGTCGCCTCCTGGAGAACGAGATCCAGGAACTGAACGTGCAACTGCGCAAAGCGCGGGAGGATGTTTTCGGAATCAGTCAGATGCTGCTGGCTACCCAGGCGAAGAACACCGAGTTCGCCGGATACCTCCGTCAGAGAGGCGGCGAAGCGGCTGAGATGCGAAAGCAGATCGACACCCTGACGACGTCACTGGGCGTGAGTCAGCGTGAAGCCGAAGGCCTGAAGCGAATCGTCAACGAGATGAGACCTCGACCCACCACGATTGTCTAAGATCAAACGGAAGGAGGGTTTGGCTATGTGCGGAAGGCTGTCGCAGTACAGGGGAATCCATGACTTCGTTGCGGCGTTGAGCATGCCTAACGCCCTGGCAAACTCAGTGGGTGACCAACCGATCGAGCGGTACAACGTGGCTCCCACGACCCAGGTGGCATTGCTGCACCTGCAAGGCGAATTGCTGTACGCAGATCCGGTTCGTTGGGGGTGGCGACCGCACTGGGCGAAAGACCGCGCCGCACCGATCAACGCACGCGTCGAGAAGGTCGCCCACGGCCCATTCTTCCGGGCGATCTGGCCGCACCGTGCTATCACGCCTATCGACAATTGGTTTGAATGGGTGGATGACGGTGGACCGAAGAAACAGCCCTACCTGATCCGCAGGCGGGACGGGGCGCCCATCTTGTGCGCGGCCATCGGCCAATTACCGGACGCAGATGAAGGCCCAGGCGAGCATGACGGCTTCGTGATCATCACCGCCGACAGTGCCGGCGGCATGGTGGACATTCACGACCGAAGGCCTGTGGTTTTGACGCCGGAGCTTGCCCGCGAATGGCTGGACCCGGCAACGCCAAAAGAGCGTGCCGAGCAGATGGTGTTGCACCAGGGCGAGCCGGCCGAGGCCTTTGAATGGTTCAAAGTCAGCATCGCCGTGGGCAACGTGAGAAACAAGGACGCCAGTTTGATCGAGCCCGTGCTCTAGAAGAGACCACCCAGTGCTGCTGGCTCCCAATTCATAATCACCAGCTCTCCGCTCACCTCGGTTTTCCCCTGCCGTTGGTTCGCCGTGCTGTAGCGGATGTCCACCGTCTCAAAGTGAAACCCATCAAACACACGCCGAATATCGGGGTGGTCGTTGATGCTGACCATCACTTTCCCCTTGCAGCGCCGCATGAACTCGGCCATCCGCTCGTAGTTTTCAAAGGGAAAGTCCACTCCGTAACCGGCGGTCTGCCAGTAAGGCGGGTCCATGTAGTGGAAGGTGTGTGGCCGGTCGTAACGCTCAGCACATTCCAACCAGCCCAGGTTCTCAACATAGGTCCCGGAGAGGCGCTGCCAGGCAGCGGATAGGTTCTCCTCAATCCTCAGCAGGTTTATCGCCGGCCCGGTGGTGGCCGTGCCAAAGGTCTGCCCGCTGACTTTCCCCGCGAACGCGTGGTGCTGCAGGTAGAAAAATCGCGCAGCCCGTTGGATGTCGGTGAGCGTTTCCGGCCTGGTCATCTTCTGCCATTCGAACACCTGGCGGGAGCTGAGTGCCCACTTGAACTGGCGCACGAACTCTTCCAGGTGGTTCTGCACCACGCGGTACAACGTCACCAAGTCGCCATTGATGTCGTTAAGGACTTCAACCGGCGCAGCCTGGGGGCGCATGAAGTAAAGCGCTGCGCCGCCGGCAAAGACCTCGACGTAACAGTGATGTGGCGGGAACAGCGGAATAAGGCGATCTGCCAGGCGACGCTTGCCGCCCATCCACGGGATTATCGGTGTGCTCATAAGTGATCCTTGTTTCGACAATTGGATTCGCTTAGGCTTCGCACCCCCTGCGCAGTGGGGCGAGGCCTTGGTTGGAGCACTCGGCGTGTTCGAGTGATTCAGCGTCGAGCGGGTGTTAGCGCACCAGCTCGTCGCCTCGTTTACTGCGCGGGGGTACTATTTCTCCCCCGCTCCAAGTTCAAAAGGCTTGAAGCGCACGACTTCCTCGCCGACCCAATCATTGAGAAGGGCCAAGCGCGTCTGAATTGGCTCAAGCTCCAGGGTGGCCCAGACCTCCCCCGCTTCCTTCGGCGAGCCAAAGCCCCCCGCGTTTTTCGGCACGATGCCCATCAGCTGCGGATAAACCCGCAACGCCGCCAGCACATCGCCTTGGGTCTGATCCTTGATCGAGTTGAACTCGTCCTTGGCCGACACCTCGCTCACCGGGATCAACTGAATGCCCTCCTTCTTCCCGTTCGGCGCGTACACAAACAGGTTGCGGAAGTTGCCCGGCCCCTTGGAGTTTTTCAACGCCGTGCGCAGGTCATCGATATCGGATTCGTTCTGCGCCGCGTCCGTCATGTACAGGATGAACCCCGCATGACTACCGTTCTCGTAATACTTGCGGCGGAACAGCGTCGCTGACTGGTTCAGCAGGGCCGATTGCAATGCGCACAGCCACTCCGGCAACCCGTAAATTTCCTGATGCAGGTCCAACTCACGCAGGTGGAAGACGCTGCCCTGGTCGAACTCGTGTTCATTTTTCCAGCCCTGTACCTGGAAAAAGTGCCCGTCCTTCCCTACCCGCATGTACTTCGCCAGCGCGGGCTTGAGCGATACAGTCGTGCCCAGCAATGACCGCCGTGCCTCCACATACCCATTGCCCAATGCCAGGTAGTCCTGCGCGTACTGGTCGAACGCCTCGCGGGTCAGCAGCTTGTGCGGAATGAAAGTTCGGGTCAGCTGGTTGCGCTTGAAGCGCAGCCCCGAATCAAGGTGAACACTGGCCTTCACCGACCTGGCCAGCCCATCCAGCGACAACGGCGGCTCATACCAACGTCCGTTAAACCAGCATTCCAGCGAATCGAATATCTCCCTGGCCGACAGCACCGACTCCGGCTCACCGAACGTGAATGCAACCGACTTGTGCTCACTCACAGCCTGTTCGGTGGCAACCGCCACCTGATTGTCTGTACTCATCAAAAAAGCTCCATCCGCCCGGTGTTGGCAGCCGTCTGCCCTTCGAGCGGTTCGTGGTGTAGTGCATGGAAAAGCGCCCAGGCCAGGTCGGCGTGGCCGGTTGATTCGCTACGCCCAGCGGTATAGGTGAACTGCCGCCCGCTGGCGGTGATGGTTTTGCGGATAGCCATCAGTGATTGCGCGAAATCCGTCCAGCCGGCGTCGAACTCCAGCCGGCCCTTGTGAATCACGTCATAAGCCTTCATCACCAGGCGCGACTTCACCTCTGGCGAATAGCTAAACGTTGTCAGACCGGGGAAGAACTGCCGCACCAGCTGCGCCACGCCAGAGCCCATGCCTGTGGTGTCGATGCCGATATAGGTCACCCAATAACGCTGGGTCACCATTCGGATTGACTCGGCCTGCGCCGCGAAGTCCATCCCCCTGAACTGATGCCGCTCGATCACCCGGAATTTACCGCCCGGCACCATCGGCGGCGCCACAACCACCAGGCCGGAGCTATCGCCGGTTTCTGCCGGGTCATAGCCCAGCCACACCTGGCGGTCGGCCAGCGGACGCGGTGCCAGCGGTTTGTAGTCCTCAACCCACTCAACCCAGCTGTCCACCATGCACGACTGCAACATCGACAGAGGGAAGATGCTTGCCCCGTCATCCACAAACTGGCACATCAGCAAGTTTTGGAACGCCTCGGCGTCGTACTCCTGGCGCAGTTCCTCAAGGTCAAACAGTTCACAGCCGCGCTGCTCGGCGTCCAGAATCGTGACGATCTGCCGCCACACCTTGTCCTCGCACAGCCGCCCCTGTTGCAGGGCATCGTGGGACACATCAACGGAAATACGGTTGGCGGCAGGCTTGCCCTTGTTGAAGCGCTCCCCTGTCCAGAACGTATAGGCCTCGTGGGCCATGCTCGACGGGGTGCTGAAGTAGGTGCGGCGGTACTGTTTCTGCATCGCCATGCCCGAGGCGACTTTGTTCAGTTCCTTGAACTTGAACGTCCAGAAGAATTCGTCGAAGTAGAAGTTGCCGTGGTAGCCCTGGGCCGTTCGGGCGTTGGTGCCCAGGAAGTGCAGCTCGGCGCCGTTCGCCAGCGTGATGGGATCGCCGGTCAACTCGACGCCGACGACTTCCCTGGCAAAGGACTGAATATACGACTTGAAAATGTGGGCCTGATTCTTCGACGCCGACAGGAAAATCTGGTTACGCCCCGTGGTTAGCGCATCAATCAACGCCTCCCGAGCGAAGTAGAACGTGGCCCCGATCTGCCGGCTTTTCAGGATGGCCCTGGTGCGCTGATTGCCAGCCTTGTACCAATCCAGCTGATAGCCGAAACACCCGTCGATAAACGCCTGAGTGAGCAGCTCGATATGCTCTTCGCTGAACTCGTTGCGGCTCGGTTTTTTCTTCGGCCCGCTGTTGCGGTCATTCAGTTTCGGGTTTAGCTCTGACTCGGTACCGCCGCCCTTGAACCGCTCAATACGGGCCTGGCGCTCCAACTGTCGGTGGAGCAGGTCAATTTCCTTGAAGTCGCCGCTGGTCTTGCCGTCCTTCAGGATCAGTTGCACCAACCGCGCTTCCAGTGCCCCGCCGATGCGCTCGACGTTATCCGCCCGATCCCATTCGTCACGGGTCTTCCAGCTGTGGACGGTCTTCTCTTTTTCGTCCAGGTATTCGGCAATTTCAGTGATGCGCCAACCCGTCCAGTACAAAAATTTGGCCTGGCGACGGTTATCACGGATTGGGATTTGGGCGAGAGCATTCATGGCGCAGATGCTGCCTCCCGCGCGTGTGGTACACCCGCCCCGCACACTGTAGGGCCGCGCACTACAAGTGCGGCTCGTTGCCCGCAAGGCCACAGCTACCGACCATGCCCCCATCGCAACGGCAGTTCGCCGCCACCGCACCGAGGACTCCCCATGGCCAGCAGCACCAAACAGAAATTCCGCTCCAAGTGGACCCGCATTGCCGTAGAAGGCGCGACCACCGATGGCCGCATCATCGAGCGGAGCTGGATTGACGACATGGCCTCGCAGTACAGCCAGAACACCTATGGCGCTCGCATCAACTGCGAACACATCAAGGGTTACTGGCCGGGTGGCGAGTTCGGCGCGTACTGCGACGTATTGGCGCTCAAGGCTGAAGAAGTTGACATTGCTGGCATCAAAAAGCTGGCCTTGTTCGCCCAGCTCGAACCCAACGAAGCGCTGCTGGCCCTGAACAAGAAAGGTCAGAAGGTCTACACCTCGGTGGAGATCCAACCGAAGTTCGCCGACAGCGGTAAGGCCTACCTGGTCGGCCTCGCCATTACTGACACCCCTGCCAGCCTGGGCACCGAAGCCCTGAGCTTCAGCGCCACGCACGGCACCCTGGCCGGGCGCAAACAGGACAAAGACAACCTGTTCAGCGCCGCCGAAGAAGCCGAATTCGAATTCGAAGAAGTCACCGACCAGCCAAGTGCTTTTGCAGCCATCAAGGCCAAGCTCGGTGAGTTCATCAAACTGAGCAAGGACAAGGAAGGCAAGGACGCCACCACTTTCTCCGACATCGGTGAAGCGCTGGAAAGCCTGCTAACCCTCGCCACCCAGCAGGCTGAAAAAGCCGAAACCTCAGGCAAGGCCCTGGCAGGTCTGGAAAAGCAGTTCACCGGCCTGGATACCGAGCTGAAAACGCTCAAAACCAAGCTCGGCCAAACCGCTGACCTCAGCCAGCAACAGCGTCCGCTCAGCACCGGCGGCGACGGCACCGTACTGACTGCTTACTGATCCACGGCCAACACCGACAAGCCTATTCACCGGAGAACACCCCCATGCGTAAAGAAACACGCTTCGCCTTCGCAGCCCTGGCCGTGCAGATCGCCCTGCTCAATGGCGTAGCCAGTGCCCACGAAAAATTCAGTGTCGACCCGAGCATCCAGCAGAAACTGGAAGTTGCAGTGCAGGAGTCCGATGGCTTCCTGAAGCAAATCAACATCATCGGCGTCGACGAACAATCCGGCGAAGCCCTGTTGCTGGGCGTCAATGGCCCGGTCGCAAGCCGCACCGATACCTCCGGTGGCACTCGCCGCAGTCCGTTGGGTCGCAGCACGCTGAGTAAAGACTCCTACATCTGCAAGCAGACCAACTTCGACAGCGCGTTCCCCTACGCCCTGCTGGATGCCTGGGCCAAGTTTCCAGACTTCCAAGTCAAGCTGAGCAACGCGATCATCCTGCGCCAGGCGCTGGACCGCATCATGATCGGCTTCAACGGCACCAGCGCCGCTGCAACCACCAACCGTGCCGCCAATCCTCTGTTGCAAGACGTCAACATCGGTTGGCTGGAAAAAATCCGCCTCAGTGCCGATGATCGTGTGCTCGACGCCGCCGCCATCGGCCCCCGCAAAGTCATCAAAGTTGCAGGGGTAGACACCGTATTCGAGGGCGATTACGCCAACCTCGACGGCCTGGTGTTCGACGCCATCCAGATGCTCGACCCATGGCACCGCACCCGCCCGGACCTGCGCGTATTGGTTTCACGCAATCTGATGCACAGCAAACTGCTGGCAGCGGTGGAAAAGGGGGCCGACTCCAACCAGGAAGAAAACGCCGCTCAAGAGATTGTCAGCCGCGCCCGTTTGGGTGGCCTGCCGGTCGTCGACGCCCCGTTTTTCCCGGATAACACCGTGCTGGTCACCACCCTCAGCAACCTTTCGATCTACTACCAGAACGGTGCTCGTCGCCGTCACCTGAAAGACGAACCCGAGCTGGATCGAATCGCCGACTACCAGTCCTCGAACGAAGCCTACGTTATCGAAGACTTCGGCCTGGTCGCCCTGGTGGAAGACATCACGGCCGTCAACTACCCAGCACCGACCGAGGCCTAAGAGGCACGCCATGCACCAGACACCTGCCCAACGCAACCAGCTGCGCAAACGCGCAGCCATTGAGTCCGCTGCAACCGCGCCGGCCACTTCAATGGAAGGCGCAACCGCCTACGAGCACCAACTTGCCCAGCTGGCTCAGCACCGCGCGCGTCTGAAGCAGGTGCAGTCCAACCAGGGCAAAGCTGAACTCAAGGCGCTACTGATCCCTGAGTACGAACCCTACGTGCAGGGTGTGTTGGACGCCGGCAACGGTGCTCAAGACGAGGTCCTCACCACCATCATGCTCTGGTGCATTGATGCCGGCGGCTACCCCGGAGCGCTGCAGATCGCCGAATACGTCATCAAGCACGGTCTGAAAATGCCGGACCGCTTCGAGCGTTCCACCGGCACATTGATCGCCGAGGAAATCGCCGAAGCGGCCCTTAAAGCACAAAAGGCTGGCGACAGTTTCCCGTTGTGGATTCTTGAGCAAGCCCAGCGCATCACCGCCGAACAGGACATGCCCGACCAAGCCCGCGCCAAGCTACACCTGGCAATCGGTAAGGAAAACGCTGCCAAAGTCCCGAATGAAGACCTCACGACAACTGACGTCGGTTTTCTGGTGGTGGCAAAGGCTCATCTGAGCAAAGCCATCGATCTGCACAGCAGCTGCGGCGGAAAAAAGGATCTGGAGCGCGTCGAGCGTCTCCTCAAAAAACACGCTGCCCCCGGCAGCTAACCGAGCGTCCCCACGCACCCCGCCGGCTCGGGGCGGATCGGCCAGGCCGCTCCTCCTGAACGTGAAGCCCCGACCACCGGCGATCTATCGGAGCAGTCATGAACACCGCCTTTGCCAACCTCTACCAGAGTGATTTCACTCTTACAGAATCCGAAAGGCGTCTGTCTGCTGCGGCTGAACAGTACATCACGGAAATAGAGGCTTACGACCGCACCGTCTGCACCGGCCCCATCAAGCACGGCTCCATCATGCCGGCCAACACGCATGAGATCGGCCTCTCGAATCGGAACGCCCTGCGAGCGCTGGACCGCCTCTGTGAGCAACACCCCGAATTCACTCGGCAGCAGATCCGGCGCGAAGTTACCCGCGCGGACATTCGAGGTCCTTCCCTTTGAGCGCATTCGTAGCCAGCGGACCAGTCACCGGTGGTCACATCAACACCGACCCATTCTGGCCCTCAATCGACCTTGAACAGCTGCGGGCTACTCTGCGCATCGACAATAGCGTCACCCCGGCTCGTCTGGAAACCGCCGTAATCGCCGCAGCCATCAACCTCAACCGTGAATTGAAGTCGTGGAAAGCGAAGCAACTGGCTGCTGGCTACGCAACCCTAGACGACGTACCCGACGAAAAGATCAACGACTTATCGGTCCAGGCCCACCTTTACCGCCGCGCGATCGAGGCCGGTACCGGCGCCGAAGTTAGCGAACGTTATCGCGACTACAGTGCGACCAATACGGGCAACGACAGAGCCGAAGAGACCACCCCAACCATCGACGACTACCGCCGCGATTTGCGCTGGGCTGTCCGTGACTTCCTCGGGATCAGCCGCACTACCGTGGAGCTGATCTGATGCCCGTCGCCGTCCGCACCAATCAGAACGACACCGTCGACGCCCTCTGCTGGCGTTTCTACGGCCGCACCGCCGGCGTCACCGAAGCCGTGCTTGAAGCCAACCCCGGCCTGGCAGACCACGGCCCGATCCTGCCGCAAGGCCTTGTCGTCAATATGCCCGAAGCCCAAACCAGCGCGCCCCAGCGGCAGATGGTGCAGCTATGGAACTGACCCCCTGCATCCAAGGAAAACCACACCATGGCTGATCCGACTTCCAGCGTTGTGACTGGTCTGCTCATTGGTCTGGGCCTGTCCACCGTAACGCCCGTCATCGACGACGGTGCGCTGTTCGGCGCAGTGCTCGGCGCGTGGCTGGTGACCAGTCTCAAGCGTGACCTGAAGGTTTGGCAGCGCTTGGGCTCCCTGTTCCTGTCGGCCGGGGTGGGCTACCTGTTCGCGCCGATGGCCTTGCAAGCAATCCCGTTTATCACCAGCGGTGGCAGTGCCTTTATCTGTGCCCTGGTGGTCATCCCGATCAGCATCAAGCTGATGATGTGGGTGGAAAAGGCGGATATCTGGGACATCTGGCGTCGCATCAGAGGGGGCACCTGATATGCCGAACATCGAACTGGCTGTTCAACTCGTCACGGCAGTCGCCTACCTGCTCAGCGCTCTTCGCCTGGCTTGCTACACCCGAGGCGATGCGCGATTTCGGCGCAGCATCTCGCTGCTGGCAAGCTTGTTTGGCGCCACGTTGTGTATCTGCGGCTTGGAAATACTTCTGGACCGCCAGCCCACTAGCCTCTGGCAGGCCGTGTCCATCGTACTGCTCTGCACCCTGATTTTCCGTTCACGCGGCAACGTCGCCGCCCTGCTGAGGCCCAGCGCATGACCACTACCCTACGCCACGGCGACCGCTCGCAAGCGGTGCTGATGCTGCAAAAGAATCTCAACAAGAACGGCGCCAACCTTTTGCCAGATGGGCATTACGGCGACACCACCGAAGCCGCAGTTCGCGCCTTCCAAGCCAAAGTCGGCCTGGTCGCCGACGGCATCGCAGGTACTAACACCCAAACCAGTTTGGCCGGTGGCGACTGCGCCCAGCTGCTGCGCAACAACGATCTGGTGGCTGCTGCCGAACGCCTCGAGGTGCCGTTGGCGAGCATCTATGCGGTCAATGAGGTGGAATCGAAGGGCAAAGGCTTCCTCGACAACGGCAAGCCGGTGATCCTGTTCGAACGGCACATCATGTACCGCCAGATCGCCACGGCTCGACATGCTGGCGATGACGCAGCCGAACTCAAACGTCATGCCGATCAGCTCGCCACTGCAAACCCTGCCCTGATCAACCCGAAGCCCGGCGGATACATCGGCGGTACCTCCGAACACCAGCGCCTGGCCATGGCTCGCCTGATCGACGACACGGCCGCCCTGGAGTCGGCTTCCTGGGGCGCTTTCCAGATCATGGGCTTTCATTGGAAACGCCTGGGCTACGCCAGCGTGCAGGCCTTCGTCGCGGCGATGAGTGCCGGCGAATCGCAGCAGCTCGACGCCTTCGTTCGCTTCATTGAAACCGACCCAGTGCTGCACAAGGCGCTGAAGGGCCGTAAATGGGCTGAGTTCGCAAGGCTTTACAACGGGCCGGACTATCTGCGGAATCTCTACGACACCAAGCTCCAGCGCGCCTACGAACGGCACGCCGCTTGCGAGTGTGGCAAAGGAGTGGCGGCATGATCGACTTCGAAGCGCTGGAAAAGCTACGGGTGAAGGACGGCGATCTGCTTGTGGTGCCGGAGTCGACCGAACAGAGCGACATGGAGCTGTTGGCCGAATCCATCCAGATCATGAACGGCGCCCGGGCCGTGATCGTGCGCGGTCCGCTCAAGCAGCTCGACACAGCGGCCATGAACAAACTTGGCTGGTACCGCGCGTGAGTCCCCTGCGCCAGGCCCTGTATGGCCTCGCCCTGCTCGGTTCCTTGGCGCTGCTGATCTGGGTCCAGGAAACACGCATCGACGTCGCTGAAGGCAAAATCGGACGGGCAGAAGATGCGGCCAAGACCGCTCGCGACGACGCCGACCGCAACTTGAAAACCGCCAACACCCTAATCGACACCCTGAAACAGGAACGCGATGCACAGAGCAACCTGCGCGCCCAGCAGGATCAGCTGCGCCAGAGCCTGGCCAAACGCGAGCGAACAATAGAGGAGCTGAAACTTGAAAATGACGAACTGCGGAACTGGGCTGATCAGCCTTTGCCTGACGCTGCTCGCCGGCTGCGCGAGCGCCCCGCCCTCACCGGCGCCGCCGCTTATCGTGACTGGCTGTCCGGCCGTAGTGCCGTGCCACCTGCCGGCGACAGGCCCGCTCAACAACGGTGACCTACTGACCGACGAAGACCGCGCCGAAGCCGCCTGGGCTGACTGCGCGAATCAGGTCGATATGGTCTACAAACACCAGCAGGCCAACCCATGAACAAGCCGGAAAGCCTGCGCGCCCACCTCCTGGCTACCGTCGCCGAGTTCAAGCACAACCCCGACCGCCTGTTGATTTTTATCGACAACGGCAAGGTCCGCTGCACTGCTGCCAACACCCTATCGTTTGAATATAGCTTTGACCTGCAGATCATCCTCACCGAGTTCGCCGGCCACCCCGACAGCGTTATCCTGCCGATCCTGGGTTGGCTGAGCGTCAACCAGTCCGAGCTGCTGGAAAACCTCGACAAGGTCAAAGACGGCATCCAGTTCGAAGCTGACATCCTGGACAAGAACAAGGTGGATCTCAGCATTACCCTGCAGCTGACAGAGCGAGTTGTCGTCGGAGAGGATGACCAGGGCAACACCACCGTGAAGCATCCGAACGAACCGCAGTACGTGGCGGGCTATCTTGATCCGAACTGGAAGCCTGGGGCCCAGGGCAATACCAGTGAGTGGAGAGTGCCTGGTGGCGAATAACCTGGAAGCGCTGGAATCCTGGGCGGCGGTGCTGCTGGATCGGCTGGAACCGGGGGAGCGCAGCAAACTGGCTCGGAGCATTGGGCAGGAGCTGCGCCGCAGTCAGCAGAAGCGCATGATGGCCCAGGAAAACCCGGACGGGACTAAGTTTGCACCGCGTAAGCAGCGGAACCTGCGCGGCAAGCAGGGGCGTATTCGGCGAAAGCTGGCAATGTTCAAAAAGATCAGAACTGCCTCATATCTGAAAGTACGTGGCGACAGTAACTCCATTACCGTTGGTTTCACTGGGCGTATAGCCCGGATTGCCAGGGTTCACCAATACGGTCTAAAAGATCGTGCAGAGCGCGGCGCTCCCGATGTGCGATACGAACAACGTGAGGTGCTTGGCCTTACAGATGCAGACCTTGATCTGATCCGTGACGGTTTGCTTGCGCACCTGACACTGTAATTCCCCTCCCTACAAGGTGATGAAGCTGCACTCGCACGCGCGTGGCGCCACCATCGGCGCCATGAACGACTTCGCCGCCCTCTCCCGCATGCTGGAAAACCTCATCCGCTTCGGCCTCATCGCCGCCGTGCAGATGGAGCCCCCGCGCGTGCAGGTAAAAACCGGCTCACTGACCACCGCCTGGTTGCCGTGGCTCGCCCTGCGTGCGGGCGCCGACCAGGAATGGGACCCGCCCACCGAAGGCGAACAGGTGATCCTTTTCAGCCCATCCGGGCAACTTGCCAATGGCGTCGTCGTAACAGGTCTGTTCAGTGACCATATCCCCGCCAACGGTAACCGCGCCGGCCTGCACCGTCGCACCTACGCCGACGGCGCGGTGATTGAGTACGACAGCGTCGCCCATCACTTGAACGCCACCCTGCCCGACAGCGGCACGACCAGTCTGGTGAGCAAGGGCGGGATCAACATCATCGGCCCCATCAATCACCAGGGCGATTACAACCAAACCGGCAACCAGAACGTGGTCGGCCTCGTGACCGTCTCCGAAGACGTGATCGCGGCCACCGTCAGCCTGGTCAAGCACCTGCACGGCGGTGTGCTGGTAGGCAGCGCGAAGACGGGGAAACCAGAATGAACCGAGAAACCGGCGCCGCCATCGGCGACCTGGCCCACATCGGCCAGTGCATCACCGACATCCTCACCACCCGCATCGGCACCCGCGTAATGCGCCGTGAATACGGCAGCCTGTTGCCCGAGCTGGTGGACCACCCTTTCAACGACGCCACGCGCCTGCGCGTTTACTCGGGCACGGTCATGGCGTTGATGCGCTGGGAACCCCGTATCAGCCTCAGCCGCGTGCAGTTCGTCGGCGCGAACCTGCAAGGGCAGTCGGTGCTGGAGCTGGAAGGTTCTGTCGTCGACAGCAATGAGCCGTTGAACCTGAGCGTGCCGTTGCAGATGGGTGGCGGCGTATGAATTCCTTTGCCGCAATTGACCTCAGCCAGCTCCCGGCGCCGCAGATCGTCGAGCAGATCGACTTCGAACTGATCCTAGCCGAGCGCAAGGCGTACATGATTAGCCTGTGGCCGATCGAGGAGCAGGCGCAGATTGCCGCCCGCCTTGATATGGATTCGGAGCCCCTGGCCAAACTGCTGCAAGAGAACGCCTACCGCGAAACCATCTGGCGTCAGCGGGTGAATGAAGCGTCCATTGCCAACCTGCTGGCCCTGGCGAAAGGCCCCGATCTGGACCAATTGGCCGGTAACTTCAACGTCCAGCGTCTGGTGGTTCAGGAAGCCCAGCCAATGGCGACGCCGCCTGTAGCGCGACTGATGGAGAGCGACGACAGTTTGCGCGAACGGGCGCAGATGTCTTGGGAGGGCCTGAGCACTGCCGGCCCGCGCCAGAGCTACATTTTCCATGCCCGAGGGGCAGACGGCCGGGTTGCGGACGCCACCGCCGAAAGCCCATCACCTGCCGTGGCGGTGGTCACCGTGCAGGCCTTGCTTGGCGACGGTAGCGCGCCTGCCGACCTGGTCGCCGCAGTCAAAAAGTACCTGAGCGATGATGACCGCCGTCCCGTGGCCGACCGCCTGACCGTCCAGGGCGCAGAGATCGTCCGTTACCAGGTCAACGCCAAGCTCTACTTGCTGACCAGTGGCCCCGAGTCGGAGCCGATTCTGGCTGCGGCTGAACAACGCTTGCTGGCCTACGTCCACCAACGCCGGCGCCTGGCAATGGAAGTGTCGGAATCCGCCCTGCACGCCGCGCTGTTCGTCGAAGGTGTGCGCAAGGTAGAGCTGGAAAACTGGGTCGATATCGTCGCCACCAAAGCCCAGGCGCCCTACTGCGACAGCGTCACCATCACGCGGGGTGCCGAGTAATGGGCGCCCAGCAGCTGCTACCGAACAACTCCACGTTGCTTGAAAACCAAGCGGCGCAGGCCCTCGCGCACATCCAGCGAGTGCCTATCCCGCTGCGGCAGCTGTGCAACCCGAACACCTGCCCGGTGGTGGCCCTGCCCTACCTGGCCTGGGCCTTCTCCGTCGACCGCTGGGACAGCAACTGGAGCGAAGCCACCAAGCGCGCCGCCATCCGTTCATCCCGCTACATCCACGCGCACAAAGGCACCATCGGCGCCCTGCGCCGCGTGGTCGAGCCGCTGGGTTACCTGATCGAGGTGATGGAGTGGTGGCAGACCGTGCCCGAAGGCGTACCCGGCACCTTTGCCCTGAAGGTCGGCGTGCTGGACACCGGTATCACCGAAGAAATGTACCTGGAGCTGACCTGGCTGATCGATGACGCCAAGCCCCTCACCCGCCCACTGACCGGCCTGGCTATCAGCTTGGAAAGCACAGGCTCCGTGTTTATCGGGGCCTGCGTATACGAAGGCGACGAACTCAGCGTTTACCCACCGACCCAGAGCGATATCGACGTCAGTGGCGTGTACAGCACCAGTGGCCGCGAACATCATATCGACACGATGGACATCTACCCATGACCGACCAAACCACCAAGTTTTTCGCGATCCTCACCGCCGTCGGCGAAGCCAAGCAGGCCAACGCCGCTGCCCTGGGCACCTCTTGGACCTTCGCACAGATGGCGGTGGGGGACGCCAACGGCACCGACCCTATCCCCAGCCGCACACAAACCAAGCTGATCAACGAACTGCGACGTGCGCCGTTGAATCAAGTCAAGGTCGACCCAGCCAACGCCAGCGTGATCATTGCCGAACAGATCATCCCGGAGACCGTTGGCGGTTGGTGGGTGCGCGAGCTTGCCCTGTACGACGCAGACGGCGACATGGTGGCCGTTGCCAACTGCGCGCCGACCTATAAACCATTGCTGGCCCAGGGCTCCGGCCGCACACAGGTGATTCGAATCAACCTGATCGTCAGCAGCACGGCCAACATTGATCTGAAGATTGACCCGAGCGTCGTACTGGCGACCCGCGAATACGTCGACACCGTCGTGGTAGAGGCGCTGTCGAAGCTGGACTACAAGCACTCGGTGCTGGCTGCCACCACGGCAAACATCGTGCTGAGCGGTATCCAGACCATCGACGGCGAGTTGTTGTCGGCCGGCGCCAGGGTGCTGGTGAAAGATCAGACCCAGGCCAAAGACAATGGCATCTACGTTGTTCCTGCGGCTGGTGTATGGAAGCGTGCGCAGGATGCGGATACCAGTGTCGAGGTGACACCGGGGCTGTTCGTCAGCGTTGAAAAAGGCGCGGTCAGTGGCGACAGCGTTTGGCAACTGGTGACGGATGCGCCGATTGTCCTGGGCACCACGGCCCTGGCGTTCGAAATGGTTGCCGGTCGCACAGGCGTCAGCGCGGGTGCCTACACCAAAGTGACGGTCGACAAAAATGGCCGCGTGATTGCCGGTACCAACCCCACCACCCTGGCGGGCTATGGCATCCAGATCCCCACGCAGGCCGAGGCCGAAGCGCAGTCGGAGCAGGACAACGTCAAACCGATGACAGCCCTGCGCGTTTGGCAGGCCATCGTGGCACGGGTGACACAGGCAACAGAGACGGTGTTCGGCTGGGCCAAAGTTGCTACGCAAAACCAGACAAACAGTGGCAGCGATGACACCACCTTTATCACCCCAAAAAAGTTCTCAACCGCCCTCGCCGCTCTGATCGTTCAAGCCACTGAGCTGCTCTCGGGTATCGCGAAAATTGCGACCCAGGCGCAGGTAGATCTGGGGGTCGATGACACCACAATTGTCACGCCTAAAAAGCAACGATTTGGCTTGATGATGAGCCTTGGTACTAACGGCTACATATTTTTGCCGAAGTGGCTTGGTGGATTTGGCTGGCAGTGGGGGACTGAGAACACTAGCACTGCAATTACAACCCATAGCTATCCGATGGCATTCCCCAATGAGTGCTATCAAGTTTGGGGTGGCGATGTTGGCGTGACGACAATGGAATATGTCGCGGTTGAAAAACTAAGTTCTGCTCAATTCCGCGCCCGAGCGAATAGTGGGACACCAGGCTTTGGATATTGGGCCTTTGGGCGCTAAGGGGGGTATATGCAACGATTTTACAGCCGCTTAACTCAGTCAACTTACTTCGTTGGCGTTCACAGTGACATTCCCGTGGATGCCATCCCGATTACAGAGGAGTTATACCGCGACGTCATTGCAGAGCGCCCGCCTGGAAAGGTCCGTGCTCATGACGAAAATGGACTGCCTTACTTGGTTGATGTGGAACCGCCTGATCCAGTCACACAGGAGCGGGAGTGGCGTAACGTTGAATTATCCTCGGTCATGTGGTTGCGCGAGCGCCACCGGGATCAGGTCGAAATGTCGGAGCAGACGACTCTCACTGCTGAGCAGTTCGCAGAACTATTGGCATACATACAAGCGCTGCGAGACTGGCCGCAGTCGCCCGCCTTCCCGGATAGCGAACAGCGCCCTGCCGCACCGGACTGGATCGCCTACCAAACCCAATAACCCCAACTCAATCAGCTGGCGCCTTGTAGTCAACCACCCTACAAGGCCGCCAGCTCGCCCATTCGCCGCGCGCGCGGCAGCCTGTGCACTGTCATTCCATCACAGCGCAGGCAACCACCCATGGCCGACTATCTCCACGGCGTGCGGGTTCTCGAACTCAACGACGGCACTCGCCCCATTCGCACCATCGCAACCGCAGTCATTGGCCTGGTTTGTACGGCTGAAGATGCGGACCCACTCGCGTTCCCGCTGGACACCCCCGTCCTGCTGACCAACGTTCAAACCGCAATCGCCAAGGCCGGCGTCAAGGGCACCCTGGCATCCAGCCTGCAAGCCATTGCCGACCAGACCAAGCCCTACACCATCGTGGTGCGGGTCAAGGAAGGCGCCGACGAAGCCGCCACCACCAGCGCACTGATCGGCACCACCACCGCCGACGGCAAATACACAGGCATGAAAGCCCTGCTCGCCGCCAAGTCCCGCGTGGGCATGACGCCGCGCATTCTCGGCGTGCCAGGTCTCGACAGCCAGCCGGTGGCCACGGCCCTGGTATCGATTGCCCAGGACCTGCGCGCCTTCGCCTACGTCAGCGCGTGGGACTGCAAAACCAAGGAAGAGGTGGTCGCTTACCGCGAAAACTTCGGCGCTCGTGAGGTCATGGTGATCTGGCCGGAGTTCCAGAACTGGGACACGGTCACCAGCGCAACCGTTACCGCTTCGGCGGTTGCCCGCGCCCTGGGCCTGCGGGCGAAGATTGACAAGGAAACCGGCTGGCACAAAACCCTCTCCAACGTCGCCGTTAACGGCGTGACCGGCATCAGCGCCGACGTGTTCTGGGATCTGCAAAACCCGGCCACCGACGCCAACTACCTCAACAGCAACGAGGTGACCACCCTGATCAACGAGGGGGGCTTCCGCTTCTGGGGTAGCCGTACATGCAGCGACGACCCGCTGTTTGCGTTCGAAAACTACACCCGTACCGCTCAGATCATGGCTGACACCATGGCCGAGGCGCACATGTGGGCCATGGACAAGCCGATGCACGCGTCCCTGGTCAAGGACATCGTCAACGGCATCAACGCCAAGATCCGCGAGTTGGTCGCCCAGGGCTACCTGATTGGCGGGCAGTGCTGGTACCCGGAAGACATCAATGACAAGGACACCCTCAAGGCCGGCAAGCTGACCCTGGACTACGACTACACCCCCGTGCCGCCCCTGGAAGACCTCACCCTGCGTCAGCGCATCACCGACAGCTACCTGATGCAGTTCGCCGCCGCCGTCAACGCTTAAACCGGGCCTCCCCGCGAGGGGAGCTAACCCCGTGCCATAACCCCGGAGAACATCGCCATGGCCCTGCCCCACAAACTGAAACACCTGAACCTGTTCAACGACGGCGGTGGCTACACCGGCAAAGTGAAGACCGTCACCCTGCCCGCCCTGGGCCGCAAGATGGAAGCGTATCGCGGCGGAGGCATGAGCGGCCCGGTCAAGGCCGACCTGGGCTTCTCCGACGACGGCATCCAGCTGGAGTGGAAACTCGGTGGGCTCGACCTGGTGGTGCTCAAGCAGTTCGGCGCGGTCAATGCATCGGGCGTGGCCTTGCGCTTCGCGGGCTCGTTTGAGCAAGACGACACCGGTGAAGTCAGCGCAGTGGAAATCACCGTACGCGGCCGTCACGAAACCATCGAAATGGGCGACGCCCAGCCCGGTGAAGACACCGAACACTCCATCACCACCACCTGCACCTACTACAAGCTGACCGTCGACAACGAAGACATCATCGAAATCGACCTGCTCAACTTCATCGAGAAGGTCGGCGGCGTCGACATGCTGGAGAAACACCGCAGCGCCATCGGCCTTTGATCGCCGGCATCGATCGTTAACCCCCTTTATCACCAGGAGCTCTACCCATGAAAGACGAAGTTACCGAACAACCCGACGTGCAACCCCTGGCCGACGACAACACCGTCATCCTCGACACGCCGATCCGCCGTGGTACCACCACCATCGAAAGCATCACCCTGCGCAAACCCAACGCGGGTGAACTGCGCGGTGTGAGCCTGGCCGAGCTGCTGCAAATCGACGTCAACAGCTTGGTAAAAGTGGTGCCGCGCATCAGCAATCCGACCCTCACAGCCGTTGAAGTCACGTCGATGGACCCTGCGGATCTGTTCGCGCTCGGCACCAAGGTGTGTGGTTTTTTGCTACAGAAATCGAAGAAGGCGGATGCATTCCTCGTTGCGTAGACGACGCCATGGCCGACTTGGCCGTGGTTTTTCACTGGGCACCGGCTGACATGGATCAGTTGGGCCTGCAAGAGCTGATGGAATGGCGCGAGCGCGCCAGGATGCGGAGTTCGAAAGATGGGCAATGATCTGCGACTACAGGTGCTGCTCAGTACCATCGACAAAGCCACGCGCCCGCTCAAGCACATCAGCGAAGGCAGCCTTGAGACGGCCCGCGCCCTCAAGGCTGCCCGCGACAGCCTCAAAGAACTCAACAGCCAGCAAAAAGATATCAGCGCTTGGCGGACTCAACGCGCCGCCGCCGAACAGACCGGTGTTGCCCTGACCGTCGCCCGTGATCGCGTCAAAAGCCTCAGCCAGGAGTTTGCCGCGACGGGTGCACCTACCAGGGCAATGACCCGCAGTTTTCAGTCCGCCGTGCGCGAGGCCCAGCGGCTCAAGCAGCAGCACCAGCAACAAAGCGAGCAGTTGCAAGGTTTGCGTTCGAAGCTCTACGACGCCGGCATCAGCACCAAGAACCTTGGCACCCACGAGCGCCAGCTGCGCGAGCAAATCAACGCCACCAACGCCAGTATCAGTTCGCAGGGCAAGCGCATGGCCGAACTGAGCGCCCAGCATAAAAAGGCGGCAGTGGCCCGCAGTCAGATGGAAAAGTCTCAGCGCGCCGCCGGCAATCTCGCCGTGAACGGCGCCGCCGGCTTGGGTGTTGGCTATGCCGCCAGCCGCCCCGTTGCGGCCACAATCAAGGCCTTTGCGCCGAATGAGGATTCGGCTACGCAGCTCAAGGTGTCGATGATGGACGACACCGGCAAAGTGTCGGAGGACTTCCAGAAAATCACCGACCTGGCCACCAAGCTGGGTGACCGCTTGCCAGGCACCACGGCTGACTTTCAGAACATGATGACCATGCTCCGGCGCCAGGGCCTGAGTGCACAGAGCATCCTCGGTGGCACCGGTGAGGCCGCTGCATACCTGGGCGTCCAACTGAAGATGGAGGCCACAGAGGCGGCGGAATTCGCGGCCAAGATGCAGGACGCCACGCGCACCACCGAAAAAGACATGATGGGCCTGATGGACACCATCCAGCGCGGTTTCTACGCCGGTGTGGACCCAGGCAATATGCTCCAGGGCTTCAGCAAGATCGCCCCGGTAATGGACGTGATCAAGAAGTCAGGGATCGATGCGGCCAAGGAACTGGCGCCGCTGCTGATCATGATGGACCAGGCCGCTATGGATGGCGGTTCCGCAGGCAATGCTTTCCGCAAAATCTTTCAGGCAGGGCTGAATCAAGACAAGGTCGACAAAGCGAATAAAGCGCTCGCGAAATCTAAGCCAGGGATGTCGTTTAACTTTACGGACGATAAAGGCAACTTTGCTGGTCTGGAAAATCTGTATGCGCAAATTGAGAAACTCAAAGACCTGAACGATATCGACCGAACAGAAATAAAACAGACGCTGTTCGGGGACGATGCAGAGACGATGTCGACTCTGGACGCCATGATGAACAAGGGTCTGGCGGGATATCGGGAGGTCCAGCAGAAGCTGCAAACCCAGGCCGATCTGCGCACCCGCGTCAACGAACAACTCGGTACTCTGACCAACGTCATGGAAGCCGCCGAGGGTAGCTTTACCAACGCCATGGCAGAGTTCGGCGCAGCTGTAGCGCCCGATCTGAAGGACTTGATCAACACACTGGGCGAGATCGCTAACAGCATCGGCACCTGGGCCAGGGAGAACCCGAAGCTGGCTGGTGGCCTGGTCAAAGTTATGGCCGCGATTGCTGGACTGGCATTCGTTTTCGGCGGCTTGGCGTTGACCATGGCAAGCATGCTGGGACCATTCGCAGTGCTACGCTACGGCATGACCATGTTCGGCCTGCAAAGTGGCGGTGTCGGCAAGATGATCGGCAAGCTGTTCCCCACATTGACAGGCCTGGCCCGCAACGTGTTCCCCATGTTTGCCCAGGGCGTTCGCATGTTGGCTACGACAATGGGCGGGGCACTTCTGACCGCCCTGCGCACGGTAGGCGTAGCGCTGTGGGGGCTGGCAGCGAACCCGATAGTCTTGATCATCGCCGCTGTCGTGGCCGCTTTGGCCGCCGGTGCCTACCTGATCTACAGGAACTGGGACGCGGTGAAGAGCTACTTCGTCAACGCCTGGACCGAGATCAAAGCCGGGTTCAGCGGCGGCATCGCGGGCATCATCACCACCCTCGTCAACTTCAGCCCGCTCGGGCTGCTGTACCAGGCCTTCGCCGGCGTGCTGAGTTATCTGGGCGTTGATCTGCCGAGCCGCTTCACCGAGTTCGGCGGCATGATCGTAAACGGCCTGATCAACGGGCTGACGGCCGGGCTTGGCGCCGTTAAAGAGGCCATCGGTTCGATCGGTGACGCCAGCATTGGTTGGTTCAAGGAAAAGCTCGGCATCCACAGCCCGTCGCGTGTGTTCGCGGAGCTGGGCGGGTTCACCATGGCCGGCCTCACGCAGGGCTTGGAAGGTGGGCAGAAAGGCCCGCTGGACGCCCTGACCAGCATGAGCAAGCAGATGACCGCCGCCGGCACGCTAGCCCTTGGTGCCACAGCCATGCCGGCGTTTGCCGTGGATACCAAACCGCCAATCGGCAGCGCATCGCCAACAATCGTTTACGACAGCCACGACGTGTACCAAATCGAAATGGCGGCAGGGCCTGGCACAGACATGCAAAGCCTTGAAAAGAGCCTTCGCGCCATCCTCGCCCGCATCGAAAACGAAAAGAAAGCGCGTCAGCGCAGCAAACTCTCTGACCAGGACTAACCACCATGATGATGGCCCTCGGCATGTTCGTGTTCAGCCTCCACACCGCCGCCTACCAGGAGCTGCAACGCCAAACCGATTGGCGCCACGCCAGCAACAACCGCGTCGGCGCAGCGCCCGCGCGCCAGTTCGTCGGGCGTGGCGACGATTCCATCACCCTCCCCGGCACCATCTTCCCCGAGTTGGCCGGCAGCGCCCTGAGCCTCGACGCCATTCGCCTGATGGCAAATACCGGCAAGGCCTGGCCCATGGTCGAAGGCACTGGCCGGATTTACGGCCTGTGGGTAATCGAAAGCCTGAGCGAGACCAAGACCATCTTCTTCAGCGACGGCACCCCACGGCGCATTGAATTCACCATCAGCCTCAAGCGCACCGACGACGACCGCATTGACCTGCTCGGAGCCGGTACCAGCATCGGCCTGAACATCCTGCGAGGTCTGTTTTGATTGAGTCCATCATTTCCAAGGTCACCGGCTACCTGAGCAACACCGCCGAGCGCTTTATGCGTGATGCGGCCTACCCGGTGCCAGCGTTTCGACTCACCGTCGACGGCCTCGACATCGCCCAACTGATCAGCCCGCGGCTGATGACCCTGGAGCTGACCGACAACCGCGGCGTCGAGGCCGACCAACTCAGCATCACCCTCAGTGACCACGACGGGCTGTTGTCGATCCCCCCCAAGGGCGCCGTGCTGCGGCTGTGGCTGGGCTGGAGCGACACAGGCCTGGTGGACAAAGGCACCTACACCGTCGACGAAACCGAACACAGCGGCGCGCCGGACGTGCTCAGCATCCGCGCTCGATCGGCAGATCTGCGCAAGGGCCTAAAAACCAAACGCGAACGCAGCTGGAGCAACACCACACTCGGCGAAGTCCTGGGCGATATCGCCATTGGCAACGGCCTCACCGCCGCCATCGCCGGCGCACTCGACGGCTTGCCCATCCTGCAGCTCGACCAGGCCAACGAATCCGACGCCAACCTGATCAGCCGGCTGGGCGAAGAATTCGACGCGGTGGCCAGCGTCAAAGCGGGTTGCCTGCTGTGCCTGCCGGCGGGCGGCGGCAAGACCGCCAGCGGCATGGACCTGCCCCATATCACCCTCACCCGCGAGGACGGCGACCAGCACCGCTACCTGCAAGCCGACCGCGACAGCTATGACGGCGTGCGGGCCTATTACTACGACGTGAACAGCGCCAAGAAACAGGAAGCCATTGCGGGTGGTGGCGACAACCTCAAGGATCTACGCCATACGTACAGCGACCAGCAGTCAGCCCTGCGCGCCGCCCGTGCGGAGTTCCGACGCCTGCAACGCGGCAGTGCCACGCTCAGTTACAGCCTCGCAATGGGGCGCCCCGACCTGATCCCCGAGCTGACGTACACACTCCAGGGCGTGAAGGAGGAAATCGACGAGATCATCTGGTACGGCGGGAATGTGCAGCACAGCCTGAGTGCGGACGGCGGCTACACGGTTAGCCTGGAGTTGGAGAGCAAGTTGCCGGAAGACAACGTTGAGGATCTGGCGGAGGAAAACAAGGGGGATTACACAGGTATCATCGCGTACTACCGCGACCAGAAGACCGGGAAGGAAAAAACGATAACGGCGGGGGATCAAACGAAGCCGAGGCGGTTGCGGTGGTTGTATGCGAGTGAGAAAACGGCCAAGCGGGCAGTGGATCGTGGGGGGGAAGAAATTATCGAAAGCTCAATTTCTTGTCAAATTCTCTCTCTTTTAAACATCTCCCCGCCCACCAGACCTCCCCTTGGGTATTCTCTTCCCTCTTTTTCTTTTAAAAAAAAAAAAACACA
>NZ_WKEQ01000056.1 GCF_021605415.1 Pseudomonas syringae
TTTTCTGTACAATGCCCAGACGCCAACCAAACCCAACACAACAAACAAACCGCCGCCACCTTCAGATGTAATCACGCTGCCGCCGAGGAACAACCGCCCCAGCTCCTCATGCTGATTCCAGATCAGCAGATTCAACAGCAACCCCACCGGCACATGCAGGTTATTCATCACCGCCAGTGTGCCGCCGTTGACCAGGCACGCGCCTTTGTTCCACCAGTACAAACCCAGCGCCGTCGAGACCAGGCCGAGGAACACCAGCACACCCCATTGCAGCGGCGCTTCGGGCAAGAAGTTGGATTTGCCGAACAGCAGGAACGCCGGCAGTGCCACCGCCAGCGCGCCGAGGTAGAAGAAGCCGAAACGCCGGTAATGCGGCAGATCGCTCGGGTGTTTCGCCACCAGATGCTTGTACAGCACCTGGCCGGCGGCATAGGTGAAGTTGGCCAATTGCAGCAGCAGGAAGCCCATGAAGAAATCCGGGTTGATCCGGTCGAAGCGAATCACTGCCGCACCGCCCACGGCGACCAGCGCCGCGATCAGTGCCCACGGGTTGAAGCGACGATTGAGCGCATCCTCGATCAGGGTTACGTGCAGCGGCGTGAGAATGGTGAAGAGCAGCACTTCCGGCACGGTCAGCACACGAAAGCTCAGGTAGAGGCAGACGTAAGTCACGCCGAACTGCAACGCGCCGATCAGCAGCATGCCGCGCATGAAGGCGGGCTCGACCGAACGCCAGCGCGTCAGCGGTATGAACACCAGTCCGGCGAGCACTACGCGCACCAGCACGGCGAAGTAGCTGTCGACATGACCGGCCAGGTATTCGCCGATCAGACTGAAGGAAAACGCCTGGATCAGCGTGACAAAAAGTAAGTAGCCCATGATCGCCTCAGTTTCGAATGGCGGCGACCATAGCGGTTTTTGCATTCTGCAACAAACCCCCTGTATGAGCTGCCGCAGCCTGCGGCATCTCCTACAGGGGGTTGCTGTAAATCGTGGGCAAAAAAAAGCCCGATCTCGCTAATGCGTTCAATCGGGCGGTAGCACTCAGGAGCAACAAGCGCTTAAGGGAGGTTCGATGCGCGTAAAGCCTTGAAGGGGTTGCGCCAGGTCACTAGACCATCCAGTGATTATCTGGCGATTAACGGATCAGGCGACCGATGCCAGTTTGGCGTTGGCCTGGTTCAGGCCCTTCTCCTGGAAGTCGCCGCCCAGGTTCATGCCCTCGGCATGGATGAAGGTCACGTCATGGATGCCGATGAAGCCCATCACCTGACGCAGGTACGGTTCTTGATGATCGGCCGGGCCGCCGGCATAGATGCCACCGCGAGCGGTGAGGACGTATGCGCGTTTGCCGCTGAGCAGGCCTTGCGGGCCGGTGTCGGTGTATTTGAAGGTCACGCCGGCACGCAGTACATGATCGAGCCAGGCTTTGAGCGTGCTCGGGATGGCGAAGTTGTACATCGGCGCGGCCATCACCAGCACGTCGGCGGCGAGCAATTCGTCAGTCAATTCGTTGGAGCGATCCAGCGAAATCTGTTCGTCGTCATTGCGTTGTTCGGCCGATTTCATCCAGCCGCCCAACAGGTTGATATCCAAATGGGGCACAGGCTTGGCCGCCAAATCACGCACGGTGATCTCATCCGCCGGGTGCGCCGCTTTCCACTGACTGATGAACGTCTGGGTCAGTTGACGGGAAACCGAATCTTGCTGGCGGGCGCTGCTTTCAATGATCAGAACGCGTGACATGGTGTGTAGCCTCCATCCGAATTTGTTGTAAGACGATGGAGTGAAGGTTAATCAGAGTTGATTCGATGAAAAAGCGCAAATAACTGCTGCAATCCATCAACAAATTCGTTTATATGCTCACCACGCTTCTTTGTAGGAGCGACCCTGCTCGCGATAGCGGTATGTCAGCCGGAATCACTGGCGGCTAACAGGCTCGCTCCTACAGGTTTATTTCGGTTTGCAGGTCAGGTTGATGCGCAGCTTGATGATGGTGCGGGTGAACTTGGCGGTGGCGTTCTTGTGCTTGCCCGCCGGCACGTCGATGTTGCGAGTGCGCGGTGCCTCCGGGCCGTTGATGAATTTCACTTTGCACGTTGCATCGACATCACCGTAGTTGCTGACCTGGATCGAGCCGATGTCGTTATCGGTGTCGTAGGTCTGGTAGTCGATTTTCAGGTCGTTGAGGTTTTTCTCCACATCGATCGGGTACGCAAACGCCGTCAGCGGCAGCATCGCCAGCAACACACAACAGAATTTTTTCATTCGGCAGTCTCCAATGGGGATCGCCAGCTTAGGACAAGAGGAGCTATTGATGAAAGCGCCCCGCGTGACCCTAGATCAATGGCGAACATTGCAGGCCGTGGTCGACCACGGCGGATTCGCCCAGGCCGCCGAGGCCTTGCACCGTTCGCAATCGTCGGTGAGCTACACCGTCGCCCGCATGCAGGATCAGCTCGGCGTGCCATTGCTGCGCATCGACGGACGCAAAGCGGTGCTTACCGAAGCCGGTGGCGTGTTGCTGCGCCGTTCGCGGCAACTGGTGAAACAGGCCAGCCAACTGGAAGACCTCGCCCACCACATGGAACAGGGCTGGGAAGCGGAAGTGCGGCTGGTGGTCGATGCTGCCTACCCTACCGCCCGCCTCGTCCGCGCCTTGACCGCGTTCATGCCGCAAAGCCGTGGCTGCCGCGTGCGCTTGCGTGAGGAAGTGTTGTCGGGCGTCGAAGAAGTATTGCTCGAAGGCGTGGCCGATCTGGCCATCACCGGTTTCAGTATTCCGGGTTATCTCGGCCAGGAACTGAGCGATGTCGAATTCGTCGCCGTGGCTCATCCAGAGCATGCGCTGCATCGTCTGAACCGTGAGTTGAGCTTTCAGGATCTGGAAAGCCAGATGCAAGTGGTGATCCGCGACTCCGGCCGCCAGCAGCCACGGGACGTCGGTTGGCTCGGCGCCGAACAGCGCTGGACGGTCGGCAGCCTCGCCACGGCTGCCACCTTCGTCGCCAGCGGCCTGGGATTTGCCTGGCTGCCACGGCACATGCTTGAACGTGAACTCAAGGAAGGTGTGCTCAAGGTGCTACCGTTGGATCAGGGCGGCAGCCGCAATCCGAGTTTTTACTTGTACGCAAACAAGGAAAAACCCCTCGGCCCCGCCTCGCAGATCCTCGTCGAACTGCTGCGCACCTTCGATACCGCGCCGCTGGATGCGCCGTTCGCCGCCCCTGAACAAGCCTGACACGGAGTCCACCTATGGCGTATTTCGAGCATGACGGTTGCAACCTGCACTACGAGGAATATGGCCACGGTGAACCCTTGTTGCTGGTTCACGGGCTCGGAGCGAGCACCCTGGACTGGGAAATGCAGATCCCGGATCTAGCCGCCCGTTACCGAGTGATCGTGCCGGACGTGCGCGGTCACGGCCGCTCGGACAAACCTCGCGAGCGCTACAGCATTGCCGGCTTCAGCGCCGACATCATCGCGCTGATCGAACACTTGAACCTTGGCCCGGTGCATTACATCGGACTGTCCATGGGCGGCATGATCGGTTTCCAACTCGGTGTCGATCAACCGCAGTTGCTTAAAAGCCTGACCATCGTCAACAGCGGCCCAGAGGTCAAACTGCGCAGCCGCGACGATTACTGGCAATGGTTCAAGCGCTGGAGCCTGATGCGCATGCTCAGCCTGGAAACCATCGGCAAGGCGCTGGGCAGCAAGTTGTTCCCCAAACCGGAGCAAGCCGATTTACGACGAAAAATGGCCGAGCGCTGGGCAAGAAACGACAAACGTGCTTATCTCGCCAGCTTCGATGCCATCGTTGGCTGGGGCGTTCAGGAACGACTTTCGAAGGTCACCTGTCCAACCCTCGTCGTCAGCGCCGACCGTGATTACACACCGGTGGCGCTCAAAGAAGCCTATGTCAAACGGCTGCCCGATGCGCGGTTGGTGGTGATTGCCGATTCACGCCACGCCACGCCGCTCGATCAACCGCAACACTTCAATCAAACGCTGCTGGAGTTTCTCGCCGCAGTCGATATTCAAACCCTCAGGATCACTGACCCATGCTGAAAAAATTCGCCCTCGCCGCCGGCGCCGTGCTCTTCGCTACGAATCTGATGGCTGCCACCCCAACCAAGGCGCCGCACGTGTTGCTGGACACCACCAATGGCCAGATCGAACTCGAGCTGGATCCGGTCAAGGCACCGATCAGTACCAAGAACTTTCTTGAGTACGTGGACAGCGGGTTCTACAACAACACGATTTTCCACCGTGTGATCCCGGGCTTCATGGCTCAGGGCGGTGGGTTCACCCAGCAGATGCAGCAGAAAGAAACCAAGGCACCGATCAAGAACGAAGCCAGCAATGGCTTGCACAACGTTCGCGGCACCCTCTCGATGGCGCGCACTTCCGATCCAGACTCGGCCACCAGCCAGTTCTTCATCAACGTGGCCGACAACGCCTTCCTCGATCCGGGCCGCGACAAAGGTTATGCAGTCTTCGCCAAAGTGGTCAGAGGCATGGACGTGGTCGACATCATCGTCAACTCCCCAACCACCACCAAACAAGGCATGCAGAACGTGCCTGTCGACCCTGTGTACATCAAGTCGGCCAAGCGCATCGACTAAGCTGGACAGGGCATATCGAACGGCGCGGGCCTGAGGTCTCGCCGTTCAAACCGATAAAAGGAGAGCCCGTATTCCGGGCGGTTATCTGATGCTCTATCGCCGTTTCGAACAACTGATCGACATTTTCCGCGACGCCCCCACGGCAGCCCCGCCGAATCGCGTTTTTCCTTTCTACACCTACTACCTCAAACAGGTCTGGCCGAGCTTCGCCGCCCTGCTGATCGTCGGCTTGTTCGGCGCACTGATCGAAGTGGCACTGTTCAGCTACCTGAGCCGCATCATCGACCTCGCCCAAGGCACACCGAACGTCAATTTCTTCCAGGAACACGGCATCGAACTGGCCTGGATGGCTGTGGTGGCGCTGATCCTGCGCCCGGTGTTCGTCGCCCTGCATGACTTGCTCGTGCACCAGACCCTGAGCCCCGGCATGACCAGCCTGATCCGCTGGCAGAACCACAGTTACGTGCTCAAGCAGAGCCTGAATTTCTTTCAGAACGACTTCGCCGGACGTATTGCCCAGCGCATCATGCAGACAGGCAACTCCCTGCGCGATTCAGCCGTGCAAGCAGTGGATGCGCTATGGCATGTGTTGATCTACGCGATCAGCTCGCTGGTGCTGTTCGCCGAAGCCGACTGGCGCCTGATGATCCCACTGTTGATGTGGATCGCCGCCTACATCGGCGCGCTCTATTACTTCGTGCCACGGGTCAAGGAACGCTCGGTGGTGTCCTCCGATGCGCGTTCGAAATTGATGGGCCGGATCGTCGACGGCTACACCAACATCACCACCCTGAAACTGTTCGCCCACACCAATTTCGAACAGCAATACGCCCGCGAAGCCATTGAAGAGCAGACCGAAAAAGCCCAACTGGCCGGTCGCGTCGTCACCAGCATGGACGTGGTCATCACCGGCATGAATGGCATGTTGATCGTCGGCACCACGGGCCTTGCGCTGTGGCTGTGGACGCAGTCGCTGATCTCGGTCGGGGCGATTGCCTTGGCGACGGGCCTGGTGATCCGCATCGTCAACATGTCGGGCTGGATCATGTGGGTGGTCAACGGCATCTTCGAAAACATCGGCATGGTGCAGGACGGTTTGCAGTCCATCGCCCAACCGGTCAGCGTCACCGACCGCGAACAGGCCAAGCCCCTCGTTGTGCCCCGTGGCGAAGTGCGTTTCGAGCACGTGGATTTTCACTATGGCAAGAAGAAAGGCATCATCGGCGACCTCAACCTGACCATTAAGGCGGGCGAGAAAATCGGCTTGATCGGGCCATCCGGCGCGGGCAAATCGACCCTGGTCAATTTGCTGCTGCGCCTGTACGACGTAGAAGGCGGACGGATCCTCATCGACGGGCAGAACATCGCCGACGTCGGCCAGGAGAGCCTGCGCGCGCGGATTGGCATGATCACTCAGGACACCTCGCTGCTGCACCGCTCGATCCGTGACAACCTGCTTTACGGCAAACCGGACGCGACCGACGCTGAACTCTGGGAAGCCGTGCACAAGGCCCGCGCCGACGAGTTCATACCGCTGCTGTCGGATGCCGAGGGCCGCACCGGTTTCGATGCGCATGTCGGCGAGCGTGGCGTGAAGCTGTCCGGCGGCCAGCGTCAGCGGATCGCGATTGCCCGTGTGCTGCTCAAGGACGCGCCCATCCTGATCATGGACGAAGCCACGTCGGCGCTGGATTCGGAAGTTGAAGCGGCGATCCAGGAAAGCCTCGAAACCCTGATGCAGGGCAAAACCGTAATCGCCATCGCCCACCGGCTCTCGACCATCGCACGCATGGATCGGCTGGTGGTGCTGGAAAACGGCCAGATCGCCGAGACCGGCAGCCACGCTGAACTGCTGGCCCATGGCGGGTTGTATGCGCGGCTGTGGCAGCACCAGACCGGGGGTTTTGTCGGCATCGATTGACCGTCAAGATCAAAAGATCGCAGCGTTCGGCAACTTCTACATGAATCCCGTGCAGGAGTTGCCGAAGGCTGCGATCTTTTGCTTTCTGGCATTCCATCCAAAGCCTGCTGTACTCAGCCGAGGTTCCAGAGTGGAACCTGTAGTAAGCCTGCAGGGAGCACAACTCGATGCAGTCTCGATAGGTCGCCCTATCAAGGACTCTCTCATGTCTCTGTTCAAACGTTCAGTTACTGAGTTGTTGGGTACGTTTTGGTTGGTGTTGGGCGGTTGTGGCAGTGCGGTGATCGCCGCGTCTTCACCGCTGGGTATCGGTGTGCTGGGGGTGGCCCTGGCATTTGGTTTGACAGTACTGACCATGGCGTTCGCCATCGGTCATATCTCCGGCTGCCACTTGAACCCGGCCGTCTCGGTCGGTCTGGTCGTCGGCGGTCGGTTTCCGGCCAAAGAGTTGCCCGCCTACATCATCGCCCAGGTGCTCGGTGCGATCCTCGCGGCGGCGCTGATTGCCTCTATCGCCAGCGGCAAGGAAGGCTTCGAAATAGCCAATGGCCTGGCTTCCAACGGCTACGGTGAGCATTCCCCCGGCAAGTATTCGATGGCTGCCGGATTTGTCACTGAAATGGTGATGACCGCGATGTTCCTGGTGGTCATCCTTGGTGCTACCGACAAGCGTGCGCCACCGGGGCTGGCACCCATTGCCATTGGCCTGGCGCTGACGCTGATCCACCTGATCTCGATTCCCGTCACCAACACCTCGGTCAACCCGGCGCGCAGCACCGGGCCGGCGCTGATGGTCGGTGGTTGGGCCATCGCGCAATTGTGGATGTTCTGGGTCGCGCCGCTGCTGGGTGCGGTGCTCGGCGGCGGGATCTATCGATGGCTGGGTAAAGAAGGTATCTGACGGCACCCGAAAACCAACTGTAGGAGCGAGCCTGTGCGCGATGGCGTTGGGTCAGTCATGCTCATAGGCTCTGATACACCGCTTCGCGAGCAGGCTCGCTCCTCCAAGGAATCAGGTTTGGCGGTAGGGCAATGCGGTCCGCGCCTCTTCGGCGTAGGCCAATATTCCGGCGCGTTCCTGATGGAGGAAATCCTTCACCGCCGCTTTCAAACCCGGATGGCGCAAGTAGTGCCAGGAATGGGTGATCACCGGTTCAAAGCCACGAATCAATTTGTGCTCGCCCTGCGCGCCGGCATCGAAACGCTGAATACCGTTGGCAATCGCATAGTCCATACCCTGATAAAAACACGTCTCGAAATGCAGCCGGTCAAACTCGGCCAGGCATCCCCAATAACGCCCGTAAAAACTGTCGCCTCCGACCAGACTGAACGCCATCGCCACCGGACGTGATCCCTGTTTGGCCAGCACCACGCGGATCGCCTCCGGCATGCGCTCGGCCAACAAACTGAAAAATTCCCGAGTCAGATACGGCGCCTGACGCCGCACCGCGTAGGTGTTGGCGTAGCAGGCATAGACAAAATCCCACTGCGCCTCGTCCAGTTCGCGACCTTCCAGCCATTCGAACTCGAAACCCTGCCCCGCCACTTGCTCGCGCTCCTTGCGCATCTGCTTGCGCTTGCGCGAACTGAGCCCGTCGAGGAAGTCCTGAAAGTCGCGATAACCACGATTTTGCCAGTGATACTGACAGCCGATGCGCTGCAACCAGCCCGGCTGTTCTAGCAGGGCCGCGTCGGTGAACGGATCGGTGAAATTGATGTGCGCGCTGGAAAGCGCTTCGATTTCCAGGTAGCCCGGCAGGCTCTTGAGCAGTTCGAATCCGTCCTCAACCCGAGACGCCAACAGACGCGGGCCGCTGACCGGGCTGAACGGCACGCCACTCAAAAACTTCGGGTAGTAATCGATACCCGCCCGGGCGCAGGCGTCGGCCCAGCCGTGATCGAACACGTACTCGCCGTAGGAATGCCATTTGCGATAACCCGGCAGCGCCGCGATCAGCCGATCACCTTCAACGTGCAACAAATGCTCCGCCTGCCACCCCGTGTGCGGGCCGACGCTGCCGCTGTCTTCCAGCGCACTGAGAAACGCATGACGCAGGAATGGCTGGTTTTCGGGCACCAGCGCATCCCAGGTTTCAGGGGTGATTTGCGACAGGCTTTTCAGGCATTGCAATGGCATCAACCGGCTCTCCACAACTGGGCGTTACAGCCCGGCGAGTATCGCTTATTGCCTGCCGATTCACACGGCCAATTCGCCGACAACCCTCTAGCTCAATAGTTCGCGGCTGTTACGCATCGTCATCAACCTGCCATCACCGTGCCACTGCTCTGTCATAAACGATCGCGATACTGGCGCCTGTTTTTAGAGCGTCGGGTTCTACCCGGCCACTGTTTTCCGACCCTCATCTGTCGGTTGTGTCCCGGATGGTTCAGCCATCCCCTTCATCTTCGGAGATTGCTATGCGTCTTGCTTCCACGAAAACTGCGGCGGCCCTGTGTGGCGGCTTGATGCTGGCCATGAGCGTTCCGGCCAGCGCCGCAGTCGACGCCAAACTGCTCGACATGCTCAAGGCTAACGGGTCGATTTCCCAGGCGCAGTACGTCGAACTGCAAACTGAACTGGCCAAGGATCAGAAGGCTCAGCAAATCGCGCAACAGGCGCAGCAAGAGACCAACGAGCAGGTCGCTGCCGTCGCGAAAAAATCCACTGAGCGAAGCGCCTTCGACCAGAAGCTGGCCTGGGCCGCCAAGACCCAGTTCAAGGGCGACGTCCGCGTTCGTCAGGAAACCATCAAGATCGACGGCGAGCCGAACAACGGCGGCCGCGACAAGGATCGTCAACGCATCCGCGCACGCCTGGGTGCCTACACCGAAATCAACCAGCAAGTGGACACTGGCATCCGTATCGCCACCGGCGGCGGCGACGACGCGCGTTCGACCAATCAGGATCAGGACAACTATTTCGACAAGAAGCAGATCTGGCTGGATCAGGCGTACATCGACTACCACCCGGATGCGATCAAGAACCTGCACGTGATCGGCGGCAAGATGCCACAGCCGTGGGTCAGCATGGGTGACGTGATCTGGGACAGCGACATCAACCCCGAAGGTCTGGCGTTGACCTACAAATACCCGCTGGGCAGCAGCGCCGAACTGTTCGGCAGCCTGGGTAATTACAACCTCAAAGACAACGTCGATGGCGATGGCGTGCAGTTCCGCCATGACCTGCGTCTGACGGCCGGCCAACTGGGCAGCCGCTTCAACCTCACCGACAACCTGAAAATGACTGTCGGCGGCAGCGTCTACGGTTATCAGAACGACGAAGACAGCACCTGCACCGGTACGTCGACGCCGTGCGCCCTGGCGGTCAACGGCAACTCGGCCAATAACGAATTCCGTCTGTACGAAGGCTTCAGTCAGGTTGATATCGGCGGCCTGCCGATGCCGTTGTCGTTCTACGGCCAGTACGTGAAAAACAACGACGCCGTGACCGATCAGGACACAGCCTGGTTGCTGGGCGCCAAGTCGAAAGTCTTCGGCTTCAACCTCGACTACAACTATCGCGACGTACAGCGTAACGCCGTGGTCGGCGCGTTCACCGATTCGGACTTCGCCAACGGCACCACCGGCTCTCGTGGCCACAAGCTCAAGGTCGGTTACGACATCGACAAGAACTTCTCCGTCGGTGCCACGTACTTCCTGACCAAGGCCGACTTCGCCAGCCGTACCCAGCGCGATGCTGATGCCAATACGCTGCAGCTAGACGCCGAAGCGAAGTTTTAGAGGAACAGATGCGAGCTGCGAGCTGTAAGCTTCGAGCTTGCAGCTCGCAGCTTTTTCCGTTTAACGCTTACGCAGCAACACGCTACCAATCGAATAACCGGCACCGAACGAACTCAACACGGCCAGCGAACCGCTGGCCAGATCGTCTTGATACTTATGAAACGCGATCACCGAACCGGCCGAACTGGTGTTGGCGTAGGTGTCGAGAATCACCGGCGCTTCTTCTTCGCTCGCTTCGCGGCCCAGCAGTTTGCGCACGATCAGGTGGTTCATGCTCAGATTGGCCTGGTGCAGCCAGAAGCGCTTCACGTCGCCGACATTGAGCTGGTTTTCTTCCAGGTGCTGGCCGATCAGTTCGGCGACCATCGGGCAAACGTCCTTGAACACCTTGCGGCCTTCCTGCACGAACAGTTTGTCGCGGGTGCCGATGCCCTCTTCCGCTGCGCGGTTGAGGAAGCCGAAGTTGTTGCGGATGTTGTTGGAGAACTTGGTCAGCAGTTTGGTGCTGACCACGTCGAACTGGTGCTCGGACGTCGCGAGGTCGGCGCGCTCGATGATTACGGCAGTCGCGGCGTCACCGAAGATGAAGTGGCTGTCGCGGTCTCGGAAATTCAAGTGACCGGTGCAGACTTCCGGGTTGACCATCAGAATCGCCCGGGCCTGGCCCAGTTGCACGCTGTTGGCGGCCGCCTGGATGCCGAAAGTGGCCGACGAGCAGGCAACGTTCATGTCAAAACCGAACCCCTGGATGCCGAGGGCTTCCTGGACTTCGATGGCGATGGCCGGGTAGGCGCGTTGCAGGTTGGAGCAGGCGACGATTACGCCGTCGATGTCAGCGGCGGTCTTGCCGGCGCGTTGCAAGGCTTGCTCGGCGGCGCCGATGGCCATTTGGCAAAGCACCGACCACTCGTCGTTGGAACGCTCCGGCAGGCGTGGCGCCATGCGTTGCGGATCGAGGATGCCGTCCTTGTCCATGACAAAGCGGCTCTTGATGCCAGACGCTTTTTCGATGAACGCTGCGCTGGATTCGGTCAGCGCTTGAACCTCGCCGCTGGCGATGGCCTCGGCATTGTCGGCATTGAACTGGGCGACGTAAGTGTTGAAAGACTGCACCAGCTCTTCGTTGGAGATGCTGTTGGCCGGGGTGTACAGGCCGGTGCCGCTGATGACGACGTTATGCATGGTCGTTTCTCTAATCTGTTCAGGCAGAAAGCGCTGGCACCGTCGTACCAACACACAAAGGGTCTATTCCCATCCAGGGGACGCAAATCTCGCAGCGTTTTATGACGCCCCGACGTGGCCGAAGGCTCTACGTCGCGAAAGAGGCGCTTATGGTCGCGAAGTTTGCCATAAACCCAAGGTTTTGGCCCCTTTTGCGAAGACACACACCCACTGTAGGAGCTGCCGCAGGCTGCGATCTTTTGACTGTGCAGGAACGCGGAGCGTCCCGGGCGGCATTCCCACGCGGAGCGTGGGGAACGATCAATTGCGCGAGCAAGGGGCTACGGTTCGACTTGTGTCCACTGCTTGTTCAGGCGTTTATCGGAGATCGGCACTTTCGTCCCCAACTGCTGCGCGAACAGCGAAACCCGGTATTCCTCCAGCCACCAGCGATACAGCTCCAGCTGCGGGTCGCGTTTGCCTTCCTGGGCGTGTTTGGCGGCGCGGGTCTGGTATTGCGTCCAGAGCCCGGTGAGTTCGCCACTCCAGACCCGATCCTTTTGCACCTGGGCACCGAGTTTTTCGAAGCGCTGTTCGACCGCTTTCAGATAACGCGGCAGTTCCTTGAGCCATTGCATCGGCGTTTCCCGGACAAACCCCGGATACACCAGATGACTGATTTGCTGCTTGATATCGTTCAGTGCCACAGCCTGAGCCAGATCAATCTTGCCCTTGAAGCGTTTTTGCAGCCCGTGCCAGAGTTTCAGAATCTCCTGCGTCAACCGCGCCACGCGCTCGGCGTGCTCGGTCCAACTGCCGCGCTTGCGCTCGGCCAGCGCCGCCAATCCGGCACCGTCACGCGGCAACGGGTCTTCACCCTCCAGGATGCAGCTGTCGAGGCTGGCCAGCAGAATGTCTTCGACCAGTGCCTCGACGCGGCCCAGCTCGCGGTACAGCAACCCCATTTCGGTGATGCCCGGCAGCTTGGTGCGCAGGAATTTGGCCGGCTCGGCCAGTTGCTGCATCAGCAAGCGTTGCAGCGCACGACGATGCTGAAACTCGGCTTCGGCCGGGGTCGAAAAACGCCCTTCTTTGACTGTGCCGCCCTCTTCCACCAGCGCCGGATACACCGTCATCGACAGCCCGGCAATCTTCTGTTGCGTCTTTTCCGCCACCGCCGCGAAGACTTTGGCCTCTACCGGTTGCTGACTTTTCGCGCTCTGCGGCACGGCCAATGCCGCCTGACTGGCCTCGGCAAACCGCGCGGTCAGTTCGGCCAGATCGCGTCCTTCACCGAGGAACTTGCCCTGGCCATCGACGATTTCCAGGTTCATCCGCAAATGCCCTTCGACCTGTTGCTCAGCCTCGGCCCAGGCTTCATCGCTGACTCGCGCGCCGGTCATGCGCAGCAATTCACGCCCCAGCGCCTGGGGCAGCGAGCCCTCGGCGAAGGTCATGCGTTGCAACGCGGCTTTGACGAAGTCCGGCACCGGCACGAAATTCTTGCGCAAAGCTTTCGGCAAATTGCGCACAAGGGCGATGCACTTGGCCTCGATCATGCCCGGTACCAGCCATTCCAGACGCTCCGGTGGCAGCATAGGCAACAGTGGCGCCGGCACGCGCAGGGTCACGCCGTCGCGCGGATGATTCGGTTCGAAGTGGTAGCTGAGGGCCAACTCCAGATCGCCGATGTGCAAGGTGTCCGGGTAATGCTGGGCGGTGACTTCGCTGGCCTCGCGGGCCAGCACGTCTTCTTCGCGCATGATCAGCAGTTGCGGATCTTTCTGGCTGTTGACCCGATACCAACTGTCGAAGGTCGCGGTCTGGTGAATCTCCGCCGGCAACCGTGCGTCGTAGAAGGCGTACAGGGTTTCTTCGTCGGCGAGAATGTCGCGGCGACGGGCCTTGGCTTCCAGTTCGTCGAGTTGTTCCAGCAGTTGCTTGTTGGCCGTCAGACACTTGGCGCGCGATTGAATCTCGCCACGCACCAGGCCTTCGCGGATGAACAACTCACGCGACACCACCGGATCCACCGGACCGTAATGCACTGGCCGCCGGCCAACCACAATCAGGCCGAACAGAGTGATTTGCTCGAACGCCACGACTTGGCCGCGCTTCTTTTCCCAGTGCGGTTCGAAGTGGTTTTTCTTGATCAGGTGACCGGCCAGCGGCTCGATCCAGTCGGCGTCGATTTTCGCGACCATCCGCGCGTAGAGCTTGGTGGTTTCCACCAGTTCGGCGGCCATGATCCACTGCGGACGCTTCTTGCCGATGCCTGACGAGGGGTGAATCCAGAACCGACGCTGACGGGCGCCGAGGTAATCGCCGTCCTCGGTTTTCTGGCCGATCTGGCTGAGCAGGCCGACCAACACGGCTTTGTGCAGTTTCGGGTAATCCGCCGGCTCTTTATTAACGACCAGTTGCAGATCGCGGCAGATCAAGCTCAGTTGCCGATGGGAATCACGCCATTCGCGCAGCCGCAGATAATTGAGAAAGTTCTTCCGACACCAGTTGCGTAGCGGACTGGCAGTCAACGCCTGGCGTTGCTCTTCAAAGCCACGCCACAGATTGACCAGCCCGGCGAAGTCCGAATCGATGTCTTTCCACTGCGCGTGGGCCTGGTCGGCAGCTTGCTGACGCTCCGGCGGACGCTCGCGCGGATCCTGAATCGACATGGCACTGGCGACGATCAGCACTTCCTGCAAACTGCCGAGCTTCGCCGCTTCGAGCAACATGCGGCCCATGCGCGGATCCACCGGCAGACGCGCCAGTTGTCGGCCCAAGGGGGTCAGCTGACTATTGCGATCCACCGCCGAGAGTTCTTGCAGCAGGTTGAAACCATCACTGATCGCCTTGCCGTCCGGCGGCTCGATGAACGGGAAAGCGGTGATCTCGCCGAGTCGCAAATGCAGCATTTGCAGAATCACGGCGGCGAGGTTGGTGCGCAAGATCTCGGGATCGGTGAATTCCGGGCGCCCGAGGAAATCTTCTTCGCTGTACAGACGCACGCAGATGCCCGGCTCGACCCGACCGCAGCGACCTTTTCGCTGGTTGGCGCTGGCCTGGGAAATCGCTTCGATAGGCAAGCGCTGCACTTTTGCTCGATAGCTGTAACGACTGATGCGCGCGGTGCCGCTGTCAATCACGTAACGAATGCCCGGCACGGTCAGCGAGGTTTCCGCAACGTTGGTCGCCAACACGACGCGACGGCCCGGGTGCGACTGGAAAATCCGCTGCTGTTCGGCCGGTGACAGGCGTGCGTATAGCGGCAGGATTTCAGTGTGCTTGAGCTGAGCCTTGCGCAGCATGTCGGCGGCGTCGCGAATCTCGCGCTCGCCGGGCAGGAACACCAGCACATCGCCGGGGCTGCGCCTTTCGCTGCGCTCATAGGCGGCAATTTCGTCGAGGGTCGCGAGAATCGCCTGATCGACGGTCAGGTCATCTTCGACGCGGTTGCCCTCCTCGTCCTGCTCCAGGGTCAGCGGGCGATACCAGGTGTCGACCGGGTAAGTACGGCCGGACACTTCGACAATCGGCGCGTCGTCGAAGTGCTTGGAAAAGCGCTCCAGATCGATGGTCGCCGAAGTGATGATGACTTTCAGATCCGGACGACGTGGCAGTAGGGTTTTCAGGTAACCCAGCAGGAAATCGATGTTGAGACTGCGTTCGTGGGCTTCGTCGACGATGATCGTGTCGTAGCGTTCCAGATAGCGGTCGTTCTGAGTTTCCGCCAGCAAAATACCGTCGGTCATCAGTTTGATCAGCGTGTTGGAATCGCTCTGGTCTTCGAAACGCACCTGATAGCCGACCAGCGCGCCGAGCGGTGTGTTGAGCTCCTCGGCCACCCGACTGGCGACACTGCGCGCCGCGATCCGGCGCGGCTGGGTGTGGCCGATCAGACCGTGCTGGCCGCGACCGATTTCCAGACAGATCTTCGGCAATTGGGTGGTTTTACCCGAACCGGTTTCGCCGGCGATGATCAGCACTTGATGCTTTTCCAGCGCCGCCTTGATCTCGTCACGCTTGGCGGCAATCGGCAGGCTGTCGTCGTAACGGATCACCGGCAGACTGGCCTTGCGCGCCAATACCTGATCACACGACGCCTGCATCCGCGCCACCCACTGGGCCAATTTGGCCTCGTCGGGTTTCTTGCGCAGCTCCAGCAACTGCCGGCGCAACCGGTGACGGTCGGCGAGCATGGCGTGATCGAGGTTTTTCAGCAGTTTGTCGATGGAAGGCGTTTGGTCAGTCATAGGAGCAGCGGCAAGCTGTAAGCCAAAAGCTGCAAGAGTAACAGACGAAGCAGTCTCAAGCCTCAAGCTGCAACGTAAAAGCGCTTCTGACTTAGAGCTTGCGGCTCGCGGCTTATAGCTGCTGTTCTCCTTTACGCCGATACGGGAAGACGTCGATGACTTTGCCGGCGCGAATGGCCTCTTGCAGGCTTTTCCAGTAGTCGGCGTTGTACAACTCGCCATGCAATTGATCGAACAGCTTGCGCTGCCCCGAATCGGCAAACAGAAACGGCGGAAACTCCTCCGGAAACACGTCCAGCGGCCCGATCGAATACCACGGCTCGGAGGCCATTTCGTCTTCCGGCGTACGCGGCGCCGGGATGTGGCGGAAGTTGGCTTCGGTGAGGAAACAGATCTCGTCGTAGTCGTAAAACACCACGCGACCATGACGGGTGACACCGAAATTCTTCAGCAGCATGTCGCCGGGAAAGATATTGGCCGCCGCCAGTTGCTTGATCGCCAAGCCGTAATCCTCCAGCGCTTCATGCACCTGGGCGTCGTTGGCGTTTTCCAGATAGAGGTTAAGCGGGGTCATCCGGCGTTCGGTCCAGCAGTGGCGGATCAGCACGGTTTCGCCCTCGACGGAGACCGTGGACGGGGCCACTTCGAGCAATTCTTCCAGGCACGCCGGGTCGAACTTGCTCAAGGGAAAACGGAAGTCGGCGAACTCTTGTGTGTCGGCCATGCGCCCAACGCGGTCGACGCTTTTCACCAGCCGATACTTTTCGATCACGGTCGCGCGATCGACGTTTTTCGAGGGCGAGAAGCGATCCTTGATGATCTTGAACACAGTGTTGAAGCCCGGCAGCGTGAACACGCTCATCACCATGCCACGTACGCCGGGCGCCATGATGAACTGGTCATCCGTGTGGGCGAGGTGGTTGATCAGCGCCCGGTAAAACTCCGATTTGCCGTGTTTGTAGAATCCGATCGAGGTGTACAACTCGGCGATGTGCTTGCCCGGCAGGATGCGTTTGAGGAAACCGATAAACTCTGCCGGCACTGCCACGTCCACCATGAAATACGAGCGGGTGAACGAGAAGATGATCGACACCTCCGCTTCATCGGTGATCAGCGCATCGATCTGGATGCCCCGGCCCTCGCGGTGCAGCAATGGAATCACCAGCGGCCATTGTTCGTCGCGGGTATAGATGCGCCCGACCAGGTACGCGCCTTTGTTGCGGTACAGCACTGAGCTGAACAGTTCGACGCTCAGTTCCGGATCCTTGCACACCCAGTCGGGCAGGTTCTCGCGCAGCTGCGCTTCGAGGCGCCTTAGATCGCCCGGCAGATCCGCGTAGCCTTCGTTGAAACGGTAATCGGCGAAGATGCTGCCGAGCATCACCGACAACTGGCCTTGCGGTTTGTAGGTGCGGGTCTGCGCGGCACGGGCGCGGCGCAGGGTCGGCCGGGTGGTGTGGATGAACATGCAACCGTCGCTGATCAGATCGTGGCTGAACAGGCCGCAGAAGATCGAGTTGTACCAGGTCTCGGACAGTTCATCGTCGAAACGCAGGTCGATCACGCTGATGTAGGCACTTTTCACCAGCGGCCAGCAACTGACGGCCATCAGCGTATCTTCGTCGAAATATTCGCGCAGGCGGGCGATGGTTTCGCCGACCTTCTCTTCATACAGATTGATCCGCGCCGCCGAGGCCGTTTGCGTTTCCTGCCACTGCGCCTGCTCGAAACGCTCGCGGGCGCCGTCGGTGATCCGCCGAAAATGCTCGCGGTAATCGTCGAAGCCTTCAAGGATCATGCGGGCGATGTCGGTGGCTGGCCATGGCTGCGGCATAAACGAGACCTCTGCGGGAATTTCAAACCCTGAGCTTAGACACGGAAGCGGATGCAGGAGAAGTGCAATTTCTGCCAAATCCGATACCGCAGCGGCTTTTCATTCCCTGCCCGCCTGACCGGAGAATTAAATGCCCGAATAGCGGTTGCCATCCTCAAGGCGCTCGGCAACACTCTCGACCCGATCAAGGAAGGAGTGCCGTCGTGAGCCCTGTCGATATTTTCCGCATGCTGTCACTGGCTGCCATCTGGGGCGCGAGCTTCCTGTTCATGCGCATCATCGCCCCGGCTATCGGCACGGTTCCTACCGGTTTTTTCCGTGTGTCGATTGCCGCCGTCGGGCTGCTGGTGATTCTCGGGCTGATGCGCATCAGTTGGGATTTCAAAGGCAAGCTGAAAACCGTGATGCTGTTGGGCGTGATCAACTCAGGGATTCCGGCGACCCTGTATTCGGTGGCCGCACAAGTCTTGCCGGCCGGTTACTCGGCGATTTTCAACGCCACCACCCCACTGATGGGCGTGTTGATCGGTGGCCTGTTCTTCAGTGAAAAACTCACGCCGGCCAAGCTCGGCGGGGTGTTTCTCGGTCTCTTCGGCGTTGGTGTGCTGACCCGTGCCGGCCCCGTGGCTTTCGACCTGCAATTGCTGATGGGCGCCGCCGCCTGCCTGCTCGCCACCACCTGCTACGGCTTTGCCGGGTTTCTCGCCCGACGCTGGCTGGATCAGGCCGGCGGGCTGGATCCGCGCCTCTCGGCGCTGGGCAGCATGCTCGGCGCGACGCTGTTTCTGTTGCCACTGTTCGGGTACAGCGTGGCGACACAACCTCCGGCGAGCTGGGGTGGCTGGAGTGTCTGGTTGTCGCTGTTGGGTCTGGGCCTGGGATGTACAGCGTTTGCCTACATCATCTACTTCCGCCTGCTCAGCTCAATCGGCCCGGTGAAGTCGATGACCGTGACCTTCATGATTCCGCCGTTCGGCGTATTGTGGGGCGCGATGTTTCTCGATGAGCCGTTGTCGATGGCGCATGTCTACGGCGGGGTGTTGATCGCGCTGGCGCTGTGGCTGGTGTTGAAACCGGCGGTGGTGAAGCCGGTTGAGGTGGATGCCTGATCGCCCTGTAGGAGCGGCCGCAGGCTGCTCCTACAGGTTTTGCGTCGGGTTATAGCGCCAACGCACTCACCTCCCCGTCCACCAACCGCCGGATTCCCAGCGGATTGGCATCCTGCAACGCCTCGGGCAGCAACGCATCCGGGTAATTCTGGAAGCACACCGGCCGCAAAAAGCGATCGATCGCCAGCGTCCCCACCGACGTGCCGCGCGAATCCGAGGTCGCCGGATATGGCCCGCCATGCACCATCGCCTCGCAGACTTCGACCCCGGTCGGATAACCGTTGAGCAGGATCCGTCCGACCTTTTCCTGTAACTGCTCAGCCAGCCAGCGGTAATCGAGCAACTCACCCGGTTCACCGATCAGGGTCGCCGTCAGTTGCCCACGCAAGCCTTGCAGCGCAACGGCCAACTGCGTCGGGTCGTCCACTTCGATGATGATCGTGGTCGGGCCAAACACTTCTTCCTGCAACAGCGCATCGCCATTGAGCAGCAGGCTGACATGGGCCTGAAACACCTGTGGCTGAGCCTGATTACCCTGCTGCGGATGCCCGGCCAGGTGCGTCAGCCCGGGGTGCTCGTGCAGTTCGGCCAGGCCTTTGCCGTAACTGACGAGCGCCCCGGCATTGAGCATGGTCTGCGCCGGTTGCCCGTTCATGGTTGCGCAGAACCTTCGCACGAACGCGCTGAACTGCGGCGAACGCAGCCCGATCACCAAACCAGGGTTGGTGCAGAACTGCCCGCAACCCAGCGTCACCGAGCCGGCCAGTTGTGCGGCGATCTGTTCGCCGCGCACTGCCAGCGCCTCGGGCAACAGGAACACCGGGTTGATGCTCGACATCTCGGCGAAGACCGGAATCGGTTGCGCCCGGCTCGCGGCCATCTGGCTCAAAGCGTTACCGCCCTTGAGCGAACCGGTGAAGCCCACGGCCTGAATCGCCGGATGCTTAACCAGCCATTCACCGACCCCGCCGCCGTAAATCATGTTGAAGACGCCGGCGGGCATTTGGCAGCGCTCGGCGGCACGGATAATCGCATTCGCCACGCCTTCGGCCGTCGCCATATGGCCGCTGTGCGCCTTGAACACCACCGGGCAACCGGCGGCCAACGCCGAGGCGGTATCGCCGCCGGCCGTGGAGAATGCCAGCGGAAAGTTGCTCGCGCCGAACACCGCCACTGGCCCGAGGGCAATGCGGTACTGGCGCAGATCCGGACGCGGCAGCGGCTGACGATCGGGCAAGGCGCGATCGATCCGTGCGCCATAAAAATCACCTCGGCGCAGCACCTTGGCGAACAGGCGCAACTGGCCACTGGTGCGTCCGCGTTCGCCTTGGATGCGCGCGGCAGGCAATGCAGTTTCACGGCAGACCGTGGCGACGAAGTCATCGCCGAGCTTATCGATTTCATCGGCGATGGCATCGAGGAAGGTCGCGCGTTTTTCGGCGCTGAGATGACGGTAGATCGGGTAAGCCGAGGCCGCAGCCTTGGCGGCGGCATCCACTTCGGCCTCGGTGGCTTGCACGAAATGGCCGGGCAATGCCTCGCCACTGGTGGCATCGAGGCTTTGCAGTTTTACGCTGCCGAGCGCACTGCGCCGGCCGCCGATGTAGTTGTGTCCAAATGACGCTGGCATGACGAATTCCTTGACCGTTAGAGACTCAGAGCCCACGCACATGACCGATGGTCAACGGCTGGGCGCTTTCGCCGATGCCGTTTTCCAGCGGCGCGCCAAACGCGTCGAGACTGATCTGGAAGCGATCGCCGGGACGGGTTTTGATACCGTCGGCGAACGACAACGTGGCGGTACCGAAGTAATGCACATGCACATCGCCGGGCCGCAGGAACTGCGCGTACTTGAAGTGATGAAACTCAAGGTTGGCGAGGCTGTGGCACATGTTGTCCTCGCCGCTCAAAAACTCTTTCTCCCACAGTACTGCGCCGTCGCGCAGGATGCGGCTGGTGCCCGCCAGATGTTTGGGTAATTCGCCGACGCGCAGCTCCGGGCCGTAGGCGCAGTACCGCAGCTTCGAATGGGCCAGGTACAGGTAATTGCGCCGCTCCATCACATGGTCGGAAAACTCGTTGCCCAGCGCATAACCGACGCGGTACGGCAGGCCGTCGTCGCCAATCACGTAAAGGCCGGTCAGCTCCGGTTCTTCGCCAGCGTCTTCGGCGAACGGCGGCACCGGGAAATCCGCGCCAGGGCGCACGACGATGCTGCCGTCGCCCTTGTAAAACCACTCCGGCTGCGCGCCGACTTCACCGGCCGCCGGTTTGCCGCCCTCGATGCCCCACTTGAAGATGCGCATGGTGTCGGTCATGCCCGCTTCGACGGCGCCGTCCTGCTGGTGCATTTTGTCCCGCGCCGAGGCACTGCCGAGGTGAGTCAGACCCGTGCCGCTGATCAGGCAATGGGCCGGGTCTTCGTGATCCAGCGGCGGCAGGATTTTGCCCTGCTGCAACAGCCCGGCGTACTCGGGGCCGGGTTCGGTTCCGCGCAGGGCGACTTGTTCTTGCAGGCTGTGTCTGGCGCGAATGGCAGCCAGAGCCAGTTCGCGAGTGCTGGTGGTGTTGCGCAGGACTTGAACCTGCGCACCCTCGACCAACCCGACCTGACGCTGGCCGGCAGTGTTTTCAAATTGAATCAGGCGCATGTGCCAATCTCCGGAAAATCATGGACAGCGCCGCCCGTGAGCGGCGCGTCAGGGTCACTCGATGATGTTGAAGTCGCTCAGGTACTCATCGGAGATTTCCAGGCCCAGGCCCGGTTTGTTGTCGTCGAGCTGGATGTAGCCGTTGACCGGTTGCGGCTCGCCCTTGAACACGTAATAGAAGAGTTCGTTGCCGACCTCGACGTCGAACACCGGGAAGAACTCGGCCATCGGCGAGGCGGTGGTGGACATGGTCAGGTGATAGTTGTGCATCTGCCCGGCGTGGGGAATGACCGGCACCGACCAGGCCTCAGCCATGGCGTTGATCTTGCGAGCGGCGGTGATGCCGCCGACGCGGTTGGTGTCGTACTGGATGACATCGACGGCGCGACGTTCGAGCAGATCCTTGAAGCCGTAGGAGGTGAACTCATGCTCACCGCCGGAGATCGGCATGATGCCCATTTTTTTCAGTTCGATGTAGCCTTCGATGTCGTCGGCGATCACCGGTTCCTCCAGCCAGCGTGGCTCGAATTCGGCCAGTTTTGGCAGCATGCGGCGGGCGTATTCGAGGGTCCAGCCCATGTAGCACTCGAGCATGATGTCGACGTCGGGGCCGGCCAGTTCACGCAGGGCTCGCACCTGTTCGATGTTGCGGCGCATGCCGGCCGGACCGTCTTTCGGGCCGTAGCCAAAGCGCATTTTCAGCGCGGTGAAACCCTGGTTCAGATAACCCTGTGCCTCTTCCAGAAACAGGTCGAGGTTGTCGTTGGCGTAGAGCTTGGAAGCGTAAGTCCAGATCTTCTCTTTTGTGCGTCCGCCGAGCAGTTTGAACACCGGTTTGTTCACGGCTTTGCCCATGATGTCCCAGATGGCGATGTCGATTGCCGAGATCGCCGCCATGCCGATGCCCTTGCGGCCCCAGGCGTGGCTCTGGCGGTACATTTTCTGCCAGATGTATTC
>NZ_WKEQ01000057.1 GCF_021605415.1 Pseudomonas syringae
AGGTTGGGCCGTGAGGGGGGGGTATTTGGCGGGGATCTGAACGGCTGCTTTCGGCCAATAGCTGCCACTCTTGATCGGCAGCAACCCGCCAAACTGGTCTCGAAATGCCTTCGCCCATCATTTCCGCTCCTCCTGCCGGCGCGCCATGGCAGTCTCGTCAAAAGCCTCATACAACCCGTCTGCACCTTCACCGCCGGCGGCAGATCCAGCGCGACCAAGGTGTAATTCATAAGCACTCCCTGTCGTTTAGGGTGGCTGCCGTGTTTCCAGCGGCCAGGGAGATGGTAGACCAGCATCGGCGGGCGTGATTTCCGGGCGCGGATGAATGCCCCCATACTTGGCTAAGGTGTGGGGGCCGATTGAACATAAACGGCGTATAGCTATCCCTACGGAACCGAGCTAGCCTTACTTTTAAGCGCGTATCCTTCGCCGACTTGAAGTTCGATAGCAAAGACTATAGTTGAAATTTTTAATCCTTTTTTCGCTGAACGCTTTGAAGGGGTATAACGTGGCATCTAAAGTTTATCGTCACAATCATTATGTTCCAGAGTGGTATCAAAAAAGGTTTTTACCAATCGATGGGAGCGAGGCTAAATTTTATTATCTAGATTTAAAACCAGATACGGTAACTGCTGCTAATGGGACACGATATAAACGCAAAGAAATCATGCGTTGGGGAGCTGATAGCTGTTTCAACATAAAAGACCTCTACACAACAAAACTAGATGACTTTGAGTCAACGGAAATTGAAGAAAAGTTTTTTGGAAAAATTGATGCCGAAGGAAAACTAGCTGTTGAATATTTTTCCAACTTCCGCCACCCAGATGTAGATCCCAAATCATTTCACCAGCTATTGCTTTACATGAGCACTCAAAAACTTAGAACTCCAAAGGGATTGAAATATCTAGCGTACAAGACTGCATCACGTAGCAAGAATGAATTGCTACTCATGTTACAGAGACTGCAGAACGTTTATTGTGCATTATGGACAGAGTGCGTGTGGCAACTGGCCGACTGCAGGAATACGGAAACGAAACTAATCCTGTCAGACCACCCAGTTACTGTATACAACAAGGGCTGCTTTCCGCAGTCCGCAATGGCAAGGCGACTTGGTGATCCTGAGATATGGATGGATGGAACTCACACATATTTCCCGTTATCAGAAGAAAGGGTATTGATTTTAACTAATCTATCTTGGGTCAGATGCCCATACGGAAATCCGCTGAAAGTCCGGCCGAATCCCAAATTATTTCGCGGAGCTATGTTTAACTTCACAAGCATTCAAACTCATAGGGATCTGTCCGAAAGAGAAGTGCTTCAGATAAATTACATCACAAAAATTCGTGCAGAACGTTACGTAGCAGCAAGAAAAAAAGAATGGTTATATCCAGAAAAGAAAGTAACGCCATCATTATGGCCAAATTTAGGAGACAGCTATTTATTAATGCCCGACCCTCGTTCTGTAACCTATTCTACAACCACTATTGTTGGTTATGAGGACGGTCGAGCAGACGTAATGGATGAATATGGTAGACGGCCAGGACAGAAAGGTTACAGTGGTGATACCAGCAATAGAGAAGACTGGAATAGCTTTTTAGCCTTTCAAGGTGAATACGCTAGGCGATTTGGCCCGCAACGTCGTGGCCGATCGTTCGAGCATAATAGGATCTCAAACGAAGAGGATTCTGCTGACTTCCATGCCTACCACCTAGGGCTAGAGAAAACGTACAGAAAGCGTTCTCGATGAAGGAGTAATCACATTGCTCATTCGGTCTAACGTTTCGGCCATTGACCACCAGGCCCTAGAAGACAGAGGAGCTGGAAACTTCGTACTCTCCAGCAAGGATGAGCTCCCTTGCCGGCCGTGGGTCTAACACCACTTTGAATGCCAGAGCGCACCCAATGCCACTATCTGGCTGGGTCTAGTGAAGAAAAGCCAAAAAATTTCCCGCCAGTCCCACATCAGTCCCATACGTGCGCCAAAAACCACAAGCCTCAATTTTTCTTAGGAATCATGGGTTTGTGTTTTCTGGCGGTAAAGGAGAGATTCGAACTCCAACAAAATCTTGCCCTCATCAATGCTCTTCGGGATTCATCATTATTGTCCGTTTATTGGCCTAGACCCGTCCCTCACGCATGCGGGCTACCGGCTTGTAGCGGACGCTTCCAAGCGACCGCTGTCGGCCGATTCTGTTGAAAAAGTCGGCCATGGTTTCCACTGTAGAGAAGTACGCGCTCGAGATTGAAATTTTTATACTGAACTGAGGATTCCCGACCCGGATTTCGCGTAGCAACGCGCAAAACAGGCGTTTTCAGTGGTCAGTATGCGGGCAGTCCAGAAAAACAGACTTTTTCAACAGAATCGGCCAGAAGCGGTCACTCCGTCTCCCTTACGAAACCGGAGAGTTTCAGTCGCCGGTTTCGCGTACGAAGGGCGCCCCTTAACGTCCTTTTTCTTGCACCAAAGCAGGCCCGCTCTCGGTGCTACCTAGATTTACTCTTTGATCAGAGCGCCCCAGTCAATGTCATCGCGTTCTTCAACCACGATGTTGATGCCACAGTAGAGTTCTGCGCCGACGCGGGTGTAGCTAAAAAGGCGCGTCTTCACCAGACCTTTCACGCTAACGTGCCCCTCCATCGCTGGGACGTGCACCACATCCCCAACGTTGGGTATGAGAGCGAATCCCGACTCGCTTTCAAATTCGACACCGACGACATCTCCATCGTCAGAAGGTCGCAGGTTTCCCTTGTGCAGTTGCTGATAGTCGATACTGTACTTCATTTATCACTCCTAAGAACGGAGTACGCAGACTGCATACTCCTGTATAAACGCCCGCTCAGGATGCTGCGAGCAATTTTTCCTTGGCCACGGCGCTAATCGTGAGGGGGTTCAATAAATTGATATCGATACATATTTATCGTTTGGTATGTTTAGCAAAACTTTTTGGTCTTTGTCGATAGTAATCAGCCAGACCTCTGAGTCGCTCTTGTAAATCAAACACCCGACTATTGATTTTTTCTCTGTAACAATGCTTGCTCGAGTGCATGTAGTAGAAGCTGCATGTTTTTCACCGGCTTCTTTGCCCGAGGTAAAAGAGTAGCTGGTGATTATGGACATTATTACAAATAAATATGCCCAGCTAATTGTGTGAACGGATTTTCCTATGTTTGAATTTTTTATATTTGTAAATAGTTCCTCTAAAAAATCCGATCCGAATTTTCTGAGTATGGAATTTATAATGGCTAATACTAGTGTTGTGGCGATTATAATTAAAGCCGGCTTAAAAGCAATGTGTAAAAGCTGTCTCCCGCCCTCAAATAATATTCTTTCAAGTGATACGGAAAATAAATCTGGATTGCCGTTTATTTTTCGGAAAAAGGCATTATAATAAGCTATTCCGGTTGCGTAAGAAATACCGGTTACTACGAAAGTTCCGCCGGCTATGTCAACAATGTTACTGCGCATTTGAGCCAACTCTGGTTACTTTTATTCCCGCCTTGTCTTCAAGGTTCGTCGTGTCATGCTTGGGCACTGAAAGGCGAAGCTTGGCTTTGACTTTAGCCGTTTTCTGACCTGTTTTAATTTTTCCGAATGCATCAGCATTCTTTCGTGCGAGCTCTCCTAATAACCGGTCTACGTTTTCGTCTCCATCCCTCTGTAAGAGCCGTTCGTCAACCATCTCTGCAGGAGTATAAATATTGAACGAGGCGTCAGCGGGACTAAGTTGGTCAGCCGCCGCTACCGCGGTTACCTGCCCCGAGGTGAGTAGAAACGCCAGAGCAAAGGCTCGTAAAACGAACTTAGGGTTCACAGATAGGGGAAGGGGAACCTTGTTAAAAATCCCCCCAGGCGATCCAAAATATGCCTTGGCGGTTAAATCAAATTCTTCCCAAGCGATATCGTCGTTTAAAAGATTGTTGACAAACTCGTCACTAAGTTTTCTTTGTAGAAGCTCTTCAAGTATTACTTGGACGCTTGAGAGGTTGTCAAACAACTTGCTGATTATTTTTCCGTTAATGTCTGATCGTGTGCCGATTCGATTGGAGAAATAGAGCTCATTGTTATAGGTGAAGAATGGATAGATTAGTCCAAATATATCACGCCAGTGTGTGTCCAGATTGGTGACGGTATGACGCGATTGAAATGTCCCCTTAAGCAATCCTCCTACAGTGTCTCTCTTTATTATAGGCCCCCATTCAACACCTTTCCTGAGTCGGTGTTTCAATTTGACTGTCGTCATTTTCTCAGGATCGGCAGAAGAGGCAATAGCTCGACTGCTAAGTATGGCTTTTGATGATGTGCAGACACCAATCATGATATGGGTGGTGTCAAGTGAGACAACTAAATCGCCTTTCTTAATATCGTTGAGGAAGTGATCTATCTGGTGAAAGCAGTTTCTGCCGGATGCGTTAAACTTTGGAGTTTTTGAGGTTTTGTCAATGTATCTTTCGTTTTCAAGTATTAAGCGCCTGATCTGCTCGTTACTGGGGATCTTTGGACTTCCGTGGTCTAGGTGATTATAGAATCTATCCAAATGCTCAATAGAAATAATTGACCCCGTTCTGAAATGACGTAAGTACTTTCCGCCCTGAGCGCGAACCATCCAAATACGCTGTCCAGTGTAATGAGCAATTTTAATTTCGGACAAATCCATTTACTTCAATTCCCTACGGTCGAGTCAAAGTCACAGAGAGCGGCGCAGTAATGAGGTGATGAATGCTCCCTCTTTTTGTAGATGTTCTATTCTAGTCAAGTTCTTATCGAATGCCATCATTTTGATATTTGCAGCGTTGGTAGCGTAGCCGGCTGCATTTTTTTCCCGGTCGAGTTTGGCGCACGCAGCCGCCCCCCAGTTCCGTCAGCGGACTCGCGCCCACCCATACCGGCTTAGGATGAAGCCGGCGTACGCGACTGGGAAGCGAGAAAAAGTTACAAAAGCCTGTTCAGTGGTCTAAAGCAACGTCGATTTGACGAGTTGTAAAAGGCAGCTAATGGCCGATAGCAGCCATTCGATCCGCATTACTCCGCAGCGAGATATTCCGCCTGCGTGTTGATCCCCGTGGCGACGCCCCTCGCCACGGGGCTAATCCCTTACTCCCTCAACTCAACATGATCCAACGCCTGATTCACTGCCAATTCCCCCAGCATCACCACCTGCGCAATCCCAAGCAACGTCTTGCGATGCGGGACATCGAGCGTCGCCGCGAAATCGTTGAGCATTGTGGTGGCGGAGCCAAGTGTTTCGCTGGCGTTGGCCAGCAGGGATTCGGTGTTGTATTTGGGATTGGCGAAGTACATCGGTTCAGGCTTGTTGGTACTCGCCATGATTTGTGCTGCCGGACTGAGGTAATGGTCGAGCGCACGCTCAGCCGCGTCATTGAGTTTTCGTGAATCGAGTGATTCGTAAGGAGACGCCGGATCAGTGTCCAGCGGTGGATTGGGTGTGACTTTGAACATAGTGAACCCCTAACACATTGATGGAGGCTTCACCCATTCGCTACCAAACGTAGGGTGGTGGCCATGTGCAGGTTGGTAGACCGGGTGTTAGGAACCGGCGCGCCCGGGGACGCCCTGCACATGCCCACCATAATCCGAGTCGAAACGAACGCTCGGAAATGGTGACGCTGTACATCTAACACGCGGGCTACCAAACCCGATCACTGTTTCTCAGTGACCAGCAAACGATAAAACCCATGCCCCAGACGCACAAGCCGGCGGATTCTGTCTTACCCGTAGCCGATGGCGCAAGCCGTTGTAGGCCTTACCCCGTAACAGCAAGCGTCATTTAAACGTGCCTGGCGTTTGTTGTTTAAAACCCAATCACCTCCGCCCAGTCCGCGTACTCACATCCACCCAAACCGCCAGTACCAAAATGCTGCCCTTAACAATCATCTGCCAGTAGCTATCGACATCCAGCATCGACATCCCGTTATCCAGGCTGGTAATCACCAAAGCCCCGAGCAGGGCGCCATACACCGTCCCCGATCCGCCGCGCATGGACGTGCCGCCAATGAAGCACGCCGCGATGGCGTCGAGTTCGCCCATGCTCCCGGCGGAAGGCGAGCCGGCGGCGAGGCGGGCGGTGTTGACGACGCCGGCGAGGGCGCACATGACGCCCATGATGCCGAAGATCCACAGTTTGACGGCCTGGACGTTGATGCCGGACAGGCGCGTGGCTTCCATGTTGCTGCCCACGGAGTAGACGCGGCGGCCGAAGACGGTTTGGCTGGTGACGTAGCTGAAGACGCCGAGCAGCGCCAATAGCAGCAGCACGGGAACGGGGATGCCGTCGTAGCTGTTGAGGGTCTGGACGAAGCCGGCGAGGACGGCGCCAATGACGACGACGCGCAGGATGTCGCGCACCAGCGAGTGGGCGGCGAGGCTGTGGAGGGCGCGGTTGCGGCGTTGTTTCCAGGTGAGGAAAAGCGTCAGGGCGAACAGCAGAATGCCCAGGCCGGTGCCGACGGCGTGGGGCAGGTAGCCTTGGCCGATGTAGACGAGTTCTGGCGAAACCGGGGCGATGGTGGTGCCGCCGGTGATGCCGAGCAGGATGCCGCGAAACGCGAGCATGCCGCCCAGGCCGACGATAAATGACGGGATGCGCAGGTACGCGGTCATGTAGCCGTTGGCGATGCCGATCATCAGGCCGCAGAGGGCGACGAGGCTGAGGTTGGCCAGCAGCGGAATGTGGTAGACGACGTCGAGGATGGCCGCGAGTCCGCCGAGCAAACCGAGCAGTGAGCCGACCGACAAGTCGATCTCGCCGCTGATGATCACCAGCACCATGCCGCAGGCCAGAATGCCGGTGATGGACATTTGCCGCAGCAGGTTGGAGAGGTTGCGCGGGGTGAGAAATCCGCCCTCGGTCTGCCAGCTGAAGAACAGCCAGATCATCGCGACGGCGATCACCAGTGCGAGCATTTTGTAGCGGGTAAAAACCTGTTTGACCTGATTCATCTACGCGGACTTCCGATCTTTATTGTTATGGCTGGCGGGTTGGCTGAGCGCGGCGGCGAGAACCTGTTCCTGGGTCAGGTCGCGGTTGACGAAGTTGCCGCGTAACTGGCCATCGCCGATCACCAGCACGCGGTCGGACACGCCCAGCACTTCGGCCAGTTCCGACGACACCATGATGATCGACACACCTTCGGCGGCGAGGGCGCCCATGAGTTTGTAGATCTCATATTTGGCGCCGACGTCGACGCCTCGGGTGGGTTCGTCGAGGATCAGCACGCGGGGTTTGGCGAGGAGCATTTTGGCGAGCACGGCTTTTTGCTGGTTGCCGCCGGAGAGGCTGGTGATGGGCAAAAACGGGCTCGCGGTTTTCAGGTGCATGCGCGCGATTTCCTTGTCGATGCAGCCCAGCTCCGCTTCGGCGTCGATGCGCGTGTGTCTGGCGTAGTTGTCGAGCACGGCGAGGGTGATGTTCTGGCCGACGCCGAGGTCGGGAATGATGCCCTGGCGCTTGCGGTCTTCGGGCACCATGCACAGGCCGGCGCGGATCGATTTGAGCGGCGTGCGGGTGTCGATCGGTTCGCCGTCGAGCCAGACTTCGCCCTCGCTGCGCCCGGCGTAGGCGCCGTACAGCGCCGAGACCAGTTCGGTACGTCCGGCGCCGACCAGCCCGGCGATGCCGAGGATTTCGCCGCGTTTGAGCACGAAGGAAATGTCGTCGACGCGTTTGCGCTTTGGCGTGTCGACGTCATAGCAGGTGACGTGGCGTGCTTCGAAGATCACCTCGCCGACGTCGTGAGGTTCGGTGGGGTAGAGGTTGCTCATTTCCCGGCCGACCATTTGCGTGATGATTTTCGGGATGTCCATGTCGGCCATGGCGGTCGTGGCGATGTGTTTGCCGTCGCGGATCACCGAAATGGTGTCGCACACGGCGGCGACTTCATCGAGTTTGTGTGAGATGTAGACGCAAGCGACGCCTTTGGCCTTGAGGTCGCGGATGATGTCGAGCAGCACCTCGATTTCCGAGCGGGTGAGGGCGGAGGACGGCTCGTCGAGGATCAGCAGGCGCGCCTGTTTGTTCAGGGCCTTGGCGATTTCCACCAGTTGCTGGTAGCCGCCGCCGTACTGCGAAACCGGCAGCGAGACGTTCATGTCCGGCACTTTCAATTCACGCATCAGGGCTTCGGCGCGGTGGATCATCGCCGGGTAGTTCATGCGCCCGCCGGGCAGGGTCAGCTCGTGGCCCATGAAGATGTTTTCAGCGACCGAAAGATCCGGCACCAGGGTCAGTTCCTGATGAATGATGACGATGCCGGCGGCTTCGGTTTCGCTGATCGATTGCGCCTTGAGCGGTTGGCCGTCCCAGAGGATTTCACCGTCCCAGGTACCGTGGGGATAGACCGCCGAAAGGACTTTCATCAGGGTCGATTTGCCGGCGCCGTTCTCGCCGCACAAGCCGACGCATTCTCCCGGTTTGACCTTAATGTCGATGCCGTTGAGGGCTTTGACACCGCCAAAGGTTTTGACGATGCCGTTCATTTGCAGCAGGTAATCGGACATGGCAAAGGCTCACACAAACGCAGCAGACGGGAGGCCAACGCCGCGCGACCGGATGGGGACGGTCACGCGGCGGGGCACTCGGGAATCCAGTCAAACGAGCTGATGGATCACTTTCCGGCGAGCTGCGCCTGGGTGTAGAAGCCGTCCTTTTCCAGCAGGTCGATGTTGTCCTTGGTCAGTTCGGTCGGGGTGAGCAGGATGGTGTCGACCTTTTTGCTGCCATTGTCGGACTGTGAACTGAACGCGGGTTTTTCGTTGCGCGCCAGCTGCACCGAGAGTTTGGCGGCTTCCGAGGCGATCAGTTTCAGCGGCTTGTAGACGGTCATGGTCTGGGTGCCGTCGATCACGCGTTTGACGGCGGCGAGGTCGGCGTCCTGGCCGGAGATCGGCACTTTGCCGGCCAACTGTTGCGCGGCAAGTGCCTGGATGGCGCCGCCGGCGGTGGCGTCGTTGGAGGCGACGATGCCATCGATTTTGTTGTCGTTCCGGGTCAGGGCGTTTTCAACGATGCTCAAGGCTTCGGTCGGGTTCCATTCCTTGACCCACTGCTGGCCGACAATTTTGATGTCGCCCTTGTCGATGGCCGGTTGCAGCACTTTCATCTGGCCTTCGCGCAGGACTTTGGCGTTGTTGTCGGTGGGTGCGCCGCCGAGCAGGAAGTAATTGCCTTTTGGTGCCGCTTTCAGCACGCCGCCAGCCTGAAGTTCACCGACCTTTTCGTTATCGAAGGAAATGTAGGCGTCGATATCAGCGTTGAGGATCAACCGGTCGTAGGACACGACTTTGATACCGGCCTTCTTCGCTTCGGCGACGGCGTTGGTCAGTACGGTGGCGTTGAACGGCACGATCACGATCACGTCGACGCCGCGTGAGATGAGGTTTTCGATCTGCGAGATTTGCTTCTGCTCGTTGGCATCGGCGGACTGGACGAAGACCTTGGCGTCCATTTTTTCCGCCGCCGCGACGAAGTAATCACGGTCGCGCGACCAGCGCTCCAGGCGCAGGTCATCGATGGAAAAACCGATTTTCGGGTGGGCAGAATCGGCCATGACCGGGAGCGAGAACAGGGCCAGTGCGGCGGCGAGCAGGGTGAGTCTGGTTTTGTTCATGGTGGTGCGTCCTTTTATTGTTGTTTGAAGACACTGCCTGACGATGGATATCGTGCCGTAGAACTGTAGAGAGCTGCGAGGCGCCGCGCGCACAGATTTGTCGCGCGAATGTAACAAGGTCGCGGCGCCTTCGGCCGGCGGCGGTCGTCAGGAATAAATGAACCGGTTGACCACGTTTTCGAGCATTTCCTGACGGCCGCTGACGGCTTGCGGGTCGAGTTCGTTGGCGAAGGCATGCTCGGCCAGTGACTCAAGGCTGAACTCACCGGCCAACACGGCTTGGCCCATCGGCTGCTGCCAACCGGCGTAGCGCTTGTCCTTGAAGTGCTGGAGACGGTCGTTCTGGATCATGGCGGCGGCGCGTTCCAGAGACAGGGCGAGCACGTCCATCGCGCCGACGTGGCCGTGAAACAGGTCGACCTCGTCGAGGCTCTGCCGACGCACCTTGGAGTCGAAGTTGAAACCGCCGTTGGTGAAGCCGCCAGCCTTGAGGATTTCGTAGGTGGCGAGGGTCATTTCCTCGACGCTGTTGGGGAACTGGTCGGTGTCCCAGCCGTTCTGCGGATCGCCACGGTTGGCGTCGATGCTGCCGAAGATGCCCAGCGACGCGGCGGTGGCGATTTCATGGTGAAAACTGTGGCCGGCGAGGGTCGCGTGGTTGGCTTCGATGTTGACCTTGATCTCGTTCTCCAGCCCGTACTGCTGCAAGAAACCGAACACCGTGGCGCTGTCGTAATCGTATTGATGCTTGGTCGGCTCCTGGGGTTTCGGCTCGATCAGCAGGTCGCCTTTGAAGCCGATTTTGTGCTTGTGCTCGACGACCATGCGCATGAAGCGGCCGAGCTGTTCGCGCTCGCGTTTGAGGTCGGTATTGAGCAGGGTTTCGTAGCCTTCGCGACCGCCCCACAGCACGTAGTTCGAGCCTTTCAGGCGTTGGGTGGCGTTCATTGCGCTGAACACCTGAGCGGCGGCGCAGGCGAACACTTCCGGGTCGGGATTGCTTGCGGCGCCGGCGGCGAAACGCGGGTTGCTAAAGCAGTTCGCGGTGCCCCACAGCAGCTTGATGCCGCTTTGTTCCTGATGGCGCTCAAGGTGGTCGACCATCTGCGCGAAGTTATTGCGGTATTCCTTCAGCGAACTGCCTTCAGGCGCCACGTCGGTGTCGTGGAAGCAGTAGTAATCGATGCCGAGTTTGCTGAAGAACTCGAACGCCGCTTCAGCCTTGCCGATGGCCAGCTCCATCGGATCGCCGCTGCGCTGCCACGGCCGCTTGAAGGTGCCGGCCCCGAACACATCGGAACCCGGCCAGACGAAGGTGTGCCAATAGCACGCCGCCATGCGCAGGTGTTCACGCATGGGTTTGCCGAGCACCAGTTTGTCAGCGTCGTAGTGGCGGAAGGCGAGGGGCGAGTCACTGGCAGGGCCCTCGTAGCGAATCTTGTCGACAGCGGGAAAGTACGGCATTGGGGCGATGTCCTTTTTTTGTTCTTGGCGGTGGCTCGATACTAGCAACGGCCCTGTGCCTGCTGATTATGAAAGTCACCAACGCACGGTTCGATTTTGCGTATTGAGATTCGCTCCCTACGGGCCTAGTCTGTGCCGGTCACCTGTGACGACGGCCCAGGACAACAACAATGAAAACCGTACCGCCCGTTCACCGCATTGCGCTGCTGTTCAACGGCAGCAAGATCTACGACCGCGGCATCATCAGCGGCATCGGCAACTACTTGAGCAGCACGCGCGCCTCTTGGGATCTGTTTCTGGAAGAGGATTTTCTCTGCCGCTTGAGGGGCATCGAGCGCTGGCAGGGCGACGGAATCATTGCCGACTTCGACGACCCGCTGATCGGCGAGGCGCTGGCCGGTATCAAGCTGCCGGTGGTGGCGGTGGGCGGTTCCTACGAGGATTCAGGCGCGTATCCGAAGGGCATTCCGTATGTCGCCACGGATAACTTCGCGATGATGAAGCTCGCTTACGAGCATTTGATCGAGGCCGGGCTGACGCGGTTTGCCTGCTTCAGCCTGCCCGAAGCGCAAGCCAATCGTTGGGCCCAGGAGCGGGAAAAAGCTTTCCTGCGCTTGATGAAACGCGACGGCTTGCACGGCGAGGTCTATCGCGGCATGGGCACCAGCGCGCCACTCTGGGACAGCGCCGTTGAACAGCAGATCGCCTGGCTGCAAAGCCTGCCCAAACCCATCGGCATCATCGCCGTCAGCGACGCCCGCGCTCGACAGCTGCTGCAAGCCTGCCTGACCGCCGGCATCGCCGTGCCCGAGCAAGTGGCGTTGATCGGCATCGACAACGATCCGCTGACCCGCAGCCTCACGCGGGTGCCGTTGAGTTCAGTGATTCAGGGCACGGAAACCATGGGCCGCACCGCCGCGCAATTGCTCCATCAGATGCTCCACGGCATGCCGTCCGCCGGGACGCAGGTTTTGATACCACCGGAAGCGATCAATGTGCAGGTGTCGAGCCTGCATCAGCCGTTGGGTAATCCTTATGTGATGCAGGCGCTGCTGTTCATCCGCCAATACGCTTGTCAGGGCATCAAGACCGCGCAAGTGGCGGCGTATGTCGGGATTTCGCGCTCGTCCCTGGAATCGCATTTTCGCCAGGTACGCGGCTGCACGGTGCATGACGAAATCCTGCGGTTCAAACTGGCGGCGGCGGCCAGTGGACTGGACAACACCGACGCCGCCATCGCCGACATCGCACGCAATTGCGGCTTCAAATCAGCGCAGTATTTGCACACGGTTTTTCGCCGCGAGTTTGGCTGTACGCCGCGAGAGTATCAGGGCACGGATCAGCGCAGGCTCCACGACACCCCGACATACGCCGCCAACCCTTCACCCGGCGTTGAACGTGCGGCGTCCAGCCCTTTGTCGTCGTAACCGGGCGTGACCGTGGCGGCGTAGTGCTGGTTGGTCAGGTTGCGGATGTCGAGCCAGGTTTGCCAGTCGTCTTTTGGCGCGTTGTAGCCAACGGTGGCGCCGAACAGTGCGTAAGGATCGGCGTAGTAGCTGTTGGCGTAATCGACCGCTGTTTTGGAGACCAGTTGTGTGTTGAGCGCGGCGAAGAAACCTTGTAGCCAGTCGTAGCGCAATTCGCCCTGGTAATAATGCATCGGCAGGCCGGGCAGGCGGTTGTCGCCGAAACGGTCGTCGTCGCGGTAGTGGAAATCGCTGAAGGTGTAGCTTTGGCGCAGGCTCAGTTTGCCGCCGTCGTTCCGCGACCAGAGGTTGCTTTGCAGGCTGGCTTCGACGCCTTGGTGCACGGTCGGGCTGGCGTTGAGTTCGTAAGGTGTGGTGGCGTTGGCGTCCGGCAGCACCGAAAGTAATTCGTGGCGCACTTGCGCGTAGTACCAGGCCAGACTCCATTGGCCGAGCGCGCTGTCGCCGCGACCGCCGAGTTCGAGGGTGGTCGCGGTCTGGTTCTGTAGTTTGACCGGGTCGCGCTGGGTGCCGGTTGCGGCGCCGCTGCCGGCCGGGAAGCGCTGGTCAGCGCTGTAGATCAGCGACCACGGGTGCGGGCCTTCGACCGAGCGGCTGAGGTTGCCGAACACTTGCACGTCCGGCGTGATCTGGTAGCGCAGGCCCAGGCGCGGGGCGTAATCCCAGTCGCCCATGCTGGTTTTGCCGCCGCCGTCGGGGTAGGTCACGGCGCTTTCGCGGCGGGTGTAGATCGCGGCGAGACCGGTGGTCAGCCACAGGTCGTCGGCGATTTCCAGGTCGTTGCCGACATGCAAAACGGTGTCCGAACCCTGATAGGTGAAGTTGCGCATGTGCGTGCCCGGTGCGTAACCGGCGGTGTTGCCGGTGGGCACGCGCACAAGTTCGCTGGCGCCGTTATTCGGCAGGTGTTTGGTGACGCGCAGGCCCACGGTGCTGCGGCTTTCCATGCCCCATAAAGTGTCGCGGCGCTTGTAGTCGAACGTGCCGCTGACGTCGGTGTAGGCGACTTTCAGGCGGTTCGGGCCTTCGCGCAGATCCATCGGATAGTCGTGGTAGACGAGGCCGGTCTGGATGCTTGAATCGTCATCGATGTAGTACGTGGTCTTGTTGCCGATGAAGGTGCTGCCGGGTTGCTTGCGGCTGTCATCGCGCGACACGTAAGCCGGATTGGCGGCGCGTGGGTCGTGTTCGATGGAGTGCTTGGTCACGCGGCCGGCGAGGTCGTTGTCGGTTTCGCGGTAACGGAAGTAGAAGCGTGTTTCCAGGTTGGGATTGAAGCGGTAGCCGAAGTTGGCGATCAGGCCTTGGCTCTCGCTTTTAGTGTGATCCTGATAGCCGTCGGAGCGGGCGTCGGTGGCCGCCAGGTAGTAATCGAAATTGCCCAGTACTTGTCCGGAGCTTATTTGGCGTTGCTGGTAACCGTGGCTGCCGGTGGCGTATCGCACCTGCAATTTTGGCGCGTCGTATCCGGTGTGGCTGACGTAATCGATGGCGCCGCCCAAGGCGAGGGCGCCACGATCGAAACCGTTGGCGCCGCGCAGCACTTCCACATGATCGAGCCACAGCGGTTCGAGCAATTCATAAGGCGTGCCGCCGGGGCCGGTCAACGGCAGACCGTCGAGCATGGTGTACAACCCCGACGCGTGAGCGCCCGGCGCACGGTTGATGCCTGAGCCTCGCACCGAAATCTTCACGCCTTCGTTGCCGGACGACTGGGCGTAGACGCCGGGCTGATAGGCCAACACATCCTGATTGCTCGACACCCGCCCCTGCAACGGGCGGCGCATGTCGACCACGTTGGTGGCGCCGGGCACCTCGGCCAGCCGGACCTCGGCGTCCTCGATCGACTCATCTTCACCGCTGCGGTCTTCGGCCCCGATCAACACCCGTCCCAATTCCAGGCTCTGCGCCTCGGCCAGCGCCGGACAAACAAGGGCCAGGCCCAGCAGGGCAGTGGGCAAGGATTTGGACGACGGCATCGAAAAACTCCGGACGGGTAAGCGGACAATGAACAGTGCGACGCAGCCCAGCGCGAAGGAAACACATGGCCACCCGGTTTTTTCCGCAGCCTCGCGCCTACAGGGGATGGCGCGTTGGCCAGGGATCGTCCATCCACCGCTGGACATTGTGGGAGTCTGGCTTTCCAGCGATGGAGCCATCGGCCTTGCATCAGGCTTGACAGGAATGACGCTGTTCGCGAGCAAGCCCGGCGCCTGCGAGCCGTGGCGGGAACCGGTCGGCGGTCATTGGCAAAAGCACAAGACTTCCCGCTGTAAAACCGGATAATGGCCGCCACGTTCAGCTCGCAATTCTGGTAATCCCGCATGGAAATCAAGGTCAACTTTCTCGACAACCTTCGACTTGAGGCCAAGTTCGACGACTTCACGGTGGTGGCCGATCAACCGATCCGCTACAAGGGCGATGGCTCGGCACCCGGTCCCTTCGACTATTTCCTGGCTTCGTCGGCGTTGTGCGCGGCGTACTTTGTGAAGCTGTACTGCGAAACCCGCAACATCCCCACCGATAACATTCGCCTGTCGCAGAACAACATCGTTGACCCGGAAAACCGCTACAACCAGATCTTCAAGATTCAGGTCGAGTTGCCGGCAGACATCTCTGCGAAAGATCGCCAGGGCATCTTGCGTTCCATCGACCGCTGCACGGTGAAGAAGGTCGTGCAGACCGGCCCTGAGTTCGTCATTGAAGAAGTGGAGAACCTCGACGCCGACGCCCAGGCATTGCTGATGCCCAGTTCGCTGTCGGACGAAGGCACCTACATCGCCGGCAAGGATCTGCCGCTGGAGCAGACGATCGCCAACATGTCGGCAATTCTGGCTGGCCTGGGCATGAAAATCGAGATCGCGTCGTGGCGCAACATCGTACCCAACGTCTGGTCGTTGCACATCCGCGATGCGCACTCGCCGATATGTTTCACCAATGGCAAAGGCGCGACCAAGGAAGGCGCCCTGGCGTCGGCACTGGGCGAGTTCATCGAGCGGCTGAACTGCAACTTCTTCTATAACGACCAGTTCTGGGGCGAAGACATCGCCACCGCCGAGTTTGTCCATTACCCGGATGAGCAATGGTTCAAACCGGGCGCCAAAGACGCGCTGCCGGAAGAAATCCTCGACGAATACTGCCTCGATATTTACAACCCGGACGGCGAGCTGCGTGGTTCGCACCTGTACGACACCAACTCGGGCAACACCCAGCGCGGCATCTGCTCGCTACCGTTCGTACGTCAGTCGGACAACGAAGTGGTGTACTTCCCGTCGAATCTGATCGAAAACCTGTTCCTCAGCAACGGCATGAGCGCCGGCAACACGCTCGCGGAAGCGCAGGTGCAATGCTTGTCGGAAATCTTCGAGCGCGCGGTCAAGCGCGAAATCCTCGAAGGTGAAATCGCATTGCCGGACGTGCCGCAAGAAGTGTTGGCGAAATACCCAAGCATCATGGCCGGCATTCAAGGCCTGGAAGAGCAGGGCTTCCCGGTGCTGGTGAAAGACGCGTCGCTGGGCGGTGAGTTTCCGGTGATGTGCGTCACGCTGATGAACCCGCGCACCGGCGGTGTGTTCGCCTCGTTCGGCGCGCACCCAAGCTTTGAAATTGCAGTGGAGCGCAGCCTGACCGAACTGCTCCAGGGCCGCAGTTTCGAAGGGTTGAACGACTTGCCGCAGCCGACCTTTGAAAGCCAGGCAGTGACCGAGCCGAACAACTTTGTCGAACACTTCATCGACTCCAGCGGTGTGGTGTCGTGGCGCTTCTTCAGTGCCAAATCCGATTACGAATTTGTCGAGTGGGACTTCTCCGGCCAAGGCGAGAACTCCAACGCCGAAGAAGCCGCGACCCTGTTCGGCATCCTCGAAGCGATGGGCAAAGAAGTGTACATGGCGGTCTACGAGCACATTGGTGCCAAGGCCTGCCGCATCCTGGTGCCGGATTACTCGGAGATCTATCCGGTCGACGATCTGATCTGGGACAACACCAACAAGGCGCTGCTGTTCCGCGCCGACATCCTCAACCTGCACAGCCTGAGCAAGGTCGGTCTGCGCACGCTGGTCAAGCGTCTTGAAGACAGCGAACTGGATGACTACACCGACATCACCACACTCATCGGCATCGAATTCGACGACAACACGGCCTGGGGCCAGTTGACGATTCTGGAGTTGAAGCTGCTGATTTACGTCGCCATGAAGAAGTTCGACCACGCGAAAGAACTGGTTGAAGCCTTCCTGCAATACAACGACAACACCGCTGAGCGCGGCCTGTTTTATCAGGCGCTGAACGTGGTGCTGGAAGTGCAACTGGACGACGATCTGGAACTGGCCGATTACGAGGTCAACTTCCGCCGCATGTTCGGCAACGAGCGGATGGACGCGGTGATCGGCTCGGTCGAAGGCACCGTGCGCTTCTATGGTTTGACCCCGACCAGCATGAAGCTGGAAGGCCTCGACCGCCACCTGCGCCTGATCGACAGCTACAAAAAACTGCACGCCGCGCGGGCCAACATGACCGCAGCCTCACGCTAACCCCCAACGGAGCTGTCGCAGGCTGCGATCTGTTTTAACAAAACAACATCAAATGATCGCAGCCGGCGGCAGCTCTTACACGACGCGTTCTCGGGTCAGGAGCAGGCTCAACAACACCGAGCCGAAAATCACTCCGCCCACCACCGCCAGCGACCATTCCACCGGCAGATGAAACCACGGCATGGCCACCATTTTTCCGCCGATAAAGACCAGCACAATCGCCAGCCCGTACTTGAGCAGATGGAAGCGCTCGGCCATGTCGGCCAACAGGAAATACAGGGCACGCAGGCCCATGATCGCGAATATGTTGGAGGTGAACACAATGAACGGGTCGGTGGTGACCGCCAGAATGGCCGGGATGCTGTCGACTGCGAAAATCAAGTCACTGGCCTCGATCAGCACCAGCACCAGAAACATTGGCGTCGCCCAGCGTTTGCCTTCGCGCAATACGAAAAAACGTTCGCCATGAAAGCGTTCGGTGATACGTAGATGTCCCCGCATCCAGCGCAGCAACGGGTTGTTGTCCAGATCCGGTTGCTTATCGGCGAAGATCAGCATTTTCACGCCAGTGATAATCAAGAACGCCCCAAAAACATACAACAGCCAGGCGAACTGCGAGACCAGCCAAACCCCGGCAAAAATCATCCCCGCACGCATGACGATGGCGCCCAACACGCCGTACAGCAGCACGCGGCGCTGCAATTCGGGCGGCACGGCGAAATACCCAAAAATCATCACGAAGACGAACATGTTGTCGACCGACAGTGACTGCTCGATCAGATAACCGGTAAGGAATTCCAGAGTCTTGCGCTGGGCGACTTCCGCGCCGAACTCGCCGTTCAGATACCACCAGAGCAACCCCGCGAACGCGAAGGCCAGCACACACCAGGCGATGACCCAAGAGGCGGCTTCGCGCACCGACACCCGATGAGCCTTGCGCCCGCCGAACACAAACAGATCCACCGCCAGCATGACGATGACGAAAACGATAAACGCGGCCCACATCCAGGGCTCGCCGATATTCATGGGCGGCATGGCACTCTCCGTGTCGCTGTTTAAGGAGTCGGACGAGGCCATGCTAACGGCGGATTTGTGATGAAGAAAAATCGCTTATTCCGTGCTGACAGTTCGTAAAAAACGAAGTGTCAGCGGAAAAACTCTCCAGGCGTTTCGCCGAATTGCTGCCGAAACGCCGCGATGAATGCCGAGGTCGAGTCATAACCGCAGGCGAGTGCAACGTCGGTGACGCGCTCACCCTGTTCCAGCGGTGTGAGTGCGCCGAGCAGGCGCAAGCGCTGGCGCCAGGCGCGGAAGGTCAGGCCGGTGTCGCGCAGGAACAGGCGGCTGAGGGTTTTTTCGGTGACGCCAAATCGTTCGCTCCAGTGGCTGAGCGTGGTTTGTTGCTCCGGATGCTGTTCGAGGCTCTGATAGATCTGTCGCAAACGAATGTCTTGGGGCAGGGGAAGCATCAGGTCGATCTGCGGCGCGTCGGCCAGTTGATCAAGAATCACCTGAGCCAACCGCCCATGAGCACCGTCCTCGTCGTACTCCACCGGCACCTGACTGAATGCGCGGATCAGCTCGCGCAGCAAGCCGCTGACGCCCAGCACATGACATCGCGGTTGCGCCCATTCGGCCACGCTGCAATCGATGTAGAGGCTGCGCATTTCCGTTAGCGGCGAGCTGAACACCCGATGCGGCACGCCCGCCGGAATCCACACGGCCCGTTCCGGTGGCGCAACGAAACGTCCGGCGCTGGTCTGCACCTCAAGCACGCCCTGAATCGCATACGACAATTGCACCCACGGGTGGCTATGACGCCGGGTCAAGGCGCGATTGGGCAGGGATTCGGTGCGCCCATACAGGGGGCGCGGCAGGCTGGGAAGCCCGGGAATGCTGCGCCGAATACTGTTGGCATGTCCTTTAGGCGGCATCTATTGGCTCTTCGGCGTTAGTCGGTAATCCGCAAGCACGTTAGAGTCGTGCCACGTTCTTGGCAACCCCGGAAGATCAAACCGATGACGCGCCCCCGTTTTTTGCCCGACAACTTCACCCTGACCCTGATTGGCGTTGTGCTGCTGGCCAGTCTGTTGCCGGCCAGCGGCCAGGTCGCCGTAGGCTTCAGCTGGCTCACCAATGGCGCCATCGCGCTGCTGTTTTTCCTGCATGGCGCCAAGCTTTCCCGCGAATCGATCATTGCCGGCGCCGGGCATTGGCGTCTGCATTTGCTGGTGTTCGGCCTGACATTCGTGATCTTCCCGCTGTTCGGCCTGGCGCTGAAACCGCTGCTGGCGCCGATGATCGGCGACGCTCTGTACATGGGCATGCTCTACCTCTGCGCACTGCCTGCCACGGTGCAATCGGCGATCGCCTTCACGTCGCTGGCTCGGGGCAATATTCCGGCGGCGATTTGCAGCGCGGCGGCGTCGAGCCTGTTCGGGATTTTCCTGACGCCGTTGCTGGTGACCTTGCTGATGAATGTCCATGGCGACGCGGGCAATACGATTGATGCGATCGTGAAAATCAGCGTGCAGTTGCTCTTGCCGTTTATCGCCGGTCAGGTCGCTAGACGCTGGATCGGTGCCTGGGTGGCGCGCAACAAAAACTGGCTGAAGTTCGTCGATCAGGGCTCGATTCTGCTGGTGGTTTACAGCGCCTTCAGCGAAGCGGTCAACGAGGGCATCTGGCATCAGATTCCGCTGTGGGAACTGGCCGGTCTGGTACTCGCCTGCTGCATTCTGTTGGCGCTGGTGCTGGTGGCATCGACGGTGTTGGGCAAGGCGTTTGGCTTCAATCAGGAAGACCGCATCACCATCCTGTTCTGCGGTTCGAAAAAGAGTCTGGCCACGGGTGTGCCGATGGCCCAGGTGTTGTTCGCCGGCAGCACGATTGGTGTGTTGATTTTGCCGCTGATGCTGTTCCATCAGATCCAGTTGATGGTCTGCGCGGTGCTGGCGCAGCGGTATGCGAAACGGCCGGAGTCGGTGCCGGACTTGATGGGGCAGGTCGATCCCTGACCGCCCACGGCCGCCGTGCTATTCGTTGAGATACGCGGCGCCGGCCACCGCTGTTGAGGCATGACGGCGGGTCAAGACAATGCCGATCAGCGAAATTGCCAGCGCCAGGCCAACGGTGGTGGTGACCTCGGTACGGTGCTCCGGCGTGACCAGCATCACCCCCAGCGCCGCCACGATAAACCCGATGACCGCATAGGTGAGCCACGGAAACAGGCACATGCGAAAGGCCAGGGTGACGCCTTGGGCCAGCAGCAGCCGACGCATGCGCAATTGAGAAATGGCGATCACCCTGTACACCAGCAGCACAGTGGAACGACCCGCTGCTGGAAAGCGTCGGTTCCTATCAACGGGCGCTGGAGCTGATGAACATTCCCCATGCCGCATTCGTGTTTACGACATGTAGGAGCTGTCGAAGGCTGCGATCTTTTGATCTTCAAAAAGCAGAATCAAAAGATCGCAGCCTGCGGCAGCTCTTACAGTGGGGGGGACGTTCCTGCTTTTGCAGAGCCCGTCATGTCATCGTGTGGTTATTGAGGACTGTTGAACTGGTCGGAATAACTGCCGGTCATGAGCGATGACGCAACACGATCGGAGCCGACGCCGACCCGAGAGTAGGCCAGGCGATTGGCGTTGATTCGATCGGATCCGTCGGCTGCGAGCGTGCTCGCGCCGACGCGGTCTGAACCGTCAGCGGCCACGGCCCCAGCGCCGACGCGGTCTGAACCGTCAGCGGCCACGGCCCCAGCGCCGACGCGGTCTGAACCGTCAGCGGCCACGGCCCCAGCGCCGACGC
>NZ_WKEQ01000058.1 GCF_021605415.1 Pseudomonas syringae
ATCCACTGCTACGATCAAAGTGTGCAATTCTTGGGCTAAATCTGCCAAATAGTCGTCGGCCATTTCAGGACGGCCGAGTACGAAACCGCCGCCGTGGATGTATAGCACTGCTGGAAGGGTTACACCTTTGGTCGACAGCTTGGGCCAATAGAGGCAAAGGCGGATGCCCTGGCCAGTTGAGTCTGCAGTCGTCCATCGCTGCTCACAGCGGGCAGCGTGCGCGGATTTGTAAGTGGAGCTGACGCGCGCCCTGATCCCTGGCAGCGTGCTCAGTGACCAGTCCTCCGCGCCAGGAGTTAAAAAACTGTGAAAATCCGGATCAAGCAATTCATCTGGTTTCAACGTTTCGTCCTCTTCACAACCGTACAACAGGGCGCCTGGCTTTAGGCGCCCAAAAGTCGGCCGTTACAGCCAGGCTTTGATTCGCGCGCAAACGGCTTGAGTGGAAATGCCGTAGCGATCATGAAGCGTCGGCAGTGCGCCCGCATCAAGAAACGCATCGGGCAGTGCTATCTGCCGGAAGGTTGGCGTCGCGCCATTGCGCAGCAGCACCCCGGCAACCGCTTCACCCAAACCACCGATAATGGAACTGTTTTCTGCGGTGACAACCAGGCGTCCGGATTTGCGTGCTTCAGCAAGAATGGTTTGTTCATCCAGTGGCTTGATCGTCGGTACGTGCAGCACGGCGACGTCGACACCATCGGCTTGAAGCTGCTTGGCCGCTTCCAGAGAGCGCATCGTCATCAAGCCCGTAGAGATGATCAAAACATCATTGCCGGTGCGCAAGGTCTTTGCTTTGCCGATCTCGAATTTGTAGCCGTACTCGTCGAGCACCAGCGGTACGTTGCCGCGCAGCAAACGCATGTATACCGGCCCTTGATGCGCTGCAATGGCAGGCACGGCCTGTTCGATTTCCAGGGCGTCGCATGGGTCGACGATCATCAGGTTGGGCATGGCGCGGAAGATTGCCAAATCGTCTGTGGCCTGGTGGCTTGGGCCGTAACCGGTAGTCAGGCCGGGCAATCCACAAACGATTTTGACGTTGAGATTTTCCTCGGCAATGGCCATGCAGATGAAGTCATAGGCTCGGCGCGACGCGAACACGGCGTAGGTGGTGGCAAACGGTACGAAACCCTCGCGGGCCATACCTGCTGCCGCGCTCATCAGTAACTGCTCGGCCATACCCATCTGGTAGAAACGATCCGGATGCGCCTTGGCGAAGATGTGCAGGTCAGTGTATTTGGACAAGTCGGCGGACAGGCCGACGACATCCTGACGTTGATCTGCCAGCGCAGCGAGTGCATGTCCGAATGGTGCGGATTTTGTTGCTTGGCCTTCAGAGGCAATCGAGGCAATCATCGCCGAGGTGGTCAGGCGCTTTTTGGCTGGTTCACTCGAAGAGGTCGGAGTGTTGGCTGCGTTGCTCATTGTTTTTTTCCTTCTTCGAGATTGTTCAGTGCCAGATCCCATTCGTGATCTTCCACGCGGATGAAGTGTGCCTTCTCGCGGGATTCCAGGAATGGCACGCCTTTGCCCATTTTGGTATCGCAGATGATTACGCGTGGCTGGGCGCCGGGGTGGTTACGCGCGGCGTCAAAAGCGGTAACCAGTGCGTCCAGGTCATTGCCATCGACGCGCTGGGTAAACCAGCCGAAAGCCTGCCAGCGGTCGACGATGGGTTCGAATGACAGGATTTCACTTGAGTAGCCGTCAGCCTGCTGATTGTTGACGTCGACGATGGCGATCAGGTTGTCGAGCTTCCAGTGCGAGGCAGACATCACGGCTTCCCAAGTCGAGCCTTCATTCAGCTCGCCGTCGGACAGCAGGTTGTAAACGAATGAAGTCGAGCCTTTGCGTTTCAGACCCAGGCAGGCGCCTACGGCAATGCCTAGGCCTTGGCCCAGCGAACCACCGGTGATTTCCATGCCCGGGGTGTAGGTCGCCATGCCCGACATTGGCAGGCGGCTGTCATCCGATCCGTAAGTTTCCAGTTCATCGAGCGGGATGATTTCTGCCTCGATCAAGGCTGCATACAAAGCAATCGCATAGTGTCCGATCGAGAGGTAGAAACGATCGCGTCCTTCCCATTCAGGGTCTTCGGGCTGATAGCTAAGGGCATGAAAGTAGGAAACAGCAAGCAAGTCGGCCGCACCGAGGGCCTGACCGACATAGCCTTGTCCCTGGACTTGGCCCATGCGCAGTGCGTGCCGACGAATGTTGTGGGCGCGCTCCAGCAGAGTCTTGGATGAAACATATGAAAGGTTGGTAGTCATGCTAAAACTCCGTTAAATCAACGATTGACCAGAGCGGCGGGAATGCGAAGTACCAATAGGGCACCGCCCACCAGTACGCCGGTGATCAGATACATGCCGATGGCGCTGGAACCCGTCAGCGTGGTAATCCAGCCAATCAGGTAAGGCGAGCAGAAGCCGGCGAGGTTGGCGAAGCTGTTAACCGCCGCAATGCCTGCGGCGGCAGACACCCCACCCAGCAGGGTGGTAGGCAGCATCCAGAACAGCGACGTCGCGGAGAGAATTCCGGAAGCGGCCAGGCAAAGACTCAGAATGGAAAGGATCACATTTCCGCCCATCAGAGCCGCCAGACTCAGCCCTATAGCCCCCGCGATCATCGGTACGATGAGGTGCCAGCGGCGCTCGCGATGTTTGTCGCCACTGCGTCCGGCATACAGCATGGCCGCAATCGCACAGACATAGGGCAGGCTGGTCAGCAAGCCTATTTTCATCGGATCGGACACCCCTGCGTTACGCACCAGCGTTGGTAACCAGAAGGTGATTGCGTACTGCCCCATCACGACACAGAAGTAGATGGCGGCCAGTAACCAGAGGCGGCGGTCGCGGATGAATTCACCTACCGAAGCGTGGGTGACCTTTTTCTGGTCATCTTCGGCCAGCTCGCGAGTGATTAGCGCTTTTTCGTCGTCGTTGAGCCAGCTGGCTTGATGCACGCCATCCTTGAGATAGCTCAACACCAGTAGTCCAACCACGACTGTGGGCACGGCCTCCAGCACGAACATCCATTGCCATCCCGCCCAGCCATGCATACCGGCGAAGTGGGTCATGATCCAGCCGGAGAGGGGGCCACCCACCATGCCTGACAGCGGGATGGCGATGAACCACAACACGGTCATGCGAGCACGTCGGTAGGATGGGAACCAGTAGGTCAGGTACAGCAACAGGCCCGGTGCCAGACCGGCTTCGGCAATGCCGAGCAAAAATCGCAGCGCATAGAATTGCCAAGCAGTTTCAACGAAGGCGAACAGGGCGGAAAGGATGCCCCAAGTGATCATGATGCGCGCGATCCACACACGCGCTCCAACCTTGTGAAGAATGATGTTACTTGGGACTTCGCAGAGGAAATAGCCGATGAAGAACATACCCGCGCCCAGTCCGTAGACGGTTTCGCTAAGCGCCAGATCGTTCATCATTTGCAGCTTGGCAAAGCCGACATTGACCCGATCCAGATAGGCGCACAGGTAGCACAGCATCAGGAACGGCATCAGGCGCCACGCGGTTTTGCGATAGGCGTTAGAACGCATGGTCGAAACCGCTTCGAGCGACATAGTTGTCATGATGGTCTGATCTCTTGTTTTTATTGACCGCCAGGCCATGAGGCCCGGCTGCGTCGTCGATCCAGAACCGCACGGGCCTCAGGCCCGTCAGGTGTAATCAATGAATCAGCATGCCGCCGTTCACATCCAGCGTAATGCCGGTCAGATAGGAGGACAGGTCGCTCGCCAGGAACAGGGCCGCATTCGCTACATCTTGCGCCTCACCCAGACGTCCCAGCGGGATGCCGTCGATGATCGCGTGGCGGCGCTCGTCCTGCATCAGGCCGCCGGTAATATCGGTGTGGATCAAACCGGGAGCGATGGAGTTAACCCGTACCTTGTCCGGGCCCAGTTCCCGTGCCATAGCCTTGGCCAGACCCAGCACGCCTGCTTTGGCAGCACTGTAATGCGGGCCACCGAAAATGCCGCCGCCGCGTTGAGCGGAAACTGACGACATGCACACGATGCTGCCGGACGATTGTTTACGCATGGTCGGGATGACTGCCTGCGACATGAGCAGTGTGCCGCGCAGGCTGACGTCCAACACCTTGTCGTAGTCGGAAGGGCGGATATCGAGGGTCTTGAGAGGTTGGGTGATGCCAGCGTTGTTGACCAGAATGTCGATACGGCCGAAATGCTCGATGATTTTGGCAACGGCCTGTTCAACCTGCGATTCGTCAGCGACGTTCGCTGCGAGACCGAGATGACCTTCACCCAGCGATGCAGCGGCATCGCGCGCGGCAGATTCATCCAGATCGAGGATCACGACGTGAGCGCCTTGTTGCGCGAAGGTGGTCGCTGTAGCGCGACCGATGCCGCGTGCGGAGGCTGCACCAGTGATGATCGCGACTTTGCCTTGAAGAAGCATGGAAGAGTACCTCTGATTGTTTTTATTGGGTCGATCCACAATGAATCGATGGCTCAGCTTGGCCTCCGTCGCGACCTTTGAGCAATAACGCGAATGTCACTCGGTACTGAAAAAAATTCAGCACTCGTCAAGCCACGGTGCAGATGATTGAATGGAAAAGCTCAACGATCAGAAGAATTACAATGGAGTCCTTCGTCATGCGCTCTGATAACGTTGCACCGTTCAACCTCCCACCGCTGAGAGCAATTCAGGCCTTCGAACAGACGGCTAGATTTGGGAATGTCGCGCGGGCGGCTGAAGTGTTGGATCTGACTCCATCTGCGGTCAGCCATCAGCTCGCCAAACTTGAGGGGATGATTGGCCGGCAACTGTTCGTACGAGGTGCACGTGGAGTAACGCTGACGCCAGTAGGGGAACAATATTTAAAAGAGGTTTCCGGATTACTTCATAGTCTGGCCATAGCAACCGAGCGGGCAACCAGCGATGTGAGTCTTGACTGCCTTCGACTGCACTCGTCACCAAGCTTCGGCTTATTGTGGTTGATGCCTCGTCTGGAAGCGTTTCGCTCGAGCCATCCAGACATCCAGATCAACCTGTCTTGTTCGTATGAATCGTTGCATTTCAGCCGGGACAAGATAGACGTCGATATTCGTCACGGGATACCCAATTGGCCGAGCTATGAGGTTCGCACCGTGCGCAATGAAACCTTCGCTGTCTTGGCCTCTCCGAAATTACTTTCGCAGCGTCCAATCAAGAGCGCGGCGGATTTGCTAGACAGCGATCTCATTCTCTCTGAAGCCACGATGCTCAAATGGCCACAGTGGTTTGCCCAGCACGGTTTGGCTCGTCCCGAAAATCCATATGCATTGAGCTTTGACCGGTCATACATGAGTCTGGAAGCCGCCAGCCACGGGCTGGGCTTTGCTTTGGAAAGTACGCTGCTAGCGCAAAAGTATCTCGCCTCAGGAACGTTGGTCGAAGTAGCGAGGGAATCACTTAGCGCCCCGGTGGCGGCTCACCATTTGGTTTTTCCAAAGGCACATTCGAGTTTTCCTAGGGTCAGGCGTTTTCTGGAGTGGATGGAGAGTGAACTAGGTCATAGTTTTACTTATTGAATATCTGCTGTTCGCCATTTGCCGATATGGAGATGGTCACAATGGCGTCATGAGCACCGCTAACGTCACGCTGATGAACTCTTCGTTCTTGCGAATGTGTCCAAAGCACGGCCAGCGGCATGGTCAGCGTTGTCTTCCTTGGAGCTTCGTTGTCCACAGCATCCTGGCGAATGCTGTGGAACTGGGCAAAGGCAGGATGCATGGTGCCGGGGAGGGCAGAACGTTTGGAGTAGTACTGTCGGGTAGCTTCATCGAACTGTGCGGTCTCACCCGCAAACACGTTCCAGAAACGGTCGAGGTAAACACGCTCACGACCGGGTCACCAGGCGCTCGGCGTCTGGGCCACCAAAGTCGAAATATCAGAGCATTGGCGAGCGAAATCAGTCCACTTCAAATCAGTACCCGATTTCGTGACTTGGCTCCATGTCACCGTAGTGTATATCCACTATCGACAACCCAGTCCTGCCCATAAACGCTGCGCGCCCCACGGCCGAGCTGGAACAGAATCACCTCTGCTACCGCATCTGGTGTCAAGAATTTACCATCCAACAATCGTTGATTGACCACTTCTGCAACCCCACTCAATTGCACATCCGCCAATCCCAAAGTGGACCAAATCGGAGTCGCTGTTGGGCCTGGCGAAACCGTGTTGATGCGAATTCCGAAAGACGCAAGCTCAACCGCCAATGTCCGGGCATGTGCAATGAGGGCTGCCTTCGAAGCTATATATGCCGCTAGGCCTGGGAACGTGACCCCGGCCAGAAAAGTACCGATAAACACCACAGATGCAGTTTCACTAAGATGGTCGCGCAAGCAGGCGAGAGTATTCAGCGCGCCGGCGCCGTTTACAGCCCATTGACGTTCGAACGCTGAGACATCTAGAGCATCAGCTAATTGCGCAATACCTGCGTTCGGAACCACAAAGTGAACGGGACCGAGTTTGTTAGCACTTTCGGCCAGTCTGGCCAAATCTTCTGCGCGCGTCACGTCTCCGTCAACCCAAGTCAGCTGGCCGTCGAAGCCTTCGACCAGTTCCGCCAAGGCGCCAACCTGTCGCGACATCGCCAGCACGCGGGCCCCTCGCTCCAGCAACTGCCGGGTAACGGCTAAGCCGATTCCAGAGCTGGCTCCAGTGACAACGGCAAGGCGACTCAGAAATTCATTTTGCATACTGCAAACCCTCGTTTGGGAAACTGACCTGAATGATTTGAACATCGAGTGCTTCGATATCCACCAAGCACCCTTCAAAAAACGAGCCAGTCCAGTGCCCCAGTAAATGCAGGGTTTCGGGCGAAGGCTGCAGTCATTACGACTATCATCATAGAGTCACTATAACTACGCGATAGTCGATACGACTACGACTGAAATTCGCCGTGTACATCCAATGAATCTATTTTCGATACCAAAGTATTTAACAAAGGCTCCATAGACGTAGGCGAGCGTGTGGGTGGGTGGTTCGCCCTGTCTGAGACTGACAAGAAGTAGCAACCAGCTGCGCTGACGTGTAAGAGATGAATCCCGGTCGTCGGGGGGGCACGGCGTATGCTCGCACGTCGGGCGATTGCCGCTAACGTCGGGGCGTTACCGGTTGATATGGCACAGGTGGCGGGGCGGTTCTCGACAGCTCACCGCGTCGGATACCAGCCTACAACATCAATTCAATCGTTAGCCGATTTACACAACTGCACAGGCTCCAGGAACGGACTCTCCGCGACGTCCGGGCGAATAAGTATGCGAGTGATTGGAGTTGAGTATCTGTCAGGCTGAGGTAACGAGTGCGGTTTGGCCATGGGCAACGGCGCCGAACACGAGGACATGGCCCGTTGAGAGAGTGGACGTCAGAAGCGGGTTTGTCGAATCTGTGCTTTAGGCTGCTGATGAACATATCTAACATGGCACTTCGTTTAACATAATATACATTATGCGTACCCGTGTATTGAGATGCCTTGAGAGCTATGGGACAGATTTGAAGCTAGTCCACGACGGCTTTTGCGGCGTCAATCCGTAGCAAACAATGAACGTGTCTTTAGATCCTTGCTCTCGGTACCACTCGACAACCTGGCGGATCAGCCTGCCCAGGACATCAACCAGAATGTCATCGTAACCGCGTGACGATTTAACTTCGTACGGATACCGAGCGTTCGTAAAGACATTGCGATAACGCTCAATCCATTCTTCCTCTTGATTAAGTCCAACACGAGACCTGACAGATTCAGGCACCGAGTAAAAAAGCGTAAGGAGATCATGCCTATCAGCTGATTTTCGATCAGCGTCAACCTTGCCCAAGCGCTGCAACTCTAGATGAGCAGCTTTGATAAGCGAGAGATCCAAATCGTAGGTTTCGTTGACCTTCCCGTGATTGCCATCAGGCCTAGCAATAAAGCTTTTAAGCAAAATCTCCATACCAATTGCAGCGTTGACCTGAGCAACAGCCATCATGTCGTGACCAGAAAGGAGATATTTCGCGGCAGACCAATAACGGTAAGCGCTTTCAACCATCCATGGCGTTAAGTGCTGCTGCATATTCTTCTCCTGACGGGAATGATGACTCTGCTAAATCTCAGGTTAAGCTATCTATTAGAAGCGAAACGAATAGCTATGCTAAACAGTAATTTAGTTGAGTAACCCCTTTGCTCCGAGGAATCAAACGAAGCGCTGCCTGCCCTTCCTCTTCCAGTTGACGCCGCCAAATAGCCTGGCTACGCAGTGAAGCTTTACCAGATCGCCACTCGACTAACTCGCAGCGTCACCATTAAGCCGTAACTAGTACCTCCAAAAAACCGGCGTGATGAGCACCAACACGGTAAGGATTTCTAGCCTTCCTAATAGCATTCCAACGGTCAACAGCCATTTGGCGGCATCGGGTAACGAGGAAAAATTACCTGCCGGCCCAATGATCGTGCCAAGCCCTGGCCCTACGTTACATACTGCCGTAGCGGCACCGCTCAAAGCGGTCGTCCAATCAAGCCCAATGAAAGCCAGGCCCAAGGCGATAACGGCAATAGTGATAGTGAAGAAAAATGAGAAGGTCAAAAGCGACCGCAAGATCTCTTCGTCAATGGGGTGACCGTTGTACTTTTTCTGAATCACAGCTCTAGGATGGATCAACTGTTTCAAACTGCTTACCAGTAGAGCGGCAGCAACCTGGAAGCGGAAAATTTTAAGGCCTCCAGCCGTCGAGCCTGAGCATCCACCGACGAAGGTCAGATAGAAAAAAAGCAAGACAGCGAAGCTGCCCCATAAGGTGTAATCGCCGACCGCAATTCCGGTGGTCGTTACGACCGAGGTCACATTGACCGCCACGATACGAAATGCATCCCACCAACCGTAGTCGCTGTGAAAACACAGCCACGTACCCACCGTCAGCCAGGTAACGATCAAGAACCCAATGAATCCGCGTACCTGGTGATCCTTCAGTAGTGCACGCCGATGACCGCGTAACGTCGCGACGTACAAGGTAAACGGCAAACTGCCCAGAATCATGATAACCACGGCTACCCAGTGAATCGCCGGCTGCGTCCAATGCCCCAGTGAGGCGTCCGAAGTAGAGAATCCGCCAGTCGAGATCAACGACATGGCGTGGTTGACCGCTTCAAATGGCGTCATTCCAGCGATCCAGAGCGCCAGTGCTCCGGCACCAGTGAGTCCCAGATAGAGAAAAAGTATGTACTTGGCGGCCACATGGGAGCGCGGTGTCACTTTCTCCGACCAGTCCGAGGACTCTGTCTGGAAAAGACGCATGCCACCTACTCGCAACAATGGAAGGATCGCCACAGCCATGCCGATGAAACCGATACCACCCAGCCAATGCAGCATTGAGCGCCAGATCAACAGCCCAGGTGAAGCGGTATCCAATCCGCTCAGGACAGTTGAGCCTGTGGTAGTAATCCCGGACATCGTTTCAAAGAACGCGTCGGTGTAACTGATGTGGCTGATGAACACCATCGGCAATGCCGCGAACGTACATACCACCACCCAGCTGCCAGTCGTCAGCAGGTACATATCCCTCGGACGAAGCTGAACGGTATCTGGGCGCCCCCGCACGATCAACAGAAGACCAGAGATGAAGGTAATCAAGCTTGACCAAAGGAAGGCCGACAGATCATCGCTGCGTTCGTAGGCCACCAGTGTGAGCATGGGAATAGCCATGCTCACGGCCAAGGTGATCAGAAAAATACCTAAGATGAAACCGATTAGCCGCATTGCCGCGAGGGACATAAAAAGTAGCCTGCCAAATTTGCGCCGCGCAGTATCGGATGCTCAACCGTTGAGCCCCGTAAATTTTGCGTAAATTTTTTTGGGTCTTCTGATTACCAAGTTGGCGTGATGCGCTCACGGGTCATCTTTTCATTTACCAGTTCTGGCCCCTCTAAAGAACCGGCCGAAGACGTTTCAACGTCTCGCTGGGCAGTTCTTTAAATAACGCGCGATAACTGCTGGAAAACCGGCCCAGATGCCAAAAAGACCAATTCATCGCCACTTCGGCCACGGTGGTTTCCGATTGACTGCGGCTGAGCAACTCGCGACGCGCACTGTTGAGCCGCCGCAAGCGCAGCCAGTGGGTCGGTGACATGTCCGTATAAGCCTTGAAAGCTTGCTGCAACTGACGCAACGAAACCCCGGCGATGTGTGAAAGCTCCAGCAGATTAAGGGTTTCTTCCGGGCAATCCGCCGCCCACTCCCCTACTCGCTTCATGATCATTCGTTCTTCGGCGCGACGCTGCAGGCCGCCACGATCCAGACCCACGCTGGCGTTGTCGAGCATGAACAGGCAATCCTCCAGCAGCTGTTGGGTGAGCGTTTCGCGGCTTGGCGGATCGAGGGTTTCACTCAGTTTGGTGAGTGTCGAACTGAGCCAGCGACTGAACAGCGCGTTCTGGCCGCAATTGAGCGGTGCCATGAACAGCCCCTCGAGTTTTGCCACGTCCAGACCGTGCCTGCGGACAAATTCAGGGCCGAACACCACGGCGATTTCCTGGTAGTTCTCCGGAGTGATCCAGATGTTGCGGCTCTCTTCGTTGAGCAGGTACAGCGCGTTGTCACTGCGATCAAAACAAAACGCCAAGGCCCCTTCCGGCGCGCTGAAATTCTGCTCGACGCGGGTGTTCATCTGCTCTTCGTAAACCTCCACGCCCTGCAAATCCAGATAGCGGATCTTGCCGGCGAAATGCCCCGGCGACATTTGCTGGTAATGCTGTACCCAGCCCGGCGTGACGCGGATTTGCTCAGCCACATCGATAGTGTTGAAAGCTTGAACCTGGAGCGGATTGCACGTTGTCATGGGGTGACCTTGCGCACTCTTTTGGTGCGCTTTGGTGCTGCTTAAAGTGGATAGATGGAACGGCACGTGGCGCCCAAGATAGTCGTCAACGCGCTTCAGGGGAAGTCTGGGCAAGATGAAAGCGCTTTTCCCCGGCGTCTATAAAACCAAAAACGAGGTCTTTATGAATGCCCCTTTCGATCAGCTGTTCACGTGGCTGAAAGATCACAAGATTACCGAAGTGGAATGCGTGGTCAGCGACCTGACCGGCATCGCCCGCGGCAAGATCGCACCGACCAACAAGTTCCTGCATGAGCGAGGTATGCGCCTGCCGGAGAGTGTGCTGCTGCAAACGGTAACCGGGGATTTTGTCGACGACGACATCTACTACGATCTGCTCGACCCGGCCGACATCGACATGATCTGCAAACCCGTCGCCGACGCGGTGTATGTCATTCCGTGGGCCATCGAACCGACCGCCATTGTCATCCACGACACCTTCGACAAGTTCGGCAACCCGATCGAACTGTCGCCGCGCAACGTGCTGAAAAAAGTCTTGCAGCTGTACACCGACAAAGGCTGGAAGCCGATTGTCGCGCCGGAAATGGAGTTTTACCTGACCCAGCGTTGCGAAGACCCGGACTTGCCACTCAAGGCGCCGCTGGGCCGTTCGGGCCGCGCGGAAAGCGGTCGTCAGTCGTTTTCAATCGACGCTGCCAACGAGTTCGATCCGCTGTTCGAAGACGTCTACGACTGGTGCGAACTGCAAGGTCTGGATCTCGACACCCTGATCCACGAAGACGGCCCGGCGCAGATGGAAATCAACTTCCGCCATGGCGACGCGCTGGATCTGGCCGACCAGATCACCGTGTTCAAACGCACCCTGCGCGAGGCCGCGCTCAAGCACAACGTCACCGCGACATTCATGGCCAAGCCGATTGGCGACGAGCCGGGCAGCGCGATGCACCTGCACCAAAGTGTGGTCGACATTGTTACCGGCGAGCCCGTTTTCGCCACCGCTGACGGCAAGATGAGCGACCTGTTCCGCCACCACATCGGCGGTCTGCAAAAGTACATCCCGAAAATGCTGCCGATGTTCGCGCCGAACGTGAACTCGTTCCGCCGCTTCCTGCCGGACACCTCGGCACCGGTCAACGTCGAATGGGGTGAAGAGAACCGTACCGTCGGCCTGCGTGTGCCAACCTCCGGCCCGGAATCCATGCGCGTGGAAAACCGCTTGCCCGGCGCCGACGCGAACCCGTACCTGGCAATTGCCGCAAGCCTGCTGTGTGGCTACATCGGCATGGTCGATGGCATCGAACCAAGCGCCGCCGTTGAGGGCCGCGCCTACGAGCGTCGCAACCTGCGCCTGCCAATCACCATCGAAGACGCCCTCACGCGCATGGAAGAGTGCGACACCGTCGCGCACTACCTGGGCAGCAAATTCGTCCGTGGCTATGTCGCCGTCAAGCGCGCCGAACACGAAAACTTCAAGCGAGTGATCAGCTCGTGGGAGCGCGAATTCCTGCTGTTGAGCGTCTGAAACACTCCATAGATCCCCGTGGGAGCTGGCTTGCCAGCGATGACGATGGCACATCCAACGGTGATGCTGAGTCTGCCGACCCCATCGCGGGCAAGCCCGCTCCCACAAGGAATGTATGAACCACCTGAATATTTCCAATAACTCCAAGAGGTGTCGATATGCGTCCATTGAAATCCGTGCTTCCGGTCGCGCTGACGGTTCTGTTCAGCGCCATCGCCCAGGCCCAGCCGCAAGTGAGCGTGTACAACTGGACCGACTACATCGGTGAAACCACCCTCGCCGACTTTCAGGCCAACACCGGGATCAAGGTGATCTACGACGTCTTCGATTCCAACGAAACCCTGGAAGGCAAGCTGCTCGCCGGTCGTACCGGGTATGACGTGGTGGTGCCATCCAACCATTTTCTCGCCCGCCAGGTTAAGGCCGATGCGTTCCTCAAACTGGATCGCGCTCAACTGCCAAACGTCAAGAACCTCGACCCGAAACTGCTCACCCTGCTGGAAAAGAATGACCCGGGCAACGAGCACTCCGTGCCGTATCTCTGGGGCACCAACGGCATTGGTTACAACGTCGACAAAGTCAAAGCCGTGTTGGGCATCGATCACATTGATTCCTGGGCCGTGCTCTTCGAACCGGAAAACCTGAAGAAGCTCAGCCAGTGCGGCGTGTCAATGATGGACTCCGCCGACGAAGTGTTCCCCGCCGTGCTCAATTACATGGGCATGGATCCGCGCAGCGAAAACCCCGAAGACTTTAAAAAGGCAGAAGCCAAACTGCTGAGCGTTCGTCCTTACATCACCTACTTTCATTCCTCCAAATACGTGTCGGATCTGGCCAACGGCGATATCTGCGTCGCCTTCGGTTATTCCGGCGACGTCTTCCAGGCTGCCAACCGCGCCAAGGAAGCCAAGAACGGCGTGAACATCGCCTACGCCATTCCAAAAGAAGGCAGCAACTTGTGGTTCGACCTGCTCGCGATTCCCGCCGACGCCAGCAACACCAAAGAAGCCCACGCCTTCATTAATTATCTGCTCGATCCACAAGTCATCGCCAAAGTCAGCGCGTCGGTCGGTTACGCCAACCCGAACCCGGCCGCCAAGCCATTCATGGATCCTGAGCTGGTCAACAATCCCGAGGTCTACCCGCCTCAGGAAGTCCTCGACAAGCTCTACATCTCCACCACCCCGCCCCAGTCGATCATGCGTCTGATGACCCGTTCCTGGAGCAAAGTGAAGTCGAACAAATGAACCAGTACACCCAAGACCACACCCGCTCCTACTACGCCGCATCGGCGCGGGCGGGCACGCCCTACCCTGCGCTCGACGGCGATCTGACGGCGGATGTCTGCGTGATCGGCGGCGGGTTCACTGGCGTCAACACGGCGATTGAACTGGCGCAACGCGGGCTGTCGGTGATCCTTCTGGAAGGCCGGCGCATCGGCTGGGGCGCCAGCGGGCGTAACGGCGGGCAATTGATTCGCGGGATCGGCCATGAAGTGGAAGGTTTCGCCCGTTACGTCGGCAACGACGGCGTCAGATACCTGCAACGTGCCGGCATCGATTCGGTGGAACTGGTGCGCCAGCGCATCAACGGGAACGCCATCGAATGCGACCTGCGCTGGGGCTTTTGCGAACTGGCGAATACCAAGGCGCAATTCGCCGCGTTCAAGGCTGAACAGGATGACCTCGCCCAACTGGGTTACGCTCACGAGACGCACCTGGTCGACGCCGGGCAGATCCGTCAGCAAGTGGTGAATTCCAACGCGTATGCCGGCGGGTTGATCGACATGGGCTCCGGCCATTTACATCCGCTGGATCTGGTGCAGGGTGAAGCGCGCCTTGCGGCCTCACTTGGCGTGAAGATCTTCGAGCAGACGCAAGTGCTGGAAGTCATCCACGGCGCAACCGTGCAACTGCGCTGCGCTGGCGGCATGGTTCGGGCTGGCAGTCTGGTGCTCGGATGTAATGCTCACCTGGATGAACTGGAACCGGCGTTGAGCGGCAAAGTGTTGCCCGCCGGCAGCTACATCATCGCCACCGAGCCGTTGCCGGCGGACATGGCCACGCAACTGATTCCGCAGAATCTGGCGCTGTGCGACCAGAAAGTCGGCCTCGACTACTACCGGCTCTCGGCGGATCGACGTTTGTTGTTCGGCGGTGCCTGCCATTACTCCGGGAAAGACCCGGCGGACATCGCCGCCTACATGCGACCGAAAATGCTCAAGGTGTTCCCGCACCTGACAGACGTGGCCATTGATTTCCAGTGGGGCGGCAAGATCGGCATCACCGCCAACCGTTTCCCACAGGTGGGCCGTCTTAAGCAACATCCGAACGTTTTCTATGCGCAGGGCTATTCAGGGCATGGTTTGAACGTCACCCATTGGTGCGCGAAGTTGCTCAGTGAAGCGATTTACGCCGGCCATAGTCAGGGCATGGATGTGTTCAGTGCCGTGCCGCACATGACCTTTCCCGGTGGCCCGGCGTTGCGTTCGCCGTTGTTGGCGCTGGGGATGTTCTGGTACCGGTTGCGAGAAATGCTTGGCTGACGATTGAGAGATCAAAGATCAAAAGATCGCAGCCTGCGGTAACTCCCTACAAAGTTGATCGTTCCCACGCTCCGCGTGGGAATGCAGCCCGGGACGCTCCGCGTTCCATTCTCTGGCTAAGTTCGTATTTGCTCTATTCCAAGGCACTTCTATATTCATGAGGTGTTTTCGCGTTGTGAGGAGATCAGATGCAGCCGTCTGCGCCAGGAAAGCCGCCAGCCCCCGGCCAAGCGCCCATCAAGACGCGGCGTTTCAGCGTCTCGCTGGTCTGGATCGTGCCGATCGTGGCGGTGCTGGTCGGCATTTCGCTGGTCATTCACAACATGATGCAGGAAGGCCCGTCCATCACCGTGACATTCAAGACCGGCAGCGGCCTGACCGCCAACAAGACTGAAGTCAAATACCGCAATGTGGTGATTGGTGAGGTGACGGACGTCGAGTTGAGCTCTGACCAGAAAAGCGTCAACGCCACCATCAAACTGGACAAACAGGCCGAAACCTTCACCCGCGAAGATTCCCAGTATTGGGTCGTGCGACCGCGTATCGGCGCCGGCGGCGTGTCCGGCATCGATACGTTGCTGTCGGGCGATTACATCGGCGCCGACATTGGTCAGTCCAACACTCGCTCCAAACACTTCAAAGGCCTGGAAAATCCTCCACCCATCACCTACGGCGAACCGGGCAAACGCTTCACGTTGCACACCCAGGATCTTGGCTCGCTCGATATTGGTTCGCCGGTCTACTACCGCAAAATTCCGGTCGGCCAAGTCGTCGCCTATGCGCTGGATCCGGATGGCAAAGGCGTGAACATCGAAGTGTTCATTCATGCGCCAAACGACGCCTACGTCACCGAAAACACGCGTTTCTGGAACGCCAGCGGCATCGACATCAATGTCGGCGCCAACGGCTTCGCAGTGAAAACCGAATCGCTGTCGACCCTGCTGGTCGGCGGCATTGCCTTTCGCGCCCCGGAATACAGCCCTGGCGACACCGCCGCCGCCGAAGACAAAAATTACGACCTGTTCGCCGACCAGCAAAGCGCCCTCGCCCCGCCCAACGGCAAGCCGCAATACCTGGCGCTGCGCTTCGATCAGGCGCTGCGTGGGCTGAAAGTCGATGCACCGGTGGAATTCCTCGGTATGGAAATCGGCCGCGTCGTAACGATCAATCTGGATTTCGACGAGAAGAAACGCAGCTTTCCCGTCAATGTCGGCATCGTCATCTACCCGCAACGCCTCGGGCAGGCGCACTTCAAGATGCTCAAGGCGCTCAACCACAACCCGGAAGACGAAGCTGCCGGCGTGCGCCTTATGGGAACGTTCATCGAAAACGGCCTGCGCGCTCAGGCCCGCAGTGGCAACCTGCTGACCGGTCAGTTGTATATCGCGCTGGATTTCTACCCGAAAGCCGAGAAGGTCGCTTTTGATCCGACGGCGCGGCCCGTCAGCATCCCGACCATTCCCGGCAGCCTCGAACAGTTGCAGGAAAAACTCCAGGCCATGGTCGACAAGATCAACAAGCTGCCGGTGGAGCGTGTCGCCAACAACCTTGACAGCAACTTGGTCGAGCTGCGTAAAAGCTTGACCCAATTCAATGCCAGAACCCTCCCCGGCGTGCAAACCACCCTCGGCGACATCAGCAAGACCTTGCAATCAGCCAACTCGACCCTGGCCGAAGGTTCGCCGCAAAAGGAAAAGTTCGGCGAAACCCTCGACGAACTCAATCGCATGTCCCGTTCGTTGCGCGAGTTCTCCGACTACCTGGGCCGTCATCCGGAATCGTTGATCCGTGG
>NZ_WKEQ01000059.1 GCF_021605415.1 Pseudomonas syringae
GCACGCCAGTGACCGTGACGTTGAGCAACGGCGCCGTGATCAACATCGAAGCCGGCAAAACCACCGGCACCGTAACCGTTGCAGCACCGGCCGACGACGTCTACAAAGACGCCGGCAAAGTCGAAGCCACCATTGCGACTGCCACGGGTGGCAACTTCGAAAATCTGGTGCCAAGCACTGCTCCGGCCGTCACCACCGTCACCGACACCCTCGACACGACCACCGTAAAACTGACCGCGACCGAGTCGGCGGCTGAAGGTGGCACCGTTACCTACACCGCTACCGTCGGCGCAGCCGTGACCGGCTCGCCGGTTGTAGTGACGTTGGCCAACGGCCAGTCCATCACCATCGCCGTCGGCCAAACCACCGGCACCGTCAGCACCACCGCGCCGAACGACGCGCTGAACGGTCACACTCCACTGACCAACGCAATCACTGATGTGAGCGGCGGTAATTACGAAAATCTGGTTGCCGACAAGTCACCCGTTTCGACCACCGTCACCGACACCGTCGACACCACCAACCTGACGCTGGGCGCCACGCAATCGGTCGCCGAGGGTGGCTCGATTGTTTACACAGCGACGTTGACCAATCCTGCGGGCACGCCAGTCACCGTGACCTTGTCGAATGGCGCCGTGATCACTATCGAGGCCGGCAAAACCACCGGCACCGTAACCGTTGCGGCGCCTGCCGACGACGTCTACAAAGACGCCGGCAAAGTCGAAGCAACCATTGCGACTGCCACGGGTGGCAACTTCGAAAATCTGGTGCCAAGCACTGCTCCGGCCGTCACCACCGTCACCGACACCCTCGACACGACCACCGTAAAACTGACGGCGACCGAGTCGGCGGCTGAAGGTGGCACTGTCACGTACACCGCCACTGTTGGCGCCGCTGTCACGGGTTCGCCTGTCACCGTGACGTTGGCCAACGGCCAGACCATCACCATCGCCGTCGGCCAAACCACCGGCACCGTCAGCACCACCGCGCCGAACGATGCGCTGAACGGTCACACCCCACTGACCAACGCAATCACTGATGTGAGCGGCGGTAATTACGAGAATCTCGTCGCCGATAAGACACCGGTGTCGACCACCGTCACTGACGTTGTCGACACCACCAATCTGTCGCTGAGCGCGACTGACTCCGTGGCCGAAGGCGGCTCGATCATCTACACCGCGACCCTGACCAATCCGGCCGGGACGCCAGTGACCGTGACGTTGAGCAACGGCGCGGTAATCACCATCGAAGCCGGCAAAACCACCGGCATCGTGAGCGTTCCTGCTCCGGCCGACGATGTCTACAAAGACGCCGGCACCGTTCAGGCCACCATCACCGCCGCCAACGGTGGCAGCTTCGAAAACCTGGTGACCAGCAAAACGCCAGCCGTGACCAACGTTACTGACACCGTCAACACCACCACGGTCAGCATCTCCGGCAGCAACTCGGTGACCGAAGGCCAGACCGCGACTTACACCGTCAGCCTGACAAACCCCGCGCAGACTGAAGTGACCCTGAAAATCGTCTACAGCGGCACCGCCGCCGACGGTTCGGACTTCACCGGTGTGTACACCGTGAAGATTCCGGCAGGCGCCAGCACGGCGAATTTCAACGTCGCGACCATCGATGACAAGATCACCGAAGGCACCGAAAACTTCGTGGTCAAGATCGACTCGGCCACGGGCGGTAATTTCGAAAACCTGGCGATCAGCACCTCCAACGGCAGCGTCAGCACGTCGATCATCGACAACGATGCACCGCCGGTCATCGATCTCGACGCGAACAATTCCAGCGGCACCACCGGTGCCGACTACAAGGTGACCTTCACCGAAAACACCCCGGGCGCGGGCGTGTCGATTGCCGACACCGACCTGAAAATCACCGATCCAGACAGCACGATGCTGACCGGCGCCACCGTGGTGCTGACCAACCGTCAGGACGGCGATGCGCTGAATCTGGGCAACAGCGTCAACGGCATCACCATCAATGCCAACAGCACCAATGGCACGGTGACGCTGACCCTATCGGGCAACGCGACGCTCGCGGATTACATGCAGGCGATAAAGAACATCTCCTTCACCAACAACAGTGAAGACCCGAGCACCGTGCCGCGGATCATCACCGTGAAGGTTACCGATGGCGCCAACTACTCCAACACCGCGACCACCACGGTCAACGTGGTGGCGGTCAACGATGCGCCAACCTCCGCGCCAGCGAACGTTACCGGCACAGAAGACACGCCGCTGATTCTCGGCTGGTCGACCTTCGGCGTCAGCGACGTCGACAGTCCGGCGAGCAATTTGGGCGTGAAGATCACTCAGTTGCCGGGCGAAGGCAAACTGCAATACCTGGACGGTTCGACCTGGAAAGACGTCGCCACCAACCAGACCTTCAGCAAGGCCGCTATCGACGCCGGCAAGTTACGCTTCCTGCCGGATGCCAACGAGTCGGGCGCGAACGGTAATCCCGCCGGCATGGGTGACCAGAAGGCTGATTACGCTCAGCTGCAATTCCAGCCAACCGATGGCCAGGCACTGGGCAGCACCGGCACGATCAAAATCGACATCACGCCCGTGGCGGATGCACCGAGCCTGTCTGTGGCGGGCAACAACGTGACGTCCACCGGGCTGATCAAGGAAATCTGGACGGGCCTGTCGGGCCTGGGCACCGATGGCAGCGGCGCAAGCTCGACCACGCTGAAAAACGTGATCGATGCGGCCGGCACCGCGAACTCAAAAGGCAACGTCACCAACGTGCAGTCCGATGGCAGCGTGGCAGCAGGCACGGCGTCGAAGACGTCTGGCCTGATCTACCTCGAAGCGGGCAAGACTTACACCTTCAGCGGCACTGGCGATGACAGTTTGCTGGTGACCATCGGCGGCAAAAACGTGGCAGCAATCACGTGGGGCGCGGGCGGTAATCTCAACGGTTCGTTCACGCCGACCACCAGCGGCTACTACACCCTGGACATCTACCACCACAACCAGAGCGGCCCGGGCAGCTACGACGTCAATCTGTCGGTCAACGGCAGCACGCCGATTGACCTGAGCAGCGCCGGCGTGCCGCTGTACACCGGCGTGACCGATCTGACGAACGCCGGCGTCACCGTCTCGGATCTGCACGGCACCAATGGCGAAGGCTATTACGACGGTTACAAGCTCAACACCGGCGCCGAAGGCACCAGCGTCAAGCTGTCGGCGATCACCACCGCGCTGACCGACACCGACGGCTCGGAAACCCTGAGCGTGAAGATCAGCGGCGCACCGGTCGGCTCGGTTCTTACCGACGGCGCAGGCCACAGCTTCACCGTGACCGCCACCGGTGGCGACGCTAACGTAACCGGCTGGAATCTCGGCACGCTGACCGTCACGCCGCCAGCCTACTACAATGGTCAGTTCAACCTGACGGTGACCTCGACGTCCACCGAGGCGTTGGGCGGTTCGGCATTGAGCACTGCGACCATCCCGGTCACCGTTTATCCGGCGACCTACAACGCGATCACCGCCACCTCGGCCGATGACACCGTCACCGGCACCGACGGCAACGACATCATCGTCGCCGACATCGGCGGTCTGACCGTGGTGCCGGGCACCAACTACAACATCGCGTTCATGGTCGACAGTTCGGGCAGCATGAGTTCCTCGTCGATCAGTGCAGCCAAAGACTCGTTGACGGCGGTGTTCAACACCCTCAAGCAGAGCCTGGGCGGCAGCAACTCGGGTACGGTAAATATCTTCCTGGTGGACTTCGATACCCAGGTCAACCAGTCGGTGTCGGTGAATCTCAACGATCCAAAGGCACTCAGCCAGCTCCAGGATATCCTGAACTCGATGAAATCCGGCGGCGGCACCAACTACGAGGACGTGTTCAAAACCACGGCCAACTGGTTCCAGAGCGCCGAAGCCGTGGCGAATACCGGGGCGAAGAATCTGACTTACTTCATCACCGACGGCGAGCCGACCTACTACCAGAACGGCGAGCAAACCAACCCGACGCTGTACGGCAACGTGAAGTTCGACAACGTGGTGACCACCAGCAATTACAAGCTGGGCGATACCTTCAATACGACCATCGACAGTACGCACAAACTGAGCATTAACAGCGCCGGCACCGTGGTTCTGCAGACCTACAGTTCGTGGTGGGGCTGGAGCAGCAGCACGCTGGGCACCGTACATGCCCAGGGCGACGGGACCTATGAACTGTCGAGTCTGGCGGGCTCCGGCAACAGCACCAACTCGAACACCACTGACAACTCCACCAGCAGCTTCGCGTTGCTGGACAAGCTGTCGAACGTCGAAGCCATTGGCCTGAACAAGGACGTGACGCTCAACGACCTGAAGCCGTACGACTCGGACAAAACGCCGCAAACCAACATTGACCCGAAAGATCTGGCGAACTCGATCATCGGCCACACCGAAGCCACAATGCCGGGCAACGACACCGTCAACGGCGGCGACGGCAACGACATCCTGTTCGGCGACCTGGTGAGTTTCAACGGCATTGCCGGCGAGGGTTATCAGGCGATGCAGGCGTTCGTCGCCAAGGAAACCGGCGTCGACGTCAGTAAAGTCAGCACCAGCAATGTGCACCAGTACATCACCGAGCATTACAGTGCATTCGATGTGTCCGGCGCCCATGATGGCAACGACACGCTGTTGGGCGGCGCGGGCAATGACATCCTGTTCGGCTCGGGCGGCGGCGACTGGCTCGACGGCGGCAAGGGCAATGACATCTTGCTGGGCGGCACTGGCAAGGACACGCTGATCGGCGGCCAGGGCAACGACATCCTGATCGGCGGCTCCGGTGCCGACACCTTCGTCTGGAAATCAGGCGACACCGGCAACGACGTCATCAAGGACTTCAAGGCCAGCGAAGGTGACCGCATCGATCTGCGCGATCTGTTGCAGGGCGAGACCGGCAGCACCATCGACAACTTCCTGAAGATCACCACGGTCGATGGCGTGTCGTCGCTGCAAGTCAGCTCCGGCGGCAAGTTCAACTCGGGCGATGCCGCCGCCGCGACGCCGGACGTGACGATCAAACTGGAGGGCAACAATTGGTCGAGCGCCAACCTTCATAACCTGATCGCCGGCAGCGACCCGACCATCAAAGTCGACCACAACAACAGCTGATACGTGAACAAACGGCCGCTTTTTATAAGGCGGCCGTCACGTTCAGGCCATCCACGCGGTGACGATTTCGTCGGCGCACCGCATACTCACGCACCGTTGGCCTATGCTGCTGACAGCATGACGCTGGTTCATATCTGAGGGATGCTCAATGTTTTATGTGCAACGCGATGCCCAGGGCCAGTTGATCCGCGTGGAAGCTGCCGCCTACGCCGAAGCCACGGAAACCCTGCCGGCCGACCACCACGAAATCCAGGCGTGGTACGCCAACGAAGCGGTCGAAAACAGCCTGAAGCAGCTCAAGCAGAGCGACCTGGAAATGATCCGGGTACTCGACGACCTTATTCAGGTGCTGACCAGCAAAGGCGTGATCCGCGTCACTGATCTACCGCCGGCGGCGCAGGCCAAGTTGATGGATCGTAACCAGGCGCGTGTGGCGTTGGGCGGGTTGAGCCAGTTGATTATTGAAGATGAGAAAGGGTTGATCTGATCAGCCTTTGAAAGCAAAAGATCGCAGCCTGCGGCAGCGCCTACATTGGAATACGTTCCCTGTAGGCGCTGCCGCAGGCTGCGATCTTTATGCCTTTGGGATTACGCCCAAGGCTCAGGCTCACCCAATAGCTGCCCCTGAACCCCGTAAAGCCCCATCTCACGGATCACCGACAATTCCCCCTCCGTTTCAACCCGCTCGGCAATCAGCGGCAGATCAATGCTGTGCGCCGCACGCTGGATCGCTTCGATGAACAGGCGTTTGTCGCTTTCCTGATCGATTGCGCGAATGTAACTGCCATCGATCTTCAAATACGCCAGCCCCAGCCGCGCCAGGTTGCCGATCATGCTGAAGCGTCCGCCGAAACGTTGCAGACTCAAGGAGAAACCGAGCTCGCGCAGGCGTCGTGTCAGTTGCTCCAGCAGCGCTTGTTCCGGCAGTTGCTCTTCACCGATTTCCAGCGTCAGGCGTGAGCCGAGATTGGAATGCGCGCGCAGCATGTCGAAGACTTTGTTCAATGCCTGCGGATCCGCCAGCGTCGCCGAGGACAGGTTCAGCGCCAGGGATTCTTCATGCCCGGCCATCTGCGCCAGTACCCGTTCCAGCATCAGCCGATCCAGCCGCGCGGTCCAGCCGAAGCGCTCCAGCCACGGCAGGAAGCGCCCGGCAGGGATGGTCTGGCCCTGTTCATCAAGAAGACGCGAGAGCACTTTGTAATGCAGCACCAGATCGGTGTCCTGCGCCGCTACCACTGGTTGGAAGTACAGCTCGAAGCGTTGATCGTTCAGCGCCCTGTCGAGCAAGCGATGCCAGGCGTGGTGATCGTCGCCGACGTCCGCCACCAGACTCTGTTCCAGACACGCCCAGTTCTGATCGCCCTGCCCTTCAGCCTGCGCCAGCGCCTGATCACCGAGGCTGAGCACCGCTTGCGGCGAATCACCATGGGCAAAAGGCGCCAGGCCGATGGCCGCCACCGCAGCCACATCGGTGGCGCCGGTCGCGTGCAGGCTGCTCAATGCGGCGTCGAGATTTTGCGCCAGTTGCAGCGCTTCCTCACGCACCAGTCCCGGCGCCAGCACGGCGAACTCACCGCCACGAATACGGGTGATGAGGTTTTGGGTTTCCGGGTATTTGGCACATTCGCGGGTCAGTTGTTGGCCCACGGCTTTGAGCAGTTCATCCGTACGCTGACCGCCCAGACGCTGGTTCAAGCCCGCCAGATCCTTGACCCGCAGCAACAGCAGATAACCGGAGCTGGCCTGTTCCGGGTTGCTCACCCGCGCATTCAACTGCATTTCGAAATAGCGACGATTGGCCAGGCCCGTGAGGTTGTCCTGATAGGACTCGGTGCGCAGTTTTTCGCTGCGTTCGGCCTCCTCCTGGAACAGTGCCTTGAGCTTCTCGACCATTTGGTTCATTGCCTGCACCACTCGGCGCAGTTCCGGCGTGCGCGGCAGTTCCGGCACACTGAGGAATTCACGGCGGGCGATGGCGTGGGACTGCTTGACCATGTAGTCCAGCGGCTTCAATTGCCGACGCAGCAACAGCGCGCCCAGCAATGCACTCACCGCGCCGCAAATCAGCAACCAGCCAAGGCTGCCCAAGGCGCTTTGCCAGAGCTTGGCCACGGCGAACATCGGGTGGCTGACGACTTCGACTCGCGCCGCCTGCTCCCAGCCACGGCTGACCAGCGCATCGCCGCCCGCCGCTTCGAGGCCGATCAGGTTGACGAACCAGTCCGGCACGTTGCTGATGGCCGGGATGCCGCTGCGCTCGACGATGGTCTGGTCGGTCTTCACATCGACCACACGGATGCTCGCGTAATAGCCGCTGTCGAAGATCGAACTGACCAGCAGCTCGACCATCGCCGGGTCGTCGATGTTCGGCGTCAGCGACAGCGCAAGAGCGGTAGCCGCGTCTTGCGCATGGGAGCGCAACTGATTGACGTACTGGGTGCGCGAGCTTTCCAGGCTGACCATGAAGCTGCCGGTGAAGGCGACCACCAGAAACAGACAGATAGCGATCAACAGCTGTTTGAACAAGGACATCTGAGCGCGTGCTCCTAGTTAGTCGTCTCGACCGGGAAACCTTCGGCCTGCATTTTTTTCAACACATCCTGCCAGCGTGACAGGCGTTTGGTGTCTCCGACCTTTTTGTTGCCCTTGGCTCCCGGCAAGTACAGACCTTCGGCATTGAAAGAGTAGACCGGCAGCAAATCGGTACGCTGGGAGGCTGGCTTGATCGGGTCGATCAGGCTGTCAAGCACCAGCGGCATGGCATCGGGGCTGGAATAGTACGTCAGCACCATGTGCGCGCGGTTCTGACGCAGTGCCTTGACGTAAGTGATGCGCAGCTTGTCACTGGAAACGCCCAGATGCCGCAGGCTGAAATATTTGGCGATGGCATAGTCTTCACAATCGCCGGCGCCTTTCCACAGGGCTTCGATCGGGGTTTCCCAGTAATCGGTCTCGTGCCACAGGTCGATGTCTTCGACGTAGCGCATCTGTTTGTTGAAAAACAGGTTCACGACGTTGAGTTTTTCCGTTTCGCTGACCTGCTTTTGCGTCGCCAACAGGTTCTGCCAGGCGTCGATGCGCTGCTGCCCGGCCCCCAAAGGTCCGTATAGGGCCGCCGCTTTGCGGCTGATCAAGGAAAAATCCCAATCGGCGTGCAAGCCGCCCAGCATGAGGCCGGCCAGCAGCAAAGCGCTGCCGAACCAGCGCAACGTCCGGGGGATTGCGAAACGTACCGCCACTGCGGGCATCCTGGAAGAGGGTTTGAACGGGCCTGATGGTGAAGGTTAGTCCAGCAAAAAACAATGGCACGGTGAGATCATTGAGTGCGCGCTAAACTGAATTTGTTCCTCTATTCCTTTACACGGTTTGACAACTTGTAGAGCAGTCACTAGCTTCATTTGGATCCAAATGTTGCATTCAAAAAGGGTGCGTTGTCGTGACACAGAAGCCCAAGCCGCTCCAGAGCATCAAAGTCGATGGCCCGATCCCCGCCCATCTGGCGCGCTCGGTCATCGAGGAAACCTTACGTTCGGCGATCCTCGATGGGCGCCTTCCAACGGGCACGGCGCTGCGTCAGCAGGATCTGGCGAATCTGTTCGGTGTCAGCCGCATGCCGGTGCGCGAAGCCTTGCGCCAACTGGAAGCCCAGGAGCTGCTGAATGTGGTCGCTCACAAGGGCGCCGTGGTTGCGCCGCTGATTAAGGGCGATGCGGCTGAGACCTATGAGTTGCGTATCCTCCTGGAGACCGAAGCGCTGCGCCAGTCAGTACCGTTGCTGACCGCTGCCGATCATCAACGCGCCGCCGGCTATATCGAGGCGATGGAAGTCGAGCATAGCTACAGCGAGATCGGTCGACTCAATCGCCTGTTCCACATGGCCCTTTATGGCGCGGCGACGAACCGTCGACTGCTGCGCCTGATAGAAGATGGCCTCAACGAAGAAGAGCGCTTCCTGCGCTTCAACCTTAAGGCGATGGGCTTGGGCAAACTGTCTCAGGATGATCACCGCGCCATGCTGCAAGCCGCCATTGAACGGGACGTCGAGTTGTCGGTGACATTGCTCGTTTATCACCTCAATCGCGGCGTCGAGGTCATCACCCGTTACCTGGACAACGCTGCGGCTCAGAATCGCAAGGTACTGCGTTAAATCTTCAACCGGGCGTGACCCGCCGTCTGCCCGGCGAATAATCCACTTACAAATCCTCCGCCCGCCATCGCCAATCATTCTGGCGCCTCCCCGCTTGCGCTCTAACCTTCCCTTGTTTTGCCCAGCCCGAACCTTGCGGGCTGACGATCGACGATAGCCCCGGCGCAGATTTACGCGCACCCTTGGATCCAACTCGATAACAAATGGGCGACGCGCCGGATGCGCTGAGTAGTCCCCGCACCAGAAACCTACGGAAGGAGTTTCGCCACGGGAAAGGAAGTCTTGGCACCGCTTCCGGGCCGATTTCATCCCCTCAAAAAAACTTCATATTCCTTATTAGAAAGTTGCTGCGAGTGAGGCATTCACTCTTTTTCTAAATTTCGGCCAATAGCGCTGGAAGGAGCAACTACGCCCAAATAAAACTGAGACCAATAGTTTTATCGGGGACACTCATATTCAATAAATCACCAACTAAAAATATTTGGAATTTGTACTTGTTAATTTTCTTGGTGATGTATTAGTTTTTTTAGCGCCGGGATCAGAATTTACTTTCGACCCGCCGATACAGAGCAGCATGACCGGACAATGGGCGGCTCCGTCACCAATTGGCAGTTCCAGGCTTTTCGTGCAACCCATCAACTTATATTGATCGAACAGGGCTATTGCTCGCCCAGATAAATGTTCGCCACCGTTAGCCGTTGATTGTGCACTCACTTTGATTTCAATAAACCAGAGGCCCGCCATGATGCCGACGAAAGAACAACTTCTCGTTAAAAAAGCCGAACTTAGCGTTCATCCAATCTTTGCCGAAATCGATTCCTTGTCGGTGTTGCGCCGATTCATGGAATGCCATGTCTTTGCCGTCTGGGATTTCATGTCACTGACCAAACGATTGCAACAGGAACTGACCTGTACCCGCCTGCCGTGGTTACCGCCTCGCGATCCCCGAGCCGCTCGGCTGATCAACGAAATCGTCCTCGGTGAAGAGTCCGATGACCGTCCCGCTCACGGGCATTACAGCCATTTCGAGCTGTATCTGGACGCCATGCGTGAAATCGGTGCGGACACCTTGGCGGTGGAGCGCTTCGTTGCTCTGCAGCAGGAAGGCGTGAGTTACGACGTGGCGCTGCAAAGCATCGACATCGATCCGGCCGCCGCGCAGTTTGTCCGCGACACGCTGCACATCGCACTGCATGCGCCCGGTCATAGCGTGGCTGCGGCGTTTTTGCATGGCCGCGAGAGCGTCATCCCGACCATGTTTCAGCGCATCCTCGACGATTGGGGCATCGGAATCGAACAGGCGCCGACCTTTCGCTACTACCTGGAGCGGCACATTGAGGTCGATTCCGAAGACCACGGCCCGGCCGCCGAGCAATTGCTGGCGCGTCTGGTCGATGGCGATCCGCAGCGCCAAACCGAGGTCTACACCAGCGCCCTCGCCGCTGTCGAAAGCCGCATTGCGCTGTGGAACGGCCTGCGCCTGAGCATGCGCGAAAGCGTGGTGGAGGTGATCCAATGAACGCCGCCGATTACCAATCCTTCGCCGACGCCTGGGAAAGCCGCGCCACCATCCGCACCCGCCCGCGCCGAGTGTTGGAGGACGACGAGCGCCTGATCTATCCGCTCAGCCGCCAGCCATTGGTGCTCAGCGAAACGTTTCTGCGCGAATGTCCTCGGCAGCGCGATTTCGCCCTGGTGCAGACGCTGTACAAATTCATCAACGACGTGGTGATTTTCGAAACGGAAATCGTCGACAAGACCGCACGCAGCATCGCCAAGAATCGCTTCACCGTGGAGTTCCCGTTCGCCTGCCGTTACGACGCGATGACGGTCGTCGTCGACGAGGATTACCACGCGCTGGTGGCCATGGATTTCATGCAACAGACCATCGCCATGACCGGCATCGCGCCCATCGTACTGCCCGATGAAATTGAATTGAGCCGGGCGATTCCAGCCGCCGTGGCGCTGGCACCGGAGCACCTGCGCGGCGCAGTGGAATTGATTTGCGTGGCGATCGCCGAGAACACCGTGACGGGCGATGTCGCGGCGTTCGCCCGGGACGACACGGTCAAGCCGTCGATCAAGGGACTGATGGCCGACCACTTGCTCGACGAGGGCCGCCATTCGAGTTTCTGGGCGCGCATGGTGCGCATCTATTGGCACACCGCGAACGCGGCGGATCGCGACACCATCGCACGGATTCTCCCGGTGTTCATCGGCCATTACCTGACCAACGACATCCAGAAATCCTTCGATCTACGCCTGATCGATGCCCTGCCCGTCAGCGAAGCCACGCGCCGAACGCTCAAGGATGAAATGGCCGGGCTGGCCTTTCCGATCAATCGCCATCACCCGCTGGTGGGCAACATCGTGCGGTTTTTCCATAGCAGCTCGTTGCTCGACACACCGTGTGTCCAGCACGCCCTGCGCGACTACCTGATCTGATGAGGAACCCGACATGAAACGTCTCAATATTGTGCTCGTGGGCCGCAGTCAGGCCATGTCCGACCTGGCTGATGAACTGGAGCAAAGCGGTCACGTGCTGACGCGGTTTACTGAAGACATCTCGCAACCCTGGCCGTCGGCGGATCTGCTGATCGATGACGCCAGCCTTGCGCTTGGCGACGGTAACGGCACGCCCCGTTTAACCCTGCGCCTGGGCGTCGGAGCAACCGGCACCGGAGGGTTGCCGGTGCTCGATCTGCTCTGCCTGCTCGGCAAGTCACTGGTGAGTCGCGTGCCAATCGCTGATGAAGCCTCCGGCAACGGCCAGACTTTGCGTCAGCGAACGCTGACGCAAGTGGTGGACGAAGTGGCGTTGCTGGTCAGCCGCTTTTCTCGCGACGAGGAGTATTTCAGCAACACCGTGCCGGCCTCGGCGCCCGATTTCGAACAGGTCGAAAGCCTGCTGTTTCTCGACAGCCTGGCGTATGTCCATAGGCTCAATGCCACGGCAAATCCGGCGTTGCTGGAGCAAGCCAACATCAGCGTGATCGAGCGGCTGGAACAGAGCCTGATCTGCCATGCCGAACGGCCGGCGCTGCACCTCGGCGGCCAGTCGATCAGCTATCACCAGCTACATGACCACAGCCGTGCGATTCGCCGGCAGCTACAGCCGCTGCTCGAACAACATCCGCAGCCGTGGGTGGTCGGCATTTGCCTGCCGAAGAGTCCTGCGCTGTATGCCGCGATTCTGGCAGTACTCGGCAGTGGCGCGGTGTATCTGCCGCTGGAGCCGAGCCATCCATTGCAGCGTCGGCAATACATTTTGCAGCACACCGGGGCGACTTTGTTGCTGCATGATGGCGAGCATCCATTCGGCGAAGCGCTACCCGGGCTCGACGTCAGCGTGATCAATCCGGCAGAAGCAGATCCTGCCCAACCGTTGATGCGCCAACGCCCGGCACTCGACGCACCGTGCATGGCGCTTTACACCTCGGGCACCACCGGGCATCCGAAAGGCGTTCTGCTCAGTCAGGCCAACCTCGCCCACTTCACCGCGTGGTACGCCGACTACGTGCAGCTAAACGCTCATAGTCGGGTGTTGCAGTTCTCGTCCCTGAGCTTTGATTCGTCGCTGATCGACATTTTCCCGACCCTGCTCGAAGGCGCCGAACTGGTGGTGCCGGACGACAATCAGCGGCGCGACCCGCTGCAACTGGTGGCGCTGATCCGCCGCCGGCAACTGACTCACGCCTTCCTGCCGCCAGCGCTCCTGAGCATTCTGCCGCTGGAGCAGTTGCAAGGCGTCGGGCAGGTTATGACGGGGGGCGATGTCTGCGAGCCGTTCGTCATTGAGCAACTCACCCGCCAGGGCAAGCTGCACAACCTCTACGGCCCCACAGAAGCCACGGTGCTGATCACCGCTCGGCAATTGCTGCCCGGCGACAGCAACCGCAGCCTCGGCGGGCCGATTGCCAACAGTCAGGTGCTGATTCTCGATGATGATCTGCAACCGGTGGCCGGGCAGGACGTCGGCGAATTGTTCATCATCGGTCCCGGCGTGTGCCTGGGTTATTTGAACAATCCACAGCAAACCGCTGAGCGTTATCTGAGCCTCGATCTGCCGGACGGCCGGCGCCTGCGCGCATACCGGAGCGGCGACATGGCCAAGTGGGGCGAGCACGGCATCGAGCTGTGCGGACGCCGGGACAATCAAGTGAAGATCAGGGGCTTGCGCGTCGAGCCGGAAGAGATCGAACGCTGTTTGCGCGAGAGCCGTTTGTACCGGCAAGTGGCGGTGGTGATCGATAGCCAACGGCGGATTCTGGCGTTCCTCGCTCAACCGCAGGAGCAGCAAACGGGTGCCGCCCGTGAAGCCCTGCAAGCACACGCGCAAGAGTTTTTGCCCGACTACATGCAACCCGTGGCCTGGAGTGAACTGGCGGACATGCCGTTCGCCAGCAACGGCAAGATCGATCGCAATGCCCTGCTCGCACTACCGGTCAGTGTTCAGGAAAACCATTCGATCTGTTTGCCCACTAACGCGGACGAGTCGCTGTTGCTGGACATCTGGGCAGAGTTGCTGGAGCTGCCGACCAGCGACATTTCCACCGACGAAAGCTTCTTCAATCTTGGCGGTCATTCCATTCTGTTGTCACGCATGCTGCTGCGATTGCGCGAGGAATTTGGCCGCAGCATTTCAATCAACCGCTTCATCGAACTGCCGACGATCATCAAGCTCGCCACTCTCGTGCGCGGCGCCAACGATATTGCCGTGCTAAGTGCGCAAGCGATGGCCGACGCGGAGCGAGCGCTGGACATCGAGCCGCTGCAGGTCAACCGCATGGGCGATGTGCACAAAGTGATCGTCACCGGCGCCAACAGTTTTGTTGGCGTGCACATCGTCGAGGCGCTGCTGGCCTGGGGCGCCAGCGAAGTTGCGTGCCTTGTGCGCGAAGGTGGCGGCCTCACAGCGCCGCAACGCTTTGCCCAGGCATTGAGGGAAAACCGTCTCGAGCATTTAGACATGACGCGTGTGCGAGTTTATGCGGCGGACATCAGCCGTCCGCAACTCGGCCTGCCCGACGCGGATTACCAGCGTCTGGATCAGACGTTCGGTGCGTTGGTGCACAACGCTGCCAACGTCAATCACGTACTCGATTACGAGTCGCTGGCAGCGGACAACGTCGAGCCGATATTCGAGCTGCTGCGCCTGTGCGAAGGGCGCTGCAAGAAAATCTTCAATTTCGTCTCGACACTATCGGCCTCCAGCACCGTTGACGCCGATGGTCAGGTGCTGGAACTCCCCGCCGCGCCGACACCACCGATCTACATTCGCAACGGCTACAACCTGTCGAAATGGGTCGGCGAACGCCTCCTCGAACGCGCCCGGGAGCGCGGCGTGCGGGTCAATCTGTATCGCCCCGGCAACATCAGCTTCAACAGCCACAGCGGCGTGTGCCAGCCACATAAAAACCGTCTGATGCTGATGCTCAAAGGCTCGATTCAGCTTGGGCAAGTGCCGGCCTTCGCGTTGAATTTCGACCTGATGCCGGTGGATTTTCTTGCGCGCTTCATTGCCTTTCACGCCAGTCGATATTCGCCGCAGCAGGCGGTGTTCAACTTGCACAACCCGCAGCCTCTGAGCTGGGACGCCTACGTCGCCTCGTTCCGCGACACCGGCAGCGAGTTCTCTCTGGTCAGCGTGGCCGACTGGCAGCAGCAACTAGGCCGGGTCGATGCAGACAACGCGCTGTTCGGCGTGCTCGGCTTCTACCTCAACGGCTTCGAGGAAGATATCGGTGACACCTCACTGATCGGCCACGCCAACGCACAGGCCGGCGTGCGGCAGATGGGCGCGCGCTACCCGGAAAAATCTCCGGCGCTGCTCAGGCGCGGCTGTGACTACCTGAGAGAAATCAATTTCATCTGAAGAAGGAGCAACAAAATGAACACTCTGCAACCCGACACCCTGATCAAAAACCCTCACGGCTGCCACGTTGTGTCCTCGGTGGAGATTCCGGCCGGCGCGGCACAAGTCTGGGCAGTGGTGGGCAACTTCGGCGGTTTTGACCGCTTCATTCCCTCGCTCTCACACATCGAAATGACCGGAGAGGGCGTTGCCTCGCTGCGCAAGAAATTTTTCAAGGACGGCAATCTGGTGGTCGAGCAACTCAACTCCCGGGACGACAAGGCGTTGAGCATGACCTGGACAACGATCTACAACACGCTGGGCGTGGCCAATCTATGGGCGGCGATGAATGTGGAGACGCTGGGCGCAAGCAAGTCGCGAGCGACCTGGACGATCATTGCCGACCCGGCCAGCGGCGGGCCGGAGGCATTGCCCGGCTTCAAGGATTTCGTCCAGGGATTTGCCGATGATGCGATGGAGAATGTATTGAAGTTGTTTGTGTAAGGCTTTTTGCCTGGTGCTGGCTGCTGTTGCCATAGCGAGTGGGCTCGCTCTACAAATTTTCGGTGAACTGAGTATTTTTGAGCCACCGAGATCGTCAGAGCGTGCTTGCTCGCTTGTTTTGCATCTTTCTACATCAAAAGCAGACATCTGAAACGACAAAACCCCTGTCTGCTAATGCAGACAGGGGTTTCGGAATTTAATCTTGACGATGACCTACTCTCACATGGGGAAACCCCACACTACCATCGGCGATGCATCGTTTCACTACTGAGTTCGGGATGGGATCAGGTGGTTCCAACGCTCTATGGTCGTCAAGAAATTCTGTGACCAGCCCGTTACTCGATAACGTGCCAGCAAAAACTTGAACTTCTACTAAAACAAAACCCCTACCTGCATACGCAGATAGGGGTTTCGGAATTTAATCTTGACGATGACCTACTCTCACATGGGGAAACCCCACACTACCATCGGCGATGCATCGTTTCACTGCTGAGTTCGGGATGGGATCAGGTGGTTCCAACGCTCTATGGTC
>NZ_WKEQ01000006.1 GCF_021605415.1 Pseudomonas syringae
GTGTAGGAGCTGGCGAAGGCTGCTACACGGGCTCGACTCGGGCAGGGGCGAGCTGCGCCACCAGAAACTCGACAAACGCCCGGGTCTTCTGCGGCACTCGCCGCGCCGATGAATACACGGCGTTGACGCTGATCGCCGGAGCCTGCCATTCACACATTACCGCCACCAGGCGCCCTGCCGCCAAACCCTCCTCGACGATGAAGTCCGGCAACAACGCGATCCCCATGCCGGCCTCGGCCGCCTGCGCGAGCAAATCCCCGTTGTTCGCGTGTAAGGGGCCAGTGACGTTGACTCGCTGCGTTTCCTTGCCGTTGCTCAATTGCAAACTGACACCGCTCTGCAGATAGCCATAGTTGAGACACTGATGGGCGCGCAGATCTTGTGGCATCTGCGGTACTCCCGCGCGTTCGAGGTAAGCGGGAGAGGCGACCATGATGCGCGGCGCGGGGGCCAGTTGCCGCGCGATCATGCTCGAATCAGGCAGGCTGGCGATGCGGATGGTCACGTCGAAACCGCCGCGCACCGGATCCACCTGCTGATCGCTGAGCACCAGTTGCAACTCGATGTTTGGGTGTTGCTCATGGAACAGCGGAATCAACTTGCCCAACCGTCGTAGACCGAACGACATCGGCGCGTTGACCCGGAGCACGCCGCGCAGCTCGCCGATCCCGTCCCGTGCCCGTTGCTCGGCCTCGTCCAGCGCGGCGATGACTTCCCGCGCCGCCTCGAAATATTCGGCGCCTGCTTCGGTCAAGTGCAGGCTGCGTGTGGTGCGTTGCAGCAATTGCACACCGATGGCTTCTTCCAGTGCCTGAATCTGTTTACTGACTTTCGAGCGCGGCACATCCATGGCCCGGGCAGCGGCGGCGAAGCCGTTCTCACCGACCGTCACCACGAAGGCGCGCATGCATTCGATGCGATCCAAGGATTGTCCCCAAATTGGAATCAATGATTCTCGATTTTAGGTAATTGTCCCTTTGTGCGCTAGCCCCTAAAGTGACATCCAAGCCGAGACAACAACGCCGCAGACGGCCAAACGCCTCGACTCACTCTTACTGATTAACACTTGAAATCGACATCAAAAGGAACGCGCCATGTCTATCCGTGAACTGCTGAACCCTGCTAACTCCGCCCTGATCCTGATCGACCACCAGCCACAAATGGCTTTCGGCGTGCAGTCGATTGACCGTCAGACCCTGAAGAACAACACCGTCGGCCTGGCCAAAGCGGCGAAAATTTTCAACGTACCGACGATCTACACCTCGGTGGAAACCGCCAGCTTCAGCGGTTACATCTGGCCGGAGCTGCTGGCGGTTCACCCGGATCAAAAGCCGATCGAGCGCACCTCGATGAACTCCTGGGAAGACAAGGCATTGGTTGATGCGGTGAAGGCCACCGGGCGCAAGAAACTGATCATCGCTGCGCTGTGGACCGAGGTTTGCCTGACCTTCCCGGCACTGGAAGCGCTGGCTGAAGGTTACGAGGTCTACATCGTGACTGATGCCTCCGGCGGCACCACCAAAGAAGCCCATGACATGTCGGTGCAACGCATGATTCAGGCCGGCGCGGTTCCAGTGACCTGGCAGCAAGTGCTGCTCGAATACCAGCGTGACTGGGCACACAAAGAGACTTACGAAGCGGTAATGGAACTGGTGCTGGAACACAGCGGCGCATACGGCATGGGCGTGGATTACGCCTACACCATGGTGCACAACGCCCCACAACGCCAAGCCAAGTAACTGCTCTCCCCGCAGGCTGCGATCTTTTGATCTTGATGTTTGAAGATTCAAAGATCGCAGCCTGCGGCAGCTCTACAGGGGGATTGTGGTTTACATGAGGTGTTTTTCAGGCTCGGGAATTGCGGCCGAGCCCAGCACCGCTGGCAACAACCCCGCCCGCAAATCCCCGCCACTCGGCTGCTGGTACAGGCTCAGGCCAAACTCCGGCAACACCGCCAGCAGATAATCGAAAATATCCCCCTGAATCCGCTCGTAATCGCCCCACGCCGTGGTGCGGGTGAAGCAGTAGATTTCCAGCGGAATGCCCTGCGCCGTGGTCTGCATCTGGCGCACCATGCAGGTCATGTTCGGCTGAATCTCCGGGTGACTCTTCAGATAGGCCAAGGCATAGGCGCGGAACGTGCCGATGTTGGTCATGCGCCGCCGATTCGCCGACATCGCCGCCACATTGCCCTGGGCTTCGTTCCAGGCCTTGAGTTCAGCTTTCTTGCGGCTCATGTAATCGGTGAGCAGATGCACCTGCGAGAGTTTTTCTTCTTCGTCATCACGGATGAACCGCACGCCGCTGGCGTCGATAAACAGGCTGCGCTTGATGCGTCGCCCGCCGGATTGCTGCATGCCGCGCCAGTTCTTGAACGACTCGGACATCAGGCGCCAGGTCGGGATCGACACGATGGTCTTGTCAAACTATTGCACCTTGACCGTGTGCAGGGTGATGTCGACCACGTCGCCATCGGCACCGACCTGCGGCATTTCGATCCAGTCGCCGACCCGCAACATGTCGTTGCTGGTCAACTGTACGCTGGCGACGAATGACAGCAGCGTGTCCTTGTAGACCAACAGAATCACCGCCGACATCGCCCCCAGACCCGACAGCAGCAACAGCGGCGAACGGTCAATCAGGGTGGCGACAATGATGATCGCGCCGAACACATACAACACCATTTTCGCCAGTTGCACGTAGCCTTTGATCGAACGGGTGCGGGCGTGTTCGGTGCGCGCATAGATGTCGAGCAAAGCGTTGAGCAGGGCGGTGATCGCCAGCAGCAGAAAAAGGATCGTGAAAGCCATGGCGATGTTGCCGAGAACCGTCATTGCCGTGTTACTCAAATCCGGCACCAGATGCAGGCCGAACTGGATCACCAGCGACGGCGTCATCTGCGCCAGCCGCTGAAACACCTTGTTATGGCGCAAGTCATTGATCCAGTGCAACGCAGGCTGGCGGCCGAGCATGCGGCTGGCATGCAGAATGAGATAACGCGCCACTCGTCCGAGCAACAGTGCGATCACCAGCAGCACCAGAAAACCGAGGCTGGCATGCAACAGCGGGTGCTGATCGAGGGCACCCCAAAGGTCTTGAACGTTGAGCCAGAGCTGTTTGATATCCATAAGTGAAACGATTCTTCTGTAAGACGCGATGGTGGATTAGAGCACTTAACACGCGATCTATTACGATTCAGGACAATTCCGGCAATAAAAAAGCCACTGATTGCCACCATTCGTATAAAGAAACTCGGCCTGAGCGCTCGAAACCGGTAACCTATGCAGCTGTTTTTTTGCATATCTTCGAGGTAGCACCCGTGTTTTCCGAATTCGCCCTGCACGAACGCCTGCTTAAAGCTGTGGCCGAGCTTAAATTTGTCGAGCCTACGCCTGTGCAAGCAGCGGCTATTCCGCTGGCGCTTCAAGGGCGTGACCTGCGGGTGACGGCGCAAACCGGTAGTGGCAAAACCGCCGCTTTCGTTCTGCCGATCCTCAATCGCCTGATCGGCCCGGCCAAGGTTCGCGTCAGCATCAAGACGCTGATCCTGCTGCCGACCCGCGAACTGGCCCAGCAGACCTTGAAAGAAGTCGAACGCTTTGCGCAGTTCACCTTCATCAAGTCCGGCCTGATCACCGGTGGCGAAGATTTCAAGGTACAAGCGGCGATGCTGCGTAAAGTGCCGGACATCCTGATCGGCACCCCGGGCCGGATGATCGAGCAACTGAACGCCGGCAACCTCGACCTCAAGGAAGTCGAAGTGCTGGTGCTCGACGAAGCCGACCGCATGCTCGACATGGGATTCTCCGAAGACGTACAGCGTCTGGTCGATGAATGCCCGAACCGTCAGCAGACCATGCTGTTCTCCGCCACCACCGGCGGTTCCGGCCTGCGCGAGATGATTGCCAAAGTGCTGAACAACCCTGAGCACTTGCAGCTCAACGCGGTCAGCCAGCTGAACTCGACGACCCGTCAGCAGATCATCACCGCCGACCACAACCAGCACAAAGAACAGATCGTCAACTGGTTGCTGGCCAACGAGACTTATCAAAAAGCCATCGTGTTCACCAACACCCGCGCCATGGCCGACCGCATCTACGGTCGCCTGGTGGCTCAGGAATACAAGGCGTTCGTGCTGCACGGCGAGAAAGACCAGAAGGATCGCAAACTGGCGATCGATCGTCTGAAGCAGGGCGGCGTGAAGATTCTGGTGGCCACCGACGTTGCCGCGCGCGGCCTGGACGTCGACGGGCTGGATCTGGTGATCAACTTCGACATGCCACGCAGCGGCGACGAATACGTTCACCGCATCGGTCGTACCGGCCGCGCCGGCAATGACGGTCTGGCGATCTCGTTGATCTGCCACGGCGACTGGAACCTGATGTCGAGCATCGAGCGCTACCTCAAGCAAAGCTTCGAGCGCCGCACGATCAAGGAAGTTAAAGGCACCTACGGCGGGCCGAAAAAGGTCAAGGCCTCGGGCAAAGCCGTCGGCGTGAAGAAGAAAAAGACCGACGCCAAGGGCGACAAGAAAAAAACCGCCGCCAAGACCCCGACCAAACGCAAGAGCGCCAACCGTCCGAAGCCGGACGCACTGGTGAGCAGCGATGGCATGGCACCGCTGAAGCGCCGTAAGCCGGCTGAGCCTGCGGCTGAGTAAGCTGTTCAGCGAGCCATAAAAAAACCGGACGATGTCCGGTTTTTTTACGTCTTTTAATCTTAGCTTTCTGCTTTTTTCTCGGCGGCATCCAACTCTTTCAACCGCTGATCAATCAACTGGCACTTGTCCGGCAGGTCCGCACTGGCTGTGCCCAAATCCATCTTCTGCAACTCAGCGTTGATTTCCTTGGCCTTGGCCGGATTCTGCTCGGTCAGCCTGGTGACTTCTTTCGCCAGCTGTTCACGCTTGGCGGTAGCTTCTTCGGGCGTGCATGCCCAGGCGGGAAGGGCGCAGGCGAGGGTGGCGGCGACGATAATCTTGGGCAGTATTTTCATGGGAGTCGTGCCTCGGTTCCGGTTAAGGCGGGTTACCCGGTTGAGGACGCAATGTCAGGAAAGTTCAGTGGGAGATTTCGCTGTGGCAGCAACTGGATTGGGCGGTCTCTTCATACCGGTCATGATGCCGCACCCACTCCATGATCTCCTCTTCGTTCCTGCCTTTGGGCGTGAGGTCGAGGTAATTATAGGCGCCGACCAGCATATCCAGACCGCGCGCGTACGTTGAATAGGTGTGAAATATCTCACCCTTGTCGTTTCGATAAAAAACGCTGAGCCCAGGCATTTCCTCCTCAACACTGTCAGTCGTTTCGTAGTTGTACGTAGCCTTTCCTGCAGCAACTTCTTCAGCCCTGGCACAAACCCCAAAGTCATAATTGAAATCGCAGCCTTCTGACGAAACCCAGTCAAACTGCCAGCCCATCCGCTGTTTGAAGTCTTGGAACTGGGCGAACGGTGCATGCGACACCGCAACCACCGCAATATCGTGATGTGCCAGATGCAGATTCGCGCCATCGATATGATCGGAAAGAAACGAACAACCCTGGCAGCCTTCCTCCCAGCCTTCAGCGAACATGAAGTGATAGACGATGAGTTGGCTCTTGTCGCCAAACAGGTCAGCCAGTCTGAGTTCGCCGTTTGCGCCTTGAAAGTGGTAGTCCTTATCGATCCTCACCCAAGGCAGCGCCCGGCGTTCGGCGCAGAGCCGGTCGCGCTCCTTGGTGAAGGCTTTTTCGTGAAGCAGATGTTGCTTACGGGCGGCGACCCATTCTTCGCGCGACACCACCGGATGATTCTCAATGTTCATGGCGATTTCTCCTGAGGAATTAAACCCGTTTACCCAGCCTAGTCGTTTGACCGGGTGGCAAATCGACAAACCGCCGGTCGGTACGCCGATCCCGGCTGAACGGCGGCGGCCCGCTTCGGTCACAACCAATGAGCCCCACTCATGCTTGGGCACCGGAGGTTGAATCAGGATGACGACTTATAACTGGGATTTGATTGAACGCTTGCTGCACGAAGTGCAGAACAGCGCCGGCCATAACTTCACGCCACGGCCTTACGCTGAGCAGCATGCGGCGGAAAAAGCATCGGCGGGCGAGTCGGTCGGGAATCTGGATCATCTGAAAACGCTGGCCTGCGAGTATGAAAAGCTATTGCTGGAGCGGGGCTATATCGAGCCTCGGCCGGAGGAGGAGGGCGGCAATGGCGAGAATTTTGTGCTGACGGCCCGGGGTTCGCGATTGCTGAGCCTGATCGACAGCAGCATTCCCGGCAATGACCATCCGCGGCAGGTGCTGGATGATCAGGACGATGCGCTGGATGAGTTTACGTTTGATGAGGTTGCGTCGAAGGCGCAGATTGCCTAGATCAAAATCAAAAGATCGCAGCCTGCGGCAGCTTCTTAGGAGCTGTCGCAGGCTCGGGCCGCGTTTGGACGATCTTTTGATCTTTAACCCTGGTTAGCCGCTTTCAAACATTTCAAATCGCTGAAGTCCTTGCGAACGCCCTCGATTTTCTTCAACAACCGCTCACGCTGTTCCGGGGTGCTCTCGGCCATCAAATCCACCGCCAGCGCCCTCCCTTGCGCTTCAGTATTGGCGTAGGCCTTTTTGTAATCCGCTGTCCACAAACGCTCGCGTTCCACCAGAAGCGTCTCGATCCGTTGTGGGAATTCAGGACTGTGTCGCTGCGCAACGGCCGCGCTGAATTGGGTCTGCCAGTGCGCCCGATTGGCGATCCACTGGGTGTTCTGGTCGCCCAGCGCCGTCGACCACGCAACGACGCGCTGCTTCTGGGTGTCGCTGAGTGGGCCGAGCCAGTCGTTGAGGCGCTTGTTCATGCGCTCGGCGCGTTCCTTGATCTGCTGCGCCAGTGGCGGCTTGAGGTATTCCTGCTGACGTTTGCGCAAGTCCTTGGCGAAGGCGTCGTTCATTTCCGCGACTTGCTTGTCGTCCAGCCCTTGCAGCAATTCGACGGCCGATGGGGTGATTTCCCGGGCAGTCTGGGCGATGGCTTGTTTGGCTTCAACGGTGCGGGTCTGCAGTGCGGCGTCGGTGACTTGATTGGTTTCGACCATCGCTTGCAAGCGATCCAGCCAGTCGAGGTAGCCCGGTAGTTGCGTAGTGCAATGCCAGCTCAAATGATCCTTGAGGCGGTCGTTGAACCAGTCTTTTTGCTCGCCGTTCATGTCCAGGTAGTCGCTGAGCGTCCACGGAATGATCACGTCGAGATTGCGATAGGCCAGGCCCACGCGGCTGCAAGCGCCGAGGGCGAGGCTGACGATAAGCAGCAAGGCGATGTTTCTGAACCAGCGAGACATGGGCGAATCCTTGCGTGGGCCTGGCTTCGAAGTCTGATTCTTATGTGGACGCAGGATGCGCGCGGCAGTTCAGCCGATCAATAGAAAGCGCGTTCGGCCCTGAGCGTGACCAGTCCGTCGCACTCGCTGTTGTGGCCCGAGTAGGCCGAGCAATCGCTGCCGCTCAGGCTGGAATTGCTGTAGGTCAGGTCGAGGTCGACACCCATGAACGGGCGGGAAAATTTCACCGACCAATCGGTGAAACTGCTGACATAACCGCCGTCGACAGCGACCGGCGAAGTCAAACTGTGGGTCGTGTATTTCATGCTGATGCCGATGCCGAACGGCTGGTTGCCACCGAGATCGGCAAACAGTGTGCTGTTCTGTTTATCGGGGTCATCGCTGAATGCCGCGCCAAAACGACTGCCGAGCAGGGTGAGGCCGCCGAATATTTCCTGGCTGTCGAGGGTGTCCAGGCTTGGATAGCTGTAGTGGATCAGCCCGACTTCGTAGCCAAGGGTTTGATCGAAGGGTTGTTTGAAGCCGACGTAGGAGTCCACTTCAAGGTTGGTGCCCGGCGCGATACCGACGCTCGGCGACCACTGCCCGACGTAAAGGCCGCTGATGTGGCTCAGGTCGAGGCCGCCATGAAACGAGCCTATCGAAGCGGGCTTGACCAGTCCTTGAGCCATGCTCCGGCTTGGGGTTGTGCCCAGTTTAAGATCGAAGTCGCCGAGTTCTCGCTGGAAGATTTGCCCATGCGCAGTCGAGCAGGCCAAAAGGCCTACGAATGATAAACAAAAAGAATGTTTAAGCATGCTTCGCTCCATGAACAGCGAGGGCAGGCGGGCGAACCTGCTGAAACGCTTGATCCAGACGCGTGCAAGGATACCGGCGAATGATCGGCGTCGAAGGCCGTTCGTCGATTTCTATGAGATTGGTTGAACTGGGGAGGGGGATTGCGAGTGGTGCCAGTCCAGACGCTTCGAAGCTCAAAGCGCCTTGGGACGGGTGTGTTACCGGATCTTACTTCTTGCCCAGGCTGATCTGCTTGGACGGGCCGAATGTCTGGCCGCTGACGCCCTTGGCAATTTGCTGGATTTCGCCACCGGATTTGAGGAATGCCGCGATCTGGTCGTTGATCGATTCGCTGGTTTCAACGGCTGGAGCTGGCTTTGCTTTGCTGTTGGATGCTTTTACGCGCATGGCGGCCATTAACCTTTCAGAAAGTAACTCGGCCAGGCATCGTACAGGAAATACTTGACAATTGCTTGGCAAATATCCCCCGGAATAACCTGGCCAAGTACTGCAATATTGTCGGGTTCCTATCCAGCGACTTTCGCTAACCTACTGTTTTTATTACGGACATTTGTGGTTGTAAGCGCTCTTGCCATAGAGCCTGAGGCGTTCGTGCAAGCGATGTCGTCCTGACGAGCGGCAGTCAGAAGCCGTCAAATAACCATTGAACCGGGCGCCCACGGATTTTCACGCCTGTGGCCGTTCGGCCGCGAACGCGTCCGGCAAAAACGGGTAGAATGCCGCCCACGCAATGAGGGTATTGGAAATGGCTTTAGTCGGGCGCTACAACAGTTTGCAAGTGGTTAAACACACTAACTTCGGTTTATATCTGGACGGCGGGGCCGACGGCGAGATTCTTTTGCCCAACCGTTATATCCCTAAAGATATTCCCAGCGAAGATGAGGATTGGCTCAACGTTTTCATTTATCTGGACAGCGATGACAAACTCATCGCCACCACCGAAAAACCGAAAGTTCAGGTCGGTGATTTCGCCAGTTTGAAAGTTGTGGAAGTCAACAGCATCGGCGTGTTCCTCGACTGGGGTCTACCGAAGGATCTGCTGCTGCCGTATTCCGAAGAAAAGCGCCAAATGACCGCCGGCGAATACTGCGTCGTGCACGCCTACCTCGACAAACACACCCGTCGTATCACCGCGACCGCGCGGCTGGATCGCTACCTCGACAAGACCCCGGCCAGCTACAGCCCGGGCCAGGAAGTCGACATTCTGGTGGCGGAAGCCACCGATATGGGTTTCAAGGCGATCATTAATAACAAGCATTGGGGCTTGATCCACAAGAATGAAATCTTCAAGTTCATGCGTTCCGGCATGCGTGAGAAAGGCTTCATCAAGGAAGTGCGCGCCGACGGCAAGATCAGCCTGAGCCTGCAACCGGTCGGTCAGGAAGCAGCCAGCAGCCTGAACTCGAAAATCCTCGCCAAGTTGCGTGAAAATGACGGCACGTTGCCTGTCAGCGACAAGAGCGATCCAGCGCTGATCAGCAGTCTGTTTGGTGTCAGCAAGGGTAACTTCAAGAAGGCTATCGGTTCGTTGTACAAAGACGGCAAGATCGTCATTCACGCCGACCGCATTGAACTAACCTGATTCCCAAACGCTCCATGTAGAACTGCCGCGGCCAGAGCCTGCGGCAGCTCCTATGCAAGAGGGCGGCGGTGATGAAGAAAGCGTTGATTGCTTACGTTGCCGCCCTGGTGACGTTTCTGGTACTTGATGGCCTCTGGTTGGGCGTGTTCATGGCCCCGACCTATCGATTGTTGCTCGGTTCGCTGATGCTTGATAAACCGCTGCTGTTTCCAGCCGCGGTTTTTTATTGCCTGTATGTTTTCGGTTGCCTGGTGTTTGTGATCTTGCCGGCGCGCACTTGGCAACATGCCGGGCGAATGGGCGCGTTGCTGGGGTTGGTGGCGTATGGCACCTATGACCTGACTAACTGGGCGACGTTGCGCGGTTGGTCGATGCAGGTGACGTTGATGGATTGGGCGTGGGGGACGGTGGCGACAGCGCTGATGTGTGTGATGGGGTTTTGGGCGGCTAATCGGTTTGTGAGGGTTTAGTTTTGGTCGGCGGTGACTGGGCTGGCCTATTCGCGAGCAGGCTCGCTCCCACAGGGGAGATTTTAAACAAGTTGCCTGGCGGTAATTTTTGCGCAACTGGTGAATAATCCACCGAATGACTATTCGCCCCGGACATTGATCCGGGGTTTTGTTTTGACGATTGGATGACTGCCATGTTGCGTGAAATGGAGAGGCTGCGATGAGTGTCAGTCGGCGCAATGCCGACGGTTTTGCCCTGCAAGTGATGATCGGTCTGTGTCTGGTCTGGGGTATTCAGCAGGTCATGATCAAATGGGCGGCAACCGACATCGCGCCAGTGATGCAGGCGGCCGGGCGGTCGGGAATTTCCGCGTTGCTTGTAGGATTGCTGATCTGCTGGAAGGGCGGCTGGGATCAGGTCGGAAGCACCTGGCGCGGTGGCTTGCTGGCCGGTGCGCTGTTCGGGCTGGAGTTCTATTTCATCTCCGAAGGTTTGCAACTGACCACTGCCGCGCACATGTCGGTGTTTCTCTATACCGCGCCGATTTTCACGGCGCTGGGCGTGCATTTTCTATTGCCGAGCGAGCGCCTGCGGCCGGTGCAATGGCTGGGGATTTTCCTCGCCTTTGTCGGCATCGCCATTGCTTTTGCCGGCGGCGTTTCGTGGGACAACCTCGACCGACGCATGTTGCTGGGCGATGCCCTTGGCGTGCTGGCCGGCGCCAGTTGGGGCGCGACCACGGTGGTGGTGCGTGCTTCAAAACTGTCTGAAGCACCGGTGACGCTGACATTGTTTTATCAGTTGATCGTCGGTTTCCTCGGACTGCTGTTGATTGCGCTGATGAGCGGCCAGATCACCCACGTCAGCCTGACTGCGGTGGCGGTGGGCAGCGTGCTGTTTCAGGGATTGGTGGTGTCGTTCTGCAGCTACTTGGTCTGGTTCTGGCTGCTGCGTCGGTACTTGGCCGCCAACCTGGCGGTGTTTTCGTTCATGACGCCGTTGTTCGGCGTGACCTTCGGCGTGCTGTTACTCGGAGAAAAGTTGAGCCTGAACTTTGTCGCGGGCGCGGTACTGGTGCTGCTTGGCATCACGTTCGTCAGCGCTGAGCAGTGGGTGCGTCGGCGACTGCGCAAAGCCCTCGGCCAACACTGAACGGACGAAGCGCCGGACGGCTTACAGAGGCTCTATCCCGCGGCTCCGACACAAACCCGAGAAATCGCTTGAACGAATGGAAGATGATTTGGATCAATTCAGTAACAGATCATTGCCGATTTGGCCAAGCATTTCGTAGCACTTCAGACTATTATCAGTGCGAAGTGGCTACAGAATTCCAGCCGCTCAGCACCACCCCAAGGGGGCACGACGATGAAAGAGAAAATTCAAAACTGGCTTCACGACTTGGGTGTTGCCCTTGGCTTGATCGAGCCGCCTATGCAACCGATCCCGATTCGCACGGATGATGAACAGCGTCGGCGTCAGCCGCGTCGGCGGTAAAGGGTTTAAAAGATCACAAGATCAAGAGATCGCAGCCTGCGGCAGCGCCTACATCAAACGGTGTAGGCGCTGCCGCAGGCTGCGATCTTTTGCTTCTAGTGCCGCGCGATCATCAGCAGAAACCGGCTCAGGTCATTCGCGGTTCTCGCCGAGCTGAGCAACTGATCCTCCTCAGCCGTAAACGCGGTCAGCCCCAGTTCATCCTCCAGGTGAAAGATCAGATCCTCGATATCCGCCTTGTCCAGGCCCAACTCCACCAGACTCGTGCCGTCGTTGAACGGGCGGTTTTCCAGCAGTCGACTGATGTACGCATGCACGGCGGCACGCACGGCGGCTCGTTTCATGGCGAAGATCGCACAGTGAAGATCATTTCAGTACAGCAGGCCTCAGCCATGTCGGCGCAGCCATTGGTCAATCATCGAGCGTAAATGCTCACCCGAAAAACTGCCGAAATGCCCGCCGTGTACGGTGCGGACAGGCAAAGCCTGCAGGCGCCGAAGGCTGGCGGCATAGTCATCCAGATTGGAATGGTAGGCGTCTTCGATCAGCGGTCCGTCGTAGATGATGTCGCCGCTGAACAGCGTTTCGGTGGCAGCCTCGTACAGGCTGATTCCGCCCGGTGAATGCCCCGGAGTGTGCAGCACTTGCAACGTTCGATTGCCCAGATCCAGCACGTCGCCGTCTTCGACAAACCCGGAGGCCGGCGCGGCTTTGACCCGGTATTCGGCGTAACACAGCGGGCAGTCGGGGTGTGCTTCGAACATGTCGTCACCGACAAAAGCGCGGCTCAGGTCGTTTTCACCGTCCGGCGCGGCAAGGATGTCGGCTTCGGCCGGATGCACCAACCGTTCGGCGAACTCATGATGCCCGGCGATGTGGTCAAAGTGGCAATGACTCGCCACCGCCACCAGCGGCCGCTCGGTCAGCCACGGCAGTTGCTCGCGCAGGCTGACCAGCCCCGAGCCGCTGTCGAGCAGCAGATCCTTGTCCCGCCCCTGTATGTGCCAGAGGTTGCAGCGGTAGAAGGGCCGAATAAACGGCTCGTGAATCAGGCGCACTCCGTCGCTCAGGGTTTGCACGTCGAACCACTGATCGCGCGAAACAATTTTCATCAGCACATTCCTTCAGGCGAAAAAAACGGGTATGGCAACCGACGCCACACCCGTCGAAGAAAGTTGTTGCTACCGCTTCAGCTTAGACGGCGCTGGTCACCAGGTTCGGGCGACGGGAGAGCAGGCTCACCAGCACGAAACTCACCAGGCTGACGCCCAGGCTGTAGTAGATCGGCGTGTTGGCGTCCATGCCGTCGGTGATCATGAAGATCAGCGCCGTAGCGAAGCCCAACGTCATCGCGGTGATTGCAGCGGCTGTCGTCGCGCGTTTCCAGAAGATCGCCCCCATCAGAGGGATCAGCATGCCGCCGACCAGCAGGTTGTACGCCAGGGTCAAAGCGCTAATCACATCGTTGACCACCAAAGCGATGCCTAACACAACGATGCCAGTCAGCATTGTGAAGAGGCGGTTGATGGCCACGTTCGACGGTTTGCCTTTGCGCAGTTTCGGCAGCAGGTCTTCGGTCAGCGTGGTGGACGCCGCCAGCAGGCCGGCACTGGCAGTGGACATCATCGCGGCCAGCGCAGCGGCGATCACCAGGCCACGGATGCCGTCAGGCAGCGAGACTTTGACGATGGCGGCGAAGGCGTTGTTGACGTTGTCCAGATCCGGAATCAGTACATGCGCCGCCATGCCGATCAGAGCGCAAACGAGGCCGTAAATGATGCAATAGATGCCGGCCGAGGTGCCGGCATACCGGGCGACTTTTTCGCTGCGGGCGGTGAACACCCGTTGCCAGATGTCCTGGCCAATCAGGATGCCGAAGAAATAAATCATGAAGTAGGTGATGATCGTGTCCCAGCCGATGCTGGTGAAGTTGAAGCTGGCGGCCGGCAATTGCGCGACCAGTTGATCCCAGCCACCGACGCGGTACAGGCAGATCGGCAACAGCACAAACATCAGGCCGACGGTCTGGATACCGAACTGGACGATGTCGGTCAGGGTCAGCGACCACATGCCGCCGATGGTCGAGTAGATCACCACCACACCACCGCCCAGCAGCACGGACATCCAGAACGGCAGGCCGAACAGCACTTGCAGCACGGTGCCGATCGCCAGGATCGAGGTCACGCCGATCATCAGCGCGTAGGCCAGCATGATGGTCGCGCTGGCGGTACGGGCCATCGGGTTGTAGCGTTTTTCCAGCACCTGAGTGACGGTGAACACTTTGAGTTTCAGCAGCGGTTTGGCGAGGAACAGGTTCAGCGCGACGATGCCGCACCCCAGTGCCGCGCACAGCCAGAAGCCGGAAATGCCATGCACGTAACCCAGGCGCACGGTGCCGACGGTGGACGCGCCACCCAGCACGGTTGCGGCCATGGTGCCCATGTAAAGGCCCGGGCCGAGGTTGCGACCGGCGACCAGGTAATCTTCGTGGGTCTTGGCCTTGCGCATGCCGTAATAGCCGAGAATCAGCATCGCGGCGGCGTAGATGAGTACGACGAATAAATCCAAAGCCATGATGGCGTGTCTCCGATTGTCTTTTTTATGTGAGGCTGAATTCAATTCCTCCTGTAGGAGCGAGCCTGCTGGCGATAGCGATCGGTCAGTCACATCGAGGTTGGATGTGCCGCCGTCATCGCGAGCAGGCTCGCTTCTACAAGGGATTCGCGTCAGGCGGCCTGACGCAGTTCAGGTTCTTCTTCGGCTTTTCGGCGCGAATCCGTTGGGCCATACACCAGCGCCGGCTCCGGAAACAGGCCCAGCAGCGTCATGTACAGCACTGACGCCAGGCCCAGTGTCACCAGCAGGCTGATGTCGATGCCGCCGGCCAGTTCGCCCAGCGGGCCGACAAACTGCCCCGGCAAATTGACGAAGCACAGACCGACCGCCGCGCTCGGGATCCACGCGCCCAGCCCGCGCCAGTTCCAGCCGTGGCTGAACCAGTAGCGCCCGCCCTGTTCGCCACGCGTGAACACTTGCAGGTCATCCGGGCAGTAGAAGCCGCGACGCACCAGCAGGCCAATGATCATGATCACCATCCACGGCGTGGTGCAGGTGATGATGAGCACGGCGAAGGTCGACACGCTCTGCACCAGGTTCGCCGCGAAGCGTCCGATGAAGATGAAGGCAATCGACAGCACGCCAATCAGCAATGTCGCCTTGACCCGCGACAGCACGCGCGGGAACACGCTGGACATGTCCAGTCCGGTGCCATACAGCGACGTAGTGCCAGTGGACATGCCGCCAATCACCGCAATCAGGCACACCGGCAGGAAGAACCAGCTCGGCGACACTGCCAGCAACCCCCCGACATAGTTGTTCGCCGCGATGTAGTCCGGCGCCTGGATCGCGACGATGGTCGCGGTGGTCAGGCCGAACAGGAACGGGATGAACGTGGCGATTTGCGAGAGGATCACAGCGCCCATGATGCGGCGCTTGGAGGTGTCACGCGGGATATAGCGCGACCAGTCGCCGAGGAACGCACCGAAGGAAATCGGGTTGCTCATCGCCACCAGCGCCGCGCCGATGAACGCTGCCCAGAAGCCCGGTTGACCGAGGCTGACGGTGCCGGCGTAGTGCGAATCGAACGGTCCGGCGAACGCAAAAGCACCCAGCAGAAACAACAGGCTGGCGCTCCACACCGCGATCTTGTTCACCCACAGCAAAAAGCGGAAGCCGTAGATGCACACGGTTAGCACCAGGATCGCGAACAGCCCGTAGGCCAGGCCCAGGGTCAGGTCGGTTTCCGGCAGACCGATCAGGCGTTTCGCTCCACCGATCAACGCATCGCCCGAACTCCACACCGAGAGCGAGAAGAAGGCGATGGCGGTCAACAACGACAGGAACGAACCGACGATCCGCCCGTGCACGCCGAAGTGCGCACCGGACGACACGGCATTGTTGGTGCCGTTGAGCGGGCCGAACAGGCCCATCGGCGCAAGGATCAGCGAGCCGAGCAACACGCCAGAGACAATTGCCCAGACGCCGGCCTGAAAAGACAGGCCGAACAGCACCGGGAAGCTGCCGAGCACGGCGGTGGCAAAGGTATTCGCGCCGCCGAAGATCATGCGGAACAAGTCCACAGGGCCGGCGGTGCGTTCGTTGTCCGGGATCTGTTCGACCCCATGGGTTTCAATCTGCGTAAGGCTTTGGTCGTTGTTGTTGTTATTCATGATCTGCTCCGATCATAAAGGCGCGCTCATCGTGCGTGAGCGTCACCTGTTTGGCTAAGGGGATGGCAGCCCTTCCGGCATTGCGGACAAATGTTCATGACAGGCCAGCCAAAGGCCTTGTTGTTCTAGGCTCGACGCGTGTTTCTTGAACACAATCGTCTCGCGCTCCTGGCTGAAGTGTTGCTCCCCTTGCATGCGCAGCTCGGTGGCCACGTCATGGATGAAAATCGCCACGTCACCCTGCAGGCTGACAAAGGCGTTGCTCGAAGTGCACGACAACACCTCGAAGCCATCCTCGGCGCGCCAACTGTCCCACAGCGCCTGATAGGCATCGCGCGACAGCAATGGCTGGTCGAGGGTGTAGAAGACGAAGCTTGCGTCGCTGCTGAATGCACCGAAGTAAGCTTCGCGATCGTTGCGGGCAAATGCCGACACCAGATCGGCGGCGGATTGCAAAACCTGATCACGTTCGTTCATGACCCACCCTCAGCGGTGCACAACGCCTGGCAGTACGCAGAGCATTTCGTACAGCAGATTGGCGGCCAGCAGCGAGGTGTTGCCGGTGGTGTCATAAGCGGGCGAGACTTCTACCAGATCGCAACCGATCAGGTCGAGGTCTTGGCAGCCGCGAATGATCTCAATCGCTTGAATGGTCGTCAGACCACCGATTTCCGGGGTGCCGGTACCAGGCGCCCAGGCGGGGTCGATGCCGTCGATGTCGAAACTCAGGTACACCGGGCCGCCGCCGACTTTCTCGCGCACTTCGGCCATCAGCGGGGCGAGGGATTTGTGCCAGCACTCTTCGGCCTGCACCACACGGAAACCCTGATTGCGGCTCCAGTTGAAGTCTTCAGCGGTATAACCCTGGGCGCGCAAACCGATTTGCACCACGCGGTCGCAGTCCAGAAGGCCTTCTTCAACGGCGCGACGGAAGGTGGTGCCGTGGGCGATTTTCTCGCCGAACATGTGATCGTTCACATCGGCATGAGCATCGATGTGCACGAGGCCTACCTTGCCGTGCTTTTTATGAATGGCGCGCAGGATCGGCAGGGTGATGGTGTGGTCGCCACCGAGGGTCATCGGGATGACGTTGTGCTCGAGGATGTTGTCGTAGGCTTCTTCGATGATGCGCACGGCGTCGAGCAGGTTGAACGTATTGATCGCCACGTCACCGATGTCGGCCACCGACAGCGAATCGAACGGCGCAGCACCGGTGGCCATGTTGTACGGGCGGATCATTACCGATTCGGCGCGGATATCGCGCGGCCCGAAACGGGTGCCGGGGCGCAGCGAAGTGCCGATGTCCAGCGGCACGCCAACGAAGGCAGCGTCGAGACCGGCAGCGGTAGGCACATGGGGAAGTCGGAGCATGGTGGCGATGCCGCCGAAGCGCGGCATTTCGTTGCCGCCCAGTGGTTGGTGAAGAATCTTGTCCACGGGTAGGGCCTCATCGTCTTTGTTTTATTTGTGTCGGCGCGCTGTTCAGCACAGGTTCGGACGCCGCTGTGGGGCCGATGATGCGAAATGTAGTGCGGCGGAAGAATCGCTACGGGCAAAAACTTAGTTCAGATTTTTCTAAACTAATGCCAGACTTCCCACCTGCTCGTTCCCATGCTCCGCGTGGGAATGCATCCACGGACGCTCCGCGTCCAGCTGTATTCGCAGGTGACGCAGAACGTCACGGGCTGCATTCCCACGCAGAGCGTGGGAACGATCCTTGGAGTAGACATGGCCAACGCTTTACCCGACCTGAAACTGTTGCGCATTTTCGTCAGCGTCGTGCGTCATCAGGGTTTTGCCAATGCGCAGCAGGAACTCAACCTGTCGACCTCGGCGATCAGCACTTACATGAGCCAGCTCGAAGCCGCGCTCGGTCTGGTGTTGTGCCATCGCGGGCGGGGCGGGTTCAGCCTGACCAGCAAGGGCGAGCTGTTCCATCAGGAAACCCTGCGCCTGCTCGGCGAGCTCGAAGGTTTCGAGCAATACGCCGCCGCGCTCAAGGGCGAATTGCGCGGCACGCTGAACCTCGGCGTGATCGACTCCACGGTCAGCGACAAGGCTTTGCCATTCGCCGAGGCCATCGGCGCCTACACCCAGGAACACCCGGCGGTGCATTTGCACTTGTCGGTGATGAGCCCGTACGAGTTGCAGCTTGGCGTTCAGGACAACCGCCTCGACTTGGCCATCGGCGCGTTTTCCACGCGCATGAGCGGACTGGTCTACATGCCGCTGTACCGCGAGCAGCACTGGCTGTATTGCAGCAGTCGGCATCCGTTGTTCACCGAGCGGCGGATTCCCGAGCAGGTCATCACCCAGCAACGCATGGTCGGACGCGGTTACTGGAGCCAGGCCGAACTCGCCCGCCATGGCTTCAAACACAGCGCGGCGACGGTGGAAAGTATGGAAGCGCAGCTGATTCTGGTGCTCTCCGGCGCCTACATCGGTTACCTGCCCGAGCATTACGCCCAGGCCTGGGCCGACAAGGGCGACTTGCGCGTGTTGCTGCCGGCCACGTTTGGCTATCAGGCGCCGTTCTCGATGATCGTGCGTCGGGGGCGCAGTCGCGAACCGCTGATCCAGACCTTCCGCGATCTGCTCAAAGCCCAGCTCAATCCGGCGGCATAAAGGAGCTAAAACATGTCCAGACCCCAATGCCCTCGCTGCCTGCGCCCGCAAAGCCATTGCCTGTGCTCACTGATCCCGAGCCTCGACAGCCGCACCCGGGTGTTGCTGCTGCAACATCCAAGCGAAGTGAACCATGCGCTGAACACGGCGCGCTTGGCGGCGCTCGGTTTGATGAATGCTGAGTTAATCGTCGGTGAAGTCTTCGAGGATCTGCCTGCGTTGCTGGACCGGCCCGGCTATCAGGCGCGCTTGTTGTTCCCTGCCGACGACGCGCAGCCGATGCAGGCGTACCGCGAGTCCGACGAGCCGCTGCTGCTCGTCGTTCCGGACGGCACCTGGCGCAAGGCGCGCAAGATGTTGCACCTCAATCCTCTGCTGGCGGCGTTGCCACGGGTGACCTTGGCCGAGGGCGGCGTGTCCCGATACCGGTTGCGCAAGGCACCGGGGCCGGGGGCGTTGTCGACGATCGAAGCGATCGTCCAGGCGCTGCAAGTGCTGGAAGCACCGACGTCATTCGAGCCTTTGCTCAAGCCGTTTGAAGCGCTGATCGAGGGGCAGATCGCGGCGATGGGGGAGGAGATTTTTCAGCGTAATCACAGCAAGTATTGATGGCGCGACTGCCGGCCCCATCGCTGGCAAGCCAGCTCCCACAGTGTTTGTGGTGTCCGAAAACCCTGTGGGAGCTGGCTTGCCAGCGATGGCGGTCTACCAGACACATCAGGAAAAAAGACTGACCCAGCCATAACGATCATTGAGGTCTAGCCTTCAGACGAACCCATTTTGAAAGGGGCAATGGATTGCCTGATCTTCCCGCGTCACATCGCCTGCGTGCTGGCCGCTTCGCCGAACCCCACCGAATCTACCTACTGACCACCATCACATTGGGGCGTGAGCCCATTTTTGCCGACTTCGGGTTGGGCAGATTGGTTGTCCACCAATTTCGCCGAGCACAAAATCTCGGGTTGGCTAACACGCTGGCCTGGGTCGTTATGCCTGATCATTTCCACTGGCTGGTCGAATTGGAAAGCTGCTCGCTCAGCAAGCTAATGCGCGAAACCAAGTCGCTGATTACTCGGGAAGTAAATGTTGCTGGTAACAGAAAGGGCGGATTGTGGCAGCAGGGTTTTCACGACAGGGCGTTGAGGCGAGAAGACGATTTGGTACGGATGGCGCGTTATGTGGTGGCGAACCCGTTGCGGGCTGGGCTGGTTAAAAAGCTCGGCGATTACCCACTATGGGACGCAGTTTGGCTTTAACAATCAGAACCGAGTCGGCCCCATCGCTGGCAAGCCAGCTCCCACAGATGCCATGTTGATTTCAAATCTAACGAACGACACGGATCCTTGTGGGAGCTGGCTTGCCAGCGATGAGGCCATTTGCAGCGCCACAAAATTAACGTTCGCGCATCGCCTCGGTTCGCGCCTTGAGCACCGGTTTCATCAGGTAATCCAGCACAGTTTTCTCCCCGGTAATGATGTCCACCGTCGCCACCATGCCTGGAATGATCAGCAGCGGTTTCGCATCCCCGCCCAAATGGTTTTTATCCGTGCGCACCTGAATCAGGTAGAAGCTGTTGCCCTTGTCGTCCGTGATGGTATCGGCGCCGATCAGTTCCAGTTTGGCGCTCAGTCCGCCATAGATCGTGTAGTCGTAGGCGCTGAACTTGACCATGGCTTTCTGGCCCGGATGCAGAAACGCTACATCTTGAGGTCGTACACGGGCTTCGATCAGCAGGTTGTCCTCCAGCGGCACGATTTCCACCATGTCGCTGCCCGGCTGCACCACGCCGCCGATGGTGTTGACCTTCAACACCTTGATGATCCCGTGCACCGGCGACGTCACCGTGGTGCGACTGACGCGGTCATCGATGGCGATGCTCGATGCGGTGATTTTCGACAGGTCGGTGCGTTTTTCATTGAGCTCTTTTGCGGCTTCCGAGCGGAAGGTTTGCTCAGACTCGTCGATCTTGCTGCGGATCTCGGCAATGGCCGATTCCGCCCGGGGAATCGCCAGTGTTGTGGCGTTCAGCGAACCGCGAATCTCCACGGCGCTACGCTTGAGTCGCAAGATTTCCACCGGCGAAACGGCGCCAGCCTTCACCAGCGGTTCCGACATGTTCATCTCTTGATTGACCAGCGCCAGGCTCGAACTGTATTGCCCTTGCTTGGAGCGAAACTCCGCCAGTTCCTGAGTTTTTTGCCGCAGCTGTTCACTGAGCGTGCGCTTCTCGCTCGACAGCCGCCGCTGCCGTTGCTCGTACAGCGAGCGCTCGTCTTCGGCGACTTGCGGTGACTTGGCAATCACCTCTGCGGAAAGGTTGAACGGCCGACCGTCGGCCTCGGCGGACAAGCGTTCAACCTGCGCGGTCAACGCGTACCGATCTGCCTCGCTCTCACCCTTGTTCGAACGAAACCGCGTGTCATCCAGGCGCAGCAAGGTGTCGCCCTTGTTCACCATTTGCCCTTCGCGCACGAAAATCTCGGTGACGATCCCGCCTTCAAGGTTCTGGATCACCTGCACCTTGCTCGACGGAATCGCCTTGCCTTCGCCCATGGTCACTTCTTCGAGCACGGCGAATTTGGCCCAGACCACTGCGCTGACCAGCAGCGCCGCCGCCAGCCATACGGTGATGCGCGACCAGCGTGGCGAATCCTGCAACGAAGCACCGGCGGTTTCCGGCATGAATTCGGCTTCCGCACTTTTGCTGAAACTGTCGAAATAGCCACGGGATTTGCTTTCGGATGAAGAGCCTGATGACGAGCCGGACACAGCAGACATGGGCAACTCCTAGACCGCCGCCGAGCCGACCCGGCCCTTGCGCAGTGCTTCAATGACCGCTTCTTTGGGACCGTCGGCGACGATCCGGCCGTTGTCCAGCACCAGCAACCGATCCACCAGACTGAGCATGGAAGTGCGGTGGGTGACCAGCAGCAGGGTTTTGCCTTGCATCAAGCCGTGGAGCTTCTGGCGCAGGAGGTCTTCGCTGCTGTTGTCCATCGCGCTGGTGGGTTCGTCGAGCAGCATGATCGGCGGATCGAGCAACAGCGCCCGGGCCAGCAACACGGCTTGACGCTGGCCGCCCGAGAGCAATTGCCCGCGCTCGCCTACCGGCCGGTCAAAGCCTTGCGGATGCTGGCGCGCCAGTTCGGTGACACCGGTCAGTTCAGCGACCTCAAGCATGCGTGAATCACTGATGTAGCGGGCGCCGAGGGTGAGGTTGTCGCGCAGGCTGCCGGCCAGTAGCGGCAAGTCGTGGGCGACGTAACCGATCTGCTGGCGCAGGTCGGCGACATCCAGTTGCCGCAGATCCAGACCGTCAAGCAGCAACTGGCCTTCTTCCGGTTCATAGAATCCCATCACCAGTCGCGCCAGAGTGCTTTTGCCCGAACCGCTGCGACCGATGATGCCGACCCGTTCGCCGGGTTTCAGGCTGAAACCGACATTGTTCAGCGCCGGTGCATTCTGGCCGTTGTAGTGGAAGATCACGCCGTTGACGTCGAGCGCGCCTTGCAGTTGCGTGCGCTCCAGCGGCCGTTGCCTGGCATCGCGTTCCTGGGGCAACGCCATCAGCGCATCGGTGCTTTTCATGGTCAGCTGCGCTTGTTGGTAACGGGTGATGAGCCCGGCGATCTGCCCCAGCGGCGCGAGCACGCGGCTGCCGAGCATGTAGGTCGCCACCAGCGCGCCGACGCTGAGATTGCCGGCGATGATGCTGTAGACCCCGGCGACAATTGTGGCCATCCCGCAAAACTGCTGGATGAACAGCGTGCCATTGGTGGCCAGCGCCGACAGATTGCGCGCGTGGCTGTCGAGACGGGTGAGGGCGCCATGGGTGCTTTCCCATTTGTGCTGGCGCTCGCTTTCGGCGCTGCACGCCTTGAGGGTTTCCAGGCCACCGAGGGTTTCGATCAGCACGGCCTGACGCTCGGCGCCGAGGCTCAGGCTTTTTTGCACGGTGTCGCGCAGGCGCACTTGAATGATCATCGCGAAGAGAATCGTGATCGGAAACGCCAACAGCGGAATCACCACCAGCCAGCCGCCAAGCAGGCCGATCACCACCAGCATCAGCACGGCGAAGGGCAGGTCGATCAGGCTGGTCAGGGTGACCGCGGTGAGAAACTCGCGCAGGCCCTGGAAGTCGTGAATGCTCTGGGCGAAACCGCCGATGGTGGCTGGGCGCGCCTTCATCGACATGCCGGTGATGCGTTCGAACAGCGTCGCGGAAAGGATCACATCGGTTTTCTTTCCGGCGGTGTCCAGCAAGTGCGCGCGCACCACCCGCAGCACCAGTTCGAAACCGGTGCCGATCAGCAGACCGATGGACAGCACCCACAGGGTCGACGTGGCCTGGTTGGGCACCACGCGGTCATAGGTCTGCATGACGAACAGCGGCACCATCAAGCCCAGAAGGTTAATCAGGAAGCTGGCGAGGATTGCGTCGCTGTACAGCCATTTCGACAGCTTCAACGTGTCGCGAAACCACGCTTCAACGCGCGGTACCAACGGTGAGCGCAGGTCTTCGAGTTCATGCCGTGGCCGGGCGAATAGCGCCTGGCCGCTGTAGTGTTCGGCGAGTTCTTCGCGGCTGACCCATTGTTCCCCACCGTCGGCTTCGCTCGGCAGAATCAATGCTTTGCCGTCATCACCGAAACGGCGCAGCACGGCGGTGCGGCCATCACCCAGCAGCAGCAACACCGGCAGGTTCAGCGGGGAAATGTCCTTGAGGGAGCGCCGCAACAACCGCGCCTGCAATCCGGCGCGAGCGGCGGCGCGGGGCAGCAAGTCGAGGCTCAGCCGTTGTTTGTTTAGCGGCAGCCCGGCACTCAGGCTGGCCCGACTGACCGTCGCGCCATGCAGTTTGCAGAGGATCAACAGACCGTCGAGTAACGGGTCATCGAAGCTCAGGCGCGGATCGACCCCGTGGTTGCCCTGTTCCATGCTGGTCACATTGATCGCCCTCATTGCAAGACAGCAAATGGAATACAACACACATCCGTGTAGGAGCTGTCGCAGGCTGCAATCTTTTGATTTTGAAGATCAAAAGATCGCAGCTCGTTGCGCGCGTCAGCTCCTGCAGGGGGTTTATTTCAACTGGGGCAGGCGGGCTTCGTTTTTGACTTCCGCCGAGGCGATCGCATCGGCCGGCAGTACCACCCGTTGTTTGCTCAGCAACTGGCCCATGTTTGCCAGCACGCGGTACATCGAATATTCCTCGGTGTAGCGGATTTCGGTGTAGCGACGGTTGGCGTTGTACAGCTCGTTTTCACTGTCGAGTACGTCGAGCAGGGTACGTTGACCGAGGCCGAACTGATCCTGATAGGCGGCGCGCACGCGTTTGCTGGTTTCGGCGTATTCACGGGCAGTCGGGGTTTGCTTCTTGGCATTGACCATCGCGTTCCACGCCAGGTGAATGTTTTCGTTGAGCTGGCGCAGGGCGTTGTTGCGGATGTCCATCGCCTGATTGATCTGATGCGCATCGGATGCCAGACGCGCCTTGTCGCTGCCGCCACGGAACAGGTTGTAGTTCATCACAACGCCCACGCGCCATTCGTTGTCGTGGCCTTCATCGCCCTGCACGTTATTGTTCGCGCCCACCGCAGCTTCGGCGTCGAAGCGTGGGTAGAACGGCGACTTGGCGACTTCGTACTGGCTCTCGGCCGATTGCACGTCAGCCTGGGCGGATTTCAGGTACGGGTTGTTTTCGACCATGCTCTGCTGGGCTTCGGGCAGGGTGGCGGGCAGTTCGCCACGGGTCGACGCCGGCGCTTCCAGTTCATCGGGCAGGCGTCCGACCACGTTGAAGAAGTTTGATTCGGCGTCGGCCAGATCGACTTCGGCGGTGTCGAGGTTGTTCTGCGCCAGGGCTTTACGTGCGCTGGACTGATCGGAGTCAGCGGTGCTGCCCACGCCACGTTCGGTGCGCAGGCCGATCTGATCGTTGACGCGCAAGTGCGCCTGCAGATTGTTCTGCGCCAGTGTCACCAATTCACGGCGCTTGAGCACTTCGAGGTAAACCTCAATGGTGCGCAGGGCCAGATCCTGGGCGGTGCCTTGCGCGTAATAGGCGCGCGAGTTGGACACGCCCTTGGTGCGCTCGACTTCGTTCGACGTGTTGAAACCATCGAAGAGCATTTGCCGCAGACGCAATTCCGACTGGGTGTAAGTGAGGATTTCGGTGTTGTGGTTACCGAAGGCTCGGGTGTTGGTGTTGTCGCTGTAGCCGCGACCGTAAGCGGCGTTCAGATCGACGGATGGATAAAAACCGCCCTTGGCGACTTTGATCTGCTCATCAGCCGACAGGCGGGCGTCCACGCGCGAAGCAAGTTCGGGGTGGGTGGCGATCGTGCTTTGGATCGCATCGGTCAAATTCATTGCCTGGGCTTGGGATGTGCAGGCCATGGCCAACAAAACCGCGCTGCAGAGGGGGTTTAAAACGCGCATGGGTGCATCTCCCTGAGTACGTGTGGTGCTTAACTGTCGCCAGTTATTTGACGGTTTTTAAGGTGAAAGCGTTTCACTCTTGTAACAGCAGAGCTAAGAACATCCTAGAGCGTAGCTAAGAAAAATTTTTCATAACGCTTATTCCAAAAAAAACTTATGCGCTTTTTTGATTCCAGCACATTGTTCAGCGTGAAAGCCTTGGTTTTATGCGCTTTAGGGAGCGCAAAAAGGCTTGAGGAAAGTTCCACTCACTTTGCGACATACCGCGAAGTACTGCTAAAGGGGAGGGACGCGTAGCGGAAAAGAGCGACATTTTTTTGTCACTCGGGTGGTTCACCGCCGTTACGTAGCGCTAGTGGGCAAAAGCGCTGATCAGGGATTCAATGTTGTTGATTGCATTGAGTTTTTGGTCAGCAGGCCTGCGAAACGAACTGTCGAGGGTGCGAGCGTCACCCCCGGCAACCCGCTTGAGCCATGGGCTACTTCGTGAACCAGCGCCGACGGTGGTCGGCAGCGGAGGATTTCACATGGCAACGCTCATCGGCACCGTCACCCAAGTCATTGGTCAGGTATTCGCCGTCTCCAGTGATGGCATCAAGCGTCAGGTCTTTGAAAAAGATCGGCTGTTTGCCGGCGATCAATTGATCACCGGGCCCGAGGGCGCGGTGGCGGTGCAGCTGCAAAATGGCCAGGAGCTCACCCTCGGCCGTGACAGCAGCCTGACCATGACCGGCCAGTTGCTGGCCCATCAGGCCGCCCATGTCGACACCCCCGAGGCGCTCACGCCTAGCGACGCGCAACTGACCGACGTCGAACAAATCCAGAAAGCCATTGCCGCCGGTGATGACCCGAGCAAAACCGCTGAAGCCACGGCGGCCGGCCCCGACAATCCCGGGGGCGCGCCGGGCACGTTGGGCGGCGGCCATAGCTTTGTGATGCTGAGCGAAGTCGCCGGCAGCGTTGATCCGACCGTGGGTTTCCCCACCGCCGGGTTCAATGGCATTCCTGAATTTCCCGAATACCGTTTCGACGCCACCGACAATAACGGCGATGACGCGGCCGGCGACAATGGCGACGGCACCTTACCGCCCGTGGTCGTTGCGCCGCCGCCACCGCCAGCCGGCGATGACAATCCCGTCACCCTCGGTGGCCTCGACGTCAGCGGTGGCGAACTGGATCTCAACGAAGCCAATCTTTCCGATGGCAGCGCCGCCAATCCTGGCGCGCTGATCCAGACCGGCACGTTTACCATCAACGCGCCGGACGGCCTGACCAGCCTCAACATCGGCGGCATCAGCGTGATCAGCGGCGGCGTGGCGACCGGTTTTCCCCAGTCGATCACCACGCAACTGGGCAACACACTCACCGTCACCGGTTACAACCCGGCCACGGGCGTGATCAGTTACAGCTACACCCTCAACGGCAGCGAAGCCCACGCGGCCGGCGATGGTGCCAACAGCGTCAGCGAGCAATTCACAGTGGTCGCAAGTGACAGCGACGGCGACACCGCCACCGGCACGCTCGACGTCAACATTACCGACGATGTGCCCAAAGCCATCGACGACAGCAACGCCAACACCGCCTCGGAAACCCTGCTGACTCTCACCGGCAGCGTGTTGCCAAATGACGTGCAAGGCGCCGACCGCATTCCCGTCGGCCCGAACAGCGGCCCAGTGATCGGCGGCACGTTCACCGGCACATACGGCACGTTGGTACTGAACGCCAACGGCACCTACACCTACACGCTGAACCCCGACGACACCGATTTCAAAAACCTGCACGGCGGCGGCAACGGCACCGAGACCTTCACCTACACCCTGACCGACGCCGACGGCGATACCAGCACCGCGAACCTGGTGCTGAACATTCACAACAACGATGACCCGGTGACCCTCGACGGCCTGAACGTCGAGAGCGGCGAGCTGACGGTCTACGAGAAAAATCTTGTCGACGGCAGCGCCCCGGATTCAACCTCACTGACTCAGAACGGCACGTTCACTGTGACCGCGCTGGACGGTGTTACCACCCTGACCGTCGGCGGCATCAGCGTGGTCACCAACGGCGTGGCGGCAGGCTTTCCACAGTCGATCACCACGCCACTGGGCAGCACGCTGACCATCACCGGTTTCAATCCGGCCACAGGCGTCGTCAGCTACAGCTACACCCTGGTCGACAACGAAGCCCACGCCAATGCCGATGGCACTAACATGCTGAGCGAGCAGTTCGCGGTGACGGTGGTCGATGACAACGGCACCACCGCCAATGCGTCGCTGGACGTGACCATCGTCGACGACGTGCCCACAGCCGTGGACGACAGCAACGCCGGCACCACTTCGGAATCGCTGCTCACGCTCAACGGCAATGTTCTGGACAATGACGTTCAAGGCGCCGACCGCCTGCCGTCGTCCAGCGCGACCACCGGCCCGGTCACGCCCGCTACCTTCATCGGCACCTACGGCACGTTGGTGCTCAACGCCAACGGCACCTATACGTACACGCTGGACACCAACGACACCGATTTCAAAAACCTCCACGGCGGCGGCAACGGCACTGAAACATTCACCTACACCCTCACCGATGCCGACGGCGACACCAGCACCGCGAACTTGGTGCTGAACGTTCACAACAACAATGATCCAGTGACCCTCGCGGGGCTGGACGTCGAGGGCGGCGAACTCACCGTCCACGAGAAAAACCTCAGCTTCGGCACCAGCCCCGACACCCCGGCGCTGACCCAGACCGGCAGCTTCACCGTGACGGCGCTAGACGGTTTGCAAACCCTCACCATCGGCGGCATCGCCCTGGTCACTAACGGCGTCGCCCTCGGGGTTGCGCAATCGATCGTCACGCCGCTGGGCAGCACGTTGACCATCACCGGATACAACCCGAGCACCGGTGTCGTCAGCTACAGCTACACCCTCGCCGACAACGAGAGCCACCCCAACGGCAACGGTGAAAACAGCATCACCGAAAACTTCACAGTGGTGGCGACGGACACCGACGGCAGCACCGCCACTGGTCAGATCAACGTCAATATCGTCGACGACTTGCCACTCGCCAAGCCCGACCACGACTCGGTGCGGGAGGGCGGCACGGTCAGCGGCAACGTCCTCGACAACGACATCGGTGGTGCTGACGGCCCGGCCGCATCCGGTGCGGTGGTCGGCGTGCGCGCCGGTTCCAACACCACCACCTCGGCCATCGGCGGCCTCAACACCCAAATCAACGGTGACTATGGTTACCTGACACTCGACGCCAACGGCAACGCGGTCTATCACAGCAATCCCAACGTGGTGAACGGCCCCGGCGCGGTGGATGTGTTCACCTACACCGTGCGCGATGCCGACGGTGACGAAAGCACCACGACCATCACCATCGACGTCTACAACAGCTGCCTGAAAGCGGTGAGCGACAGCGACGTCACGGTGTACGAAAAAGCGCTGGATCTGACCAAGGATGGCAACGATCTCGCCGCCGGTTCCGTCAATGGCAGCGAGCCGGGCAATACCGGCGAAACCGCGTCCGGCACGCTGGTCGGCTCGGTCACTGGCGCGGTCGGTGCGATCACTTACGCGCTGGTTGGCAGCGCCACCGGCAGCTATGGCCAGATCGTGCTCAACCCCAACGGCACGTACACCTACACCCTGACGTCACCCGCCAGCACCACGCCCCACGCGGACGACGGCGCCAACACGCTTCAAGAAACCTTCACCTATCAAGCGACAGATTCCCTCGGCAACATCGTCACCAGCACGCTCGTCGTCAACATCGTCGATGATGTGCCTAAAGCGTTGGATGACAGCAACAGCCGCACGGCGTCGGAATCGCGGCTGACCCTGACCGGCGATGTGCTGGACAACGACGTGCAAGGCGCCGACCTGGTAGCGCCCGGCCCGAACAGCGGTCCGATCACTCCCGGAACATTTACCGGCGTTTACGGGACATTGGTGCTCAACGCCAACGGCACGTACACCTACACACTGAACAGCAACGACGCCGATTTCAAAAACCTCCATGGCGGCGGCAACGGCACCGAAACCTTCACCTACACCCTGACCGATGCGGACGGTGATACCAGCACCGCAAACCTGGTGCTGAATATCCACAACAACGACGACCCGGTGTGCATCACCGGCCTCAATGCGAAGGGCGGCGAACTCACCGTCTACGAGAAAAACCTCAGCGACGGCACTAGCCCGAACGACACTGCGCTGACCCAAAATGGCAGCTTCACCGTGACGGCCCTCGACGGTCTGCAAACCCTGACCGTTGGCGGTATCGCGCTGGTCACCAACGGCGTGGCCCTCGGCGTTCCGCAATCCATCGTCACGCCGCTGGGCAGCACGCTGACCATCACTGGTTACAACCCGGCCACCGGCGTCGTCACTTACAGCTATACCCTCGTCGACAATGAAACCCATCCGAACGGCAACGGCACCCATAGCATCACTGAGAACTTCAACGTGGTGGCGACCGACACGGATGGCAGCACCGCCAGCGGCCAGATCAACGTCAACATCGTCGACGACTTGCCAACCGCAAACCCTGATCACGACTCGGTGCAAGAGGGCGGCACCGTCAGCGGCAACGTGCTCGACAATGACATCGGTGGCGCCGACGGCCCGGCCGCGACCGGTGCGGTGATCGGCGTGCGCGCCGGCTCCGGCAACCTGTCGACCCCGGCCGTGGGCGGCCTCGATACGCAAATCAACGGCAACTACGGTTACCTGACGCTCGACGCCAACGGCAACGCGACCTACCACAGCAACCCGAACTCGGTCGGAGAACCTGGCGCCACCGACACCTTCACCTATAGCGTGCGCGATGGTGACGGCGACATCAGCACCACGACCATCACCATCGACGTCTGCAACAGCAACATCAAAGCCGCCGTCGACTGCGACGTGACGGTCTACGAAAAAGCCCTCGACCTGAGCAAGGATGGCCAGGATCTGGCCGCCGGCACGGTCACCGGCAGCGACCCGACCCACACCGGCGAAACCGCGTCCGGCACCCTGGTCGGTTCGGTCACCGGCGCGAGCGGCGCGATCACGTACACCCTGGTCGGCAGCGCCACCGGCACATACGGGCAGATCCTGCTCAACGCCGACGGCACTTACACCTACACGCTGACCTCGGCGCCGAAAACGGCACCTGCTGCCAACGACGGGCCGAACAACCTGAGCGACAGTTTTACCTACAAAGCCACCGACGCACTGGGCAACAGCACCACCAGCACCCTCGCAATCAAGATTGTCGATGACGTGCCCAAAGCCGTGGCGTCGGATCGCTCAGTGGCGGCGGTCGAAATCGATTCCAACGTGCTCATCGTCCTCGATATCTCCGGCAGCATGGCCGATGCCTCCGGTGTGCCGGGCCTGTCGCGGCTGGCGCTGGCGAAGCAGGCGATCGGTGCGTTGCTCGACAAATACGATGATCTGGGCGATGTGAAAGTGCAGCTCGTCACCTTCAGCAGCAACGCCGCCGACCGCACCAGCGTGTGGGTCGACGTCGCCACAGCCAAGTCGATCCTCATCGGCCTCAGCGCCGGCGGCGGCACCAACTACGACGCCGCTGTAGCAACGATGCAAAGCGCCTTCAACACCTCGGGCAAACTCACTGGGGCGCAGAACGTCGGCTACTTTTTCTCCGACGGCAAACCCAACGAAGGTGACATCGGCACCAACGACGAGGCGGCGCTGAAAAACTTCCTCGACGCCAACAACATCAAGAACTACGCGATTGGCCTGGGCAACGGCGTGAGCAACGCCAACCTCGATCCGCTGGCCTACGACGGCATCAATCACACCAACACCAACGCGGTGGTGGTCACCGATCTCAACCAGCTCAACTCGGTGTTGTCCGGCACCGTCATGGGGGCGCCGGTCACCGGTTCGCTGCTGGGCGAGGGCGGATCGTTCGGTGCCGATGGCGGTTTCATCAAGTCCATCGTGATCGACGGCACCACGTACACCTACGATCCCAAAGCCCTCGGTGGCCAGGGTTCGCTGACCCCGAGCGGAGGCGTCAATCACGGCACCTTCAACACCGTCGGCAACACGTTGAGCATCGCCACCAACAATGGCGGCACCTTGCTGATCAGCCTCGACACGGGTGAATACACCTACACCTCGCAGAAAACCACGGCGGTGGTCATCACCGAAAATATCGGTTTCACCGTCAGCGACAACGACGGCGACCTCGCCAGCTCGACGCTGACCGTGAAGGTGATCCCCAATGCACCACCCGTGGCGACGGACGACCACATCATCACCAACGTGCTGTCGGGCAACATCGTGGTGCCGGGCGAATTGCTCCTGGCCAACGACACCGACCCGAACGGTGACCCTCTCAGCGCCTCGCCGACCTCGTTCAATACCGGCTGGATTTCCAAGGCTGCCGATTTCACCGGCACCGGCGCGATCGGCTTCACCGGCACCAACATCAACAACGCCGCCAATCAGAACCTCGCCAATGTGCGTAGCTCGTTCAGCGCCAACGCCGCGACCATGACCGCCGTGCTGGTGGTCAGCGGCTACCTCGGCGGCGTAACCCACACCAACGCTAACGATGAAGACCGCATCACGGTGAAGCTGCGTGAAGGTGAAACGCTGAACCTGGATCACAACCTGGCGGCGGGTCACATCAGCATGGAGTATTCGATCAACGGCGGTGCCTGGATTGCCCTCGCGGATGGCCAGACCCTGACGGCCACCGCCGATGGCACCTACCAGATCCACCTCACCAACATCACCAACACCAGCGGCAACAACGCCAATGCGGCGGAAAACTACCAACTGACCATGACCCTCAACTACGCCGGGGCCCACGACCTCACCCCGGACTATCACGGCACCTACGCCGCCAATGACAGCCATGGCGGCAGCGATTCGGCCAACGTGACCATCCGCTATCAGGACGGTCATACCCTCACCGGCACCGCTGGTGATGACGTGCTGGTGGCCGGTGCGGGCGACAACATTCTCAACGCCGGTGACGGCAACGACGTGCTCACCGGCGGCGCCGGCAATAACGAACTGCACGGCGGCTCGGGCAACGATTTGCTCTATAGCGGCGCGGGCAACGACCTGCTCGACGGCGGCACCGGCATCGACACGGCGAGTTACGCCCATGCCACGGCCGGCGTCACCGTCAGCCTCGCTACCCTCGGAGCGCAGAACACTCTGGGCGCCGGCACCGATACCCTCACCGGTATCGAAAATCTGGTTGGCTCGAACTTCAACGACAGCCTCACCGGCAACGATCAGAACAACGTGCTCAACGGCGGTCTCGGCAACGACTTCCTCAACGGCGGCGGTGGCGACGATCTGCTGATCGGCGGTATGGGCAACAACACTCTCACCGGCGGGGCAGGGGCCGACACCTTCCAGTGGCTCAAGGGCAACAGCGGCCACGACCTCGTCACCGACTTCACCCCGGGCACCGACAAACTCGACCTCTCGCAACTGCTGCAAGGCGAAAACGGCACCGCAGCGTCCCTCGATGACTACCTGCACTTCAGCGTCACCGGCACGGGCGCATCGGTAATGACCAGCATCAACGTCAGCGCCATGGCCGGCGCCACGCCGAACCAGACCATCGACCTGGCCGGCGTCAACCTCGCCAGCCACTACGGCGTCACGCCGGGCTCGAACGGTCTGATCGCCAGCGGCCACGACACCGCGACCATCATCAACGGCATGCTCAACGATCACTCGCTGAAGGTGGACACCGTTTGATCCAACGCTGAAACAACAAAACCCGCCCTCCCGTTCAAACGGAAGGGCGGGTTTTTTATGCCCGAACGTCTCACGCCTCCGGTACCCACCTCCGTCATGATGGCTCCAATTTCCCCCCGAATTTCCGATGAGCGGTAGCAATACCTGTAATTTCTGACAGTAGGCAGTCCACCTCATGACGCATTAAATGAAGTCCCGGTACGCAAATTTTCCGATGGCATGCATAGAACCGTCATGAACAGCCTGCAGCAGGGATACACGCAAATGGCAGCCTCAGAGACCCCAACCGATCAACAAGCGTCTGCAGCCGAACCTGCAGCGGATCTTGAGAAGCCAAAAGTCCCGGCCGTTCTCGATCCCGATGATCCGACCGGGCTTCTGCCGCTCAGGGTGCTCGGCCAGGATCTGATAGTCACCTACACGGGATGGGATTTTTCGGTCATTCCCGGACGAGTCGACGACGTCGAGTTGGGCTTCACCCCCGTAGGGGCAGACTTCCGCAAGGTTTCAACACAAGATTATCCCGCGGGTGAGCCGGTTGACCTTCCGCAAACCCAGTGCGTCCCCGTCGACCTTTTGAGTCAGGGGGTTTATGACGTATCAATCAAGGTGTATCGCGGAGGATTGAACCCAGTTGAGTCTCCCAAAAAAAGAATCACCATCGATACCACCAAACCCAACTTTGGCAACATCCCCGACCCGGTCATTTTTCCCGATGAGTTGAATGGGGTCATCTCCGAAAGCTATTTGACCCAGCATGGTCAGGTGGTCGTTGAGGTGCCGTATTACGACGATGTGAGAGTGGGAGATCGGGCTGTCTATTACTGGACGGATAAGGTCATTCCACCCGACAACGAAATTGAGATCCGAGAACAAGAGTTCAGTGCACAAGACATCATCGACAGGCGTCTGTTGATTACCGTTTATGCCGACCAGATACGTCCGTGGGGGTCAGGAACCCGCTACATGTATTACCGCCTTAGAGACCGGGCCGGCAATATTGGGCCTAATGCTCTTCTGGCGATGATTACTGTCGATCTGACGCCATTGCCGGGTATCTTGCCGCCACCGCGAGTGCCGTTGCCACGTGGGCTAATCGATCGCCAACAAGCACGTGAGGGCGTGTTGGTGGAGATAGACGAGTACGAATTTTCCGACGGCGCACACTGGCTGGCAATTGATTGGGATGGTACTTCGCTGGAGGAAACCCCTGTCGATCCAGCAGGGTTTCCCTTGCGCGTTACGGTTCCCTGGTTGGTATTGCAGGCTAATGGAAACGGGCCTTCGCGGGCCATGGTCGATTATCGGATACGCTTGGCCGATGGCAGCTACACGCCGCCTTCTACCGATATATCCGTTCCCGTTGATCTGACGATCGCCGGTCAGGATCATGCCAATGCTCCGGCCCTCCTCAATATGAATCTGGCCCAACTGGAAATTCGCGGGCGCAACTCAGATCTTCCAAACAAGTTGCAAGGAATAGATTTCGGCCTGCCTGCCAGAGCGTTGTTAGCGCTGTACGAAGATCCCCAGCCGTTTCAAACCATCGAACTCTATTGGGCGCAGATTGCCTGCCCGGTCGAGATTTACACCGTCCAGCATGGAGATACTGCCGGAAAGCCTCTAGAGCTTTCCGTACCTTGGGACGCTATTGAACCCGACCTGGAAAACCCGCGATTGCCGGTTTACTACATCACCCGCAACGGTGTGAATGATCAGCATGCACGCGTGACCGAAGTCGAGATGTCCATTGTGGTCATCGACAACCTTAAAGAGCCGACATTTCCTCACGCAGATAGAAACGGCGTACTCAATTGCTGTTCCCGGCCCCGTTTGTGGGAGGGCGTCACCGTGCATATTCCCTACGACCCACGTTTTTCCGCTATGGATGAGATCGTCATGTACTGGCAAGGCTGCGCAGGCCCGAACGGCAGCAGTCCTATCCCCGGAGTTAGTGACCAGTTCACACACAAATTGAGCGCATCGGATGCCGCGAACGGTTTTGATCTGGTGGTTGAGGATTATGAAAAATTGATCTCACCCATGGTGAACAAGGGCTCAGGACTTGTTTATTACATATTGAACAAGACCAATGGCAGCCGAGGGAAATCGATAGCCGATTTTGTGATTATCAATCGAACAATGCCCAGTGGAGAAGTTTGTTCACCCAACCACGAAGTTTTCTGTCCCGAAGATTCCTGATGGGGTGAGATTTTCAAAAGAGAGGTGATGCAGGAACGGACGAGATGTTCGATTCAGGAAATTTTTCGCGTGAAAAAACTGTTCGACAACTTTAGCTATGTTGCTGGGAGATAAACAATGGCCAAGTACAAAAAAGTTTATGATGAAGATCCGGGTCGTGCGGAGCTAAGAGCGATACGACTTGCCAGTGTTAGAGCTGCGTCAGCTCCAGAGCTGGAGGGCCTGTTGGACGACGTTGAGGGTGATGAACCAAACAAACTACCGAAAAAGTTTCAAAATACGGAGCTGGATGTAACAATCCCTGATTTACTTGGTATTACCGCACCGCCCAATAGAGCGGTCGTGTTTCGTCTGCTCTGGAATGATGTTCCAATCGGCGATGAGAAAAATTGGCTTACTCCGCTTACCTTGCCCATTATTGTCAAACTCCCCGCTTCCGCTACGCTGACAGAGGGTGTTTATAACCTGGCTTACGAATATACCTATCAGGGGAACCCCTATAAATGGTTACGTCCTGTGGCCATTTATATCGATAAAGAGTCCCCGAACCAAAACGCGCCCGGTGAGCCCGTCACTTTACCCGCTGAAGTGATTGATGGCATTCTCACCTTGGAGTATCTAGAGGATAATGATGGTGTTGAAATTACGATTCCTATTCCGACGGACACACGAACTGGCGATAAATTAGAGGTCTACTACGGGCAAAGTGATCCAGGAAATAAGGTGGGTGAGTTCTACGTGACGGAAGATCGTGATATTGAACCAAAAATCAAACTTGATCTGGATAAGATTAAGGAGGAAAAAGAAGGGCCGAAGATTTTTTACTATATCTGGACTGACCGTGTTGGTAATGTCAGCCCTCATTCCAAACACTTGCCTGTAAAAGTCGTATTGACGAAGGCCCCTCGCAATCTGGTGCCGCCGAGAATTCCGGAAGCCGTCCCGCCTGAAAAATTGATTGACTTGAGCGATGCCTTTCCAGAAGTTGGCGTGATCATCGACCAATATGAGGATTGGAGGCCCGAAGATGAAATCGAAGTTGACTGGGATACCAAAATTCAACCGCGTATAAAAGTCGGGAGTGGATTTCCAGTCTTTGTCGACGTTCCCTATGCGGATGTTCGAGCAGGTGGGGTGGGGCCCAGAAGTGTGCCGGTTGCCTATACCGTTTGGCGCAATGGGCTGGATTATCCCGAGACGGTAGGAGAAACAGTCAACGTTAATCTTTCTCGTCCTGGTCCGTTGCCGCCAGATCCCGAAGACCCGGAAGTTGGAAACCCCAATTTGTCTGAAGTTACGGTTCAAGGTAGCGTTACCACCGATCCCAATAAGCTTGAGCTGGTAGACGCTGACGACGTCGCTGTCGCAAGTTTTGAAATCGCCGATCCTCATCCTGCCGGTGATGTTTATACACTTTATTGGGATGACGTAGCAGTGCCGGGTGCTGTTTATAGTGCGACGGGTTCCGAAGCCGATGATTTCGTGATAGAGCTTGATATCCAGCCGGACTTTTTTAAAGGTGAGGGTAATAGTTCCGCTGTCAATGTTCATTATAAAATTACCAATGCTACGCAACCCAACGCCAATCCTTCATTACGGCAGCCGGTCAGTGTCTATGTCAACCCGGTCATACTGCCGACGCCGAAGATTAACCACATAACGACCGAAAATGGTTTTGATTATGTTTCTTGCTCTTCTCTGCGGAATATTTCAAATGTGGGGTGGGCGGCCGAGGTGGATGTACCAGGCGGTGCGCCTTTGGAGGCAGGCATAACACTGGAGTTTGTTTGGTCCGGAAAAAGTTGGCAAACAGGTTCACCCGTTGATGTTCCTGATTATGTGTTTGAAAAAATACTAACGGGGACGGAGCATACGACTGGGTTTACTGTGTACCTGCCACTGATAGCTGCTTTAGAACCTATCAAGGACGGGCAGGGCAGTATTAAGTACAGTGTTACGATTGACGGCCGTTTAGAAGAGTCTGAACCCCACGATGTTGAAGTTGTCGTTCAGGATGGGGAGGGCGGGGCGTGCCAATTGCCTTAGTTGTTTTTTGTTAAGGTTGAACATGGAGGGAAGCCTTTGTCTTCCCTTTTTTCTCTTGAATAATTAGCTTTTGACAAGTTGGTAGTGGGATTGCCGTCATTCTTCAGAAATGTGGAAGAGGAGAATAAACCACAGCGTTTAAGGATTAATCCTACAGAATTTTCGGACTGGTGAAGTTAGCATGCGTCAATGGCGCTATTCCTGCGTGATGGCATTAGAATTTACACGGAGTCAATTGTCATGCGAGTATTTTTTGCATCATCAAAATCTTTTCGTTCTGTAACGGCGTTTTATAAACTGGCGATGGCACCTGTTTTAATGCTCAGTACGCCAGTCATGGCGCTGACAACGGTAGGGCCGGGGCAAACACTCAATATCGATGGAACAACGGCTCCAGATAACTATCTGGTGACTGGCGGAGCACTCAATACCACCGGTTCTCGGACATTCGAAGTGTCAGTTCTGCAAGGTTCGGCTATTACCGCGACGGGGGGGACTTTCGCGGGGCGGGGCAACCAAAACGGTGTCACTGTCACGAACAGCCAGGCAACAATGAATGACGTCACGGTGACCGGAGGTAATTCAGGTTTGACGTTCAATCGATTAGGTACAAGTACCACGGGATCAACCGGCCGTGTCACCAATAGCGTTGTCAGCGGAGAAAGCTCTGGAGTCGCGATCACGGGGTTGAGTGCAGTTGAGTTGATCGGCACGCGCGTTACGGGAAATCGGACGGACAGCGTCGGCCTCAACTTCTTTGGCGGCAGCATCATCGCCAGTCAGAACTCGGTCATCAGCGGCGGCGAGAATGGCGTACGTATGGGCGAAGACTCTGACCGGTTTGGTGTGAACAGCCTGACAGTCGATAACTCTGTCGTCGAAGGGCGGGCCGGTTCCGCCATTGTCATCGAGCAGGGCATCGAGGCGACGGTGATGCTGCAGAACAATGCGCTTCTACAGTCTGGTAACGGCATTTTGCTTGAGATTCGTGAAGCGTCTACCGGCACAATGACGGTCGCGGGCAGCAGCGTTGAAGGCAGCATCAACATCTCCGACAGCAGCACTGCCAACCTCACATTCGAACAGGGCCGCATGACGGGCGACGTGCTGGTCGATGACACATCCGCAGCCACTGTTACTTTGAACAATCAGTCCGCGTTTACCGGCCGCCTCGACAAGGTCGACGGCGTGACCATCAACAGCTCATCGACCTGGACGCTGACCGGCAACGACACCATCGGCGCGCTGGCCATGGGGGGAGGGGCCGTCAATTTCGGCGCCGCTGATGCACCGGGCACTTTTTATCAATTGAACGTCGGTTCGTTGGCAGGCACCGGTACGTTTGCCATGAAAGGCAATTTCGTCACCGGCGAGCGGGACTTTCTCAACGTGACCGGTGTATCCACCGGCAACTTTGATCTGGCCGTCGCTGCTTCCGGTCTGGACGCCACGGCGCCGCAGCAATTGACACTGGTGCACACCGCTGCGGGCGATGCGCAGTTTTCGCTGGTCAATGGCAGGCCGGTGGATGTCGGCACCTTTTCTTATGAACTGGCCAAACGAACCGATGGCGCGGGCGGCACCGACTGGTTCCTCGATCCAACCACACAAACCGTCAGCCCCGGCGCCCGATCGGTACTGGCGCTGTTCAACACCGCGCCAACGGTCTGGTACGGCGAATTGACTTCGCTGCGCAGCCGCATGGGTGAATTGCGCTTCAATGGTGGCCAGTCCGGCGCGTGGATGCGCACCTATGGCAACAAATACAACGTAGCCGACGGATCGGGCGTTGGTTACCAGCAACGCCAGCAGGGCCTTTCCCTCGGCGCTGATGCCCGTGTGGGTGAAAGCGATGTGCTGGTCGGCGTGCTGGCGGGGTTCAGCGAGTCCGATCTGGATCTGAACCGTGGCACCTCCGGCACGGTGAAAAGCTACTACTTCGGGCCCTACGTGACCTGGCTGGATGCCGACACCGGTTACTACTTTGACGGCGTGCTCAAGTTCAACCGCTTTCGCAACGAATCAAAAGTCAGCCTCAGCGACGGTAGCCGTGCTCAGGGTGATTACGACAACTGGGGCGTTGGCGGATCGGCAGAATTCGGTCGCCACATCAAACTCGCCGACGGCTATTTCATTGAACCGTTCACCCAACTGTCGGCAGTGCAGATCCAGGGTAAGCGCTACAGCCTGAACAACGACATGGACGCCGACGGCGATCGCACCCGCTCACTGCTGGGCAAGGCCGGCGCCACGGTCGGACGCAACTTCGGCTTCGGCAACGGCAGCATCGCCCAGCCTTACGTACGAGCCGCCATCGCTCACGAGTTTGCAAAAAACAACGAAGTGCAGGTCAACAACAACGTATTTAACAATGATCTTTCCGGCACCCGTGCCGAGTTTGGCGCGGGTGTGGCAGTGGCGATGTCCGAGCAGTGGCAAGTGCATGCGGATTTTGATTATGCGAACGGGGAGAATATTGAACAGCCATGGGGGGCTAATGTTGGGGTTCGGTATAGCTGGTGAGGGTTGATTTGAGATAAACAAAAACCGCTTGTTCCCATGGAATAAGCGTTTTTTTGTTTGCCTGGTTTTTCTATGCGCGGCGAATACCAAATCCATCGGCTGTGCCGCCAGAATTGCCGAAATCCAACCTTGTGTCCGTCTGCCCCGTGGCAGGAAAAATCACCATTCGTTTGAAACCCCCCCCCGAATCCGATGCCCAGCACCAGCGCTCGATGCTCGGCCCGCCTCTGTAATTGTTGATATAGGCTCGCCACTCCGCGAGAGATGGAATCCGCCCGCCCATACTGCTAGCCGTGCTGGCACACAGACCGTAGACACTGAAATGGCCGGTGCCAAATAACAGATCCACATTCGAGGTCGTAACGGGGTAACTGACCGATTGGTTGGAGTTATCCCGCACGGTAATGGTCGCCGAGCCGTTACCCCTTGAGATCACCCGTCCGGTGTTGTTGTTGACTTCGGCAAAGGCAATATTACTCGACTCATAACGATAGGGAGGTACCCCCCCTTGAGGCGTTCTATCGCCATAGGCCCCCGCTGGTGGATTGGTGGGTGTGTTCAAGTCTCTGAAATGCCAGGCGCTGAGGTTCATTGTCGAGGTATTGATTGTTAGTGGAGGAATCGGCGAGTTAACGGTAAAACTCCGTGTATTGGAGTTGTTTCCAGTACCGATTGCTTTGGCATAAACGCTGTGACCGCCAATGCCGACAGCGAGGGTGGTGTTCCAATCGCCCGAGCCGTTACTGGTAACCGTATGTTTTGGCGAACCGTTATCGTAAATCTGAACCTGACGGGAAGGCGTGACGCGCCCATCGATCCGAACAGACGTATCGATAGTCGTACCGTTTTGAGGAATGTCACGAATTGAATCTCTCAGGTAAGTGATGGCGGGTGGCGTATTCACGCCCACGATGAAGGTTCGGGGCTCGCTGGAATCTGGAGTAACCGGATATAACGCCTTTGCGGTGATGCTGTAAGACTTGGCGGTCAGATTGGAAAGCGGAGCCTGCCAATCGCCGGTGCCGCCGACAGTGACGGATCCCTTTGACGCAGCGCTATCGAACACTTCGACTTTCTCCCGAGGCGTTGCTCTGCCGCGCACGGTCACCGATGTGTCATATGTCGTTGCCCCAGGCTGCACGATGCCTACAGTGTCGGTGACCGATGTGATGCTAGGGACAATGTGCGCCGCTACAGTGAACACCCGCGCCGGTTCAGATACAGGTTCGCTGCCATATTCGGCTTTGGCCGTGAGGCTGTAAGTTTTCAACGTGAGATTGCCGTAAACGTATTTCCATCCGCCGGTAGAGTCGATGATGACGGTGTCGATCAGCGTAGCCCCATCGCGAAGAGTGATTTTTTCGTTGGGACTGGCTTTGCCACTGAGTGTCACGCTTTTGTAATAAGTGGTTCCGTTGAGCGCCACGTCGCCTCGAACGTCCTCAACCCGTGAGATCGTCGGCGTGACGGCTTGGGCCACTATAAAGATGCGCGGTGGGCTGACATCGGGTTCTATTTCATACAACGCTTTGGCGGTCAGACTGTAGGTCTTGACGGTGAGGCCGGTGACTCGATAGTTCCAGTCACCGACATCGTCGACGTCACGGGTAGCGATGGATGAAGAACCATCGAACAACTGTATTTGCAAATTCGGCGTGGCACTTCCTGTAACCAGCACACTGTTGTCATAGGTAATCGCTTGCGGAGCAACGGGGCCCCGGGAATCGGTGACGGTAAGGATTTCAGGTGTCTGCGCGAATTTGACGGTGAAAGTTCTGGGCTCGCTGGACGCCGGATCAGCGCCATACAATGCCTTGGCGGTGATGCTGTAATCTTTTTCCACCGACGTGTCGATCTTGCGAGTCCAGACGCTGTCAGCACCGACGAGCGAGGTTCCCTTGGACGTCGATGCACCATCAAACAGTTCAATGGTCTCGCCTCGCGTGGCGGTGCCTTTTAGCGTTACTTCGGCGTCGCGGGTCTTACCACCTTCCGGCACTTCACCTCGGGAGTCCGTCACATCGGTGATGACGGGCGTCACATAGTCATAGCGGGTTCTTACGGTCAGTGAGCGCGACGGAAACGCGATGGCCTCGCCTTTACTGTCTTGTTCGTAGAATGCGACGGCGCACTTCACGCTGGCCGGGCTGGAATGTCCCAGCTTCATCAATTCATTTCTGGACAGGTTTTCTTTAAGACCACTGCTGACTTGTGCCGCAGTGACCTCTACGTTGTCCAGCAGGGTGATGATGTACTCGGTGCCTGCTGTGGTTTTGCCTTCGAGCCATAGCCAGGCGCGTTGTTTAAGTGCGATGTACGGCCATCTTTCCACGAGCACGTCTGCATCGCCGGTGAAAGTCATCAGATCCAGAACGTCATCAGTCGCCTGTGGAATCTGCGGGCGGGGTAGCTCGTTCTCGGGATCCTGAAAGCTCAACACCCTGAGGCCCAACGAGGGTGAATCCGTGTCGTGCCCATAGCGTTTGACGAAATAGCAGACGTCCACGGCCTTGTTGATGTTAGGGCCAATCACCGTAGGCGGCAGGTGAAACAGAACGCTGCCGCTGGAATCTCCAGGCAGTTCAAGATCTTTTGATGTGCCGGCCCCTGGCGTACCGACCCAATGCAGTGTGATGGTGTCCAGAGCCGGATCCATGTTTTCGTACCCGACCCTTACATCCACTCCGTTCAATGCCTGACCAGGATCCAGAAAATGATCGGGTGCTTGAACCACCTCCGGGGCATCCAGATCGCCAACGAGTGATCCGATTAAAAGATTCAGGGTCGCAGAATGGTTGAATAAGCCGGTCGCAGCTCGTTTCAATGAATATCGCACTTTTACGTATTGGCCGATGTTGGCTGTCACAAACTGTTTATCAACCCTGAAACGGATGGGTTCGCCTTCGATCAGGGAGGTGATTGGCATCCAGTCGCAGGTGCTGCCGAACGGTTTAACGCCTTGCCAATAATAAGTAAGGATGTCTCCCTTGATCGTACCCAGGTAGTCAACCAGCACCGTGACGTTGTCGAATACTTTTGAAGGGTCAAGAATATCCGGCGGATCAGCCTCCACCACTTTGGGTGCCGGTAGCGAAGCCGTTACGTTTTCAATCTTGACCAGCAACCGTTCCGACTCGCTCACCCCGTACAGCGCATCCAGATCATTGGATACCCGATAGGACAAATCCAGCCTGCCACCGTCGAGCACACTGATGTGCTCATTGCTGACGTACAACGTGATGATCCCGGCCTCGGCTTCGTTCCGGCTGATAATGTGCTCTTCCTCGTGCACGTAGGGTCGGTCATCGGAACGGATGCCATCCCAGATCATGTTGACCAGTTCCCCTTCGGTCATCGAGTAGCGGATATCCACCGTTGCGTTGGGTTCATCCGGTTCGAGCGTGTCGCCCAGCAATTCGCGGATGACCGGCTCAGGCAGCATGAAAGGATCGCCAACGACGTCGGCAGTTTCGCGCTTGGAGGACAGTGGTGGGTCACCGTTATTTTTTCTCAATACGTAAGAGGCATCCGCGCTACCTTTCGCGAGTTGCCGGACATCTTCGTAGGGCACCAGAAACGTCATGATGCTCGGAATGTTGACCACCGTTCTGGTTTCGGTGTGGATCAATGGCTTGCCGGTGAAGGGCGTGCCGATCCACGTCATGGTGACAGTGTCCTGCTGCTGGAAATCGGCGCCAATGGAAACATTAACCTCGACATCTTCCTTGTTCAGATCCCGAATCGTGATGACGCCATTGATCGACTGTTGAATGATTGGCGCATCCAGAAACCAGGCGCCGGCCTCGACGCCGATGTAAGTGCGTTTTGAGTGCCTTACCGCCCAGTTCCAGACTTCGTCATGAATGTCGTATTTGATTTCCAGCCTGTTACTGTCGCCACCGGCCAGAATCGCATCCTGATCCGCCGTGATTACGATGGCGTCTTTTTCGTCAGCCTGATCTTCTGTAACGGGATGTGGGGTGAGTGTCGTGGTTCCCCAGCGCACCAGCATCGTGTCGTGGGCTGTGATCTCCGGGTAGAAAGGTACGGTCATCGGCACGCCCTTTTCCGCCCACTCGGCATCGATCACGCCTTGTTCGATAAGGTCGTCCGGCAGTTTTACGATGTTCAATTCGGAATGGCCGTCAGGTAGATGGGGCGCGTTGTCGCGCCCGCCTGGCTGATTGAGTTTGACCAGTACGCGCAAGGCTGTGGACGGTTCCGGCGTGGTTTCGCCTAACCGGGTCAATTCGTAATGGCACTCGGCCCAACCCGGTTTGATGTAGTCGGTCGGTATGTAAAAGAACACGTCCTTGTTGACCTCATCCGGTGGTAGTTCTCCTTTGAAAACGGAATCACCGTCCCAGTAGACTTCATATTTATCGCCGGCCAGCATCGGCTCGCCCCACGCCCGAATCAAACACTGAACGCCGTTCGCATTTTCTTCCATCATTTCGATATTGATCCCGCCATCGCCGCCCACGACAGGCTCAATCATTCCCCTGATGTCCAAGGGTCTTAGAGCGAGTGGATCGGTTCGAGTGTCGCGCCGTGGGAACAGATATACACTTTTAAAAGGCATGTTGAAGCTCCTGACAAAGGCACCGCCGGTATGTTTCAGGCGGGCAATGGTTCAGTTGATTGAGCGCCGGGATGAGGGGTTTGGCTACTGTCAGAAGTAACAGGGTGGCGAGTGAAATCGACGAATGGTTGTTGAAGGCGGGATTTAATGCAGCCTTCGACAGCTCCTGCAAAAGCGGGGTCGCGCATCCGATTCATAGCCAATTCGCCCCCCGCCAGTCGATGGCGATGCGGCGTGTTTATCAGCGCAGTGATTGCTCAGTGTGGGCGTTCATGCGGCGGCGCCGCAGTCGTGATATTGGACGTACGCACAGGAAAAGTGGCCGCAGAGCGTTCATCAACGTTTCCTTCAAACGTCAGCTTGTAGACACGATCAGATACGTCCCGACCCTCTAATCCTTAAGACCGGTCGGAGCGATCAAGCTTGGAATGTCTTGGGCATCAGGATCGAAATCGAAAACGTAGCCGCTTTTCATGTCGCTGAAAGCCAAATGCACGATGGGCAGATAACGCCCGGTCTGTTCGTAGTAATCGCGTTGGAAAAAACGTGCTTGCGACAACCCTGACTCGGCTACATAAAAGAAAGCTTCAAGGGGAAGGCGGGAGGGTATGTCCTGAGGCCAGGTGGCAATGAATACTTCGTTGTGCTCAGCTTGATCATCAGGCCTGAGTTGCGCGCGCGCCTCAACACTGACAGCGAAAGGTTGTTGATCACCACTTAACGCACAACCGTGATAAGGGCTCGCTTGTGCATAAAAATGTTCGATGTAGGCCGCCACGGTGGTGATGCCTTGTTCTGCGCAAGGATGGCTTGTATCTGGGGCGTCTGAGTGAGCGTTGCAGCCGTCGCTGCGATGGAACGAGGCGGCATCAAAGGGAAACGCGCAGCGCACGGTCAGTGGATAACCGGTCGGTGCGGCCAGCTCTTTCATGATGAGCCCCTGGTTTTTTCCCCAGGCCAGACGCGGTAGATGAACATCGGCTCGAAGGTAAGAAAAAGAAACACCGTTGCGTTCGATAGAGCCTGGACTCGGGTTCCATGCATGAAACGCTGTAGAGGCGTCAGTGGTGCGTATCAGCACGCCGTTGCAGTTGTAAGCCGCACTGTTACCTCGGCATGCCATAGCCGTATCGTCATAGCGTGCGTTCAATCGTGAAGCTGTTTGATAGCCGGAGTACAACTGATCCGAAAGGTCAAAGCCGAACACGCCGGTGGATGTTTGGGTCAGATCCATCCGCAGAATCGGCAGCCAGTCTCCTGTGGCGTGGAAATAGTCACGTTGATCTCTTTGTGCTTCGAGCAGCGAACCGGATTGAGTCACGTCATAAAACAGGCTCTGCAGGGGAATCTGCTTTGGAGCGTCGGCGTTCCAGTTGCTTATCTGGACTTGCATCGGTTTTGCCGACCAATCGCCGTCGATGCCCTGATGGGCGATCAGGCTGGCATTGAACTGACCGGAAATTCGGGTACTCAATGAACACTGCTGATCAGGTTGCTGATTATGCTGCCGGAAATGGGTCAACCAACTCGCTGCGTCGGTCACACCTTGCTCATTACAGGAGCTTGCGTCCTGAGTTATTTGAGATGAAAAGGGAAGACCGCATCCAAACGCGGAGCGATTACCCGAGAGGAGTCGGTGAACACCACGCCATTGGTGGCTCTTGTCCGGCGAGTCCCGAGATCTTCCCGTAAATACGTAAAGCTCTCCGCGCCCAGTTGCGTGGCAATCTCGTCATGTTTCCAGAACTCACCTGATCGCGCGCTGCCGCGTATCAACACACCGCTGCAAAAGTATGCCGGGTTGGCGCCGGCACATTCGGGCACGGTGTTCTGATAACGCTTGTTGAGCAGCTGAGCGGTTTCCGGGCCGGTGGCAGCTTGACCAACAGCACTGAACAGTACTAGCGCAAGCAGGCAGTGTTTGAGAACGAATACTAAGCTTTTCATGACACTCTCCCTAGGGGTTACACGTCCATCAAGCTTGCGAGGTGCCGAGAATTTGCCAGACGGTGTCTGTGTTCTGACTACTGGCGTTGTCATTGACGGATGAGCCGTTAAGGTCATATGTCCATGCCGTTCCAGCGCCCAGGGTATCCCCCGTCCATACCGGGTAATTCAGCCATTCCAGGTAGTCGGCGACAGGTCCGGAACTGGGGAAGTACAGCGTCCACATTCGCTTGATTTGAATTATCGTGAGCGGTTGCAATTGGGCGGCGGCGCACAGTCGGGTCATGCCTTCCCAGTCCGCACCAGGGCTCAGGAAATGCACTTCGTGAATACCCGTTACGGTCAGTTTGTAGCTGAACATTTGGTTCAGTGAGTCGGTAGCAGTGATGGTGCATGAGCCATTTTTGATCGCCGTCACCTCACCGGATCGCTCATTAACGGTAGCAATTGCCAAGTCGCTGCTCAGGTAAACGTATGGCCCGGTGCCCCATTTGGCTTCGCGAATCATGCGCGCTTCGACGGGGGGAGCTTGCGGTGGTTTTTCCACTGAGGCGACATAGTTATGCTCACTCAAATCCAGCGTCGCATCACTCTCGAATGGTTCTTTGAGCAACAGTTCAAGAGTCTCAGACGGTTCCCGCGAGCCTTCAAAAAACTGCACCTCATAGCGGATGGCTACGACATCGTCGACGCCGACGAACTCCTTGGCGGCCACAATGAACTCAATGTCCTTGCCGACGGCGGTCAAGCTGATCGGGAGGTCGTCAGCGTAGTGTTCACCCACATAGACGTAAACGTGATCGCGATAAGCCATGTCATCGTAAGGTTTGATTCGTACAGTTGCGCCCATGGCGGGAATTGTCGCGGGATCCAGCACTCCATCGGGAGCCTGATCCACCGAAGGAGGACTCAATGAGATTTGCGATATTTTCATGACCTACCTCAGAAGGAAGTCACGCAACGCTCTATTTCGAGCGCCGCGCAACAGGTTCAAGGATTGCTTCCCTTGCTCAGGCGCGGTACGCCAAACGGCTGGCTTTGAGCGCCAGACCCCGGGATGCCGGATTGGCCAGGTAGGAAACCTTGCCTCTGAGTCGATCTTGTACGGCGCTGCTGTCGCCACCACCGGCCGCGTTACCCCAAGTCACCACGCGACCGTCAGCGGTCAGTGCGGTGAAACCGTGGGTATTGTCATAGAGCGCCTGCACCTGGGTTAGTTGATCGACAACCTCTGTGGTATCACCTCCAACCGTTGCGTTACCCCACGCGACAACCGTTCCATTCCTGCGCAGGGCGGCAAACGCCATTGACGAGCCGCATACCTGGACGATGTCATTCAATGTGGCGATGTCATCAGGTACCGCTCCTCCTTCCGCAGGGCGACCCCACGCGACCACTCGGCCATTGGCGCGACGCGCTGCGAATGCTCGCCAGTTCGAACTGACTTCGACGATGTCCGTCAATCCTTCGATCAGCGGGTCTATCGTGCCGCCATACTCGGCGGTGCCCCAGGCCACCACTTGTCCGGTAGCGCGTCTTGCAGCAAAGGCTTGGGCGTTGGCGCAACTGAGTTCGATGATGTCGGTCAGGGCGGCGATTTCCGCCGGCACGTTGCCGCCATGGGTCGCATGGCCCCAACCTACAATTCGGCCATTGGCGCGATGTGCCGCAAACGCCCCGAAGCTGCCGATCAGCGTTTCAATGTCGGTGAGCCCGGCGACGTCAGCGGGTATTGTTCCGCCGTTACCCTCTAACCCCCAAGCCACCACGTGCCCGGTGGCACGCTGTGCCGCGAAAGCCTGGCCTGCGGCAGTGATGTGGACAATGTCGGTCAACTCGGAAACCGGTGCGGGAATCGTTCCTCCGTCCGCAGCAGTGCCCCAAGCGACGATTCTGCCAGTCGTTTTCAGACCGGTGAATGCTGTGGCATTACCCACGACGTGAACGAAGTTCAGCGGGTCAATACCCGTCATGCTGCCGCCTTCGGCTGCCGTTCCCCACACAACCACCGCGCCGTTAGCGCGTCGTGCGGCGTACGCGCTACGTGTGCAACTCACTTCGACGATGTCGTCCATCGTGATGATGGTTGAAGGAATGAGTGCGCCATACTGAGCATTGCCCCAACCCACCACATCGCCCACATCACGGTGCGCAACAAATGCCGCGAGCCCGGTCACCGTGGTATCGATGCCATTACCGAAAATGTTCGCCGGATTGAGTGTGAGCTGGTCGTCATTCGTGCGTACCTGCAACGGTTCATGAGGATGGACATCGCGCCATGTCGTTGCCGTTTTCCAATCGGTTTCAGCCGGATATTTCCATTGCGCCTGCAAGGGTTGGCCAGTCGTGGCGTTGAAGGCACTCAACATGCGGATCGCACTGGAAGCCCTGTAAGTGCTGCGGTTATAGCGCGCGCCCATGACCTTCAGCGTGCCGCTGCCGACCACCTTGCGCACGTCGTAAACCGATGGGTTTGAAGGGCCATCCGTGCCTCCTGCGGCTCGCTTCACGGTGTAAGTCAGGGCAATGCTGCCACCGTCGTTGGCGTCGATAACACTGTGCGGCACTTTGATTGACGACAGCTCCTTGTCCTCTTCCGCCGCCGATACCTTATGTGCGTACGTGGTGGTGGCCTGGCCTTCTACTGTGACTGTGATTTCGTCATCAGTCTTGAGTCGAGCGGTTGCCGGAATCAGGACGATCGCCCCATCGGGATATACATCGTCAGGATTCAACTGGTCTTTTTGCGGGCCGGTTGCTTGCGCAAAAGTAGCGAGCGGTAACGTGACAGTCTGCTCCTGCACTTGCAGCTCGTAATCCTCGCCCTGCGCTTCACCACCTTCAAACAGCACAACGTGATAACTGATAATGACGGTCTTATCCTTGCTGGCCTGCACGACGCTTTGGTCAACGGTAAATTTCACTGGTAAGCCTTTGTTGTTACCAGTGATGACTTTGTCAGCTTCGTATACGGTGGCACCGTCCGTAGTAGTCCAGACCATGTAGAAATGATCGCCAGCGTTATCGGGGTCGTTGGCTTCAATCTCCACTGTTGCACCGTTCGGTACGTCGGCGGGATTCAGAATGCCATCGGGCGCTTCCAGTACTTTCGCCGGTTTTAACTGCGGTAGTTCTTTTTGGCCAATGATGAAGGTCAATGGATTCGAGAAGCTGGTCTTGTCTGTATCGGCACGCAGAATCCTGTATTTGGCGGTTACAGACTGGCCGCGATTGGGCTTGATGTGATTTTCCACGAACTCGGCATTCAGGTTGAACCTGACATCTTTGTTTTCAGTCAGGCTGCTGAGAGTGACTGAGTCTTCTGTTGTGCCGGTAACGTCACCGACCCAGGTATAGGTCACGATGTCGCCACGCTTGCTGATATCGACGGTGGGTCTGGGGGCAATCAATCCGGTCCCGTTGGGCAGTTCGTCGGGATCCAGCGCGCCGTCGATCACGCTTTCGACTATGGGGTGGATCAGTTCGAACTGAGGCTCGCCGACCCTAAGTTGTGATGCCGGCCGGGAACTGCGCCGGACGGGCTCATCCGGGTCTTCACCTTCGCTCAGCAGGTCGTAGGAAAGATCCAGCGTGCCACCTTCAATGGTCTTCAGATGTTTGCCTTCGACAGGAATGAGGAAGCCTTCCTCATGCTCGACTTCGTTTTTGTCGGGGATATACCAAGTCAGATCCGGTTCGTATCGGCTGCCGTTGGGACGGGTACCGCGCCATTTATGGTTTATCGCCATACCGTGTTTGATCATTGGGTCATGGGGTATGCGAATGTAGGTGGTGACCAAGTCCGGATCGATTGCGCCTTGATCGGCATGAGTCGCAATCGGTGCAGCAAGCCGTGTCGATTCACCGATGATCTGGATGAACTGGCCTTTGGAAGTCAAGGCGTTGCTTGCATCGGCGCTGCCGTCGCGTGTCAGTGTATAAGCGACGGTGGCTTGAGTTTTCGCCAGTGTGCGGATGTCCGCGTTCTTCATCGGTATGTCGAAAGTGTGCGGAATGTTACTGACGGCAGTGGCAGGGCCATGGTACTCAACCACTTCGCCTGCCTGCGTCGTGCCACGTATCGTCACATTGATGACGTCATGTTCTTTGAACAATGGTGATGTGGCCGTTACGTGCACCGTGATGTCCTTGTCGCCCAGCGTGTCCAGATTCAGAATATTGTTTTGGGTTTCATCAACGATGGGGGCTGAAAGCACCGCGATGCCGGTTGAAACCCGGATGCGGGTTGCCTTGCACCAATCCTCCGATTCGTTGTGCACCAGATCGCGGATTTTGAAGCTGACGGCCAAGCCGATGCCGTCCGTATCGCCGGCCTTGAGGATGGTGTCCTTTTCGACGCGGATTATGATCGGATGGTTGGCCGGGTCGTCGATCTGCTCGGCGGTGAGCGGTGAAGAGTCCACAAACTCTCCCCCCCAGCTCAGCTTGATGATGTCGCCGACAGCAGCGTCCGGATAAGGAGCGCCGGTGCCAGAGCGTGCACGAATGATGATCGGCACGCCTTCTTCAGCGATATCCATATCGACTATGCTGTTGACGATCTCGGGCGGGATGAACATGTACAGCTCTGAATGTTGACCGGGTTCCGGGTCAGTGTCTTGTCCGCCGGGAATTTCGATTTTGACGTAGAGCCTGACGGGCGGTTCGAACACTTCCTCTGCCTGTTTGTCCTTTTCAACCGCGTAAGTCAGCGTGTGAGAGCCCGTCAACAGATGGCGCGGTGCGACATACAACGTCACGCGTTCATTCACTTCGCTGTCTTCGGCGATCGTATGTTGATCGACTTGCCTGCCATCGAACAACAGCCTGACCGCGTCACCCTTTCCCATCTTGGCCCATTCGGCAATGTAGACCTGCATGCCGTATTCGGGATTCAAGGTATGCGCGGCGGCGCGGTTGATTCCCCACTCGCCTGAGGGCAGGAGCGGACGGGTACGGTCAGGAATCTCGGGTGCAATCAAAGACCGTGCGGGTGTGTTTTTCACCGGTGGGACGAGCATGGCAGGCACTCCTGTCGAGGGCTTGGATGACAGGATTCATTTAGAGCTTGGGTGCGTGTTTTGCCTACTGTCAGATCTGACAGGTAAAAGCGTGTTTAAGACGAACGGTAACTCAACCGCGCAGCGTTTTCTGCCGAAGGATATAAACCGTCACCAACACCGCACTGGTCAGCATGAAGACCCGTGCCCAGGGCAGCGGCACCAGATAACAGGAAAACAGAATGCTCGCCCACATCAGGCCGATCGCATAGACCTTGCCCTTGAGCGGAATGCCGTTGCCGTCGAGGTAGTCGCGGATCCATGGGCCGAGCCGGGGATGTCCGATCAGCCATTGATAGAAGCGCGGAGAGCTGCGGGCGAAGCAGGCTGCCGCCAGCAGGAGGAAAGGGGTGGTGGGTAAGACAGGCAGGAAAATCCCGATCACTCCCAGCGCTACGCTCAGCCAGCCAATGGCCAACAGCACGTAGCGCAAAATCGGGGAGCGGCTGCCTATGGGGTTGTCCATAGGCCGGAACTTAGTGGTGACGGGGCTTGAGGATCGCCGGTTTTTCGTCTGGCGCATTGCACAGCAGGTACAGCGCGGTCAGGGCTTCCGGGATCTGCACGATCATGTCGTCCATCAGGTTGGCGTCGGCGGCGATGTCGGCGAACTCTGGCTGCTCGTCGAACAGGCCCGAACCGACCATGATCGGCAGGAGCATTTCGCTGACTTCGTCTTCGGCGGTTTCGAACCAGGCCTCTTCGCGCAGGAACACGCCTTCCATGAAGCCGATGCACCAGCCGCGCAGATCCGAATCGTCCGGCTCTTCGCCCAGATCCAGGTCGCATGGCAGTTCGAATTCTTCATCCGATGCCAGTTGACGGGCGATGTGTGCCTTGAGGCCGATCAGCGTTGCTTCGATCTCGGCGCGCTGGGCTTCGCTGCTGTAATGCGGCTCTTCGGCAAACAGGGCATCGATCCACTCGCGATCCGGCACGACTTCCGAGCAGATCGACAGCGCGGTGAGATAGCCGTGGGCGGCCACGTAGTCCAGCGCCTCGTCATGCAGTTCGTCGGCGTCGAGGAAGACTTGCAGGCGGGTTAGTTGCTCAGCGAAGGACATTAAAGGGCTACCTTGGGGAATAAACAATGCGGGAATTCTAGGCCTTCTTGCGCGCTCAAGCCAGCCGCTCGGCAGATTTGCCCCCGTGACCTGTGTAGGAGCTGCCGAAGGCTGCGATCTTTTGATTTTGTTTTTAAAAGCCAGATCAAAAGATCGCAGCCTGCGGTAGCTCCTACACGGGGGATTGTGATTTCAGCCGATGGTGTCTTATCAGCGGTGCCCTGTGCAGGGGAGGGCTCGGGTATACTGCCGCGCTTTGTGATCCCTGTCGGCGCGCGCGCTTGGTTGCAATGCGCGCTTACGTTTTGTTTAAGCAGCCGCGGCTGTCCTGAACCAGCCTTTGCAGGGATGTTTCGGTAGATTTTTGGAGTTTTTATGCTCGAACAGGCTCAACGCGTCCTCAAGGACATCTTTGGCTACGACAGTTTCCGTGGCCGTCAGGGTGCAATCATTGAGCGCGTGGCCAGCGGCGGTGACGCGCTGGTTTTGATGCCTACCGGCGGCGGCAAGTCCCTGTGCTTCCAGGTGCCGGCGCTTTTGCGTGAAGGTTTGGCGGTGGTGGTTTCGCCGCTGATCGCGTTGATGGACGACCAGGTCGCCACACTCGAAGAACTGGGCGTCGCCGCTGCCGCACTGAACTCCACGCTGAGCGCCGAACAGCAGCGCGATCTCGCCAACCGGATCAAGCGCGGCGAAGTGAAGATGCTCTATCTCGCGCCCGAGCGCCTGGTTCAGCCGCGCATGCTGGCGTTCCTGCAATCGCTGAACATCGCCTTGTTTGCCATTGACGAAGCCCACTGCGTCTCGCAATGGGGCCACGATTTCCGTCCGGAATACCTGCAACTGGGTCAGTTGGCGGAAATGTTCCCGGACGTGCCGCGCATCGCCCTGACTGCGACCGCCGACAAGCGCACCCGGGAAGAAATCGTTACCCGCCTGCATTTGCAGAACGCCGAACGTTTCCTGTCCAGTTTCGACCGCCCGAACATTTTTTACCGCATTGTCCCGAAGGAACAGCCGCGCAAGCAGTTGCTGGCGTTCCTCGCCGAGCGGCGTAGTGATGCCGGTATCGTTTACTGCCTGTCGCGCAAAAAAGTCGAAGAGGTCGCTACGTTTCTCAGTGAGCAGGGCTTCCCGGCGCTGCCGTATCACGCCGGTCTGCCCAATGATTTGCGGGCACATAACCAGAAGCGCTTCCTCAACGAAGAAGGTCTGATCATGGTTGCCACCGTGGCGTTCGGCATGGGCATCGACAAGCCCAACGTGCGTTTCGTGGCTCACCTCGATCTGCCGAAGTCCCTTGAGGCTTACTATCAGGAAACCGGGCGCGGCGGGCGCGATGGTCTGCCAGCGGATGCCTGGATGGCCTACGGTCTGCAAGACGTGGTGATGCTCAAGCAGATGCTGCAGAACTCAGAGGGCGACGAGCGCCACAAGCGTCTTGAGCAGCACAAACTCGACGCCATGCTCTCGCTCTGCGAAGAAACCCGCTGCCGTCGCCAGACGCTGCTGGCCTATTTCGACGAAGACATGCCCGAGCCCTGCGGCCACTGCGACAACTGCACCGATGGCGTGCAGACGTGGGACGCCACCGAACCTGCGCGTCAGGCATTGTCAGCAATTTTTCGTACCGGCCAGCGTTATGGCGTCGGCCATCTGGTGGACGTGCTACTCGGCAAGGACAACGAAAAAGTGCGCAGTTTCGGCCATCAGCATCTATCGGTGTACGGCGTCGGCAAGGCACTGGGCGAAAGTGAATGGCGCTCGTTGTTCCGTCAGTTGGTGGCGCGCGGGCTTGCCGATGTCGATCACGAAGGCTACGGCGGCCTGCGTCTGAGCGACACCTGCCGGCCACTGCTCAAAGGCGAAGTGACCCTGGAGTTGCGCCGCGATCTAAAGCCTCAAACTACCGCCAAGAGCACCAGCAAAAGCCCGGCGAGCCAATTGGTGCGCGGCGAAGAGCGCGAACAGTGGGAAGCCCTGCGTGCCTTGCGCCGCAAACTGGCCGAAGAGCACGGCGTGCCGCCTTACGTCATCTTCCCCGATTCGACCTTGCTGGAAATGCTCCGCAGCCAGCCGACGTCCCTGGCGGAAATGGCCACGGTCAGCGGCGTCGGCGCGCGCAAGCTGGAGCGTTACGGCGAGGCGTTCCTCGAAGTGCTCGGCGGCGAAGTCGAGGCGCCGAAAGCGGTGGCCGATGTGCGCCACGAATTGATTACCCTGGCCCGCGCCGGTATGACGCCGCTGCAGATCGCCGGCCAGTTGCAGTGCTCGGAAAAGAACGTCTATACGATGCTTGCCGAAGCCATCGGCAAACAGCAACTGTCGCTGGAGCAGGCGCTGGACCTGCCGGAAGAGCTGATGGGCGAAGTCCAGGACGCATTCCTCGATGGCGAAGGCGAATTGCCGTCGGTCGCGGAGATTGCCGAATTGTTTGCCGGGCGTGTGCCGGAAGGCGTTTTGTATTGCGTGCGAGCGGCGCTGCAATCTGAATTCGAGATGTGAAATCGGCCATTTGGCTGGACTGGCATGCACATGTAACGATTCAGTTCAGATCAAGCCTTGCCTATAGCCAAAGGTCATGCTTAGCTGACTAATAATTAGTTTTTCTCTATTTCTATCAGTCTAATCATGAGTGCTTTATGCCGTTAACCGATCAACACCGTTTTGGCATGCAACTGGCCCAGATGTCCCGAGGCTGGCGTGCCGAACTGGATCGTCGTCTCGCCGGCCTGGGTCTGTCTCAGGCGCGCTGGCTGGTGCTGTTGCATCTGGCACGTTTCTCCGATGCCCCCACCCAGCGTGAGCTGGCGCAAAGCGTCGGCGTCGAAGGGCCGACTCTGGCGCGCTTGCTCGACAGCCTGGAAAGCCAGGGTCTGGTGCAACGCCAGTCCGTGATGGAAGACCGTCGGGCGAAAAAAATTGTTCTTTGCGCACCGGCCCGGCCGCTGATCGATCAGATCGAAACCATCGCCACGCAACTGCGCCACGAATTGTTCGATGGCGTCGACGAGGCGGATTTAAAGGTCTGCATGCGGGTTCACGGGCACATTCTGGCTAACCTGGAAAAATCTTGAGGCACAACCACACGCGGGTTTTTTGAGGGATAGCGCTGGGCAGACTATAAGAACTACTAGGCAATATCGTGTTCGTACCGGATGTGCGAACGCATAGAAGTCGGTTTTGCTTATTTAAGGGATGCTCAATGCTCGAAAGTCGGCGCATGGTTTGGCGTGGTTGCACGAAAGGTTTGTTGGTCGGTGGCTTGATCACCTGGTCGACGTGGGCGCTCGCGTTGGGGCTGGGTGACATCACCGTGCATTCGGCTCTTAACCAGCCATTCAAGGCCGATATTGCCCTGGTCGATGTCGCGAATTTAAGTGAAAGCGATCTCTCGGTCAGCCTGGCGACGGCGGATGAGTTCGGCCAGGCTGGCATTGAACGGGTGTTTTTTCTTAATGACCTCAAGTTCACCCCGATTCTGCGGGGCAATCGCCATGTGATCCGCGTGACGTCCGCCAAAGCGGTCAGCGAACCCTTCCTCAATTTCCTCGTGCAGCTCAGTCAGCCCAATGGCCGCCTGCTGCGCGAGTACACCGTGCTGATCGATCCGCCGGGATCGCCCAATATCGTTCCGGCCACGGACGAGCCGGCACCCCGCGCGCAATCTTCTGAATTCCCGACGGTTGAACCGGCCGTCGCGGCGCCACCTGCCAATCCTGCACCCGCAACACCGAAACCGGCGGCAGCACCGGTCAACGATGCCTTGGCCGAGCAGCTCGCTGCCAGCGTTTTGCAGAACCGGCAACTACAAAAAAAAGTCGATGAATTGAACGCAAAACTTTCGACGCAGGAGGCGCAGATCGCCGATGGCAAGAAGCAGGTGAGCGATCTGCAAACCCGGCTGGCGGAGATTCAGCAGGCGCCACCGGCACCGTCAGTCCCTGCGCCCGTAATGCCTGCCCCGGCGCAGGTGACGGATGACTCGCTTAACTGGCCATTGCTCGGCGGGCTATTGGCAATGGTCGGCATGTTGTTGGCGGTGGTGTACGTGCGCCGTCGTAAACAAGCGCATGCGTTCGACGAACCATTGCCGCCGACGTTCGAGAAAGTCCCCGAAATGGACGAGGTTGAAGCCGTCGAACCGGTCGTGATTCATGAAACCACCGAGCATCGCTACGAACCCGCCGCCGGGGATGTGCTGGAGGCCGTGGCGATTTATCTGGCTTACGGTCGCCTCGGCGAAGCGGTCGGTCTGCTACGCGAGGCGCTGGTCAAGGAGCCGCAACGAACTGATCTGGGCCTGCAGTTGCTGGACGTGCTCGGCCGTCAGGGCGATAACCCGGGCTATATCGCGCAGGAAAACCATTTGCGCGACACGGGCGTCGACGGTGAGCAGTTGCAGGACATTCGCGCCAGGCATCCGAAACTGGCGGGGTCTTCATATTCGTCGGCACTGCCCGTGGCGCCGCTGATTGTCGCCCCTCCCGTGGAGTCGAGCCCGCCGGTGCAGGCGGTGGCCGATGATGATTTCGAACTGAATCTGGACGACCTGTCGATGGATTCCAGTTGGGATCTTGAAGACAGCAGGCCAGCCGTCGAGCCACCCGCACACGCTAAGGCATTGGGCTCAAGCCTGGAAGTGTTGCCGCAGGACTTTGAATTGCCCGATGGCGCGCCTCCGGAGGATGGCGACGAGCTGGAGTGGATCGCTGACACCGATCCCCAACCGCTGGATGACGATTTCCTCAACGAATTCGGTGACACCCCGACGTCGCTGACACTCGCGCCGCTGGATCCCATGGAGATCGCAAGCGTCGAAAAACTCGAACAGGCCCAGACCTGCATCGACGACGGTGACCTCGACAACGCCATCGCCTTGCTCAATGAACTGCTCGCGGAAGGCGATGAACCCCTGAAACACACCGCCCGAACATTATTGGCCGGTATCCGCTAATCCCCTGTAGGAGCTGTCGAGTGAAACGAGGCTGCGATCTTTTGACTTTGTTTTTCAAGATCAAAAGATCGCAGCCTGCGGCAGCTCCTGCGCAGGGTGGTCAGAAGGTCTGGCCCAGGTTCAGATACACCGCCTGTTCGTGCGCATCGTTCAATCCGTAACTGAAATTCAGCGGCCCCAAGGGAGTGTCAAAACCGATGAACACGCTGGCGGCATTGATATAGCCGCTATCGAATTCATTGTCGTTGTTCCACGCCCGCCCGCGTTCCAGCGAGGCCCCGGCGTACAGCGGGAAATCCAGCGGCAGGTACGATCGCGGCGTCAGGCGGCGATAGTAAACCGCACGCATCAGGCTGACGTTCTGCCCGGAAATCGCATCCTCGCGGAAACCCGATAACTGCCGCGCACCGCCGAGCAGGAAGCTCGAAGTCACCACATTGGCGTCCTCCAGGGTTCGCGCATAACGGCCACCGAGTATCAGCGTGTCCGGGCCGCTGCTCATGGCTTTGTCGAGTTTGAATTCCCACTGGTGATAGCGATTGTCCGAGCCCAGGCTTGGCTCGAATTGCAGCAGGGTCAGGTTGATGTCTTCGCCTTCGTGGGGGAAGTAAACGTTGTCCAAAGAATCGAAGGAATACTTCAGCGAATAAAACCCTTCACTGAAACTCTCGCTGGGCAGATCCTGATCGCCGATGCGCACATCCGCCTTGCCCCACGCTTCGCCGACACCAAAACGAACTTCGCCGCTGTTGCCGATCTGCCGGCCGACGTTCATCGCGAAACCGTAACGCTCGACGCGGTATTGAGCGACCGGATCGTTATCGAGCACGGCGTCGACGTTCTGCGCTTCGAACACCACCGAGGGCGCGATGAAGTAGCGCGAGCCGACGTCGAGTGGCTGGTAGAACTCGCTGTACAGCTCCTGTTTGTCGCCGATCTGCGCACGGGTCAGCCATTCCGCGCCGAGCCGGTTGATGCCGTTGACCCGGTAGCTGGCGCCGAGGTTGAAGGCGCTGTCGCCGCGCATGTCGTCTGACAGATTCAAACCGACCCGCAGATAATCGGTGCCGCTGCGTTTACCTCGGGCCGTGATGACTAACGTGTGATCTTTGCCTTTGTGCGCGACGCGGTACTGCACTTGTTCGAAGTAATCCAGACCGTACAGCGTGCCCATGTCCGTTTGCAGCCGCCCAAGGTCCAGCGGTTCGCCGATGTGCTGGCGGATGTAATAGCGAATCACATCGTCGCCGACTTTCGAATCGTTTTCGACCCTGATCGCGGTGATGATTGGCGTGCGCTGGTCCGGCGTGCGCGCGGCGTTGAGTTCGGCGTCCTGGGATCGGGCGGGTTTCAACGTGGCGAGACGCCCGGCGAGGAGGGTGGTGGCGCGATAACCGGCGTCGATCATGTCTTGGGCGCGGCCGAAATCGGTGGAACCGAAACTCGCCAGCGGCGGCTGAATCAGCACATCGGTCGGGTGGAGGGTGGCGAGTTGTTCTTCGGAGTTGCGTCGGGTCATCAAGGTGATGGACTGGTTCAACACGTCGACCACGGTGACCAGTTCCTTGCGATTGCGCAGCGGCGTACCGATGTCGACGACGATGGCCACGTCCACGCCCATTTCCCGTGCGACATCCAGCGGAATGTTGTCGGTCATGCCGCCGTCCACCAGCAGTCGGCCGTCCAGCTCCACCGGGGCGAACACTGCGGGAATTGACATGCTCGCGCGGATTACTTGAGGCAAATGACCTTTGCGGAACACCACTTTTTCACCGTTGGCGATGTCGGTGGTGACCGCGCGGAACGGGATCGGCAATTTGTCGAAGTCGCGGGTGTCGCTGGTGTGCGCGAGCAGGCTTTCCAGCAACAGCGCGAGGTTCTGGCCCTGAATCACGCCCAGCGGCAAGCCGAGGCTGCCGTCGTCGCGGAAGCTGAGTTTCTGTTTCACCAGAAAGTCGCGGTCATCCTGTTTTCGGCGAAACGGCACGTCCTTGCGCGGCGGCGCATCGGACAGGGCTTGCTGCCAGTCGATGCCCAGCGCGAGTTTTTCCAGTTCATCGATCTTGTAACCCGAGGCGTATAAGCCGCCAACCACGGCGCCCATGCTGGTGCCGGCAATCGCGTCGATCTTGATGCCTTGCTCTTCCAGTGCCTTGAGCACGCCGATGTGCGCCAGCCCGCGCGCCGCGCCGCCGGACAACACCAGGCCGACCTTGGGCCGGGGCGGTTCGTCAGCCAGTGCGATGAAGGGAAGGAAACAAAGCAGGCAGAGCAGCAAACGACGCATTCTGAGTCTCGGAGCAAGCGCAAAGGTGGCTATTATAGCGGCGCCCCTCTGGCACAGGAGTTTCAGCGAACATGACCCAGAAAAAAGCGGAAATCGTCATCACTTACTGCACGCAATGCCAGTGGTTGCTGCGCGCGGCGTGGCTGGCGCAGGAACTGCTCAGTACTTTTGGCGACGATCTCGGCAAGGTTTCCCTGGTGCCCGGCACCGGCGGTGTGTTTCACATCAGCTGCGACGGCGAGCAGATTTGGGAGCGCAAGGCTGACGGCGGTTTCCCCGAGGCCAAAGTGCTCAAGCAGCGCGTGCGCGACCGGATCGATCCCGATCGCGACCTCGGTCACAACGACCGCACTCAGTGAGACGCTGCCTCGGTGGCCACGGCTTTCTTGTCGGCGCTACCTGACAATCGGCTCGACACGACGATGGCCACGATAATCAGCACGCCGCCGATCAACATGCGCAGGGTCGGATTCTCATCGAACAGCAGCCACGCCACGGTGATTCCGTAAACCGGTTCCAGCGCAAACACTACGGCGGCGGTGCGCGCCTTGATCACCGCGAGGCTGGCGACAAACAGGCTATGGGCAACGCCGGTGCAGAATACGCCGAGCAGGCCGATCCACAACCAATCCAGTGCGCGCACTTCACTCAAATGAGGCCCTGCGACCGGCAGCAGACACAGCGCAACCACCACGTTCTGACACAACGCAGCCTGCACTGCCGGAATCCGCCCGGAACCGGCCCGGTTGGTCAGCGACAGCAGGGAAAAAAGCAGGCCGGACAAAATCGCCCAGAGCAGCCCGGTGGTGGCGCCGCTGGCCAGGTCGAACGCTGGCGTGACGAGCACCAGGCCGACAGTGACCAGAACGACCAGCAGGATTTCATTGGCGCGAATGCGTTCGCGAAAGATCAAGCCTTCCAGAATGACCGTGAAGGCTGGAAAACTGGCAAACCCCAATGTCGCAATCGCCACCCCGGCGACCTTCACCGAGACGAAGAAACTGACCCAGTGCCCCGCCAGCAACAGACCGCTGAGCAGCAGTCGGCGCCAATCCTGCGCCTGAAGTTTTTTCCAGCCACTCTGACTGGCGAAACGCGCGAAGAAAGCGAGGGCGAGCACGGCAAACGCCGCCCGACCAAACACAATCACGGCGGGCGAGGCGGCGGCCAGTTTGCCGAACACACCGGTCAGGCCGAACATCAATGCGCCAATATGCAAGGCGCCGAGGGCGGTACGGGGAGTCATCACAATCCTTCAAAAACATAAATTTCAATGTAGGCGCAGCCTGCGGAGGCGCCTACATTGAACCGTGTTGGAACCGATAAATCTGTCGGCAGACTATCGTTTTTTGTCGCCAGCCTCGCGGCGTAACCGGCCGGGCGATGCGCCGAACTCGCGCAGCACGGCGGCGGCGAAGGCGCTTTGGGAGCTGTAGCCGACGCGGCTGGCGATTTCGCCGATGGGCAGGATGCTGCTGCGCAACAAATCCACGGCCTTGTGCAGGCGACGGCTGCGAATGTAATCCATCGGCGTCTGTCCGCACTCAAGGACAAAACGCGCATGCAGGCGCGCGCTGGACAGGCCGGCGATACGCGCCAGGTCGGCGACTTGCAGCGGATACGCCGCGTATTGGTCGATGTGCGCATCCAGCGCTGCGTAAGGCAGGCGTCGGACGGCCAGCTCGGCGGGTTTGGCATTGTTCAGGCTGGCGAGCAACAACACCGCACCCTGCTGAGCGATCAGCGGGTCAGCCACCGGGCTGTTCGCCAACCAATGAATCAACTGACTCTGACCGGTATCCAGCGACAATCGAGCGGTGTTATCGAGCAAGCGTCGGCTGGCATCGGCGTGATCACCCAGAGAGCGGCCAATCCATTCATCGTCTGGCACGTCCAGCACCAGACATCGGCTGCCGTTGGGACTGCCGCAAGCGTGATGCGCGCCGGAAGGGATGACCACGAAACTCTGTTGCAGTACCTGGCTGCCCTGACCCTCGACCTCGAAATCCAGCGCGCCGGACAAACCGAACACCAATTGCGCATGATCGTGGCTATGCACAATCAGGTCGTGGGTGTAATGGCGCAAGGTGAGGATCGGTCGCATGGCAGGTCGTCTCCAAAGTTGCTGCCAGTGTACCTGTTCACAATCGACCTGGGTTTTCACGGGACGGACTTGCGCCTCTGGCCCGACGTTGCGGAGATTGTCTGAATCAAGATCAAAAGATCGCAGCCTTCGTCAGCTCCTGCAGGGCATTGGTGCAGGCTGCGATCTTTTGATTGTCAGGCCGGCGCGTGTTGTTCCATCGCCGCTGTGTAGATGGAATTCTTCGGCTGGGCGAACAGCCGCAGCAGCATCGGCTCAAAAAAACTCAACGGTAGCGTGTCGTAAGCCGGGTCGAATGCCGCCGCGTCGTATTTGGCACAGAACTCGATGGTCGCCCGGTATTGCGGGTGATCACTGAATTGCTCGCGCAGGTGCCGATCCATGCCCAGGTGATGGAAAAAGTAGTAGCCCTGAAACACCCCGTGTTTTTCCACCATCCACAAATTGTCGGCGCTGACGAACGGCTTGAGAATTGCCGCCGCGATGTCCGGGTGGTTGTAGCTGCCAAGGGTGTCGCCGATGTCATGCAACAGTGCGCAAACCACGTATTCCTCGTCGCGGCCATCGCGATAAGCGCGGGTGGCGGTTTGCAGGGAATGGGTCAGGCGGTCCACCGGGAAACCGCCAAAGTCACCTTCCAGCAATTTCAGGTGAGTCATGATCCGGCCCGGCAAACGCCGCGCGTAGGCGCTGAAATCGGCAGCGATGATCGCCCAGTCTTCCTGGGTGCCATCCTTCATATGGGTGAAGCGAGCGCTGCTCATCGGCAATTCTCCTGCGTCGGACTAGAACGGCACACGGCCCAGAATCATGTCCCGGTACATGACGAAATCGCCCGCCAGGCTGTAGAAGGGATGCTGAAAGGTCGCCGGGCGATTCTTCTCGAAAAAGAAATGGCCAATCCAGGCGAAGGTGTAACCGGCCACCGGCAAAGCGAATAAAAGCAGCCACGCGCCTGTGGCGATGGTCAGCGCCAGAATAAAAATCACCAGGGTGGTACCGATGAAGTGCAAGCGACGACTGGTGCTGTTGCCGTGTTCGCTGAGGTAATACGGATAGAACTCAGCGAAGCTGTTGAAATGTCTGCTGTTTTCCAAGACCGCGATCTCTGTGGTTGTTGTTCTGACGGCAAGTTGTTCGGCGGGTAGCTTATTTGAGTCTAGAGTGATCATTGGCGTGGGCCAGTGACAATAGGCGCCACTTTAGTATCCTTCGCAAATCTGCCGTGAGATGCGGCCCATCATCTAAAGAAAACGCCATGAGCGAACGAACGACTTCTGCAAGCTGGGCGATGGGGATTGTCAAAGCACTGGAAATGGACGGCCTGGATTGCCGGGTTCTGTTCAAGCAACTGGGGCTCGATTACACGGCTCTGGACGATCCGGATGCGCGCTTCCCGCAAGACTCCATGACCCGACTCTGGCAACGGGCGGTCGAGCTGTCCGGCAACCCGGCGATCGGCCTGAACATGGGCAAAGTGGTGCGACCAGCGTCCTTTCATGTGGCCGGTTATGCGCTGATGTCCAGCAACACGCTGGCGGAGGGGTTTGAGCGGCTGGTGCGTTATCAGCGGATCATCGCCGAAAGTGCCGACCTGAGTTTTCGTCTGCTCGATGAAGGCTATGCGTTGATCCTCACGGTGCACGGCGATCACTTGCCACCGACCCGGCAAAGCGCCGAAGCCTCATTGGCCTGCGCATTGGCCCTGTGCGGCTGGCTGACCGGGCGAACGCTGCAACCGCGCAAAGTGTTGATTCAGGCTGATCAGCCGGTGAATCTTGAACCCTACAAACTAGCGTTCCACGCACCGTTGGTGTTCAACGCGCCATACGATGCGCTGATTTTCGAACGGGCCGACATGGAAGCCCCGTTGCCCACCGCCAATGAAGCCATGGCGCTGTTGCATGATCGTTTTGCCGGGGAGTATCTGGCGCGGTTTTCTGAAAGTCGTGTGACCCACAAGGCGCGCCAGGTGCTATGCCGCTTGCTGCCCCAGGGCGAGCCCAAACGTGACACCGTCGCGCAGACGCTGCACTTGTCTCAGCGCACCTTGCAGCGGCGTTTGCAGGAGGAGGGCACCAGTTTTCAGCAGTTGCTCGACGACACCCGCCGAGAACTGGCCGAGCAGTATCTGGCGCAACCGTCCATGACCTTGCTGGAAATCGCCTATCTGTTGGGATTCGCTGACCCGAGTAACTTCTTCCGCGCCTTCCGCCGCTGGTTCGACGCCACGCCCGGTGAATACCGGACGCGGTTGTTGCAGGCGCCGAGCGCGATCAGTGCCGCCAAAACGCCGGAATACACAGCACAAACACCGTAATGATCTCCAGTCGGCCGAGGAGCATGCCAAACGACAGGATCCACTTGGCCGCATCCGGCAGGGTGGCGAAGTTGCCGGATGGCCCGATCGTCTCGCCAAGGCCCGGACCGACGCCGGACACCGTGCTGGCCGCGCCGGTCAGTGCAGTCATCCAATCCACGCCGAGCAGCGATAGCAGCAGGGCGATCACGCAGATGGTGATGGCGAAGAAGAACGAAAACGTCAGGATCGAGCGCACGATTTCTTCATCAAGACGATGCCCGTTGTACTTTTGCTTGATCACCGCGCGCGGGTGGATCAACTGATTAAGGTTGGCCTTGAGCAGGATGTAGGCCACCTGGAAGCGGAAAATCTTGATCCCGCCCGCCGTCGAGCCGGAACATCCGCCGACGAAGCCCAGATAAAAGAACAGCATCAGCGAAAAGTTGCCCCACAGGCTGTAGTCGCCGAGGGCGAAACCAGTGGTGGTGACCACCGACGTCACGTTCAGCGCAACATGGCGCAAGGCGTCCAGCCAATGCAGGTTGGTCGTCCACCAATACCAGGTGCCGAGCACCAGCCAGGTCACCAGCAACATGCCGAGCAAACCCTGCACCTGCTGATCCTTGATCAACGCCTGGCGGTTGCCGCGCAACGTCGCCACATACAGGGTGAACGGCAGGCTGCCGAGAATCATGATGACCACCGCGACCCAGTGCACCGCCGGTTGCGTCCATTTGGCCAAGGATTGGTCGGACGTCGAGAAACCGCCGGTGGAAATCGCCGACATCGCGTGGTTGATCGCATCAAACGGGCTCATCCCCGCCCACCAGAACGCCAGGCTGCCGAGGATGGTGATGCCGACGTACGCCGCCACGATCAGCCGCGCCACCATGTGCGAGCGGGGCATGACCTTTTCCGAGCGGTCGGAGGATTCGGTCTGGAACAGCCGCATGCCGCCGATACGCAGCAGCGGCAGGATCGCTACCGCCATGCCGATAAAGCCGATGCCACCAATCCAGTGCAGCAGCGAACGCCACATCAGAATCCCGGGAGACATGTCGTCCAGATGATTGAGCACTGTCGAACCCGTGGCGGTGATGCCTGACATGCTTTCAAAGAATGAGTCGGTGTAGCTGATGTGCTGAGTCAGCAGAAACGGCAGCGCGGCAAAAATACACACCACCAGCCAACTGCTGACGGTCAGCAGATACATGTCGCGGGGGCGCAGGTGAATGTGTTCGGGACGGCCGGGAATCACCAGCGCGAGGCCGGCGACGAAGGTGATCAGGCTCGCCCAGAGGAACGACGGCATGTCGCCGGTGCGCTCGAAAATGATCAGCGTGGCCATGGGCACGACCATGGCGATCGCCAGCGTGATCAGGAAGATGCCGATGATGAAACCAATGATCCGTAAGGTCGGCAACGCCATGAAGTCCGCTCGGGCTGATGTGGGAAGGGCGCCATTCTACCCGTGGGGCAGGGCATGTAAACCGGCACTCCCGAGTTGGATACCGCTAGAATAGCCAAACATTTTTACAGGAGGTGGCCGATGCAGGCTCTCGACGCTTTGCTCAACCGTGTTTCCGTTCCCCGACTGATCGACCCGGCCCCGACCGCCGAACAGCGCGAAGTCCTGTTCGGCGCGGCGATGCGCGCACCGGATCACGGCCATTTGCAGCCATGGCGCTTCCTGACCGTTGAAGGTGACGCCCGCGTTCAAATGGGCGAGCTGCTGGCAGAAGCGGCGCGATTGCAGGGTGGCGAAGTCAGCGAAGCGGCCATCGACAAGGCGCGCAACGGCCCGCTGCGGGCGCCGCTGGTGGTGGTGGTAATCGCGAAGCTGCAGGATCACGTCAAATATCCGAAATCCGAGCAGTTACTGGCGGCGGGCTGTGCGGCGCACGGGATCTTGCTGGCGGCGTATGCGCAAGGTATCGGTGCTGTGTGGCGTACGGGTGAATTGGCGTACTCGCAGACTGTTGCCAAAGGGTTGGGATTGACGGCGGATGAAGAGGTGATCGCGTTTCTTTATCTGGGTACACCGCAGAAAGAACCGCGGGTGGCGGAGAAGGTTGATTTGAGCGCGTTTGTCAGCGCTTGGCCCGCTCCGTAATGATCGTTCCCGCGTCGCGTGGAAATGCCTCTACGGACGCTCCGCGTCTACGGTGATGCGGAGCGTCACGGGCTGCATTCTCACGCAAAGCGTGGGAACGATCATTGAGCAGAAATCCCCGGCACCAGCGGTAACTCAAGACTCGCGACAAACCCACCCTGAGGATGATTGGCCAGCACCAGCGTGCCGCCATGGCGTTCGGCTGCACGGCGCGCAATGGCCAGCCCCAGGCCATGTCCCGCCGCTGTCTGCCCCGGCGCCCGGAAGAACGGCTCGCCCAGTTGCGCCAAATGTTCTTCCTGTACACCTGGCCCATGGTCACGCACGCTGATCACGATTCGCTCGCCCTGGTGTGATGCCTGCATTTCAATCGGCTGCCCGGCCGGATTGAAGCGCTGGGCGTTGCGCAGCAGATTGTCCACGGCACGCTCGATCATGGTCGGCCAGCCAGTGAGCTTGAGCTGCGGTTCGGCATCGAGTCTGACCGTCTGCTCCGCCGACGCCAGTTGCGCATCCTTTTGCAGCGTACGCAGCAAGGCGTTCAGATCCACGTCTTCGGCACTGGCGTTGTCGGCATCGACCCGCGCCAGCACGAGGATTTCACTGATCAAGGCTTCCAGACGATCACACTCGCGGGTCAGGCGCGGCCAGAGTTTTTCCCGCTCTTCAGGGTTGGCCCGTTCCGCCAAGGCCAAGGCAATGCGTAGACGCGCCAGCGGTGAGCGCAATTCGTGGGACACATCACGCAGCAATTGGCGCTGACTGCTGATGAGGCTTTGCAAGCGTGCGCCCATGCGGTTGAAATCGTTGGCCAGCACGCCGAATTCATCGCGTCGATTGGCCAGTTGCGCCAGGCTGTTTTGCTGGTAAGTGGTCTGCCCAAGATCATGCACCGCACCACGCAAGCGGCTGAGCGGACGGGTGATCGAGAGCGTCACCATCAGGCTGAACAGGGTCAGCACCACCAGTGCGATGCCCAAAGCACTCAGCGGCCAGAGCAGACTTTCACGGTGCCAGGAATCCAGTTCCGGGTGGGGGATGCGGTAGATGAACAGGTAGGTATCGCCAGTTTTTTCGCTGGTGATTTCGTCGGTCAGGCGCCGCCACGGCAGCCGTCGCTCATCGTTGTTCTGCCGCGCTTCGAAGGCGGCCGCGCGTCTGGGGAACGTGCCGCGTACCACCGGGTCGCCACTTTCGTTGAGCACCTGAACATCGATGTGATATTCGCGTTTGCGCTGTTCAAGGATGTCCTGGGCGGCTTCTTCACCCTGACTTTCATACGTTTGCGTCCACTGCTCGGCCAAAGTGTTGAGGCCCGGATGGCGGCTGAGGATCCAGGCGTCCTGGTTGAGCATGTGCCCCAGCAGAATGGAAAGCCCTGCAACCAGAGCGATGGCCAGCCAGAAGCTGGCGAGAATACGCCAGAACAATGAACGCACGAAAAATCCCCAGATAGATACAAGACCCCGTGTAGGCGCTGCCGCAGGCTGCGATCTTTTGATCTTAAAATCGAGATCAAAACATCGCAGCCTGCGGCAGCGCCTACACAACGGAAACAGGCCCGACGGTGTTGACCGTCGGGCCCGGAGTTACTGCATTATTGCGCCTTTTGTGGCTGTTGCGCTTTCCAGGCCTTGAATTCGGCCCACTCGGCGCGACGCTCAGCTTTCTTCTTCTGGATCTCGTCGAATTTCTTCTGTTGATCCGGTTTCAGCACTGCCCGCACATCGCTTTCGGCTTTCTTGTGGTTGGCAGCCATCTCGTCTTTCATGGCCTTCTGATCGGCTGGCGAGAGTTTCTCCAGGTACTTGTCGACCACTTGCTTACGCTCGTGCATCTGCTCGCCCATGATCTTGCGGATCTGATCGCGTTGTTCGCGGGAGAGATCCAGTTGGCTGTACGGGCCTTTACCGTGCATGCCGTGCATTTGACCGCCGTGGCGTGGGCCATCCATTGGGCCACCCATCGGACCTGCACCTTCGGGCATGGCCATGGCGACGGTTGGCAGAGCGGCAGCAAACATCAGAGCGATAAGAGTCTTGCGCATGGTGAATCTCCTTGTCTCGTTCCCGGTACGTTCCGGATGTGTGCAGATTACGGAGATCAAGGTCAGCGGCGGTCAGCGCTGCGTAAAGCTTCGGTAAAGACGTTTCGAAATCAACCTGACAAACAACATCACCCCTGCGGCAGTCCTGCACAGGGGGCGTGTGCGGTTCAGAGGCTGTAGTAGTAACCGCGGCTGCGCAGGGCGACGATGCGTGGGCGGCCGTCGGGGTGAGGGCCGATTTTTTTGCGCAGATTGCTGACGTGCATGTCGAGGCTGCGGTCGTACAGCGTCAGCTTGCGACCGAGGGCAATCTGCGCCAGTTCTTGCTTGTCCAGCGGCTCTCCGGGTTGCTTGAGCAAGGCTTCGAGCAGGCGGCTTTCGGACACGGTAAGGGTGAATTCCTTCTCGTCGATGCTGACCACGCCGCGCACCGGGCTGAAGCTCAGGTCGCCCAGTTCAAGCTGAGTCGACACGGCCGCCGGGTGGCTGCGGCGCAACACGGCGCGCAGGCGGGCGGTGAGTTCGCGGGGATCGCAGGGTTTGGCAAGGTAATCGTCGGCGCCCAGTTCCAGGCCGAGGATGCGATCCAGCGGCTCGCCTCGGGCCGAAAGCATCAGCACTGGCAGATCGGCGTGGTCGTTGCGCAATTGCTTGAGCAACTCCAGCCCGCTGCCGTCGGGCAGCATCACATCCAGCACCACCGCCGCGGGAGCGGTTTCGGCCAACGCGCGGCGGGCGCTCTGGCCATCGTGGCAGGCACGCACCTGGAAGCCTTCCTGGCTTAACCAGCTGCAGAGGAGCTCACACAGTTCCACGTCATCATCAATCAGTAACAGCTCGCTCATGACTCACTCAATTTAGCCATTGTCGACGTTTTCGACTTGCACCGCTGGCAAAGATACCGCAGAGCAGCGCCAATAGCGCTACCCCGGCGCCGGTGACGAACCATTGTTGTTGATCGGTCAGCAATCGCGGCAACGGGCCGGCCTGGGCTTCCTTGAGTTGCAGCTTCAGGCGCTGATTGTCCTGGCGCAACCGGGCGAGCTGGGCGCTTTCGCGTTGGCTATCGGCATTTTGCAGCTGTCTGTTCAATTCTTCTCGCTGCTGCTCGCTGGCTTTGAGGCGCTGCTGCAACTCGGTGATCTGGCTGCCGGCACTCAACGAAAGCGGCGTGGAGCTGCTGCCTTCAGTGCTTTCTTCACCATGAGCGGGCGCCATGATCGACAACGTGATCAACATCAGACACAACGAACCTTTGCGCATCACGACTCCTGCTTCCAAATGGATATTGGGCAGGTTATCGGCGGGCAAACGAGAATAATGAGCGATTGAGAACGCGATGAACCGACAAGGTTCATCGCGTAGAAACAATTGAGGCAGGAAGTTACGGCAGGACTTGCTTGAACGGCTTGACGGTGACGTTGGCATAGACGCCGGCGGCGACGTATGGATCGGCGTCGGCCCAGGCTTGCGCTGCATTAAGGGAGTCGAATTCGGCGACGATCAGGCTGCCGGTGAAACCCGCAGCGCCCGGATCATTGCTGTCGACCGCCGGGTGCGGGCCGGCCAATACGATGCGGCCCTCGCCCTTGAGGGCTTGCAGGCGCTCAAGGTGGGTAGGGCGGGCGGCGAGACGGGCTTCCAGGGAGTTGGCGACGTCAGTGGCAATGATGGCGTAGAGCATGTCAGTCCTCAGTTTTTGGTGTTGTAGGATCGGCGTCGTGCAAGTGGCGGGACAGATAAATACCCTGGCCCAGCAGGAACAACAGCGTCATGCCCAGGCTGCCAAATACCTTGAAGTCCACCCAGATGCTCTGGAAGGTGAAGGCCACGAACAGGTTGGCGGCGCCACAGAAAAGAAAAAATACGATCCAGGCGATGTTCAGGCGCGTCCATACCGGATCCGGCAGGGTCAGCGCGTGGCCCATGATGCGCTTGATCAGCAGGCGGTCACCGATGAAATGACTGCCGATGAAGGCCAGGGCGAACAGCCAGTTGACCACCGGAGCTTTCCACTTCAGGAAGGTTTCGCTGTGGAAGGCCAGGGTCAGGCTTCCGAATACCAGGCAGGCAACGAGGGTCAGCCATTGGCTTTTTTCCAGCTTGCGCTGGGAGATGAACAGCGCGCCGTATACCACCACGGAACTGATGATCAACATCGCGGTGGCGCTGTAAATACCGCCTACAGTCAATTCATGGCCGGCGATGTCAACGGTGCGCGGATCAAGTTTGTAAACGATGAAGAACAGCAGAAGCGGGATGAAATCGATGAATTGTTTCACAGTGAGAGCCAGAAGCTGGATGTGGCGGCATAATAACAAACATATGGGCGCGCGATAGCGCCAGCTGATTTGAGGTTACACATCCCCGTGAATGTTGATTTGCACTGCCATAGCACGGCCTCCGACGGCGCTCTTGCGCCTGCGGTACTGGTTGCGCGTGCGTTCGAGAACGGCGTGCGAGTCCTGGCCCTGACCGATCACGACACGCTCGAAGGCCTGGAGGAGGCGCGAACCGCCGCGACCGGCCTGGGCATGCACCTGGTCAACGGTGTCGAGTTGTCCTGCACTTGGGGCGGTGCGACCATTCATGTGCTGGGCTATGGTTTCGACGTCAATGCCGTGCCGTTGGTCGAGGCAATCGCCAGATTGCACGATGGGCGCTGGCTGCGGTCGGAAGAAATAAGCCGCAAGCTCGCGCTAAAAGGCATGCCCGGCGCGCTCGAAGGCGCGCGGCAGATCCAGCAGGCGCTCGGCGATAGCGGTAACGCGCCGGCCCGTCCGCACTTCGCCGACTGGATGGTGCGCGAAGGTTTCGTCAAGGATCGCGCCGAAGCGTTTCGCAAATGGCTGGGCGCGGGCAAGCTGGGTGACGTCAAGCAACACTGGCCGACCCTCGAAGACACCGTTGGCACGCTGCGCGCCGCCGGGGCCTGGGTCAGTCTGGCGCATCCATGGCATTACGATTTCACCCGCAGCAAGCGCCGAAAACTGATTGGCGACTATATTCAAGCAGGCGGGCATGCGATCGAAGTGGTCAATGGCCACCAGCCTGCGGAACAGGTGGGCAGCCTGGCAATCCTTGCCCGGGAGTTCGGTCTGCTGGTCAGTGCCGGCAGTGATTTTCATGGCCCTGGAGGCTGGTCCGAAATCGGTCAATATCGACCGCTGCCGGAGGACCTCCCGCCCTTGTGGGTTCGGTTCAAACATGAGCCAGTTATTGCCGCCGTCTGAACAGGAAGACACTGTGAGTCAATTTTTCCAGATCCATCCGGAAAACCCGCAAGCGCGCCTGATCAAACAGGCTGTCGAGATCATCCGTAAAGGCGGGGTGGTGATTTATCCCACGGACTCTTCCTACGCCATCGGTTGCCAGATCGGCGACAAGAACGCCATCGAGCGTGTCCGCCGTTTGCGTCAGCTCGATGAAAAGCACAACTTTGCGCTGATTTGCAGCGACCTCTCGCAGCTGGGCAATTACGCCAAGATCGACACCGGCACCTTCCGCATTCTCAAAGCCCATTTGCCGGGCCCTTACACGTTCATTCTCAACGCCACCCGCGAAGTGCCGCGCCTGTTGCTGCACCCGAAGAAACGCACCATCGGCTTGCGCGTACCGAGCCATCCCATCGCGCTGGCACTGCTTGCCGAACTGGGCGAGCCGCTGATGAGCGTGACGCTGATCATGCCCGGCGATGAAGACCCGTTGAGCGATCCGTATGAAATGCGCCAGATGCTTGAGCATCAAGTGGACTTGATCATCGATGGCGGTTCCGGTGGGATCAAGGCGTCCACCGTGATCGATCTGACCGGCGATGATCCGGAAGTGGTGCGCGTGGGTTGCGGCGACCCAACGCCGTTCATGGTCGAAGCCTAGATGTCCGCAGTGGAAACCGTTGTCGACCCCCAGGCCGGCGCCCAGCAGGAGCTGCCGTTCGCCATGGTCTACGGCCAGGCGGTCATGGAAATGCCGCTGGATCTGTACATCCCGCCGGACGCCCTGGAAGTTTTCCTTGAAGCCTTCGAAGGGCCGCTCGACCTGCTGCTGTACCTGATCCGCAAACAGAACATCAACATCCTCGACATACCGGTAGCGGAAATCACTCGGCAATACATGGGCTACGTCGAATTGATGCAGTCGGTACGCCTGGAGCTTGCAGCCGAGTACCTGGTGATGGCCGCGATGCTCGCCGAAATCAAGTCGCGGATGCTCTTGCCCCGGGCCGAAACCGTTGAAGACGAAGAAGACGACCCGCGCGCCGAACTGATTCGCCGCTTACAGGAATACGAGCGCTTCAAGGCCGCCGCCGAAGGCATTGATAACCTGAGCCGCGTCGGCCGCGACGTCGTGGTGCCCAAGCTGGACGCGCCGGAAGCCCGGGCGCGCAAGCTGTTGCCCGATGTGGCGCTGGAAGAAATTCTGATGTCCATGGCTGAAGTGTTGCGCCGTGGCGATATGTTCGAAAGCCACCAAGTCAGCCGTGAAGCCTTATCCACCCGCGAGCGCATGAGCGACGTGCTTGAACGCCTGAAGGGTGGCGGCTTTGTGCCGTTCGTCGAGCTATTCACTGCCGAGGAAGGCAAGCTCGGCGTGGTCGTCACCTTTATGGCAATTCTCGAACTGGTCAAGGAATCCTTGGTCGAGCTGGTGCAGAATGAGCCCTTCGCCGCGATTCACGTGCGAGCCCGAGCCGAATAACGAGTCGAAACATGAACCTGACTGATCCCCGCGAGCTGGCGCCCCTGCTTGAAGCCTTTCTGTTGGCCTCGGGAAAGCCGCAATCCCTAGAGCGTCTGTTTGAACTGTTCGAAGAGGGCGAGCGGCCGGAGCCGGCAGTCTTCAAGAAAGCCCTGACGCTCTTGGCCAAGTCTTGCGACGGCCGCGCTTTCGAGCTCAAGGAAATCGCGTCCGGCTATCGTTTGCAAATCCGCGAGAAGTTTTCGCCGTGGGTCGGCCGTTTGTGGGAAGAGCGCCCGCAGCGTTATTCCCGCGCCTTGCTGGAAACCATTGCGCTAATCGCTTACCGCCAGCCAATCACCCGTGGCGAGATCGAAGACGTGCGCGGTGTGGCGGTCAACAGCAATATCGTCAAGACCCTGATCGAGCGCGAGTGGATCCGCATCGTCGGGTACCGCGACGTGCCGGGCAAACCGGCGATGTTCGCCACCACCAAGGCGTTTCTCGACCATTTCAACCTGAAAAATCTCGACGACCTGCCGCCACTCGCCGAACTGCGCGAAATGGAAAGCGACCCGGTGCTCGACTTCGACGACGCCCCGGTGCCCGCCAACTTGCAGGAACTGGCCGACGCCAGCGCCGAGCCGGAGGAAGAAAAAGAAGAAACCAGCTTCCACACCTTGCTGCTGGAACTGGACAGCATGGAGGAGGGGATCAAGACCGATTTCGACGATATGTTGCGGGATGCAGCGGATGGCGAGGCGGTTCCGGCCGATATTGAGCCAGAGCCAGAGCCAGAGCCAGAGCCAGAGCCAGAGCCAGAGCCAGAGCTCGAACCGGAGCGGGAAGACGACATCCTCGGCGTTGCCCAGGCCCGGGAAAAACTCCTTGCCGCCGTTGCCGCCCTCGAGCCACCCATGCCCGAACCTGAAGAGTCCGAGGAAGAAGCCGAAGCCCGTGCACTGGCCGAAGCCATCGAAGCCGAACGCCGCGAGTTCGATGATTGAAACACAGCTGACCCAACTGTAGGAGTGAGCCTGCTCGTGATAGCGGTGTATCAGTCACTCTCTTGATCGAATGTCACACCGCCATCGCGAGCAGGCTCACTCCTACAAGGAACTGTGCCGTTCTGGAGAATTGGATGAGCTCAACCAAAGACCCTTGCATCAGCCTCTGCAAATTCACCGATGACATCTGCCTCGGCTGCGGCCGCAGCAAGCGCGAGATCAAGGCCTGGAAGAAACTCGACAAGGATGACAAGCGCACGGTCTTGGCCGAAGCCGCGCTGCGCCTGATCAAACTCGGCGGCGCCGGTCGGCGGAAAAAGAAATAACCTGGCCTCGATCAGCTAGTCTCTGATGCGCGAACGCCCGCATGCGCGTATGATTCGCGACCCTTCGGCGATCCTTCGCCCGAAAACACAGTTTTCAATGCTTCAGGCGCCGCCTGAACAGACCACACCGGGAGGTGCCCAGATGAGTGACATCAATCAGAAAGACGACCAGGAAATCGGACCTGCAGGCGAAAAGCTGCAGAAAGTCCTCGCCCGTATCGGCGTCGGCTCGCGCCGTGACGTTGAAGCCTGGATCAGCCAGGGCCGCATCAAGGTCAATGGCAAAGACGCCACGCTTGGCCTGCGCGTCGACATGCACGACGCCATCACCATCGATGGCAAAGTGATCAAGCGTGAAGAAGCTGCCGAGTCGGTTCGCCGCGTGATCATGTACAACAAGCCCGATGGCGAAATCTGCACCCGTGACGACCCGGAAGGCCGTCCGACCGTGTTCGACAAGCTGCCGCGTCCGAAAGAAGGCCGCTGGATCAACATCGGTCGTCTCGACATCAACACCACCGGTCTGCTGATGTTCACCACCGACGGTGAGCTGGCCAACCGTTTGATGCACCCGTCCTACGAGATGGACCGTGAGTACGCAGTGCGTGTACGCGGTGAAGTCGATGACGAAATGATCGAACGCCTGAAGGCGGGCGTCGTGCTTGAAGACGGCCCGGCGCGTTTCACCGACATTCAACAGGCTCCGGGTGGCGAAGGCTTCAACCACTGGTATCACTGCGTGGTCATGGAAGGTCGCAACCGTGAGGTTCGTCGTCTGTGGGAATCCCAGGGCCTGGTGGTCAGCCGTCTGAAGCGTGTGCGTTTCGGTCCGGTGTTCCTCAACTCCGACTTGCCGATGGGCCGCTGGCGCGAAATGAGCCAGTACGAAGTCGACGTGTTGAGCGCCGAAGTCGGGCTGACGCCTGTAGCGATGCCGCAACTGAACGCCAAGAGCAAAGACAAGCTTGATCGCATGCAGCGCAAATCGTCGCGTCCGATGGGCAAGACCGAGCGCGTACGGACTTTGCGTCCGGCCACCGCTGGCCCGGCCAGTGGCCCGCGTCAAAGCCGTGAGCCGCAGATCGAAGGCGAACGTCCAGGTCGCAAACCGGCTGCACGTCCGGATGGCGAACGCGCGCCACGCGGCCGTACCGAACGTGGCGAAGGTCGTGCGCCGACCGGTCGTGGTACGCCGGTAGCGGATCGTCCAGCCGACACCGCCAAGCGCCCGGCCAAGCCGGCACCGAAGCGTCCGGGCATCAAACTGGTCGACGGCGACAAGCCATCGGGCAAACGCCGTGGCGCACCGGCAGGCTCGGGTCAGCGTCCGGGCTTCGGGCGCAAAAAGACGGATTGAGGCGGCTTTGAGCTTTGAGCGGTAAGAGAAATACGCCAACCACAGGGTTGGCGTTTTTTTTTGCCTGGCGAAAGTGTTTTTGATGTCCCCATCGCTGGCTTGCCAGCGATGAGGCCAGGAGAAGCACTACCCATATCAACGCTAGAGCACAAAACGCCCGTCAAACACGGGTTTGTCATCCAGCGCCAAAACGCCGCTTGAGAAGATCAGATCCAGGTGATGGCTGCCCTTGGCCCCGCCGCCCAACCCGAGGTGCAAGCCGCAATGGCGCTCTTCGAAACCGGCATTGCGCGCGTAGAGATCCTTCACGCCTTCGTTGGTGCCAATCCCCAGTTCTTCAATTCGCCGGTTCGACGGGTTGGCGTCGAGGTATTTGTTGAAATCATGTTCCAGCCCCGGCACGTCGGTGGCGATGCGGCTGATGGTCGAGTCTTCGATCCACAGCTCCAGCGGTGACTCCAGCACGCCGTATTTGCGCGCAAATGGAATCGTGCTGAGGAAAGTCCCCATGAATTTCACATGGCCGTTGATCGCTTCACTGTGGCTGGCGATTTCGCCGGGGGCCAGGTCGAAGTTGCCGACGCCGTTGATGTCCGTCCATTTCTTGATGCTGCTCAGCGGTGTTTCAAAGCGGGAGCCGTGTTCATCGGTGAACGTGAGGGTGGTGGCCTGAGACATGCGCTGGATCAAATGGCTGTTCAGCCCGGCGATCCGTTGCGGGGTGATGCTGAAGGTGTCGTAGAAATAATCGCCGTAATCCTTGAACAGCAGGGACTTCTTCCAGTTTTCCGCCATCACCGCTTGCAGGGCGCGGACGAAATCCGGGCCGTCGGGGCGCGGGTTGGGCAGGGTGGAAGAGTCGTAGAAGAAAATGTACAGGTCGCTGTCGGCAATTGCCGAGGTCAGTGTCGCGGTGGGTTCCAGATCCAGACGGCGTGCGCTGAAGCTGAAGCGCGGATGGTCGCCAGCCTGTTCGGCGATGGCCCCGGTCAGCGCTTCGTATTCAGCCGTATGACCGAGCAGGATTCTGGCCGAATCGAGGTCGGCGATGGCGGGATGATGTTCGAGGTAGTAGAGAAAATGTGAAATCGCGCGTGGCTTATCCATGAGCCCTCCCTGACGGTCCGTGAAATGGAGCGGCAGGCACGACCGGCCGGATCGTGCCTGCCCGGGAGGGGCTTACAGAGGCCACATCGCCGTGCCGAACGGAACGACCGCGTCAGCTTGCATCATTTCAACGGCGGCTTCATGGGTTGGTGCTTCGAACCATTCGTCCAGTTGCAGTTCGGTGTCCACGTCTTTTTCCAGTACTTGCATGGTCAATCTCCTAGAGACTTTTGAGTGGGGACAACGACGCGCTCCTCATGAGCAAACAGCGCGCTGACTTGCCGGTCGAGGCGGCCGGCAAGACGCTGGAAAGCTAGTTCACGGCTTTTGGGAGTGCAAAAAATTGTCGATTTAATTTTTAAATAAACTTTTTATTCTGTTTTGGCGTTGTCGGTTTTTCATTGCGAAACAAAAAACTAGGCAGCTTATTTGATAGCAAGCTATTTAACGTCAATTTGCAGGCAACTGAAGGACGCGTCTGATTCGGAAAAAATCCGTTACGCGCTGTAAAGATAAGTTTCCGAAAAGAGCCGTTATTGCGAACGTAAGCGCACACGGCAGTGGCCTGTAAGGAAAAGCTGCCGAAGCGGTGCCTGCTTCAAGCGTTACAGGCCTCTGTTCCGCTTGTTTGCGCTGCGATTGAAGGGTGAGATGCCACTCATCCCTGCCGTGCAGGTGCATAACAAAAAGGAGGCGCAATGAACGCCGAAGCTGATCTTCACTTCTCCCGAAAGGACGGTTATTCCATCGTCCCCGTTCATGGCCTGCAAAGGCTTGACTCACATTTTGCAGCCGCTCGAGCGTTTCGAGGCGGACACACGCAATCCCGGCAACCGGCACGCTGATCCAGTGATGTCTGGCAGCAGGGGGTTAGCGGTGTACAATGCGCCGCGTTTTAACTGTGACCCTCTGCGTAATCGCGCAAATTTCAAGGCTATCCGCTTTGTTCACTCCGCCGCGTCACGAGCGTGTCGGGTTCGATTTCGTCACAGATAAAAACAAACAGGTGACGCATGACCGTTGTAAAAACGCTGAATTCCTGGTGCCTGCGCTGGGGTTTGATCGGGGTTGCCTGAAATCGCAACCTTGCAGCAACGTCTTCTGAACATCATCAAACCTTGCGTGAGACCTTTTTCATGAGTGGACAAAACTCACAATCAGGCGAGCTGAAACGCGGCCTGAAAAATCGCCATATTCAACTGATCGCCCTCGGTGGCGCGATCGGTACGGGCTTGTTCCTCGGCTCGGCCGGGGTACTGAAGTCCGCCGGCCCGTCGATGATTCTCGGCTACGCCATCTGCGGCTTCATCGCCTTCATGATCATGCGCCAGCTCGGCGAAATGATTGTCGAAGAGCCGGTGGCCGGTTCCTTCAGCCATTTTGCGCACAAATACTGGGGCGGTTTCGCCGGTTTTCTCTCGGGTTGGAACTGCTGGATCCTGTACATCCTGGTGGGCATGTCCGAGCTGACCGCCGTCGGCAAATACATCCATTACTGGGCGCCGGACATCCCGACCTGGGTCAGCGCCGCTGCGTTTTTCGTGTTGATCAACGCGATCAACCTGGCCAACGTCAAAGTCTTCGGCGAGGCTGAATTCTGGTTCGCGATCATCAAGGTCGTGGCGATTGTCGGCATGATCGCCCTCGGCAGTTATCTGCTGGTCAGCGGTAACGGCGGCCCGCAGGCATCGGTCAGCAATCTCTGGTCGCACGGCGGATTTTTCCCCAATGGCGTCAGCGGTCTAGTGATGGCCATGGCGATCATCATGTTCTCCTTTGGCGGTCTGGAAATGCTTGGCTTCACCGCTGCCGAAGCCGACAAGCCGAAAACCGTGATCCCGAAAGCGATCAATCAGGTGATCTACCGGATCCTGATTTTTTACATCGGCGCCCTGGTGATTCTGCTGTCGCTGACACCGTGGGACAGCTTGCTGACCACGCTGAACGCTTCCGGCGATTCCTACAGCGGCAGCCCGTTCGTGCAGGTTTTTTCGATGCTGGGCAGCAACACCGCTGCGCACATTCTCAACTTCGTCGTATTGACTGCGGCACTCTCGGTGTACAACAGCGGCACGTACTGCAACAGCCGCATGCTGCTGGGCATGGCCGAACAGGGCGATGCGCCGAAAGGTCTGGCGAAAATCGACAAGCGCGGCGTGCCGGTGCGTTCGATTCTGGCCTCGGCGGCGGTGACGTTGATCGCGGTGTTGCTGAACTACCTGATCCCGCAAAGCGCGCTGGAACTGTTGATGTCGCTGGTCGTGGCGACGCTGGTGATCAACTGGGCGATGATCAGCTTCTCGCACTTCAAGTTCCGCCAGCACATGGACAAGACTGGCCAGACGTCGCTGTTCAAGGCGTTGTGGTATCCGTACGGCAACTACGTTTGCCTGGCGTTCGTGGTGTTCATTCTGGGCGTGATGTTGCTGATCCCGGGGATTCAAATCTCGGTGTATGCGATTCCGGTGTGGCTCGTGTTCATGTGGGTTTGTTACGGGATCAAGAACAAGCGCAGCGCACAACAGGCGTTGCACGCGGCGGCGGCTTCCAAGTAAGCGCAATCGCAAAAACAAAAAACCCGGCCAACGCGCCGGGTTTTTTGTGCCCTCGGATTCAGTCGATCCTTTGCAGGAGCGAGCCTGCAAAGGATCTTCATCGGGTTCGGAATCTGTTTCGCGGTATCCTGCATGCTCTGAATACGGACGCTTTTCCATGCTGGTGATTTCCAACAATGTGCATCTGCCGGATGCCGAGATCGAGTTGACCGCCATTCGCGCCCAGGGCGCCGGCGGGCAGAACGTCAACAAGGTGTCGAGCGCCATGCACTTGCGCTTCGACATTCCGGCCTCGTCGTTGCCCGAATTCTATAAGGAGCGGCTCTTGGCCCTGCGCGACAGTCGGATCACCAGCGACGGTGTGTTGATCATCAAGGCCCAGCAATACCGCACGCAGGAACAGAATCGCGCCGATGCATTGGAGCGGTTGGTCGAGCTGATTCTCAGCGCCACCAAAGTCGAAAAGAAACGCCGTCCGACCAAGCCGACACTCGGCTCGAAGAAACGCCGGCTCGAATCGAAAACCAAGCGCGGCAGCATCAAGGCCGGGCGTGGAAAAGTCGATTTCTAGCGCGCCTCGCGTTCTTGCCGATACTTCGGTGCCTGCCGGTACAGATACAGGCTCAGCGCCAGACCACCCAACGCCGCCAGTGCCGCGAAGAGAAAGATCGAAGCAAACCCGAAGCCGGCAGCAATCGCCCCCGCCAGCGGCCCGGTGATCCCCAGCGACAAATCGATAAACAGTGAATAGGCACCGACCGCCGCGCCACGGCTCGACGCTGGCACCAGGTTCACCGCTTCAACGCCCAACGCCGGAAACACCAGCGAGAACCCGAAGCCGCTCAATGCCGCCCCGGCCAATGCCCAATGGGCATCCGGCGCCAACCACAACAGCAGCAAGCCCAAGGTCTCCACTGACAGACAGGCAATCGCCACACGAAAGCCGCCCAGGCGATTGATGAGATTGCCAAACAGCAGCCGCGCACCAATGAAGCTGGCGCCGAACAGGCTCAGGCACAGTACGGCGTTTTCCCAATGCCGAGTCGCGTAATACAGGGTGATGAACGTAGCGATAGTGCCGAAGCCAATCGAGCCGAGCGCCAGGCCGCAGCCGTGCGGGAACACCCGGCCCAACACATGCATGAACGGCAAGCGCTCACCGACGACAATCGGCGCGGCGGTTTTTGGCCAGGCCAGCAGCACGCCGAGCACCGCCAGCAACATGATGCTCACGCCCATGCTCCACAAGCCGAAACGGCTGACCAGCCATACCCCGAACGGTGCGCCGATGGCCAATGCGCCATAACTGGCGATGCCGTTCCAGGAAATCACCTTGGCGGTGTTCGCCGCGCCGACGCGGCCGATGCCCCAACCGATTGAGCCGGAGCCGACCAGGCTTTCCGCGCTGCCGAGCACCAGTCGGCCGATGAGCAGGCTGATCAGGCTGACCATCGGCATGTTCGGCGTCCACGCCGACACCAGCATGAAAACACCGCTCAAGCCGCAACCGGCCAGGCCATACATCACCGCCAGTTTGCTGCCCTTGTTGTCGATGATTTTGCCCGCGTACGGACGACTGAGCAGGGTGGCGAGGTATTGCACGCTGATCACCAGGCCGGCGATCACGGCGCCAAACCCCAGGTCGCTGTGGACATAGCCGGGCAGTACGGCGAGCGGAATGCCGATGTTGAGGTAACCGATGAAGGTGAACAGGACGATGGAAACGACTTGCAGCGTGACCGCCAGGGGGCGCTGGTTTTCTGGCATGGGTAAAGGTCCACGGGGGCAGCAGGATAGATAGGCTGCTTATGATACCGGCGCGTGCGAGTCAGGGGCGGGGAAAAGTAAAACTATTTGCCGGATGGGAGTTCAGGCCTTAGGTGGGGCAACCAGTTGCGTCGTGACCAAGGCGGCGAGGGCGTTTTCTTCGCTGCCGAAACGGGCGAGCAGGGCGGCTTGTTTCTCCGGGGAGAGACGGTTCCAGATCTCGATCATTTTCTCGGTGGCGCCGATCAGGACGGCGGCTTGGCTTTCGGAAAATTCGTCGGTCATGGCGGGCTCGGTTTCAGGCAGTGTGGAAAGCGCATGTTAGCGCTTTCCACACGGTCTGTACGGCGGGTGTTTCAGTCGTTGCTGTCGGCCGGACGGCTTTCAGCGGCTTCTTTCGGCTCGGGCTGTTGGGCACCGGCTTGTTGCGTGGTCGTCTGCTCAGGTTCGTGCAGGCTTGGGAAGGGGAGATTAGGAATCTCGTGCATGGTTGCGCTCCTCGCTAAGTCTGTTGATAGATCTGGTAGATCCGCGCTTTTAGAAAGCTTGCGAAGGATACAGCAGTAAAAATGACAATAAGACCTTTAATTCAATTTATTGCGACAAATGGCCGCAGGGGGGCGCCAGAAGAATGTTACTGATCGTTCCCGCGCGGAGCGTGGGAACGATCATCAACCATTATTGGCTGACGTCGGCGATGGCTTGCGCGAGCAAGGCCAGCCGCGTGGCGTCAATGCCGGCGACGTTGGCCCGGCCCGTGCCGACCATGTACACGCTGTGATGGTCGCGCAGGTTTTTCACCTGTTCCGGCGAGAGGCCGGTGTAGGAGAACATCCCGCGCTGCGTGCCGACGTGCGCATAACGCTCGCGCAAACCGTGTGGCTCCAGTGCTTCCACCAGGCCGCTGCGCAGTTGCGCGATGCGCGAACGCATGGCCTCCACTTCATCGGCCCAGCGCGCTTTCAATTCCGGATCGTCGAGAATGGTCGCCACCACTGCCGCACCGTGATCCGGCGGCGTTGACCACAGGTTGCGGGCGATGTTGGCCAGTTGGCTGCGGATGTCGATGAGCTTGTCGGCGGTTTTCGCGCAGACGATCAGCGCACCGGTGCGGTCGCGGTAGAGGCCGAAGTTTTTCGAGCAGGAACTGGTGATCAGCACTTCCGGCAGTTCAGCGGCAAACAGCCGGGTCGACCACGCGTCCTGTTCCAGACCGTCGCCAAAACCCTGATAGGCGAAGTCGATCAACGGCAGCAAATCGCGACGACGCACAACGTCCAGCACACGACGCCAGTCGTCATGGCTCAGGTCGAAACCGGTCGGGTTGTGGCAGCAGGCGTGCAGCAATACCACGTCGCCCTTGGGCACTTCGTTGAGCACCGCGAGCATTGCTTCGACATCGAGACGGTTGTCGCTGCCCACATAAGGGTAGTGGCTGACCTTGACTCCGGCCGCCGCGAAAATCGTTTCGTGGATCGGCCACGTCGGATTGCTCAGCCAGACGCCACGGCCCGGCAGGCACTGGGCGATGAAGTCGGCACTCAGGCGCAGTGCACCGGTTCCGCCCGGAGTCTGTGTGGCGCCGACGCGTTGCTCGGTGATCAAGGCTGAATCGGCACCGAGCACCAGTTCATTGATGACTTTACCGAATAGCGGATTACCGTGACCGCCGATGTAAGTCTTGGTGTTCTGACTTTCAACCAGACGCGCCTCGGCGATTTTCACCGCTTCGGGGATCGGCGTCAGGCCTTGGGCATCTTTATAGACGCCAACGCCGAGGTCGAACTTGCGTGGGTTGGCGTCCTGAGCGTAAGCCTCCATGAGGCCCAGAATCGGGTCGCCGGGAACTCGGCCGATGGCGTCGAAATGCATTACTTGCGTCCTTCTGCGGTCTTGGCCACTTCGTCAGTGCGCGCTGCCATGATGAAGTCGTTGCGGTGCAGGCCTTTGATCGAGTGGCTCCACCAGGTCACGGTGACTTTGCCCCACTCGGTCAGCAGGCCCGGATGGTGACCTTCAGCCTCGGAAATTTCGCCGACGGCGTTGGTGAACGCCAGCGCGTGTTTGAAATTCTTGAACAGGAAAACTTTCTCCAGTTGCATCACGCCGTCGCGCACTTCGATGTTCCAGTCAGGGATCTGCTTGATCAGGATCGGCAGTTCTTCGTCGCTGACTTGTGGCGCATCGGCACGGCAGGCTTCGCAGTGGGCTTGGTTCAGAGCGTTCATGGTGAGTTCCTGAATTCGGTTCTTATTGGAAAATACGGGTTTTGCGCGCAAGTCGCGAGCGGGATCTGCTCAGGCCGCTTTCGGCTTGGGCGGAAATTTCGGTGCATGCAGACCCAACTGCATGCCTTGCTTGACCATGCTCATGATGTCTTCGTGGGCAAGATCGAACAGGCGCTTGAGGTTGGGCAGGACAAAGTACAGCGGTTGCAGTATGTCGATGCGATACGGGGTGCGCATGGCTTCCAGCGGATCGAAGGCCTGGTGCTCGGGCTCGTCCGACAGGGAGTAAACGGTTTCTTTCGGCGAAGATAAAATGCCGCCGCCATAGATGCGCTGGCCTTGCGGGGTGTCGACCAGGCCGAATTCGATGGTCATCCAGTACAGGCGCGCCAGATAAACGCGTTCTTCCTTGCTGGCTTGCAGACCAAGCTTGCCGTAGGTGTGGGTGAATTCGGCGAACCACGGATTGGTCAGCAGCGGGCAGTGACCAAAGATCTCATGGAAAATATCGGGTTCTTGCAAGTAATCCAGTTCTTCGCGGGTGCGTATAAATGTCGCCACTGGAAATTGCTTGCTGGCGAGCAGCTCGAAGAACGTCTGAAAAGGGATCAGCGCCGGAACGCGGGCGACCTGCCAGCCCGTGGTCTCGCCAAGGACTTTATTGATTTCGCCCAGTTGCGGAATGCGGTCGTGAGGCAGGCCGAGTTTTTCGATGCCGTCGAGATATTCCTGGCAGGCGCGACCCTCGATCACTTTCAACTGGCGGGTGATCAGCGTGTTCCACACCGCGTGTTCTTCGGCGGGGTAGTCGATAAAACCTTGCGCATCGGGCTCGCGGGCCACGTAGTGCGTCTGCTTCATGCAGCTCTCCTGCTAGGGGATGCGATTATTGTTATGTGTAGCGATGGACATAGGAATAACGCAGGAAGTGCCGGGTTGCAGCTGGGCGAGGCGAGCCTTACGTCTGGACAAAGTGGTGATTTTGTAAAGTATTCGTTACGAAATTCGACGGGCTTAGCAATCTTGGCGATTGGAGGGCTTGAATGTGCGCATTTCTGTCACATAATCTTGACGATTATCTGCGCGCTTCGGTAGAAAGCCGTGGCGAATTCCCTGTAGGAGCGAGCCTGCTCGCGATAGCAGACTGTCATTCAACATCAATGTCGCGTGATGCGCCGCCATCGCGAGCAGGCTCACTCCTACAGGGTCCATCGTTTTAACCAGGTCTTTCATATGCGTATCAAAGTCCATTGCCAGAACCGCATCGGCATCCTGCGTGACATTCTCAATCTGTTGGTCGAGTACGGCATCAACGTCGCCCGTGGCGAAGTCGGTGGTGAGCACGGCAACGCGATCTACCTGCATTGCCCGAACCTGATCAACATCCAGTTCCAGGCATTGCGTCCGAAGTTTGAGGCGATCGGCGGGGTATTCGGCGTCAAGCGTGTGGGACTGATGCCCAGCGAGCGTCGGCATATGGAGCTCAACGCTTTGCTGGGGGCATTGGAGTTTCCGGTGCTGTCGATCGACATGGGCGGCTCTATCGTTGCGGCGAACCGCGCGGCGGCGCAATTGCTCGGCGTGCGGGTGGACGAGGTGCCGGGGATTCCGTTGTCGCGTTACGCCGAGGATTTCGACTTGCCGGAGCTGGTGCGTGCCAACAAATCGCGAATCAATGGCATGCGCGTGAAGGTCAAGGGTGACGTGTTTCTCGCTGACATCGCGCCTTTGCAATCGGAACACGACGACAGTGAAGCCATGGCTGGCGCGGTATTGACGCTGCACCGCGCCGACCGGGTCGGCGAGCGCATCTATAACGTGCGCAAGCAAGAGCTGCGCGGCTTCGACAGCATTTTCCAGAGTTCGAAAGTGATGGCGGCGGTGGTGCGCGAGGCTCGACGCATGGCACCGCTGGATGCGCCGCTATTGATTGAGGGGGAAACCGGCACCGGTAAAGAATTGCTGGCTCGCGCCTGTCACCTCGCCAGTCCGCGTGGGCAGTCGCCGCTGATGGCGCTCAATTGCGCGGGTTTGCCGGAATCGATGGCCGAAACCGAATTGTTCGGCTACGGCCCCGGTGCTTTCGAAGGCGCGCGCGCGGAAGGCAAGTTGGGGCTGCTGGAACTGACGGCGGGCGGCACGCTGTTTCTCGATGGCGTAGGAGAAATGAGCCCGCGCTTGCAGGTGAAATTACTGCGCTTTCTGCAGGACGGCTGCTTCCGTCGTGTGGGAAGTGATGAAGAGGTTTACCTCGATGTGAGGGTGATCTGCGCAACGCAGGTGGATTTGTCCGAACTCTGCGCCCGAGGTGAATTCCGTCAGGATTTGTACCATCGCCTGAACGTGCTTTCTCTGCACATTCCGCCCCTGCGCGAATGCCTCGACGGATTGGCGCCGCTGGTGGAGCACTTCCTCGACCAGGCGAGCCGGCAGATCGGTTGCTCGCTGCCGAAACTGGCGCCGGCAGCGATGGATCGACTCAGCCATTACCATTGGCCGGGCAACGTGCGGCAACTGGAGAACGTGCTGTTTCAGGCGGTGTCGCTGTGCGACGGCGGCACGGTCAAGGCCGAACATATTCGTTTGCCGGATTACGGTGTGCGTCAGCCGCTGGGCGATTTTTCGCTGGACGGTGGGCTCGACGAAATCGTCGGGCGCTTCGAAAAAGCGGTGCTGGAAAGGCTGTATTCCGAGCACCCTAGCAGCCGGCAACTGGGCAAACGGCTGGGGGTTTCACACACCACGATTGCCAACAAGTTGCGTGAGTATGAAGTGGGCAAGGACAGCCAACCCTAAGATCAAGAGATCGCAGCCTTCGGCAGTTCCTACAGTTGGTATGCGATCCCTGTAGGAGCTGCGGCACGCTGCGATCTTTGCCGCGAAGCGGCACAACACCGCCGGTTTTTCGACTTCGATACATTTCCCCAATCCCCGCATTTCCCCTCAAACCCTTTGTTTCCCGGCACTGCGGTCGTAAAAATAAAGTTGGTCTGCAAATTGCTTATGGCTCAGCAGTAACGCGGTGGGCGGCAAACGTCCGGCATGCAGAGGAAAGAGCGTGGACAAATACCTTTATGTGGCAATGACCGGCGCCAGCCAAAACGCGCTGGCGCAGAAGGCTCATGCCAACAACCTGGCGAACATTTCCACCAACGGTTTTCAGCGCGATCTGGAACAGGCGCGTTCGATGCCGGTATTTGGTGACAGCTTTCCGGCGCGCGCGTTTGCCATGAGCGAACGGCCTGCCACCGACTTCACTTCAGGTTCGCTGGTCGAGACCGGTCGTGACCTGGACGTGGCCGTGACCGGCAATGGCTGGATGGCCGTGCAGAACCCGAGCGGTGGCGAAAGCTACGTGCGCACCGGCAGTCTCAACGTCGATGCCCTCGGTGTGTTGCGTGCCGGCAATGGCATGCCGGTGATGGGCAATGGCGGCCCGATTGCCGTGCCGCCGGAGCAGCAGATCGAAATCGGCGAGGACGGCACTATCAGTATTCGTGCGATGGGCGAAGGCCCGCGCGTCATGGCCGAAGTTGACCGCATCAAACTGGTCAACCCTGACATCAAGAACATGACGAAGGGCCTCGACGGTTCGATCTACACCAAGGACGGCCAGCCTGCGCCGGCCGATGCCAACGTCAAACTGGTGTCCGGTTTCCTTGAGTCGAGCAACGTCAATGCCGTGGAAGAGATGACCTCGGTGCTGGCCCTGGCCAAGCAATTCGAGTTGCACGTCAAGATGATGAACACCGCTAAAGACGACGACCAGGCCATGGCTCGGGTCTTGCAGATCAGCTAATTATCAGAACGTCGCGCCGTAAAACAGGCGCACGAGGAGAATCGAATGCTTCCGGCTCTATGGGTTGCCAAAACCGGTCTGTCCGCCCAGGACACCAACCTGACCACCATTTCCAACAACCTGGCGAACGTGTCGACCACGGGTTTCAAACGTGACCGCGCCGAGTTCCAGGACTTGCTCTATCAGATCAAACGCCAGCCAGGCGCCCAGTCGACCCAGGACAGCGAACTGCCGTCGGGTCTGCAAGTGGGTACCGGTGTGCGCATCGTCGGCACCCAGAAAAACTTCACCGCCGGTAGCCTGCAAACCACTGAGCAGCCGCTGGACATGGCCATCGACGGTCGCGGTTTCTTCCAGATCCTGCAGCCGGACGGCACCACGTCCTACACCCGCGACGGTACTTTCCACCTCGATTCCAACGGCCAGATCGTCAACGCCAGCGGTTTCGCGCTGGAGCCGGCCATCGTGATTCCGAACAACGCTCAGACCTTCACCGTGGGTCGCGACGGCACTGTGTCGATCACCGTTGCCGGCAACCCGGCGTCGCAAGTGATCGGCAACCTGCAAACCGCCGACTTCATCAACCCGGCCGGTCTGCAAGCCGTGGGCAACAACCTGTTCCTGGAGACCGCTGCCAGCGGCGCGCCGCAAGTCGGCACCCCGGGCCTGGCCGGTTTCGGCACCACGCTGCAGAACACTTTGGAAACCTCCAACGTCAGCACCGTTGAGGAGATGGTCAACATGATCACCACTCAACGCGCCTACGAGATGAACTCCAAGGTGATCTCCACCGCCGACCAGATGCTCTCGTTCGTAACGCAGAATCTGTAATCAAGTCTATGGGGCGGCCCTGAGGTCGCCTGCAACACCGTGAGGTAGGGTCATGAATCGCTTTGTATCCGTTTTGGCTTTGAGTGGAGTCGTCTCGCTTGCGGGTTGCGTCGCGCCGCCGCCCAAGCCCAATGACCCTTACTACGCGCCGGTGTTGCCGCGGACGCCGTTGCCGGCGGCCGCCAATAATGGCTCGATTTATCAGGCCGGTTTCGAGCAGAACCTGTACAGCGATCGCAAGGCATTCCGGGTCGGTGACATCATCACCATCACCCTGAACGAGCGCACCCAGGCCAGCAAGAACGCCAACTCGCAGATCGACAAGACCAGCGACACCAGCGTCGGCCTGACCTCGTTGTTCGGTTCCAGCCTGACCACCAATAACCCGATTGGCAGCAATGACCTGAGTCTCAGCGCCGGTTATAACGCCGACCGCGCGACCAAGGGTGACAGCAAGTCCGGGCAGAGCAACAGCTTGACCGGTTCGATCACTGTGACCGTCGCCGACGTGCTGCCTAACGGCATCATCGCCATTCGCGGCGAGAAGTGGCTGACCCTCAATACTGGCGATGAGCTGGTGCGGATCGCGGGCATGGTGCGCGCCGATGATATCGCCACCGACAACACCGTCTCGTCGACCCGGGTCGCCGATGCGCGCATTACCTATTCGGGTACCGGTGCGTTTGCCGATGCGAGTCAGCCAGGCTGGTTCGACCGTTTCTTCCTCAGCCCGCTGTTCCCTTTCTAGGTGGCTACGTTGAACTTCAAACACCTGATCGCAGCTACGTTGCTGATGTCTCTGTCCGTTGCGGCGCAAGCCGAACGGCTGAAGGACATCGCGAGCATTTCCGGCGTGCGTTCCAACCAGTTGATCGGCTATGGCCTGGTGGTCGGGCTTAACGGCACCGGCGACCAGACGACGCAGACGCCGTTCACGCTGCAGACGTTCAACAACATGCTCTCGCAGTTCGGCATCAAGGTGCCGGCGGGTTCGGGCAACGTGCAGTTGAAAAACGTTGCGGCGGTGTCGATCAGTGCCGAACTGCCGGCGTTTGCCAAGCCGGGTCAGCAAGTCGATATCACCGTGTCGTCCATCGGTAACTCGAAAAGCCTGCGCGGCGGCACCTTGCTGCTGACACCGCTCAAGGGTATCGACGGCAACGTCTATGCCGTGGCCCAGGGCAACCTGGTGGTGGGCGGTTTTGATGCCGAAGGTCGCGACGGTTCGAAGATCACCGTCAACGTTCCGTCGGCCGGCCGTATCCCCGGCGGTGCGTCGGTCGAGCGTTCGGTGCCGAGCGGTTTCAATCAGGGCAACAGCCTCACGCTGAACCTCAACCGTTCCGACTTCACCACGGCCAAGCGCATCGTCGACAAGATCAACGACATGCTCGGCCCTGGCGTCGCCCAGGCCATCGACGGCGGTTCGATCCGCGTCACCGCGCCGCTTGATCCGAGTCAGCGTGTCGACTATCTGTCGATCCTGGAAAACCTCGAAGTCGATCCGGGTCAGGCTGTAGCGAAAGTCATCATCAACTCGCGTACCGGCACCATCGTCATCGGCCAGAACGTGAAAGTGTCGCCGGCCGCCGTGACCCACGGCAGTCTGACCGTGACCATCACCGAAGACCCGATCGTCAGCCAGCCTGGCCCGTTGTCCAACGGTCAGACGGCTGTGGTGCCGCGTTCGCGCGTCAACGCCGAACAGGAAGCCAAGCCGATGTTCAAGTTCGGACCGGGCACCACCCTCGACGAGATCGTGCGCGCGGTGAACCAGGTCGGCGCGGCGCCGGGTGACTTGATGGCGATCCTTGAAGCACTGAAACAGGCCGGCGCGTTGCAAGCCGACCTGATCGTGATCTGAGGACGGCGACCATGGATATGCGCAAGAGCGGTCTGGTCAGCAGCAGCGATTCGGGTTCGTATTCGGACCTTAATCGCCTGAACCAGCTCAAGGTTGGCGACAAGGACAGCGATGCGAACATGCGCAAGGTGGCGCAGGAATTCGAATCGCTGTTCCTCGGTGAAATGCTCAAGTCCATGCGCTCGGCCACCAATGCGCTGGGCGAGGACAATCCGCTGAACACGCCGGCGGCCAAGCAGTATCAGGAAATGTACGACCAGCAACTCGCCGTCTCGATGTCTCGTGAAGGTGGCGGTATCGGCCTGGCTGACGTGTTGCTGCGCCAGATGTCGAAAAACAAGCCGATGGCGCCGGGTGAAGCCGCCGCTGCGTCCGCCGCCAAGCAGGAAGAGGCCAAAGCCAAAGCCGCCGCTGTGCCCACGCCGATTGCCGCCGGCACGGTTGGAACGAACGGCCCACTGTCGCGTTTGAATGGCGAGCGTCCGCTGTGGGCATCGCGTTCGATCAAAGCACCGAACACCGATATTTCGCACCGCAATGACATGGAGTTGATCAACCAGCGTCGTCTGGCCTTGCCGCCGAAACTGGCGGACCGTTTGCTCGCCGGCCTGGTGCCCTCGGCAACTGCGGCAACTGCAACGACCCCGGTCAACAACACCGTGTTGCCGCAACGCAGCACCGACGTGGCATCGACCGGTTCCGGGGCGCTGTACAACGGCGACTGGCTGGCACGCGCCGAATCGGAAAAAGCCGCTGGCGGGCAGATGCAGGTCTACGGCCGTGCCATCGCACAGATTCCTCTGGCACCGGCGAAGAAAGCCTTCAGTTCCGCCGACGAATTCGTCAACACCATGCTGCCGATGGCCAAGGAAGCTGCCGACCGTATCGGCGTCGATCCGCGTTATCTGGTAGCGCAGGCAGCGCTGGAAACCGGTTGGGGCAAATCGGTCATGCGAGCCCAGGATGGCAGCAGCAGCCACAACCTGTTCGGGATCAAGGCAAGCACCAACTGGAAGGGCGATTCGGCCCGGGCGATCACCAGCGAATTCCGCAACGGCGAGATGGTCAAGGAGACGGCTCAGTTCCGTTCCTACGCCTCGTACAAGGACAGCTTCCACGATCTGGTGACGTTGTTGCAGAGCAATAATCGCTATCAAGATGTGCTGAAGTCGGCCGATAACCCAGAACAGTTTGTACGCGAGTTGCAGAAGGCCGGTTACGCAACCGACCCGAACTACGCGACCAAGATTTCGCAAATAGCCAAGCAGATGGGCACGACCCAAAACTACGCGGCGGCGGGTACGACCACCACGCCTTTATAGGCATCAGTAATAAGGTTTGAATCATGAGTTTGCTCAATATCGGATTGTCGGGACTCTCCGCTGGCCAAACCGCTTTGATGGTCACCGGCAACAACATTGCCAACGTCGATACGGCCGGCTACTCGCGTCAGCAAACCGTGCAGAACACCAAGGGCTCGAACCAGTTCGGCAACGTTTGGGTCGGTACCGGTACGACCCTCGCCGACGTGCGTCGGGTGTACAACAGCTACATCGATGCGCAACTGCAAACCACCACGTCGTTGAACAGCGACTCCGCTGCTTACCTGGGCCAGGTCACGCCGCTCGACACCTTGCTGTCGGACAGCGGCACGGGCCTCAACGGCGCGCTGACCAAGTTTTTCGCCTCGGTGCAGAACGTCAACGCCAAGCCGGGCGACGATGCGTCGCGTCAGTTGCTGCTCAGCGATGCGCAAGCCTTGAGCAACCGTTTCAACTCGATCTCCAGCCAGTTGAACGCGCAGAACGCAGACATCAACGGCAACCTGACGAGCATGGCCGATCAGGTCAACAAACTGGCCGCCACCGTGGCCCAGTTGAACCAGAAAATTTCCGAAATTTCCAACGCCGGCGGCCAGCCCAACGAACTGCTCGACGCGCGTAATGAGACCGTGCGCCAACTGTCCACTTTCACCGGTGCGCAGGTCATCGAGCGTGACGGTAGCGTCGACATCTACCTGGGCAGCGGTCAGCCACTGGTCATGGGCAGCACCGCCAGCAAACTCGAAGTGGTCGCCAGCAAGACTGATCCTTCACGTGTCTCGGTGCAGTTGAACCGTGGCTCCAGCACCATCGACATCACCTCGGTGATGACCGGTGGCGAGATGGGCGGGCTGTTGCGCTATCGCAGCACCGTGCTGGATCCGGCCATGAACGAACTGGGTCGCGTGGCGCTGGTCGTCGCCGATCAGATGAACACGATTCAGGCGCAAGGCATCGACAAGAACGGTGACTTCGGCGGCAACCTGTTCAACAGCATAAACAGCATTGCGAACATCGCCCAGCGCAGCGTTGCCACGGTCGGCAACACCGGTTCCGGCAACTTCAATGTGAGCATTGAAGACAGCGGCAAGCTGACCCTCAACGATTACAAAGTGACGTTCACCAGCGCGACGGATTACACCGTGCAGCGGCTGCCAGAAGGCACTGCCGTGGGCGCGTTCAGCACCACCACAAACCCGGCACCGGTGATCGATGGTTTTTCCATGGACTTCGCCAACGGCACGCCGGCGGCGGGTGACACCTTCAAGATCACCCCGACCCGCAACGCCGCCGCGAACATCAAGACCGAAATGACCGACGCCAAGCGCCTGGCCATTGCGGCACCGCTGGGCGCTGCCATCGCGCCGGGTGCAAGTGGCACGCTGACCATTCCGGCCAGCGGCCAGCCGACCCTGACGACGAAGTTCGACATTTACGACGCGGCGACCGCTTCGGCGATGCAGAACGGTCTCAAGTATTCGACTCCGGTCAAAATGGTCTTCGGCTCGGCGTCGGCGGACGGCACCAGCCAGACCTATCAACTGCTCGATGCCAATGGCAACGAGTTGAGCAACGGCACAATCAAGCCTGGTGAAACCAACACCTTGAGCCTGAGCGTCCCGCTCAAGGATTCAACCGGTGCGCCGATCATGGATCCGGGCCCGCCCGCCGTGCAACGTACCGTGGCCTTCGACATGACCGTGGCCGGTTCGCCAGGCGCGGGCACCGCGATCAACGTCACCCTCAGCCAACCCGGCACGCTGGACAACCGTAACGGTACTGCGCTGGCTGATTTGCAGACCAGGCAGACCGTGGACACCGGTTCGGCCAGCAAGGGCATTTCCCTGAGCGATGCCTACGGCAAACTGGTCGAGGGCGTGGGTGCGAAAGCCGCCCAGGGCAAACTCGACAGCGCCGCCACTGAAGCGATCCTGGCCAACGCCAAGACCGCCCGGGATTCGCTGTCGGGCGTCGACCTCGACGAAGAAACCGGCAACCTGGTCAAGTTCCAGCAGTACTACACCGCGTCCTCGCAGATCATCAAGGCTGCGCAGGAAATCTTCAGCACATTGATCAACAGTCTTTAAGGAGTCGTAGCCCATGCGCATTTCCACCGGCCAGTTTTACGAGTCCTCGGCAGCCAACTACCAGCGTAACTTCGCCAACGTGGTCAAGAGCAGCGAAGAGGCGAGCAGTCTCGTTCGCGTCAACACTGCGGCGGATGATCCGGTCGGCGCTTCGCGGCTGCTGCAACTGGGCCAACAGGCGTCGATGCTGGGTCAGTACGAAGCCAATTCGACCACCATCAAGGGCACGCTGGACACTGCGGAAGCGGTGATGACCAGCATCAACAACGTCTTGCAGCGCGCCAAGGAATTGGCCGTCAGTGCCGGCAATGCCGGTTACACCGACGCCGACCGTCAGGCCACTGCATCGGAGCTGGGCCAGATCGAAGAGCAACTGCTCAGCCTGATGAACAGCAAAGACGAAAACGGCAAATACATCTTCGCCGGCTCTAAAGGCGACACCGTACCGTTCAGCCGCAACAACGACGGCACTTACAGCTACAACGGCGACCAGGTGACACTCGACCTGGCCATCGGCGACACCATGAAAATGGCCACCAACACCACCGGTTGGGAAGCGTTTCAGACGGCGGTCAACACCAGCCGCAGCGAGGTCACCATGACGGCGCCGGCGGTCAACGATAATCGCGTGGTGCTGTCCGACGGTCAGGTCTCTTCGAATGTCAGTTACAACAGCAAGTTTCGCAGCGGCGAGCCGTACACGGTTGAATTCACCAGCGGCACTCAGCTGAAAATCACCGATGCGGCGGGCAACGACGTGACGGCCGAAGCCAGCAAGGGTGGTGCGATCGATCCTGCCACGGCAGCCGGCCAAGCCGTGAGTTTCCGTGGTGTGGATCTGACCCTGAACATCAACCTGCAAGCCGGCGATGATGCGAATACCGTGCTGCCGGGTCATGAGTTTACTCTGGCCGCCAAGCCTGACACCTTCACCGGCACGCGCAGTCCAAGCAACTCGGCGTCGGCGCAAATCACCGGCAGCGAGATCGTCAATTCCACCGATTACCACGCCAAGTTCCCGACCGGGGCGGCCGTGATCAAGTTCACCAGCGCCACCGATTTCGATATCTATGCAGCACCGTTGACCGCCGACAGCAAACCGGTGGACAGCGGCACGCGGGTGGGCGATATCGCGACAGTAGCGGGTGTGAGTTTCACCGTGAGCGGTGCAACGGACGCCAACGACACCTTCAGCATCGCGGTCAATTCTCACGAAACCCAGAACATCCTGGACACCGTGAACCAGTTGAAATCCGTACTGAACACGCCAACCAACGGTGACGCCATCGCCTTGCAGAATTTGCAGGCAGGTCTGGCGTCCGGCCTCGGCAACCTCGCCAGCGGCACCGATCAATTGTCCAGCGCGATCAGCTCGGTGGGCGCCCGTGGCGCATCGCTGATTACTCAGAGTGACACCAATCAGTCGCTGGTCTTGGCCAACGCCCAGACCCAGTCGTCGATCCGCGATTCCGATCCGGCCGAGGTCATGACCCGTCTGACCTTGCAGCAAACCATGCTGCAGGCTTCGCAACTGGCCTTCAGCAAGATTGCTTCGCTGGGCTTGTTCAACAAGATCTGAGCCTGCGTCTGTCGAGCCGCCAACCGTCGTTTCCTAAGCGGTTACGGGGCCACTGCCTGAATAAGGCAGGGGCCCGCCGCTCGAGAGTTTTTTTGCCGTGAACCAACATCCCCTCGTCAGCATTGTCATTCCCGCCTACAACCCGCGCTTCTTCGATCAGGCGCTGATGAGTGCACTCGCGCAGACCTACGAAAACGTTGAAATCGTCATCTGTGATGATTCGGCCGATGAGCAGATTCGCGACATCGTCGAATCCTTTACCGACCCGGCCCATCCGATCCGTTACCTGCGTAATCCGCAACGCCTGGGCTTGCAGAAGAACGTATTGCGTTGTGTTGAAGCGGCGCGTGGCGAGTTCGTCAAAGTGCTGTGCGATGACGACCGTCTGTTTGCGCCGAGCATTGCCTTGCAGGCTCGGGTGTTGATCGAGCATTCGGATGTCACGCTGGTAGTTGCGCTGCGCATGCTCAGTGATGCAGGCAACTTCCTGCTGCCTTCACGCGTCGACAACTGCCGGTTTTCGCCTAACGATGCCGTGCTGAAAGGCGACGACATGTTGGCCATTTTTCAGTCGACACCGAAGAACTTCATTGGCAATTTCAGTGCGGCGTTGATGCGTCGCGCGGATGTCCTTGAACTGCTTCCAGCGTTGATGCAGGACGGCGCGGGTTTCCTCGCTACCCTCGATTTCGCATTGTTTGTCTGCCTGATGCGTCGCGGCAATCTGGCGACGCTCAATACGGTGCTGGGCACCGAGCGTTTGTATCCGGAGCGCTTGAGTCGTACGCCGGAAATGCTCAAGGCTGCGGCCGTCGAATGGAGCTGGCTGGCGCAGATGCTCGCGGCCCGCAGTGGCGAAGCGGCCCCGGCTTCGGGCTGGGTGCGCTATATCGATCTGGTGAACGTTAACGGTTTGCCGCATGCCTGGCAGGAACTGTGCGTGACGCGCATCCTCGGTAATCGCAATACAACGGTCAATGGCCGGGTCGGCGGGCAGAGCGAGAGTTACGCGGATTTTTATCGCGAGTGGCTGGCGATTCGACGCTTCAGCGAGGTCGAGCAGCAACTCATGCCGCAACGCATTGGCTCCTGGTCGTCACGCGCGCGGATCGTTCCGATCATCATCGATAGCGCCGCCGATGATGCAGCGTTGCGAGCTACGTTGCAGAGCATTGATGCACAGATTTATGCGGCTCAGGCGGTGGTCGTAGTGTCCGATGCATCGTGCGAGGCACATGAGCGGGTGGTGCAGTTACCGTTTCAGGAGGATTGGGCGCATCAACTGAACGCAGTGATCCCGCAACTTGAAGGTGCCGACTGGTTCTATTTGCTGCGTGCCGGTGATGTCCTGCGCGAATCGAGTCTGTTGATCCTGGCCGAGCGGATTGCCGGCACGCCGGGCATGCTGTGCGCCTACAGTGATGAGGGTGCGCTGGTTGATGGCGACTCAACCGAGCCGGTGTTCAAGCCGGATTTCAACCTTGACCTGATGCGCTCCTATCCTTATATCGGACGCACCCTGGCCTTCGATCGTCAACGCTTCCTGGCGCTGGGGGGCTTCGATTTCTCACACGGTGAACTGGCGCCCCATGATCTGGTTTGGCGTCTAGTAGAAGAGGCCGGGCCGCAGACCATCGAGCACATTGCCGACGTTCAGGTCGAGTCGACTCAAACCTACGCCGAGTGGTTGTCGTTGCCACAAGTGATCAACAATAACGCTGCCATGGTCGGCGGGCATTTGCAGCGCATTGGCTTGAATTATGCAATTCGCCACGAAGAGCTGCCGCTGATCAACCGTATCGACTATCACCATCAAGCGCGTCCGTTGGTGTCGATCATCATCCGTGCGGGTGACTCGCTGCATGCCTTGCAGCGCTGCACCGAAAGCCTGATCGAGCGCACCGCCTATAACCAGTATGAAATCCTCATCGTCGACACCGGCACCGCTGATCCGGCGATGGCGGCATGGCTGGCGGAGATGGCGCGGCTCGGTGCGTCGATGCTGCGCGTTCTGCGCTTCGCCGGTAATGCCGGTGATGCTGGTGTGCGTAATTTTGCGGCTGACCAGGCGCAGGGCGAATATCTGTTGTGGCTCGATGTTCACGCGCTGATTTGCGAGAGTGACTGGCTAGATGAGCTGCTCAATCATGCACAACGTCCCGAGGTCGGGATGGTGGGTGCCCGGTTGCTCAGTCCTGAAGGCGCCATCGTCAGTGCCGGCCTGATTCTCGGTTTGGCCGGATTGGCCGGATCACCTTTTGTCGGCGAGTCGGCTAGCTCGCGTGGTTACATGCAGCGCTTGCACGTGACGCAGAACTGGAGCGCCGTCAGCGCCCAGTGCCAGATGATACGCAAGCAAGTCTTTGACGAGCTCGGCCAGTTCGATGATGAGTCTTTCTCTGACGCGATGAGTGATGTCGACCTGTGCCTGCGTGCGGGCAAGGCGGGTTATCTGGTGGTTTGGACGCCTTATGCCAGCGTAGTCATTGCCGCGTTGCCACAGCCGGCTACCGTTGCGATTCCCGAGGCTCAGAAAGAGACGTTCTATCGCAAATGGTTGCCGACAATCGCCAAAGATCCGGCTTACAGCCCTTCGTTGAGTCTTGGCGTATCGAGCTTCAGTCTGCAGCCGACATTGCGCAATAACTGGAATCCGTTCTGTGCCCGTGCCCTGCCGCTGGTTCTCGGTCTGCCGGTCAACAACACCGCGGTGGGTCACTATCGAGTGATCGGGCCGATGGCGGCACTTGAGGCCTCAGGGCGGATTTATGGTCGCTATGCTTTTGAGTCACCTTCGACAGGCGATATCGAGCGTCTCTCGCCGGACTCGATCATCCTCCAGTGCCGTTACAGTGAAGGTGCTGTCGGGGACATTATGCGGATCAAAAAATACTCCGGTGCGCTGCGGATTTTCGAACTCGACGACTACGTGGTCAATGCACCGAAGAAGAACTCTCACGCGCGCAATAAACCGATCAACACAGAGCAAATGCTGCGCGAAGGCATCGGCTTGTGCGATCGCGTGGTAGTCACCACTCAGCCGCTGGCCGATGCCTTATCGAGCATGCACAGCGACATTCGTGTGGTGCCGAACATGCTCGCGCCGCAACCGTGGGCAAATCTGACCAGCCGTCGTCGTACCTCCAGCAAGCCGCGTATCGGCTGGGGCGGCGGCACCAGCCATACCGGCGACCTGGAAATCATTGCCGAGGTCGTCCGCGAATTGGCCAATGAAGTGGAGTGGGTATTCTTCGGCATGTGCCCCGACGCATTGCGCCCCTACATTCACGAATTTCATTCCACGGTCGGGCTGCAAAGTTACCCGGCCAAACTGGCGAGCCTGAATCTCGACCTGGCGCTGGCGCCGCTGGAATTTCACATCTTCAACGACTGCAAGAGCAACCTGCGCCTGCTGGAATACGGCGCGTGCGGTTACCCGGTGATTTGCACGGATACCGAGGCGTATCGCGGCCACTTGCCCTGCACGCGGGTTCGCAGCAACAGCACAGCGGAGTGGCTGCAAGCAATCCGCATGCATTTGGCCGATCCGCACGCCAGCTACCGCATGGGTGACGAATTGAAAGAAGCGGTACATCGCGACTTCATGCTGCGCGGCGACAACCTGAACCATTGGATGTGGGGCTGGTTGCCGGATTGACGGGGCGTTCCGACACAATCAAGGGATGAAATCCAGCCGCGGATTCATCCCTTTTTTATGGCCGATCAAGTCCCCGACACATCGCTCATTGAGCTGGCGCGTTTCCTGCAAGACCTCCTCAAATCGCCATAAAACGAGCGTTCTCAGGCGAGTTACCTGCGCTCGGATTGGCAAGACAGTTTCAGCCAGACGGCCCGAAAAGCTTGGAAAAGCTTGGTCGAGCCCTGTGACGAACAAGAGGGGAGACGATGAAGGCAGTAATTTTGGCGGGTGGCCTGGGCACGCGCATCAGCGAGGAGTCGCACCTCAAGCCCAAGCCGATGATCGAGATCGGCGGCAAGCCAATTCTCTGGCACATCATGAAGCAGTATTCCGCCCACGGAATTCACGACTTCGTGATCTGCCTTGGTTACAAGGGCTACGCGATCAAGGACTTCTTCGCCAACTACTTCCTGCACACCTCCGACGTCACCTTCGACATGCGCAATAACCGCATGGACGTACACCAGAATTACAGCGAGCCGTGGAGCGTCACCCTCGTTGATACCGGCGAAGAAACCATGACCGGCGGGCGTCTGCTGCGCACGGCACCGTATTTGAAAGGTGAAAAAGCGTTCTGCTTCACCTACGGCGACGGCGTGTCGGACATCAATATCGGCAACCTTGTCAAATTCCATGAAGCCCACGGCAAGATGGCGACCGTCACGGCTGTGCAGCCGCCGGGGCGTTATGGCGCGCTGCAGCGTGTGAATGACCAAGTTATGGGATTCACTGAAAAGCCTCGTGGCGATGGCGGCTGGATCAATGGTGGTTTTTTCGTTCTGTCGCCGGACGTCTTGCCGTTCATCGACGGTGATGCGACCAGTTGGGAAGCCGAGCCACTGATGCGCCTGGCTGAAATCGAAGAACTGCATGCCTACGAGCATTCCGGTTTCTGGCAACCCATGGACACCCTGCGCGACAAAAACCATCTCGAAGCGCTGTGGCAGAGCGGGGAGGCCCCATGGAAGCAATGGGCCTGAGTCCGGAGTTCTGGCGCGGCAAACGCGTTCTGCTCACCGGCCACACCGGTTTCAAAGGCACCTGGCTGACCCTGTGGCTGCAAAGCCTCGGTGCCGAGGTCAGCGGCTTTTCCCTGGATCCATCGACTGAGCCGAGCCTGTTCAACCTGGCGCGGGCGCACGAAGGCATCAACGATGTGCGCGGCGACCTGCGTGACCTTGGTGCCTTGCTCGAACTGATCGCCGAAACTCAACCGGAAATCGTCCTGCATCTGGCCGCCCAGCCACTGGTGCGCGAAGGCTATCGGGATCCGCTCGGCACATATTCCAGCAATGTCATGGGCACGCTCAATCTGCTCGAAGCGATCCGCCAAGTCGGCGGCGTGCGCGCCTGCGTACTGGTGACGACCGACAAGGTCTATGCCAACAGGGAGTGGCTGTGGCCGTACCGGGAAGACGAAGCCCTCGGCGGTCACGACCCTTACAGCAGCAGCAAGGCGTGCTGTGAATTGCTCGCGCAGTCCTATGCAGCATCGTTTTTCCCGGTGGGAAAATATGCCGAGCACGGCTTGGCACTGGCGACTGCTCGCGCCGGCAATGTGCTGGGCGGCGGTGATTTCGCGCCTGAGCGATTGATTCCTGATGTACTCAGGGCCTGGACGGCGGACGAACCGGTAACCCTGCGTTACCCGCAAGCCGTGCGTCCGTGGCAGCACGCGCTGGAACCGCTGGCCGGTTACCTGCAACTGGCCGCCGGCCTTTACGAACAAGGCCCGGAGTACGCCGGTGCGTGGAACTTCGGCCCGAGCGAAGCGGACATGTGCAGCGTCGGCGAAGTGGTCGAACTGCTCGCTGATCGCTGGCCACAGGCCCGTGGTTTGCGCATCGAACCGAGCGAGTTGCATGAGGCCGGTCTGTTGCGCCTGGACAGCAGCCGCGCGCGCCAACTGCTTGGCTGGCAGCCGCGCTGGTCGCTGCAAGAGTGTCTGACGCAAACCCTCGATTGGCATCTGGCGTGGCAGAACGGCGATGACATGCGCGCCGTCACGTTGAAGCAACTCAATAGCTACAAGGAACGGTCATGACGGATTTCACGTTGCAGGCCACAGAACTGGAAGGCTTGTACCTTATTGAGCAAAAAGTCTTCTGCGATGATCGTGGCCGGTTCGCGCGATTGTTTTGCCAGAATCGTCTGACGGCGCAGGGGCGTCCTTTCGCCATTCGCCAGATCAATCACTCGCGCACGGCCACGCAAGGCAGTGTGCGAGGCCTGCATTATCAGAACGCCGGTTTTGCCGAATCCAAGCTGATTACCTGCGTGAGAGGTGCCGTGTGGGATGTGGTGGTGGATTTGCGTCCGCAGTCATCGACCTACCTGCAATGGCATGCCGAAGAGCTGCGCGCGGACGATGGGCGCAGCCTGCTGATCCCGGCGGGGTTCGCCCATGGCTTCCAGTCGCTGACCGACGATTCAGAAGTGCTTTATCTGACTGACGCGGACTATGCCCCCGAGCATGAGGCCGGCCTATCGGTTAATGATCCGGCGCTATCGATCCAGTGGCCGCTGCCCGTCAAAAACTTGTCGGCAAAGGATGCAAGTCATCCATTGCTGGACAAACGCTTTCAGGGTGTCGAGCTGTGACGAAACGGCCATCTACTATTCTGGTCACTGGCGCCAGTGGCTTTGTCGGCCGCCATCTAATTGCGGCTTTGCTCGGAAAGGGCTTCGCTGTGCGCGCAGTATCACGAAATATCGAAGCCTTGCGCGCGATGTCTTGGTTCGACAGTGTCGAGGCAGTCGTCGCCGATATTCATGCGCCGGCGTTAGACGTAAAGCGCCTGACCAATGGGGTCGATGCCATCGCACATCTGGCCTGGGACGGGTTGCCAAACTACAACGCGCTGTTTCATTTCGAGCGTAACTTGCCGAATGATTATGCTTTTTTGAAGCATGTGATCAAGGCGGGTGTTGGCCAGGTGCTGGTCACCGGTACCTGTTTTGAGTACGGACTGCAAAGCGGCCCGTTGAGTGAAGCGCAACCCGCTCAACCTGCCACGCCATACGGTCTGGCCAAACACACATTGCGGTTGTTCCTCGAAGCCTTGCAAAACGAGCACGGGTTCACGTTGCAGTGGGCGCGTCTGTTTTATCTGCATGGCGAGGGGCAGAACCCCAACAGCTTGCTGGCCAGTCTTGATCGAGCGATCGATGCCGGTGACGCGCAATTCAACATGTCGACGGGCGACCAGTTGCGCGATTACTTGGATATTTCCGAAGCGGCGTTGCAGTTGGCGGCGCTCATTACTCACCCTGAAGTCAGCGGTGTAATCAATTGCTGCAGTGGCCAGCCGGTATCGGTTCGGGCGTTGGTCGAGCAGCGCGTCAGCCAGCGCCAGTCTTCCATCGTCCTGAATTTGGGACATTACGGTTATTCCGCTCATGAGCCCATGGCGTTCTGGGGGGATGCGCGGCGCATCTCGCAACTGAGGGATCAAGAATATGCAGCATGAACTCTATCGGGCGACCGGGCTGCCGGTGCTGCAAAACCGCACCTTCGCCACGGCCGGGCAGGCCCGGGCATCGGGGAGTGCCGATATCGTATTGGTGCAGGACAGCCAGAGCGGCCTGATCTTCAATCAGGCGTTCGACGCCAACAAGCTCAGTTACGATGCCGACTATCAAAACGAACAAGCCCACTCGGCACAATTCCAGCAGCACCTCAATGATGTCGAGTCAGTCCTGGCCCGGCATTTCAAGGGCCGTGAGCTGATCGAAATCGGTTGTGGCAAAGGCTATTTCCTCGAAATGCTGCGCGGGTTGGGCTACGCCATCACCGGTATCGACCCTTCCTACGAAGGCGACAACGCCGATGTGATCAAAGCGCCGTTTACTCGGGAACTGGGTCTGTCGGCCGATGCGATCGTGTTGCGCCATGTGCTGGAACATATCAGCGACCCGGTCAGCTTTCTCGCTGAAATGGGTGCGGCCAATCGAGGCGGGCAGATTTACATCGAAGTGCCATGTTTCGACTGGATCGTCGAGCACAACGCCTGGTTCGATGTGTTCTACGAGCACGTCAACTATTTCCGACTCGCCGATCTGCTCGGCATGTTTGATACCGTCCACGAAGCGGGTCATTTGTTTGGCGGACAATATCTGTACATCGTGGCCGACCTGGCAACGTTGCGCCGCACGCCGCCGCACGCACCGCAAATGCTGTCGCTGTCGGAAAACTTCACCGCAAGCCTTGCGCGCACGGTGCAAATCGTTCAGGCCGCCACGCAAAAAGGTTCGGCCATTTGGGGCGCGTCATCCAAGGGCGTGATCTATTCGTTGTTCCTGCAAAGAGCAGGCGTGGCGGTCGCTCATGTGGTGGATATAAACCCGGCCAAGCAAGGGCGTCATTTGCCTTTGAGCGGGGTGCGCGTGTCATCGCCACAGGAGGCGATGGATGCGTTGCCAGAAGGGGCCAACCTGTTTGTGATGAACTCCAATTACCTCGAAGAAATCAAGCGGATGACCGGTGGACGCTACGTCTATCACGCCGTCGATAGCGCTTCGTTCCAGTGACCATTGAGATTTTTGATATGACCGACAACAGCATCAACAAGGCTTTCGAGGCCGAATGCCAAGCTGAAATTGCGCGTCAGGGCGACGACCAGAAAGTCGTCGGCCTGGCCCGTGAGTTTTTCAACGAATCCGCTCGCCACAAATACAGCTACCACTTCTCTTGGATGGGCCGCCCGATCATCCAGTTGCCACAAGACATGATGGCGATGCAGGAGATCATCTGGCAGGTCAAGCCGGATTTGGTCATCGAGTGCGGTATCGCTCACGGCGGATCCATCATCTACTACGCCTCGTTGCTGGAACTGCAAGGTCATGGCGAAGTGCTGGGCATCGACCTCGACATCCGCCCGCACAACCGCGAGGCCATCGAAAGCCACCCGATGAGCAAGCGCATCACGATGATTGAAGGGTCGAGCATCGACTCGGACACGGCAGCAAAAGTACGCACGATTGCTGAAGGCAAAAAAGTGATTCTGGTGCTCGATTCGAATCACACCCACGACCATGTCCTGGAAGAGCTGCGTCTTTACGCGCCACTGGTCTCGGTCGACAGCTATTGCGTGGTGATGGACACCGTGGTTGAAGACATGCCGGCTGATTTCTTCCCGGATCGTCCATGGGGCCACGGCGATAACCCGAAGACGGCGGTCTGGAAGTACCTGGAAGAGAACAAGGACTTCGAAATCGATCGGCAGATGCAGAACAAACTGCTGATCACCGTGGCGCCGGACGGCTATCTGCGTCGCGTTCGTTAATAAAAAAATCGAATCAGGTTCTCGGCGGTCAGCCGGTTGTGGGGATAGAAAAATGCAGGTTCAAAGCAGCACTCAAGCCAACGTGGAACCGCTGAAGGAGCTGTTCACGGTGGTGGTCATCACCCACAACCGCAATGCGTTTTTGCGTCGCACCTTGCAGTACTACAGCAGTTACCCGGCCAGGGTGCTGGTGCTGGATTCGTCCGTGCAAGGGGATGAACGCATCTCTGTCGATTTTCCGTCGGTCGACTACCGGCATCTGCCGCAGTACACCTATAAAGGCTTGCAAGACAAGTTGACCTGGGGTGTCGCGCAGGTGACGACGCCGTATATGGTGTTTGCCGCCGACGATGACTTTCTGATTCATGAAGCGCTCACCGCATCGGTCGATTTTCTGCATGCCAACCGTGACTACGGCATGTGCCACGGCTACGGAATGATGTACCTGGCCCGCGCTACTGAGGTCACCTATTACCGGCGTGACAAGCGGGTGCAGGAAGACTATGACTCGCCCGATGCAAAAACCCGGATCATGGATTTCATGGGGCAGTTTCTGCCCCCGTTCTATGCCGTAACTCGCACCGACCTGCTCCAACAGTGGTACAGCCAATTACCTGCCGGTACCAGTTTCGAGTGGCAGGAAATCGGTCATGCTTTCTATCTGCTGGCACGCGCGAAGGCGCGGATCCTGCCAATTCCGTTTGCCGTGCGTGAGGTTAATTACGGCGGCTCGGATCACAACACTAACGTGTTGACCGTTCTGACCTATCAGGATACGAAAGCCGTAGCCGAGCGCGAGCAGTTTGCCGAGTTTCTGGCATCAATCCCGACAGCCTTGCACGGTCAAAATTCGGCGGAGCTCAAACGATTTGCACTGGACGGTTTTGCCGAAATGGCGAGCTGTCTTCTCGAGCGTCGTTCGTTGACTGCCGTTCCGATTTTCCGGTCAGCGTGGGTTGAAACGGATAAGGATCCGATCCGCTCGTTCGCACCCGAGCAGTTCGTCGAGATGCCGTTTTACAACAAACCGATGTTTGATTTGCTGACGCAATTCGAGTTTTTATTGCATGCGATGCCGGCCGGGCGTCTGCAATTGCAGGAGCTGGAAGGGATTCTGCTTCGCCAGCGAGAGTTGCTGCACGTTCACCCGAACGACGATGACCGCACCCTGCGTGCACGACTGTGGGAAGCGTTTGCGTTAAACGTGTTCAACCGCGAAGTGGTCACGCGTCTGGCCGAGTCGCTCAAAAGCACTGACGATTATCAGGAACAACTGAAGATGCAGGCTTGGCTGGAGCGCCTGGATTGCGTGCAGGGGCAGCAATCTCGCAAGCTGTTCGACAATATGCCGTCCGGTCAGCTACTCGCCTGGCTTGATGCACGTGAGCCCGATGCCATACTGCTTCAGGCCATCGCCAGACACTTGGCTGATCATGACGGCGGCGCGCAGTTCGGCATCCTGCTACTGGATCTTGATGGTGACATGGTCAGGCTTCAGGCCACGTTCGACAGTCTGGTCGGCGGCCACTGCAAGAATTTCAAAATCGTGGTGTTTACAACTGCGGAGCTGCCAGCAACCACGACCGTTCGCGACACCGTGCACTTCGTACAGGTGAACGCGAGCAATCATGTGGAGCGCATCAATCAGATCATTCCTCAACTCACGACGAACTGGGTGCTGCTGGCCGATGCCGGTGACCGGTTTACCACCAGCGGGCTCCTGCGCGCCAGCCTGGAATTAATCGGTGCCGAGGGTATACGCGCAGTGGCAATGGATGAAATCCAGCGCCAGCGCAACGGCACGCTGAGTGACGTATTCCGTCCTGGGGTTAATCTCGACCTACTGCAAACCGTGCCTTCGCTGATGGCTCGACACTGGTTGATCCAGCGCGACGTGCTAGTCAAAGCCAAGGGGTACTCCAGCGAATACACCGAAGCGCTTGAACTTGATTTGCTGCTTCGTCTGATCGAAGACGGAGGTCTAAGCGGTTTGGCCCACTTGTCTGAACCGCTATTGATCTGCAATGCACCGCCAGTCGAGGAAAATGCCCACGAACGAGAAGCGCTGGCCCGGCATTTGTCCAATCGCGGTTATCGCGCTCAAGTCACCTCGTCATTTGCGCAGATTTGGCAGATCGATTACCAGCATGCCGAACGGCCAATGGTTTCGATTGTTATCCGCAGCGAAGACAACCTCAAGCAATTGCAATCGGCATTGATCAGCGTGCTGCAGCGCACCCGTTATCAGCGTCACGAGATACTGATTGCCGACAACCACAGTTCATCGGACGAACTGTTGCAATGGCTGCAAAGCCTTGAAAGCAAGGGCGATAGAGTCCGTATCCTGCGTACAGGTCAGCGCCTTAGTGAAGCCGCACTCTACAACGCAGCCAGTGCTGAAGCGAAGGGTCAATACCTGGTGCTGATGTCTGCCGAAGCGCAGGTATCGAATGCCAACTGGCTCGATGCGATGCTCAATCAGGCTCAGCGTCCTGAAGTGGGTATTGTCGGCGCCAAGCTGATAGACCCGAGCGGTATGACGACTCAGGCCGGGCTGATTCTCGGCTTGAACGGCAGCATTGGTTCGGTGTTCGTGGGTGAGCACAAAGACGCCAAAGGCTATATGAATGGTCATCAGGCCGAACAGAATTACAGTGCGGTATCCGGGGCGTGCCTGATGATCCGCAAGGATCTGTTCGAAGCAGTAGGAGGTCTGGATGAAGAACATTTTGCCGATGCATTCGCTGACGTCGATATCTGCCTGAAAGTGGCCGACGCCGGTTACCTGACAGTGTGGTGCCCACAAGCACAATTGATGCACCCGGGCCAGTTGCCGGATGCGCCACAACTCGCCGCTGCTATGCGCGACAAATGGCAGGCGCGTTTCACCCAGGACGCTGCTTACAATCAGAACCTTTCCCTGACCGGCAAGGGTTTTACCCTCGGCGAGGCCTCCAGAGTGAATTGGGCGCAACTTATCGCCTGAGCCGTTGCTGGCTGGCGGATGATCGTTCCGTCGTAATGCCGGTCGGTGCTGTCGCCCTTGCGCCCTTGGTGCAGGGCATCAACACGCTTGATGAATGGCAGCGCGCCGCCTATCGTTATCCTTCGCCCTGGGTATGAAGAGAGTTGCAATGAGAGTGCTGATTCGCGCCGATGCCTCGCCGACCATCGGCAGTGGTCACATTGCTCGCTGTGTGACGCTTGCCCGTGCACTACGCGCGAAAGGCAGTCACGTGGCATTTGCTTGCCGGCGTCTGTGCGGACATCGGTTGGACGTCTTGCAGGCTCAAGGCTTCGAGACCTTCGCATTACCGGAGCGCTATTACGGCGAGGATCCGGATCAGGCTATCGAAGCGATGCTGCCGTGGCAGGCAGATATCGATGCGCTGGCGCTGATGTTGGAGGGGCGCGAACGATTTGATTGGATCATCGTCGACCACTACGGCCTTGATCACTACTGGCAGACCGCCGCCCGGCGCTGGGCGCCACGAATTGCGGCGGTGGATGATCTTGCCACCCGCCGCTACGATGTCGATTTGCTGCTCAATCAGAATCTGTCCGGCCTCAGCGAAAACTACGCGCCGCTGGTGCCTGTCGGTTGCCGTGTATTGCTCGGTCCGCACTACGCGATGCTGCGTGAAGAATTCAATTGTCCGGCCATCGAGATCAAACCCCACGCCCGGCGGGTGTTGGTAAATTTCGGAGGCTTCGACGCCGCGATGCAGACCTATCAGGTCATGCTGGCGCTGGCGGATTCTACCGAGCTGGAAGTGGACTTCGTCGCGGGCGCCGTTAATCCGGCGTGGGCTCAGATGCAAGCCATGGTTGAAGCGCGGCCCAACTGGCGCCTGAATCGTTTTGTCAGTGATTTTTATCAGCGCATGACTGAGGCCGATCTGTTTATCGGCGCTGGGGGCGGTACCTGTTGGGAGCGCGCCGCCTTGGGGCTGCCGACGATCTGCATTGCCGTGTCAAACAATCAGCAAGCCAATGGCGAGGCGATGGCGGTGACAGGAGGGCATGTTTTCATGGGGTCTCACGATCGGGTCAGCGTTGACCAGCTTAGACAGGCCGTCAACTTTGTAATCAGTAATCACTACCTGCGGCAATGCCTGGCTGGGCGTTCGCGGCAATTGGTCGACGGCCGGGGCGCATATAGGGTCGCATCAGCATTGGCCGAGCCGTTACTCCGGTGTCGGGCGGCGCCGGAGAATGCCTAGCTACGGTTTGAAGTCTGAAACGCGGTGGGTGCTGGTCGCCGGACGAGCATTCTCGATTGCCGTTGAACCTCCGATCTTTCCCGATTCGGCAAAATAGCGTGACCTGCGAGTCATAACGGGCATCTTCACTGTATTGTATTGATCGGTGAGCTGGCGCCTGGCCTGTTATCGGGTTTAGTGATAGCCCTCTGCGCTCCCGGTGGCTGTCCGCTGTGGCGGTCAGTGTTCTGTTTGTCGGCGCCCCTCGAATCCTTGCGAGCGGTGGTATTGGGCTGTTTTTTATTGGGAAGCCGTAATGATTGGCATAAAAAGCATTGCGAGCTACGTGCCTGTAGCCGGCGTGGACAATTACGCACAAGGTGCAAAATTCGACAAGGGTGAAGAATTCATCCTCGGCAAAATCGGTTCGGCGTTCCTGCCACGCATGGATGCCGATCAAGAAACATCTGATCTGTGTGTTGAGGCAGCCAAAGCGCTGTTTGCCAGCAATCCGGATCTCAAACCTGAATCCATCGATGCGCTGATCGTCGTCACCCAGAATGGTGACGAAGAAGGCTTGCCACACACCGCTGCAATCGTGCAGGACAAACTTGGCCTGCCGACTTCTGTAGCCGCGTTCGATATCTCGTTGGGTTGCTCCGGTTACGTCTACGGTATCTACGCGATCAAAGGCTTCATGGAAGCCGCAGGCCTGAAGAATGGTCTGCTGATCACTGCCGACCCCTATTCGAAAATCGTCGACCCAGAAGACCGCAACACCACGATGTTGTTCGGCGACGCCGCCACTGCCACCTGGATGGGGGAGGATCCGGTCTGGGGGCTGGGTAAGGCCAAATTCGGCACCGATGGTTCCGGCGCTCCACATTTGAAAGTCACCGACGGTGTGTTCTTCATGAACGGCCGTCAGGTGTTCAACTTCGCACTGCTGAAAGTCCCGGCGCACTTGCACGAGTTGCTCGACGATTCGAACCTCTCGGCCGACGATATCGATGCGTTCTGCATCCACCAAGGCAGCGCAGCGATTGTCGATGCTGTGGCCCGACGCTTCGAAGGCGAACCGGAGAAGTTCATCAAGGACATGGTTGAAACGGGCAACACGGTGTCGTCGAGTATTCCGCTACTCTTGGAAAAACACGCGCTCGACGCCGACTGGCAGCGCGTGGCGCTCAGTGGCTTTGGCGTGGGTCTGTCCTGGGGCTCGGCGATCATCTATCGCCCTTGATGCCGTGGCTCTACTCCTGAAAACGGGCAAAAAAATAGCGTTCACGTTGAACGCTATTTTTTTTTGCCTGAATAAAACGCGAGGCATACCGCAACCATACGCCATGCCTTGTGGCCCTTTTTCACAGCCAACGAGTACACCCCACCTAAACCTGCGGTTGTTCAACCGCGACATGATTTTGCGCCATTACCTCTCCGGCATGTTCCTGACGCCATTTTACTGCGCATCCACTATTGCCAAGTCCTTGATTTGCGAGGGGTGGCCAGCTGATGGCAAATTTTTTTTAAAATCCCCTCAAGCAAGTTCCAATCCCGACGATAACTATTACGAAGGTTCTCTAGGCCACACCCGGCGGTTGCCAGGGCCGGAAGCCGCAGTACCCAACCAACGAGGAATTCGTCATGGCTTTAACAGTAAACACTAACGTTACATCGTTGAACGTACAGAAAAACCTGAACAAGGCTTCTGATGCTCTGTCGACTTCGATGACTCGTCTGTCTTCCGGCCTGAAAATCAACAGCGCTAAAGACGACGCCGCCGGCCTGCAAATCGCTACCCGTATGACTTCGCAGATCCGCGGTCAGACCATGGCGATCAAAAACGCCAACGACGGTATCTCGATCGCTCAGACCGCTGAAGGCGCGATGCAAGAATCGACCAACATTCTGCAGCGTATGCGTGAACTGGCTGTTCAGGCACGAAACGATTCGAACAGTGGCGACGACCGCGTCGCACTGAACAAAGAATTCGCTCAGATGTCCGACGAGCTGACTCGTATTGCCAACTCGACTAACCTGAACGGCAAAAACCTGATCAACGGCGACGCTGGCACCATGACCTTCCAGGTCGGTTCCAACTCCGGCGCTGACAACCAGATCACCATCACTCTGTCCGACTCGTTCGACGCAGTGCAACTGGGTGTTGACTCCGACGCCATCGCCGTCACCGGTACTGACAGCGACACCGCCGAAGCTAGCTTCGCCGCTGCAATCGACGCAATCGACGCTGCACTGAAAACCATCAACACCAGCCGTGCCGACCTCGGTGCTGCACAAAACCGTCTGACCAGCACCATCTCCAACCTGCAGAACATCAACGAAAACGCCAGTGCTGCACTGGGTCGCGTACAAGATACCGACTTCGCTGCTGAAACTGCACAGCTGACCAAGCAACAAACTCTGCAACAAGCTTCGACCGCAGTTCTGGCTCAGGCCAACCAACTGCCATCCGCTGTACTGAAACTGCTTCAGTAATAGCCGGTGAGTTTTGGCGGGGGAGTGCGCTTGTCGCGCTCTCTCGCTTTTTAATTTAAGAGGTGATGGACATGGATATGAGCGTCAAGCTGAACTTGTCTTATCCTGCAGCCCAGCAGGCGACGACTGTTGCCGACAAGCCTGCGGAGAAGCCTCGAGCGGATACTGCTCCGGTGGTGGCCGTCAAGGAAGAAAGTAAGTCTGCTAAATCCGATCAGGAACAACTGAAGATGGCCGTCGAGGAAATCGAAAAGTTCGTACAGTCGGTCAAGCGTAACCTGGAGTTCTCGATCGATGAGCCTTCAGGCAAAGTAGTGGTCAAAGTGATTGCCGGCGACTCCGGTGAGGTGATCCGTCAGATCCCCAACGAAGAAGTCCTGAAACTGGCAAACAGTTTGAATGATGCAAGCAGCCTGTTGTTCAGCGCGAAAGTCTGACAGCTGGCACGAATTTTGTTGCTATGTTCTTTTGGGCGTTGTAGTGGTCAAAAGACCGGCGGCACACTGAAGGGAGTCCCACATGGCAAGTATTATCCTACCGGGCACGGGGCTCGGCTCCGGCCTTGATACCGGTGCTATCGTCAAAGCGCTGGTTGAAGCTGACAAGTCGGCCAAGCAGGGTCAGATTGATCGTGCCACTGCGACCAACACCGCAAGCATTTCCGGCATCGGTAGCTTGAAGTCGCTGATGGCTGCTTTCACCAAGTCGATGAGTGACCTGAGCAGCACAACCAGCCCACAGTTCCTTGGTTACGCTGCCACCGTGTCCGATGCCAAAGTGTTGGGTGCTGTCGCGAGCAATACGGCAGTGAGCGGTACGTACTCGATCAATGTCAAAAATCTTGCGACCGCTTCCAAGGTGACCAGTGCCGCGTTCGAAAATGGCGTGACCAGTTCGATCGACGAAGGCACGCTGACGTTCAAGCAAGGTACGAAATCCTACAACCTTGATATTGGTGCCGGTGCCACGCTGCAATCGGTGCGGGATTCGATCAACTCCGACGTTTCTCTGAAAGCTGCCGGTATCAGCGCCAACATCGTGACTGACTCGTTCGGCTCCCGTCTGGTGCTGGGCTCAACCACCACGGGTGCAAATTCGGATATCTCGGTCGAGGGTATTCCGAGTCTGGAGATTGACGGCAGTGCTGTCGTCGGTACCAGCACCAGTCCGATGACCAAGGACTCTGCGGGTTCGATCGGCGCGGTGGCAATCGATGCCAGTTTCACCATCGACGGCATGGAGCTGACCAGTGCATCCAACACGGTGGACAAAGCCGTTTCGGGGATGACTTTCAATCTGCTGGCGACCGGCACCTCAACCGTCACGGTTGCCAGCAATAATGATGGTCTCAAGGCTTCGATACAGAAATTTGTCGACTCCTACAACGCGCTGGCCAACGGCATCACATCGTTGACCAAGGCTACCGCCGACAGCGACGGTAACCTGACCGTGCCCGCAGCCTTGACCGGAGACGCGCTGCCGCGCTCGATTCTGGCGACCATGCGGGGCCCGCTTTCCGAAACCGGTGCGGGTGACAAGCTGACCGTTTTGGCGCAACTGGGGATCACCACCGATCAGAAGACCGGTGCGCTCAACTTCGACAGCACCAAGTTCACTGCGGCAATGAACGACAAAAAGCTCGGCGGCGATGTCCAGCAGTTGTTTCTCGGTGATGCAGGCGAGGACAACGGTTTGCTGAGTCGCATGACCAAGGCGCTGGAACCGTACTCGGCGACCGACGGGATCCTGACCCAGCGCACGACCAGCTTGAACGTCACCAAGAAAAAACTCGGTGAGGATCAAGATGCACTTGATCGCCGTATCGAGACCCTGACCGCTGTACTGACCAAAAAGTACAACGCCATGGACACCTTGGTCGGCCAACTGAAAGCCACCGCCAGCAACATCACTTCGATGTTCGAGGCGTTGACCGCTCAGCAAAAGGCCTGATGCCATAAGCGCCAAAAGCCCGGCAGCGTATTTCACGCTCCGGGCTTTTTGCATTTCAATCTAAAGTTTTTTGACGCATCGTCGATACACTTGATATGCGAACCACAGATATTTGATGAGGTAAAACATGAATCCGATGTTAGCCCTTCGCCAATACCAGAAGATTGGCGCTCAGGCCCAGACGTCCGAAGCCAGTCCCCACCGTCTCGTGCAAATGCTGATGGAGGGTGGACTGGATCGTATTGCCCAGGCCAAAGGCGCCATGGAGCGCAAAGATATTGCGAACAAAGGCGTTTTGATCGGCAAGGCCATCGGTATTGTCGGCGGCTTGCTTGAAGGTCTGGATCTGGAAAATCAGTCCGAGTCGGTTGGAGAGTTGGCCAATTTGTACGAATACATGATGAAGCGCCTGACCGAAGCCAACGCCAAGACCGATCCAAAAATTCTCGATGAAGTCGCCGACCTGCTCCGTACCGTCAAAGACGGTTGGGACGCCATCGGCACGCCTGCTCCACAGTTCTGAAGGAGACCACCATGAGTCTTGTATTGCAGCGAATCGAAGAAACCCGCGAGGCTCTGGTTGGTGCTTTGGCTGAGCGTAACTGGGAGGCCATCGGCGAGCTCGACCTGGCCTGCCGTTCCTGCATGGAAGACGTCTTGAGTGAAGCTTCGGTGGACGAGGCGGCGTTGCGCGATAACCTCGAAGAGTTGCTCGGGGTTTACAAAAAACTGCTGGACGCTGCATCGGGGGAGCGCCAGGCGATAGTCGATGAGATGTCGCAGATCACCCAAGCGCAGAACGCAGCAAAGGTATACCATCTGTTCGGTTAATTTACCGTCAGTTAATCCGGCCGCTTGCGCCATAAATTTGACTGCTCACGGTTTTTTGACTTAACTAGTGGCTGTTAACAGATTTCGGGCGTCTACAGGCACATGGTGTCCTGCAAGCGTGTCGCTTGCCCCTTATTTTTCGGGCATTGAGTTGACTAGGGAAGTTGCTATTGCATGTGGCGTGAAACCAAAATCCTGCTGATCGATGACGATAGCGTCCGCCGCCGCGACCTGGCGGTGATCTTGAATTTTCTCGGCGAAGAAAATTTGCCCTGCGGCAGCCATGACTGGCAGCAGGCTGTCGCTTCCTTGTCATCAAGTCGTGAAGTCATTTGCGTGCTGATCGGGACGGTCAATGCTCCGGGTGTGCTTTTGGGCTTGCTAAAGACACTCTCAACCTGGGATGAGTTCCTTCCGGTTTTGTTAATGGGCGATAATTCTTCCGTTGACCTGCCGGAAGACCAGCGTCGACGAGTGCTTTCGACCCTCGAAATGCCCCCCAGCTACAGCAAATTGCTCGATTCCCTGCACCGTGCCCAGGTCTATCGCGAGATGTACGACCAGGCCCGCGAGCGCGGCCGCCATCGTGAACCCAATCTGTTTCGCAGCCTCGTCGGCACCAGTCGGGCGATCCAGCATGTGCGCCAGATGATGCAGCAAGTGGCCGACACCGACGCCAGCGTGTTGATTCTTGGCGAGTCCGGCACTGGCAAGGAAGTCGTTGCACGCAACCTCCATTACCATTCCAAGCGCCGCGATGCGCCGTTCGTTCCCGTCAATTGCGGGGCGATCCCGGCCGAGTTGCTGGAAAGCGAATTATTCGGGCATGAGAAGGGCGCATTCACCGGCGCCATCACCAGCCGTGCGGGCCGTTTCGAGCTGGCCAACGGCGGTACGCTGTTTCTCGACGAAATCGGTGACATGCCGCTGCCGATGCAGGTCAAGTTGCTGCGTGTCTTGCAGGAGCGCACCTTCGAGCGCGTGGGCAGCAACAAGACCCAGAGCGTCGACGTGCGCATCATCGCCGCGACCCACAAGAATCTCGAAACCATGATCGAGATCGGTACCTTCCGCGAAGACCTCTACTATCGCCTGAACGTGTTCCCGATCGAGATGGCGCCGCTGCGTGAGCGCGTCGAAGACATTCCGCTGCTGATGAACGAACTGATTTCGCGCATGGAGCACGAGAAGCGCGGTTCGATCCGTTTCAACTCGGCGGCGATCATGTCGCTGTGCCGTCACGGCTGGCCTGGCAACGTCCGCGAGCTGGCCAACCTGGTCGAGCGCATGGCGATCATGCATCCGTACGGTGTGATCGGCGTGGTCGAGTTACCGAAGAAATTCCGCTACGTCGACGATGAAGACGAGCAATTGGTCGACAGTCTGCGCAATGATTTGGAAGAGCGCGTGGCGATCAACGGGCATACGCCGGATTTCACGGCCAACGCGATGCTTCCGCCGGAAGGCCTGGATCTCAAGGATTACCTTGGTGGTCTCGAACAAGGCCTGATTCAGCAAGCCCTGGACGACGCCAATGGCATCGTAGCCCGTGCCGCCGAGCGTCTGCGCATCCGTCGCACCACGCTGGTGGAGAAGATGCGCAAATACGGCATGAGCCGTCGTGATGGTGATGAGCAGGCGGATGATTGACGCCTGTTTTTCAAGTGCTTCATTTATAAGCGGTTTTTTTTAGGCACGGGTATTGCTATATCCCTCGCAACGTTCCGTTTCACTGACGGTCAGCCACGCGAGAGATCACGATGCCCCACGCCGCCCAGATGTCTTCTGCCCTCGATTCCCAAAGGCAATCGTCGTCCGTAGAGCTAGCCAGCCGGCAGGGTCTTGAGCAGGCGTTCTCGCTGTTCAATCAGATGTCGAGCCAATTGACTGACTCCTACAGCATGCTTGAAGCGCGGGTTACCGAGCTTAAAGGTGAGCTGGCCGTGGTCAGCGCCCAGCGCATGCAGGAGCTGGCGGAAAAAGAACGCCTGGCCAATCGTCTGCAACACCTCCTTGATCTACTACCCGGTGGCGTCATCGTCATCGACGGCCATGGCATTGTCCGTGAAGCCAACCCCACCGCCATTGAGCTCCTTGGTTTGCCGCTTGAAGGCGAGCTGTGGCGCCAGGTCATCAGTCGCTGCTTTGCACCGCGCGAAGACGACGGTCACGAAATCTCCCTCAAAAACGGTCGACGCCTGTCGATTTCCACGCGCTCGCTGGACGCCGAGCCGGGGCAACTGGTGTTGCTCAACGACTTGACTGAAACCCGTCATCTGCAAGATCAACTGGCGCGTCACGAACGGCTGTCTTCGTTGGGCCGGATGGTTGCCTCGCTGGCGCATCAGATCCGCACGCCGCTGTCTGCCGCGCTGCTTTACGCCAGTCATTTGACCGAGCAAGAACTGCCGGTCGCCACCCAGCAGCGTTTCGCCGGGCGCTTGAAAGAGCGGCTGCATGAACTTGAGCATCAAGTGCGCGACATGCTGGTGTTCGCCCGAGGCGAACTGCCCTTGACCGATCGCCTGACCCCTAATGCCCTGATGCAGGCGCTGCAATCCGCCGCGCTGACCCACGTTCAGGATTTGCCCATTCGCTGGCAGTGCGACAGCCACGTCGGCGAATTGTTGTGCAACCGCGACACGCTGGTCGGGGCCATTCTCAATCTGATCGAAAATGCGATTCAAGCCAGTGCCGGTCACGTGCGACTGAAGATCCATTGCTATGCCCGTGACAACACCCTGCGCCTGTGTGTCAGTGACAGCGGCAGCGGCATTGATCCGGCAGTTCTGGCGCGTCTGGGTGAGCCGTTTTTCACCACCAAAGTCACCGGAACCGGCCTCGGCCTGACGGTGGTCAAGGCTGTGGCACGGGCGCATCAGGGCGAATTGCAACTGCGCTCGCGGGTCGGGCGCGGTACGTGCGCGCAAATCATCCTGCCGCTGTTTTCCGCCGTTCAGGGAGCTGAGTGAAAGACATGGGCATCAAGGTTTTGCTGGTCGAGGATGATCGTTCCCTGCGCGAGGCGTTGGTCGATACGCTGCTGCTCGCGGGCCACGATTACCTTGCCGTCGGTTCGGGGGAAGAAGCGCTGACGGCGGTGGGGCGCGAGGCGTTCAGTCTGGTGATCAGCGACGTCAACATGCCCGGGATGGACGGCCATCAACTGTTGGCTCTGTTGCGTGCACGTCAGCCGCAGCTGCCGGTGCTGTTGATGACGGCTCACGGCGCGGTGGAGCGCGCCGTCGACGCCATGCGCCAAGGGGCGGCGGATTATCTGGTCAAGCCGTTCGAGCCTAAAGCGCTGCTGGATCTGGTGGCGCGCCATGCCCTTGGCAGCCTCGGTGCCAAGGATGACGAAGGCCCTGTGGCCGTAGAGCCGGCGAGTGCGCAACTGCTCGAATTGGCAGCGCGGGTAGCTCGCAGCGATTCGACGGTATTGATCTCTGGAGAGTCAGGCACCGGCAAGGAAGTCTTGGCTCGCTACATCCATCAGCAATCTCATCGGGCCAGTCAGCCGTTTATTGCGATCAACTGCGCCGCGATTCCCGACAACATGCTCGAAGCAACGTTGTTCGGCCATGAAAAGGGTTCATTCACCGGCGCCATTGCGGCGCAGGCCGGCAAGTTTGAGCAGGCAGACGGCGGTACTTTGCTGCTCGACGAAATTTCCGAAATGCCGCTCGGTCTGCAAGCCAAATTGCTGCGGGTCTTGCAGGAGCGCGAAGTTGAGCGCGTGGGCGGCCGCAAGCCGATCGCTCTGGACATTCGTGTCGTCGCGACGACCAACCGTGACCTGGCCGGCGAAGTGGCGGCGGGGCGATTCCGTGAAGATCTTTTTTACCGTCTGTCGGTATTCCCCCTGGCCTGGCGTCCACTTCGCGAACGTACTGCCGATATCCTGCCGCTGGCTGAGCGGCTGCTGGCCAAGCACGTCAATAAAATGAAACACGCGGCGGCGAAATTGTCTCCGGACGCTCAGGCCTGCCTCACGGCGTATCCGTGGCCGGGCAATGTGCGTGAGCTGGACAACGCCATTCAGCGGGCGTTGATTTTGCAGCAGGGCGGGCTGATTCAGCCGCAGGATTTTTGTCTCGCCGGGGCGGTGACCTTTGCGCCACTCGTTGCACCGGCAGCCGCGCAAGCGACGGTGCGTGGAATCGAAGTCGAGGCAGAATCGGCCGGTGCGCTGGGCGATGATCTGCGTCGACGCGAGTTCCAGATGATCATCGATACCCTGCGCGCCGAGCGCGGCAGGCGCAAGGAAGCGGCCGAAAAACTCGGCATCAGTCCGCGAACGCTGCGCTACAAACTGGCGCAAATGCGTGACGCGGGGATGGATGTCGAGGGTTATCTGTTCGCCACGTGATTGCTGCGCAACCGTTCAAATCGCTTTTCTGAAAGGCTGCCCGATAGCTGGCACCCTTGTTGCTAATACCTGTGTACCCGCCGAGTGAGTGTCAAAAAATTGCGGGCCGCCCAAGAGAGTAGACCATGAGCCAAGGTATTGAATTTAATCGGTTGATGCTGGACATGCGCGCCATGCAAATGGACGCCATGTCTGCGCCGAAATCGACTGCCGCTGTCCCTGAGATGGGCAACAGCAGCTTCGCCGACATGCTCGGTATGGCCGTCAATAAAGTGAACGATACCCAGCAGGCATCGAGCCAGTTGGCGAACGCGTTCGAGATCGGCAAGAGCGGCGTCGATCTGACCGACGTAATGATTTCCTCGCAGAAAGCCAGTGTGTCTTTCCAGGCGCTGACCCAGGTGCGCAACAAACTGGTTCAGGCTTACCAAGACATCATGCAGATGCCGGTTTAAGGACATATTGAGTCATGGCAGAAGCAGTCGCTGATAACGTTCCGGCCAAGGCCACCCCGATAGACGGAAAACCGCCGTTGTTCGGTCTGTCCTTCCTGGAAAACCTCTCCGAGATGACCATGCTGCGTCAGGTAGGCCTTTTGGTCGGCCTCGCTGCGAGCGTGGCGATTGGCTTTGCCGTGGTGTTGTGGTCGCAGCAACCGGATTACCGGCCTCTGTACGGCAGCCTTGCCGGTATGGACGCCAAGCAGGTCATGGATACGTTGGCTTCTGCCGACATTCCTTACACCGTTGAACCGAACTCCGGCGCCTTGTTGGTCAAGGCCGATGATCTGCCGCGTGCGCGGCTTAAACTCGCCGCCGCTGGTGTCACTCCCAGCGACGGCAACATCGGTTTTGAAATCCTCGACAAGGAACAGGGTCTGGGCACCAGCCAGTTCATGGAAGCGACCCGTTATCGTCGCGGCCTCGAAGGTGAACTGGCGCGCACGATCTCCAGCCTGAACAACGTCAAGGGTGCCCGTGTGCACCTGGCGATTCCGAAGAGTTCGGTGTTCGTGCGTGACGAACGCAAGCCGAGCGCTTCGGTACTGGTCGAGCTGTATTCCGGTCGTTCGCTGGAGCCGGGTCAGGTGGTGGCGATCATCAATCTGGTGGCGACTTCCGTTCCCGAACTGAGCAAATCGCAGATCACCGTCGTCGATCAGAAGGGCAACCTGCTCTCCGATCAGGCGGAAAATTCCGAAATGACCATGGCCGGCAAGCAGTTCGATTACAGCCGCCGCATGGAAAGCATGCTCACGCAGCGCGTGCACAATATTTTGCAACCGGTGCTGGGCAACGACCGCTACAAGGCTGAAGTCTCGGCCGATGTGGATTTCAGCGCCGTCGAGTCCACCGCCGAGCAGTTCAATCCGGATCAGCCGGCGTTGCGCAGCGAGCAGTCGGTCAACGAACAACGTACCGCCAGTAATGGCCCGCAAGGTGTGCCGGGTGCCCTGAGCAATCAGCCGCCGTCGCCGGCGTCAGCGCCGCAGACCACGGGCGGTGCAGCGGCATCGGCCAGCATGGTGCAACCGGGTCAGCCATTGGTCGACGCCAACGGTCAGCAGATCATGGATCCGGCCACCGGCCAGCCAATGCTCGCGCCTTACCCGGCAGACAAGCGTCAACAATCCACGAAGAACTTCGAGCTTGACCGTTCCATCAGTCACACCAAGCAGCAGCAGGGCCGCCTCAATCGCCTGTCGGTGTCGGTGGTCGTGGACGATCAGGTCAAGGTCAATGCGGCGAACGGCGAAACCAGCCGTGCACCGTGGAGCGCCGACGAATTGGCGCGCTTCACGCGTCTGGTGCAAGACGCCGTCGGTTTCGACGCCAGCCGTGGTGACAGCGTCAGCGTGATCAACATGCCGTTCTCCGCCGAGCGCGGTGAAGTGATTGCCGACATCCCGTTCTACTCCCAGCCATGGTTCTGGGACATCGTCAAACAAGTGCTGGGTGTGTTGTTCATCCTGGTGCTGGTGTTTGGTGTGCTGCGTCCGGTGCTCAACAACATCACCGGTGGCGGGAAAGGCAAGGAACTTGCAGGCCTGGGCAGTGACGTTGAACTGGGTGGCATGGGTGGTCTGGATGGCGAACTGGCCAACGACCGCGTCAGCCTCGGCGGCCCGACCAGCATTCTGCTGCCGAGCCCGAGCGAAGGCTATGACGCCCAGTTGAATGCAATCAAGAGTCTGGTGGCAGAAGACCCGGGTCGTGTGGCCCAGGTCGTGAAAGAGTGGATTAACGCAGATGAGTGATAACCGAGCCGTTGCCGCCAAACTGACCCGGGTCGACAAAGCCGCGATTTTGCTGCTGTCCCTGGGTTCGACTGACGCCGCACAAGTGTTGCGCCACATGGGCCCGAAAGAGGTTCAGCGTGTGGGTGTGGCCATGGCCCAGATGGGCAACGTCCACCGTGAGCAAGTCGAACAGGTGATGAGCGAGTTTGTCGAAATCGTCGGCGACCAGACCAGCCTGGGCGTCGGCTCCGACGACTACGTGCGCAAAATGCTCACCCAGGCATTGGGCGAAGACAAGGCCAACGGTCTGATCGACCGCATCCTGCTCGGTGGCAACACCAGCGGCCTCGACAGCCTGAAATGGATGGAGCCGCGTGCCGTTGCCGACGTGATCCGTTACGAACACCCGCAGATCCAGGCGATCGTGGTCGCGTACCTCGACCCGGATCAGGCCGGTGAAGTACTTGGCAACTTCGACCACAAGGTGCGTCTGGACATCATCCTGCGCGTCTCGTCGTTGAACACCGTGCAGCCTGCGGCATTGAAAGAATTGAACCAGATCCTCGAGAAGCAGTTCTCGGGTAACTCGAACGCTTCGCGTACTACCTTGGGCGGTATCAAGCGTGCGGCGGACATCATGAACTTCCTCGACAGCTCGATCGAAGGCCAGCTCATGGACTCGATCCGCGAAGTCGACGAAGACCTGTCCGGTCAGATCGAAGACCTCATGTTCGTGTTCAACAACCTCGCCGACGTCGACGACCGTGGCATTCAGGCGCTGTTGCGCGAAGTGTCCTCGGACGTGTTGGTGCTGGCCCTCAAGGGTTCGGACGAAGGCGTCAAGGAGAAAATCTTCAAGAACATGTCCAAGCGTGCCGCCGAACTGTTGCGCGACGACCTGGAGGCCAAAGGCCCGGTGCGTGTCAGCGACGTCGAAACCGCGCAGAAGGAAATCCTCACCATCGCCCGCCGTATGGCCGAAGCCGGAGAAATCGTGCTCGGTGGCAAGGGCGGCGAGGAAATGATCTAAGCCCATGGACAAGCATGACGAGTCTGTGACGGATCTGATCCGCGCCCGCGACGTCCGGGGTTTCGATACCTGGGCGCTGCCGAGTTTCGACCCGCCCAAGCCTGAACCCGAACCGGAGCCCGAGCCCGAGCCGCCGGAAATGGAAGAAGTGCCGCTGGAAGAAGTCCAGCCACTGACCCTTGAAGAACTCGAGAGCATCCGTCAGGAGGCTTACAACGAGGGCTTCGCCGTTGGCGAAAAAGAAGGTTTTCACAGCACTACGCTCAAGGTGCGTCAGGAAGCCGAAGTTGCCTTGGCGGCGAAGATCGCCAGCCTTGAGCAACTGATGGGGCATCTGTTCGAGCCTATCGCCGAGCAAGATACGCAGATTGAAAAATCATTGGTTGACCTTGTGCAACACATCACCAAACAGGTGATCAAGCGCGAACTGGCCATTGATTCGAGCCAGATCGAACACGTCATGCGCGACGCGCTCAAGCTGTTGCCGCTGGGCGTGGATAACGTGCGTCTGTACGTTAATCCGCAGGATTTCGAGCAGGCCAAAGCCCTGCGCGAACGCCATGAAGAAACCTGGCGCATCGTCGAGGATGAATCCCTGTTGCCGGGCGGCTGCCGCGTTGAAACCGAGCACAGCCGCATCGACGCGAGCATCGAAACCCGCGTGACCCAGGTCATGGCCAAGCTGTTCGATCAGTTGCACGAACAGGCGTTGCATCCAGCCGCAGGGGACATCACGCTGGACGTGCCCGTGGACAGCAAATCCGCCGACGCCATGGCCGACGAGCCGCTTGCGGACAATCCCGATGCGCCTTGAACGCACCAGTTTCGCCAAGCGCCTGGGCAGCTACGCTGAGGCGACCGAGATTGCCGGCGCGCCGATTCTCGAAGGGCGCCTGCTGCGCATGGTCGGCCTGACCCTCGAAGCCGAAGGCCTGCGCGCCGCCATGGGCACTCGCTGCCTGGTGATCAACGACGACAGCTATCACCCGTCTCAGGTCGAGGCCGAAGTCATGGGCTTCTCCGGCAATAAAGTTTTCCTGATGCCGGTGGGAAGCGTTGCCGGTATCGCGCCGGGCGCCCGTGTGGTGCCGCTGGCCGATGCCGGTCGCTTGCCGATGGGCATGAGCATGCTCGGTCGCGTGCTGGACGGCGCCGGTCGTGCGCTGGATGGCAAGGGCGGCATGAAGGCTGAAGACTGGGTGCCGATGGACGGCCCGACGATCAACCCGCTCAACCGTGATCCGATCAGCGTGCCGCTGGACGTCGGTATCCGCTGCATCAACGGTTTGTTGACGGTGGGTCGCGGTCAGCGTCTCGGTCTGTTCGCCGGTACCGGTGTCGGTAAATCGGTGCTGCTGGGCATGATGACCCGCTTCACTGACGCCGACATTATTGTCGTCGGCCTGATCGGCGAGCGGGGCCGCGAAGTTAAAGAGTTCATCGAGCACATCCTCGGTGAAGAAGGCCTCAAGCGTTCGGTGGTCGTCGCCTCGCCAGCGGACGATGCGCCGCTCATGCGCTTGCGCGCGGCCATGTACTGCACGCGTATCGCCGAATATTTCCGCGACAAGGGCAAGAACGTCCTGTTGCTCATGGATTCCCTGACCCGTTTCGCCCAGGCCCAGCGGGAAATCGCCCTGGCCATCGGCGAGCCACCAGCGACCAAGGGTTATCCGCCATCGGTGTTCGCCAAGCTGCCGAAACTGGTCGAGCGCGCCGGTAATGCAGAGAAGGGCGGGGGTTCGATTACTGCGTTCTACACCGTGCTGTCCGAAGGCGATGACCAGCAGGATCCGATTGCCGACTCGGCGCGAGGCGTGCTTGACGGTCACATCGTGCTGTCTCGGCGTCTGGCCGAAGAAGGCCATTACCCGGCCATCGACATTGAGGCGTCCATCAGCCGGGTGATGCCGTCGGTAGTCGGCATCAAGCATATGAATCACGCGCAGATGTTCAAGCAATACTGGTCGCGCTATCAGCAGAGCCGCGACTTGATCAGCGTCGGCGCCTACGTGGCGGGCGGTGATCGCGAAACCGACACCGCGATCAATCTGCAACCGGCCATGACCATGTACCTGCGCCAGGGCTTGAACGACAATATCAGCATGGCCGCCAGCGAGAATCATCTGGCGTCCATCTTCGCTCCAGCGCTCGGCGGGTAACCGGTCATGGCGACGAGCCGAGCCGCACGTCTGGCCCCGGTGGTGGACATGGCCGAACAGGCCGAGAAAACCGCCGTGCAGCGCATGGGTCACTTCCAGGGTCAGGTGAAACTCGCCGAGAGCAAGCTTGCCGATCTGGAAGCCTTTCGCCTGGATTATTCGGAACAGTGGATTGCGCGCGGCAGTGGCGGCGTTTCCGGGCAATGGCTACTCGGCTATCAGGGCTTTCTGGCGCAACTGGGCACCGCCATCGATCAGCAGCGCCAAAGCCTGCAGTGGCATCAGAACCAATTCGTCAAATCCCGTGACGCGTGGCAACAAGCTTTCGCCCGCGTCGAAGGTCTGCGAAAACTTGTACAACGCTATCGCGACGAAGCCCAGCGCGCCGAAGACAAACGCGAGCAGAAGCTGCTGGACGAATTGTCCCAGCGCTTGCCGCGCCATGACGCATATTAACGGGGCCGCGGCAAACCCCTGTCGGAGCTGTCGCAGGCTGCGATCTTTTGATCTCGTTTAGCACCTTGCCCCATCCCCCGCCAGATGCTAAACCTTGTAAACGTTCGCAATGACAAGGAAGCCAGTTCATGTCAGTTGTTTCAGAAGTCTCCGATCAAGGTAAAAAACTGACGATATCGATCAAGGGACGATTCGATTTCGGCACGCATCAGGAATTTCGTCAGTCGTACGAAAAGCAAACACCGAAGTCGGTCGTGGTGGATTTGAAAGAAACCACTTTTCTGGACAGCTCGGCACTGGGCATGCTGCTTCTGTTGCGCGATCATGCCGGTGGCGATCACTCGCAAATCAAAGTCATTAACAGCAATTCCGACGTGCGCAAGATCCTCGGCATTTCCAATTTCGACAAACTCTTCGACATCAGTTGACGGCCATGCAGGCGCAAGAGCCGCTGACGATTCTTATCGCCGAAGACAGCGCCGGCGACCGGCTGTTGTTGTCGACCATCGTCCGCCGTCAGGGCCACCAGACGCTCACGGCGGCGAACGGTGCCGAGGCGGTTGACATATTCCGCGAGCAACGACCGCATCTGGTGTTGATGGACGCCATGATGCCGGTAATGGACGGCTTCGAATCGGCGCGGCAGATCAAGGCGCTGGCCGGCGATACGCTGGTGCCGATTATCTTTCTGACATCCCTCACCGAAAGCGAAGGCCTGGCTCGATGCTTGGACGCCGGTGGCGACGACTTTCTGGCGAAACCGTACAACCAGGTGATCCTTGCCGCCAAAATCAAGGCGATGGATCGGTTGCGACGGCTTCAAGCCACTGTTTTGCAGCAACGTGACCTGATCGCCAAGCACCATGAGTATTTGCTCAACGAACAGCGAGTCGCCAAAGCGGTGTTCGACAAGGTCGCGCATTCGGGTTGCCTGAGTGCGCCGAACATTCGTTACCTGCAATCACCCTATGCGCTGTTCAATGGCGATCTGTTGCTCGCGGCCTATACGCCGACTGGCGACATGCACGTGTTGCTCGGCGACTTCACCGGTCATGGCCTGCCGGCCGCAGTCGGCGCCATGCCGTTGGCTGAGGTGTTTTACGGCATGACCGCCAAGGGGTACGGTCTCGCCGAAACCCTGCGGGAAATGAACGCCAAGCTCAAACGCATCCTGCCAGTGGACATGTTCTGTTGTGCGACGTTGTTGTGCCTGAGCTTTCAGCGCCGTTCGGTCGAAGTGTGGAACGGCGGGATGCCAGACGGCTACCTGCACAGCATTGCCAGCGGGGAGCGCCGCCCTTTGACCGCACGGCATTTGCCGTTGGGAGTGCTCAGTGCACAAGCCTTTGATGACCGCACCGAAGTGCATCCAATGGCTGTTGGCGATCGGGTGTTCCTGCTGTCCGATGGCGTGATCGATACCTGCAATGCGAGCGAGCAGTTGTTTGGCGTCGAGCGTTTGCAGGCAGTGTTTGCTGCCAATCGCGAACCGGATCGGCTGTTCGAGGACATCGAGCAGGCCTTGCAGGAATTTCGTGGCGAGGCGCGGGACGATGTGAGCATGGTTGAAGTGCGCCTGCTTGATGCGAAGCAGATCGTTCCGGCCGCGCCGGTGTATTCCGACAGCGGGCAGTCCTCTCCGCTGGACTGGTCAGCCAGTTTCGAGTTTCGCGGTGCCACGCTTAAACGCTTTAATCCGTTGCCTTACCTGTTGCAGTTGTTACTCGAAGTGCATGGCCTGCGCGCACAAAGTGGCGCTCTCTATAGCGTGCTGGCCGAGTTGTATTCCAATGCGCTGGAACACGGCGTGTTGGGTCTCGACTCTAGCCTCAAGCGTGATGCCTCGGGTTTCGCGCGTTACTATGAGCAGCGCTGCACGCGCCTCGACGCCTTGCAGGACGGCTACGTGCGGGTGCATCTGGACGTCAAGCCGCAAGGCGAGGGCGGTTGTCTGGTCATTCGTGTCGAAGACAGTGGCGAGGGTTTTGATGTGTCGCGGGTGATGCAGACGCCCGCAGATAACGTCCGTCTGTCGGGTCGCGGCGTCAGTTTGATCCGGCAACTGGCGCGAAACGTCAGTTGGTCAGACGATGGTCGCAGTGCTCGCGTGGAGTTTTTCTGGGAGGCTCTGGCATAATCCACGGATTCTTGATCAGGGAGTGAACAAGTGGCAGACACACACGTTGATCGCGACGTGCTGAGCGCGTTGCAAGATGTCATGGAGGAGAGCTATTTCGAATTGCTCGATACCTTCCTGGCAGACTCCGAGTCTCGTTTGCGCGAGCTGGAAATTTCCGACGACGCCGCAACGCTGGCTGACGTTGCCCATAGCTTCAAGGGTAGCAGCAGCAACATGGGCGCCATCCGCCTGGCCGAGCTCTGTCATGAGCTGGAACATCAAGCCAGAAACAGCAACGCTGCGGCGACCCGCAAACTGGTGGATGACATTCACGGCGAATTCGCGATTGTCCGGCCGGTCTATGAAGAAGAGCGGCAGCGCTCCCACGCCCATTAATGCGACCGTCCGGCATTTTTATACGATGCCGGGCGAAAGTGGCCCGCCACTTGCAGCCATCTCTGCCAACTGTACCTACGATCCCAGTGCAGCGGAGACCGTGTCATGCCCGTAAGTCCCAACATTCTTCTTCAGACAGCCGCCCAGGCCAAGGCGCAATCTGCCTCTGCCCATTCATCGGCGGTGGCCGCAGAGCCCGGGGACAAGGCCTCAAGCTTCTCGCAAGTGTTCGCCGATCAGGGCCGGAAAAAGCCTGTCGCCCTGGCCGACAACGCCGTGAAACCCGCTCGCGACAAGGTCGCTGACAATAGCGGCAAAAAAGACATCGACAAGGATCAGTCTGCCGCTGCGGCACCGACCGTTGCCGATAGCGGCAAAGCCTTGCCCGCCGACAAACCGGCGGCTGCCGATGACAAGACTGCCGATGACGAAGCGCCAGACGCCTCGCAAACACCGGTGGCTGATGCCGCACCGGCCGATCCCGCGCTTGATCCTGCGCTTGGCGAAGTCGTTGCGCCTGTAGTGACCGCACCGGGGGTGGAAACGCCCGTGGTGTCGGCACCGACAAAAGAAGCCGAGGCGTCGCTGGTTGCCGTGCTGCCGGGTGCGGCCACTGATGCGGCGAAAGCGCCGGTCGACAGTGCGTTCGATCCCGAGGCCGACCCGCTCGACGCTTTGCCGGCCGTACGCATGGCAATGGAGCAGAGCGGGCACATTTCCGCGTCCAGCCAGGCTCAATCAAAAGCGTCACCCGCCCAGACGCAAGCGGATGGCGAGCTGACCTCGGCGCAAAACTTCGCTGCCGGCATGGCCAGTATGCTCGACGTGCAGGCCGACAAGGACAGCACCAGCGAGGGCGGCGACAAAGCCTTCAGCGGTCTGTTGGACGACGGTCTGAAAGACCTGAAGTCGGCCAGCAGCGATACGCGTGTCGATGACTTCGCCAACCGTCTGGCGGCACTGACCCAGGCTGCCACGCCGAAAACCGCGAATGCGGTGCCGGTGAATCAGCCAATCGTCATGAACCAGAGCGGCTGGACTGAAGAAGTGGTCAACCGTGTCATGTACCTGTCCAGCGCCAACCTGAAAGCGGCTGATATCCAGCTGCAACCGGCCGAGCTGGGCCGTCTGGACATTCGCGTGAACATGGTGCCGGATCAGCAGACCCAAGTGACGTTCATGAGTGCCCATCCGAGCGTGCGTGAAGCGCTGGATGGCCAGATGCATCGGCTGCGCGAGATGTTCACGCAGCAGGGCATGGGTCAGGTGGATGTCAACGTGGCTGATCAGGGTCGCGGCTGGCAGGGACAAGGCCAGGAACAGGCGCAGCAGGGGCAGGGTGGTCGAACCAGCGCTGCCGGCGGACGCCTTGATTCGGCGGATGACGAAATCGCCGCTGCCACGAGCGTCGCTGAAGCCGCCGCTCAGACCACCAGCGTCATCGGCACCAGCGCCGTCGACTATTACGCCTGACACGTACACACAAAACCTGTGGGAGCTGGCTTGCCGGCGATGGGCGATTTAACTGACACATCAAATTTGAATGTGCCGGCCTCATCGCGGGCAAGCCCGCTCCCGCAGGGTTTTGCATCAATCTTCAGATGCCCGCCATCCTCTCCCGAGACTTCTGGCATAACACTTGCTCTTGCCTTGCCGTGCGATTGTGAAAACCCGATTAGTGACGGATTATTGGCATGGCGAAGAGTGACGCAGCAGCTGTAAAAGACCCGGCAACCAAAGGCAAGATCAAGCTGATCATCGTGATCGTGCTGGCGTTGCTGCTGGCCATCGGTGCCTCCGTGGGGGCGACCTGGTACTTCATGCACAGCGCCCAGAGCAAACCTGCCGAGACCGCCGAAGCGGCGCCGGTCGGCAAGCAACCGGCGATCTTCGAACCGATGGCGCCCGCCTTCGTGGCCAATTACACCCAGAACGGCCGTCAGCGCTACATGCAGGTGAGCATTACCATGCTTGGGCGCAATCAAGCCGATCTGGAAGCGCTCAAGGTGCACATGCCGGTTATCCGCAACAACCTGGTGATGCTCTTCTCCGGACAGGATTTCGCCACCTTGGCGACCCCGGTCGGTCAAGAGATGTTGCGCCAGAAGGCCACCGCCAGCGTCCAGGAAGTGGCGCAGAAAGAACTCGGCAAAGTCGTGATCGAACAGTTGCTTTTCACTAATTTCGTACTGCAGTAGGAACACGACATGGCCGTGCAGGATCTTCTGTCCCAGGATGAAATCGATGCGCTGTTGCATGGCGTCGACGATGGTCTGGTCCAGACCGATACCGCTGCCGAACCCGGCAGTGTCAAAAGCTACGACCTGACCAGTCAGGATCGCATCGTCCGCGGACGCATGCCGACGCTTGAGATGATCAACGAGCGTTTTGCCCGTTACACCCGCATCAGCATGTTCAACATGCTGCGTCGCTCGGCGGACGTGGCGGTCGGCGGCGTGCAGGTGATGAAGTTCGGCGAATACGTGCACTCGCTGTACGTGCCGACCAGCCTCAACCTGGTCAAGATCAAGCCCCTGCGCGGCACCGCGCTGTTCATCCTTGACGCCAAACTGGTGTTCAAGCTGGTGGACAACTTCTTCGGCGGCGACGGCCGTCACGCGAAGATCGAAGGACGCGAATTCACCCCGACCGAACTGCGCGTGGTGCGCATGGTGCTGGAGCAGGCTTTCGTCGATTTGAAAGAAGCCTGGCAGGCGATCATGGAAGTGAACTTCGAGTACATCAACTCGGAAGTGAACCCGGCCATGGCCAATATCGTCGGCCCTAGCGAAGCGATCGTCGTCTCGACCTTTCACATTGAACTCGACGGCGGTGGCGGTGATCTTCACGTGACCATGCCGTATTCGATGATCGAGCCGGTACGCGAAATGCTCGACGCCGGTTTCCAGTCGGATCTCGACGACCAGGACGAGCGCTGGGTCAACGCCCTGCGTCAGGACGTGCTCGACGTGGACGTGCCGATCGGTGCCACCGTGGCCCGCCGCCAATTGAAATTGCGCGACATCCTGCACATGCAGCCGGGGGATGTGATCCCGGTCGAAATGCCGGAAGACATGATCATGCGCGCCAACGGCGTGCCGGCCTTCAAGGTCAAGATGGGCTCGCACAAAGGCAACCTCGCGTTGCAAGTGATCGAGCCGATCGAGCGCCGCTGACCGGCGCTCAACCCCAACCGCATTTAACTGAATTGTTGCCCGCCGAGGACACATGATGAACGACGATATGAACGCTCAGGACGATCAGGCTCTGGCTGATGAATGGGCTGCCGCCCTGGAAGAAACCGGTGACAGCCAAGCCGACATCGACGCACTGCTGGCGGCCGACGCCGGCTCGTCGAGCTCCAACCGTCTGCCGATGGAAGAGTTCGGCAGCGTGCCGAAGAACAACGATCCGGTGACGCTGGACGGTCCGAACCTGGACGTGATCCTCGACATCCCGGTATCGATTTCCATGGAAGTGGGCAGCACCGACATCAATATCCGCAACCTGCTGCAACTCAACCAGGGTTCCGTCATCGAGCTGGATCGTCTGGCCGGCGAGCCGCTGGATGTGCTGGTCAACGGCACGCTGATCGCCCATGGCGAAGTGGTCGTGGTCAACGAGAAGTTCGGCATCCGCCTGACGGACGTGATCAGCCCGAGCGAACGCATCAAGAAGCTGCGCTGAGTGAATAAGGTGCTGGGTTGTTTGCTCAGGTTGGCGCTGGCATTGCCATTGACGGCCATGGCGGCTGAACCGGCCGTGACCACTGTCGCGACCACTGCCGTGGCTGCAACCACCGCCGCCGCGCCCGCCGTGAGCATTGGTGTGGCCGGTCAGTTGACGCAGTTGGTGCTGGGCCTGTTGCTGGTGCTGGGGCTGATTTTTTTCCTCGCCTGGCTGTTGCGCCGCGTGCAACAGGCGGGGCCTGCGGGCAAGGGGCAAGTGATTGAGCTGATCGGCTCGCGCGCGCTCGGACCGCGTGACCGGCTGATGCTGGTGCAGGTCGGCAACGAGCAGATCCTGCTCGGCCTCAGCCCCGGCAGCATCACCGCGCTGCATGTGCTGAAAGAGCCCGTACCCGTGCCTGCCGGTACCGAGCATGCCACGCCGGAATTTGCCCAGCATCTGATGAGAATGCTCGGCAAGGATCAGAAGGATAAGAAGTAATGGGTGCGCTACGCATCGTCTTGACGCTGGCTCTGTTGCTGGCCGCGCCGCTGGCGTTCGCCGCCGATCCGTTGTCGATCCCGGCGATCACGCTGGGCACCAACGCCGATGGTGCGCAGGAATATTCGGTCAGCCTGCAGATTCTGCTGATCATGACCGCGCTGAGTTTTATCCCGGCGTTCGTCATGCTGATGACCAGTTTCACCCGGATCATCATCGTGTTTTCGATCCTGCGTCAGGCCCTCGGCCTGCAACAGACGCCGTCCAACCAGATCCTCACCGGCATGGCGCTGTTTTTGACGCTGTTCATCATGGCGCCGGTGTTCGACCGGGTGAACAACGATGCATTGCAGCCTTATCTGGCGGAGACGCTCACCGCGCAACAGGCGGTGGAAAGGGCGCAGGTGCCGATCAAGGATTTCATGCTCGCGCAGACCCGCGCCAGTGATCTTGAGCTGTTCATGCGCCTGTCCAAGCGTACCGACATTGCTTCGCCGGATCAGGCGCCGCTGACCATTCTGGTGCCGGCCTTCGTCACTTCCGAGCTGAAAACCGCGTTCCAGATCGGCTTCATGATCTTCATTCCGTTCCTGATCATCGACCTTGTCGTGGCGAGCGTACTGATGGCGATGGGTATGATGATGCTGTCGCCGCTGATCATTTCCTTGCCGTTCAAAATCATGCTGTTTGTGCTGGTGGATGGTTGGGCGCTGATCATCGGCACCCTGGCCAGCAGTTTTGGCGGTGTCTCGCCATGACGCCAGAAGTTGCGGTCGACATCTTTCGCGAAGCGTTGTGGCTGACCACGATGATGGTCGCGGTGCTGGTGATTCCGAGCCTGCTGGTGGGCTTGCTGGTGGCGATGTTCCAGGCCGCGACGCAGATCAACGAACAGACCCTGAGCTTCCTGCCGCGTCTGCTGGTGATGCTGGTGACGTTGATTGTTGCCGGGCCGTGGCTGGTGCAGACCTTCATGGAATACATCATCCAGCTCTACCACAACATTCCGATGGTCATCGGCTAAGCCATGCAATCGCTGCTTCAGCTGACCGACACCCAGATCAGCACCTGGGTGGCGACGTTCATGTTGCCGCTGTTTCGCATTGGCACGGTGCTGATGGTCATGCCAGTGTTCGGCACGACCCTCGTGCCCAAGCGCATTCGTCTGTATTTCGCCCTGGCAATCACACTGGTGATCTCGCCCAATCTGCCGCCCATGCCGCCGGTCAATGCCCTGGATCTGAGCGGCTTGCTGTTGATCGCCGAGCAGATCCTCATCGGTGCGGTGATGGGCTTCTCGCTGCAACTGTTTTTCCAGGCCTTCACGGTGGCGGGGCAGATTGTCGCGATCCAGATGGGCATGGGTTTCGCCTCGATGGTCGACCCTACCAACGGCGTGTCGGTGGCGGTGATCGGGCAGTTCTTCACCATGCTGGTGACCTTGCTGTTTTTGTCCATGAACGGCCATCTGGTGGTGTTCGAAGTCCTGACGGAAAGCTTCACCACGTTGCCGGTGGGCGGTGGTTTGATGACGGCTCACTATTGGGAATTGGCCGGCAAGCTGGGCTGGGTGCTCGGTGCGGCACTGGTGCTGGTGTTGCCGGCGATCACGGCGCTGCTGGTGGTCAACATCGCGTTTGGCGTGATGACCCGCGCCGCGCCACAGCTCAATATTTTCTCCATCGGTTTCCCGCTGACCCTGGTGCTCGGCCTGTTCATCATCTGGGTCGGTCTGGCGGATATTCTCAATCAGTATCAACCGCTGGCCGCCGAGGCTTTGCAGTTTTTACGCGAACTGGCACAGGCGCGCTGAGTCATGGCTGAAAGCGAAAGCGGTCAGGACAAAACGGAAGACCCCACGGAGAAACGCAAAAAGGACTCCCGTGAAAAGGGTGAGATTGCCCGTTCCAAAGAACTCAACACCCTGGCGATCATGCTTGCCGGCTCAGGCGCGCTGCTGATATTCGGCGGCGCCCTGGCGCAAGAGATGATGGAGCTGATGCGCATGAACTTCTCGTTGCCAAGGGAAGTGATCCTCGACCAGCGCTCCATGGGTTCTTATCTGATGCACTCCGGGCTCATCGCATTGCTGGCGATCCAGCCGATCATGATCACCCTGTTGCTCGCAGCGGTGATCGGCCCGATTTCCCTCGGCGGCTGGCTGTTTGCTGCTGGCTCATTGGCGCCGAAATTCAGCCGGATGAACCCTGGCGCCGGCCTCAAGCGCATGTTTTCCATGAAAGCTATCGTCGAGTTGCTCAAGGCGCTGGCGAAGTTTTTTATTGTTCTGGCCGTGGCGTTGGTGGTGCTGGCGGGCGATGTCGATGATTTGTTGCGCATCGCCCATGAGCCGTTGGAGATGGCAATCATCCACAGCCTGCAATTGGTGGGTTGGAGCACGTTGTGGATGGCGTGTGGCCTGATCATCATCGCGGCGGTCGACGTCCCGGTGCAGATCTTCGAGAGCATGAAAAAGCTCAAGATGACCAAGCAGGAAGTGCGCGACGAGCACAAGGATCAGGAAGGCCGGCCGGAGGTCAAGCAGCGCATCCGTCAGGTCCAGCGCGAGATGTCCCAGCGGCGGATGATGGCGGCGATCCCTGAAGCCGATGTGGTCATCACCAACCCGACCCACTACGCCGTGGCGCTTAAATACGACGCCGAGAAAGGCGGGGCGCCGGTATTGCTGGCCAAGGGTAACGATTTCCTGGCGCTGAAAATCCGCGAAATCGCTGTCGCCAACAACGTCATGCTCCTGGAGTCCCCGGCGCTGGCGCGTTCGATTTACTACTCCACCGAGCTTGATCAGGAAATTCCGGGCGGACTGTATCTGGCCGTCGCCCAAGTCCTGGCCTACGTCTACCAGATCCGCCAGCACCGCGCCGGCAAGGGTAAACGCCCGGATCCGCTCAAGGACGATCTGCCGATTCCACCGGATCTGCGCCGCGATTCTTGATGGGTTGCTCCGGTCAGCGAGACCGCCGCCCGTCCGAAAGGCCACTGTACCTGCTACTTCTGACAGTAGACGTTTATCGCCGCTGGCGTTGTCATGCCGTTGAACCGATCCGGTCCGGCCGATGCTGGACCACGGGGTCGGCAACGGTTAATCGATCACGCGTCAGAGGAGTGCGATCATGGCTCAAAGCGTCTACAGATACTTGCAAGGCATGGAGTTGGACTTCGTTTTCGGTGTGCTCGAAGAGCGGCCCGAAATGGCGATCGGCTATACCGTCATGTTCAAGCTTTCGCTGGATTTCACTCACTTTGTGCAGATGGCCAATGTTTACATTCCCGGCTACCTGAATGGGCCGATCAACGCGATCCGGCCAGAGTTGGCGGGGCTGGGATATCACTATGCATACAACTATTTTTTCGACGCGGCCGGCAAAATGCGCGGCAACGAAGATTTGTTCAAGGTGTTCCGGGCTCCCGAATATTATTTCGACGATTGGTCCGACGGGCTGTTGATCCGTCGATACGGCAAGCCCGAGTTCGAATATGTTGACGGTCAATTGCAGATGACCGCACGTCAGGACTTTCGCTTGAGCCACAAGCGTCAGATCCAGATCAGCGATTTGCCGGTCGTTCAGTTCCAGTGGGCACTTCATTTATTGGAAGGGCACACCTTCAATGGCGATCAGCGGGCAGCCGCTTCGTTTGAAACCCTAAATGCACCCACTTCGGTTGTGGTTTTTGGGTCTGCCCAAGAGGATCTGGTACCCGTCGAGGGCGATCAGATGCTCCGCGGCTCGAAATATTTAGTCGGTAGAGAGCTCAATTTCGGCCCCATCACGGCAGACCGGGTTCGCACCGCCGGAACGGATTGATATCTGCGGAACACCCCGTTTCGAGCTTTAGGCAAAAGTTGGAAGGCTTCTTGCAATAGCCGTCCTGCGCCAATACAAGGCGTCAAAAGTTTGCTTTAAAGGAACGGGGAAAACCGGTGGATCGCACTCAATTTATCAACACTGCCCGCACGAACGTTGCCGACCTCAGTCGTGGCAATCTGGGCGTGCCGTTGTTGCTGTTGGTCATGCTGGCGATGATGATGTTGCCAGTGCCGCCGTTCCTGCTCGACGTGTTTTTTACCTTCAACATTGCCCTGTCGATCGTCGTGCTGCTGGTGTGCGTTTACGCATTGCGGCCGCTCGATTTCGCGGTTTTTCCGACCATTCTGCTCGTGGCTACGTTGCTGCGACTGGCGCTGAACGTGGCCTCGACGCGGGTGGTGATGCTTCACGGTCAGGACGGCCACGCCGCTGCCGGTAAGGTGATCCAGGCCTTCGGTGAAGTGGTGATTGGCGGCAACTACGTCGTCGGTATCGTGGTCTTCGCCATTTTGATGATCATCAACTTCGTCGTGGTGACCAAGGGTGCCGGGCGGATTTCCGAGGTGAGCGCACGTTTCACCCTCGATGCGATGCCCGGCAAACAAATGGCGATCGACGCCGACCTCAACGCCGGTCTGATCGATCAGAACCAAGCCAAGGCGCGCCGTTCAGAAGTGGCTCAGGAAGCTGAGTTCTACGGTTCGATGGACGGTGCCAGCAAGTTCGTTCGCGGTGACGCCATCGCAGGCTTGCTGATTCTGTTCATCAACCTCATTGGTGGTGTGGCAGTCGGTATCTTCCAGCACAACATGAGCTTCGCTGACGCCGGCAAGGTTTACGCCTTGTTGACCATCGGTGACGGTTTGGTGGCGCAATTGCCATCACTGTTGTTATCTACAGCTGCAGCGATCATGGTGACCCGTGCTTCCGGTTCGGAAGACATGGGCAAGCAAATCAACCGTCAGATGTTTGCATCGCCAAAAGCCCTGGCCGTGGCCGCTGGCTTGATGGCGGTCATGGGCCTGGTGCCGGGCATGCCGCATTTCTCGTTCCTGAGCATGGCGGCACTGGCGGCCGGTGGTGCGTACCTGTTCTGGAAGAAGCAGAACGTCGCTAAGGTCACCGCGCTGCAAGAGGTCAAGCGTCAGCAGGAACTGCTGCCGTCGCCGGCCCGCGCCATGGAAACCAAAGAGTTGGGCTGGGACGACGTGACCCCGATCGACATGATCGGCCTGGAAGTCGGCTACCGTCTGATTCCGTTGGTGGATCGCAATCAGGGTGGTCAGTTGCTCGCGCGGATCAAGGGCGTGCGCAAGAAGCTCTCGCAGGATCTGGGCTTCCTGATGCCGACCGTACACATCCGCGACAACCTGGATCTGGCGCCAAGCGCGTACCGTTTGACGCTGATGGGCGTGATCCTCGCCGAGGCCGAGATCTATCCGGATCGCGAACTGGCGATCAACCCGGGGCAGGTCTACGGCACGCTGAACGGCATCACCGCCAGAGATCCGGCTTTCGGCCTGGAAGCGGTGTGGATCGAAATCAGCCAGCGCGCTCAGGCGCAATCGCTTGGATACACCGTGGTCGATGCCAGTACCGTGGTCGCGACGCACCTGAACCAGATTCTGTACAAGCATTCCAGTGAGCTGATCGGCCACGAGGAAGTGCAGCAACTCATGCAATTGCTGGCCAAAAGCTCGCCAAAACTGGCTGAAGAGCTGGTGCCGGGCGTGGTTTCGTTGTCGCAGCTGCTCAAAGTGCTGCAAGCGCTGTTGGCTGAACATGTGCCGGTACGCGACATTCGCAGCATTGCAGAAGCCATCGCCAACAACGCTGCCAAGAGTCAAGATACCGCCGCGCTGGTGGCCGCCGTACGCGTCGGCGTATCCCGCGCCATCGTGCAAAGCATTGTAGGCACTGAGTCGGAGCTGCCTGTGATCACCTTGGAACCAAGGTTGGAACAAATATTGCTCAATAGTCTGCAGAAGGCAGGACAAGGCTCGGAAGAGGGCGTTCTGCTGGAGCCAAGCATGGCCGAGAAGCTGCAACGTTCGCTCATCGAAGCGGCGCAGCGTCAGGAAATGCAAGGTCAGCCGGTCATCCTGTTGGTAGCAGGCCCGGTACGCGCGATGCTCTCGCGCTTTGGCCGACTGGCAGTCCCCGGATTGCACGTGCTGGCCTACCAGGAAATACCGGACAACAAGCAAGTGACCATCGTTGCGACAGTAGGGCCCAACGGCTGAGGTAGTGGTTTATGCAAGTTAAGCGTTTTTTTGCCGCCGATATGCGTCAGGCCATGAAGCTGGTTCGTGATGAGCTGGGCGCTGATGCCGCCATCATCGGTAACCGCCGCATTGCCGGCGGTGTCGAACTGACGGCGGCGCTGGATTACAAATTGTCAGCGCTGGCCCCGCGTGTTCCGAACATGGAACTTGAGGATGAGCTGCGCAAGACTCAGTCGCGCATCGTCACTGCACAAGCCGAGTTGAGCCTGCGAGGCGAAGCTGATGGCAATACCAATCAGCAGCTGTTCTCCGGCCTGCCGTTGACCGCGGGTTTGCCGCTGACCGCTGCCGAGCCGCTGACCGAAGCGACTTACAGCGCACCGGCTCGTCCAGCCCCGGCACCTGCGCCGGTGTCGGCCGGTGTCGATCCGCGTGCGCTGGATTCGATGCGTTTCGAACTCAACAGCTTGCGCGAGTTGATGGAAGTCCAGCTCGGCACTCTGGCCTGGAATCAGCTGCAAGGCAGCCGTCCGGCCCAGGCCAATCTTTATCGTCGTCTGCAACGCATCGGTTTGTCCGGCCCGCTGTCTCGCGATTTGCTGGCAATGATCAGCGACATCGACGAGCCGCGTCAGGCCTGGCGCATGTTGCTGGCGCACCTGGCGCGAATGATCGCGACGCCGGAAGTCGAGCCACTGGAAGAGGGCGGTGTGATTGCCGTGGTCGGCCCTGCCGGCATGGGCAAAACCACCACGCTGGCCAAACTGGCCGCCCGTTACGTGCTCAAGTACGGCGCGCAGAACATAGCGCTGGTGAGCATGGACAGTTTTCGCATCGGCGCACAGGAACAGCTCAAAACGCTGGGCCGTATCCTGAACGTGCCGGTGACTCACGTCGACCCGGGCCAGTCGCTGGTTCAGGCACTGGATCCACTGCTGCGCAAACGCGTCGTGCTGATCGATACCGCCGGCCTGCAAGCCAGCGATCCGGCATTGCGCATGCAGCTGGAAAGCCTGGCGGGGCGTGGCATCCGTTCAAAAAATTATCTTGTGCTGGCAACCACCAGCCAAAAACAGGTTCTAACCGCCGCTTATCACAGTTACAAGCGTTGCGGGCTGGCCGGGTGCATCCTGACTAAACTGGATGAAACAGCTAGCCTTGGTGAAGTGTTGAGCCTGGCGATCAGTCATGAATTACCGGTCGCGTACCTGACCGATGGCCCACGGATTCCGGATGATCTGCATCTGCCGCGCCGCCATCAACTGGTCAGCCGCGCCGTCAGCGTGCAAATGCAAGAAGAACCCAGCGAAGAAGCCATGGCTGACATGTTCGCTGATATCTACCACAGTCCCACCAAGCAGGTTGGCTGAGGTATTAATGAACGTTTTTTGTACCTACATCGATGGTCTGCCATGCATTGCTCAGTTGTTGAGCGCGCAGCCAGTAATGTGGCCTCCGTCTATGCAAGACAAGGTAAAGAAATAACATGGGCAGCATGCATCCCGTACAGGTGATCGCGGTGACCGGCGGCAAAGGTGGCGTCGGCAAGACTAACGTGTCAGTGAACTTGTCCCTGGCGCTGGCAGAGCTTGGCCGTCGGGTCATGCTGCTGGACGCCGATCTGGGGCTGGCGAACGTCGACGTTCTTTTGGGGCTCACCCCTAAACGCACCCTGGCCGACGTGATCGAAGGCCGCTGTGAGCTGCGCGACGTGTTGTTGCAAGGCCCCGGCGGAATTCGCATCGTGCCGGCCGCGTCCGGCACCCAGAGCATGGTTCATCTGAGCCCGGCTCAACATGCCGGTCTGATCCAGGCCTTCAGCGACATCGGCGACAACCTCGACGTATTAGTCATCGACACCGCTGCCGGTATTGGTGACTCGGTAGTCAGTTTCGTGCGCGCCGCGCAGGAAGTGTTGCTGGTGGTCTGCGACGAGCCGACTTCGATCACTGACGCCTATGCGCTGATCAAGTTGCTCAACCGCGACTACGGCATGAATCGCTTCCGCGTTCTGGCCAACATGGCCCAGAGCCCGCAAGAGGGTCGCAACCTGTTCGCCAAGTTGACCAAGGTCACCGATCGCTTTCTTGACGTCGCTCTGCAATACGTTGGCGCGGTGCCTTACGACGAAAGCGTACGCAAGGCCGTGCAGAAACAACGTGCGGTTTATGAAGCCTTCCCGCGATCCAAGTGCGCCCTGGCGTTCAAGGCCATCGCACAGAAGGTCGATACATGGCCGTTGCCCGCCAACCCGCGTGGGCATCTGGAGTTTTTCGTCGAGCGCCTCGTGCAGCAAACGGCAGGGCCCGTGTTATGACCGCAAGCGGTATGAACTACTACAAGAAGTCGGCGCGTGACGCGCAGTACGAATTGATCGAGCGTTACGCGCCCCTGGTCAAACGCATCGCCTATCACTTGTTGGCGCGATTGCCGGCGAGTGTGCAGGTCGAGGATCTGATCCAGGCCGGCATGATCGGTCTGCTTGAAGTCTCGACCAAATATGACGCCAGCAAAGGCGCCAGTTTCGAAACGTACGCGGGCATCCGGATCCGCGGCGCCATGCTCGATGAAGTGCGCAAGGGGGACTGGGCGCCACGCTCGGTTCACCGCAACACCCGTATGGTCAGCGACGCGATTCGCTCGATTGAAGCTAAAACCGGCCGTGACGCTAAAGATCACGAAGTTGCGGCCGAACTCCAATTGAGCCTTGACGATTATTACGGGATTTTGAACGACACCCTGGGCAGCCGACTGTTCAGCTTCGACGACCTCTTGCAGGACGGCGAACATGAAGGGCTGCATGAGGATGGCGCGAGTGCCCATCTCGAACCGTCACGCGATCTGGAAGATGAACGCTTCCAGGCGGCGCTGGCGGACGCGATTGCCAACTTGCCGGAGCGTGAGCGACTGGTGTTGGCGCTGTACTACGACGAGGAGCTGAACCTCAAGGAAATCGGTGAGGTTCTTGGCGTCAGCGAATCGCGGGTCAGCCAGTTACATAGCCAGTGCGCGGCCCGTTTGCGGGGGCGTTTAGGGGAGTGGCGAGCGCGCTGAAGGCAGTGTGGGGACACTGCGAAAGAGGCTGGTGCGGTGATGAACGGCACCGGTCTCGATCTGCTGTGCTCCAGACAGTCATCGAATGCTTTGCCGGATTGATTGAAATGGCGCGTCCAGGTGCTGGGCGCGTTTAAGACTGCTTGGAGGTCGAATTGGACAAGAACATGAAAATCCTCATCGTTGATGACTTCTCAACGATGCGGCGGATCATCAAGAACCTGTTGCGTGACCTTGGGTTCACCAACACCGTTGAAGCCGACGATGGCATCACTGCCATTCCGGTGCTCAACAGCGGCAGCATCGACTTTCTGGTAACGGACTGGAACATGCCAGGCATGACCGGCATCGACCTGCTGCGCCACGTGCGCGCCGATGAAAAACTCAAGCACCTGCCAGTGCTGATGGTGACCGCTGAAGCCAAGCGCGAACAGATCATCGAAGCGGCCCAGGCCGGCGTGAACGGCTATGTCGTGAAACCTTTTACCGCCCAGGCGCTGAAAGAAAAAATCGAGAAGATTTTCGAACGCATCGGCTGATATACGCGCCCCGGGGGAGCTATGGAGCAAAAAGAATCTTCACAGGGCGACTTTGAGTCGACCCTGAAAAAACATGCGGTCGAACTGGTCGAAAGCCTTGAAAAAGGCAAGTTCGGCGACGCTGTGCAATTGATCCATGAGCTCAATCAGACCCGTGACCGTGGCCTGTATCAGGAAGTGGGCAAGCTGACGCGCGAGCTGCACAGTGCGATCGTCAATTTCCAGATTGACCCGCACATGCCCCAGGCCGAAGAAGTGTCGCAAATCACCGACGCGACCGAACGTCTGGGCTATGTGGTCAAGCTGACGGAAGCCGCGGCCAACCGCACCATGGATCTGGTGGAAAGCGCCACACCGCTGGTCAATGGCCTGGCCGATGAAGCCCAGGCATTGAGCACCGATTGGGGCCGCTTCATGCGTCGCGAAGTCGGGGCTGAAGAGTTCCGCGAGCTGGCGCGCCGGGTCGACGGTTTTCTGTCACGCAGCAGCGCGGACAATCGCGCCGTGTCGGGCAATCTCAACGACATTCTGCTGGCCCAGGATTACCAGGATCTCACCGGTCAGGTGATCAAGCGCGTGACCCAGTTGGTCACCGAAGTCGAAAGCAATTTGCTCAAACTCGTACTCATGGCAAGCCAAGTGGACCGCTTTGCGGGCATCGAGCATGACCGTGAAGCGATGCTTGCAGAAAAAGATCCACAAAAACATCTCTCGCAGGGTGAAGGTCCGCAGATTCATGCCGATAAACGAGAAGACGTTGTGTCCGGTCAGGACGATGTGGACGATTTGTTATCCAGCCTTGGATTTTGAGTTTTTTTGGGTTTTTAGACCTGTAGGAGCACCCCATTAATGAGCTTCGGCGCCGATGAAGAGATCCTTCAGGATTTCCTGGTTGAGGCCGGCGAGATTCTTGAGCAACTGTCCGAACAACTGGTCGAGCTGGAAAGCCGTCCGGATGATGCAGATCTGCTCAATGCAATTTTTCGCGGTTTCCACACTGTAAAAGGGGGCGCCGGCTTCCTTCAGCTCAATGAGTTGGTGGAGTGCTGTCACATCGCCGAAAACGTGTTCGACATCCTGCGCAAGGGTGAACGTCGCGTTGATGCAGAATTGATGGACGTTGTGCTCGAAGCACTGGACGCGGTGAACAGCATGTTCAGCGAAGTCCGCGAGCGCAGCCCCATCACTGCGGCAACACCTGAATTGCTGGCGGCGCTGGCCCGTCTGGCCGAGCCGCAATCGGCAGACGAAGCCATCGCTGCGCCAGCGGTTGAAGAACCTGTCGCACAAAGCGATGACGGTGATATCACCGACAACGAATTTGAACAGTTGCTGGATTCGCTGAACGCCGTCAAGGCCGAAGCCGAAGCCCCGGCCGCTGCCGCTGCGCCGGCCGCTGATGCAGCCGCCAGCGATGAAATCACCGACGCCGAGTTCGAGTCGTTGCTCGATCAACTGCACGGTAAAGGTCAGTTCGCCGTTGACGCGGTGGCGCCTGCTCCTGCGCCAGCTTCTGCTGCTCCGGCGGCGGGTGACAGCTCGGACATCACCGACGACGAATTCGAAGCCTTGCTCGATCAGTTGCACGGCAAAGGCAACTTCGCCGTCGATGCATTGGAATCGGCGATTGCTTCGGTTCCAGCGCCTGCCGCTCCGGCGGCCGCTGCTGCCGGCAGCGATCTGATCACCGATCACGAGTTCGAATCGCTGCTCGACGAATTGCACGGCAAAGGCAAGTTCACCGAAGTCGGCGCCGCCTCGGCTGTCGCCAAGGCACCAGCCGCTGCTGCGCCCAAGCCTGTCGCCAAGCCTGAACCGAAAGCCGAAGCGGCCAAACCTGCTGCCGCTGCTGCGCCGGCTCCGGCCCGTGCGCCGGCGGCGCCGCCACCGGAAAAACCGGCCAGCGAAGCCGAAACCACTGTGCGTGTCGACACCGCGCGTCTCGACGAAATCATGAACATGGTCGGCGAGTTGGTGCTGGTGCGTAACCGTCTGGTGCGCCTGGGCCTCAACAGCAGCGATGAAGCCATGCAAAAAGCCGTGTCGAATCTCGACGTGGTCACCGCTGACTTGCAGACCGCCGTCATGAAGACGCGGATGCAGCCGATCAAGAAAGTTTTCGGGCGCTTCCCGCGTCTGGTTCGTGACCTGGCGCGTCAGCTCAAGAAAGAGATCAACCTGGAACTGGTCGGCGAAGAAACCGACCTCGACAAGAACCTCGTCGAGGCTCTGGCCGACCCGCTGGTTCACTTGGTGCGCAACGCGGTCGACCACGGCATCGAGTCGCCGGAAGAACGCGAAGCCTCGGGCAAGGCCCGTGGCGGCAAGGTCGTTCTGGCGGCCGAACAGGAAGGCGATCACATCCTGTTGTCGATCTCCGATGACGGCAAAGGCATGGATCCGAATGTCCTGCGCGCCATCGCGGTGAAACGCGGCGTGATGGACAAGGACGCGGCGGATCGTCTGAGCGACACGGAGTGCTACAACCTGATTTTCGCTCCGGGCTTCTCGACCAAGACCGAGATTTCCGACGTGTCCGGCCGTGGCGTCGGCATGGACGTGGTGAAGACCAAGATTTCCCAGCTCAACGGTTCGATCAACATCTATTCGACCAAGGGCCAGGGTTCGAAGATCGTCATCAAGGTGCCGCTGACGCTGGCGATCATGCCGACGCTGATGGTCATGCTCGGCAACCAGGCGTTCGCGTTCCCGCTGGTGAACGTCAACGAGATCTTCCACCTCGACCTGTCGACCACCAACGTGGTGGATGGTCAGGAAGTGGTGATCGTGCGGGACAAGGCACTGCCATTGTTCTACCTCAAGCGCTGGCTGGTCAGCTCCGCCGCTCACGAAGAGCAGCGCGAAGGCCATGTGGTGATTCTTTCGGTGGGCACTCAGCGGATCGGCTTCGTCGTCGATCAACTGGTCGGTCAGGAAGAAGTCGTCATCAAGCCATTGGGCAAAATGCTCCAGGGAACGCCGGGCATGTCGGGCGCCACCATTACCGGTGACGGCCGCATTGCACTGATTCTCGATGTTCCAAGCATGCTCAAGCGTTACGCCGCACGGCGTATTTGAATCTGGTGTAGCGGGGCGCTCGACGTCCCGCTGCGTCTAACGGAGTGTTTATGGCAGTTAAAGTCCTGGTGGTGGACGATTCGGGTTTTTTCCGTCGCCGCGTCTCGGAAATTCTTTCAGCAGATCCGAGCATCCAGGTTGTCGGCACGGCAACCAATGGTAAAGAGGCGATCGATCAGGCCATGGCGCTCAAGCCGGACGTGATCACCATGGACTACGAGATGCCGATGATGGATGGCATCACGGCGGTGCGGCACATCATGCAGCGCTGCCCGACCCCGGTGTTGATGTTCTCCTCGCTGACGCACGAAGGCGCCCGGGTCACCCTGGATGCGCTGGACGCCGGCGCGGTGGATTTCCTGCCGAAGAATTTCGAAGACATCTCCCGTAACCCGGAGAAGGTCAAGCAACTGCTCTGCGAGAAGGTTCACAGCATCTCGCGCAGCAATCGTCGCTTCAGTGCCTACAGCTCGCCAGCGCCTGCCGCTGCACCGACGCCGGCTTCCGCGCCCGCGCCGTCTAGCGTCAGCAGTTATGGCAGCAGCGCCCCGGCACGTCCGACGCCGACACCTGAGCGCAGCCCTGTGCCAAGCCGCGCGCCGGCGGCCGGCCCGTCATCGCCGGCACCGAAACGCAAAGCCTACAAACTGGTTGCCATCGGTACGTCGACTGGCGGCCCGGTCGCCCTGCAACGTGTACTCACTCAATTGCCGGCCAACTTCCCGGCGCCGATCGTGCTGGTTCAACACATGCCGGCGGCGTTCACCAAAGCATTTGCCGAACGTCTCGACAAGCTGTGCCGCATCAGCGTCAAGGAAGCCGAGGATGGCGACATCCTGCGTCCGGGCCTGGCGCTGCTGGCCCCTGGTGGCAAGCAAATGATGATTGATGGTCGCGGCGCGGTGAAAATCCTGCCGGGCGACGAGCGTCTGAATTACAAACCGTGCGTGGACATCACGTTCGGTTCCGCCGCGAAATCCTACGGCGACAAAGTGCTGGCGGTCGTGCTGACCGGCATGGGTGCTGATGGTCGCGAAGGCGCGCGCCTGCTCAAGCAGGGCGGTAGCTCAATCTGGGCGCAGGACGAAGCCAGTTGCGTGATTTACGGCATGCCAATGGCCATTGTCAAAGCGAACCTGGCCGACGCGGTTTACGGTCTGGACGAAATCGGCAAGCACCTGGTCGAGGCGTGTATCTGATGGATGTTCTAAGCCTGATCGGGATCATCATGGCGTTTGTCGCCATCATCGGCGGCAATTACCTTGAAGGCGGTCACCTCGGCGCGCTGGCCAACGGCCCGGCGGCACTGATCGTACTCGGCGGCACCGTCGGCGCGGCGTTGCTGCAATCGCCAATGAGCGCATTCAAGCGCGCCATGCAGATTCTCGCGTGGATCTTCTTCCCGCCACGGGTCGATCTGGCCGGTGGCATCGACCGCGTTGTCAACTGGAGCCTCACCGCTCGCAAGGAAGGCTTGCTCGGTCTGGAAGGCGTGGCCGATGCCGAACCGGACAGCTACTCGCGTAAAGGCCTGCAATTGCTGGTCGACGGCGCTGAGCCGGAAGCGATCCGCAGCATCCTCGAAGTGGACTTCTACACCCAGGAAGCCCGCGACATTGCAGCGGCAAAGGTTTTCGAAAGCATGGGCGGCTACGCGCCGACCATCGGCATCATCGGTGCGGTGATGGGTCTGATCCACGTCATGGGCAACCTGGCTGATCCTTCGCAATTGGGCAGCGGCATTGCCGTGGCGTTCGTCGCCACCATTTACGGTGTGGCCAGTGCCAACCTGATTCTGTTGCCGGTTGCCGCCAAGCTGAAGTCAATCGCGTTGCGCCAGTCGCGTTATCGCGAAATGTTGCTGGAAGGCATTCTGTCGATCGCCGAAGGTGAAAACCCACGTTCTATCGAGTTGAAGCTGCAAGGCTTCATGGATTGATGGGGGTAAAGGACTATGGCTCGTCGTCGACATCAAGAAGAACACGTCAATCATGAGCGCTGGCTGGTGTCGTATGCCGACTTCATCACCTTGCTGTTCGCCTTCTTTGTGGTGATGTACTCGATTTCGTCGATCAACGAAGGCAAGTACAAAGTCATTTCCGAAGCGTTGATCGGAGTTTTTACCGACTCCGACCGCGCGCTTAAGCCGATCCCGATCGGTGACGAACGACCGAAGACCGTGACCCCGGCCAAGCCGCTGGTCAAGGACGCCGAACAAATCGACGCCGGTATTGCCGGGGCCAGTGATCCGCTGAAAAGCATCGCCGATGACATCAGCGCCGCGTTTGGCGACTTGATCAGCTCCAACCAGATGACTGTGCGCGGCAACGAGTTATGGGTTGAGATCGAACTCAATTCCAGCCTGTTGTTCGGCAGCGGCGATGCCATGCCGAGCGACATGGCGTTCAACATCATCGACAAGGTTGCCGGGATTCTGAAACCGTTCGACAACCCGATCCACGTCGAAGGCTTCACCGACGATCAACCGATTCGTACCGCGCAGTACCCGACCAACTGGGAACTGTCTTCGGCGCGCTCGTCAAGCATCGTGCGCATGCTCGCCATGCAGGGTGTGAACCCCGGACGTTTGGCGTCGGTGGGCTATGGAGAATTCCAGCCGGTGGCCAATAACGCGACCGTCGAAGGCCGTGCAAAAAACCGTCGAGTGGTGTTGGTGGTGTCGCGCAATCTGGATGTACGCCGCAGCCTCACGGGCACCGGAACCGCCAACGCGCAACCGGATGCCGCATTGAAGCGTGCTGGCACACAAACTGCACCGACCCCGGTCAAGACGCCGGGACGCGAGAGTGCCGTCAATTCTCCGTCGCCCGCATTAACACGCTGAACCATGTCTTGACCGGGTCGACCGGTCGAGAGGAACGAACCGAATGAGAGTCTGGGCAGTTGCCAACCAAAAGGGTGGTGTCGGTAAGACCACTTCCTCCATCGCTTTAGCCGGGTTGCTGGCCGAGGCGGGCAAGCGCGTGGTCGTGGTTGATCTCGATCCGCACGGGTCGATGACCAGCTATTTTGGCTACGATCCCGACAGCCTCGATCACAGCAATTACGACCTGTTCCTGCACAAGGGCAGCGTGCCCCAGGGCTTGCCCGGGCAACTGCTGTTGTCGACCAGTGACGAACGCATTTCCCTGCTGCCGTCGAGCACCGCGCTGGCGACTCTTGAGCGGCAGTCGCCGGGGCAGAGTGGTCTGGGTCTGGTGATCGCCAAGAGTCTGGCGCAGCTGTGGCAGGATTTTGATTACGCCATCATCGACAGCCCGCCATTGCTTGGCCTGTTGATGGTCAATGCCCTTGCGGCGAGCCAGCAACTGGTGATCCCGGTGCAGACCGAGCACTTGGCCGTCAAAGGCCTGGAGCGCATGGTCAACACCTTGGCGATGGTCAACCGCTCGCGCAAACAGGCGCTGCCGTTCACCATCGTGCCGACGCTGTTTGACCGCCGCACCCAGGCATCACTAGGCACGCTGCGCATATTGCGCGACAAATTCCCGGACGATATCTGGCAGGGTTACATCCCGGTCGATACCCGTCTGCGCGATGCCAGCCGTGCCGGTGTCACGCCGTCGCAATTCGACGGCAAGAGCCGGGGCGTGCTGGCCTATCGGGCACTGCTCAAACACCTGTTGGCGCAACAACTCGTCGCGCAGGTGGCCTGACCATGAACCCGATCCGTGTAGGAGCTGCCGCAGGCTGCGATCTGTTGATCTGGCTTTGTGACGCCCTTGGAAAAGTCAAAAGATCGCTGTCTGCGGCAGCTCCTATAGGGGGCTGTGTATGAGTCGGCCGATCAAGTTGACTTCGCGTCCGCAGATGGCGTTGCAGTCTTATCTGGATGATCTGTTGCAGAACATTCCTGAAATGGACGTTGAGGTGGTCGAGTCCACCCAGGCCATTGATGAATTCCAGGCAGCGGTGTTGGAAGAGCAGGCGCGTGATGCGCAGAAAACCGCCGCTCCCGTTGCCGCTCCCGTTGCCGCGCCCAGCGTCGCACCGGTTGCCAAGGCTCCGCTGACGTTAGCGGAAGAGGCCGAGCCGGTCCGCCCATCAGTGTCGATCCTCGCGCCGCTGTTGCAGACGCAGCTGCTGCAAGTGCCGGTCGAACCCGCTCCGGTCGTGGTGCCACCGCCGCCGCAAGTCCTGGTACCTGCGGTCGTAGAAGTTCATTTACCACCGAGCAACACACCGCCGCCGGTGGAAACCGACGGCCGCCCGGCGTGGGCCGCCGAGCCGTTCGAATGTCTGTTGTTCGACGTCGCCGGGCTGACCCTGGCCGTGCCGCTGGTGTGCCTGGGCTCGATTTATTCGCTGGCGGGGCACGAGCTGACGCCGCTGTTTGGTCAGCCGCAATGGTTCCTCGGAATCCTGCCGAGCCAGGCCGGCAACCTGAAGGTGCTGGACACCGCCCGTTGGGTCATGCCGGATCGTTATCGCGACGATTTCCGCCAGGGCCTGCAATACGTGATTTCGGTGCAGGGTTACGAGTGGGGGCTGGCGGTGCATCAGGTCAGCCGTTCGCTGCGCCTGGATCCGAATGAAATCAAATGGAGAAGTCACCGGGGTCAGCGGCCATGGCTCGCCGGCACCGTGATTGAACACATGTGCGCCTTGCTCGATGTATCCGAACTGGCCGAGTTGATCGCCAGCGGCGGGGCAAAACACATGTCCGGCAGTAAGCCGAACCACAAACCGACATAAAGACACGCGCCGGCGTAAGAATGCTGGCGCACAGAACACACACCGCAAGGGCGGTATTTCGAGGGGCAAGGGTATGAACGACAAGGCGACAGCGGCAAAAGGTTCTGAAGATCCGATCCTGCAATGGGTGACCTTCAAGCTGGATAACGAAACCTACGGCATCAACGTGATGCGCGTTCAGGAAGTCCTGCGCTACACCGAAATCGCGCCGGTGCCAGGTGCGCCGAGCTACGTGCTGGGCATTATCAATCTGCGCGGTAACGTGGTCACCGTGATCGACACTCGTCAGCGCTTCGGCCTGAACAGCGGTGAGATCAGCGACAACACGCGGATCGTCATCATCGAAGCCGACAAGCAAGTCGTCGGTATCATGGTCGACAGCGTGGCGGAAGTGGTTTACCTGCGTCAGTCGGAAATCGAGACCGCGCCGAACGTCGGCAACGAAGAGTCGGCCAAGTTCATCCAGGGCGTGTGCAACAAGAACAACGAGTTGCTGATCCTGGTCGAGCTGGACAAGATGATGAGCGAAGAAGAATGGTCGGATCTGGAGAACATCTGATTGATTCTCGAGGTCGCGGTCATCGTCCTGTTCCTTTTTTGGGCAGGCACCCTGGCGATGTTTCTGGCGTACATCCGCTCGCAGCGTGAAATCGCTGCGCAGCAGGCGCTGGGCGATGCGTTGCGTGATCAACGCATCAAGGAACTGGTCAAAAGCGTCGAAGACTATCGCAATGGCAACGTACGCATGGGCGAAGCCCTGCACGAACTGCGTGCGGTGGTCGGTCCGCTGCCGGACAAAATTACTCAGCTGGAGCAGCGCGACCCTTCAAGCCTGTCGTTCGCCCAGGCGGCGCGACTGGTCGGTATGGGCGCCAGCGTCGATGAGCTCACCCAGTCCTGCGGGTTGACCCAGGCTGAGGCGGAGTTGATGAGGAAGTTGCATAAAGGCAGCTGAGAGCTTTCAGCTTTCAGCTTCCCCGCGCCCCGTGATGTCTTTCTCGACCATCGGTGCATTCGGATCCTGCCCCTCAGGGAATTTGCCCTTGAGGTTCCAGGCAAACGCGATGATCTCGGCGATCGTCCGGTACAGCTCCTCCGGAATGCTGTCGCCCAATTCCATGCGCGCCAACAGCCTGACCAGCTCGGGGTTTTCGTAGATCGGCACTTCGTAGTCGCGGGCGATGCGCAGGATTTCTTCGGCCAGTTCTTCATCGCCTTTGGCAGTGAGTGTCGGGGCGTGGGTGCCGTCGTATTTGAGCGCGATGGCCTGGCGTGGGGCGGTGGAATCGTTCATGCGGTTTCATCCACCCAGCGTTGTTCGAGACGGGTTTGATTGCCTTGGGGCGGCGTGCCGAGGTGGCAATCCAGATCGCCGACGTTCAGGCCGGAGTCCAGCAGGCGTTGACGCAGTGCCACGAGATTGCTTTCGATCAGGCTGGCGGTGTACGGGCGCTCGGCCCATAGCTGGCTGGACAGGCTGCCCTTGATCAGTTGCGCCTGAATCTGCATCGGCCCGAGCGGTTCCATGTCGAACGCCAGTTCGACGCGCCAAAGTTGTTGCTTGGGCTCGCGTTCGTCACGGCGTTGTTCATTCGGCTGTTCTTTCTCCGGCGCTTCTTCTCGCTGGAACTTGACCTGCAATGGCACGATGTCTTGCAGGTTGCGCATGGGGATTTCCAGCTGCCAGGTGCTCAGCAACCGACCGTCATCGGTAACGCCGGTCTGTTCCAGGCTCGACAACTGATGGCTTTGCAGGCGCGACACCGCCGCCGCAGCAAGGCGCAGCAATTGCTCCAGATCGCCTTCACCGTCGAGACTTTGCAGCAGACGTTCGGGCAGCGGAAAACTGCTCGGCAGCGGTTTTGCACTGACTTGGCCAAGGGTGCCGAGGGCGTTACGCACGAAACTCGGCAGTGCCTGGGCAAGGGTGTTGGCGGCGATGATCGCGTTGAAATTGGAGCTCGATGGCAAGCCCGGGGTCAGTTGCGCGATGAGTTTGAGCAGGTCGCCTTTCATGTCCGGGGTCAGTGTCGGATTTTGTCCGGTCAGCAGCTTGGCTTCGAGGAAGGCGCCACTGTTTGCCAGCGCCAGTGCCACGCCTTTGGGCGTGCTCAATTGCTGCACGTCCGGCAGACTCGACAGCAGACGATCGACCACGGCGCGCAAGTCTTTCGATGCCGGGTCGGTGGCGGGCGGCAAGTTCTGCAAGACTTTCAGCACAGCATCCAGCGAGCCCTGGCGACTCTGTTGGCCGAGCAGTTGCTGGCTTACCGCCAATTGTTCCTGACGGTTGCTCAAGGGCACGAACTTCAGAGTCTGCGAGTCCTGCACCAGCGCCGACAACAACGTATTGATGCGCAGCGGTTGCGGGCTGTCGATGCTCAGGGTGCTGCCACTCAGGGCGGTATTGAGCAGGCTGACCATTGAACGGAACACCGTCGGTTGTCCCGGCACTTGCGGCAACGCCTGGGTCGTCAGCACCTTGCCTTGCACCAGACTGCCGACTGGCAATTGCGCGGTGTCGATGCGGGTGAGGGTGGCGACGCTGGACGCCAGCGCTTGTTGCACGGTAATCGCCAGATTGCCCGACGACGGTTGGGTCACCGCCAGGCTGGTGCCTTGGGGCAGCGGCTGGTTGCTGGTGGCCTGGACGGTCGTCTGGCGACCGCTGTCGAGTGTCACTTTAAGCAACAATTGAAACGTCTGGTCTGCCTGCTTGAGCGACAACACCTCGGCCTTGGCGCTCTGGCCGGCGGCAATCAACCCGTCGATTGGCGTCAGCAGCTTGAGCAATTCACCGCTGATTGCCAGCGGACGCGTGGTCGCCGGGGCTATCTGCGGGAGCGTGGGGATGTTGATTTCGCCTGTCATACGCGGACACAACCTGTGGAAATTGCACTCTTGAGAGGTAGCGACGGCATGTATAATGCCGCCCGTTCTTCGCTTCGTCGTAAAAACATACAAATGATTGACGCAGCTCTCTAGAACACGCCGTCATTGCATCTATGCTGCATCACTTTAACGGCCGCGCCAGAGCCGACTTGAACCGTATAAGGCCCGCAAATCCTTGACCAGTCCCGTCCTGCAAACTGTTGCCCTTGCCTGTGAGCGCGACCTTCGGCTGCTCTTCGAAAATCTCGAATTGAGACTGGCCAGTGGCGATATGGTGCAGATCAGTGGCCCCAACGGTAGCGGCAAAACCAGTTTGCTGCGTCTGTTGGGCGGCCTGATGCAGCCGACGGACGGACAGGTTCTGCTCAACGGCAAACCCTTGAACGAACAGCGCAGCGAACTGGCGCGCAATCTGCTGTGGATCGGCCATGCCGCCGGCATCAAGGATTTGCTGACACCCGAGGAAAACCTCGCCTGGCTTTGTGCGTTGCATCAACCTGCCGAGCGCGACGCGATCTGGCAAGCCCTGGCGGCGGTTGGATTGCGCGGTTTCGAGGATGTTCCCTGTCACACCCTGTCCGCCGGCCAGCAACGACGTGTGGCGTTGGCGCGTTTGTATCTGGACAGCCCGCCGCTGTGGATTCTCGATGAACCCTTCACCGCCCTCGACAAGCAGGGCGTGGCGCAGCTTGAAGAACACCTGGCCGGGCATTGCGAGCGTGGCGGTCTGATCGTGCTGACAACCCATCACACCTTGAGCCGGATCCCGGCAGGGTATCGCGACGTCGATTTAGGGAAATGGGCGCTATGAGTGTGTTCGGCCTGTTGGTTGCCCGTGAATCCCGGTTGCTGTTCCGCCGCCCGGCGGAGCTGGCGAATCCGCTGATTTTCTTCGCCATTGTTATTGCAATGTTTCCGCTGGCCGTCGGCCCGGAAACACAACTCTTGCAAAACCTGTCCCCGGGGTTAGTCTGGGTGGCGGCGCTGCTGGCGGTTCTGCTATCGCTGGACGGACTTTTCCGCAGTGATTTCGAAGACGGATCCCTTGAACAGTGGGTCCTTTCGTCGCACCCCCTGCCTCTTCTGGTATTGGCCAAGGTGCTGGCACACTGGCTTTTTTCCGGACTGGCACTGGTGTTGCTCTCACCGTTGCTGGCACTGATGCTCGGTTTGCCGGTCGCCTGCCTGCCGGTGTTGCTGTTGTCGTTGTTGCTGGGCACACCCGTGCTGAGCTTGCTCGGTGCGGTGGGCGCAGCGCTGACGGTCGGTTTGAAGCGTGGCGGCTTGTTGCTGGCGCTGCTGATTTTACCGTTGTACATCCCGGTTTTGATCCTCGGCAGTGGCGCCTTGCAGGCAGCCTTGCAAGGAATGCCGGCGACCGGTTATCTCCTGTGGCTTGGTAGCCTGACCGCCCTGGCGATCACCCTGACACCCTTTGCAATAGCTGCTGGCCTGAAGATCAGCGTCGGCGAATAATAATGAGGTCTGGTTAATTTTTAACCACTTTTGCAAGAAAGGCAGACCCTGACTCTTCATAGCGAAGAGCACCCGTGATGGACACAACATGAATTGGACGTGGTTTCACAAGCTCGGCTCGCCCAAATGGTTCTACGGCATCAGCAGCAGACTGTTGCCGTGGCTGAGCATCGCTGCACTGCTGCTCATCGGTGTCGGCGTCGTTTGGGGCCTGGCCTTCGCGCCGCCGGACTACCAGCAGGGCAACAGCTTTCGCATCATCTACATCCATGTGCCTGCCGCGATGCTCGCCCAGTCGATCTACGTGATGCTGGCGGTGTGCGGCGTGGTCGGGCTGGTGTGGAAAATGAAACTGGCGGACGTCGCCCTGCAATGCGCCGCGCCGATCGGTGCCTGGATGACTGCCGTGGCGCTGGTCACCGGGGCGATCTGGGGCAAACCGACCTGGGGTTCGTGGTGGGTGTGGGATGCGCGCCTGACGTCAATGTTGATTCTGCTGTTCCTGTATTTCGGTGTGATCGCCCTCGGCAACGCCATCAGCAACCGCGACAGCGCCGCCAAGGCCTGCGCGGTGTTGGCCATCGTTGGCGTGATCAACATCCCGATCATCAAATACTCGGTGGAATGGTGGAACACCCTGCACCAGGGCGCGACCTTTACCCTCACCGAAAAACCGGCAATGCCAGCCGAAATGTGGCTGCCGTTGCTGCTCACGGTACTGGGTTTCTACTGTTTCTTTGGCGCCGTGCTGCTGATGCGCATGCGCCTCGAAGTGCTCAAGCGCGAGGCTCGCGCGAGTTGGGTGAAAGCCGAAGTGCAGAACACGCTGGGAGCCGCTCGATGAGTTTCGCGTCATTCGGCGACTTCCTCGCCATGGGCCATCACGGCCTGTATGTCTGGTCGGCCTACGGCATCTGCCTCGCGGTGCTGGCTTTCAACGTGGCGGCGCCGATCCTGGCCCGCAAGCGGTATCTGCAAGAAGAGGCGCGTCGTCTGCGTCGGGAGAACGGCAAGTGAATCCGCTGCGCAAAAAACGTCTGATCATCATTCTGGCGATTCTGGTCGGGGTCGGCGCCGCCGTCGGCCTGGCCCTGAGCGCCCTGCAACAGAACATCAATCTGTTTTACACCCCGACCCAGATCGCTAACGGCGAAGCACCGCAGGACACGCGCATTCGCGCCGGCGGCATGGTCGAGAAGGGTTCGCTGCAACGTTCCGGCGACTCTCTGGACGTGAAGTTCGCTGTCACCGACTTCAACAAGTCCGTGACTATCACTTATCGCGGCATCCTCCCGGATCTGTTCCGCGAAGGGCAGGGCATCGTCGCCCTCGGCAAGATCAACGCCGATGGCGTCGTGGTCGCCGATGAAGTGCTGGCCAAGCACGACGAGAAATACATGCCGCCGGAAGTCACCAAAGCCTTGAAGGACAGCGGCCAGTCCGCGCCAACACCTGCGAAGGAGGGTTGATCAATGACGTCCGGTATTTTCATTCCTGAGCTCGGCCACCTGGCGATGATCCTGGCGCTGTGTTTCGCGGTGGTGCAGGCCGTGGTGCCGTTGCTCGGTGCCTGGCGCGGCGACCGGTTGTGGATGAGCCTGGCCCAACCGGCCGCGTGGGGACAGTTCGCGTTTCTGCTGTTCGCCTTCAGTTGCCTGACCTACGCCTTCATGACCGATGACTTTTCCGTCGAATACGTGGCGATGAACTCCAACAGCGCCTTGCCCTGGTATTACAAATTCAGCGCGGTGTGGGGTGCTCACGAAGGCTCGCTGTTGCTCTGGGCTTTGATTCTCGGCGGCTGGACCTTTGCGGTGTCGGTGTTCTCCCGACAATTGCCACAAGTCATGCTCGCTCGCGTACTCGCGGTGATGGGCATGATCAGCATCGGTTTTCTGCTGTTTCTGATCCTCACGTCGAACCCGTTCGCGCGGATCCTGCCGCAGATTCCGGCCGATGGGCGTGATCTCAATCCACTGCTGCAAGACATCGGCCTGATCGTCCACCCGCCGATGCTGTACATGGGTTATGTCGGTTTCTCCGTAGCGTTCGCGTTTGCCATCGCCGCACTGCTCGGCGGTCGCCTCGACGCCGCATGGGCACGCTGGTCGCGGCCGTGGACGATTGTTGCCTGGGCTTTTCTTGGCATCGGCATCACCCTCGGTTCCTGGTGGGCGTACTACGAACTCGGTTGGGGCGGCTGGTGGTTCTGGGATCCGGTGGAAAACGCCTCGTTCATGCCATGGCTGGTGGGCACGGCGCTGATTCACTCGCTGGCGGTCACGGAAAAACGCGGTGTGTTCAAGAGTTGGACGGTGCTGCTGGCGATTGCTGCCTTTTCGTTGAGCCTGCTCGGCACGTTCCTTGTGCGCTCCGGCGTGCTGACCTCGGTTCACGCGTTTGCGTCCGACCCTGAGCGCGGCGTGTTTATCCTGATCTTCCTGCTGTTTGTGGTTGGCGGCTCGCTGACGCTGTTTGCGTTGCGCGCGCCAGTGGTCAAGAGCCAGGTCGGATTCAACCTGTGGTCGCGGGAAACCCTGCTGCTGGGCAACAATCTGGTGCTGGTGGTGGCGGCGTCGATGATTTTGCTGGGTACCCTGTATCCGCTGATTCTTGATGCGCTGAGTGGTGCCAAGCTGTCGGTCGGGCCGCCGTACTTCAACGCGTTGTTCATTCCATTGATGGCGCTGTTGATGGTGGTGATGGCGGTCGGTGTGATCGTGCGCTGGAAAGACACCCCGGTGAAATGGCTGGTGAGCATGCTCGCCCCGGTGCTGCTCGGCAGCGCCGCGCTGGCGGTGGTGGCCGGTGTTGCCTACGGCGATTTCAACTGGGCGGTGCTCGCCACGTTCATGCTCGCGGCTTGGGTGTTGCTGGCCGGCGTGCGCGACCTCCTCGACAAAACGCGACACAAGGGGCTGATCAAAGGCCTGCCAACCCTGACTCGCAGTTATTGGGGCATGCAGATCGCTCACCTCGGCATCGCCGTGTGCGCGCTCGGCGTGGTGTTGTCGAGCCAGAACAGCGCCGAGCGCGACCTGCGCCTGGCGCCGGGCGAATCGATGGATCTGGCCGGTTATCAGTTTGTGTTCGACGGCGCCAAGCACTTCGAAGGGCCGAACTTCACTTCGGACAAAGGCACCATTCGCGTGATCCGCAATGGCCAGGAAATCAGCGTGCTGCACCCGGAAAAACGCCTCTACACCGTACAGAACTCGGTGATGACCGAGGCCGGGATCGACGCTGGCTTCACCCGTGACTTATATGTCGCACTCGGCGAACCCCTCGGCGATGGCGCCTGGGCGGTGCGGGTACACGTCAAGCCGTTCGTGCGCTGGATCTGGTTCGGCGGCTTGCTCACCGGTTTCGGTGGATTGCTGGCGGCGCTGGATCGGCGTTATCGAGTCAAGGTCAAAGCCAAGGTGCGTGAAGCCCTGGGCATGGAAGGAGCCGCTGCATGAGACGTTGGTTAATGCTGGTGCCACTGGCGATTTTCCTGCTGGTGGCGGTATTTCTTTATCGCGGTTTGTACCTGGATCCTGCGGAATTGCCCTCGGCGATGATCAACAAGCCGTTCCCGGAGTTTTCCCTGCCCGCCGTGCAGGGCGACAAGACCCTGACCAGGGCTGACATTCTCGGCAAACCGGCACTGGTCAATGTCTGGGGCACCTGGTGCATTTCCTGCCGGGTCGAGCATCCGGTGCTGAACAAACTGGCCGAGCGCGGCGTGGTGATCTACGGCATCAACTACAAGGACGTCAACGCCGATGCATTGAAGTGGCTGGCCGAATTCCACAACCCGTATCAGCTCGACATTCGCGATGACGAAGGCTCGCTGGGCCTGAATCTCGGTGTATATGGCGCACCGGAAACCTTCTTCATCGACGCCAAGGGCATCATCCGCGACAAATACGTCGGCGTAATCGACGAGCAGGTCTGGCGCGAAAAACTGGCGGCCAAATATCAGGCACTGGTTGATGAGGCCAAGCCATGAAGCGCTTTTTAGCTGCCGTGGTATTGGGCTTGAGTCTGGCCGGCGTGGCCCACGCCGCCATCGACACTTACGAATTCGCCAAAGAAGGCGACCGCGAGCGTTTCCGTGAACTGACCAAGGAACTGCGCTGCCCTAAATGCCAGAACCAGGACATCGCCGACTCCAACGCGCCGATTGCCGCCGACCTGCGCAAAGAGATCTTCCGCATGCTCGGCGAGGGCAAGGACAATCAGCAGATCATCGACTTCATGGTCGACCGCTACGGTGATTTCGTCCGCTACAAACCGGCGCTCAACGCCAAGACCGCATTGCTCTGGTTCGGTCCGGCCGGCCTGTTGCTCGGCGGGTTCGTGGTGATTGCCGTGATCGTCCGCCGTCGCCGCGTACAACGCAGCGCCACGGCGTCGTCGCTTTCCACCGAAGAGCGCCAGCGCCTCGACCAACTGTTGGATAAAACCCAAGAATGATTGATTTCTGGCTTGCCGCAGGGCTGTTGCTACTGGTCGCCCTGAGTTTTCTGCTGATCCCCGTGTTGCGCGGTCGCCGCGCCCAGCGTGAGGAAGACCGCACCGCTTTGAACGTCGCCCTGTATCAGGAGCGCGTTGCCGAATTGCAAGCGCAGCAGGCCGAAGGCGTACTCGACAACGCGCAAATGGACAGCGGTCGTGCCGAAGCAGCGCGTGAATTACTGGCCGATACCGAAGGCGCTGCGCCGGCTCGTGTTTCGAAGCTGGGCAAACCATTGCCATTGCTGGCCGCCGTTTTGGTGCCGTTGCTGGGTCTGGGGTTGTATCTGCATTTTGGTGCCAGCGACAAGGTCGAACTGACCCGCGAATTCGCCCAGGCGCCGCAGTCCATGGAAGAAATGACCCAGCGTCTGGAGCGTGCAGTCGCAGCGCAACCGGACTCCGCCGAAGGCCTGTATTTCCTGGGTCGCACTTACATGGCTCAGGATCGGCCGGCAGACGCGGCGAAGATGTTCGAGCGCACCGTCAGCCTCGCCGGTCGCCAGCCTGAGTTGCTCGGCCAGTGGGCGCAGGCTCAGTACTTCGCCGACAACAAGAAGTGGTCGGACAAGGTTCAGGTCCTGACCGACGAAGCGCTGAAAGCCGATCCGAAAGAAGTCACCAGCCTCGGTCTGCTGGGTATCGCCGCGTTTGAAGGCGAGCGTTATCAGGAGGCCATCGACTACTGGAATCGCCTGCTGGCGCAGTTACCACCGCAAGACAAATCCCGCGAAGCATTGCAGGGCGGCATCACCCGCGCCGAAGAGAAGCTCGAAGCCGGCGGCGGTAAAATCGCGCAGGCGCCGGAGGCGAAAGCGGCCGCGCTGCTCAAAGTGCACGTCGATCTGGCCAGCGAACTGAAAGCCAAGGTTCAACCGGGCGACAGCGTGTTCATCTTCGCCCGCGCCACGTCCGGCCCACCCGCGCCATTGGCGGCTAAGCGCCTGACCGTGGCCGACTTGCCAGTGACCGTCGAATTGGGCGACGCCGACGCGATGATGCCGCAGTTGAAACTGTCGAACTTCCCTGAAGTCCAACTGGTTGCGCGCATCTCCCGGGCCGGTCAACCGACGGCAGGGGAATGGGTTGGACGCAGTCAGCCACTGGCCAGCAGCACCACCGCGCAACAAACACTGACCATCGACAGCCCGGACAAATAACAGGAACACCGCCATGACCGCCATCGCTAAAATCACACTTCTCAGTCTGGTGCTGGGACTCAGCGCGTGTGCGGCCCATAGGCCTGAGCCGACGACAACCCTGCCGCCGATCCCACCGTCGCAACCGAGCCCGACACCCTCCACGTCGCCGACGCCGAGCAAACCGAGCATCCCCGCCAAACCGGCCAAACCCGTCCCGCGCACCTCTGCCAGCTTCGCGCCACCGCCGGGCGGCAACAGCCATTGGGATCAGAAACTCGGCGTCTACGTCCTCGACGATCAGACCGACACCTTCTACCGCCAGCGCACCTACTACCGCTGGAACAACGGCTGGAGCCGCTCCATCAGCCCGGATGGCCCGTGGGAAGACACCAACATCCACGGCGTGCCGGCGGGATTGGGCAAGCAGTACGGGCAGTAAGCGAAAACGGCGATCTTTGGATCGCCGTTTTTTTGGGGCTCGGTAGGAGCTGACGAAGCCTGCGATCCTTTGATTTTTCTTTTTATGGCTACCTGGCCAACAACTCCTGCACATACTCCACAAATGCCCGCGCTTTGGCGCTGGCCATTCGGCCTGTAGGAAATACCGCCCACAGGTCGATGTCTGACAACGCCCAATCAGTCATCACTTCCTTGACCGCACCGCTTTCGAGTTCCGGGGCGAACATCCATCGCGAGGCTATGCTCAGGCCTTGATGGGCGAGCACCGCTTCACGCAAGCCTTCGGCTGCGCTGACACGTAGGCGACCGCCGAGGATCACCGGTTGCTGGTCGCCATTCTTGCTGAATTGCCAGGTCATGCCACCGCCGAGGCTGTAGACGATGGCCTGGTGCTTGCTGAGTTCGGCGGGGCAGGCGGGTTCGCCGTGTCTGGCGAAGTAGGCCGGGGTACCGAGCACCACGCGGCGGCAGTCGGCGATTTTGCGTGCGGTCAGGCCGGAGTCGGTGAGCGCGCCCATGCGCAGGGCGACGTCGATACCTTCCTCGACCAAATTGATGTTGCGGTCGTCGAGCATCAAGTCGATGTTCAAGTTCGGATGTTGATCGAGAAACGCACCCAGGTGCGGGACGATGTGCATGCGGCCGAACGTTACGGCGGCGCTGATGCGCAAGTTTCCGCTCAGGCCGCTGGCGGCTCCGCGCGCGGCTTCGTCCGCTTCATCGGCCTCTTCCAATGCACGTTTGGCCCGTTCGAAAAACGCCAGCCCGGCTTCGGTCGGCGTCAGGCCACGGGTCGAGCGCAACAACAAGCGCACGCCAAGTCGGCTTTCCAGTTGGGCGATGGTTTTCGATACGGCGGGCTGACCGATGTTCAGACGCCTGGCGGCGGCGGAAAACGAGCCGGTTTCGACGACGTAGACGAAGGTTTCCATGGCAGCGAGGCGATCCATTTCAGATCCTTATACAACTTCGAAGATTGCTGAAAATCTCTGGAGGAGTGAGCGTCCTCGCGATAGCGATATTTCTAGACACATCGATTTGGCTGATGCACCGCAATCGCAAGCAGGCTCGCTCCCACAGGGGAAAAGTGGTGTCTGTCAGAACGCGGCCTTACTGATCGACGCGTCGCCATCCACAAATTATGTCGGCCGCTGAGTGTAATCCGGGAAGGCGTCAGTGTGCTTCGTAGAACATGCAACTACCCGGAAATCACACTCTGTAAAACAACCGGACGTCGCGATAAAGGATTCTGTGCTTGAGTAAAGATAACTCTAGAGTTATTTTTATCATGCCGAAGCAAGGAGGCGGTTGGTGCAAAGCAGGTTATTGATCAAGGAGCTGGAGGAGGCTGGCTGGACGCTGGATCGGGTGACCGGCAGTCATCACATCTTCATAACCCCTACACGATTCCCGTCCCCCATCCGAAAAAGGCTTTACCGGTCGGGACGGTCAAGAGCATCAGGAGGCGAGCCGGGCTGTATTGCCCGTCAGCCAGTGGCAAAGGAGATCCGTAAATGCAATATCCAATCTGCATCGAGTGGGGTGACGAAAACACCGCCATCGGTATTCAGATCCCTGATATTCCTGGCGCCGTTACGGCTGGGGATACGTTTGAAGAGGCTTATAACGCGGCCATTGAGGTGGCCCACATCATGCTGCAGGAAATGGCAGCGGAGGGAGAGTCGGTGCCGATGCCGACTTCAGCCGCAGTTCATCGTGGCAATCCGGAATTTGCCGAGATGGGCTGGGGCATGCTGGAGCTGGATATTTCTCCGTACATGGGCAAGACCGAGAAGGTCAACGTGACATTACCCGGGTACGTGATCCAGCGTATCGACCGTTATGTGCGAGAGCATAACGTCAAAAGCCGCTCTTCCTTTCTGGCAGATGCGGCGATGGAAAAACTGGTAAGGCACTGATCGGATGCATCGTCGGGCAATCGTCCCGACGATGCTTTCCAGATTCAGGCCGTCGCCAATGAAGCTTTCTGCGAAGCACTCAAAAACCGCAGCAATGCCAGCACCGGAAATGCGCTGCCGACAATCACGATCCACAACCAGCCGCCCTGTTCGTACACCGCACTGGCCACAGACGAACCGAAGGCGCCACCGATGAAGATGCTGGTCATGTACAGCGCGTTGAGGCGGCCACGGCTCTTGGCGTCGAGGGAGTAGACAGCGCGTTGGCCGAGCACCATGTTCATCTGCACGCAGAAGTCGAGCACGACGCCGGTCACGGCCAGGCCGATGACGCTGTAGGCCGGGTGGATGAAAGCGGGCAGGAAACTGACGCTGGCGAATACCATGGCCAGCAGCGAAGCCACACGGGTATGGCCGGCGTCGGCGAGGCGACCGGCAATCGGTGCGGCGATGGCACCGATGGCACCGACCAAGGCGAAGATTGCGATCTGGGTTTGCGACAAACCATGGTTACGCGCCAGTTCCAGCGGCACGGCCGTCCAGAACAGGCTGAACGTGGCGAACATGCAGCCTTGATAAAACGCTCTTTGGCGCAGCACCGGTTGCTGGCGCAGCAATGTCCACAGCGAACCGAGCAACTGGCCGTAGGAGGCGCTGTGATCCGGTTGACGCTTGGGCACCGTCAGCGCGAGGACAATGCTGATCGCCGCCATCAACGCCGCCGCAATCATGAACATCGCACGCCAGCCGAAATGGTCGGCGACCACGCTCGACACCGGCCGCGCCAGCAAAATACCCAGCAGCAAGCCGCCCATGATCCCGCCAACCACACGGCCCCGTGATTCCTCCGGCGCCAGATGTGCGGCCAGTGGAATGAGGATTTGTACCGACACCGAACTGAAACCGACCAACAGCGAGACGATTAAAAATACATTGGGCTGATCGGTAAACGCCGCCGCCAACAGACTGCCGATCGCTACCACCGTTGTGATAATCATCAACCGGCGGTTTTCCAGCAGATCACCCAGCGGCACCAAAAAGAACAGGCCCAGCGCATAACCGATCTGGGTCAGCGAGACGATGAAACTGGCCATGGTGTCGGTCAGGCCGATGTCCGGCGCGATCAGGCCGATGATCGGCTGTGCGTAGTAAATGTTGGCAACGATGGCGCCGCAGCAGAACGCGAACAGCAGCACCATGCCTCGGGTCATTGCGTGAGTGGTGGTGGTCATAGTTTTCTCGATCCAGCGAAAAGGGATGCAGTGAGGCTAATGGACAGGCCGGGGTGGCGGAAGAAACGTCGGGTTGATATCAGTTATTCCGTTGCGGAATGAGCGAGACGTTGAGCGTGTCCGAATAACGAAAGGCGATGATACATTCACTTACATCCGCTTCGATAGCCTGCTTACATTTCCCTGTACCGGTACAAAAAAGGCGACCTTTTCAGGTCGCCTTTTTCATGGCAGCTCAGGCGTTATTGGCCGGTGTAGATCTGGTCAAAGATTCCGCCATCGTTGAAGTGAGTCTTTTGCACCGTGCGCCAGTCACCAAAGGTCTTCTCTACCGACAGGAAGTCGACCTTCGGGAAACGGTCGGTGTACTTCGCCAGCACCGCCGGATCACGCGGACGCAGGTAATTGGCCGCAGCAATTTCCTGACCTTCCGGCGACCACAGGTATTTGAGGTATTCCTCGGCGGCCGCGTGGGATTTTTTCTTCTCGACCACTTTGTCGACCACAGTCACCGGTGGCTCGGCTTCGGCGGAGACGCTTGGGTAGATCACTTCGAACTGGTCGCGACCGAATTCACGAGCGATCATTTCGGCCTCGTTTTCGAAGGTCACCAGCACGTCGCCGATCTGGTTGGTCATGAACGTGGTGGTCGCCGCGCGGCCACCGGTGTCGAGTACCGGGGCTTGCTTGAACAGTTTGCCGACGAAGTCTTTCGCCTTGTTCTCGTCACCGCCGTTCTTCAGCACGTAGCCCCAGGCCGAGAGATAGGTGTAGCGCCCGTTACCCGAGGTTTTCGGGTTCGGCACGATGACCTGTACGCCGTCCTTGAGCAGATCCGGCCAGTCCTTCAAGGCTTTCGGGTTGCCTTTACGGACGATGAACACGGTTGCTGAGGTGAACGGTGCGCTGTTGTTCGGCAGACGCGTGACCCAGTTCTCCGGGATCAGTTTGCCGTTGTCGGCGAGGGCGTTGATGTCGGTCGCCATGTTCATGGTAATGACGTCAGCCGGCAGGCCGTCGATCACTGAACGCGCTTGTTTGCTCGACCCGCCAAAGGACATCTGCACCGTGATGTTTTCGTTGTGCTCGGCTTGCCAGTGTTTCTGGAAGGCGGTGTTGTAGTCCTTGTAAAAATCGCGCATCACGTCGTAGGAAACGTTAAGCAAGGTCGGTGCAGCGTGAGCCACGCTGCCAAACGCCAGGCCGGCGGCGAGAAGAGAAGCGCCCAGGATTTTTTTCACTGCGAATTCCTTTTTGTTTTCCTACACGGGGGTGATGTTCAATTGCCAGCGACTATAGCGGGGTGCGCATAGTGGTTTAAAGATTAAAAAGCTCTTTGCTTATTCCAGTTTTTTGAACAGCTGATTGCCGCAGCGGGAGCAGAACGCTGCGCTTTGTTCATGGCTGTTTTTCTTGCACACAGGGCAGTCGTGTTGCAGTTGATCGCCGCGCATGGCGTTCGCCAGTTCGGCGGTAAAAATTCCGGTCGGCACGGCGATGATCGAGTAACCGGTGATCATCACCAGTGATGAAATCACCTGGCCCAACGGCGTCTTCGGCACGATGTCGCCGAAGCCCACCGTGGTCAGGGTCACGATAGCCCAGTAGATGCCTTTGGGAATGCTGGTGAAGCCGTGTTCCGGGCCTTCGATCACGTACATCAAGGTGCCGAACACCGTCACCAACGTGCAGACACTGACCAGAAACACTACGATCTTCTGCTTGCTGCCGCGCAGCGCCGACATCAGGTAGTTGGCTTGCTTGAGATAGGGGCTGAGCTTGAGTACGCGGAATATCCGCAGCATCCGGATGATGCGGATGATCAGCAGGTACTGCGCATCGCTGTAATACAGCGCGAGAATGCCGGGCACGATGGCCAGCAGATCGACAATCCCATAGAAGCTGAACGCATAGCGCAACGGTTTCGGCGAGCAGTACAGGCGCAGCAGATATTCACCGAGAAAAATCGCCGTGAAGCCCCACTCGATATACGCCAGCACGTCGGCGTAGTTGCGGTGAACGCTGTCGATGCTGTCGAGCATCACGATCACCAGGCTGGCGAGGATGATCAACAACAAAATGCCGTCGAAGCGTCGTCCAGCCTTGGTGTCGCTCTGGAAAATCATGACGTAAAGCTGTTCACGCCAGTTGTTGCTGCTGTCCATGGATCACGCCTGAATCGTAGATCAGCGCAGCCTAGGTTGATTCTCCCCGTGAGCGCAAGGCGCGGTGTTCACCTCGGGCTGGCGCATCAGTCCGATACCGCTGCGCAACAGCCAGCAAGCAAGGATGAACGGTGCGGTCAGGGTCGCTAAACCGATAGCGCTGAAAATCGGCGTCACCAGCAGGGCCAGACCGATGCCGAGCAATGGCAGCCACGGTTGATCGCGTCGGGTGCTGAAGGCGAGGGCGGCGAGTACGGCGTTATAGCCGCCGAGGCCGAGCAGGGTGAATTGATTGTCGTGATGCAACAGGCTGGAACCCAGACCGATGAACGAGGCGAGCAGCGCCCAGAGAAACGCCCGGCGATTGGCAATCAGCAAACCCGTCGCGATCAACGCACCGGCAAGCGGGTGGTCGAGGAACATCACTTGACCCAGACCTCTGAGCACAGCGGCCAGCAGGTTTTGCGTGTTCATCTCCACTGCGGCGCTCGGTGCCAACGGTTCGGCGAAACACAGCAGCAGCCAGCCCATACCGACGAAGGACGAGGTGTAAGCGGGCAGGGCGCGGGTCGTCCAGACGCGTTTGAGCCACTGTTGCGAGACCATTGCGCTCAGACCCCCGGCCGCCAGAATCAGCGACGGCAGCATCGGCGACCAAGGGAAATACAGGCTCAGCAACAAGCCGAGCAGCACGCCGTTATAACTGAACAGTCCAGCCTGGCGATCAGCCTTGGCGTAGTTGCGGCGTTGCGCGGTGAGCAACCCGGCGACACCGCCGAGCAACGCACCGGCAAACAACACCGGCGCGGTGGACAGAATCGCCAACAGGCACAGCAAGCCGCACAGCGGATGACGCTGGAGGAATATTTGACTGAAACCGTTAAGCAAAGCCTCGGCCCAGTCGGGGCAGTGGGTGTTGAAATGATTGGCAGGCATGGCAGATTTTTCGATGCTGATCGTTCCCACGCTTTGCGTGGGAATGCCTCAATGGACGCTCTGCGTCTGCTCTTGGGACGCAGAGCGTCCCGGGCTGCATTCCCACGCGGAGCGTGGGAACGATCATGTGAAGGGTTAAATCAATGTTTCGATCCGCAGCGAGTTGGTCGACCCCGGTTGCCCGAACGGCACGCCGGCCGTAATCAGCAGCGTGTCGCCGCGCTCGGCCATTCCCTGGGCCTGGGCGATTTCCAGCGCGGTCGAACAGACTTCATCGACCTGACGCAGGCGATCGTTGACCACCGAGTGAATCCCCCACGCCACGGTCAAGCGGCGGGCGGTCTGCAGATTCGGCGTCAGGTTGAGGATCGGCGCTTTCGGCCGCTCCCGCGCAGCACGCAGGCTCGATGTGCCGGATTCGCTGTAATTGACCAGCACCGCCACCGGCAACACGTTGCCGATCCGCCGGATCGCGCAGCTGATGGCGTCGGACACCGTCGCTTCGGCTTTCGGTCGGCTGACGTCGAGCTGGGTCTGATAGTCCGGGCCGTTTTCCACCTGGCGAATGATCTTGCTCATCATCTGCACGGCTTCCAGCGGGTATTCGCCGGAGGCGGTTTCCGCTGACAGCATCACCGCATCGGCACCCTCGGCCACGGCGTTGGCGACGTCCGTGACTTCGGCGCGGGTCGGTGCCGGCGAGAAGCGCATCGACTCAAGCATCTGCGTGGCTACCACCACCGGCTTACCGAGCTGTCGGCAAGTGGTGATGATGTCCTTCTGAATCTGCGGGACGCTTTCCGCCGGCACTTCGACACCGAGGTCGCCACGGGCCACCATGATCGCGTCGCTCAGTTCGGCGATTTCGCGCAGTTGCTCGACGGCCGAAGGCTTCTCGATTTTCGCCATCAGGAAGGCTTTGTTGCCGATCAATGCGCGGGCCTCGATGATGTCTTGCGGGCGTTGCACGAACGACAACGCGACCCAGTCCACACCCAGTTCCAGACCGAAGCTCAAATCGCGGCGATCCTTGGCGGTCAGCGGACTCAGGTCGAGCACGGCTTGCGGCACGTTGACGCCTTTGCGATCCGACAACTCACCGCCATTGAGCACGGTGGTGTCAATGGCGTCGGCGTATTTGGTTACCACGCGCAGGCGCAGTTTGCCGTCGTCGAGCAGCAGATCCATGCCGGCATCGAGCGCTTCGATGATCTCCGGATGGGGCAGGTTCACCCGGCGTTCATCGCCCGGGGTGGCGTCCAGATCGAGGCGGAACGCCTGGCCGCGATGCAACTGAACCTTGCCGTCGGCGAACTTGCCGACCCGCAGTTTCGGGCCTTGCAAATCCATCAGGATGCCCAGCGGATAGTTGAGCTGGCGCTCGACTTCGCGGATCCACTGATAGCGCTTGGCGTGGTCGGCATGATCGCCGTGGCTGAAGTTCAGACGGAAGATGTTGACCCCGGCCTCGACCAGTTCACGGATGTCTTTGATGCCATCGACGGCAGGTCCGAGGGTGGCGAGGATTTTGACCTTTTTGTCAGGCGTCATGGTTTAGGGCTCTCGAGGATCAGGATGGCGCGGAAGTCGTTGACGTTGGTGCGGGTCGGCTCGGTGACGATCAACGCGTCGAGCGCCTCGAAGTAGCCGTAGCCATTGTTGTTGTCGAGTTCGTCGCTGGCGCTCAGACCGAGGGCGGCAGCCCGGGCGTAGCTGTCCGGTGTCATGATTGCGCCAGCGTTGTCTTCCGAACCGTCGATGCCGTCGGTGTCACCGGCCAGGGCGTAGACGCCGGGCTGGCCCTTGAGGCTGTCGGTCAGGCTGAGGAGGAATTCGGCGTTGCGTCCGCCCCGGCCATTGCCGCGCACGGTCACGGTGGTTTCGCCGCCGGACAAAATCACGCAGGGCGCCGCCAGGGGCTGGCCGTGCTGGATGATCTGGCGGGCGATGCCGGCGTGGACTTTCGCCACATCGCGGGACTCGCCTTCGAGGTCACCGAGGATCAATGGACTGAAACCGGCCTGACGGCATTTCACCGCCGCCGCTTCCAGGGATTGCTGCGGACGGGCGATCAGTTGGAAATGACTGCGGGCCAGACTTGGATCACCGGGTTTGACGGTTTCCGATTCCGGGCTTTGCAGCCAAGTGCGCACCGACGCCGGAATTTCGATGCCGTAGCGCTTGATGATCGCCAAGGCTTCGGCGCTGGTGCTCGGGTCGGCCACCGTCGGGCCGGAGGCGATGACCGTGGCGAGGTCGCCCGGCACATCCGAAATCGCATAGGTATAAACCGTTGCAGGCCAGCAGGCCTTGCCCAGGCGTCCGCCCTTGATCGCCGAGAGGTGCTTGCGCACGCAGTTCATCTCGCCGATGGTCGCGCCGGATTTGAGCAGGGCTTTGTTGATCGACTGCTTGTCGGCCAGGGTGATGCCTGTGGCCGGCAGGGCGAGCAGGGCAGAACCGCCACCGGACAACAGAAAAATCACCCGGTCGTCTTCGCTCAGGTTGCTGACCAGATCCAGCACGCGTTTGGCCACGGCCAGGCCGGCAGCATCCGGCACGGGATGCGCGGCTTCGACCACTTCGATTTTTGTGCAAGGGGCGCCGTGACCGTAACGGGTCACCACCAGGCCAGACACTTCACCCTGCCAGCAGCGCTCTACCACTTCGGCCATGGCGGCCGCGGCTTTGCCGGCACCGATGACGATCACACGGCCGGTGCGGTCGGCGGGCAAATGGGCTTCGAGGACTTGCTGCGGATGGGCCGCGTCGATGGCTGTGGCAAACAGCTCGCGCAGCAGTTGTTGCGGATCGACCGACATGGCGGGCTCCCGGAATTCTTGTTATTGGGATAAAGCGACAACGGTGTAGCGGCGCGGTCCTTGTGGGAGCTGGCTTGCCAGCGAATCAGGCGCTGCGGTCGTTCAGGCAGACCGAGTTGAAGCCATCGCGGGCAAGCCCGCTCCCACAGGAAGCGAGCCATAGGCGCAGATTATTTCTTGTCGCGGATCGAGAAGTTGGCCATGTGTTCCAGGCCTTTGATCAGCGCCGAGTGGTCCCAGTTACTGCCACCGATCGCTGCGCAGGTGCTGAACACTTGCTGGGCGTTGGCGGTGTTCGGCAGGTTGATGTTCAGCTCTTTGGCGCCTTGCAGGGCCAGGTTCAGGTCTTTCTGGTGCAGGCTGATGCGGAAGCCAGGATCGAAAGTGCCTTTGATCATGCGCTCACCGTGCACTTCAAGGATCTTCGAGGAGGCGAAACCGCCCATCAGCGCTTCACGCACCTTGGCTGGATCGGCACCGTTTTTCGAGGCGAACAGCAGGGCTTCAGCCACGGCCTGAATGTTCAGGGCAACGATGATCTGGTTGGCGACCTTGGCGGTTTGACCGTCGCCGTTACCGCCGACCAGCGTGATGTTCTTGCCCATGGCCTGGAACAGCGGCAATGCGCGCTCGAACGCATCGACATCGCCACCGATCATGATGCTGAGGGTCGCTGCCTTGGCGCCGACTTCACCGCCGGATACCGGTGCGTCGAGGTATTGCGCGCCTTTCTCGTTGATCTTCGCAGCGAAAGCCTTGGTGGCAGTCGGCGAGATCGAGCTCATGTCGATAACGATTTTGCCTTTGCTCAGGCCTGCGGCAACGCCGTCGGCACGGAACAGCACGTCATCGACCTGAGGGGTGTCCGGCACCATGACAATGATGAATTCGGCTTCCTGGGCAACTTCGCGCGGGTTGGCCAGAGCGACGGCGCCGGCTGCGACCAGATCGGCCGGGGCAGCGTCGTGGTGCGCCGACAGGAACAGGCTGTGACCGGCTTTTTGCAGGTTCGCCGCCATTGGGTGGCCCATGATGCCGGTGCCGATAAATCCGATTTTAGCCATGAGAAAATCCTCTTGTTTTTGTCTTGCTCAAGCAAATAGGGGAAAGCTGTTGCTTTTATGTAGGAGTGAGCCTCATCGCGAGCAGGCTCACTCCTACAGGGGATCTGCGTCAGATTGCGTTATGGGTTTTCAGCCAGCCGAGGCCTGCTTCGGTGGTAGTCAGCGGCTTGTATTCGCAGCCGACCCACCCCTGATAACCGATGCGGTCCAGGTGCTCGAACAGGAAGCGGTAGTTGATCTCGCCAGTACCCGGTTCGTTGCGGCCAGGGTTGTCCGCCAGTTGCACATGGTTGATCTCGCCCAAGTGCGATTGCAGCGTGCGGGCCAGGTCGCCTTCCATGATTTGCATGTGATAGATGTCGTATTGCAGGAACAGATTGGCACTGCCGACTTGTTCGCAAATCGACAGGGCTTGCGCCGTGTTGTTCAGGTAGAAACCGGGGATGTCGCGGGTGTTGATCGCTTCCATCACCAGTTTGATGCCGGCCGCTTGCAGCTTGTCGGCGGCGTAGCGCAGGTTGGCGACGAAGGTTTTTTCTACGGTGGCATCGTCCACGCCTTGTGGGCGGATACCGGCCAGACAGTTGATCTGAGTGTTGCCCAGAACTTGCGCGTAAGCGATGGCCAGATCGACACCGGCGCGGAACTCTTCGACCCGGTCCGGCAGGCACGCGATACCGCGCTCGCCCTTGGCCCAGTCACCGGCCGGCAGGTTGAACAGCACCTGAGTCAGACCGTTGGCGTCGAGCCTGGCCTTGATTTCGGCGGAGCTGAAATCATACGGAAACAGGTATTCAACGCCACTGAAACCGGCCTTGGCGGCGGCATCGAAACGGGCAAGGAAATCCTGTTCGGTGAACAGCATGGACAGGTTGGCTGCGAAACGCGGCATGGTGGTCTCCCGTTTAAATTCTCGTTCCCACGCTCTGCGTGGGAATGCCTCAATGGACGCTCTGCGTCCGCTTTGGGACGCAGAGCGTCCCGGCTGCATTCCCACGCAGAGCGTGGGAACGAGCATCAGCTAAAGCAAATCAGTCGAGCAGCGAAATCGCCGTTGGCGCATCGTTGCCGACCAGTGCCAGGTCTTCAAACTCGTTGACCGCGTTGATTTCGGTGCCCATGGAGATGTTGGTCACACGCTCCAGAATGATTTCAACAATCACCGGCACCTTGAACTCTTCGATCATCTCTTCGGCCTTGCGCAGGGCAGGGGCGATTTCCGATGGCTCGAATACGCGCAGAGCCTTGCAACCCAGACCTTCAGCGACGGCGACATGATCGACGCCGTAACCGTTGAGCTCCGGCGCGTTCAGGTTATCGAAGGACAGCTGCACGCAGTAGTCCATCTCGAACCCGCGCTGTGCCTGACGGATCAGGCCCAGGTACGAGTTGTTCACCACGACGTGGATGTAAGGCAGTTTGAACTGAGCGCCGACCGCCAGTTCTTCGATCATGAACTGGAAATCATAGTCCCCCGACAGGGCCACGACTTTCCGGCTCGGATCGGCCTTCACCACGCCTAGCGCTGCCGGAATGGTCCAGCCCAGCGGGCCGGCCTGGCCACAGTTGATCCAGTGACGCGGCTTGTAGACGTGCAGGAACTGCGCGCCGGCAATCTGCGACAGACCAATGGTGCTGACGTAGCAGGTGTCTTTACCGAACACTTGGTTCATTTCTTCATAAACGCGCTGTGGCTTGACCGGCACGTTGTCGAAGTGGGTTTTGCGATGCAGGCTGGCTTTGCGCTGCTGGCAATCCTGCAGCCAGGCGCTACGGTTTTTCAGCTTGCCGGCGGCTTGCCATTCACGGGCCACTTCGATGAACACGGTCAGCGCGGCAGCGGCGTCGGAAACGATGCCCAGATCCGGCGTGAACACGCGGCCGATCTGGGTGCCTTCGATGTCGACGTGAATGAATTTGCGACCTTCGGTGTAGACATCAACCGAACCGGTGTGACGGTTGGCCCAGCGGTTACCGATACCCAACACGACGTCGGATTTCAGCATCGTGGCGTTGCCGTAACGGTGCGAGGTCTGCAGACCGACCATGCCGACCATCAACGGGTGATCGTCAGGGATGGTGCCCCAGCCCATCAGGGTCGGGATGACCGGGATGCCGGTCAGTTCAGCGAACTCGACCAGCAAGTCGCTGGCGTCGGCGTTGATGATGCCGCCGCCGGCCACCAGCAATGGGCGCTCGGCCTGATCCAGCAAGGCCAGAGCCTTCTCGACCTGAACGCGGGTCGCGGTCGGTTTGGCCAGTGGCAGCGGCTGGTAAGCGTCGATGTCGAATTCGATTTCGGCCATCTGCACGTCGAACGGCAGGTCGATCAGCACCGGACCTGGACGGCCGGAGCGCATTTCAAAGAATGCCTTCTGGAACGCGTAAGGCACTTGGCCCGGTTCAAGAACAGTGGTCGCCCACTTGGTGACTGGCTTGACGATGCTGGTGATATCGACAGCCTGGAAGTCTTCCTTGTGCATACGGGCGCGGGGTGCCTGGCCGGTGATGCAGAGGATTGGAATCGAGTCGGCCGAGGCGCTGTAGAGCCCGGTGACCATGTCGGTACCGGCAGGGCCGGAAGTCCCGATGCACACGCCGATGTTGCCGGCCTTGGTGCGGGTGTAGCCCTCGGCCATGTGCGAGGCGCCTTCAACGTGGCGAGCAAGGACGTGATCGATGCCACCGACTTTTTGCAAAGCCGAGTACAGCGGGTTGATGGCGGCGCCGGGAATGCCAAAAGCGGTATCAACCCCTTCGCGGCGCATCACCAGAACGGCGGCTTCGATTGCTCTCATTTTGCTCATGGTTTTGTGCCTCTTTACGTTTTGTAATTGTATACAAGTGGCTTTGCGCAGAGTGTATTCACGGCGGACGGCGCAGGTCAATCCATTTTCTCAAGCGCCTGTTTCATTCGTCGGAAGCCGTATGTGCTGTGGCTTTTCGTCGCATGTGGCGCTTTTCGATAATTATTGTATACAAAAAAACAGTCCATTGTGTTCTATTTGTTGCATCGGGCTGCGGCACAAACGCGCAGCCCAACCGCTTTCCAATAACAAAATGAGGACAGCACCATGAGCGCTTTAACCTTGAAAGTTGCAGTCAACCTGGTCAACGAAGCCATCCACGCCGGCCGCGTCATCTCCGCCGCTCCCCTGACCATCGCGGTACTCGACACCGGCGGCCACCTGATCGCCCTGCAGCGCGAAGACGGCGCCAGCCTTTTGCGCCCGCAAGTCGCCATCGGCAAAGCCTGGGGCGCCATCGCCCTGGGCAAAGGCTCACGCCTGCTCACCGACGACGCCCAAAAACGTCCCGCCTTCTACGCCGCGCTCAACAGCATGGGGCAGGGCAGCGTCGTCCCGGCACCGGGCGGTGTGTTGATTCGAAATCAGGCGGGTGAAGTGCTGGGGGCGATCGGGATTAGCGGGGATCTGTCGGATGTTGACGAGCAAGTGGCGATCAAAGCTGTGGAGGCGCTGGATTTGAAGGCGGATGCGGGGGTGACTGCCTGATTTGCGTTGACTGATCGACCGCTATCGCGAGCGGGTTTGTTCCTACACTGTTTCTGTGAACGGCACAGAACCAATGTGGGAGCGGGCTTGCTCGCGAAAGCAACCTTTCGGACACATCCCGCTAAAAGTCATTCACTCGACCTCCACTTTCCTGTTCTAGGCTCTCAAAGAGTTCATCAAGATATAGAGGCAAAGGAATGCCCAAACTTTCCGCATCACATCGCCTGCGAATCGGTCGCTATGCCGAACAAAATCGCATCTATTTACTGACTGCCAATACGCTCAAGCGCGAATCCGTTTTCAGGAGTCCAGATCTTGGGAGGCTGGTGGTTCGTCAATTCAGGCATGCGCAGGACGAAGGATTGGCTGAAACTCTGGCCTGGGTCGTGATGCCGGATCATTTCCACTGGTTGATCCAATTGCAGCGGGGGTCGCTGGGAGAACTTATGTGTCAGGCCAAGTCCTTGAGCACTCGGGCAGTCAACAAGGCGACTGAAAGGAGTGGCAGCCTCTGGCAGCAAGGCTTTCATGATCGGGCATTGCGGCGGGAAGAAGATTTGGTGAAGGTAGCGCGGTATGTCGTAGCTAATCCTTTGCGGGCTGGGTTGGTTGAAAAGCTAGGCAACTATCCGCTGTGGGATGCGATTTGGCTTTGAGCGGAAATTGAGTTGCCCCCTTCGCGAGCAAGCCCGCTCCCACATTAAATCTCTGTCGTTCACAAATCCAGTGTGGGAGCGGGCTTGCTCGCGAAGGATGGCACCGCGGTCTTACTGATCCGGCTCACACCCTTTGAGCACCAGCCGAATAATCGTCTGCGCCGCCGCTTCATAATCCGCCTCGTCCAGCTTCTCTTTGCCGGTCACCGCAGAGATCTGCCAGTCGAAGTCGGCGTAGGTCTGGGTCGCGGCCCAGATGCTGAACATCAGGTGGTTCGGGTCGATCGGGGCGATCTGGCCGCGGTCGATCCAAATCTGGATGCAGTCGATGTTGTGCTTGGCCTGGCCGTTGAGTTGCTCGACGAGGTCGGCGCTCAGGTGCGGGGCGCCGTGCATGATTTCGCTGGCGAACACCTTGGAGGCGAAGGGCAGGTCGCGGGAGATACGGATCTTCGAGCGGATATAGCCGCTGAGCACTTCGCTCGGCACGCCGTCCGGATTGAAGGGGGTCGAGGCCTGCAGTATCGGCTCGATGATGCTTTCCAGAACCTCGCGGTAGAGGTTTTCCTTGGACTTGAAATAGTAGTAGACGTTGGGCTTGGGCAATCCCGCCTTCGCGGCGATGTCGCTGGTTTTAGTCGCAGCGAAGCCTTTGTCGGCAAATTCTTCACTGGCTGCACGCAGGATCAGTTCTTTATTGCGCTCGCGGATTGTGCTCATAAACCCGGTGGTTCCTTGCCTGTTCTGGCGGTGGCGCATGGTAGCACCGGCGTTGCACAGCGCTCAAGAATGCCCCGTGTGGCCTGCGGTCGCGCTATGCTGCACGGCATCATTCACAAAAGGAAACATGATTCATGGCAGGAAGCAGTTTGCTGGTGCTGATCGACGACATTGCCACCGTTCTGGACGATGTGGCGTTGATGACCAAAATGGCCGCCAAGAAGACCGCCGGGGTACTGGGCGACGATCTGGCGCTCAATGCCCAGCAGGTCTCCGGCGTGCGTGCCGAGCGGGAAATCCCCGTGGTGTGGGCGGTGGCCAAGGGCTCCTTCGTCAATAAACTGATTCTGGTGCCGTCGGCCCTGGCGATCAGCGCATTCGTGCCGTGGCTGGTGACACCACTGTTGATGATCGGCGGTGCATACCTGTGTTTCGAAGGCTTCGAGAAACTCGCGCACAAATTTTTGCACAGCAAGGCTGAAGACGACGCCGATCATGCGCAATTGGTAGAAGCCGTGGCTGATCCGACCACCGATCTGGTGGCGTTTGAGAAGGACAAGATCAAAGGCGCGATCCGTACCGACTTTATCCTCTCTGCCGAAATCATCGCCATCACCCTTGGCACCGTGGCCGACGCGTCGCTGACTCAACAAGTGATTGTCATGTCGGGCATTGCCATCGTCATGACCGTTGGCGTTTATGGTCTGGTAGCGGGCATCGTCAAACTCGACGACCTCGGCTTATGGTTGACCCAAAAGCCCGGGCAAATGGCGAGGAGCATTGGCAACGGCATCTTGCGTGCCGCGCCGTACATGATGAAAAGCCTGTCGGTGATTGGCACGGCGGCGATGTTTTTGGTCGGTGGCGGGATCCTGACCCACGGCGTGCCAGTGGTGCATCACTGGATCGAAGGTGTCGGCGCTGCGGCAGGTGGGGCGGGGTTTGTGGTGCCGTTGTTGCTTAATGGCGTGGCGGGGATCGTGGCGGGTGCGGCAGTGTTGGCGGTTGTAGTTGGCGTCAGCAAAATCTGGCGCGCCCTCAGGGGATGAGCTCCATCCCCCTGTAGGAGCGAGCAGGCTCACTCCTACAGTTGATTTGTGTCGCTAAATGAAAAGGGCCATTCGACTTGCATCGAATGGCCCTTTTTTGTGCCTGCCGGATTTACTCGGCGATCTGCAACTTGCGCGATTCCGTGTACACGTAACGCACTTTTTCGTACTCGAACGGCGAGTTCAGCTGACCGTAGCGGAAGCTCGTCTGGTAGCGCTTGTCGACGCCACGCAGCACCCAGACTTCCGGATGGTTGGAGCTGACTTCCGAGACGTTGAGGAAGTTGATCGCCGATTCCGCTGTGTAATCCACGGCGAGGCCGGCGGTGTCACGCAGGTTCGACGGGCCGAAAATCGGCAACACGAAGTACGCGCCGCCCGGTACGCCATAGAAGCCCAACGTCTGGCCGAAGTCTTCGCTCTGGCGGGGCAGGCCCATGGCGGTAGCCGGATCCCACAGGCCGGCGATGCCAATAGTGGTGTTGAGCAGCAGACGCGCGGTGGTTTCCATCGAACGCTGGCCCTTGAACTGCAACAGGCTGTTGACCAGGTTCGGCACGTCGCCAAGGTTGTTGAAGAAGTTGCTCACGCCGGTGCGCAGGAAACTCGGCGTGATGTAGCGATAGCCATCGACGACCGGCAGGAACACCCACTGGTCGAAGCGATAGTTGAAGTGATAAACCCGGCGGTTCCACTCTTCCAGCGGGTCATAGACGTTCAACGCGCCGAGCGTCGAGCGCTCGAATTCGCGTTGATCCAGCCCCGGGTTGAATTTGAGTTTGGACAGCGGCTCCTTGAAGCCGTCACTGTCGATCACCACCGGTGCGTTGGCTTTGCTGTTGTCGGCCTGGGCCACGCCTGCACAGAGGAACGCTGCAATCAGCAGGAGATATTTAGCCACGGAAGAACTCCAGCATGGCGTCGCTGTTGACGCGGTAGTTAATGTTGCCGCAATGGCCGCCCAGTGGATAAACGGTCAGTCGATCACCGAAGGTCTTGCGCAGGAAGCCGAGGTCGCCAGGGCCGAGGATCACGTCGTCGGCGTTGTGCATGACAGCGATTTTCGGGCTGTCGTGCAGGTAATCCTTAAGCGCATAAAGGCTCACCTGGTCGATCAGTTGCAGCAGGCTGCCGCCGTCGGTGCGGGCACGCCACATCGGGATGACTTGTTCGGTCAGGTAGCAGTCGAAGTCGCATTGCAGCGCACGCTTGAGAAACGGCGTAAGGCTGGTGCCTTCGGTGATCGGGTATTTCGGTGGGATGATCAGGCCGCGACGGTTGATCAGGTCAGAGGTGAACGCGATGTCGGCCGCCGAGAATCGGAATGACGTGCCGATCAGCATTGCCATCTGCTCGTTGCTCAAGTGCTGCTTGGACTGCTGGAAGTCGTAGAGCAGGGCGTCGTTGAGATCGATGTAGCCTTTTTGCTGGAAGTAGCGGGTCAGTTTGCTCAGTACCAGTTCATAGAAGGTGGTGCTGTTGTTGATGCCCTTAACTTCGGTCTGCACCAGTTTGTCGAGGTTGGTGATCGACGTGTAGAGGTTGACCGGCGGGTTCAGCAGCAAGACTTTCTTGAAGTTGAAGCTGCGACGGGTCTCGTCCAGATGCGCGACGAAGGCGGCGTCCAGAGCACCGAGACTGTAACCGGTGAGGTAATACTCGGTGACCGGCAGTTTCGGATTTTGCGCGCGCACTGCCTGCATCACCCGGTACATGTCTTCGGCGTCTTCTTTGGTCACGCCTGGCGTTGCGAAGCGCGAAGCGGCGCTCATGAAGTCGAAGCTGGTGGGCGACGACAACTGCACGACGTGATAGCCAGCTTTGTAATAAAGCTTTTTCAGGTACTCGTTGAGCGTGCTGTCGTAGCGCGCGCCAGTGCCGGCGATCAGGAAGATCAGCGGTGCGGGCTTGTCCTGGGTGGCAATGCGGTAAGTAAGTTTTTTCACTGGCCAGAAGTTGTCCGGCAGGATGAATTCGCGCTCCGGACGCAGGGTGACGCTGCGGTCGGCCTGGTCGATGTCATCGTCCAGTGGCAATTCAGGGCGCAGATCCGGCGGAGTTGTGGCGATCGTCGCTTCGAACGGGTTGGTCAGGGGATAGCCATAACTGGCGGCGTCGATATCCACCGCCAGTGCGGACGCACTCAGAATAAGGCCGCCAAACAGGGCGGCAAAGCGCAAGGAACGGAGCATGACTAGATCCCTTAGAGGAAGGTGCCGAATGAAGTTCGCAGGCTATGACCACCGGACTTGCGCCAAAGTGCCATGACTCGGCACCAAACAGGCGGAAATCGGGGTAATAGTAGCTGGACGATACACTTTGCACCGATCAAGTGGCGAGTTAAGTGTTGTTAGTGCTTGCGTATGAATGGCGGCAGATTAAGCTGGCCGCCGATTTCCGTCGATTGGAGCGTTCCATGTCCCGCCGCTTGCCCCTGATTTTGTTGCTCGTTCTGTTGCCGTTATGGTTGCTCGCCAGTTACGGCGCGCGTTATGGCTTCATGGAGGACGGGCAGTGGGTCGGCATCTGCGTCGACGAGGCCAGCCGCTGGGAATGCCAGGTGCGCTCGAACCTTGGACTGATGATTCATTTCAAGGTATTGGGTTGGGCGGCGTTGGCGGCGGCAGTGACCGGATTCATCGCGCCGGGACGGGCAGGGTGGTGGCTGGCGGTGTTGGCGCTGGTGTTCGGCTTGCCGGCGCTGGCGTTGTACAACACGACGTTGGCGGTGTTTGCGGTGGTGATTGCCGGATTGCGGTTGGTCAGGGCGCCCCGTAGCGTCTGAGGGTCAGTCATCGCTGGCAAGCCAGCTCCCACATGGATTATCGTTTTTCACATATTTTGTGTTCAACGAAATACCTGTGGGAGCTGGCTTGCCAGCGATGAGGCCAATGCCAGCAATGAAGCTTAGGCGTTGCGAACCCGGAGGCAGCGCCACAACGCGATAACCATCAACACACTGACCAGCGCCCAGCCCCAGGCCTGTTCATTGTGCAGCCCTTCACGAAACAACTGCGGCGCAATCCCCACGCCAACAATAAAGGTCAGCAGGGCGATTTCGCGCCGAGGCACGCTGACCGGGCGGCACAGGTAAACCAGCGCTGGCAGCACAAACGCCATGCTCGGAAAGCTGCGATAGCGCGGATCGAACACCAGTTCCAGCATCATCACCGCCCCGGCGAAACCTGCCGCCAGCACCAGCCATCCGGCCCGGCGTTCCAGCAAGTTGAAGGCACGTTCACGCCAACCTTCGCGGGTACTCAGCGCCAGTGCGGCATGCATCAGCACCAACAAATTCAAAAGAGTCAGCAAGCCAACCCATAACCATTCGCTGGCGAATCGCGTGGTGACCAGCGCCAAATCGCCCCAAGCGCCAATCGAGCAAGCCGCCAAGGCGCCCAGCAGCGGAAGAATCAGTGCTGAACGGGTCGTGCGAATCCGACCGCCCAGCAACAGCGTGCCGAGGAAAATCAAACCGCCCACAGCCAGCCACTCTTTCCAGAACGGCACGTTCGTTACCGGCCCGGCGAGTACGCCCTTGTCCTGGCGATCGGCATCGAACAGCCCCCAATACCCGCCGACAGCGCCTTCACTGGCACGTTTCCACGGTTGGTCGAACGCTTCGATCAGGTTGTAGCGCCAGCCCTCATGCTCGGCCATTGCCACGAATCCGCGGATGAACTTGGCTTCGTTGACCCGGCTCGGCAACGCGGTTTCGCGCTGACGGCCTTCGCTCGGCCAGCCGGTTTCACCGATCATCACGTCCTTGGGGGCGAACTTGTTGCCGAACACTTGACGCACTTGGGCGACATGCTGCAACGCCGCATCGATGTTCGACGGGTCGTCTTCCCAGTACGGCAGCAAGTGGATGGTCAGGAAATCCACAACAGGGGCGACTTCCGGATGCTGGAGCCAGAACTCCCAGACATCGGCATAGGTCACCGGTTGCTTGACCTGACTTTTGACCTTGTTGATCAGTTTGGCCAGGTGCGCGCCAGTCACTTCCTTGCGCAGCAATGCTTCGTTGCCGACGATCACTGCACTCACCACATCCGGGTTGGCGTTGGCCGAGGCGATCAGCAGGTTGACTTCCTTCCCGGTGTCCACCGGGTTGCTGTTGACCCAGGCACCGATCATTAATTTCAGACCGTGTTTGCGCGCCAGATCCGGTAGCGCTTCGAGGCCGGTCATTGAGTAGGTGCGGATGCATTCGAAGCGGGTCGCCAGTAAAGCGAGGTCGGCGTCCATGCGCTCGGGGCGCAGCTTGAACGGCACGTCGAACGGCGACTGGTCTTTATCGAACGGCGTGTAAGAGGCGCATTGCAGCTTGTGCGTGGGGCTCGCCACGTCCGGCAGGATCACCGGTTTGCCAAGGCCGTACCAGAAACCGCCGAGGGCGAACAATCCGAGCAGGCTGGCAAACAGATAGGGCAAAAAAGCAAAGCGTGGGGTCGCGGACATGGTCAGGCCAAGTGGCAGCAAAGCGCCGCATGTTACCTGCATTTGTGCCGGGCTTGGTGTGCTGCATCACGTTGACATGCAAAGTTCGGGCGGATTGCACCACGGTGTGCTTGTCAGTGTGATTAATGGCTTTCTGATGTCGTTTCTCGTTGCCTTGAGGTCGCTGGCAGAGCAGGTCGCCTTGAGCGTCGGGTTGATGATCAAAGTCGTCAGTACCCTTGTTCATAAATCATGCTGATGTTCGAACGAGTCTGCGGTCAGGCGTGATGGGGGCGCTGTGCACCATAACAATACGTTGACGTCGTCCGGCACCCGTCGGGCGCAGCATTTCGGGGAAGTAACGATGAAGATGCGACGACTTTTAGGCGCAGGTGCCGCTCTGGTACTTGCGATGGGCTCCACGCTGGCCAGTGCAGAAACCAAAACCCTGAACATCGGTTACGTTGACGGCTGGTCCGACAGCGTTGCGACCACCCACGTGGCCGCCGAAGTGATCAAACAGAAACTCGGCTATGACGTGAAACTGCAAGCCGTCGCCACCGGAATCATGTGGCAGGGCGTTGCCACCGGCAAACTCGATGCCATGCTGTCGGCCTGGCTGCCGGTCACCCACGGTGACTACTGGACGAAGAACAAGGATCAAGTCGTCGATTACGGCCCGAACTTCAAGGACGCAAAAATCGGCCTGATTGTGCCGGAGTACGTCAAAGCCAAATCCATCGAAGACCTGAAAACCGACGACACCTTCAGGAACCGCATCGTCGGCATCGATGCCGGTTCAGGCGTAATGCTCAAGACCGACCAGGCCATCAAGGACTACGGTCTGGACAAATACTCCCTCAAAGCCAGTTCCGGCGCCGGCATGATCGCCGAGCTGACCCGTGCCGAGAAGAAAAACGAATCCATTGCCGTCACCGGTTGGGTGCCGCACTGGATGTTCGCCAAGTGGAAACTGCGCTTCCTCGACGATCCAAAAGGCGTGTACGGCGCGTCTGAAACCGTGAACAGCATCGGCAGCAAGGAGCTTGAAGCCAAGGCGCCGGAAGTGGCCAAGTTCCTGAAAAACTTCCAGTGGGCGTCGAAAGACGAAATCGGCGAAGTCATGCTGGCGATTCAGGACGGCGCCAAGCCTGACGCAGCGGCCAAGGCCTGGGTTGCCAAACACCCGGATCGCGTAGCTGACTGGACTAAATAACCCGCACATCGCAGGCTTTCTGTAGGAGTGAGCCTGCTCGCGATAGCGACCGGTCAGTTAACGTCAATGTTGACTGAAACGACGCTATCGCGAGCAGGCTCACTCCTACATTTATTTATTGCATGCTGAAAATTGGCGCAAACATCATGACGTTCTAATACTAAGGTCGTCTGGAACCTGTTCCGCAGCCGCATACAGTGGATACGTTCCAACAATAATCTGTGCTGCGAGGATAAAAACAATGAACGACAGCATTTACCTCTCGATACAAAACAGCCCGCGCTTCAAGGAGCTGGTGAGTAAAAGGGAAAGATTCGCCTGGATTCTCTCGGCGATCATGCTTGGGTTGTACTCCGCATTCATCCTTCTTATTGCTTACGGGCCGCAGGTGCTGGGGGCGAAAATCAGTCCCGAGTCCTCGATTACCTGGGGCATCCCGATCGGTGTCGGGCTGATTGTTTCAGCCTTTATCCTGACCGGCATTTATGTGCGCCGTGCCAATGGCGAGTTTGACGACCTGAACAATGCGATTCTCAAGGAGGCTCAGCAATGATCCGGCGTCTACTGGCTTTTTTGAGCATTTCGGCGTTCGCGCCGGCCGTCTGGGCGGCTGAAGCCCTGACCGGCGAAGTCCAGAAACAACCGCTCAACGTTTCCGCGATCGTGATGTTCGTGGCCTTCGTCGGTGCGACCCTGTGCATCACCTACTGGGCCTCCAAACGCAACAAGTCGGCTGCCGACTACTATGCGGCGGGCGGCAAGATCACCGGTTTCCAGAACGGTCTGGCGATTGCCGGTGATTACATGTCGGCGGCCTCCTTCCTGGGTATTTCCGCGCTGGTGTTCACCTCCGGCTACGACGGCCTGATCTATTCGATCGGCTTCCTGGTGGGCTGGCCGATCATTCTGTTCCTGATCGCCGAGCGTCTTCGCAATCTGGGCAAATACACTTTTGCCGACGTAGCGTCCTACCGCTTGGGCCAGACCCAGATCCGCTCGCTGTCCGCCTGCGGCTCGCTGGTGGTGGTGGCGTTCTACCTGATCGCGCAAATGGTCGGTGCCGGCAAGCTGATCCAGTTGCTGTTTGGCCTCGATTACCACGTTGCGGTGATTCTGGTTGGTATCCTGATGTGCATGTACGTGCTGTTCGGCGGCATGCTCGCGACCACTTGGGTGCAAATCATCAAGGCAGTGCTGCTGCTGTCCGGTGCCTCGTTCATGGCGCTGATGGTGATGAAGCACGTCAACTTCGACTTCAACGTGCTGTTTTCCGAAGCCATCAAGGTTCACCCGAAAGGCGAGGCGATCATGAGCCCCGGCGGTCTGGTGAAAGATCCGATCTCGGCGTTCTCGCTCGGTCTGGCGTTGATGTTCGGTACTGCGGGTCTGCCGCACATTTTGATGCGCTTCTTCACCGTGAGTGACGCAAAAGAAGCGCGCAAGAGCGTGCTGTATGCGACAGGTTTCATCGGCTACTTCTACATCCTGACGTTCATCATCGGCTTCGGCGCGATTCTGTTGGTCAGCACTAACCCTGCGTTCAAAGATGCAGCGGGCGCGTTGCTCGGCGGCAACAACATGGCGGCGGTGCATCTGGCCGACGCAGTGGGTGGCAGTATTTTCCTCGGCTTCATCTCGGCCGTGGCGTTCGCGACCATTCTGGCGGTTGTGGCGGGTCTGACCCTGGCCGGTGCTTCGGCGGTGTCTCACGACCTGTATGCCAGTGTGATCAAGAAGGGCAAGGCCAACGAGAAGGATGAAATCCGCGTTTCGAAGATCACCACCGTCGCGCTGGGCGTACTGGCCATCGGCCTGGGCATCCTGTTCGAAAGCCAGAACATCGCGTTCATGGTCGGCCTGGCGTTCTCCATCGCGGCGAGCTGTAACTTCCCGGTGCTGCTGCTTTCGATGTACTGGAAGAAGCTGACCACCCGTGGCGCGATGATTGGCGGCTGGCTGGGTCTGGTGAGTGCTGTAGGCCTGATGATCCTTGGCCCGACCATCTGGGTGCAGATTCTGCATCACGAGAAGGCGATCTTCCCTTACGAATACCCGGCGCTGTTTTCTATGATCATTGCCTTCGCCGGGATCTGGTTCTTCTCGATCACTGACAAGTCGGCGGCGGCAGAGAACGAGCGTGCACTGTTCTTCCCGCAGTTTGTGCGTTCGCAGACTGGGTTGGGGGCGAGTGGAGCCGTTTCGCATTGATGGTTTGATGGTTTGATGGGTTTGTAATGTTGTGCTGGATGCCCCGGTTGAGAGATCGGGGCATTTTTATTGGGCGTTTATTGGCTAGAGCTGTGTACATATCCGTTGCTGCGGTAATGGCTGCTTAGGGTTCCGCCCTTACGGCGGGTCACTTTTTCCAGACGCCGAAAAAGTAACCAAAAAGGCTTGCTCCTACGTGCGGCCCGCTCGCCGGGGCTCGGGGTTCCTTCGCTGCGGGATCGATCCGGGCGCAGCGCCTACGGTTTGCTTCGCTGCACCTCCTCTCGCTGTGTTTGGCTGCGCCAAACGGTCGCTGCGCTCCCACGCCCGGATCAATCCCTCCACTCAGCCTTCCGACGTCGCCTTACAGATCAAAAGCCGCAGCCGAGCTAACGCTCATCCTGTTGAGTGGTGAGGAGCAACAGCGTATTCGGCTTTGGATTGGTGTTGGATTCACCCCTCACCCCAGCCCTCTCCCGAGGGAGAGGGGGCCAATTTGTGGGATTTTCAGAATATAAGTTCGACGCGGTATCGCACGTCGGCGTAGCTCTCCCAAACACCTCAATCAGTCACCTCTCCCTCCGGTAGTGGAAGGAAATGGGGCTGATTTGGGTGCTTTTCAAAGCCTGAGTCCACCGCGGTATCGCACGTCGGCGAAGCTTTCCCAAACACCTCGATCAATTCCCTCTCCCTCCGGGAGAGGGCTAGGGTGAGGGGCTCTTGATCTGGCTTTTGATCTTGATCTGGCTTCGGCTTTTGATTTTTTGCCCCATCGGCAGGCCGAGCGGAGGTGTTCATCCGGGGGTTAGGCGCGCAGCGCCGTTCGACGAAGTCGAACACATCGAGAGGAGGTGCAGCGAAGCAAACCGTAGGCGATGCCCCCGGATGGACACCGTAGCGAGGGAACACTGAGCCTCAGCGAAGTGCCGTACGCCAGGGGCAAAGCCTCTTGGTTCCTTTTTGGCGTTTGAAAAAGGGACTCGCTGTAAGAGCGAAACCGCCAGCGGCACCACCCGCAGCAACGGATATGCCCCCAATCCCCAATCCCCAAATCCCAGACAAACAAAAACGGCCCCTATATAAATAGAGGCCGTTCCCGATACAACTTAAGACGTTATCGCAAGACAAATCTTATTTGCGGTCTTCCAGCTTGGAGATGTCACGCGACTCGTAGCCGGTGTACAGCTGGCGCGGACGGCCGATCTTGTACGGGCTGGAGAGCATTTCTTTCCAGTGGGAGATCCAGCCGACGGTACGTGCCAGCGCGAAGATCACGGTGAACATGCTGGTCGGAATGCCGATCGCCTTGAGGATGATCCCCGAGTAGAAGTCGACGTTCGGGTACAGCGAGCGTTCGATGAAGTACGGGTCGGTCAGGGCGATCTCTTCCAGGCGCATGGCCAGTTCGAGTTGCGGATCGTTGTTGATGCCCAGTTCTTTCAGCACTTCGTCGCAGGTCTGCTTCATCACAGTGGCGCGTGGGTCGCGGTTTTTGTAAACGCGGTGACCGAAGCCCATCAGTTTGAACGGATCGTTTTTGTCCTTGGCCTTGGCGATGAATTTGTCGATGTTCGAGACATCGCCGATTTCATCGAGCATGGTCAGGACGGCTTCGTTCGCACCACCGTGGGCAGGGCCCCAGAGGGCGGCGATGCCGGCGGCGATACAGGCAAACGGGTTGGCACCCGACGAACCTGCCAGACGCACGGTGGATGTCGATGCGTTCTGCTCGTGGTCGGCGTGGAGGATGAAAATCCGATCCATTGCCTTGGCGAGCACCGGGCTGATCGGTTTGATCTCGCACGGCGTGTTGAACATCATGTGCAGGAAGTTTTCCGCGTACGTCAGGTCGTTGCGCGGGTACATCATGGGTTGGCCCATGGAGTACTTGTAAACCATCGCTGCCAGGGTCGGCATCTTGGCAACCAGGCGGATCGCGGAAATTTCGCGATGCTGCGGGTTATTGATGTCGAGGGAGTCGTGGTAGAAGGCCGAGAGGGCACCGACTACGCCGCACATGACGGCCATCGGGTGAGCGTCGCGACGGAAGCCGTTGAAGAAGGTCTTCAACTGCTCGTGAACCATGGTGTGGTTCTTCACGGTGCTGACGAACTGGGCCTTCTGCTCTGCGGTCGGCAGTTCGCCGTTCAGCAGGAGGTAGCAGGTTTCCAGGTAGTCCGACTTTTCAGCCAGTTGTTCGATCGGGTAGCCGCGGTGCAACAGAATGCCGTTGTCGCCGTCGATATAGGTGATCTTCGACTCGCAGGACGCAGTCGACATGAAGCCAGGGTCGAAAGTGAAGCGGCCCGTGGCCGTCAGGCCCCGAACATCGATTACATCGGGACCAACGGTGCCGGTTAAAATGGGCAGCTCGACGGGGGCTGCGCCCTCGATGATCAACTGCGCTTTTTTGTCAGCCATGTGGCCTCCTATTTATGCTTGAACCATCAGACAGACCCCCCACGCAGGGCCCGCACCACTATAGTGAGATAAATTCGAATGTCAATTTGCCTAAAGTCTTGCTCCAGAAGGCTTTAACCGTACTTTTTCCTCGAAATTGACTGCCATTTACGCCTTTTATGCGCGTTGCGCAATCCGCTATTGGGGGTAGGTGAACGCGTTGTCATTAGTAGCCTAACTGTCTATACTCGGCCACCGACCGCCAAGGGCTTTTGGGCTTGCTTTCATTGGGGGTCGCATCCCTGGGTGGTGGTTACCTGACCAGTGCACTCCCCAACAACTTTGCCCTGATTGTTAGGGGCTCTTCAGTGTGAAAAAAAAGCCGTGAAAAGCCAACGACCTGTAAACCTAGACCTAAGGACCATCAAACTCCCAGTCACTGCTTACACGTCCATTCTTCACCGTATCTCCGGTGTCATCCTCTTCGTGTGCCTTGCCATCATGCTTTATGCATTGGACAAGTCGCTGAGCTCCGAGGAAGGCTTCGGTCAGGTGAAGGCGAGTGTAACCAGTCCGCTAGCCAAGCTAGTGATTTGGGGCATCCTGTCCGCTCTGCTGTATCACCTGGTTGCCGGTGTGCGCCACTTGATCATGGACATGGGCATCGGTGAGACGCTGGAAGGCGGCAAGCTGGGCTCGAAAATCGTTATCGCCGTTTCCGTGGTGGTAATCGTTCTGGCAGGAGTCTGGATATGGTAACTAACGTCACGAACCTTTCGCGTTCGGGCCTCTATGACTGGATGGCGCAACGTGTGTCTGCGGTCGTTCTCGCGGCTTACTTCATTTTTCTGATCGGATACATCGTTGCCAACCCTGGCATCGATTACGCCCAGTGGCATGAACTGTTCGCCCACAACGGAATGCGTATTTTCAGCCTTTTGGCCCTTGTTGCTCTCGGCGCTCACGCCTGGGTCGGCATGTGGACCATCGCGACCGACTACTTGACGCCAATGGCGTTCGGCAAGTCCGCGACGGCTATACGTTTCCTTTTCCAGGCAGTATGCGGCGTTGCGATGTTCGCTTACTTCGTCTGGGGTGTGCAGATTCTCTGGGGTATCTGAGTCATGGCTAACATTCCAACGATTTCTTTCGACGCCATCATTATTGGTGGTGGCGGTGCCGGCATGCGCGCTGCGCTGCAACTGGCACAGGGCGGTCACAAGACTGCCGTGATCACCAAGGTCTTCCCGACCCGTTCGCACACTGTATCCGCCCAGGGCGGCATTACTTGCGCCATTGCGTCTGCCGACCCGAACGATGACTGGCGCTGGCACATGTACGATACCGTCAAGGGTTCCGACTACATCGGTGACCAGGACGCTATCGAATACATGTGTCAGGAAGGTCCGGCCGCCGTTTACGAGCTGGACCACATGGGTATGCCGTTCTCGCGTACCGAGCAGGGCCGTATCTACCAGCGTCCATTCGGCGGTCAGTCGAAGGATTACGGCAAGGGCGGTCAGGCTGCACGTACTTGCGCGGCATCCGACCGTACCGGTCACGCGCTGCTGCACACCCTTTATCAGGGCAACCTGAAAGCCGGTACCGTGTTCCTGAACGAGTACTACGCTGTCGATCTGGTGAAGAACCAGGAAGGCGCGTTCGTCGGTGTGATCGCAATCTGCATCGAAACCGGCGAAACCACCTACATTCGCGCCAAAGCCACCGTGTTGGCTACTGGCGGTGCAGGTCGTATCTACGCGTCCACCACCAATGCCCTGATCAACACTGGTGACGGCGTCGGCATGGCTTTGCGTGCCGGCGTACCGGTACAAGACATTGAAATGTGGCAGTTCCACCCGACCGGCATCGCCGGCGCCGGTGTACTGGTGACAGAAGGTTGCCGTGGTGAAGGTGGTTACCTGATCAACAAGCACGGCGAGCGTTTCATGGAGCGTTATGCTCCGAACGCCAAAGACCTTGCCGGTCGTGACGTGGTAGCCCGTTCGATGGTTAAAGAAATCATCGCCGGCAACGGTTGCGGCCCGAATGGCGACCACGTCATGCTCAAACTCGACCACTTGGGCGAGGAAGTGCTGCACAGCCGTCTGCCAGGCATCTGCGAACTGTCGAAGACATTTGCACACGTTGACCCTGTGGTTGCTCCGGTTCCGGTCGTTCCGACTTGCCACTATATGATGGGCGGCGTTGCCACCAACATTCATGGCCAGGCAATGACCCAGGACGCCGAAGGCAAGGACGAGATCATCCCTGGTCTGTTCGCCGTTGGTGAAGTGGCTTGCGTGTCGGTTCACGGTGCAAACCGTCTGGGTGGCAACTCGCTGCTCGACCTGGTGGTATTCGGTCGCGCTGCCGGCCTGCACCTCGAAAAAGCACTGACTGACGGCATCGAATACGATGACGCTACAGAAGCTGACATTGAAGCTGCGTTGTCGCGTTTGAACGCACTGAACAGCCGTACCGACGGCGAAGACGTAGCAACACTGCGTCGCGAGCTGCAAAGCTGCATGCAGAACTACTTCGGCGTATTCCGTACCGGCGAATACATGCAGAAGGGCATCGCCCAACTGGCCGAGCTGCGTACCCGTATCGCCAACGTGAAGATCAACGATAAGTCGCAGGCGTTCAACACTGCACGTATCGAAGCGCTGGAACTGCAAAACCTGCTGGAAGTGGCCGAAGCGACTGCTATCGCCGCCGAAGTGCGTAAAGAGTCCCGTGGTGCTCACGCCCGCGAAGACTTCGAAGATCGCGACGACGAAAACTGGCTGTGCCACACCCTGTACTTCCCGGGTGACAAGCGCGTGACCAAGCGTGCCGTTAACTTCTCGCCGAAAACTGTTCCGACTTTTGAACCTAAGATTCGGACTTATTAAGGGTGGCCGCCATGTTGCAAGTCAGCGTTTATCGTTACAACCCTGATCAGGACGCCGCGCCGTTCATGCAGGAATTCCAGGTCGATACCGGTGGTAAAGACCTGATGGTGCTGGACGTGCTGGCCCTGATCAAAGAGCAGGACGAAGGTTTTTCCTATCGTCGCTCTTGCCGTGAAGGCGTTTGCGGCTCGGACGGCATGAACATCAACGGCAAAAATGGCCTGGCGTGCATCACGCCGCTGTCCGCTGTCGTGAAAGGTAACAAGCTGATTGTTCGTCCGCTGCCAGGTTTGCCCGTTATCCGTGACCTGGTCGTCGATATGAGCATCTTCTACAAGCAATACGAGAAGGTTAAGCCATTCCTGCAGAACGACACGCCGGCTCCTGCCATCGAGCGTCTGCAGTCCCCTGAAGAGCGTGAAAAGCTCGACGGTCTGTACGAGTGTATCCTGTGCGCTTGCTGCTCGACCTCTTGCCCGTCCTTCTGGTGGAACCCGGACAAGTTCCTGGGCCCGGCCGCTCTGCTGCAAGCGTATCGCTTCCTGGCAGACAGCCGAGACACCAAGACGTCCGAGCGTCTGGCTTCACTGGATGACCCGTTCAGCGTATTCCGCTGCCGGGGCATCATGAACTGCGTCAACGTATGTCCGAAAGGCCTGAACCCGACTAAGGCCATCGGTCACATCCGTAACATGTTGCTCTCAAGCGGCGTGTGATTCAGCCGATGTACCCGTAGAACCGCTGTACCGTAGAGGCTGTGGCGCGGGCTTCAACCCGCGTCATGGCTATAGCCAGAGCAGCAGCCCATAAGGCTGCGGTTCTTATTTTGAAGAAATGAGACAAGCAGGGGCATCCGGGCTGGTACCCGGACTATCAGCGTTTTCCTAGGTGGCTTGTTTTAGTCGCTGCATTCGGACTTCTGCAAGTTTGCTCGGTATCGACGCCGATGGTGTTCCCCTAACCGAGGGTGACCAAGCATGCAAGAAAGCGTGATGCAGCGCATGTGGAACAGCGCCTACCTTTCAGGTGGAAACGCTGCCTATGTGGAAGAGCTTTATGAGCTCTACCTGCACGACCCTAACGCTGTGCCAGAAGAGTGGCGCACCTACTTTCAGAAGCTGCCTGCCGACGGCAGCTCTGCCACTGATGTTTCGCACTCCACAATTCGCGATCATTTCGTGCTGCTGGCAAAGAACCAGCGCCGCGCTCAACCGGTTTCCGCCGGGAGCGTGAGCAGTGCGCACGAGAAGAAGCAAGTTGAAGTGCTGCGATTGATCCAGGCCTACCGTATGCGTGGCCACCAGGCAGCCCAGCTTGACCCGCTGGGGCTGTGGCAGCGTCCTGCACCTGCAGACCTGTCGATCAATCATTACGGCTTGACCAATGCCGATCTTGATACGACCTTCCGTGCCGGCGACCTGTTCATCGGCAAAGAGGAAGCGAGCCTACGCGAAATTCACGAAGCGTTGCAGCAGACATATTGCCGCACCATCGGCGCTGAATTTACGCACATCACCGATTCCGAGCAGCGCCAGTGGTTCCAGCAGCGTCTGGAAAGCGTGCGCGGCCGTCCGATATTCTCCGCTGACATCAAGAGCCATCTGCTCGAACGCGTCACTGCGGGTGAAGGCCTGGAGAAATACCTGGGTACCAAATACCCGGGTACCAAGCGTTTCGGTCTGGAAGGTGGTGAAAGCCTGATTCCGATGCTCGACGAGCTGATCCAGCGTTCCGGTTCCTACGGCACCAAGGAAGTCGTCATCGGTATGGCCCACCGTGGTCGCCTCAACGTACTGGTCAACACCTTCGGCAAGAACCCTCGCGAGCTGTTCGACGAGTTCGAAGGCAAGAAGAAGGTCGAGCTGGGTTCCGGTGACGTTAAGTACCACCAGGGCTTCTCGTCCAACGTGATGACTACCGGCGGTGAAGTTCACCTGGCCATGGCGTTCAACCCGTCCCACCTGGAAATCGTTTCCCCGGTGGTCGAGGGTTCGGTTCGCGCCCGCCAGGATCGTCGCAACGATTCTACCGGTGAGAAGGTTCTGCCGATCTCCATCCACGGTGATGCTGCTTTCGCTGGTCAGGGTGTGGTTCTGGAAACCTTCCAGATGTCGCAAACCCGCGGTTTCAAGACCGGCGGCACTGTGCACATCGTGATCAACAACCAGGTCGGTTTCACCATCAGCAATCCGCTGGACGCGCGTTCCACCGAGTACGCCACCGACGTCGCGAAAATGATTCAGGCGCCGATCCTCCATGTGAATGGTGATGATCCGGAAGCCGTTTTGTTTGTGACCCAGATGGCCATCGACTATCGCATGCAGTTCAAGCGTGACGTGGTGATCGATCTGGTCTGCTACCGTCGTCGCGGCCACAACGAGGCCGACGAGCCGAGCGGTACCCAGCCTCTGATGTATCAGCAGATAACCAAACAGCGCACCACCCGTGAGCTGTACGCTGATCGTCTGACTCAGGACGGTACCCTCGACGCCGAGCGTGTTCAGGCCAAGGTCGATGAATACCGCAATGCGCTGGACAACGGTCTGCACGTCGTAAAAAGCCTGGTCAAAGAGCCGAACAAAGAGTTGTTCGTGGACTGGCGTCCGTATCTGGGCCACGCCTGGACTGCGCGTCACGACACGCGTTTCGATCTGAAAACCTTGCAGGAACTGTCCGCCAAGCTGCTGGAAATTCCGGAAGGCTTCGTGGTTCAGCGCCAGGTCGCAAAAATCTACGAAGACCGTCAGAAGATGCAAGCCGGCGGCCTGCCGATCAACTGGGGTTACGCCGAAACCATGGCGTACGCGACCCTGGCGTTCGAAGGTCACCCGATCCGCATGACGGGTCAGGACATCGGTCGCGGTACGTTCTCGCACCGTCACGCTGTTCTGCACAACCAGAAAGATGCCGGCACTTACATCCCGCTGCAGAACCTGTACGACGGTCAGCCACGTTTTGACCTGTACGACTCGTTCCTGTCGGAAGAGGCGGTACTGGCATTCGAGTACGGTTATTCGACCACCACGCCAAACGCGCTGGTGATCTGGGAAGCCCAGTTCGGCGACTTCGCCAACGGTGCCCAGGTTGTGATCGACCAGTTCATCACCAGCGGCGAGCACAAGTGGGGCCGTCTTTGTGGTCTGACCATGTTGCTGCCACACGGTTATGAAGGTCAGGGCCCGGAGCACTCTTCCGCGCGTCTTGAGCGTTACCTGCAACTGTGCGCCGAGCACAACATCCAGGTAGCCGTACCGACCACGCCTGCTCAGATCTACCATCTGCTGCGCCGTCAGGTCATCCGTCCGCTGCGCAAGCCGCTGGTGGTACTGACGCCGAAGTCGCTGTTGCGCCACAAACTGGCCGTCTCGACGCTGGAAGATCTGGCCGAAGGTTCGTTCCAGACCGTGATCCCGGAAATCGATACTCTGGATCCGAAAAAGGTCGAGCGCATCATTCTGTGCAGCGGCAAGGTCTACTACGACCTGCTGGAAAAACGCCGTGCCGAAGGCCGTGACGATATCGCCATCGTGCGTATCGAGCAGTTGTATCCGTTCCCTGAGGACGACTTGAACGAAGTCCTTGCGCCGTACACCAACCTCAAACATATCGTTTGGTGTCAGGAAGAGCCGATGAACCAGGGTGCCTGGTACTGCAGCCAACATCACATGCGCCGCATCGTTGGCCATCACAACAAGTCTCTCGTACTCGAGTACGCGGGCCGTGATGCCTCTGCTGCACCTGCATGCGGTTACGCATCGATGCACGCCGAGCAGCAGGAAAAACTGCTGCAAGACGCGTTTACCGTTTAAGCCTTCGCACCTGAAACCGAATTTAAGGACACACAGATAATGGCTATCGAAATCAAAGCCCCGTCATTCCCGGAATCGGTTGCCGATGGCACCGTTGCTACCTGGCACAAGAAACCGGGCGAAGCCGTCAAGCGTGACGACCTGATCGTCGACATCGAAACTGACAAGGTTGTTCTGGAAGTACTGGCCGAAGCCGACGGCGTCCTGGGCGCAATCGTTGCCAACGAAGGCGACACCGTTCTGTCCAACCAGGTTCTGGGCTCGATCGAAGCGGGCGGCGCTGCTGCCGCTGCTCCGGCTGCCGCTGCTGCTCCGGCCGCTACCGCCGCTGCTGCTCCTGCCGCCGAAGGCGAAGATGACCCGATCGCTGCACCGGCTGCTCGCAAGCTGGCTGAAGAAAACGGCATCAACCTGGCTTCCGTCAAAGGCACCGGCAAAGACGGCCGTGTGACCAAGGAAGACGTGGTTGCCGCTGTTGAAGCGAAGAAATCCGCTCCGGCTGCCGCGCCTGCCAAGGCTGCTGCTCCGGCTGCCGCTGCGCCTGTGTTCGCCGCCGGCGACCGCATCGAGAAGCGCGTACCGATGACCCGCGTGCGTGCCACCGTGGCCAAGCGTCTGGTTGAAGCTCAGTCGAACATGGCGATGCTGACCACGTTCAACGAAGTCGACATGACCGAAGTCATGGCCTTGCGTTCGAAGTACAAGGATCTGTTCGAGAAGTCCCACAACGGCGTACGCCTGGGCTTCATGTCGTTCTTCGTGAAAGCGGCCACCGAAGCGCTGAAACGCTTCCCGGCTGTCAACGCTTCGATCGACGGTGCAGACATCGTTTATCACGGCTATGCCGACGTTGGTGTTGCTGTTTCCAGCGACCGTGGCCTGGTGGTTCCGGTTCTGCGTAACGCCGAACTGATGAGCCTGGCTGAAATCGAAGGCGGCATCGCCACCTTCGGCAAGAAAGCCCGTGACGGCAAACTGTCGATCGACGAAATGACCGGCGGTACTTTCACCATCACCAACGGTGGTACCTTCGGTTCGATGATGTCGACCCCGATCGTCAACCCGCCGCAAGCGGCTATCCTGGGCATGCACAACATTCTGCAGCGTCCTATGGCGATCAACGGTCAGGTCGTTATCCGTCCGATGATGTACCTGGCTCTGTCCTACGATCACCGTCTGATCGATGGCAAAGAAGCTGTGACCTTCCTGGTGACCATCAAGAACCTGCTGGAAGATCCGGCTCGTCTGTTGCTGGATATCTAAAAAACAGCGGCAAGCTGCAAGCGCAAAGCCTCAAGTTCAAAGCGAACGAGCGGGCTTGAAACTTGCGGCTCGCCGCTTGTAGCTTTATTGCTAAAGAGGATTTTTTGAATGTCGCAGAAATATGACGTAGTAGTGATCGGTGCTGGCCCTGGTGGCTACGTGGCTGCCATCAAGGCCGCCCAACTGGGCCTCACCACTGCTTGCATCGAGAAGTACACCGACGCTGAAGGCAAGCAAGCCCTCGGCGGTACTTGCCTGAACGTCGGCTGCATTCCTTCCAAGGCGCTGCTGGACAGCTCCTGGAAATACAAGGAAGCCAAAGAAAGCTTCAACGTTCACGGTATCTCCACCGGCGAAGTCAAAATGGACGTTGCCGCGATGGTTGGCCGCAAGGCTGGCATCGTCAAGAACCTGACCGGCGGTGTTGCCACCCTGTTCAAGGCCAACGGCGTTATTTCGATCCAGGGCCACGGCAAACTGCTGGCCGGCAAGAAAGTCGAAGTCACCAAGCCTGACGGTTCGGTAGAAATCATCGAAGCTGAAAACGTCATCCTGGCCCCGGGTTCGCGTCCGATCGACATTCCACCGGCTCCGGTCGATCAGAACGTTATCGTCGATTCGACTGGCGCTCTGGAATTCCAGACCGTGCCAAAGCGCCTGGGCGTGATCGGCGCTGGCGTGATCGGCCTGGAACTGGGTTCGGTATGGTCGCGTCTGGGTTCTGAAGTGGTTGTCCTGGAAGCTCTGGACACTTTCCTGATGGCAGCGGACACCGCTGTTTCCAAGGAAGCGCTGAAAACCCTGACCAAACAGGGTCTGGACATCAAGCTGGGCGCTCGCGTGACCGGCTCGAAAGTGAACGGCGACGAAGTCGTTGTGAACTACACCGATGCCAACGGCGAACAAACCATCACTTTCGACAAGCTGATCGTTGCCGTTGGTCGCCGTCCGGTGACCACTGATCTGCTGGCTGCCGACAGCGGCGTGACCCTGGACGAGCGCGGTTTCGTGCATGTTGACGATCACTGCGCTACCACCGTGCCGGGCGTATTCGCTATCGGTGACGTGGTTCGCGGCATGATGCTCGCTCACAAAGCATCCGAAGAAGGCATCATGGTCGTCGAGCGCATCAAGGGCCACAAAGCCCAGATGAACTATGATCTGATCCCTTCGGTTATTTATACTCACCCGGAAATCGCGTGGGTTGGCAAAACCGAGCAGGCCTTGAAAGCTGAAGGCGTTGAAGTTAACGTCGGCACCTTCCCGTTCGCCGCCTCCGGCCGTGCCATGGCCGCCAACGATACCGGTGGTTTCGTCAAGGTCATCGCCGATGCCAAGACTGACCGCGTATTGGGCGTGCACGTGATTGGCCCGAGCGCTGCAGAACTGGTTCAGCAGGGCGCGATCGGTATGGAATTCGGCACCAGCGCTGAAGACATGGGCATGATGGTTTTCTCCCATCCGACCCTGTCTGAAGCCTTGCATGAAGCTGCTTTGGCTGTGAATGGCGGCGCCATCCACATTGCCAACCGCAAGAAGCGTTAAGACAATAAGAAACCACGGCGGTGTCGGCCCGTCGTGAGCCTTGCGAGCAAGACTCACCGCGGAATGTCCGCTGGACGCAGCCTTGCGTAGCTGCACCGGTTAACCGGAAAAGCTACGCAAGCAGCAGTCACAGGTGGCGCGGCACTCATCATGAGCGCAGCGCCGAATGCGCAGTACCTAACGAAGACGGTAAAAAGCATGAATCTTCACGAGTATCAGGGTAAGCAGCTGTTCGCTGAATACGGCCTGCCAGTTTCCACTGGTTACGCAGTAGACACCCCGGAAGCAGCAGCAGAAGCTTGCGACAAGATCGGCGGCACCGAGTGGGTTGTCAAAGCCCAGGTTCACGCCGGTGGTCGCGGTAAAGCGGGCGGCGTCAAGCTGGTTCGCAGCAAAGAAGACGCCAAAGCCTTTGCACAGCAGTGGCTGGGCAAGCGTCTGGTGACTTACCAGACTGACGCCAACGGCCAGCCAGTCACCAAGATCCTGGTTGAATCGTGCACTGATATCGCTAAAGAGCTGTACCTGGGCGCTGTCGTTGACCGTTCGAGCCGTCGCATCGTGTTCATGGCTTCCACCGAAGGTGGCGTGGACATCGAGAAAATCGCTCACGAAACGCCAGAAAAAATTCTCAAGGCCACTATCGATCCACTGGTTGGCGCTCAGCCATTCCAGGGTCGCGAGCTGGCATTCCAGCTGGGTCTGGAAGGCAAGCAGGTTGCTCAGTTCGCCAAGATCTTCGTAGGTCTGGCCAAGCTGTTCAAGGATCACGACCTGGCGCTGCTGGAAGTGAACCCGCTGGTGATCAAGGCTGACGGCGATCTGCACTGCCTCGATGCCAAGATCAACATCGACGCCAACGCCATGTACCGTCAGCCTAAGCTGAAGACTTTCCACGATCCGTCGCAAGACGATCCGCGCGAAGCGCACGCTGCCAAGTTCGAACTGAACTATGTAGCGCTGGAAGGCAACATTGGTTGCATGGTCAACGGTGCCGGCCTGGCCATGGGTACCATGGACATCGTCAACCTGCATGGCGGCAAGCCAGCCAACTTCCTCGACGTAGGCGGTGGTGCTACCAAAGAACGCGTAACCGAAGCGTTCAAGATCATCCTGTCCGACACTAACGTCGCTGCAGTACTGGTCAACATCTTCGGCGGCATCGTTCGTTGCGACATGATTGCCGAAGGCATCATCGGTGCAGTGAAAGAAGTCGGCGTGAAAATCCCGGTTGTTGTTCGTCTTGAAGGCAACAACGCTGAACTGGGCGCTAAAGTACTGGCAGAAAGCGGTTTGAACATCATCGCTGCTACCAGCCTGACCGACGCTGCTCAACAAGTCGTTAAAGCTGCGGAGGGCAAGTAATGAGCGTCCTGATCAATAAAGACACCAAAGTTATCTGCCAGGGTATTACCGGTTCGCAAGGTAGTTTCCACACCCAGCAAGCCATCGAATACGGCACCCAGATGGTGGGTGGCGTTACTCCTGGCAAAGGCGGCACCGAGCACCTGGGTCTGCCAGTGTTCAACACCGTTAAAGACGCCGTAGCTGCCACTGGCGCCACCGCCAGCGTTATCTACGTTCCGGCTCCTTTCTGCAAAGATTCGATCCTGGAAGCGGCTTTCGGCGGCATCAAGCTGATCGTTTGCATCACCGAAGGCATTCCTACCCTGGACATGCTGGATGCCAAAGTAGTTTGCGACGAGCTGGGCATTGTCCTGATCGGCCCTAACTGCCCAGGTGTGATCACCCCAGGCGAATGCAAGATCGGCATCATGCCAGGTCACATTCACTTGCCAGGCAAGGTCGGTATCGTTTCCCGTTCCGGCACCCTGACCTACGAAGCTGTGAAGCAGACGACTGACGCCGGTTTCGGCCAGTCGACTTGCGTCGGCATCGGTGGTGACCCGATCCCGGGTTCGAACTTCATCGACATCCTGAAGCTGTTCCAGGAAGACCCGAAGACCGAAGCGATCGTCATGATCGGCGAGATCGGCGGTTCGGCTGAAGAAGAGGCGGCTGCCTACATCAAGGCACACGTGACCAAGCCGGTTGTTTCCTACATCGCTGGTGTGACTGCTCCTCCGGGCAAGCGCATGGGCCATGCTGGCGCAATCATCTCTGGCGGCAAAGGCACTGCAGACGAGAAATTCGCTGCACTGCAAGACGCAGGCGTTAAAACCGTGCGTTCGCTGGCAGACATTGGCAAGGCCCTGGCCGAGCTGACCGGTTGGGCTGTCAAGTAAGCCTCGCGCTTAGCTGACGCTTCACCAGACAAAGGCCACCTTCGGGTGGCCTTTGTTGTTTTAAAAGCAGTTGCAAGCTGCAAGCTGATAGCCGCAAGTGCTGAAGCTTGAAGCTGCTTTTCTTACATAAACGCGACACAGAAATGTCGCGTATCGGATAGTTCGCCCCCTAACAGTGCGTTTGGCAGGCAAATTCGTTAGGCTACACGCCATTTTTGCGTCTGCGGCCCACAAGGCGGCGATGCGCTGAAGGGTCAATCCCATACGGATCGACAGCATTTCCCTCACCCCACAGGGAAATCCCCTCTAAATTCCGATTCAGTCGTGTGGTATTTCCTTAAATGAAAGTGTTGAAAGGCCAGGACATCCTGGCACTTGGTTTTATGACGTTTGCCCTGTTCGTCGGGGCCGGTAACATCATCTTCCCGCCTATCGTCGGCCTGCAGGCCGGACCTCACGTCTGGATGGCGGCGCTGGGCTTCTTGATCACCGCCGTCGGTTTGCCGGTGATTACCGTTGTAGCGTTGGCCAAGGTTGGCGGTGCGATGGATGCGTTGAGCAGCCCAATCGGCAAGATCGCCGGTGGTCTTTTGGCTGCGGCTTGCTACCTGGCCGTTGGCCCGTTATTCGCCACGCCACGTACCGCAACCGTGTCTTTCGAAGTGGGTCTGGCGCCGCTGACCGGCGAAAGCCCGCTGGCGCTGTTCCTCTACAGCTCGGTGTACTTCCTGCTGGTGTTCTTCATTTCGCTGTATCCGGGCCGTCTGCTGGACACGGTTGGCCGTTTTCTCGCACCACTGAAAATCATCGCCCTGGCCTTACTCGGTATTGCTGCATTCGCTCTGCCGGCGGGTGATATCGGCCACGGTACTCCCGAATACGTGGCGGCGCCGTTTTCCCAAGGGTTCATCAATGGTTACCTGACCATGGATACCTTGGGAGCACTGGTGTTCGGCATCGTCATCGTCAACGCGATTCGCTCCCGTGGTGTCGAGTCGCCAGCGCTGATTACCCGTTACGCGATCATCGCCGGGCTGATTGCCGGCGTCGGTCTGGCGCTGGTCTACGTCAGCCTGTTCCGCCTCGGTTCGGGCAGCCACGATGTCGCCATGGGCGCCACCAATGGCGCGGCGGTGCTGCATGCCTACGTGCAACACACTTTCGGTTCGCTGGGCAGCGGTTTCCTTGCGGTGCTGATCTCGCTGGCGTGTCTGGTGACAGCGGTGGGCCTGACCTGCGCCTGCGCCGAATATTTCAGCCGAGTGTTGCCACTGTCCTACAAGACATTGGTGATTATCCTCGCGGCGTTTTCGCTGCTGGTGTCCAACCTGGGCCTGACGAAGCTGATCGCATTCTCGATCCCGGTGCTGACCGCGATTTACCCGCCATGCATTGCGCTGGTCGCTTTGAGCTTCTGCAAGGATTTCTGGCATGAACAGCGCCGCATCGTCGGCCCGGTGATGCTGGTGTCGTTCATTTTCGGCACCATCGATGCACTCAAGGGTGCCGGTCTGGCCGAGTGGATGCCGTCGCAGATGTCGCATCTGCCGCTCAGCGAGCAAGGCTTGGCGTGGCTGGTGCCATCGGTGATGACGCTGGTGGTCGCGGTGGTTTGCGATCGCCTGCTGGGCAAGCGCAGCGAAGCGTTGGCTTGATGTCGTCGGGCCCGCCACAAGCGGGTCTGGAGCGATGAACAGAAATGCCCCGTATCAATCGATACGGGGCATTTTTTATGGGCTTCTGGCAGTGTCTTTTGCCTCACAACAGCGTCCAAGCACTGCACCGATTCATGTAGGAGTGAGCCTGCTCGCGATAGCGATATTTCATTCAACTTTAGGGTTGTTTTGTACACCGCTATCGCGAGCAGGCTCACTCCTACAAATACAGCGTTCTTACATCACAGGGATTTGCATGTCGTTCATCCAAGCCAATCTGGTTCACTTGCTCGCCGCGTGCTGGTTCGTCGTCTGCTGGGGCGGTTACACCCGTTATGCCTCTTGGAAAGGTCGTGACACTGCTTGCCTGGCCAGCGTGTTGCACTTGTATCGCGAAGACTGGATGCGCCGAATGTTGCTGCGCGACAACCGCATCGCTGATGCCAGTGTGATTGGCAACCTTGAGCGCAACGCCTCGTTCTTTGCATCCAGCACGCTGATTATTCTGGCTGGCATTCTCACCGTTCTCGGTGCTTCAGAGCGTGCGGTGTCGCTGCTGGCGGATATTCCGATGGTGCAGCAAGCTTCGCAAGGCATGTCGGAGATCAAGTTGCTGTGCCTCGCGCTAGTGTTCGTTTACGCCTTCTTCACCTTTAGTTGGTGCATGCGCCAGTACAACTTTGCAGCGGTGCTGGTGGGGTCGGCGCCGATGGTCGGTGAGCGGCATGTGTCGGAGCAGGAGCGCAAGGCCTTCGCGTCCCGGGCGGCGCGGGTGATCTCGATGGCGGCCAACCAGTTCAACTTCGGACTGCGCGCCTATTACTTCGGCATGACCATGTTGGCGTGGTTCGTCAGCCCGTGGTTGTTCATGTTGATGAGCACCGGTGTGGTGTTGGTGTTGTATCGCCGGGAGTTTCATTCCGACGTTCTTGATGTGATGGTCTATACCCCTACAGAGGCGCCATTGCCCGAAGCGAACAAAGAGGCCGTTTGATGAGTATTCCGTTCTGGTGTGTGTTTATCAGTGCGCTGCTGATTTACGTAGCGCGCATGCCGGTGGCCAAGGCCATGAAAGAGCAGGGCGGTTACGACAACCACTCGCCACGTCAGCAGCAGGCGCAACTCACCGGGTTTGGCGCCCGGGCATTGGCCGCACACCAGAACACTATTGAAGCATTCATGTTGTTTGCGGTCGGCGTATTGATGGCGCATGTCACGCAGACCCAAGGCTGGCTGATCGACTTGCTGGCGATCATCTTCGTCATTACGCGGATTGTTTACTTGCTGTGCTATTGGACGGATCTGGCCTGGCAGCGCAGTCTGGTCTGGCTGGTGGGGCTGGTGTGTTCGTTACTACTGATGATTAGTCCGACTTTTAAAACTGTGCTGCTTTGAAAAGAACGTTATAAAACGTCAGCGCCGACAAATGACAGGCGAAAGAAAACCCGCACTTGGCGGGTTTTCTTCTATCGCGCTAAAAACAGACTTAGTTCTTAGGCGCTTCTTGTGATGCTGCTTCGTTCGATTCAGCCTGATCTTTGGCGGCTTCGGCGTTTTCTTTCGCCGCGTCGTTCACTTTATCCTGAGCCTCATTCATTTTTTCCTGAGCTTGTTCAGCGTGCTCGTTCGCATCTTGAGCTTTGTCCTCGGATTTTTTATCGCAAGCAGCGAGACCGAGGGAAGCGGTCAACATCAAGGCAATAGCTAAAGTCTTACGCATGGGGTGTTTCTCCTTATGGAAAATAACTACTGGCCTTAAGAGCTCAGCCCGTTACGTTAAGTTCCTCATTTCTTTCAGATATATAAGTTTGTTTCTTTATGGAACTTTTGCCGGCCTTGCCGCTACTGAAAACAGCTACTAACAAGAGTATTTCTCATATGGCTGAAAACCCCGTTTTTGAGCGCGCGACGCGCTTTCTCTCAGCGCTTCCACACTGTCGGGTGCTCGCTTTACAGGTACACAGCGCCAGCAGCGAGGGACTTACGGTGATTCTTCCCTATAGCCCGAAAATCGTCGGTAACCCACAAACCGGTGTCATCCATGGCGGCGCTTTGACGACACTGATGGACACTGCATGCGGCATGTCGACCCTGTGCGTACTGCCGGAATTCGAAGTTTGCCCGACCCTTGATCTGCGCATTGACTACATGCATGCCGCCGAGCCCCATAAGGATGTCTACGGTTTCGCCCAATGCTATCGGGTCACCACCGACGTGATCTTCGCCCGTGGTTTCGCGTACCAGGACGATCCCGAGCAACCGATTGCGCATGTCGTCGGTACTTTCATGCGCATGGGCGAGGCAATCAAAGGCACTCAGGGGTTTGGCGGAAGGATCAAGGGAACGAAGCCATGAACAACGATTTTAAACAACAACTGCAAGACGCCCATGAGCAGGGCGATTACGCACCGTTATTGAAGCTGATTCCCTACGCAGGCCTGATCGGTGTCGAGTGCTCACGCGTCGGTGATGAGTTGCTGTTCAAGCTGCCGGCCAACAAGGACAACATTGGTAACCCATTGTTGCCGGCCATCCATGGCGGCGTCATTGCCGGGTTCATGGAACTTTCAGCTGCCCTGCATTTATTGATTTTCACTGGCGCGCCGGATGTGCCGAAGATCATCGACTTCTCTCTGGATTACCTGCGTGCCGGGCAATTTCGCGATACGTGGGCCAAATGTCAGGTCTGCCGCCAGGGGCGACGAGTGGCCAATGTCGCGATTACCGCGTGGCAAACCACCGAGGCCGAGCCCATTGCCACCGCCCGCGCACATTTCAAAATCGATGAGCCCTTGAAATCCTGAACACAGCCCCAAACTCAGATGACAACCCGCTGCAGACTATTTGGGTCGCGGCCACTGCCATCTGATTGGAGTTTGATGACCATGAGTGTGGAAACTCAAAAGGAAACCCTGGGCTTCCAGACCGAGGTGAAGCAACTGCTGCACCTCATGATCCATTCGCTGTATTCCAACAAGGAAATTTTCCTTCGCGAATTGATCTCGAACGCCTCTGACGCTGTCGACAAACTGCGCTTTGAAGCCCTGGCCAAGCCAGAATTGCTCGAAGGCGGTGCTGAACTGAAAATCCGTGTGAGCTTCGACAAAGACGCCAAGACCGTCGCCCTCGAAGACAACGGCATCGGCATGAACCGCGACGATGTGATCACCCATCTGGGTACCATCGCCAAGTCGGGCACCGCCGATTTCATGAAAAACCTCTCCGGCGACCAGAAAAAAGATTCTCACCTCATCGGCCAGTTCGGTGTGGGTTTCTACTCCGCGTTCATCGTTGCCGATCAGGTCGACGTGTACAGCCGTCGCGCCGGTACGCCGGCCAGCGAGGGCGTGCACTGGTCGTCGAAAGGCGAGGGCGAGTTTGAAGTCGCCACCGTCGACAAGCCAGAGCGCGGCACTCGCATCGTCCTGCACCTGAAGGCTGCTGAAGACGAGTTCGCCGATGGCTGGCGTCTTCGCAACATCATCAAGAAGTACTCCGACCACATCGCCCTGCCAATCGAGTTGCCGAAGGAAGTCACGGCTGCCGAAGGTGAAGAGGCTCCAGCCGTTGAATGGGAAACCGTCAACCGCGCTAGCGCCCTGTGGACTCGCCCTCGCACTGACGTGAAGGACGAGGAATACCAGGAGTTCTACAAACACATCGCCCACGACTTTGAAAACCCGCTGGCCTGGAGCCACAACAAAGTCGAAGGCAAGCTTGAATACAGCTCGTTGCTGTACGTGCCGGCTCGCGCACCGTTCGACCTGTACCAGCGTGAAGCGCCGAAAGGCCTGAAGCTCTATGTGCAGCGCGTGTTCGTGATGGATCAGGCCGAGTCGTTCCTGCCGCTCTACCTGCGCTTCATCAAGGGTGTGGTCGACTCCAACGATCTGTCGCTGAACGTGTCGCGGGAAATTCTGCAGAAAGACCCGATCATCGATTCGATGAAGTCGGCGCTGACCAAGCGCGTCCTCGACATGCTGGAAAAACTGGCGAAAAACGAGCCTGAGCAATACAAGGGCTTCTGGAAAAACTTCGGTCAGGTCATGAAAGAAGGCCCGGCAGAAGATTTCGCCAACAAGGAAAAAATCGCCGGCCTGCTGCGTTTCGCATCGACCCACGGCGAAGAGGGCGAGCAGATCGTCGGTCTGGCCGATTACCTGGCGCGCGCCAAGGAAGGTCAGGACAAGATCTACTACCTCACCGGCGAAACCTACGCGCAGGTCAAGAACAGCCCGCACCTGGAAGTCTTCCGCAAGAAAGGCATCGAAGTGCTGCTGCTCACCGACCGCATCGACGAGTGGCTGATGAGCTACCTCAGCGAGTTCGACGGCAAGAGCTTTGTCGACGTGGCCCGTGGTGACCTGGATCTGGGCAACCTGGACTCGGAAGAGGACAAGAAGGCCGCAGAAGAGGTCGCCAAGTCCAAAGAAGGTCTGGTTGAGCGCCTCAAGACTGCGCTGGGCGACTCTGTCGCTGAAGTGCGCGTCTCCCATCGTCTGACCGATTCGCCGGCCATCCTGGCCATTGGCGAACAGGATCTGGGCTTGCAAATGCGCCAGATCCTCGAAGCCAGCGGGCAGAAAGTGCCGTATTCGAAGCCGATCTTCGAATTCAACCCGAACCACCCGTTGATCGAGAAACTCGACAATGAGGCCAGCGAAGAGCGTTTTGGCGACTTGTCGCACATCCTCTTCGACCAGGCGGCGCTGGCTGCCGGCGACAGCTTGAAAGATCCGGCCGCGTATGTGCGCCGGCTGAACAAGCTGCTGGTTGAACTGTCGGTTTAACCACGCTGCATAAAAACCCGCTTCGGCGGGTTTTTTCATTCTGGTGTTTAACCATTCAGGAGTCAGAAATGAGCCAAATCACTGTACGTTCCGTGGCCTATCAGATTGACGGGCAAAGCTACGAAAGCCGTCTGGCCTTCGACGCCGAGCAAACAGAACCGCTCCCGGGTCTGCTGATGGCGCCGAACTGGATGGGTGTCAGTGCCGGCGCGGAAGAAATCGCCAAATCAGTGGCTGCCAAGGGCTACGTGGTGTTGATCGCCGACCTCTACGGGCAATCGGTGCGTCCGCAGAACGGCGACGAGGCCGGTGCCGCGATGATGCCGTTGAAGAATGACCGTGCGTTGCTGCGCAAGCGCATGCAAGTGGCGTTCGAGCAATTGCAGCAGCAGGCCGAGGCATCGGTCGATACGTCGAAACTGGCGACCTTTGGTTTCTGCTTCGGCGGTTGCTGCTCGCTGGAATTGGCTCGCACCGGTGCGCCAGTGAAGGCGGCGGTGTCGTTCCATGGCACGCTGGACACGCCGAATCCGGCGGATGCGAAGAATATCAAGGGCTCAGTGCTGGTGCTGCACGGCGCTTCCGATCCATTGGTGCCGAAAGAGCAACTGCCGGCGTTTGAAGACGAGATGAACGCTGCGGGTGTGGATTGGCAACTGCTGAGCTATGGCGGTGCGGTGCATTCGTTTACCGATCCGCACGCGAACGTGCCGGGCAAGATGATGTACGACGCGAAGACCGCCAAGCGGGCGTTTGTGTCGATGCATAATTTGTTGGATGAAGTGTTCAAGGGCTGAAAGCTGCATGTTGCAAGCTCTGAGCGGAAAGCCCCTCACCCTGGCCCTCTCCCGGAGGGAGAGGGTACTGATTGGGAAGTGCGCCGACGTGAGAGATTTTTGGCGAATCCATAATCGCCCGGATTTTTCAGGTCGGTGTACGACATCAGACACTTCGGTCGGCTCCCTCTCCCTTGGGAGGGGGCTGGGG
>NZ_WKEQ01000060.1 GCF_021605415.1 Pseudomonas syringae
CTTGAAGGTGATGTGGCAGCTGTACAAGTTCTGCCGTCAGGAAAAGTTCGATGTGGTGATCTGCAACCGCTTCAAACCAGTGAACATAATGCTGGCGCTCAACCGCTGGCTGAAGGTGCCGTTGTGCATTGGTATTTCCCACGGTTTCGGCGAGTACGACCGTTTTTATCGTCGTCGCCAGACCCAGCGCCTGATTGATCGGCACTGGCGATTTGTCGGTGTGTCGCCGGCGGTCAAGCAGTACCTGCTGGACTGCGATTGCGGCTTCACCGATGCCAACACCTGGGCCATCACCAATGCCATCGATATCGAACAGGCCGAGGGTTTGCAGCACCGTCGCGAACACGCGCGCGAGATGCTCGGGATCGCCCCGGACGTGCGCCTGATCGGGGCGCTCGGGCGGTTGGTGACGGTCAAGGGCCACACCTATCTGTTGCAAGCGTTTGCGGCGCTGAAAGACAAATACCCGAATGCGCAACTGGCAATTATTGGAGCCGGTCGCCTCGAAGCCCCGCTGGCCGCCGAGATTGAAAGCCTGGGCCTGACCGGACGCGCTCATTTGCTGGGGTTCAAGGAAAACGCGTTGCAATACGTGCGTGCGTTCGACGTGTGGACGATGCCGTCACTGGCTGAAGGTTTGGGGCTGGCGCTGCTGGAAGGCATGAGCGGGCACTTGCCGGTGATCGCTTCCAGTGTGCCGGCCATGCGTCCGCTGATTGCTGGCGCGGGTGGCCTGGAGGTTACGCCGGCCGATGTACCGACGTTGATCACGGCGCTGGACACCTATCTCGCATTATCCGATGACGACCTCAAGGCCAAGGGCGAGCAGGCCTACCGCTATCTGCAGGCGGAACATGACATCGAGGTCTTCCGTCAGGAATACCTCAACCTGATCGATTCCGGCCTGGAGCAGGCCCGCAAGGAACAGCCGTGAACGAAGAGAGAACCATGAACGATGCACAAGCCCTCGTTACCGTCATCATCGCGTCGTACAACCATGGCCCGTACATCGAAGAAAGCATTCTCAGCGTCATTAATCAGACCTACAAGAACATCGAGCTGCTGGTCGTCGATGATGGTTCGAAGGATGACAGCGTCGAGCGCATCAAAGCGTTGCAGGCGGAACACGGTTTCGACTTCCGCGTTCAGGAAAACCAGGGGCTGACCAATACGCTCAACGGTGCGATTGCACGCTCCAGCGGCAGTCTCGTTGTACCGTTCGGTTCCGACGACATCATGTTGCCCGATCGTATCGCCATCCAGGTGGCGTACATGGAAGGCAAACCGGAAGTGGGTATCTGTGCCGGCAATATCGAGCTGATCGATGCCGACGGCAATCTGTATCCGGAAAAGCGTCAGCGGCGAGACGTGCCGTTCCGCCGCATCGACTTCGATGACATGTTTCTTGAGCGCAAGCCTTATCCGCCGGCACCTACGCTGATGATCCGCCGTGAGGCGCTGGACAAGGTCGGTGGCTTTGATCCGGAAATTCGTCTGGAAGACTTGCTGATCGAACTGAAAGTGACCCGTGCCGGTTACTTCATCGACGGTCTGAGCGTGGTGATGGCGCGCTATCGCAAGCACGCCACCAATTCCTACAAGAACCATCGGTTCATGATCGACAGCATTCTGCGCATCTACGCGCTGTTCAGTGATCATCCGCAGTACGACGCGGTGCGCTACAAGTTTCTCAGCTCCATGTTCCTCAAGGCTTCCAATCGAGACCGTAAGCTGGCACGGGAGCTGCTGGCGCAGATCCCGTTCAAGGCATGGAATAAAAAGACCTGGCGCGGATTGGCGAGGATGTATTTATCGCCGCTGGAAAAAGACTGAGTATCCAGGCCGCTCGCCTTGAGCGAGCGGCCTTTTTTTCACATCAATGGGGCTGAGGTGCCGCATTGCTGGCCAGCACTTGTCTGTGCAACTTATCCACAGCCAATGGCGACGCGGTTTTGGCATAACCTTGAAGCAGTGCGTCGAGGTGATCCTCGAACAGCCAGCGTTTGTCGACGGTGTAGCGTTGCATATGACGCAAGTTACGCTGGCGCAACGAGATGCTCAGGGGCGAAGGATAAACGCGCAGGTCGGCCAGATCGATCAGCCCGAATTCACCATCCTCCAGCACCAGCACATTGCCCAGGTGCAGTGAGCGGAAATACACGCCTTGCTCATGCAGCTGGGCCATGAATTTGCCGAACCGCTCCACCAATGCCTGGCGCACGGCTGGCGCCGTGATGCTCTGCAAAACCTGGCGTAGCGTATGGCCCGACAGCGGTTCGTATTGAACGGCGCTGCTGCCATCAACAAGGCGATATAGATCCAGCACCTGCGGCGTCGGAATGCCCATCTGCCGCAGCTGTTCGCTGTTGACGGCAAAACGTTCGGAGTAAGGATTAAAAGCCCCCGACGTGTACCAGCGGCGAGGGCGAAACAACTTGAGAAAGCTGCCGTCCTCGAGGCGCAGAACTTTCGGGCCCAGGCCGTCCTCTTCGATCACCTGCGCGTTGAGGCTCATCTGTTGCAGGTCTGTCGCCGACAGCTTCTTCACCGGCATCGTCAGCAAGCGACGAGCCCGTTGATTGATGCTCAATGCAGCAATCAACGCCAGTGGGATCCACAGCAGGAACCAGTGCTCCTTGGGCCGCGAGATAATCCCGCCGCCTTCAGTCAGCCCTGCGCCGAAGCCGAACACCAGCCAGGTCGAAGCAATGACCAGCAGCGGTTGCACACGGTAGCGCCAACTGCTCAACAAACCCCAGGCGTGAAAAAACAGCCAGGGCAGCAGCCCGAAGATGCCGACGTAATAGAGAACCCCCAAGACAAAACTGTGGGGCTCCTGAAAGTTGACCCCAAGGCCCGGGTCAATGGCCAGATCAGCGTTATAGCCATGCCCGATCCACGGGTGGTCGGCAATTTTTTGCAGCGCCAGTTGCCAGATATCAAAGCGATAGGAATCCCCGCGCTCGATGATCATTTGCGCAAACGTGGTGAACACTGCGATAGCGCTCACGCCGAGGGCGCCGACCATCACCAGGGAGCGCCGGTTCCAGCAGATAAAACACAGCCACAATGCGGCCATGGTCAAGGCCACCAGTGGTGTCCGCGAGCCGGTGCCGATCACGGCGGCAAACATGATCGCCATGGCCGGCACGCTGAGCCAGAGGATCCGGGCGCGTCTGCACGTCATGCTCAAACTCAGCCAATAGGCGCAAAAGAAGCCGAACATGTGAGAGCTCAACAACGGATTATCGAAGGCGCCGCCGCCGATCAGACGCATGCCGGGCGAGTAGACGCGCGCAAACTGGAACAGGAACCAGATCGTGGCGATCAGCGCCACTGTGGCCGCGGTGAACAATAGAGGCTGAAGGATCTCGCTACGGTAGCGCACCAGCAAATAGCAGCCGGCGAACAGCAGCAGCATGTGCATCGGGGGTTTGAACATTCGCCCGACCGGCTCGTCACTTGGCCCCCAGCTCAGACTGAGCAGCGCCCAGGCGGCGAACAACAGAACTCCGACAAAGATTGGTTCGCGCAGTAAGTCTTTCAGCTCTCGCGGACGCAAGCACAGCGCGATCAACGTCGGGATGCTGAACAGTCCGTAAAACAGCTTGTGATGCAAGCTGCGTCCCGGCAAAAAGAACAGCGCGCAAAGGAGTAAAAGATAGCCGAGAGGAAGAATCCACAGGCTGATGAAATCGAAGATTCGACTGGAAGTACTGCTGAAGCCGCGAACTTGCATGCTGTGAGATTCAATCCTGTAATTGATCGACCATTCGACTGATGGCTATTTGATGCTTAAAAAGATCCCTAACAATACCAGCCTTTCGCCGATTGCCAGAACCCTGAAGAAGCTGTGTTAAAGTCTGCGTCCTTTTTATCGACTTTCGCGTGATATGACCGACTCCAGTCTCTCCGCAAGCCCTTCGAGCTTGAAAATCTATTTCCGCCTGCTCGGCTACGTCCGGCCGTATATCAGCCTGTTCCTGATCAGCATCGTCGGTTTCCTGATTTTCGCGTCGACCCAACCGATGCTTGGTTACATCCTCAAGTACTTCGTCGACGGGTTGTCCAACCCTGAAGCCGTGTTGTTCCCGACTGTCCCTTACCTGCGTGACTTACAGCTGCTGCAAGCTGTACCGCTGCTGATCATTCTGATCGCCGCGTGGCAGGGGCTGGGATCTTATCTGGGTAACTATTTTCTGGCCAAGGTTTCCCTCGGACTGGTGCACGACCTGCGCGTTCAGCTGTTCAACAACCTGCTCGTGCTGCCCAACCGGTATTTCGACAAGCATAACTCCGGCCATCTGATTTCACGCATCACCTTCAACGTGACGATGGTGACGGGGGCGGCAACAGATGCGATCAAGGTCGTAATCCGTGAAGGCATGACGGTGATCTTCCTGTTTGCCTCGCTGCTGTTCATGAACTGGAAGCTGACCCTGGTGATGGTCGCGATCCTGCCGCTGATTGCGGTGATGGTGCGCACTGCCAGCAAGAAATTTCGCAAACAGAGCAAAAAGATTCAGGCCGCGATGGGCGATGTCACCCATGTGGCATCGGAAACCATTCAGGGTTACCGCGTAGTGCGCAGTTTCGGCGGCGAAACCTATGAAGAGCAGCGCTTCCTGAAAGCCAGCCAGAGCAACACCGACAAACAATTGCGCATGACCCGCACCGGCGCGATCTACACGCCAATGCTGCAGTTGGTGATCTACAGCGCCATGGCGGTGCTGATGTTCCTCGTTCTTTACCTTCGCGGCGACGCATCGGCCGGCGACATGGTTGCCTACATCACTTTGGCTGGCCTGTTGCCCAAGCCGATTCGCCAGTTGTCGGAAGTCAGCTCGACCATTCAGAAAGGTGTGGCCGGTGCCGAAAGTATCTTCGAACAACTGGATGTGGCACCGGAAGTCGACAACGGCACTGTCGAGCGCGATGCCGTCACCGGTCGCCTCGATGTGCGCAACCTGAGCTTCACCTATCCCGATACCGATCGTCAGGTACTCGACAACATCAGTTTCTCGGCCGAACCGGGGCAGATGGTGGCACTGGTCGGGCGTTCCGGCAGCGGCAAGTCGACATTGGCCAATCTGATCCCGCGCTTTTACCACCACAACAAAGGTGAAATCCTGGTTGATGGCGTGGAAATCGAGCAATACAAACTGCTGAACCTGCGCCGGCATATCGCCCAGGTCACCCAGCACGTCACGCTGTTCAGCGACACCGTGGCCAACAACATCGCTTACGGCGATCTGGCCGGCGCGCCGCGTGAAGACATCGAGAAAGCCGCACGCGATGCCTACGCCATGGACTTCATTGCGCAGTTGCCAGAGGGGCTGGATACCCAGGTCGGTGAAAACGGCGTGCTGTTGTCCGGCGGTCAGCGCCAGCGTCTGGCGATTGCCCGTGCGTTGCTCAAGAACGCGCCGCTGCTGATTCTCGATGAGGCCACCTCGGCCCTCGACACCGAATCCGAGCGGCATATCCAGGCAGCGCTGGATCAAGTGATGAAAGGTCGTACTACGCTGGTGATTGCCCACCGCCTGTCGACCATTGAAAAGGCTGATCTGATCCTGGTCATGGATCAGGGACGGATCGTCGAGCGCGGCACTCACGGCGAGCTGTTAGCACAGAACGGTTATTACGCCCGCCTCAACGCCATGGGCCTTGATGCTCCGGCCGAAGACATCGCCTGACGAGACGCAATGCAGGGGGATGAGCGGGCTCATCTCCCTGCGCAACCTCTTCCAGCCCCATAGATGATCTGCAGTCGTTGGCTTGCCAGCGGTTTCGGATCATTTTTTTTGCTCAAAAAATGAGCACTGAAGCGCGTTGTTTCATCCTGTTGACGCCGTCGCGCAAGCCTTTGCCAACCCTGTGCTAATATCGCGCCCTTGTTCATTTTGTATATGGGTTGCTCCATGAAGTTGTCGATGCCGCGATTCGATCAAGCCCCCGTCTTGGTGGTCGGCGATGTCATGCTCGACCGTTACTGGCATGGTGGTACCTCGCGGATTTCCCCTGAGGCGCCGGTACCGGTGGTAAAAGTCGAGCAAATCGAAGATCGCCCTGGCGGTGCCGCGAACGTCGCGCTGAACATTGCAGCGCTGGGTGCGCCGGCGTCTCTGGTCGGTGTGACCGGCGACGACGAGGCCGCCGACAGCCTCGACAACAGTCTCAAGGCTGCGGGCGTACGCGCGCTGTTCCAGCGAATCGCGCATCAGCCAACCATCGTCAAGCTTCGGGTCATGAGCCGGCACCAGCAATTGCTGCGTATCGACTTTGAAGAGCCGTTCGCCACCGATGCCCTGACCCTGGGCGCGCAGGTCGACGGTTTGCTCGAAGGCATCAAAGTGCTGGTGCTTTCCGACTACGGCAAAGGCGCGCTGAAGAACCATCAGGCGCTGATCCAGGCCGCCCGGGCCCGCAATATTCCAGTGCTGGCGGATCCCAAAGGCAAGGACTTTTCCATTTATCGTGGTGCCAGCCTGATTACACCGAACCTCAGCGAGTTCGAGGCGATCGTCGGCGGTTGCGTCGACGAGCACGAACTGGTGAGCAAAGGCGCGGCGCTGATGCATGATCTGGATCTCGGCGCGCTGCTGGTCACCCGTGGCGAGCACGGCATGACTTTGTTGCGTCCGGATCAACCCGCGTTGCACTTGCCGGCTCGTGCCCGTGAGGTGTTCGACGTGACCGGTGCCGGTGATACGGTAATTTCCACCTTGGCGGCAGCGATTGCGGCGGGTGAAGAATTGCCCCACGCGGTGGCCCTGGCCAATCTGGCGGCGGGCATTGTCGTTGGCAAGTTGGGTACGGCCGCGATCAGCGCGCCGGAACTGCGCCGTGCGATTCAGCGTGAGGAAGGGTCCGAGCGCGGTGTTCTGGGGATTGAGCAGCTATTGTTGGCTGTCGACGATGCCCGGGCGCACAAAGAAAAGATCGTATTCACCAATGGCTGCTTCGACATCCTGCATGCCGGTCATGTGACCTATCTTGAACAGGCGCGGGCGCAGGGTGATCGTCTGATCGTCGCGGTCAACGACGATGCCTCGGTCAGTCGCTTGAAAGGGCCAGGTCGTCCGATCAACAGCGTTGATCGACGCATGGCCGTACTGGCTGGCCTTGGCGCAGTCGACTGGGTCATCAGCTTCCCTGAAGGCACCCCGGAAAACCTGCTGCGCGAGGTCAAGCCGGACGTCTTGGTGAAGGGCGGCGACTACGGCATCGATCAAGTGGTTGGAGCCGACATCGTGACCGCTTACGGCGGCACCGTGAAGGTGCTGGGTCTTGTGGAAAACAGCTCGACAACTGCGATTGTCGAGAAGATCCGCAGTCGTTGATGTGAAGGGCCAGCCAAGTTGTGACATGCGCATGAGCAGGCTCAGCCGGGGGGATTCAACCGTGTCTGTCAATACCGGCTGCGATCAATCCGATGCGCTTGCCTGCTTTTGCCGCCGAGTATTTGATTTATGAAAGTCATGCTCCTGGTTATGGACGAGCAGCGAGTCATCCTCGATCGGTTGTACGAAATCGTGCAGCAGACCTGTGAGGAATGTTTCGTCTATCGTCTGAGCAAGCAGCAACAGATGAATCTGGGACCGTTCCTGGCGTCTGTCGACTATCAGACGTTCGACCGGGTGGTGATTTTCACCCGCGTCAAACGCCTCGTCCCGCAACTGCGGGTGCTCAAATGCATTCCGGGATTGATCTTTCTCGAACACGACGCCTACCAGAACTACATGCCGGAGAGTAAATATCGCGGTGTGTATTCACGGCTCTACAAGCGACTCCCGTCGTGCCGGGCTCTGGTGTCCGGCGCGGTGGTCGCTCGTAAAATGAACGCCGAAGGCATCGACACGGTGTTCGTTTCCAAGGGCTATGACGAACAGATGTTGCACAACACACGCGCTGAGCGGGACATTCCCGTCGGTTTTCTCGGCAGTTTGAAAAGCACCGAATACGCCCATCGCAAGGCGTTGCTCGAATCCCTCGCCAAGCGCACCGGCATGCTTGTGACGCGTACCAATTCCGGTGCCGAGTACCTGGAAACCCTCAATCGCATTCGAATCTTCGTCAGTGCCGATATCGGCATGAACGAGTTCATGATCAAAAACTTTGAAGCGATGGCGTGCGGCTGTGTCCTTCTGGCCTGGAGTCAGGGTGAGGAGGACACGTTGCTCGGTTTCGAGGACATGCACAACACCGTGTTCTATCGCAGCGAAGACGAGGCGGTCGAAAAGATCAAACTGCTGCAAAGCGACCCGCAACTGGCGGATCGTATTGCCAGCAACGGCCAGGCCTTTGCCGAAAGTCGTTATTCATTCGCTCGGGTCGGTCAGACACTCGCCACCGAGATTCAGCGTGACATGCGTCCGTGGCAACCGCCGTCGGCATTCACTCGCTGGTGGGTTAAAGCGCGCTATGGAATGAAGGTGCCGGAGTAATGGCGCTTCAATCGCCGCCAGCCGGTGAACACATGGCGCTGGATGCGCTGCCCGGCGGTCATCAATCTGTTCCCGATGCATTTTCACCGGCACTGAAGGCGTGTTTGCAGCGCGCGCCTCGGGTCGTACTGATCGCCAACAACCCGGCAATTACCGCCGCCGACTTCCAGGCGCTGAATGTCGGTGTCGATGACGTCGTGGTCAGCTTCAATCTGTGCGTGAAAGCGCCATTGCTTGATCCTCGCAGCGTCAATGTCTTCGTCCATGGCTTCAATGCGCCGGACGCGTATTTCTTCGGGCTGCCTTGCAGCAATCAGGTGCAGCGCCTGTTCGACCGCTCGCTCGATCGCTGTTTCACGGTGCTCGTGGGCGTCACCGGGGACATGAGTCCGATGCCTGGCGTGACGCTTTTGCGCGAGCGCATTCCGCTGGCGCCCTTGTGGAACTACCCGGTGAATCGTCCCGGCGGCAAGCGGTATGTCGGCCCTTCGACGGGGTTCAATGCCTTGGTGGTGTTCGACTGGCTGCGCGCTCATGCCGGCTACAACTACCGGCTCATGACGCTGGGTTTTTCCAATGAAGCGGGAAAACTCTGGGGCGGACATGCGTGGGACTATGAGCGCGACTGGCTACAAAAGGCCGATGTGATCGTTGTTCCTCTGCAACCTCACCGTTGGTGGCAACGATTGCTGCGCCGCAAATGAGTTCTGGGTCACTATCAAAAAGGTGCTGTTGAGTGTTGAAAATTGCAGTGGCTTTTTTCGGGATTCCGAGGAACTCGCCGATCTGTTTCCCCTCCATCGAGGCGAACGTTTTGGCGCAACTGCCTACGGGCAGCGACGTGAAATGCTTCTATCACCTCTACAAAATCGATGAAGTGCAGAACAGTCGCTCAGGCGAACAAGGTGAGTTGGCGGCTGACAACTATCAGCCGTTCGGGTCGATGACCGGTTCGCTGACGTCCACCGATGGCGTGCTGGGGCGGTGGGACTTCGAGCGGGTCAAGTCGCTCGGCGATACCTGGGCGGACGACTACGCCTCGTTGCGCAATCTGATTTACCAACTGAATTCGCTGCACACCGTGACGACCCTGATCGAGCCTTTCGATCCGGATTTCGTTGTGTTCGTGCGTCCGGACAATTTCTTCCACACCGCACTGCCCGCTTACGTGTTCAAACATCCCGAAGCCCGCAGCCACACTGTTTACATCCCGGACTGGCAGTGGTGGGGCGGCTTGAATGACCGCTTTGCCATTTGCGGCCGTGATACCTACGTGGCTTACGGCAAGCGTATCGAGCGCATCTTCGAGTTCTGCGAGGCGACGGGCCGCAAGCTGCATTCCGAGCGCTTGCTCAAGTACGCGTTACAACAGGCCGGCGCGCGGATCTGTACGATGCCGACCCAGGCGTCCCGGGTGCGTATTAACGGCGCATTCGCCGAAGAGTCGTTCTCGCCCAAGCGCGGCATGGGCAAGCGCGAGAATCGTTATTTTCATTGGTTTGCGACGTTGCGAACGTGGATGGATCGCCGTCGCTGACAGGCTATTTGCGCACGGTTTTCTTCGCCAGGCCGACGAGCCTCAACGCCTTGATGCTCAGTTGTTTGAGGCCCTGGCGCGGCGCTTTCGCTGGCTGCAAGCCCTGCTGGACGACCCAGTCCTTCCAGCGAATCCGCTCGTCGCGCACCACCCAGCCTTCCTGCCTCGCAAAACTTTCCGCTAGATAAAGTCCTCGCGTGCTGGCTGGCACCAGTTTGTCGCGCTTGAGGGTATATAACTCGGCAACCGGCGCGCCGTCCTTGAGTGGCATCAAGTACAGATCCGGGCGTTTGCGGTCGAGGCGGGCGACCAGTTGATCGCCTTCAAGCCGTTCATCGACGTGGAACAGGCTCAGGGATTTGGCTTCCTTGGGCACATCCAGACGCAAGTCATAAATCAGTTGCAGCGAGGCGGTCGGCAAATGCACGTAGGCCCTTGGCCGTTCGAGCAGTTGCAGATTGGCGCTGCGGATCGGCCGCGCCGAACCCGAGAGCGGCGTCAGACGGAACGGCAGTGCTTCGCGGTAATGCAAGGCTGCGGAATAGGGCGCGGGTAGCCACGTGTCGTTGAAGCGTCCGCCGAGCCAGCCCTCCGGCGTTTCGAGCAGACATTCTTCGGCTATTTCCTGGATCGCCGTGTGCAGCGGCAGGTTCAGTTCGTGGGCAGGCACGTAGCCGGAAATCAACTTGAGCACCACGTCGCCGCGATCCTGCCGGCGCTGGCGCACCAGCACCCAATAGTCGCGATTCTGCCAGTGCAGGGTCAGTCGCACCGACACGCCAAGGTTGGCCAGTTCCACGGCGAAGCGCTCGGTATCCGGCACGCTGACGGGCCGGCGGCGCTGCAAGGTCTGGGCAAAATTCAGCGGCATGCCGACGCTCTGATAGGTCAGGCCTTCAGGGGTCGCTTCGACGAACAGCGGCAATGTCTTGAAGTTGCTCGGGTTCTTCCTGATGAGCGTACGCGGCATGTCGGCTCCTGCTTAAGGCCGCGAGGCGGCGTCAGTGACCACGAAGGACCTGGGCGACGGTCGCAACGTTATGGGCGAGGTGCAGCGGATTGATCGTGCCGACGATAGCACTGGCCACCCCCGGATGTTCAAACAGTAACTGGAAACTGGCGCGTACCGGATCGACACCCGGACTCAGGCATACATGACCGCTGGCGAGGGCTTTTTTCACCAGAATGGCTTTGCCGTGGGCAGCAGCATAGTCAATGACCGCTTTCTCGTTTTGTTCGTTCAGATTGTAGGTGACCATCGCGCAGTCGCCTTGCTCCAGTGCTTTCAGTCCGCCCTCGACGGTTTTGCCGGAAAAACCGAAGCCCCGGATCTTGCCCTCGGCCTTCAACGCCGCGAGGGTTTCGTAGACGTCGCTGTCGTTGAGAATGGCCAGGTCGTTGCCGTCGGAGTGCACCAAGACCAGGTCGATAAAATCCGTTTCCAGACGTTGCAGGCTGCGCTCCACCGACAGACGAGTGTGAGCAGCGCTGAAGTCGTGGCGCGACTGGCCATCGGTGAATTCTTCGCCGACCTTGCTGACGATGACCCAGTCCAGGCGCTGGCCACGCAACAACGGGCCGAGGCGTTCTTCGCTGCGGCCATAGGCCGGCGCGGTGTCGATCAGGTTGATGCCCAGGTTCCGTGCCTGCTGAAGCAGCATTCGGGCTTCGTCGTCGTCGGGAATGGTGAACCCTTTGGGGTATTTCACGCCTTGGTCGCGGCCAAGTTTCACCGTGCCCAGGCCCAGTGGCGAAACCGTCAGGCCGGTGCTGCCCAATGGGCGATGAAAGTCATGCAGGGTCGGCAGGCTCATGGCAGCAATTGCTCCCAGGCAGGGATGGCCATCGGCGGCTTCGGCAGTTCGGGCAACGGTTCGACAGGGCGGGGATGGATGCCATCGTTTTGCAGGGACGCGATCACGCGGTCGGCGAAATCAGGTGCCAGCGCCAGTTTGGTTGGCCAGCCGACCAGCAAGCGGCCCTCTTCGGCGAGGAACGCGTGATCAGGACGGGTCAGGCCGGTTTGCAGCGGCTCGGCGCGATCGACCCGCAGGGTTGCCCATTGCACGGTGCTCAGGTCGATCCACGGCAACAACTGACCGATTTCCTTCTGTGCGGTGGCGATCTGCTCGGCAGGCTCGCGGGCAACGCCGTCGCTTTCGGCGATGTCGCCGCCCATGTACCAGACCCAATTGCCATCGGCTGCCGGGTGGGTGGTGACGGTGATGCGCGGTTTCGTCCCGCCGCCCAGGCAGTGAGCGTACAACGGTTTCAGGCCCGGACCTTTGGCGAGGATCATGTGCAGCGGGCGACGTTGCATGGCCGGTTTGCTGAAGCCCAGGGCAGTCAGCAGATCGGCGGTGCCGGCACCGGCACTGAGCACGATGCGTTGCGCGCGGATCTCGCGGCCATCGACCTTCAGGCCGACCAGTACGTTGGCGTCGAGCAACGGTTCGATGACTTTACCGGCGAGCAGGCCGTCACCGGCGAGATCCGCCAGACGCTCCACCAGACTCGGCACATCGACCACCAGTTCGGCGAGGCGATAGACCTTGCCCTTGAAGCGCTTGTCTTGCAGGGCGGGCGGCAGTTCCTCGCCCTTGACCTGATCGACCCGCCCGCGCACCGCTTTGCTGGCAAAAAAACTGCTGAGATTGCCGGCCAGGGTGCCGGGCGACCAGAGATAGTGCGCTTCGGACAACAGGCGCACGCCGGACAGATCCAGCTCCCCGTTACCGGCCAGCGCCTCACGCCAGCGCCGCGGCATGTCGGCGATGGCTTCCGAGGCGCCGGTCAGCGCGCCGTGCAACGCGTACTTGGCGCCGCCGTGAATGATCCCTTGCGACTTCACGCTCTGCCCGCCGCCGAGGCTGGCGCTTTCCACCAGCACGGTCGAAAAACCCTGGCGGCGAAGGCGCGCGTTCAGCCAGAGGCCGGCGACACCAGCGCCGACGATCAGCACGTCGGTGGAAATTACGGATGGCATGCGCAGACCTCATGTTCAAGACGAGGGCGCAGTATACAGACTCGAACAAGCAGTGAATTTGTCGGTCATCAACAGAGGCAACACGCAGTTCAATGTAGGCGCGAGCCGGCCCGCTCCTACAGGGATTTTGGTTGGCTTTAGTGCCCCGCGGTTTTCGAGAAGAGTTGTATCACCACGACGCCCAGCACAATTAACGCCATGCCCATGATTGCCGGCACATCGAGTTTCTGCCCGTAGATGAACAGCGCCGCCACGCTGACCATCACGATGCCCATGCCGGCCCACACCGCGTAAGCCACGCCAACCGGCACGGTGCGCACCACCAGCGTCAGCATCCAGAAAGCAATCGCGTAACCGCAAATCACCAAAATCAATGGCAGGGGCGTGCTGAAGCCTTTGACCGCTTTCATTGAAACGGTGGCAATCACTTCGGCGCAGATGGCGATGGCCAGGTAGTAGTAAGCGGTCATGGGAAAATCCTCGTGTTGGTGCTGCTTTCTGAGTCGGCATTCTAGTGATTCGCCAGATGCGGTAAAGTCATTACCTATCGGTTTTGAAGATGGGTTGCCGCATGAACATGCAATGGAATCTGGAGCAATTGCGTCTTTTCGTTGCCGTGGCCGAGCAGCGTTCGTTTTCCGCCGTGGCGCGTGATCAGCGCAAGGCGCAATCGGCGGTCAGCAGTGCGATCGCCATGCTTGAGGATGATTTGGGCGTCAGCCTGTTCGAGCGTAGCAGCGGCCGCCAGCCGAGCCTGACCGAAGCGGGCGAAGCGCTGTTGGAGGAGGCGCGGGAAGTCTTGCGTCAATGCGAGCGATTGAACGGTCGCGCCATGGCCATGATGCGCGGCGAGGAAGCGCGGCTGCGCGTGGCGCAGGATGAAGCGATGCCCTATCAAGCCGTTGTCGATAGTTTTGAAGCGCTCGCAGGACGTTTTCCCAGCCTGGAAGTGCAACTGACCAGCGCTGCTCAGGGCGATGTCGCACGCAAATTGGTCGAGCGCCGCGCCGATCTCGGCCTGTTGTTCTATCACGATCAAATTCCCGAAGCGCTTGAGCGGCGCGTGCTGGGCAGTGTGGAAATGGTCACCGTCTGCGGCGTCGGCCATCCGCTGGCGGCGCAGGCCGACGTGAGCTGTCAGCAACTGGCGCAGCACCGGCAGTTGTTGATGTCGACGCAGTCCAGCGTTTACCCCGGCAGCGAACCGGCGAGCCCGCACGTATGGCGGGCGGACAGCTTTTACGTGATGGCTGAATGGCTGGTGCGCGACCTCGGCTGGGCTTGGCTGCCGCGTCATGTGGTGCAGTACCCGGCGTATCAAGGCTTGATGGTTGAGCTGGTCAGCGAATGGACGCCGCCAGCGCTGGTGGTGGAACTGGTCTGGCGCCGCGACGAGCCGCTCGGCCCGGCCGCACGTTGGCTGGCGGAGCGTTTTGCTGTGCATTTGCAGGCGATTGGCCACAAAAGTCGATAAACTCCGCCGCCATGAATAGAACTCTCTACACCGCGCTGTTTTACCTGGGGCTGCCATTGGTGGCGATTCGGCTATGGCTGCGTTCGCGCAAGGCACCGGCCTACGCCAAACGCATCGGCGAGCGTTTCTCTATTGGCCTGCCGGCGATGAAACCGGGCGGCATCTGGGTTCACGCTGTGTCAGTGGGCGAAAGCATCGCCGCCGCGCCGATGATCCGCGCCTTGCTGCAACGTTATCCACAGCTGTCGATCACCGTGACCTGCATGACGCCAACCGGTTCGGAGCGCATTCACGCCCTGTTCGCCGATGAACCGCGCATCCAGCACTGTTATCTGCCTTACGATCTGCCTTGCGCCGCCGCGCGTTTTCTTGATCGCGTGCAGCCCAGGCTCGCGGTGATCATGGAAACCGAACTCTGGCCCAACCACATTCACCAGTGCGCCAAACGCGGGATTCCCGTGGCGCTGGCTAATGGGCGGTTGTCCGAGCGATCAGCCAGAGGCTACGGACGCTTCAACAAATTGACCGCGCCGATGCTGGCCGAAATGAGCCTGTTCGCCGTGCAGACTGAAACCGAGGCCCAGCGTTTCCGCGATTTGGGCGCACGCCCGGAGACGGTGGAGGTCACGGGCTCGATCAAGTTTGACCTGACCATCGACCCGCAATTGCTGCAACGCGCCGCCGAATTGCGCGGCGGGTGGCAGGCGCTGGAGCGCCCGGTGTGGATCGCCGCCAGCACCCACGAGGGCGAGGATGACATTGTCTTGCGCGCCCATCGCCAGTTGCTGGGCAGCCATCCCGATGCGTTGTTGATTCTGGTGCCGCGTCATCCGGAGCGTTTTAACGCGGTTCATGAACTCTGCGAGCGAGAAAACTTCGTCACGGTGCGCCGTTCGACAGGTGCACCCGTCAACGCCGAAACCTCGGTACTGCTCGGCGACACCATGGGCGAATTGCTGTTTCTCTATGCCTTGGCCGACAGCGCCTTCGTCGGCGGCAGCCTGGTACCGAACGGCGGTCACAACCTGCTGGAACCAGCCGCCCTGGCGAAACCGGTGATCAGCGGCCCGCATTTGTTCAACTTCCTCGACATCGCCGCGCAACTGCGCAGTGCCGGGGCGTTGGCTGAAGTCGACGATGCGCAAGGGCTGGCAGTGGAAGTGCAGCGCCTGTTCGAGCTGCCGCGCGACGCGCAACGTATGGCCGATGCGGGACTGGCCGTGATGCGCCGCAATCAGGGCGCTTTGCAGCGTTTGCTGGACGGTTTGGGGCGGTTGATTCGTTAAAAACAAAAAGATCGCAGTCTGCGGCAGCTCCATTGAGCGTCGATAACTCTTAGCTCATTTCATATTTGCGAACCGTCCTACTCAGGTCTGGGATCGCCCCTACATAACATCCCCGGCAGCCTTGCTAACGTGCCCGCCATTCTCGCGAGCACAGACCAGGGACGGTTTGGATACCGCGCTTC
>NZ_WKEQ01000061.1 GCF_021605415.1 Pseudomonas syringae
GGACGGAGTTGGGGCAGGGGTAGGGACTTTATAAACTTGTTTGGGGGTCGGGAGGGTGACGGCTGGCTGTCGGCGTTGTCAGTTTCGTTGTCCTTGGCGGCCTCTGGGCCGACCAGGTTTTGGGTTGTTTTGGGTGTATATCCGTTTTTTGGGTGATGGCGGCTTAGGGTTTCGCTCTTACGGCGACTCACTTTTTTGACAAACGCCTCAAAAAAGTAAGCAAAAAAAGGCTCGCCCCGGCGTTCGGCCCTCGCAGGCTCGGGTTCCTTCGCTCCGGCGTCCATCCGGGGGCATCGACTTCGTCGATGGGTGCAGCTTCGCTGCCCGGCGCGTTGCGCCATTCCCCGGATGAACACCTCCTCTCAGCCGGCCGAAGGGGCGGGTGGATCAAGATCAAGAGCTGCAGGCGAGCTGACACTCGGCCTGTTGAGTGGTTAAGAGCGCGTGCGTTGCTTTTGCTGTTCTGTAGGAGTGAGCCTGCTCGCGAAGGCGGCCTGCCGGCAGGCCTACATCCTCCTTTGAAATCGTCCTCTGGAGCTGCCGAAGGCTGCGATCTTTTGATCTTTTGATCTTTTGCATAATCGATTTTGTGCGCCGACCGAAGGTTAACGTGCGTGACTGGGGCGGGCGGGTATACTGCGCGCTTTCGTGGCTCGCTGATCGGGCCCGACTTTGTGCCTCTGCGGAGCTTTCATGACTTCCCCGATTCAAACACCGGTTGACGACGCTGTGAGCGATGTCCCGGCCGATCTGACCGATTCCGGCGATACCAAACCGACGATCCCGGCCTCCAAGTTTCCGTTCAAGCCCGGCGAGCTCGCCGCAGCCAAGGATTCGAACCAGCCTTGGTACAAGAATGGTGCGAAGAATGGCCATACCAAGACGCCTGGCATGGCACCGCCGGGCACGCGGCGTTCGATGGGTAAACGCTGATTGCTTGCGGGTTCGCCGGTCATGCAGGGCTGTACGGACGGTGATCAGGCCGCCCGCAATGAAATGAACGCATAAGTCTGCGGTGGCTCGGTCGCCACTTGTGCGCCGGCCGCCAATACCTGCCCGGCAATGTCGTCCCCCGACACATGAAACGACCATTGGCTATCAGTCCCTGCCAGTGGTTTCGCGGCAACTTGGTCGAGTACCCGCGCAAACGCCGTCATATCGGGCAGGTAAGCGGTGAATCCGTCACCTTTGAGCGCGGTGGTGCGAATGCCGAGCTGAGCGCAGATGGCATCTTTGATCCGGATGTCGTCGCGATCGGCCTGGCGTGATCGTTGTATGAGATCCGCCAATTCGCGATCCACCAGTTCACCGCCAACGATCAAGTCAGGCCCTTGCTGCCACGATTCTGGCGGACATTCCTTCACGGCGGTGTTGAGTGGGATGTGCGGGTTGATTTCCATCGGATAGATTCGACACACCAGCGGCCGGCGCTCGTAGATGCGGCAGAGGTTATCTTCGTCAAGATTCCGGCAGCGTCCGAGGTTGTAGGCCGCAAACGTGATTGCTACGTGGGCCTCCGAAACACCGCTGCGTACCACCACGGATCGGCGCTCGGCGTGTTCTTTTTGCAATGCAGGCAAACCCAGACCATTGGCGAGGAAACCCTCGACGAGCACGATGACCTGGCCGCCATCGGCCGCCCACATACGGGCTTCCGGCAAGGTCAGCGGGACATGGTGATCGGTGCAGCATTTGCCGCAACCCACGCAGGAAAATGTCGTATTCATTAAACGGCCAGTCTTTTATCTTGGTGTGACACGGTGACGTCAATCCACCGCACAGACCTTAAGCGAAGCAAGTTGTGCGCCAGCCGTTCATGGCTTGGGTGCAGGGCGAATCGAGTCCCACTCGGTGACGAAGGCCGTTTTCGATTTTTTGTTGTACAGACACAGTTCGGTGCCTTGCTGGCCTTTCATGTGTTTTTGCGGGTATTGGCCTTGCAGCAGCAGGGCGGTGTAGCCGACGCGATCATCGAATTGCGCGGCCGTGCCGACCGGTTTGGCATTTTTCAGGCCGCTGGCCTTGGTGCAACTGGCGAGTACGGCTTTGTCGTAAGCGGCCCACGCGTCGGGGCTGGAGGCTTGAGCCTGGGCGGTGAGGGCGGTGAGGCAGAGAAACGATAGGGTGGTGGCTTTCATGATTGGGCATCCTTGGTCGTCAGTGGCCAGGGTTGGAGTATGCCTTAAGGGATTTGTTGAAAGTGTTAACGCCAAAAGATCGCAACCTTCGGCAGCTCCACAGGCGCGCATTCCGCAGGTTGGCGCTGCCGCAGGCTGCGATGTTTTGATGTTGGTCAGTCCGCCACCGACTCCCGACGAACAACGAACATCCCGGCGCTTTCATACAGCCGCTGCGCCCGAAGATTGCTTTCCAATACTTTCAAATCAACAAAACCTTCGCCCCGTTGCTTAAATACCTTGAACGCATTCAGCAGCAAAGCCCGGCCCAGCCCGAGCCGTTGCGCCCGTGGATGCACTACCAGATTCTTGATATACGAGCTCGTCCAGCACTGCGCCACGCCGACCACGCCCTCGGCGTCGCTGGCGATAAAGCACAGCGCCGGATCATATTCAGGATCGGTTTCGAACCGCTGTTGCCACACTTCCAGCGTCGGCACCCGGCCACCGCCTTCGCGATTGCCCAACAGCATCAGTGCATGCACCGCTGGCGCCAGTTGCGGTTGGTAAGTGATCAGTTCGACGGCACCCGGCCATTGAATCGACGGCACGGCCTCGTGCAGGTCGCGCCGCATCAGAAAGCAGAATGTCTCGGTCAAGACTCAATGCCCTTGGGCGGCGACGTGTTTGGCCGCTTCGATCAGGCAATGGGTCAGTTCCGGCGAGGAGAATTTGGTCAGCACGCCATTAGCGCCCGCCAGTCTCGCCTTTTCACTGTTCATCTTGCTGTCGAGCGAGGTGTGCAGCAGCACGTACAAATGGGCGAAATCCGGGGTTTCGCGCAGGGTGCGGGTGAAGGCGTAGCCGTCCATCTCGGACATTTCGATGTCGGAGACGATCAGGTTGATTTGCTGCGCGGTGCCTTGCAGATCCAGCAAACAGTCGATGGCTTCCTTGGCACTGCGTGCGGTGTGGCATTGCAGACCGAGGTTGCGCAGGGTGTGCACCGATTGCGCCAACGCCACCTGGCTGTCATCGACCACCAGAATCCGCGCGTTGCCCAGCACTTCGGCGTCTTCCATGCTCAGTTCGGTCGGGGCCATTTCGATCTGGGCCGGAGCGATGCCGTGGATGACTTTTTCAATGTCGAGCACCTGCACCAACGTGCCGTCCACCGACGTTACACCGGTAATGTACGAGCGCACACCACCGGAGCCGAAGGGCGGCGGCTTGATGTCGGTGGTCAGGCAGTGGACGATTTTGCTCACCGCCTGAACATGCAGACCCTGCTTCGAACGGCTGACGTCGGTGACGATCAGGCAGCCGCCATTCGGATCTTCCAGCGGTCGCTCGCCAATGGCGCGGCTCAGGTCAATCACCGACAGCGAAGCCCCGCGCAGGGTGGCGATGCCTTTCACATGGGGGTGCGCCTCCGGCAGTTTGGTCAGCGCCGGGCACGGAATGATTTCACTGACTTTGAGCAGGTTGATCGCCATCAGCTTGCCGCTGCGCAGGGTGAACAGAAGCAGTGAAAGTGAGTCTGCGCGGGCTTTGTTGGAAGACATAAAAACCTTCTGTGGAAAAAGGTGAGCGGCGATCACGGGGATCGCCGGCAAGTATCGATGCCGGGTTATCGACTCATCCGGGGCAGGCTTTAGTGTCATTGGGCGGGTGGATCAAAAGATCGTCCGAAGGCACAGGCGGCGTTCGGCCGATCTTTGCTTTTACTTCATCCCCAGCCGTTTGGCCATTCGTCCCAGATTGGCCCGATCCAGACCCAGCTCGCGAGCGGCGCTGGCCCAGTTGTGTTGATGGCGGTCGAGTGCAGCATTGATCAACTGCCGCTGAAACTGCTCGGTCGCCACGCGCAAATCCCCGCCAGGCAGCGGTGACGATGAAGTATCGACAGAGGATTGCGGCAAGTTATCCACAACCTCGCGCGGCAAATCCAGATCAGCTGCGCCAAGACTTAAAATCTTCGGCCTTACCTTGCAGTTGCCCAACGCCTTCAACGCACTGCGACCGATCAGGTGTTCGAGCTCACGAACATTGCCCGGCCAGGCATAAGCAAGCAGCGCTTCTTGTGCATCGCCGTTCAAACGCAAACTGTTGAGGCCCATGCGCGAGCGGTTCTGCTCGAGAAAAAAACCGCTGAGCAGCAAGACATCACGCCCGCGATCACGAAGCGCCGGCACCCGCAGCGGGTAGACGCTGAGGCGATGATAGAAGTCGGCGCGATAACGACCGCTGCGCACTTCTTCAGCCAGATCGCGATTGGTCGCGGCGATCAGCCGCACGTCCACCTGATGTTCCTTGTCCGAGCCCAAGCGCTGCAACTGGCCGCTTTGCAGCACGCGTAACAGTTTGGCCTGGACGGTCAGCGACAATTCACCGACCTCATCGAGAAACAGCGTGCCGCCGTTGGCCAGTTCGAATTTGCCGCGCCGGTCGCTGGTGGCCCCGGTAAAAGCGCCGCGAACGTGGCCGAACAATTCGCTTTCGACGAGGGTGTCCGGCAAAGCGGCGCAGTTGAGGCTGATGATCGGTTTGTCGGCACGCTTCGATGCGGCATGGATGGCTTGGGCGACCAGTTCCTTGCCGACCCCGGTTTCGCCGGTGATCAGCACGGTCAAGTCGCTGCCGCCGACCAGGTTGATCTCTTCTACCAGCCGTTTGTGTGTCTTGCTCTGGCCGATCATTTCGCGATTCTGCTGGCCGCTTGCCTGGCGGTAGACCTCGGCGCGCTGATGCTCGTCCTCAGCGCGCAGGGCCAGGCGTTCGATGCGTTCGGCGGCGTTGACCGTGGCGGCTGCGAGGCTCGCGAAGGCTTGCAGCGCATCGAGTTCGATCGGTTCGAAGCGCTCGGGGTCGAGGGCATCCAGTGTGATCAGTCCCCACAGTTTTTCATCAACAAACAGTGGGCAACCAAGGCAGTCATGGACTTCGAGATGGTCATCGAGGCCGTCGACCAAGCCGTCGTAAGGGTCGGGCAGTTCGCTGTCGGCGGCGAAACGCGTCGGCCCGGGACTGGCCAAGAGAATGTCGAAGCGCGGGTGTTCGCTGACCTTGAAACGTCGACCGAGGGTGTCGGTACTCAAGCCGTCCACCGCCAGCGGCACCAGCGACTCGCCATCCAGGCGCAACAACGCAGCGGCGTCGCAAGGCAGCAGGGCGCGCATGGCTTCGAGCAAGCGTCGGTAGCGCTCGCCCTCGGGCAGTTCGCGTGAGAGGTCGGCGACAAGGGGCAGCAGCGCAGTGAGCAAAGATTTTGCGGTCATAGTGACTCCATGTGGTCGATGTGACTATATCTCTGTCCGTGTCTTTGTGACTATCACGTATTTAACCTATTGATATATAAGTAGAAAATTGTTGGCATGAAACCTGATAACTACTAAGCAGTCACTCAAAAAGCTCAGGAGTCACCCGAATGCTTAGCGCTCAGGATCGTGCCATCGTCAAATCCACCGTGCCGCTGCTTGAAAGCGGCGGTGAAGCGTTGATCACCCACTTCTATCGCATGATGCTCTCCGAATACCCGCAAGTCCGTCCGCTGTTCAACCAGGCCCACCAGGCCAGCGGTGATCAGCCGCGTGCGTTGGCCAACGGTGTTTTGATGTACGCCCGTCACATCGATCAGCTCGACCAGTTGGGCGACCTGGTGGCGAAGATCATCAACAAGCATGTGGCCCTGCAGATTCTTCCGGAACACTACCCGATCGTCGGCGCTTGCCTGCTGCGCGCCATCTCGGAAGTGCTTGGCGAGGAGATCGCCACGCCTGAGGTGATGAGTGCCTGGGGTGCGGCTTACGGTCAATTGGCCGACATTCTGATCGGCGCCGAAACCGCTATCTATGACCAGAAGGAACACGCCGTCGGCGGCTGGCGCGGGGCGCGGGAGTTCATCGTCGCGGACAAGGTCGAGGAAAGCGCGGAAATTACCTCGTTCTATTTCGCACCGGTGGATAAAGGGCCGATTCTCGCGGCTGAACCGGGCCAGTACATCGGCATGAAGTTGATCCTCGATGGCGAAGAAGTGCGCCGCAACTACTCGTTGTCTGCATTGGCCAACAACGGCCAGTACCGCATCAGTGTCAAGCGCGAACCTGGCGGTCGTGCCTCCAATCACTTGCACGACCAACTGCATGTCGGCGCCAGTATCCAGCTGTTCCCGCCATCGGGCGAGTTCACCCTGACCGCCAGCGACAAACCGCTGGTGCTGATCAGTGGTGGCGTTGGTATCACGCCAACATTGGCGATGCTGCAAGCGGCGCTGGAAACCGAGCGGCCGGTGCATTTCATCCACTGCGCGCGCAATGGCAGCGTTCATGCGTTCCGCGATTTCATCGAAGGACTGGCTGAGCGTCACCCGCAACTTAAACGCTTCTACTGCTATGCCGAAGATGACGGCGTGAGTCCGGCGGCGCACACGGTAGGGATGTTGAGTCAGGAGCAGTTGGCGCAATGGCTGCCGGAGCAGCGTGACCTGGATGCCTACTTCCTCGGGCCTAAAGGCTTCATGGCGGCGATCAAGCGTCATTTGAAAGCGTTGGGCGTGCCGGACAAGCAGAGCCGTTACGAGTTCTTCGGGCCGGCGTCGGCGTTGGAGTAATCATTCAGACCGAGTCGATTGGATCGCGGGCAAGCCCGGCGCCTACAGGTTCGATGTCGAGCACAGATATTTGTGTACGCCATCAATCCTGTGGGCGCCGGGCTTGCCCGCGATGGCGTCACGCGCTTATTTATTCTGAACATCCGCCCGATGTTAATCGCAACTTAACCGCTCTATTGTCTATTCCCCCAATCCGCCACACGCCCCACGCTCTCAATGATCATGGTCAGCGTGTAGACTGGCGGGCAATTGATAGTTGAAGGGAAACGCGATGAGCGACGAAACACTGCGGTTGGGACGAGAGCGACGCTATCTGGTGTTGTTGGGCATCATCTGCCTGGCGCTGATTGGCGGTGCGTTGTACATGCAAGTGGTGCTGGGCGAGGCGCCGTGCCCGCTGTGCATTCTGCAGCGTTACGCATTGTTGCTGATCGCGCTGTTCGCGTTCATCGGTGCGGCCATGCGCACACGGCGCAGCATTACGGTGTTCGAGACGCTGGTGGTGGTGTGTGCGATTGCCGGAGTCGGTGTGGCTGGGCATCACGTGTATACGCAGTTCTATCCAGCGGTCAGCTGCGGCATCGATGTGCTGCAACCGATTGTCGATGATCTGCCGCTGGCGAAGATCTTCCCGCTGGGCTTTCAGGTCGATGGATTCTGCTCGACACCGTACCCGCCGATTCTCGGTTTGTCGCTGGCGCAATGGGCGCTGGTTGCGTTTGTGCTGGTGGTGATTCTGGTGCCATTGCTGACCTTGCGTAATCGCAAAGCGCTGCGTTGAGTCAACTTTTCCCAAAGCCTGCCGATACACAAAACGCCTCGATTCGCGAAGAGTGAATCGAGGCGTTTTGCATTTTCAGAGTCTTTGTGAAAACACCGTGACGAACAGCAATGAAGGGTGCGGCAAGTGTGCGACATGTTGTCACAGCAAGCGTGTCGCATACCCTTTTCGGCAGCAAAATTAATGCATAGCTATGCAACTAAATCTTTCTGTCGGAGCTTTTGGAGCCCTTTTTGCAGGCGCCTGGAAACAGGCACTTCTAACACGTTCTGGCAAATGGCCAGAAGCCAGTGATTACCGGGGCTTGAGCCGGTAGAAGGGCAGAGCAGATCGTTCATAACTGTCTGATCTGCGGGTTAACCACCCGCATAATCAGAGGCGTTTATTGAGAATCTGTTTCAATAACCAGGGTGACTTTTGCAAAACCGGTGAATGATTGTTGCTCTGGCGGATAAAATTTATTTCGGGATAAGACATGGTTTCTAGATGGCTACCTAACTACAATCGCCCGCACTGAATTCCCGACCACGGCTCGCTTCCTCTGGAGTCGAGTGTGTACAGGGCGTCGAGCGGCCGAATGGCTTGATCTGACGTCCCGGTGTCGGTGCCTTCAACTATCCGCACCAAATGGAATTGGTCTGTAACAAGGCCTTTGACCACGAATTCGAATAAGAACTCAACGCTGTCCCGGGATTTGTCGAGCGTCTGACGCGCGGCGGGCGGCCCTTATTCAATCCAAAGAAAATGCCAACCCTTGGCAGGGTGAAGTGTTGGCGATCAAAACCCAACTGCATTGCGCAAGCTGCTTTAGAGGTCGTGAGATGAGTAAAAACAGGTACCCCAGATTACTAGGCCTAGTGCCGCTGCTCGGCACGTTGTTGCTGGGAGGCTGCAACATGACCTTGCTCAATCCAACGGGCCAGGTCGGCCTGGAACAGCGCAACCTGATCATCACCGCGACCCTGCTGATGCTGTTGGTCGTCGTGCCGGTCATCGTCATGACCTTCCTGTTTGCCTGGAAGTATCGCGCCTCGAACCAGAACGCCGTCTACACCCCGAAATGGTCGCACTCGACCAAAATCGAAGTGGCGGTCTGGACTATTCCGGTACTGATCATCATCGCCCTGGGTTACATCACCTATAAGTCGACCCACGAGCTGGATCCTTATCGCCCGATCGAATCCGACGTCAAGCCTGTGACCATCGAAGTGGTCGCGCTGGACTGGAAATGGCTGTTCATCTACCCGGAACAAGGCATTGCCACGGTCAACAAGATCGTGTTCCCGGCGCACACGCCAATCAACTTCAAGATCACCTCCGACGCTGTGATGAACTCGTTCTTCATCCCGGGTCTGGGCGGCCAGATCTACGCGATGGCGGGCATGCAGACCAAGCTGCACCTGATCGCCGATCGCAACGCTGAAATGGACGGTATCTCCGCCAACTACAGCGGCGCCGGTTTCACCGGTATGAAATTCAAGGCTATCTCCACCACTCAGGAAGATTTCGACGCCTGGGTAAGTGAAGTCAAGAAGTCACCTAAACAGCTTGATCAAGCTGAATACGCGGCCCTTTCCAAGCCAAGCCAGAACAATCCGGTTGAGCTCTACTCCTCGGTCACGCCGAACCAGTTCCAGATCATCGTCGACAAGTACGAAGGTATGAAGCCGGGTCCTAAGGTCAAGCACGAGAAGAAAGAGAAGGAAGTGGCCACTACGCAAGGAACGGACATGGACTCGCATTCAGCTGCCGGGGCAGAGGAGTAAACGATGTTTGGTAAATTAAGTTGGGAAGCGGTCCCATTCCACGAGCCGATCGTGATGGTGACAATCGCCATGATCGCCCTCGGTGGTCTGGCGCTGTTCGCTGCGATCACTTACTTCAAGAAGTGGACGTATCTGTGGACCGAGTGGCTGACTTCGGTCGACCACAAGAAAATCGGCGTGATGTACATCATCGTCGCCATGGTCATGCTGCTGCGCGGTTTTGCCGACGCCATCATGATGCGTACCCAGTTGGCCATGGCCACCGAGGGTTCGCCTGGCTACCTGCCGCCTGAACACTATGACCAGATCTTCACCGCTCACGGTGTGATCATGATCATCTTCATGGCGATGCCATTCTTCACCGGCCTGATGAACCTTGCAGTGCCGCTGCAGATCGGCGCGCGTGACGTTGCCTTCCCGTTCCTGAACTCCCTGAGCTTCTGGCTGCTGGTATCCGGCGTTGTGCTGATCAACCTGTCCCTGGGCGTTGGCGAATTCGCCAAGACCGGTTGGGTTGCTTATCCACCGCTGTCGGGTCTGCAATATAGCCCTGGCGTTGGGATGGACTACTACATCTGGGCGCTACAGTTATCCGGGTTGGGTACGACGCTGACGGGGGTCAACTTCCTGGCCACCGTGCTGAAAATGCGTACCCCTGGCATGAAACTGATGGACATGCCGATCTTCACCTGGACCTGCACCTGGGCAAACGTTCTGATCGTGGCTTCGTTCCCGATCCTGACCGCTACCCTGGCACTGCTGACGCTTGACCGTTACATGGATTTCCACATTTTCACCAATGAACTTGGTGGCAATCCGATGATGTACGTCAACCTGTTCTGGGCGTGGGGCCACCCTGAGGTTTACATCCTGATCCTGCCGGCATTCGGCATCTTCTCGGAAGTGATCTCGGCCTTCACCGGCAAGAAACTGTTCGGCCACCACTCGATGATCTACGCTTCGGGCGCGATCTCGGTACTGGGCTTCATGGTTTGGCTGCACCACTTCTTCACCATGGGTTCGGGTGCCAGCGTCAACGCCTTCTTCGGTCTGGCGACGATGCTGATTTCCATCCCGACGGGTGTGAAGCTATTCAACTGGCTGTTTACGATTTACCAAGGTCGTCTGCGCTTCACCAGTCAGGTTCTGTGGACCCTGGGCTTCATGGTGACCTTCGCCATCGGCGGCATGACCGGCGTACTGCTGGCCATTCCGGGTGCTGACTTCGTCCTGCACAACAGCCTGTTCGTGATCGCTCACTTCCACAACGTGATCATCGGCGGCGCGGTATTCGGTTACATCGCAGGCTTCGCGTTCTACTTCCCGAAAGCGTTCGGCTTCAAGCTGCACGAAGGCTGGGGTAAAGCAGCGTTCTGGTTCTGGATCTCGGGCTTCTTCGTCGCGTTCATGCCGCTCTATGCACTGGGCTTCATGGGCATGACCCGTCGTCTGAACGCCACCACCAACCCTGAGTGGGTACCGTACCTGTACGTTGCCATGTTCGGTGCGGTGATGATCGCTGTCGGTATCGCCTGCCAACTGATTCAGCTGTACGTCAGTGTGCGTGACCGCAAGAAGCCGGAAAACATGTGCGAACACGGTGACCCGTGGAATGCGCACACGCTGGAATGGTCGACCTCGTCGCCACCACCGTTCTACAACTTCGCTGTGCTGCCTAAGGCTGACTGCATCGACCCGTTCACCGAAGCCAAGGAAGACGGTACTGCGTACCAGCGTCCGGCCAAGTACGAGCCGATCCACATGCCGAACAACACCGCGACCGGTGTGGTCATGGGCGCACTGCTGACCGTGTTTGGTTTCGCAATGATCTGGCACATCTGGTGGCTGGCCATCGCAAGCCTGGTCGGTACTGTCGTGTACTTCGCGATCCACGCTGCACGTGACGACCAGGGCTATATGGTTCCGGTTGAAACGATCGAGCGCATCGAAGCCGAGCAGCACAAGCGTCTGGTAGCGGCAGGGAAAATCCCGGCTTCCGCCACCCGTGTTGAAACCTCGTTTGAACAGGCTTAAACCATGTCGAATTTAGTGACCAATGCTGGACACGCCCATGGTCATGACCATGGGCATGACGACCATCACCACGACTCCGGCGAGATGACCGTATACGGTTTCTGGCTCTACCTGATGACCGACTGCATCCTGTTTGCGTCGATCTTCGCGGTGTACGCGGTACTGGTAAACAACGTCGCCGGTGGCCCGTCGGGCCACGACATCTTCGAACTGCCTTACGTGCTGGGCGAAACCGCTCTGCTGTTGTTCAGTTCGATCACCTACGGCTTCGCCATGCTGGCGTTCTTCCGGGGTAACAAGAAGCAGGTACTGGGCTGGCTGGCCATGACCTTCATGTTGGGCTCCGGCTTCATCGCCATGGAAATCAACGAGTTCCACCTGTTGCTCTCCGAAGGCTACGGCCCTAGCCGTTCCGGCTTCCTGTCCGCGTTCTTCACCCTGGTCGGCACCCACGGTCTGCACGTGACCAGCGGTCTGATCTGGATGGCGATCATGATGTACCAGGTCAACAAGCACGGCCTGACGGCGACCAACAAGACCCGTCTGAGCTGCCTGAGCCTGTTCTGGCACTTCCTGGACGTGGTGTGGATCTGCGTATTCACCGTTGTTTATCTGATGGGGACTATGTAAATGGCTAACGCACACTCCCATGACAGCCACGACGCCGGCCACGGCAGCGTCAAGTCCTACGCGATCGGCTTCATCCTGTCGGTGATCCTGACCATCATTCCATTTGGTCTGGTGATGTACCCGACACTGCCGAAGTCGATCACGCTGATGATCGTGCTGGCATTTGCTGTTATCCAGGTGCTGGTGCACCTGGTGTACTTCCTCCACCTGGACCGTTCGGCCGCGCAGCGTAACAACGTGATTGCGTTTGTGTTCGCCGCGATCGTGATCGTCCTGCTGGTCGGCCTGTCGCTGTGGATCATGTTCAGCATCCACACGTTCATGATGGCGAAGTGAGGTAAACCCGATGTCGCTCAAGCACTTTATCCAAATCACCAAACCGGGGATCATTTTCGGTAACGTGCTTTCTGTGGCAGGCGGGTTTTTCCTGGCCTCGAAAGGGCATGTCGATCTGGCGGTGTTTCTGGCAGCCATGATCGGCACGTCCCTGGTCGTCGCCTCCGGTTGCGTGTTCAACAACTGCATCGACCGCGACATCGACATCAAGATGGAACGCACCAAGAATCGTGTGCTGGTGCAGGGCTTGATCTCCCTGAAACTGGCCCTGATCTATGCGACCGTCCTGGGTGTTCTCGGCGTTGCGTTGTTGTACAAGGTGGCCAACCCGTTGGCCGCTCTGTTCGCCGTCATCGGCTTCGTCATCTACGTCGGTTTCTACAGCCTGTACCTCAAGCGCAAGTCGGTTCACGGCACGCTGGTGGGCAGTCTGTCGGGCGCCATGCCGCCGGTGATCGGCTATGTGGCCGTGAGCAACACGTTCGACATGGCCGCGCTGACTCTGCTGGTGATGTTCAGCCTGTGGCAGATGCCGCACTCCTATGCCATCGCGATTTTCCGCTTCAACGATTACCTGGCCGCATCGATTCCGGTGCTGCCTGTGAAGCGCGGGATTCAAGTGGCCAAGAAGCACATCCTGCTCTACATCCTGGCCTTCCTCGTGGCGACCTTGATGCTGACCTTCAGCGGCTACGCCGGCATGAGCTACCTCGCCGTCGCCGCCGCCATGGGCATGTACTGGTTGTACATGGCCTGGACCGGCTACAAAGCGGTGGATGACACGGTCTGGGCACGCAAGCTGTTCGTGTTCTCGATCTTCACCATCACCGCGTTGAGCGTCATGATGTCCCTGGACTTCAAGGTGCCGAGCGAGCTGCTGCTGACGTACGCGCCGTAAGGTTCGGATGTTGTAAGAAAAACCCCGCCATCGAGAGATGTGCGGGGTTTTTTGTTGGACAAATGTTTAGCAGGAGTGAAATTTGTTGATTGTTTGGCTATAGGCGATTTGCCTATAGTTTTTCAATGCGAATCCAATTCTTTGAAACTACACTGTTCACCACGAACATCGGTCGTTACTTGACGGATGATGACTATCGAAAGCTGCAGGCGTACATGCAACTTAACCCCTTGGCCGGCGATGTGATGCCGCGTACGGGTGGTTTTCGAAAGCTCCGTTGGGCTGATGCCCGTCGCGGGAAGGGCCGACGAGGCGGCTTGCGAGTCATCTATTATTGGCTTATGAATGATGGTCAGTTTTGGATGTTTGCAATTTACGATAAAGATGAGCTTGAAAATTTGACTGCTGAGCAAGAAAAGGCACTCAAAACAGCCATAGAGAAAGAGTTGAAGACACGAGGTACCCCATGAAAAAGCGCGACCTGTTTGCAGAATTGATGCAGGGCGTTGATGAGATGGCGGCTCAACGCGAAGGTAAGATTACGCTGCGAAATACTGCGGTCGAGGAAAACCCCGCTCCTGAAGTCGGTGCTCGGGAAATCGTGGCGTTGCGAGAGAAACTGCACATGTCCCAGGCGGTTTTCGCGAAACGAATACGGACAAGCCCCAGCACTCTGAGAAATTGGGAGCAGGAAAAATCAAAGCCTAACGCCCAAGCGGCTTTATTGATCCGGTTGGTCGAAAAATTTCCTGACATGGTTGAGCGGCTCAGCGCTGTGTAGTCCAAATACTCATGTGTATAAACCTCGCCATCGAGAGATGTGCGGGGTTTTTTGTTGGCTGGAGTCTGGTGCGTTGTCGGCCTTCGCGCGCATGTTTGATTTCATTCCGGCCCCTTGCTTGTGGTCTCCGGGCAAAAGCCCTAGATTCGGATCCAAAGATGTTTCGGCGACCCTTGCGCCCTTCGGGCCTGACGGTTCTTTTCTGCACGGATCAAGAGGCTGGGCGTAATGACTGAGAAGATGACCTGCGACGAGCGTTTCATTGCGCTGGCCAAAGACCTCGATTACGACATCTATGGCGAGAACACCACTGGCGGTAATTACGCTCCGGTGATCCGGCATCACGATGAGTTGTACGTCAGCGGTCTGGTGCCACGCACTCATGGCAAGATTCAATACCCGGGCAGGGTCGGACTGGAACTGAGCCTGAAGGATGCGCAAGCCGCCGCGAGCATCAGCGCCATGCGCGGTCTGGCGCTGATCGTCGATGCAGTGGGTTCACTGGACAAGATCAAAGCGTTGCTGCGGGTGACGGTGTACGTGAAGTCCACGGCGGATTTTGTCGACTTGAGCGAAGTGGCGAATGGCGCGTCGGATGTGTTCAGTCATGTGTTGGGTGACATTGGCCGGCATACGCGTACGACGGTGGGTGTTTATCAGTTGCCGAAGAATGCGGCGATTGAGGTGGACATGATTGTGGCGTTGCAGCCTTCGGCTTAGCGCTGAGTCAAGCGGAGCGCCTCACCCTGGCCCTCTCCCAAAGGGAGAGGGGACTGACCTTGCGATATTCCAGATATACGCCGACCTGAATGTTTGATGGTGAATCCATGATCTGCAAGGGGAACGGAATCGTGCAGGGTTGCATCCATAATCGCTGCAATCTTTCAGGTCGATGTAAAACGCCAGACACCTCGGTCGGCTCCCTCTCCCTCGGGAGAGGGCTGGGGTGAGGGGATCAAGCCGAACACATCAGCCAACAAAAAGCCCCGCCTTCAACCGAAGCGCGGGGCTTTTTCGCAAGCGCTGCCGTCTTACTGCGCGGCGATGCTGTAACCCTCAAATGCCGTCTGCTGTTGCAGCGCGGTAATGATGTTCTTGCGGTTCACGGCGTGCTCGGCGCCTGCATTATCGATGAACGTCTCGCTTTCCAGTTCCGCTTCATCACCTTCACCCACGAAAGTGAAACCCAGGAACTCCAGCGCTTCGCGATCCACATTGAGGCGCGAGCGTGGCGTGCGCAACGGCAGGGTCATGCTGATGCCGTCCTTACTGATGGTGAACACTTCGACGTCCTTCTTGGCACGAGCCGCTTTGCTCTTGCCGCTGCCCGGATTGCTCATCGCCAGATGGGTCTGGTTCAACACTTTGAGCGCCAGGCCATAGACGATTTCCTGAAACGCCGGGTCATCCTTGAAGCTGGACAGAATGCGGCTGATCGGGAATTTGCTGCTCAGGTCTTCGAGGGCGGCGGTGTCGGCGGCCTCGGCGTCTTTGAGGCGCTTGAGTTCGCCCATCAGTTCGTAGGCCTTGTCGTCGTCGAACTGGTCGTGGGCCTGACGGATCGCGGCGCGAAGTTCGCGGATCTGCTCGCTTTCGCGAGTCGACTGAAAGGCATCCAGCACCATTTCGCTGATGGTTTTGGCCTGCGGAAGGTGTTGTGAAAGATTGATGGAG
>NZ_WKEQ01000062.1 GCF_021605415.1 Pseudomonas syringae
TTACGCAGTTCGTTCAAGCGATCCGAACCACCTTCGGCAACAGTGTTGCCTTTCAGACGATCCGAGCCATCAGCGGCGACGGTGTTGCCTTGCAGGCGATCCGAGCCATCAGCGGCGACGGTGTTGCCTTTCAGACGATCCGAGCCATCAGCGGCAATGCTGTTGCCTTGCAGACGGTCGGAACCATCAGCGGCGACGCGGCTTTCGATCAGGCGATCCGAGCCGCCTTCAGCGACGACGGGTTGAACGGAGGTGGCGGCGAAAGCGTTTACTGCGAAAACCGAGAAAGCGATGCTGAGAAGAGTTTGGCGTTTCATGATCGTGCTCCGGGGTGTTATTGGTTGGTATGGAGCGGATGTTACGCCGAGGATTTTTTATGAGAACTTCATTGACGTGATGGTGAACATCGACGGCGATGATGGTTGCCCAAACCCGCAGGTCAGAGCACTTTCACCGCCCGGCCAATGGCCTGGATCGGCCCGGTGGGCTTGCCGATCGGCGAACCGTTGGCGCCTTCCAGCGTCAATTCGAACAATTGATTCGGTTGCAACGGCGGCAACTTGTCCAGTGGGATCGACAGCGATTGGCCAGGCTTGACCAGCCCCAACGACACCGGCCCTTGCCAGCCATCAGCCTTGGTCCAGAACTCCAGTGCCTTGTCGGCCGGCACCTCGACCGCGCCGAGCGCAATCAACTGAATCTCCCTTGGGTTGCTGGCCTGGATCACCCAGCCCGGGGTGTTGTCCTGCGGGGCGACCAGCACCACCAGATAACTGGGTTTTGGCGTGGTCTGGGTCAGCAACAATCCGCCCAACACCAGCGTTGCCACCCACCCTGCGGCACTCAGGCCGCGCCACAACGCCAGGAGGTTCCACCAGGAGGTTTGCTCTGTTGTCGATCGATTGCCCGTCAGTCGCTCGACGCTGCGTTCGATGCGCTGCCACAACGGTGCCGACGGCTGTTGTGGCTCGGCAAAATCGGTCAATCCCAACAATCGCCGCTCCCACGAATCCACGGCTTCGCGCAGCAGCGGTTCATTGGGCAGGCGACGCTGCACCTCGGCACGTTGTTCGGCCGAGAGTGTGCCCAGCACATATTCGCCGGCCAGTTCGTCGCGTTCGGCTGCCGATTCGGTGGTCATCCCATGCACTCCCGCAACGCATTGAGGCCGCGCTTGATCCAGGCTTTGACGGTGCCCAGCGGCGTGTCGAGACGCTGGGCGATCTGCGCGTGAGTGAAACCGTCAACATAGGCGTGAAGAATGCAGCTGCGCCGCTGTGGCTCCAGTTGTTCCAGGCAACGATGGATGCGCGCCGAATGCGCCGAGGCGTCGAAAACGTCATCCTCTGCCAGCGCTTCGTTGTCATCGCGCAACGGGGTTTCCCGACCGTGCTTGCGCAGCGCGTTCAACGCCAGATGCCGGGTGATGCTGAACATCCAGCCCCGAGCGGAACCCCGCGCCGGATCGAACCCGGCGGCGCCGGCCCAGATCTTGATAAACGCGTCATGGACGATGTCTTCCGCCAGCGCCGTGTCACGCACCAGACGTTTGGCCACGCCGAGCAGGCGCGGACTTTCCTGCACGTACAACTCGCGCAGGGCCGCACGCTCGCCTCGGGCGCAGGCGGCGAGACGGGATTCATAATCGAATGACACGGGTTCGGGTAAAGACATGCAGTGCAATCTAGCTCACATCCCACAAAACAACATAACCCCCTGTAGGAGCGAGCCTGCTCGCGAAGGCGTCGTTTCAGTCAATTAATACGTCACTGATCCACCGCTATCGCGAGCAGGCACGCTCCTACAGGTTTTACGTTTTCGGTGGACAGTCAGTTCGCCGCCCAGAAAATGTAATCCGCCTGGTATTTCACGACTTGCTGTTGGCCTTTGTTTGCCGCTGTGCACGGCGTGCCCGGGGCCACGCCGCCCTTGAGCGCGACGCGCTGGATATAGCTGACGCCGCTCATGGCGCCTTTGCCTTCGGCGGGATTGGCCTTGACCAGTTGATACGGCAGGTTGCCCGCGCTCGACGGAGCGACCGCCAACTGAGTTCCGGTGATTTTCGAACCGTCCTGAGCCTGCCAGGTGGCCGGCGGTCCGAAGTAAGTGCCGACCTGCTTGCCGCTGCGATCATTGAGCACTGCTTTCGGGCCGACAAACGTCCACTCGGTCTGCCCGGCGGCGTTGGCTTTGTCGCGGCATTCGTAAGTGATCTCGCCGACACCGGTCGTCTCCATGGCGACCTTGTGGCCATCCGGCACCTTGATGCTGTCGGGCACGCTTTGAGCAAACGCGGCGGGAACGGTGGCGAGCAAACCGGCGAGGCAAATCAGCTGTCTGGTGTTCATCAGTGACACTCCGAAAAGGGTAAACCGCAGGACAGCCAAAGAGGGCTGTTATGGGTACTACCCGCGACGAGGCGATCTGGATGCAGTGCCCCAAAAAAAACGCAAATCCCCCTTTAGGAGCTGTCGCAGGCTGCAATGTTTTGATCTTCACAGGAACGCGGAGCGTCCCGAGCTGCTTTCCTGCGCGGAGCGTGGGAAGGATCACAAGATCGCAGCTTGCGGCAGCTTCTACACGGTTAGCGGGACGTACGGATGTTGGGCTCGGCAAATATCTTGTCTACTCTGTGGCGTGGGTTTTGAACGTTGGGAGGAGGGGTTATGTATCAGCTCTACGGACATCGCAACTCCGGCGCGGCGGCCATTGAGGCGGCACTTGAGCTGTGCCAGATCGCTTACCGTTTCATCGATACCGAGGCCAGCACCGAGGCCGCCGAGGCATTGGCCGAACTCAATCCCTTGAAACAGATTCCGACCCTGCAGTTGCCGGATGGCAGCGCGATGACTGAAAGCGCGGCGATCCTGATTCATCTCGGGCTGACCTTTCCCGCGTCCGGTCTGCTGCCGACCGAGGCTGCCGACCGCGATCAGGTCATTCGCGGCCTGACGTATATCGTCAGCAACAGCTACGCGGCCATTGGCATCATCGATTATCCGGAGCGCTGGCTATTGAAGCCGGACGAAGCCTCACGGCAAAACCTGATGGCCGGTGCCCGCGAGCGGTTGCATTGGAGTTGGGAGGTGTTTGCCGATCAGTTTTCCGCCGAGCTGTATCTGGACGACGAAACGCCGGGGGCACTGGATGTACTGGCGGCGGTGGTGACGCGCTGGGCCGGCACTCGCGAACATCTGCGTCTGGCGCGTCCGGGTTTTTATGCATGGCTGCAACGCATCGACCGCCATCCGGTGCTGGCACCGGTCTTCGCCCGGCATTGGCCGTCCTGAATCCGGAAAAACCCGCAGGAGTGAGCCTGCTCGCGATTAGCGGTGCATCAGTCGACTGTTAAGTCACTGATCGATTGCCATCGCGAGCAGGCTCACACCTACAGGGGATCTGCGGCGTTTATTCCCCGCGAATGTACTGCTCAAGCTGCTGAATCAGCTGTGCCTGTTCGGCGATGGCTTCTTTCACCAAATCGCCGATCGACAACAGGCCGATCAACTTGCCGTTCTCTACCACCGGCAGGTGACGCAGACGCTTGTCGGACATGATGCCCAGGCAAGTATCGACCGTCTGATGGGTGTCCACGGTAATCACCGGCGAGACCATGATGTCGCGCACCGGCGTGCCTACCGAAGAACGCCCGTGCAGCACCAGTTTGCGCGCGTAATCGCGCTCGCTGATGATGCCCAACACTTCTTCGTTGTCGACGACCAGCAGGGCGCCCACGTTTTTTTCCGCCATCTTCATCAAGGCTTCGAGCACCATGTGATCAGGTTTGATCTGGTGCACTTCCTGGTTTTTCTGGTCTTTGAGCTTGAGCAATTGGGCGACGGTTTTCATGGCGGTTACTCAGGTGTTGTCGTTGTTGTTGAAGCATCGTAGACGCAAGCCCGCAGAGCAACCCTGTAAAGCGCCCGAAATCACGCAAAAAACGTCATTTGGCGGTTTTTTTTGCGATGCCGACACCTGTCGACCCACGGCAACCGGCCCGACCCACCACAATGCCGCGTAGAATGCGGCCCTTCATTCAACTTTCGAGACCGTAGCGGTGGATTTACAGCAGGGCTTTGTCCTGACCCGGCATTGGCGCGATACCCCCGCCGGCACCGAAGTCGAGTTCTGGCTGGCGACGGACGCCGGGCCTCGGCGCGTTCGTTTGCCCCATCAGCCGTCCGTCGCGTTCATCCCCGCTGAGCAGCGTGAGCAAGCCGAACGGCTGCTGCACGACGAAAAGAACGTCGAATTACGTCCCTTGGAGCTAGCGGATTTCGAGCATCGCCCGGTGCTTGGCCTCTATTGCCAGCAGCACGGCCAGCTAATGCGTCTGGAAACCGCGCTCAACCGCGCCGGCGTCGAAGTATTCGAAGCCGATGTGCGGCCGCCGGAGCGTTACATGATGGAGCGCTTCATCACTGCGCCGGTGTGGTTCGGCGGTACGGCGGATGCCGATGGCGTGTTGTGCCAGGCGCAGATGAAACCCGCACCCGACTATCGACCGTCACTGCGTCTGGTGTCGCTGGACATCGAAACCACTGAGCGCGGCGAGTTGTACTCGATTGCCCTGGAAGGCTGCGGCGAACGTCAGGTGTACATGCTCGGCGTGCCCGGCGATAGCGACAGACCAGTGGATTTTGACCTCGAATACTGCGATTCGCGCACGCTGATCCTGAAAAGACTCAACGAGTGGTTCGCCCGCCATGACCCCGACGCGATCATCGGCTGGAACGTCGTGCAATTCGATCTGCGCATCCTCCACGAACATGCCCGGCGCCTCGGCGTGCCCCTGAAGATCGGTCGCGGCGGCGAAGAAATGCAGTGGCGCGAACACGGCAGCCGCCATCACTTTTTTGCATCAGCGGCAGGACGGTTGATCATCGACGGTATTGAGTCCTTGCGTTCGGCGACCTGGAGCTTCCCGTCGTTCAGCCTGGAAAATGTCGCGCAGACTTTGCTCGGCGAAGGCAAGGCAATCAACAACCCGTACCAGCGCATGGACGAGATCAACCGCATGTTCGCCGAGGACAAAGCGGCGCTCGCCACCTACAACCTCAAGGACTGTGAGTTGGTCACGCGGATCTTCGCCAAGACTGAGTTGCTGACGTTTTTGCTGGAGCGCGCCAGCGTTACCGGATTGGCAGTGGATCGCAGCGGCGGTTCAGTCGCCGCGTTCACTCATTTGTACATGCCGCTCATGCACCGTCAGGGTTTCGTGGCGCCGAACCTGGGCAGCAAACCGGCCCAGGCCAGCCCGGGTGGTTTCGTGATGGACTCGCAGCCGGGGCTGTATGAATCGGTGTTGGTGCTCGACTACAAAAGCCTTTACCCGTCGATCATCCGCACGTTCCTGATCGACCCGGTGGGGTTGATCGAGGGTTTGAAGCACCCGGAGGACGCCGATTCGGTGCCGGGGTTTCGTGGTGCGCGTTTTTCCCGCACGCGGCATTGTTTGCCGTCCATCGTCGCGCGGGTCGCCGAGGGCCGGGAAACCGCCAAGCGCGAGAAAAACGCGCCGTTGTCCCAAGCCCTGAAAATCATCATGAACGCCTTCTACGGCGTGCTCGGCTCCAGCGGCTGCCGGTTTTTCGATACGCGACTGGCGTCATCGATCACCTTGCGCGGCCACGAAATCATGCTGCGCACCCGCCAGTTGATCGAAGCCCAGGGCCACGCGGTGATTTACGGCGACACCGACTCGACCTTCGTCTGGCTGCGTCGCCCGCACGGACAGGAGGAAGCCGCAGACATTGGCCAGGCGCTGGTCAAACACGTCAACGACTGGTGGCGCGAGCACGTTCGTGACGAATACGGACTGGAAAGCGCCCTCGAACTGCAATTCGAGATCCACTACAAACGCTTTCTGATGCCGACAATTCGCGGCGCGGAAGAGGGCAGCAAGAAACGCTACGCCGGCCTGGTGACCCGGGCCGACGGCAGCGATGAAATGGTCTACAAAGGCTTGGAAACCGTGCGCACCGACTGGTCGCTGCTGGCCCGGCAATTCCAGCAGGAGCTCTATGAGCGGATCTTCCAGCGCAAGCCGTATCAGGATTACGTGCGCGATTACGTGCGCAAGACCCTGGCCGGCGAGTTCGATGAACGACTGATTTACCGCAAGCGTCTGCGCCGCACCCTCGACGACTACGAACGCAACGTGCCGCCCCACGTTCGCGCGGCGCGACTGGCCGATGACTACAACGCCGAACACGGTCGCCCACGGCAATACCAGAACGGCGGCTGGATCAGTTACGTCATCACCCTGGCCGGGCCGGAGCCCTTGGAAGTCCGGCGTGCGCCCATCGATTACGACCATTACATCACCCGGCAACTGCAACCGGTGGCGGATGCGATCCTGCCGTTTGTCGACGACGATTTTTCAACCCTGATCGGCGGGCAACTGGGCCTGTTTTGAGTCCAGCAGCTGCAGTGTCCATTCGTCCGGGATGCCGTGGAAATAACGATCCAGCGCTTGATGAAACGGACTGCCGTCGGCGCTGAACTGGGCGAACAGGGTGATCGAAGAGTGGAATTTCAGGTCGTCCGGGTGACCGAAAATCTGCACCACGGATTGGTGCTCGATGTTCAACACCTTTTGCGTGCAGAGGCGCAACCGAGCGCCGAGCAATTCATCGTCGAGATAGGCCCGGGCTTCGTCGGCCGAGCCGATGGCATAGCGCCGGGACATCTCACTGCCGCCCAGCCCGGCGATCTGCGGGAACACAAACCACATCCAGTGGCTGCGTTTGTGGCCTTCTTCGAGTTCGCGTTGAACCCGTTCGAACACCGGATCCTGCGCCTGGACGAAACGTAGCAGGTTGAAAGGGGCGTGCTGATCAGTACTTCTCATGGGCCGCGCCCTCTGACAGAACAGCGGTGGCTCAAACCATGGCCAACCGTTGCTTGCGTCGTGGCGCCGGGAACGCTTGCTCCAGCGCCGCCAGATCTCCGTCATCCAGTACGAGCTGCGCCGCTTGTGCGTTGAGTCGCACGTGCTCCGGTCGCACAGCCTTGGGGATCGCAATCACACCATCCTGACGCAGAAGCCACGCCAGCGATACCTGTGCCGGCGTCGCATCATGACGAGCGGCAATTTGATTCAGCACTGGATCGGTCAGCATTGCCCCGCCCTGGCCAATCGGACAGTAGGCCATCAGTGGCAAATGCTGCTGTTGGCACCACGGCAGCAGGTCGAATTCGATGCCGCGTTCTTCCAGGTTGTACAACACCTGATTGGTGGCGCAAGCCGGGGAGGCGAGTTCCTGAAGGTCACCGACGTCGAAATTCGACACGCCCCAACGGCCGATTTTTCCGTCCTCGCGCAGGCGTTCAAAGGTTTCGACGGTTTCCTCCAACGGAAACTGGCCGCGCCAATGCAGCAGATACAGATCGATGTAATCGGTGTCGAGCCGACGCAGACTGCGCTCGCAGGCCTGCGGAATGCCGTTGCGGCTGGCGTTGTGCGGGTAGACCTTGCTGACCAGAAAAACCTGATCGCGGATGCCGGCAATGGCTTCGCCGACCACGGACTCGGCACCGCCCTCGGCGTACATTTCCGCACTGTCGATCAGGGTCATGCCGAGTTCGATGCCTTCCCGCAGCGCGGCGACTTCACGCTGATGCGCCGAACGGTCTTCGCCCATGCGCCAGGTGCCCTGGCCGATCACCGGAACCTGCACGCCTGCCAGTTCGAGGGTACGCATTCACATCTCCTTGCTAACGGTTGATACCTTGTGTGGGCAGCAAGATAGGCCACGGGTTCAATCAGGATCAAAAGCAAAAGATCGTCCGAGCGCGGCCCGAGCCTTCGGACGATCTTTTTATCTTTCTTAATGTTTACTTGGCAGAAAACTTCAACACCACGCTATGCGTATAAGCCTGCCCAGGATCCAGTCGCGTGCTTGGGAAATTCTTCTGGTTCGGCGAATCCGGGTAGTGCTGCGTCTCCAGGGTAAAGGCGCCCCAGTGCGGATAGACCTTGCCACCCTTGCCCTTGACCGTGCCATCCAGAAAGTTGCTGGTATAGAACTGCACGCCTGGCTCGGTGGTGAACAGTTGCAAGTGACGGCCGGATTGCGGATCGCTGACTTCGGCGGCGGGTTTTTTCACGTCGCCCTTGGCATCCAGCGCCCAGTTGAAATCAAACCCGCCCTGTTTCGGTTCGGCGAATTTCAGTTGCGGGTGATCAGCCTTGATGTGCTGGCCGATGGCCGTTGGTTGGGTGAAGTCCATCGGCGTGCCGGCCACTGGGGCAAGTTCGCCTGTCGGGATCAGTTTGGCGGTGACCGGGGTGTAGTGGCTGGCGTGCAGGGTCGCGACTTGCTTGAGGATGTCGCCATTGCCCGCGCCGGCGAGGTTGAAGTAACTGTGGTTGGTCAGATTGAGCACCGTCGGTTTGTCGGTGCTCGCCTTGTAGTCGATGTGCAGCTCGTTGTTGTCGTTGAGGCTGTAGGTCACGGCGGTGGTCAGGTTGCCGGGGAAGCCCATTTCACCGTCTGCCGAGACATAGGTCAGGGTCACGCCCACCGAATCCTTGCCCTTGGTTTCTTCAGCCTTCCAGACCTTTTTGTCGAAGCCCTCGGTGCCGCCATGCAAGGCATTCGATTTGTCGTTCTGCGGCACTTGATAGCTTTTGCCGTCCAGTTCGAACTTGCCGTCGGCGAGGCGATTGCCAAAACGGCCAATGGTCGCGCCGAAGTACGCGGTGCCTTTCTGGTAACCCTGTACATCGTCGAACCCGAGCACGACGTCTTCCAGTTTGCCTTGCTTGTCCGGCACCAGCAGCGATTGCAACGTACCGCCATAGGTGATGACGGTGGCTTGCATGCCGTGGCTGTTGCGCAGAATGTATTGCTCGACAGGCGTGCCGTCATTGGTTTTGCCAAATGCTTTGTGCTCGCTGGACAACCCGGCGGCATGAGCGGAGAGGGAAGCGATCATCAGGGACAGTCCGAGGCCGGAGAGAAGGTGACGGGAGGATTGCATGGTTTGATCTTCCTTTTTTTTGTTGTTTTTCACATACGCCCCCCTGAGGGAGCAGCCTGCGGCAGCTCCTACACGCGGACTAGTCATACTATTTTGGTGCTGAGTGAAAATTTATAGCTGAAGAAACGTTTATTGCAAAGATAAAGTCCGACTAAATGCAAGATGAAAAAATCATCACCGCACTTTTTCGCAATTGTCGGCTCTATGCATTGCCAGGTTGCGGTGACCCTCGCCGCACAGAAACGTGTCCGTTAAAGAATTCATGGTTCCAGCTTTTACCCAGATCGCTGTTTCATTGCGCCGTGTGTGTCTGCCGCTGGTGTGCCTGTCGACGCTGTTTGTCGGCGGTTGCAGCCATCAGGACGGTAACGACCTCATTACTCAGTTTCGACAGGGCAAACCTCAGGAGTTCCTGCAAACCAGCGTCGATCGCATGGCGACTCTGGCGATGCGCGACAACCTCGACAGTCTCTATCTGCTGATGGGCAAGCTGTATCTGCGTAATCCGGACGAGCTGAAAAAATCCGGCTTTCTTGATGTGAAGATCGCCGTCCAGCAAGTCCGTCAGGCCGTCGAACAGCAACAACCGCTGCCGACCCTCGGGGGCAAAAAGGATCTGGCGGCGCTGAGCTATGCAATGAGTCCGGAGTTTCTGGGTGACCGGGTCGGCGCCTTCATTTATGCGATTGGCAGCATGCTGGTCACCGCTCATGGCAATCGGTTGGAGTTTTATATGACCGATGCGATCAACCCGACCTTCGTCAACAATGCCGCGCGCAACATTGAAAAGGCCACGTGGATTCTTTCTCAGCGGCAGAATAAGGAAGGCCAGCCGCTGCTGTTTTCCAATGAAATTTCGGAGGAGGGCAGTAATCTGAGCTTCGCCACTGAGTTCGGAAAGATCGTCGCCCGGCTGGATCTGATCACCCAGATGCTCGATGAGCGCTACCGGCGCATCGGCCTGAATTACGCGCAAAGTCTGCTGTTTTTGAATTTTTTGCCGGTGCAGTGAAGCAAGTCGGGTAGAGTGGCGATCGGATTTTTTGTATACAACTCGTCACCATTTTTGACTCAAAGGGAGCTGCACCCGTCATGACCGACCCCGCAAGCGCCGACTACGCCCACCTCGAAGCGGCCACCCGCAGCGACCGGCTGCCCTACGCCGCGCTGCTGGCGTTCGCCATGACCGGGTTCATTGCCATCCTCACCGAAACCCTGCCAGCGGGGCTGCTGCCGCAGATCAGCGCCGGCCTCGACGTCAGCGAAGTGCTCGCCGGGCAACTGGTGACGCTGTATGCGCTGGGGTCGATTGTCGCGGCGATTCCCCTCACCGTCGCTACCCGTGGCTGGCGTCGGCGGCGGGTGTTGTTGATGACGGTCGGCGGGTTTCTGCTATTCAACACCATCACCACGTTTTCCACGCATTACGGTCTGACGCTGGCGTCGCGGTTTCTCGCCGGGATGGCGGCAGGGTTGTCGTGGGGCATCATGGCCGGTTACGCGCGACGATTGGTGCCGGTGCATCAACAGGGCCGGGCGCTGGCGATTGCCATGTTGGGCACGCCGGTCGCGTTGTCGCTGGGCACACCGGCAGGCACCTGGCTGGGCAACGTGATCGGCTGGCGCGCCTCGTTCGGGATCATGTCGGGGCTGGCGCTGGTGCTGTCAGCGTGGATCGTCCTTGCGGTGCCTGATCGCCCGGGGCAAGGCAACGCCGAGCGTTTGCCGCTGCTCCAGTCCCTAAAGCTGCCGGGTGTGCGACCGGTGTTATTCGTAGTGCTGACCTGGATGCTCGGCCACAACATTCTTTACACCTACATTTCGCCGTTTCTTCTACAGGCCGGTCTGGCTGAGCGGGTCGATCTGGTGCTTCTGGTGTTTGGCCTGTGTTCGCTGGCAGGAATCTGGATCATCGGTTTGCTGGTGGATCGCTGGTTGCGCGGATTGGCATTGATCAGCCTCGCCGTGTTTGCGGCGACCGCGCTGGTGCTGGCGGTTGCCGTGCCGTCGCCATGGCTGATCTATGGGTGCATGGCGGTGTGGGGCTTGTCGTTTGGCGGCTCGGCCACGTTGTTGCTGACAGCGGCGGCGGATTCGGCCGGGGATCACGTTGATGTGGTGCAAGCGATGCTGACCACCTCGTGGAACGTGGCGATTGCCGGCGGCGGGTTGTTCGGCGGTGTGCTGCTGGATCAGGCGGGGGCGATGTCGTTTCCGTGGGCGTTACTGATTTTGTCGTTGATCGCGCTGGCCACGGTGTGGAAAAACAGCAACCACAGCTTCAAACCCGGTCGACGCGTGCAATCCCTATAGGCGCTGCGGCAGAGGGAATCGATTCGGGCATAACGATAGACCGCATCGATATATGTGGTTATAAGAAAACTCGCTATGCTGCGGCCACATTTTTCCTGCGGTCTTTGTGGACGTCTTGATGGAATTGGCAAATTTCGGCCTGGTGATCGCCGGGCTGGTGGTAGGTTTTATCGTCGGCATGACCGGTGTCGGCGGCGGTTCGTTGATGACGCCGATTTTGCTGTGGTTCGGCATCAACCCGGCAACGGCCGTGGGCACTGACTTGCTGTATGCCGCCATTACCAAATCCAGCGGCGTGCTGGTGCACCGCAAAAACAAAAACATCGACTGGGCCATTACGGGATGGCTGACCCTTGGCAGCGTGCCGGCGGTGGCGTTGACGCTGTGGTTTCTCAGTACGCTGCACACGGCGCCCGAGGCGATGAACGCGATCATCAAGCAAGCCCTCGGGTTCGTGCTGTTCGCCACGGCGCTGGCGATTTTCTTCAAAAAACGTTTACTCGACTTCGCTCACAAACGTGCCGGCGGCAACTACAACCCGAGCGGCCCGCGCCTTAATGCGATGACCGTGCTCACCGGTCTGGTGCTCGGCACCATGGTCGCCCTCACGTCCATCGGTGCCGGTGCGCTGGGCACCGTCGCGCTGTTCATCCTCTATCCACTGCTGCCGACCCGGCGCCTGGTCGGCACTGAAATCGCCCACGCCGTGCCATTGACCCTGGTCGCCGGCCTCGGCCACGCGAGCATGGGCAACATGGATTGGGGCGTGCTGGGTTTCCTTCTGGTCGGCTCACTGCCGGGCATCTGGCTGGGCAGCCACCTGACCGGACGCATCTCCGATGAATTGCTGCGACCGTGTCTGGCGACCATGCTGTTATTGATTGGTTACAAACTGGCGTTTTGATCGCCCCGCGCCGCCTCGCTACTCTTGCTCACGACACGCTGCTTGATTCGGCGTAGCCCTGACCTAAGCTTTGGGCATGGCAGCAGACATTTGCCCGGCCCGCCCGGAACAAATCGCCATGGTGCGCAATCAGTAGAGCGTGGATAAGAAAAGGAGATGCGCATGCTCATCAGGTCATTGATCCTGACAACCCTGCTGGCGTTTGCCGGCCCGCTACTCGCCGCTGAAAACGATTCCCCGACGGCCGGGGACAAGGGTCGCGCCCGTCCCCTGATCGTGATTGCCTCCAGCACCGTCGATCCGGTGTGGGTGGGCCTGAAAAAATCACTCGACGACCCAGCCAACAAACAGGGGATTGCCGACCGCAACATCAAGGTTTACACCATCCTCAACATGACAGGCCAGCTCGATGGCAAGGATCTTGGCCAGCAAGACACCATGGCGCTGTTGCGTTCGTTGAAGCTGGGCGCCGGCGCTTATCCGAAGGTCTTTCTGGTGGGCAAGGACGGCGAGACCAAACTCTCGGCTTCCGGGGATGAGGCGAAGTCGGTCGACCTGAAGAAGATTTTCGAGACCATTGACGCGATGCCGATGGCCGAAAAAGAGGCGGCCGCCGCTGCCGTAGCTCCGGCGCCAGCCGCCGAGCCGGCACCGGCCAAAGGCAGCAAGCCTGCAAAACCCGCCAAATCGAGCAAGCCACCGGAAATGCCCGACGATTAAGGCAGAAACCGTCGAAACCTGTGGGAGCAGGCTGGCTCGCTCCAACAGGTTTTCGTATTCGCGGCAATGCTCCAGGAAAAGATCGCAGCCTGCGGCAGCTCTACAAAAAGCGCGTCAGGTAGCGGGTTTCAAATTATCGAGCATCCGGTTCACCGCCAATTCCCCTAGCATCACCACCTGCTGAATGCCTATCAGCCTATGACGCTGCGGCGTGCTCAACAGCCCGGCAAAATCGCTCAGCATCAGACTCGCCGAGGTCAGCGATTCACAGGCGTTGGCCAGCAGTTCTTCGTTGACGATATTTGGTGCGATGGCGTAGATCGTTGTCGGCGGCGGGGCGGGTTTCTGGTCGGGTTCGTCGAGGTCGGATGGCTTGAGGTAGTAATCAAGCGCGCGCTCGGCGCAGTCGTGGAATTTTTTGGAGTCGGGCGATTCGTAGGGGGAGGCTGGATCGGTGAGGGGCGGGTTGGGTGTTGGTTTGAACATGGCAACATCTCCGTGAATGATTGAGCCGCCACGACCTATCGCTAAACAAGTAAAGGTGGCGGCTGTACGCGGGTTAGCGATCCGGGTCACAGAAACCCCGGGTAGACCAAAAGGTCTCCCGCGCACAGCCACCATGACGTAATTGCAGACGAGAAAGAGCTGCAATGAGATGGGCATTGTTGCGTCTGTGCGGAGCCGGATCGCTAAACCCGATCACTGATTTGTCAGTGACCGGGAAACGATAAAGCCAAGGTACCAGGCGCACAAGCCGGCGGATTCTGGCGTAGCTGTAGGCAATGGCGCAAGGTGCTGTAGCTCTCGGGAAATAGTCTTAAACATGTCTAAACGTGAGCGCGAAATCAAAAGATCGCAGCCTGCGGCAGCTCCACGGAAATATGCGTTTCGCTTTAGGCGCTGCGATGGTTTTTCAAAATCAAAAGATCGCAGGTGCTGACAGCCACGCGCAACAAATTGCGCCACGCCGTGCGGGTGGTCAATCAGCTGTTTGAGGAAACCGGATCTACAGAAACATCCCGACAAGACCACGCTCGGGCCTATCAGCCGGGGCTTCACTTTCCTGGGAAAGTGTTACCCCGTCAAATAACCGTCTCTTATACACATCTCGAGCCCACGAGAGCTGGCTTCGG
>NZ_WKEQ01000063.1 GCF_021605415.1 Pseudomonas syringae
GGTGCAGGCGGTGAGGCTGATGGCGAGCACGGCGCTCAGGGTGAGTCGCGGCCACTGGCCCCATCGCTGGCAAGCCAGCGCCCATAGGGTTTTGTGGTGTCGAGTAGATCGATTTAGCGCCGCAATCCATGTGGGAGCTGGCTTGCCAGCGATGGCGTCAGAGGATTCAACACGGCTCATCGCTGCGTCACCTCACGCACCGGCGCCCCGACACGGCGGGTATCAATGCTCGCCTCAACCGACATCCCGACCCGCAATCGCTCAGCCAATGGCTGTCCGGGCTCCAGCATGATTTTCACCGGAATGCGCTGCACGACTTTGGTGAAGTTACCGGTGGCATTGTCCGGTTTCACCGACGCGAAGGTCACGCCAGTCGCCGGGGCGATGCTCTCGACGCGGCCGCTCAGCACGTCGCCGCCAAGACTGTCGACGTGTACCTGCACGACTTGCCCCGGGCGTACATCAGTCAATTGGGTTTCCTGAAAGTTGGCCACCACATACGCCTGATGCAGCGGCACCACCGCCAGCAGTTTGCTGCCCGGCGTCACGTATGCGCCGACCCGCACCGCGCGCTCGCCGACCATGCCGTCCTGGGGCGCGACGATGCGCGTATAAGACAACTCGAAACTGGCGATTTCCAATGCCGCTTGCGCACGTTTCAAGCCACCTTCAGCTGCGTTCCGTTGCGCGGTGAGCACTTCGACTTGTTTGCGCTCAGCCGCCAGAACGGCACTCGCCGTATCCAGTTTCGCCGAGGCCTGATCGATGCGAGTCCGCGCCTGCTGGGCGTTTTGCACCGTACCGGCGCCGACACCGGCCAAGTGGTTGTAGCGGTTCAACTCTTGCTGAGCAAAAGCCATTTCAGCCCTGGCCGACACCACCGAAGCCTGCGCCTGCGCAATCACCGAGCTCTGGCGCTCCAGCGTGGCGTTGGCGTTCTGCAACTGCGCCCGCGCCACCAGGGTTTGCGCATCGGCCGCTTCGGCGGCGGCGCGCAAATCGCGATCATCGATCAGCGCCAGCAACTGGCCGCTTTTTACCTGCTGGTTATCTTCCACCAGCACTTGCTTGATGAACCCGGCGACCCGTGGCACCACCAACGTGTAGTCCGCCGAGACGTAAGCATCATTGGTGCTCTGTTCGGTGTGATTGCCGAACAGACCGGGCGCCGCCAAGTGCAACAACACACCCACGGCCAGTGCGGCGAATACCGTCACGGCGATTTTTTGCTTTGCTTGAGTCTTCATAAAAACCTTCAGTTTCAGTGCAGCAATCAGGTCGGCGCGCGCGGCGGATAAATCCGCGTCGGCAGCCAGAAAATCAGCAGGATCAGCGCCACTGCGACGCCCGCCATGCACAGGTAAAGATCCGAGGACGTCAGCACCACCGCTTGCTCGTGCAGGCGATGGGCGAGCCCGGGATCGGAATGATCGGCCAACGGCGCATTGCCGAGGCTGTCAACCAACATGGTCGAGTGAAAATGCTGGCGCGAGGTGGTCAGCGCTTCGATCACACCCGTGGCGACCACCGCAGCCAAGCCTTTCACGGTGTTGAACCACGCCGAGGCGAACGGCCCGTCCAGCGGCGTAATGCTGCCCGTCGACAACATCAGCAGTGGCAACACTGCCATCGGCTGGCCGAAGATCTGCAGCCATTGCAGGACATAAAAATCATCACGAATCCACGCCGACGTCAGTTGCGAACCGCCCAGGCATGACAGCGCCAACATGCTCAGACCGATACCCAACACCCAACGGCAGTCGACCCAACGCAGGTTGCACAGTGCGGCCACCAGCGGCAGCGCGATCAGTTGTGGCAGTGCGGCGATCAACATGATCGGCGCGGTCTGCACAGGACGATAACCCTGCACTTGCGCCAGATAACTCGACGGAATCAACACCACCGCCAGCAACACCACCAGCACCCCAGCCAGGGTCAGCAGCGCGAACGATAAATTGCGGATGCCGAGCATTTGCAGTTTGAAGAACGGAATCGGCTGCGACCATTCGTTGATCAGAAACGCCACCAGCAGCAGCGAACCGGCACCGAGCAGCGCGCAGATCAGATCCGACTCGAACCAGTCGAGCCGATTGCCTTGCAGCAGGCCGATCACCAGCATGCAGATCGCCGGAAAACCCAACAGCAACCCGCGCCAGTTGAACCCCTTGAGACGCTCCAGCCGCAGCGGATCCTGAGGAATGCCGTAGGCGACTGCGCCCATTGCGATCAGGCACGGCACGACGATTTGCCAGAACGTCCATTGCCAGCCGACATATTCCGTCCACAGACCGGCCAGCGGCGTACCGAGGCCTGGGCCGAACGTCGCGGTGAGGGCGTAACCGGCCAGTCCGTAGAGCTTAATGTTGGCCGGCAGAAAACGCAGGGCGACGGTCATCAGCATCGGTGGCAATGCGCCGCCGGCCAGACCTTGCGAGATGCGCATCAACAGCAGGCTTTGGTAATTCGGCGCAAACGGACAGAGCACGCCGAGCAGGGTGAAGATTGCAATGGCGCACAAGGTGAAACGTCGCAGGGAAAACGTCACCGCGCACCACGGCGCGAAGGCCATCGCGGCAACCGATGTGGCGGTATAACCGGCGACCAGCCAGGTGCCCTCGTCATAGCCGATATTGAGGGCCCCACGGATATCGGCGAGGGCGACCTTGGTCACCATCTCGTTAAGGCCCGAGACCAGCACTGCCAGCAATACGCCGACCAGGCCGATGATGATCCGCGCTCCAAACACCTGAGGCGCGGCGACCGTCGCAGGGCTGGCCGGCGCGAGCGGGGTCGTGAGGGAAGTCATGGAACGGCAAACTCCGGGCGGAAAAATACCGGAGCATGGTAGTGGGACTTACAACTGATGAAAATTGACTTATTGGCAGGTTATAAGTGCACCAGACACAATTATTTCCCCTGTAGGAGCGAGCCTGCTCGCGATAGCGGTTGAACAGCCGACGATGATGTTGAATAGGCTGGCGCTATCGCGAGCAGGCACACGCCTACAAGGGTTGCGTTACATCTTCAGCTAGGGCTGGGCCGCCAGCCAGGTTTCATCGCAGCAGGCTTTCAGAGTTTCGCGTAACCAACGGTGGGCCGGATCCTTGTCGAAGCGCGGGTGCCAGGCTTGGGTCAGCATCAGCGTCGGCAGCGGGATCGGCAAGTCGAACGAACGCAGTTTCAATCCCAACCGTCGCACACTCAACAACGCTTCCTTGGGCACTGGCAAAATCAGGTCGGAATCGGGCAAGGCAAACATTGCGGCATGGAAGCTCGGCGCGATGACCGCGACCCGCCGCTCCAGTCCCAGCGCGCCCAGTGCCGTATCGATTGGCCCTCGGGCGATACCGCGTCTGGACATGCTGATGTGGGAAAACCCGGCGTAACGTTCGGCGGTAATTTCCGCGTCGAACAGCGGGTGATCTTCGCGTACCAGGCCGACGAAATGCGTGGAAAACAGGTTCTGGATTTTCACCTCCGGCGTCAGCGGCCGGGTGTTGCTGACACTCAGATCGATGCGCCCTTCGCGTAACGCTTCATCATCGCCATCGCCTTCCGGGACGAAGCGCAGCTCGCAGTGCGGGGCCTGACGGTCGAGGGTGTCGAAGAGTTTTCCACCGTAGACACCAACGAAAAAATCATTGGCGCGAATGCTGAAACGACGGCGCAATGTGCCAAGTTCGACGGCGTCGGCCGAGCGAAACAGCGACGCCGCCTGCTCGACCACATCGCGCACCTGTTCACGCAACTCCAGTGCCTTGGGCGTCGGCACCAGCCCGCGTCCGGCGCGCACCAGGATCGGATCGCCGATGGCCTCACGAATGCGCGTGAGTGTGCGGCTCATCGCCGCCGGGCTCAGGTTCATTCGCCGCGCGGCACCGACGACGCTGCCTTCGTCGAGCAGGGCGTCGAGGGCGACCAACAGGTTCATGTCCGGGAGTTGCATAGCGAGCACTCGTAGCGGATTTGGATTGATCCGGACGCAATGCTAGCAAACATTTATCGGGGACGTCGGGCATCAGAGAAGACGCCATCGCTGGCAAGCCAGACTCCCACAGAGCCTTCCGAATCAACCCAAACCCTGTAGGAGCGAGCCTGCTCGCGATGAGGCCTTCAGGCTCACGATAAATTACCGCTCGTGCAACGCCTCGGCCCGCGCGCGGATGATCGGCTTGAGCAGATAGCTCAGTACGGTTTTCTTACCGGTGATGATATCCACCGAAGCCACCATCCCCGGGATGATCAGCAACGGCTTTTCATCGGTGCCGAGGTGGCTGCGGTCAGTGCGCAGCTTGATGATGTAGTAGGTGGTTTTCTTGTCTTCGTCGGTGATGGTGTCCGCGCCGATTTGCTCCAGTTTGGCTTTGAGTCCGCCATAAATGGTGTAGTCGTACGCGGTGAACTTCACCGTCGCTTCCTGCCCCGGATGCAGGAAGGCAATGTCTTGCGGGCGGATCTTCGCCTCGACCAGCAAGGTGTCGTCCAGCGGCACAATCTCCACCAGATCGCTGCCTGGCTGGATCACGCCGCCGATGGTGTTGACCAGTAACTTATTAACGATCCCGCGAACCGGCGACGTCACCAGCGTACGACTGACACGATCCTCCAGCGCCTTGCCGGTGGCCTGGGCCTTGTTCAGATCGGTGCGGGCTTCGTTCAGTTGCGTCAACGCTTCGCTGCGGAATTTGCCGCGTGTCTCGTCGATTTTGCGCTGCACTTCCTTGATCGCCGATTCCGCACGCGGAATCGCGAGCGTGGTGGCGTCGAGCTGACCACGGGTTTCCACTTCGGCACGCTTGAGGCGCAGCACTTCTACCGGCGATACCGCGCCCTGCGCCACCAACGGCTCGGACATGTTGATTTCCTGGCGCTGCAAGCTCAGTTGCTGACGGTACTGCGCTTGCTTGGAACTGAATTCGCGCAGCTCCTGCTGACGCTGAATCAACTGTTCCTGCAAACCGCCGACTTCGTCATGCAACTGTTGACGACGGCTGGCGTAAAGCGACTCTTCGCTCTTGGCCTGACCCGGCACGGCTTTGAGCACGTCTTCGGGGAATTTAAGCGGACGGTCATCGACCTCGGCACTCAGACGCTCGACGCGCAGCACCATCGACAAGCGATCCGCCTCGGTTTCGCCAACGTTGGAGGCGAAGCGCGTGTCGTCGAGACGAATCAGCGGCGCGCCGGCCTCGACGATCTGGCCTTCCTTGACGAACAGTTCGGAAACGATGCCGCCCTCAAGGTTCTGGATTTTCTGGATCTTCGACGAGGGAATCGCCTTGCCGTCGCCCTTGGTCACTTCGTCAATCACGGCGAAATTGGCCCACAACATCAAGAAGACGAAGAAGCCGATGATCGCCCAGATCGTCAGCCGCACCACGCGCGGCGCGTCCTCGATCAGCGCTTTGTTGACCTCTGGCAGCGGCTGGCCCTGCAACGACGCCGAGCCCTTGAAGTAGCGACGGATCGAATCTTTGACACCCGACTTAAGCAACACTGATCTGCCCCTTCTTCAACGCTTCCATCACAGCGGCTTTCGGGCCGTCGGCCAGGATCTGCCCACGGTCAATCACCAGCAGGCGATCGACCAGCGACAACAGCGAGGCCCGGTGCGTTACCAGCACCACGGTTTTGTTTTCTATGACGGCCGCAAGGCGTTGTTTGAGACGTTCTTCGCCGGTGTTGTCCATGGCGCTGGTCGGTTCGTCGAGCAGCAGAATCGGCGGGTTGAGCAGCAGCGCTCGCGCCAGCGCCACGTTCTGCCGCTGGCCGCCGGACAGGTTCTGCCCGCGCTCGCCGACTTGCAGTTCGTAACCCTTCGGATGGAGACGGGCGAATTCGTGAACGCCGGCCAGTTCAGCGGCTTGCAGCACCAGTTCGTCTTCGACATAGCGGGCGCCGGACACCAGATTGTCGCGCAGCGTACCGGCCAGCAATTGAATGTCTTGCGCCACGTAGCCGATGTTGTAGCGCAACTCGCTGACGTCGATCTGGCGGATGTCGACGCCGTCCACCAGCAACGCGCCGTCATCCGGTTGATACAGGCCGACCAGCAATTTTGCCAAAGAGCTTTTACCCGAGCCGCTGCGGCCGATGATGCCGATTTTCTCGCCCGGACGGATCACTAGGTTGATGTTCTTCAGCGCCGGGTTCTGTTGTTCCGGGTAGGTGAAGTTGAGCTGGCGGCATTCGATGGCGCCTTGCAGCACCTTGCGGCTCAATGGACGCTCTTCGAAATTGCGCTCCTGCGGCAGCTCCATCATTTGGTCGACCGAGGTCATGGTCACCCGCGCCTGTTGATAGCGCGTCAGCAAACCGGACAGCGACGCCAGTGGGCTCAGCGCGCGGCCGCTGAGCATGTAGCAAGCGATCAGGCCGCCCATGCTCAGGTTGCCGGCGATGATCTGGTACACGCCGAAAACGATCATGATGACGCCAGCCAATTGCTGGATCAGCAAGGTGATGTTCATCGCCAGACCGGAGAGCATTTTCACCCGCAGTTCGAGGCGGCTGAGGGTGCCGATGGTCTGTTCCCACTGATATTGACGTTCGCTTTCGGCGTTGTTGACCTTGACCGCGTCGAGGCCGGCGAGGGTCTCAATCAGGCTTGACTGACGCTCGGCGCCGAGCGCCATGGTGCGTTCCATGGTGGCCACGAGCGGTTTCTGCAACGCGTAGCCGATGGCCAGGGCAATCGGGAACGCCAACACCGGAATCCACACCAGATGCCCGCCAAGGATGGCGATGACGATGAAGATCAGAATCGTGAACGGCAGGTCGATCAGGCTGGTCAGGGTCAGCGAGGCAAGGAAGTCGCGCAGGCTCTGGAACTCGTGGATGTTCTGGGCAAAGCTGCCGACCCGCGCCGGGCGGTATTTCATGGCCATGCCGACGATGCGCTCGAACAGCGTGGCGGAGATGATCAGGTCGGTTTTCTTGCCGGCCAGATCCAGGCACAACGCGCGCAGACTTTTGAGGATCAGGTCGAACACATACGCGCCAGTGATGCCCAGGGCCAAGACCCACAGGGTTGCTTCGGCCTGGTTCGGCACCACGCGGTCGTAGACGTTCATGACAAACAGCGGCGCCGCCATGGCGATGATGTTGATCAACAGGCTGGCGGCGATGGCGTCGGCGTAGAGCCAGCGTGATCGCTTGAGGGTGTCGCGGAACCACGAGCGGGCGCGCGGGATCAGTGTGCCGTGGTTAACGTCAAATTTATGCTGCGGCTGGGCGAAGAAGACCTTTCCGATGTAGTCGTCGGCCATCAGCTCGCGGCTGACCAGGGATTCGCCGCCGTCGCTTTCGCTGAGCAGCAAGCGCGCCTGGTCTTCACCTTGCCAGCCAAGCAGCACGGCGCTGCGGCCATCCTTGAGCAGTAACAGCGCCGGCATGGCGATCGCCGGAATTTCTTCCAGCTTGCGCTGCAGCACGCGCCCTTGCAGGCCGGCGCGCGCCGCCGCACGCGGCAGCAGATCGACACTCAGGCGCTGCTTGGGCAACGGCAGGCCGGTGGTGAGCATCGCCGCGCTGGCGGGTTTCTGGTGGAGCATGCAGAGAGCAAGCAGGCCGTCCAGTAACGGATCGTCATGCAATGCGCGCGGATCATGACTGAGATGAACTCGACTGACTTCTGATTCCACGCTAGGCACTCTTGAACAGTTGAAAAGGGTTGGCTCAGTTCATCCCGGGCAGTTGAACCTTGGGCTTCACATCGTTCTGCACAACGGATGCCAACGGCGCTACAACACCTTGGCTTCTGAGCAATTCGCCCATGGTCGCCTTGATCCGGTATTGAGTAAATAACTGAATATTCTGGATCTCGGCCAGGCGACGGGATGCGCTGAACAACTCGTTTTCGCTGTCGAGCAGATCGAGCAGCGTACGCTCACCGAGGCTGAACTGACGCTGATACGCGGTACGCACGGCCGTGCTGTGATCAACGTATTGCTGGGCGATCGGCACCTGGGCGTTGGCGTTGTTCAAGGCGTTCCAGGCCAGGCCGAGTTCTTCATTCAACTGGCGCAGGGCGTTGTTGCGAATATCCAGCGCCTGATTCGAAAGATACGATTTGGACTCCAGATCAGCCTTGTTGCTGCCCCCCGAATACAGGTTGAAGCGCATGCGCAGCATGGCTTGCCATTCATTGTTGTGACCGTTCTGGCCGTCCAGATCATTGTCAGCGGTGCGGCCCAGTTCGGCGTCAAAACGCGGGTAGAACGTCGACTTGGCGGTTGCGTATTGCCTCTCGGCAGCGGCGATGTCGGACTCGGCCGAGCGCAGGATCGGGCTGTTTTCCAGCATCTGCGTGCGGGCTTCGTTGAGGTTGGCCGGCATCATCGCAATGAAGGGCGCCGGACGCTCCAGTTGGTCGGGCATCTGGCCGACGGCGCTGAGGAAGTTGGTTTGCGCATCGGCGAGGTTGGTCTGCTCGGTGATCAGGTTGTTGCGGGCCTGGGCCATTCGCGCTTCAGCCTGGTCGAGGTCGGCGCCGCTGCCCACGCCGCGCTGGGTGCGCAATTGGATCTGGTCATAAATGCGCTGGTGACTCTTGAGGTTTTCCTCGGCCAGGCGCACGAATTCGCGGCGGGTCAACACGTCCAGATAAACCTGAGCGACGGTCAATGCAGTGCGCTCGGAAGTGCCGAGTAACGAATAGGCGCGAGAATTAACGTTGGCTTGTTGACGCCCGACTTCGTTGGATGTCGCAAAACCGTCAAAGACCATTTGCGAGAGACGTAAACTTGACTCGCTACGGTTCAGGGTTTCCCAGTGATTGTTATTGCCGGCTGAACGAGTAGTCACGCTGTCGGTGCCTTCACGGCCATAACCGCCCAGCAGATCGACCTTGGGCAGGTATCCCCCTTTGGCTGCCTTTAATTGATAATCCGCCGCCAACCGACTGTTGACCCCTGCCTGGATTTCCGGATGGACATCCAGCGCCTGCTGCATGGCTTCTGGTAAGGATTGTGCTTGTACGAATGAGGCGGCGAGAGCGAGGGGTAAAGCCGTGAACAGGTGCGAACGCATGGTGGAAATTTCCCAGAACTACTTGTCTTGAATCACAGCGAAAGGCGCTGCTGCATCGGAAGATGGCAACCGGATTGACCGTATGTCGGAAAGTTCAAAAGCGGAACTGGATCACACGCTGAAGGACAGGTCGCCGCACGAATATCAATGTGACATTACTGGGACGATTGTTTAGGATGGCTCCGAGAAGGTCAATAGTTTGGCATAAAGTTAATTACCGAAAAATATAGCCAGATTATTGACGATATATTGGCGTCAAATATTTATACCTACTTTATAAAGTACGTCCAGACTGAAGCGGGCTCGATGCCATCAGGTCTATGGAAGTCAACTGAACGTGTCGCCCCGGAGAGTCTTCAATGAGCAGTGTTGTTGCCATCGTCAAAAGCATTGTTGGTCAGGTGTTCGTGGTGTCCCCGGAGGGCATCCGCCGCGTTCTCGTTGAAGGCGACCGACTGTTTGTCGGCGATCAGGTCGATACCGGCGTATCCGGCGCCGTGTCCCTGGAACTGGCCGATGGCCGCACCATCGATCTGGGCCGTGACAGCCAATGGAGCGGCAGTGCGCCGGACTCCAGCACCGACCTGGCCGAAGCCACTGCGCAAGCCGCGCCTTCGGTTGAAGAACTGCAACAAGCCATCGCTGCCGGTGTCGACCCGACCACCGCACTGGAAGCCACCGCTGCCGGCCCGACTGCCGCCGGCACTGGCGGTGCCGCCGGGGGCGGTCACAGCTTCGTCATGCTCGATGCCACCGCTGGCCGTGTCGATCCAACCATTGGCTTCCCGACTGCCGGCATTAATAACGGTGGACAGGTCACCCAGGACATCACTGGTGGCCAGACCAACACCACCGCCAACGCCTTGCGCGAGTCGACTCTGAGCCTCAGCGCCACGCCGACCATCACCGAAGCCGGCGGCGTGCTGGTGTATACCGCGACCCTCAGCCAGGCGCCGCTGACCGATCTGACCATCACCTTGTCCAACGGCTCGGTGATCGTGATTTCGGCCGGCTCGACCACCGGTACCGTCAACGTGCCGCTGGCGCCAAACGACACACCTTATAACGACCCGTCGCAAATCGACGTGACCGTCACTGGCACCACTGGCGGCAGCGGCATTACCGTGACGCCGCCAACCCTCCCGGCCACGACGCAAGTCACCGACACCGTCGACACCACGACCGTCACACTGACGGCGGGCAACAACGTCACCGAAGGCGGCCAGATCACCTACACCGCGACCCTGACCAACCCCGCGCAGACGCCGGTTACCGTCACCTTGTCCAACGGCTCGACCATTACCATCGGCGCTGGCCAGACTACCGGCACCGTCAACGTGCCGACCCCGGCCAATGACGTTTACAACAATGGCAGCACCGTCAGCACCACGATCACGGGCGCTACCGGTGGGAACTTCGAAAACCTGGTGCCGAATCCAACCCCGGCGGTGACCACAATCACCGACTCGATCGACACCACCACGGTCACCCTGACCGCCGGTTCGACCGTCACCGAAGGCGGTGTGATCACTTATACCGCGACGCTGAACAACCCGGCGCAGACGCCGGTCACCGTCACCTTGTCCAACGGCTCGACGATCACCATCGGCGCCGGTCAGACCACCGGCACCGTCAATGTGCCGACCCCGGCCAATGACGTTTACAACAACGGCAGCACCGTCAGCACCACGATCACCACCGCGACCGGCGGCAACTTCGAAAGCCTGGTGCCGAATCCGGTGCCGGCGACTACCACCATTACCGATTCGGTTGACACCACCAGCGTGAGCCTCACCGCCACCGGCACCGTTGTCGAAGGTGGTCAGATCACCTACACGGCAACGCTGACCAATGCCGCGCAAACCCCGGTTACGGTCACGCTGTCGAACGGCTCGATCATCACCATTGAAGCCGGCAAGACTTCCGGCAGCGTCAACGTGCCAACTGCCGCCAACGACGTTTACAACAACGGCAGCACCGTCAGCACGACGATTGCCGGCGCCAGCGGCGGTAATTTCGAAAACCTGGTGCCAGACACCACGCCAGCCACTACCACGATTACCGACTCGATCGACACGACCGGCCTGAGCCTCAGCGCCAGCGAATCGGTGGCCGAAGGCGGCTCGATCATCTACACCGCGACCCTGACCAATCCGGCCGGCACGCCAGTGACTGTGACCTTGTCGAATGGCGCAGTGATCACCATTGAGGCCGGTAAAACTACCGGTACGGTGAGCGTTCCGGCTCCGGCCGATGACGTCTATAAAGATGCCGGAAAAGTCGAAGCAACCATTGCGACTGCCACGGGCGGCAACTTCGAGAATCTGGTGCCGAGCACTGCTCCGGCCATCACCAGCATCAGCGACACACTCGACACCACCACCGTAAAACTCACAGCGACCGAGTCGGCGGCTGAAGGTGGCACCGTCACCTACACCGCCACCGTCGGCGCAGCCGTAACCGGTTCGCCGGTGGTTGTGACGTTGGCCAACGGTCAGTCCATCACCATCGCCGTCGGGCAGACCACCGGCACCGTCAGCACTACCGCGCCGAATGATGCTCTGGCCGGCAATGCGCCGCTGACCAATGCAATCACCGATGTCAGCGGCGGCAATTACGAAAATCTCGTCGCCGATAAGACACCGGTGTCGACCACCGTCACTGACGTTGTCGACACCACCAATCTGTCGCTGAGCGCGACTGACTCCGTGGCCGAAGGCGGCTCGATCATCTACACCGCGACCCTGACCAATCCGGCAGGGACGCCAGTGACCGTGACCTTGTCGAATGGCGCAGTGATCACCATTGAGGCCGGTAAAACTACCGGTACGGTGAGCGTTCCGGCTCCGGCCGATGACGTCTATAAAGATGCCGGAAAAGTCGAAGCAACCATTGCGACTGCCACGGGCGGCAACTTCGAGAGTCTGGTGCCGAGCACTGCTCCGGCCGTCACCAGCATCACCGACACTCTCGACACCACCACCGTAAAACTCACAGCGACCGAGTCGGCGGCTGAAGGTGGCACCGTCACCTACACCGCCACCGTCGGCGCAGCCGTCACCGGTTCGCCGGTGGTTGTGACATTGGCCAACGGTCAGTCCATCACCATCGCTGTCGGCCAGACCACCGGAACGGCCATCAGCACCGTGCCGAACGACGCACTGGCCGGTCATGCACCATTGACCAACGCGATCACCAACGTGAGCGGTGGCAATTACGAAAACCTTGTCGCCGACAAAACGCCGGTCAGCACCACCGTGACCGACACCGTCGACACCACCACCGTTTCCCTGACAGCCACCGGTAACGTCAATGAAGGCGGCTCGATCGTCTACACCGCGACCCTGACCAACCCGGCCGGCACGCCGGTGACCGTGACCCTGAGCAACGGTTCGACCATCACCATCGACGCCGGCAAGACCGTCGGCACCGTGACGGTTCCGGCCCCTGCCGATGATGTCTATAAAGACGCCGGCAAGCTTGAAGTGACGATCAAGGAAACCACGGGCGGCAACTTCGAAAACCTGGTGGCCAATCCAACGCCAGCGGTGACCAATGTCGCCGACACCGTCAACACCACGCACCTGACTCTCAGTGCCGAGAGCTATGTGCTCGAAGGCACGTCGATCACTTATACCGCGACCTTGACCAACGCCGCGCAAACCCCGGTGACCGTCAACCTGAGCAACGGCCAGACCATTACCATCGAGGCCGGCAAGACCAGCGGTTCGGTGACCATCGCGGCGCCGGGCGATGACGTCTACAAAGATGTCAGCAAGCTCACCGTGACCATGACCGATGCCAGCGGCGGCAATTTCGAAAAGCTCGACGTCAGCAAGACGCCGGTCAGCACTACCGTCAACGACACCGTCGACAAGACCACGCTGACCCTCAGCGCCAGCGATACGGTCAGCGAGGGTGGCCAGATTACTTACACCGCGACCCTGAGCAATCCGGCAGGCACAGCGATGACCGTGACCCTGGCCAACGGAGCAGTGATCAACATTGCGGCCGGCGCCACCACCGGCACGGTCAATTTTTCGGCTCCGGCGAACACGCCGTACGTTGACGGCGGCAAGGTGCAGACCGCGATTGCCAGCCACAGCGGCGGCAACTTTGAACGGGTCGATGCCGACCGCTCGGCAGTGGTTACCAAGGTCACTGACACTGTCGACACCACCACGGTAAGCCTGAGCGCCACCGGCTCCGTGGCCGAAGGCGGCTCGATCGTCTACACCGCCAACCTGACCAACCCGGCCGGCAACGCCATGACCGTGACGTTGAGCAACGGCGCTGTGATCAACATCGCCAAAGGCGCGAGCAGCGGCACTGCAACCGTCGCGGCACCGGCCGATGACGTCTACAAAGACGCCGGCAAAGTCGATGCGACGATCAGCAAAACCACCGGCGGCAATTTTGAAAACCTGGTGATCGACAAGACGCCAGCCGTGACCGATGTCACTGACACCATCGACAACAGCACGGTCTCGCTGACCGCGACGGCCAACACCGTCGAGGGCGGCGTGGTGACCTACACGGCCTCCGTGACCGCGCCGGTCACCGGTTCGCCGGTTGTCGTCACCCTGTCCAACGGCCAGACCATTACCATCCCGGTCGGCGCCAGCAGCAGCACCGTCAATTTCACTGCGCCGAACGACGCCCTCGCCGGTGGCAACACCCTGAGCGTGAAAATCGAGGGCACCAGCGGCGGCAACTACGAAAACCTGGTGGCGAATCAGACCCCGGCTGTCACCACGGTGACTGACACCGTCGATACTACTAACCTGTCGCTGACCGCCACCGGTTCCGTGGCTGAAGGTGGCTCGATTGTTTACACCGCAACGCTGACCAATCCTGCGGGCACGCCAGTGACCGTGACGTTGAGCAACGGCGCCGTGATCAACATCGAAGCCGGCAAAACCACCGGCACCGTAACCGTTGCAGCACCGGCCGACGACGTCTACAAAGACGC
>NZ_WKEQ01000064.1 GCF_021605415.1 Pseudomonas syringae
GGGCAGTTTCGGCGGTGGCGGTTCGTCCGGCGGCTGGTGACACAACAATAATGAATGAGCACTTCACGACATGGCATTACTGACTGAACACGAACAACGCAAAGTCGCCGAGGCTATCGCCCGGGTCGAGCGCGACACCGACGCCGAATTGGTGACGGTGCTCGCCGCACGCGCCGACGACTACGCCTACATTCCGCTGCTATGGGCCAGCATGCTGGCGTTGGTGGTGCCGGGCATCGTCCACTACCTGACCGGTTGGTTGACCCTGCACAGTTTACTGATCGTGCAGTGGGTGAGTTTCGTCCTGCTGTGCCTGCTGTTTCGCCTGCCGAAAATCACCACCCATCTGGTGCCACGCCGCGTGCGCCATTGGCGGGCCTCGAATCTGGCGCGCCGACAGTTTCTTGAGCAAAACCTCCATCACACGGTCGGCAGCACCGGCATGCTGATTTTCGTCTGTGAGGCGGAGCGGTATGTGGAGATTCTGGTGGACGAGGGGATTTCGAGGCGGATCGATAACCCGCGCTGGGATTCGATTGTTGCGGCATTCACCGAGCATGTGAAGCAGGGGCAGACGTTGCAGGGGTTTGTGACGTGCGTCGAGGCGTGTGGCGAGTTGCTCAAAGTGCATGTGCCGGTGACGCAAGTGCGCAATGAATTGCCGAATCGGTTGGTGGTGTTGGGTTAGGGCTCAGGACTTTCTCTGGTTTCCAAAACCAACCCCTCACCCCCGGCCTTCTCCCAATGGGAGAGGGGGAAAGGGAGCCGATCTCCGTCGTGTTCAAGACCGAGTTCAACTCGGTATCTCAGGTCAGAGTGCCTCGCAATAAGAAATCGGTCAGTCCCCTCTCCCTCCGGGAGAGGGTTAGGGTGAGGGCTTTTCAGACCGTTCGGTAAATAACCGCGTGTCCCAAAGCCTCATCCCCCCTAAAATACCCGCCATTCCCGATTTGCCCCGCCCCGAGGCCGTTTTCTCCATGTCCGTCACCGGCCCAGCCGCCAAATCCACACCGGATCATCACGCCGAATTCATCAATCTGCTGCAATCGAGCCTCGCTGAACATGGCTTCATCAAACTGGTGTTGGCCAAATACGTCGGCGAAGAAGCGGACATGCAGCGAATCATCATCAAACCGGTGACGGTCAAGGCGCAGCCGTGTCTGTCCTTCGTTTATCGCTACAAGACCCGCGACATCACTAAAAATCTGGCGCTGGCCGAAGGCGTGGCAGTCATCGCCGAGCTGCTGCCGGCCGCGTTCAAAAATGCGCATTTGTTGACATTGACTGACGAAGCCCAGCTCGAATACAGCAAAAAGGGCAAGACTTCGCTGTTCAAGAGCAAACCTCAGCAATTGCGCGAAGTGCCGTCCGCCGAGCACAACCGCGAGAAAAACCGTTTTCTGGAATTGAGCCGTCCGTTCCTGCGGGATTTGGGCGTGACCAACGCCAATAACGAACTGATCCCGGCGATGTCGCGCAAGTGGAAGCAGATCAACAAGTTCATCGAAGTGTTCAGCCACGCCCTGACCTCGTCGCCGCTGGCGCTGGACAAACCGGTGCGGGTGGCGGACTTCGGTTCGGGCAAGGGCTATCTCACGTTCGCGATCCACGATTACCTGCGCAATACGCTGAAGGCCGAGGGCGAAGTCACCGGCGTCGAGTTGCGCGAAGAAATGGTCAACCTGTGTAACACCGCCGCCGCGAAGCTGGATCATCCGGGGCTGGTGTTCAAATGCGGTGACGTGCGCAGCGTGGCACCGAGCGAGCTGGACGTGATGATCGCCCTGCATGCCTGCGACATCGCCACGGATTACGCGATCCACACCGGCATTCGTTCGGGCGCGTCGATCATCATGTGCTCGCCGTGCTGCCACAAGCAGATCCGCCTGCAAATCCAGAGCCCGGCGCTGCTCAAGCCGATGCTGCAATACGGTTTGCACCTGGGTCAGCAGGCGGAAATGGTCACCGACAGTCTGCGTGCGCTGTTCCTTGAAGCCTGCGGTTACGAGACCAAAGTGTTCGAGTTCATCTCGTTGGATCACACCAACAAAAACAAAATGATTCTGGCGGTCAAACGCGCCGAACCGACCGATCCGGCGCAATTGCTGGGGAAAATTCAGGAATTGAAAGATTTCTACAACATCAGCGAACACTGCCTGGAAACCCTGCTGCGCGCCGACGGTTACCTGTAGGCGCTGCAGCAGGCTGCGATCTTCCGGCTGCAGGGCACGCGGAGCGTCCCGGGCTGCATTCCCACGCGGAGCATGGGAACGATCAGGTCGCAGCTGCTCCTACACAGGGCTATACATTGGCTGTTCGGGCGGGGATGACGGTGGTTTTGCGTCCTAGCATCACGGTCGCAATGACGCCGCAGGCAAACACCCAGGTAATCGGCTCGACATGTTCACCGAAGAACACCGCTGAAAACGCGATGGTGAAGAAGATCTGCAACAACTGGATCTGACTGACCCGGGCGATCCCGCCCATCGCCAGCCCGGCGTACCAGGCAAAGAATCCAAGAAACTGCGAAAACAGCGCCACGTAGCCGAACGCCCACCAGGCCTTCGCGGATACCGCGCCCTGATGTTGCAACGCCAGGTAAAGCACCGGGCCGATCAGTAACGGCGTCGACAACACCAGCGCCCAGCAGATCACTTGCCAGCCGCCCATTTCCTTTGCCAGTCGACCCCCTTCGGCATACCCCAAACCGCCCACGGCAATCGCCCCGAGCATTAGCAAATCCCCCGACTGAATACTGCCGGCGCCGCTGAGCAGCGCATAACCAAGCACCAGCGCACTGCCGAGTGCCGCGCAGGCCCAGAAGGCTTTCGACGGCCGTTCATGGGACAACCACGCGGCGTAAAGCGCCACGCACAGCGGTTGCAGACCATTGACCAACGCGCCGTGGGATGCCGGCAGGGTTTGCATCGCCCAGGCCGACAGCACCGGAAACCCCAGAATCACGCCGAGAATCACCAGGCTCAACCCTTTGATTTGATGCCAGGTCGGCCATTTCTCCCGTCGCCAGAGCAACAGCAACGCTGCCGGAATCGCCGCGAACAGCGCGCGGCCGAGGCCGTTGAGCAACGGATGGAGTTCCTGCACCACGATGCGGGTAAAGGGCAGGGTCAGGCTGAAAATCACAACGCCGAGCAGGCCTAGGGCCATGCCGGTATTTTCGCGGGAAGACATGTGGGTGACCCGGGTTTGAGGTGGCAGAGGATAAGGTTTCATTCAGCCATAAATCACGCCGGTTGCAGTGTTACAGCTGGCCGCGTAGTTGGGCGTACAGTTTGCCGACGCCATCGCGAACAGGCTCGCTCCCACAGGGGAAATGCATCCAATTGTGGGAGCGAGCCTGCTCGCGAAGAACGACAACGCCGTAGTAGCCGGTTGTTACCCGCCTCAGTGGATCGGGACTACCCTGAATATTCCTGAACACCCACGCACTTTCCAGAGGAGCCTTCCCCATGGCGGCGAAAAAAATTCTCATGCTGGTCGGCGATTACGTCGAAGACTACGAAGTGATGGTGCCGTTCCAGGCCCTGCAAATGGTTGGTCACACCGTCCACGCGGTCTGCCCGGACAAGGCCGCCGGCAAGACCGTGCGCACCGCGATCCATGACTTCGAAGGCGACCAGACCTACAGCGAAAAACCCGGTCATCTGTTCGCCCTCAACTTTGACTTCGCCAACGTCGACGCGGCGGATTACGACGCACTGCTGGTGCCGGGCGGTCGTGCGCCGGAATACCTGCGCTTGAACGAAAAAGTCCTCGACCTGGTGCGCGCCTTCGACAAGGCCGGCAAACCGATTGCCGCCGTGTGTCACGGTGCACAACTGCTGGCGGCGGCGGGTATTCTCGAGGGTCGCGAGTGCAGCGCCTACCCGGCCTGCGCGCCGGAAGTGCGCCTGGCGGGCGGCATGTTCATCGATATCCCGGTGACGGACGGCCACGTTCAAGGCAATCTGGCCACCGCGCCGGCCTGGCCCGCGCACCCGAATTGGCTGGCCGGTTTCCTCGGTCTGCTCGGCACTAAAATCACCCTGTAACGAGGTTTCGCCGATGTGCGAGCTCTACGTCAAGGCTGACCCGATTCTCTACGAATCGCGCTCCCGTTCGCTGCGCATTGGCGGGGTGGTCACCACGTTGCGCCTGGAAAACCAGTTCTGGGACATCCTCAGTGAAATCGCTGAGGTTGATGGCATGACCACCAATCAGTTGATCGCCAAGTTATATGAAGAAGTGATGGATTATCGCGGTGAAGTGGTCAACTTCGCGTCGTTCCTGCGGGTGAGTTGCTCGCGGTATCTGAGCCAGCGGCGGGGCGTGGTGCCTGAGTTGTCGGTGGTGCGGGCGGTGGCGAAATAGCTGATACCGAGTGGACGCCATCGCTGGCAAGCCAGCTCCCACAGGTTATGGGGTGTACTCAAAATCACTGTGGGAGCTGGCTTGCCAGCGATGAGGCCAGTTCAGGCGACAGACATTCAGGACTGGTCTTTACTTTGAAACGCGAATCCTCTCAATCGCCCAAGGAGAAACAAGCATGTCCGGATGGTACGAAGTGAGCAAAAGCAGCAACGGTCAGTTCAAGTTCGTGCTGAAAGCGGCGAACGCCGAAACCATTCTGACCAGCGAGCTGTACACCACCCGAGCGGCGGCCGACAGCGGCATCGCCTCGGTACAGACCAACAGCCCTCTGGATGAACGCTACGAGAAGAAGTCGACCAAGGACGGCCACCCCTATTTCAATCTCAAAGCGGCCAATCACCAGATTATCGGCAATAGCGAAGCGTACTCCTCTGACGCGGCGCGGGACAAAGGCATCGCCAGCGTCAAGACCAACGGCCCGACCAGCGTCATCAAGGACAAGACGTTGCCGGTTCTTTAAATGTAGGCGCGAGCCTGTTCGCGAATGACCGCTTTCGCGAGCAGGCTCGCTCCTGCAATGGAGGGCTTAAACCTCGACCGGCACCGACAATTTTGGACTGCCCAGCGCATGGCTCTTCGAATCAAAAAACCGCAATTCAGCGCCCGTCCCCTCAAACACCTTCGCGTAATGCCGTTTCTGGTGCTGAATGAACGCCGCACTGCGCGGGTAAATCGAGATCGCCACGGCCTTCGGTTTCGCCAACTGCAAGGCCCGCACGATGTGCGCGTCCTGCTCACCCAGCGCGTGGCCGAAGATGCACAGACTCTCGGCATGCCCCAACAATTGGTCGTAACAGAACGACAGATAGTCCGAACTGCGGATGGTCTTGAGCTTCTCGGCACTCGGCCCTTCGTTGACGAACAGCGGCACGTCGTCGAGGGTCTTGATCGTGTTGTTGATGGCGAAACTGCCCAGCAGTGTGCCTTCGGTTGACGTCAGTTTGCGCGCGGTGCCGTCCTGGTTGCGCACCAGATGAAGGCCGCCGTGGAGGTAGAGCAAGCGGGTTTTTTCAGTGCCGCTGGCCGCCAGATCGAAACTCGCGTCAGCGCTGTTGAACAGGTCGTCGATGACCTCGCTGCGCTGCTGGATGGCCCAGTAGTTGAGCAAGTCGTAATTGGTGGTGAACACCGTCTGATAATTCGCCAGTTCCGCATTCAGTGCCGCCAGCGTCGACGGCTGAATCAGCCGCCACGGGATGTGCACCGCATGGACGCTGTTGATCAGCGCTTCCTTGATCGCGTAATAGCGATTGCGCGGCGCCGCCGAGCTGACCGCCAGGGCTTTGTTGACCCGGCTGGTGGTTTTCAGCGCACCTAGCACCTGTTCGAAGCTGCGGGTCTGCATCGCGTCGAAAACGCTCAGTTCCGAAGCGCTCAGGGGTTTTTCTTCCACCGTGCGGGCGTATTCGAACAGCGAGTCGTAGCCGAAATCGTCCCACACCGCGCGACTGGCGCCGTTGCCCACCAGCAGGCCATTGAAAGCGATGGCGCTGCGCAAGGCGTTCCAGTCTTCGAGGTGGGCGTCGACATCGAGAAAATCGGTCATTGCGTGGCGAGTCTCAAAACAAAGGGCAGATGGGCGGCGACTTTATCACGACCGGGCATTGAGCCAGATCAACATCCGTCGTGAGCGATCGGTCGATTCTGTGTCCATCCACCGGATGGCAGCAGCCGATCCGCCCCTGTCAGGAGCACACACATGACCAGCACCTTTTTCATTCCCGCCGTGAACATCATGGGCAGCGGTTGCCTCGATGAAGCCATGGACGCCATCCGCAACTACGGTTTTCGCAAAGCGCTGATCGTCACCGACGCCGGGCTGGCGAAGGCTGGCGTGGCAGCCCTGATCGCCGAGAAACTGGCAACGCAGGACATCGACTCGGTGATCTTCGATGGCGCCAAACCCAATCCGAACACGGCCAACGTCGAATCCGGCCTGGGACTGCTCAAGGAAAGCCGTTGCGATTTCATCGTCTCCCTCGGCGGCGGCTCGCCCCATGACTGCGCCAAAGGCATTGCGCTGTGTGCGACCAACGGTGGGCAGATCGGCGATTACGAGGGCGTCGACCGATCGGCCAAGCCTCAATTGCCGCTGATCGCCATCAACACCACCGCCGGCACTGCCAGCGAAATGACCCGTTTCTGCATCATCACCGATGAATCGCGTCACGTAAAAATGGCCATCGTCGACCGCAACGTCACGCCGTTGCTGTCGGTCAACGACCCGATGCTGATGGTCGCTATGCCCAAAGGTCTGACCGCCGCCACCGGCATGGACGCGTTGACCCATGCCATCGAAGCTTACGTGTCGACCGCCGCCAACCCGATCACCGACGCCTGCGCGCTGAAAGCCATGACCCTGATCAGCAACAACCTGCGGTTGGCCGTGCGTGACGGGAGCGATCTGGATGCGCGGGAAAACATGGCCTACGCGCAGTTTCTTGCCGGCATGGCGTTCAACAACGCATCGCTGGGTTTTGTGCATGCCATGGCCCACCAATTGGGCGGTTTCTACGACTTGCCTCACGGCGTTTGCAATGCCGTGTTGTTGCCGCATGTACAAAGTTTCAATGCGCTGGTTTGTGCTGAACGGCTGACCGATGTTGCCCTGGCGATGGGCGCTGATATTCGTGGCTTGACTCCGGAAGAAGGCGCTCAGGCCGCCATCGCCGCCATCCGTTGCCTGGCCAAAGACGTTGAGATTCCCGGCGGTTTGCGCGAGCTCGGGGCCAGGCTGTCGGATATTCCGGCGCTCGCCGCCAATGCCCTCAAGGATGCATGTGGGCTGACCAATCCTCGCGCGGCGGATCAGCGCCAGATCGAAGAAATTTTCCGCAGCGCGTTTTAAGCGCTTCGCTGGACGGGCGTCGCTTTCAGGCAAAGCAAGGCGCCCCGGTGATGATCGGTCTGCTGATCGCCATTGCGTACATCGGCGGCGCGATCAGCATGGTGGTGATCGGACGAATCCGTGATCTGACCGGCATCACCACCCCGGCGCTTTACGTCATCAGCGTGGCGGCATTGATCGCGGCGGCGTTGCTGATGTAGGGGTTGCCGCAGAAACTGCGCACGCTCGACAAGTATTGAAGTCGAAGGGCCAGTTCTGCCGCCCAAAATGCCCTCGTTCCCTCGTTCCCTCGTTCCCTCGTCACCCAACAGCCGTAACATTCCTTTCAAACACCCCGCCAAACTGAATCAACACCACCCCCGCAATCAACAACACTGCCCCAAACACCCTCGGCAAAGTCAACTGCTTCTCCACCAACCCAAACAACCCGAAATGATCCAGCACCATCGACGCGATCACTTGCCCGGCCAACGCCAGCGCCACAAATCCCGATGCGCCCAACTTCGGCAACAACATCACCGCCAACGCGACAAAACACACCCCGAACGCACCACCGGCCCACATCCACAACGGTGCCCTGCTGATAAACGCCAGCGACGGCAACGGCAAACGCAGCGCCACAATCACCGGCAGCAGCACCAACACACTCACCAGCAACGACGCCAACGTCGCCCACAACGGGTGCCCGAGCCCGCGAGCCAGATTGCTGTTGATCGCACTCTGAAACGGCACCACCGCCCCGGCAAACGCGGCCAGCAACAACAGACCGGCCCACTGCAACGTACTCATGATCAAACTCCAACAAGGTTTTGCTGGACTCTAGAGTATTCGTCGCGCAGATTTAAATTCCGTTTCGTCATCCAGAACATGCATCAAATGAATGATCTGCGCCGCATCGACCTCAACTTATTGGTGATTCTCGACGCCTTGCTCAGCGAGCAACACGTCACCCGCGCCGCCGAGCGCCTGCACCTGAGCCAGCCAGCGGTCAGCCATGCGCTGGCCCGTTTGCGCGACTTGCTTGGCGATCCGCTGCTGGTGCGCGCCGGTTCGACGCTGGCGCCCACCGCACGAGCCCTGGAGCTGGTCGCGCCCCTCGCCGAAGCGCTGGCCCAAGTGCAGTCGTTGCTGGCACCCAATACCTTCGATCCGGCCAGCGCTCGCCGCACCTTTCGCGTGGCGATGTCCGACTACGGCGCCGCGATCATCTTGCCGAACCTGATCCGCACCCTGCGCCGGGAAGCCCCGGGCATCGACCTGCAAATCAGCCACGCCAGCCGCGAAGGCATGCTCGACGGCGTCTTCAACGGCGACATCGACCTCGCCGCCGGCGTATTCCCCGAACTGCCTCACGAGTTGCGCAGCACGCCGCTGTTCGAAGAACATTACGTTTGCCTGCTGGACCGCCAGACCTTACCCGCCAACGGCGTCCTCGACCTGCCGACCTACCTTTCGCGTCCTCACGTTTTGCTGGAAATGCGCGGCAGCGGCACCCCGGAAATCGAGCGCACCCTCACCGCCCTGCGCGAACGCCGCCGCGTCGCCATCAGCCTGCCGCACTGGAGCGTCGCGCCGCAGTTCATCGGCGGCACGGATCTGATTTTGACCGTGGCATCACGGGCGCTGGATGACATTGACCAACAATCATTGGTCGTGGTGCCGCCACCGTTTGCGATTGCGCCGTTCACGTTTGTGTTGGCGTGGCATAAACGGCGGGGCGGGGATCAGGCGTTGAACTGGTTGAATCGCAGGATTGGGGAGGGGATTGGGCAGGTTGAGGTGTATTGAATTTTCAGTGGTTGCCAAGCGCGGTCAATCAATCAGACGTTCGGGCGCATCTGAAAAGATGCTTGATAAGGTCGTCATTTATCCTGTTTGACGCTCCACTTTTCAAAGACGGTTTTAACTTCTTCAGGCGAAGCAAAGTCTTGAGCATCTGCTTCTTTCAACGCCTGCTCGATTTCTCTTTTGGTAGGTCGGCTTCGCCGATCTGATCATCACATCGAGCGGCACCGTGTTGAAAAACGTCAAATCAGGCAAGGAATGCCTGTCGAAAACCACCGACCTGAAAAAACTCGGGTCACGCTGACCTGTGACGGCCAGAGATACGGGTTGCCGGAAGCGCTCAGAGGTTATTGAATCGGCAGCGGCTGAGATAGACTGGCCGCCAGGTTCTTCCGGCGCTTGCAGGTTTTCTCATGACTCCATCGTTGCTAATGGCCGTGCTGGCCTCGGGTTTCATCTACGGCATCACTCCGGGCCCGGGCGTGCTGGCGGTGTTTGGCATTGGCGCGGCGCATGGGCGGCGGGCCGGGGCGGGGTTCCTGTGCGGGCATTTGCTCGGCGATGTGGTCTGGTGCAGCACGGCGCTGATTGCGATTGTCGGCGCTCGCGAAATCGGCAGCACGGCGTTTGATGTGCTGGGCGTGCTCAGTGGCCTTTATCTGTTCTGGCTCGGCTGGCGCGCCGTGCGGGCCAAGCGCCGCAGCGATGACGCCCCGCAGGGCGCGGCGCGCAATCCGTTCTGGCACGGCATTTTGTTCGGGCTGACCAATCCCAAGGCGTATCCCGTGGCGGTCGCGACGTTCACCGCGTTGCTGTCGAGCCGCGCCGAACTGCTCAACTGGTCGATGCTGCCGGCGTTGATTGCCTTGAGTTTCCTGGGCGGTTTGCTGGCCTACGCTATTCTCATTGGCGTCGTCGGTGCGCGGCGGGTACGCACGCTGTACCGGCGCCATGAGCTGGCAATCACCCGGTTGTGCGGAGTGATGTTTATCGGTTTCGCCATCAACGCGTTGGTGCATGCGTTGCCGGGGCTGATGCCGAGCAAGGCTTGAAATGGCTTGCATTGGACGCAAGCAAGACAGGGCAGGGACGATCAAACAGCGCTGCATTGACCGGACACCCACGCTGAACCATGGATAGCCGAAATCACGCGCCGCTGGCGAGCTACATCGACCTGTTGCTGGACGCCGTTTGCGCGGTCGACAAGCAAGGCTATTTCGTTTTTGTCAGTGCCGCCTGTGAGCGGGTCTTCGGCTATACACCTGAAGAATTGATCGGCCGCCCAATGATCGATCTGGTACACCCGGCGGATCGTGAGCGCACCTTGGCCGCCGCGCACGACATCATGGGCGGCGAACCCAAGCACAATTTCGAGAACCGCTACGTGCGCAAGGACGGCAGCGTCGCGCATATTCTGTGGTCGGCGCGCTGGTCGGAAGTTGATCAACTGCGTATTGCTGTTGCCCGCGATATCACCGAACGCAAACAGGCTGAGTCCCGTCAGGCGGCGCTTTACGCGATCTCCGAAGCCGCCCATGCGGCGGAAGATTTGCTGGCGCTGTTCAAGCGCATTCATCTGCTGATCGGCGAATGGTTGCCGGCATTGAATTTCTCGGTGGCGCTGTATGACGAGCACTGCGCGCAGCTGAATTTTCCCTATCACGTCGACGATAACGAATTGCAGCCCGAACAGCCCGGAACTGTAACCGGGCGCCTATGCGCTGAAGTGATCCGCACCGGTCAGCCAATTTTGCTGACGCCCGATTGCCCGCAATCGCTGCCCGGTTTCGAAGCGCTGGTGGCGGGACAGGACTCGCCTTGCTGGCTCGGCGTACCGTTGAACTCGAAGAACGGCACCATCGGCGCGTTGATTGTGAAAAGTTTACCCGGCAACGAACGCTATACCGAGCAGGATAAAGAACTGCTGCAGTTCGTTTGCGCTCAGGTCGCCACCGCCATCGAACGCCAGCAACTGCACGCCCGCCTTCGGCGCATGGCGCAATACGATCAGTTGACCCAGTTGCCCAACCGCGAATTACTGCGCGACCGGCTCAAAGCTGCACTGGCTGACGCCCGGGCGGAATCGGGGCACATGGCGTTGCTGTACGTCGATCTTGACCACTTCAAGCAAGTCAATGACACGCTTGGCCATGCGGTCGGCGACATGCTCCTGCAAACGGTGGCCAATCGACTCAAGGGCTGTGTACGAGAATCCGACACCGTGGCACGTATCGGTGGCGACGAATTCGTCGTGCTGCTGCACAGCGTTCATGCCGTCGAAGATGCCGACAGCGTGGCGGAAAAAATCCGACAGGTGCTGGTGCAGCCGATGCGCCTTGATGGACATAGCCTGCACATCGAACCGAGCATCGGTGTGGCCCGTTATCCGGAACATGGTCGTGAAGAACAACAGTTGTTTCGTCACGCCGATCAGGCGATGTATGCAGCCAAACGCCTGAATCACTTGGCTCACGACGTCTGAGGTCAATTCGCCATTCGTCATTTCGACAACAGGTTTTCTCGAACGAATAGGCCAGATGCAGGTCGCAAAGGTGTGAGAACTATTTGTTAAGTGGGTTTGTTAGGTGGGCGGAAGCGTGGCTTTCGCTTGAATATTTCAGAGAAGGAGGGCGCGACCATGAGCCGGATGGCCACCCGAGTACGCCAGTTAAGTTTTGTAACGCTGTTGGGTCTGTTTGCCAGCAGTGCTTTTGCCCAGTCGCCTGCCGATTTCATCAACGATGCGTCGGCCAAAGGCATGGCTGACATCGAAGCCAGTCGCTTGGCGCACCAGAAAAGTGAATCCAAGGAGGTCAAGGATTACACCATCGTGGTGATCAACGACCGCACCACCGCCAACCAGCATCTGGCGAAAATCGCCAAGAAACTGGATCTGCCGGTGGCACCACACGAAGCAGTCGCCGACAAGGCCAAAGAACTGATGCCTGAGGTCAAGGACGGCGCAACGTTCGATAAGGCCTATGCCGCCAGCCAGGTCAAAGCGACCGAAGAAGCCATCGAACAGATCCAGCAGGAAGCGCAGACCACTGATGTGCCGGAGATAAAAGCCTTCGCTGATGAAACCCTGCCAAAACTGCAAAACCATTTGGAAATGGCCAGGGCATTGCAAGCCAGCCGCTGATCTTCAGTTGAAAAAAAACGGCGCTTTCGGGCGCCGTTTTTTATGGGTCAGCATTCGTTCAAGTCCTGCTTGGGCTGGTGTTTGCTTTTGTCACCCAGCCCTTCGAGATTGAATACCTGGCCTTCACCCATCGCCCGATAATGTTTGCGCAGCGCCTCCAGTTGCTGGAGATCCAGCGCCTCCAGTCCGAGCATCGCGTTCTGCGCTTCTTTGGTCACCAGCAGCAACTCGTCGATTTTCAAATGCAGGATATCGGTGTCGCGGTTCTGGGTGTTCTGGATCAGGAACACCATCAGGAACGTGATGATCGTGGTCGAGGTGTTGATGATCAATTGCCACGTGTCGTTAAATCCAAAAATCGGCCCGCTCACCCCCCACAACGCGATCAAAATCAATGCCCCCATAAACACCTTGGGGCTACCAGCCCACAGCGCTAGTTTCTGGGAAATCTTTGCGAATTTCATTGCCGTGTTCCTTGTTGTGGGGAGCTTGAAATTCAGACATCGGCGAAGCGGTGAAAATTCTGCTTACAAAAATACGTCGCAACTCAATCTCTGTAGGAAGTCTGCGGGTGCATCGGGATTTGCGTTTGGCTTTGGTCGGGTAGGCCAACGCACGGCCGTCGATGTATCGTGGCGAACCGCTTTACTGCCCTCGACAGGAGAACGCCATGAGTTGGTCCGCCAAGCAATACGTCACTTTCGAAGATGAACGCACCCGCCCGGCCCGTGATCTGTTGGCCGCGATACCGACGGTTAATGCGCAAGCTGTCGTCGACATTGGCTGCGGCCCGGGTAATTCGACCGAGTTGCTGGTGCAGCGTTTTCCGGGAGCATCGGTGCGCGGGCTCGACAGTTCGGCGGACATGATCGACGCGGCTCGCCAACGCTTGCCGGACGTGCAGTTCGACGTGGCGACTATCGACACCTGGCGCGGTGACGGCCCGTTCGATGTGATCTTTGCCAACGCGGTGTTGCAGTGGGTGCCGGATCACGCCACGTTGCTGCCGTCGCTGGCGGGCAAACTGGCCAACGGCGGGAGCCTGGCGATCCAGATGCCGGACAATCTCAACGAGCCGTCCCATCGGCTGATGCGCGAAGTCGCCGCCAGTGGCCCTTGGGCAGACAAACTTGCGGGAGCGGCGGGACAGCGCACGGACATGGCCGATGCCAGCGCGTATTTTTCGATGCTGCGACCCCATTGCGCGCGGGTCGATGTGTGGCGTACGACGTATCACCATCAGTTGTCGGG
>NZ_WKEQ01000065.1 GCF_021605415.1 Pseudomonas syringae
GCCCCCACCCGCCCCCGTTTCGCACCCTCCCGTCGCTAAAACCTGCCCTTCGTCGGTGCGCACCTTCCGTGCGGCCGCTTGTATGCGCTATCAATAAACGGATTGTCGAACAATTTATCCATTTGGCCTGACCCGCTCTAGGATCTGGCCTAGACTCAGTTTCGCGGGGGAAAACCGGTCGGTCACAAAGAACAAAAAAAGTCGAAACTTTTGCGCGACGTGACGGGTCATGACAAAGACAGGGCCATCGCGACTGGTGCAATCCTTGCAACGGCACCTCCACCCATTCTGCTTGCGCGTGTTGGGTAGCGTTTGCTCTCCGACGTGTGGTGCGTGTGCGCCCGGCCACAGGATTTGGCCAAGCACGTCGCTTGTTCCGGATAAAAATACAGGTCAACAACACGGGAGATTCATATGATCAACGCGGCATTGGATATTCAGGGAGAGCGTGCTCATTTGCCTATGGGTGAATCGAGCACCGTGAGCGTCCCCGGCAGCCGGTCGATCAGCGCCCAGAGCCCGAAGGCAATGGCACCGGTCGCCAGCAAGAATCCCAACAAGAAAAAAGTGTTGTTTGTTACCTCGGAAATCGCCGACCTGGTCAAGACCGGCGGCTTGGGCGACGTCTCTGCCGCCCTGCCACGGGCCATGGCACATTTGCACGATGTACGCGTGCTGATCCCTGGCTATCCGCAGGTGCTTAACAGCGAAAACCCGATTCATATCATCGGTGAACTCGGTGGCCACGCAGCGCTGCCACCCTGCAAGATCGGACGCATGGACATGCCCGACGGCCTGGTGATTTACGTGTTGATCTGTCCTGAACTCTATGAACGCGAAGGTTCGCCGTACGGCGCCAACAATGGCCGCGACTGGCCGGACAACCACATCCGCTTCGCCCGACTCGGCCTCGCCGCTGCCGATATTGCCGCCAACCTCGCACAAATCCACTGGTGCCCGGAACTGGTGCATGCACACGACTGGCCTGCGGGACTCGCACCGGCCTATATGCACTGGCGCGGGCAGCGCACGCCAACCTTGTTCACCATTCACAATCTGGCGTATCAAGGCGTGACCAGTCTGGGCTCCTGCCCGGAGCTCGGCATCCCCAACCATGCCCTGCAGCAAGAAGGCATGGAATTCTACGGCAAGATGTCGTTCCTTAAGGCCGGCATGGCTTACTCAAGCCATATCACCACGGTCAGCGCCACTTACGCGCAAGAAATCACCACCCCGGACTTCGGCTGCGGTCTCGACGGTTTCCTGGCCGCCAAGACCCAGCAAGGCTTGCTCAGCGGTATTCCCAACGGCATCGATGAGAGCTGGGACGCGGCGACCGATCCGCACTTGTTCGCACCCTTCGAAATCGGCGACTGGGAGGGCAAAGCGATCAACGCCGCGCATGTTCGCAAACTGTTTGCCCTCGACGACAGTGAAGGCCCGTTATTCGCTGTGGTTTCGCGACTGGTCTATCAAAAAGGTCTCGATCTGACCGAGGCTGTATCCGAATACATTGTCAATCATGGCGGGCAGATCGCGATCATCGGTCGTGGCGAGCCGGAAGAAGAACAGGCCATGCGTGAATTGGCCCTGCGTTTCCCGGGGCAGATCGGCGTGCGCATCGGCTTCAACGAAACCGACGCTCGTCGCATGTTTGCCGGCAGCGATTTCCTGCTGATGCCGTCGCGTTATGAACCTTGCGGCTTGAGCCAGATGTATGCCCAGCGTTTCGGTTCGCTGCCGGTCGCGCGCAACACCGGCGGCCTGGCCGACACCATTGAAAACGGCGTCACCGGCTTCCTCTTCGACGAATCCACCGCCGAAAGCTATCAGGAAGCGTTGAGCCGCGCGTTTAAAGTCTTTGCCTTCCCCGAACTGCTCAATGCCATGCGTTGCCGCGCCATGGCCGCACCGTTCAACTGGTGCAAAGCCGTAGAACCTTACGCCGAACTCTACGAACAACTGGTGGCAAAGGCCTTGGGTAAAGCCGCACATAAATAACAGGGAGAGATAATCCATGCCGTTAAGGTCCCATGAACCCTGGCCACACGGCGCACTCCTGCTGGACGCCGAGCACACGCAATTCGCGCTTTGGGCACCTGATGCGTTTTACGTCAGCGTTGAATTGGAAGACGGGAAATCGCTGCCGCTGTTGCCTGAAGCTGACGGTTGGTTTGTCAACACGCTCACTTGCCCGGCGGGCACCCGTTATCGCTTCTGCATCGACGGTGAAATTGAAGTGCCTGACCCGGCTTCCCGGGCGCAGGCCGGAGACCTCGACCGCCACAGTGTGGTGGTCGATCCGCTGGCTTATCAGTGGCAGCAGACATCATGGCAAGGCCGGCCATGGAGCGAAGCGGTCATTTATGAACTGCACGTCGGCGCGCTGGGTGGATACGCTCAGGTTGAAGAGCACTTGCCGCGATTGGCTGAACTGGGCATCACCGCGATCGAACTGATGCCGCTGGCGCAGTTCCCCGGTGATCGTAATTGGGGCTATGACGGCGTCTTGCCCTATGCGCCCCAGGCGTCTTACGGTTCCCCGGAACAACTCAAGCATCTGATCGACTGCGCTCACCGCAACGGTCTGGCGGTGATTCTCGACGTGGTCTACAACCACTTCGGCCCCGACGGCAACTATTTGCACCGATACGCCAAGGGCTTTTTCCGCGAGGACAAACACACCCCTTGGGGCGCTGCGATTGATTTTCGGCGTCGGGAAGTGCGCGACTTTTTTATCGAAAACGCGTTGATGTGGTTGCAGGAATACCGCTTCGACGGCTTGCGTCTTGATGCCGTGCACGCCATCAAGGATCCGGATTTCCTGCTGGAACTGGCGCAACGCATCCGCGAGCAAATCAATGGCGACCGCCATGTGTGGCTCACAGTCGAGAACGAACACAATCAGGCCAGCCTGCTCCAGGAAGGATTCGACGCACAGTGGAACGATGACGGCCACAACGCCCTGCATGTGCTGCTCACGGGAGAAACCGACGCTTACTACGCCGACTATGCCGAGCATCCGACGGAGAAACTGGCGCGCTGTCTCAACCAGGGTTTCGTCTTTCAGGGGCATCTGACTCGTCATGGCGAACCGCGGGGCGAGCCGAGTGCTCATTTGCCGCCAAGCGCCTTTGTATTGTTCCTGCAGAATCACGACCAGATCGGCAACCGCGCCTTTGGCGAGCGCTTGCATCAATTGGCCGATCCCCGGGCATTGCGAGCCGCCACTTCGCTGCTATTGCTGGCGCCGATGATCCCGTTGATGTTCATGGGTGACGAGTACGCTGCCCAACAACCGTTCCTGTTTTTCACCAGCCACCACGGCGAACTCGCCGAACGGGTACGTGAAGGCCGGCGTAACGAATTCGCTGCTTTCAGCGCCTTTACCGACCCGCACAAACGTGAACGGATTCCCGATCCCAACGCACCTTCGAGCTTTCACGATTCACAACCCAAGCTCACCGACCGTGGCACTGTGCAGCAACAAGAGACGCTGGTGCTCTACCGACAACTGTTGGAATTGCGTCATCGCTTCATCATCCCGCACCTGCCAGGCACCCAGTCTCTCGGCACCGAGGTGCTGGGGTCTGGCGCGGTCAGCGCACGCTGGCAATTGGGCAATGGCAGCGTGCTGCGTATTGACCTGAACCTCAGTGACACCGCCGTGGTCAACCCACCACAGGTCGAGGCGCAGCAGTTATATCCGCTGCACGCCGCCGATCACACGGATCAAAATTTACTGGATCCGTATTGCGCGCTTGTCCGCCTCACGGCCGCAACCCCTTAGCAAACTCTGGATGGAGAGCGCCTATGAGCGATGCGCAACTGGAAATACTCGCAAGCCGCGCCGGCCTGGCGGTCGACTGGATCGACGCCAACGGCCGCCAGCAAAAGGTCGCCCCCGCCGTACTGCGTAATGTTCTTATCGGCCTTGGTCACCCGGCCGGTACTGCACAGGAAATCGACGCCAGCCTGCTGGAACTGCAAGAAGTGCAACAAGACCGTCATCTGCCGCCTCTGCTGACCAGCGACGTCGGCGTGGGCATTGATCTGTCGCGATACTTCGCCCCCGGAACGTCCTGTGAGATTCACCTTGAGGACGGCTCGCGGATGAACCTGAAGCTCGACAGCGAGGCGGTTTTACCCGGCCTCATTCCTGTCGGCTATCAGCACGTCTATATCGACGATCAACAATTTACCCTGGCCGTGGCACCCGAGCGCTGCTATAGCGTCGGCGACGCCGTGGACAATCCGATCCCTCGCGCCTGGGGCCTGAGCGTTCAGCTGTATGGTTTGCGCCGTCGCGGCGATGGCGGTTTCGGCGATACCCAAGCGCTGGAAGAACTGGCCCGCGCGGCCGGCGAGCGCGGTGCCGATGCGTTGGCAATCAGCCCGCTGCACGCGATGTTCAGCGCCGACACCGGGCGCTACAGCCCCTATTCGCCGTCGAGCCGTTTGTTCCTTAACAGCCTTTATGCCGCGCCCGGCACGATTCTCGGCGAGCGCGCGTTGCGAGATGCGATTGACGCCTGTGGTCTGGCCGACGAGTTCCAGCAGCTCGAAGACCTCAAACTGGTCGACTGGCCTCGCGCCGCCGAAGCCAAACAGCGTTTGTTGCAAGCGCTATATGACGGCTTCATCCACGGCGAACACCCGTTGCACGCGGATTTCAGCAGCTTTCGGCACAACGGTGGCGAGGCCCTGGAAAACCATTGCCGCTTCGAAGCCATTCAGGAAATGCGCGCCGCACGTAACGAAAGCCTGGACTGGCGGGAATGGCCGGAACACTGGCACGATCCGCGCGGTGCGGCGTTGAGCGCATTTGCCGAGGAATACGCCGAACGCATCGGCTATTTTGCCTTCTGCCAGTGGCTGATCCACCGCTGCCTTGAACGTGCACAAGCCGCCGCCCGTGGCGCCGGCATGAGTATTGGCCTGATCGCCGACCTTGCCGTCGGTGCGGACGGTGCCGGCAGCCAGGCCTGGAGCCGTCAGGACGAATTGCTCGCCTCCCTGACCGTCGGCGCACCGCCAGACATTCTCAATCGTACCGGCCAGGGCTGGGGTATCTCCGCGTTTTCCCCGGAAGGGCTGGTGCGCAACGGTTTCCGTGCGTTCATTGAAATGCTGCGCGCCAACTTCGCCCACGCCGGCGGTTTGCGCATCGACCACGTCATGGGCCTGCAACGGCTGTGGGTGATTCCCAACGGGGCCGCCCCCGCAGACGGCGCCTACCTGTATTACCCGATCGACGACATGCTGCGACTGCTGACCCTTGAATCACACCGCCACCAGGCCATTGTGCTCGGCGAAGACCTCGGCACCGTACCGGAAGGCCTGCAGGAAAAACTCATCGCCCGTTCGATGCTCGGCATGCGTGTCTTGCTGTTCGAACAGGACAACACCCATTTCAAACCGATTCTCGACTGGCCGGACAACGCCCTCGCGACCACTAGCACCCATGACTTGCCGACGCTCAATGGTTGGTGGCATGGCCGCGACATCGACTGGAATGCTCGACTCGGCGTGATTGACGCCAACGGCGAGATTGAATGGCGTCGTCATCGTGAGCGCGAGCGCAACGGGCTACGCAGTGCGCTGAGCGAGGATCCGCAAAACTTCCGCGAAGAGTCACACGAAGCCGATCAAGTGGTCGACGCGAGCGTGCGTTTCCTTGGCCACACCCGCGCGCCGTTGGTGTTGCTGCCGCTGGAAGACGCCTTGGGCATCGACGAGCAGGCCAATCTGCCCGGCACCATCGACGCTCACCCGAACTGGTCGCGCCGTTTGCCCGGCACCAGCGAGGCGTTGCTTGACGGCGACGATGCGGCACGACGACTCGAACTGCTCGCCTGCGCGCGACTTCAGGCTGCCGAGCGTGACCGATGAACCAAACGCTCATTCAACCGCTACGGGCCACCTTGCGCCTGCAATTCCACGCAGGCTTTACCCTCGATCAAGCCGTGCCGCTGGTGCCGTACTTCGCCCGGCTCGGCATCAGCCACATCTATGCATCGCCGCTGCTGGCCGCGCGCAAAGGTTCCATGCACGGCTACGACGTGGTCGATCCGACCCGGGTCAACCCGGAGCTGGGCGGCGAACCGGCTCTGCGCAAACTGGTCGACGCGTTGCGCGAACACAACATGGGGCTGATCCTCGATATCGTCTCCAACCACATGGCCGTCGGCGGCAACGACAACCCGTGGTGGCTCGACCTGCTGGAATGGGGGCGCCTGAGCCCCTATGGCGAGTTTTTCGATATCCAGTGGCACTCCCCCGACCCGTTGATGGAAGGCCAATTGCTCCTGCCTTTTCTCGGCAGCGATTACGGCATTGCCCTGCAAGACGGCACGCTGGCGCTGTGTTTCGATGAGCACGCGGGCGCGTTTCACGTCGAACATTACGAGCATCGTTTCCCGATCTGCCCAAGCCAGTACGGCGACCTGCTCAAGCCTGATGACACACTGGATGCCGAGCGCAGCGAAGCGCTCAAATTCCTGGCCGACCGCTTCAGCACGCTCAGTTACCAGACGGACGCGCATTCGCTGTCGATGCCGTTGAAGGAAGAACTGCGCCAACTGGCCAGCGATCCGCAGACGCTTCAGGCGATCCAGCGCAATCTCGAGCGATACGACTCGAAGACCGAGGAAGGCTTCCAGCGTCTGCATCAGTTGCTTGAGCAGCAGAGCTATCGCCTGGCCAGTTGGCGCACGGCGGCTGACGACATCAATTGGCGGCGTTTTTTCGATATCAACGAACTCGGTGGTTTACGCGTCGAGCGCCCAGCTGTGTTCGAAGCGACTCATGGCAAGATTTTCGAGTTGATTACCGAAGGCTTGGTCGATGGTTTGCGCATCGACCACATCGACGGCCTCGCCGACCCGCGCGGTTATTGCCGCAAATTGCGGCGCCGGGTCGACCTGCTCGCACCGGGACGGCACTTGCCGATTTACGTCGAAAAAATCCTCGGCGAAGGCGAAACCCTGCACACCGACTGGTCCGTCGACGGCACCACCGGTTATGAATTCATGAATCAACTGTCGTTGCTGCAACACGACCCGGCCGGTGAACACGTGCTCGGGGATCTGTGGCAGCGGCGCAGCGAGCGCCCGGCCGCGTTCATCGAAGAGGCAAAACTGGCGCGTCAGCAAATCCTCAACGGTTCGCTGGCCGGTGATTTCGAGAGCGTCGCCCAGGCCTTGCTGCAAGTGGCGCGGGACGATTTGATGACCCGCGACCTGACCCTTGGCGCGATCCGTCGTGCCTTGCAGGCACTGATCGTGCACTTTCCGGTGTACCGCACCTACATCAGCCCGGCGGGTCGTTCGGCTCAGGACGACGTGTTTTTCCAGCAAGCCATGGCAGGCGCACGCAACGACCTGAGCGAAGGTGACTGGCCGGTGCTCGATTGCCTGGCCGACTGGCTCGGCGGTAAACCGTGGCGGCGACGTCCGCTGGGGCGCTCACGGAAAATCCTCCGGCATGCCTGCGTGCGCTTCCAGCAACTGACTTCACCGGCGGCCGCCAAAGCCGTGGAAGACACCGCGTTCTATCGTTCGGCAGTCTTGCTGTCGCGCAATGACGTTGGTTTCAGCACGGAGCAATTCAGTGCGCCAGTCAGTGATTTCCACGAAGCCTGCCAGCAACGGCTCGCGCACTTTCCGGATAATTTGTTGACGACGGCCACTCATGACCACAAACGTGGCGAGGACACCCGTGCGCGACTGGCGGTGCTCAGCGAACGCAGCGTCTGGTACGCCGAACAGCTCGAACTGTGGCGCGCCCTCGCCCGGCCGTTACGCAGCGATGATCTGCTGCCGTCTCCCGGCGATGAGCTGATTCTTTATCAGGCCTTGATCGGCAGTTGGCCGCTTGAGCTGCAAGGTGACGATCAAAACGGATTCGCCGATTACGCCCAGCGCATCTGGCAGTGGCAACAAAAAGCCCTGCGCGAAGCCAAGCTGCAAAGCAGCTGGAGCGCACCGAACGAGGCTTACGAAAACGCCGCCAAGGCATTCACCGAACAGTTGCTCACCAGCGAGCACGGCGAGTTGCTGCGCGCGGCGCTGGCGAAAACCGTGCACAGCATCGCTGCCGCCGGAGCGCTCAACGGTTTGGCGCAAACCTTGCTGCGTATGACCGTGCCGGGGGTGCCGGATCTGTATCAAGGCGATGAGTTCTGGGATTTCAGTCTGGTTGACCCGGACAATCGCCGGCCCGTTGATTACACCGCGCGGGAGAAGGCTTTGCAGGACTCAGTGCCGACAGCGCAACTGCTGGAGCAGTGGCGCGACGGGCGCATCAAGCAAGCTTTGATCGGCCAAGTGTTGAACATACGGGCCGAGCACGCGGATCTGTTTCGTGTGGGCTCGTACCAGCCCTTGGAGGTGCTGGGTAGCCAGGCGCACAACGTCCTCGCGTTTGCCCGTGAACACAATGGCCAACGGGCCGTTGTGATCGTGCCGATCCGTTGCGCCAGCCTGCTGGAAAACAGTGCCGAGCCCAAGGTCGACGCGCTGCGTTGGGGCGATACGCGCGTGGTTCTGCCGATCCAGGACAGCGACATCAACTTTAAGGGACTTTTTTCGAGCACCGCAGTCACAAAAAACAGGGAGCTGAACATCAGCGACGCGCTGGGGGATTTCCCGGTCAATGTCTTTATCCAACACTACACATCAGCATGAGTTGAGTTCAGGAGCATTGCGATGAGCACCGACGATAAACGCATCCGCGAGTTCGCCTATCAAATCTGGGAATCCGAGGGCCAACCCGAAGGCCAGGAAGAACGGCATTGGGCGATGGCGCGCAAACTGGCCGAGGCCGAGGCGCTGGCGCCGAAAAAATCACCGAAGGCCACTGGGAGCAAGGCCGACGGCAAGACGCCCCAGACCAGCGCCGCCAGCGGCAAAAGCCCGGCGGCCAAGCCAAAGGCACCGGTGAAGGCCAAGTCTACAGGTGCTGCGAAGGTCGTGCCGCCGGGCGAAAAAGCCATCGAGAAAAAACCGCGGGCAGCGAAAAAGCCGCCGGCGATCTGATCCCTTTCAACACTTGAACAATTGAACGTGTGGCGAGTTCGCTCGCCACCGCAGTTGTGTTCGCGTCGATTAAATAGAACCAAACGGTTCTGAAACCAGTCATTCAAAGGAACTGGATAAACCAAACCCCTTTAGGCGCGAGCCTGCTCGCGAAAGCGTGATGTCCAATGACTTCGTTACTGAATGTCAGACCGCCTTCGCGAGCAGGCTCGCTCCTACAAGGGCGTAGGCCAAACATGAAATTCCCCCCGTTTTGCAGGAGCATCTATGACCCGTCCAAAGAAAGCCGAGCCCGCACACATCGCCGAACCTTCGAGAATCCGTGAAGGTCTGCCCTTCCCGCTCGGTGCTACGTGGGATGGATTGGGGGTCAACTTCGCGCTGTTTTCTGCCAACGCTACCAAGGTCGAACTGTGTATTTTCGATGATGCCGGGGAGGTCGAACTCGAACGCATCGAACTGCCTGAATACACCGACGAGATCTACCACGGTTATCTGCCCGACGCCCATCCGGGGCTGATCTACGGCTACCGTGTGTATGGCCCTTACGATCCGGAAAACGGTCACCGCTTCAACCCCAATAAATTGCTTATCGACCCCTACGCCAAGCAATTGGTCGGCGAACTGAAATGGTCCGAGGCGCTGTTTGGCTATACCATCGGCCATCCGGACGCCGACCTCAGTTTCGATGAACGCGACAGCGCGCCGTTCGTGCCCAAGTGCAAGGTCATCGACCCGGCGCACACCTGGGGCCACGACCACCGCGTCAGCGTGCCGTGGGACAAGACGATCATTTACGAAACCCACGTGCGCGGCATCAGCATGCGTCACCCCTCGGTACCGGAAAACGTGCGTGGCACCTTCGCCGGGCTGATGGTTGAAGATGTGCTCGAGCACATCCGCAAACTCGGGGTGTCGTCGGTTGAATTGCTACCCATCCACGCCTTCGTCAATGACCAGCATCTGCTGCAAAAGGGCATGACCAATTACTGGGGCTACAACAGCATCGCGTTTTTCGCCCCGGATCCGCGCTACCTGGCCAACGGCAAGATTGCCGAGTTCAAGGAGATGGTTGCGCACCTGCACGACGCCAACCTGGAAGTCATTCTCGACGTGGTTTACAACCACACGGCCGAGGGTAACGAGCAAGGCCCGACCCTGTCGATGCGCGGTATCGACAACGCTTCGTACTATCGACTGATGCCCGATGAAAAACGCTTCTACATCAACGATTCCGGCACCGGCAACACCCTCGACCTTAGCCACCCGTGCGTCCTGCAAATGGTCACCGACTCGCTGCGCTATTGGGCGAGCGAAATGCACGTCGACGGCTTCCGCTTCGACCTGGCGACCATTCTCGGTCGTTATCACGATGGCTTCGACGAGCGTCACAGTTTCCTTGTTGCGTGCCGCCAGGATCCGGTGCTGCGCCAAGTGAAAATGATCGCCGAGCCTTGGGACTGCGGCCCGGGCGGCTATCAGGTGGGTAACTTCCCGCCGGGTTGGGTCGAGTGGAACGACAAATTCCGCGACACCGTCCGCGCCTTCTGGAAAGGCGACGAGGGGCAACTGGCGGACTTCGCCAGCCGCATGACCGCGTCCGGCGAGATGTTCAACCAGCGCGGCCGGCGGCCGTATTCGTCGGTGAATTTCGTCACCGCCCACGACGGCTTCACCCTCAACGATCTGGTTTCATACAACGACAAGCACAACGAAGCCAACGACGAGGACAATCAGGACGGCAGCAACAACAATCTGTCGTGGAACCACGGTGTCGAAGGTCCCACCAACGACGAAGAAATCAACGCGCTGCGCCATCGGCAGATGCGCAACTTCTTCGCCACCCTGCTGCTCGCTCAAGGCACGCCAATGCTGGTGGCCGGCGACGAATTCGCCCGCACTCAGGACGGCAACAACAACGCCTATTGCCAGGACAGCGACATCGGTTGGGTCAACTGGGATCTGAGCGAAGACGGCAAAGCCTTGCTCAAATTCGTCAAACGCCTGATCAAGCTGCGCCAGGCGTACCCGATCCTGCGTCGCGGACGTTTTCTGGTCGGCAATTACAACGAAGACATCGGCGTCAAGGACGTCACCTGGCTGGCCCCCGATGCCACGGAGATGACCACCGAACATTGGCACGACGCCAACAACCGTTGCATGGGCATGTTGCTCGATGGTCGCGCTCAAGAAACGGGCATCCGCCGCAAGGGTGGCGATGCGACGTTGTTGCTGGTGGTCAACGCCCATCACGACATCGTAAATTTCACCTTGCCGGAAGTGCCTGAAGGCAGTTTCTGGACGTGCATGATCGACACCAATCAGCCCTCGATTCGCGGCCAGGAACGGTTCCAGTTTGGTCACGAATATTCGGCCACCGGCCGCTCGCTGCTGCTGTTCGAACTGCAACGCGAAGAAGAGGAATGACATGGAGCTGCGAGGCTTTTTCGCCCGGCAGCCACCAGACTACGCTGACACAAAGGCGCTGGGCCGGTGCTTGCGGGCGATGGTCGAGGCCGGGCTGGATCGCCTGCCCTTGCCCGGCAGCGGCTACACCCTGACACGCTTCCAGGCCTTGGCCGACGTGGGCGGACATGATCTGGGGTTGTGCAAGTTGTATGAAGGCCACACTGATGCGCTGGCCATCATCGAACAACTCGGCGGATCGCCCACGCCTGGCAGCACCTGGGGCATGTGGGCGGCCGAACCGCCGCAGGCGCGAGTGCGTGTCAGCGCGTCGGGGCATCTGGTCAAACTTAATGGGCGCAAAGCCTGGTGTTCCGGCGCCGCGGTGCTCAGTCATGCCTTGCTCACGGCGTGGGACGAGAACGATCGTCAGCAACTGGTGGCGGTGGCGCTGGATCAGCCCGGCGTGACCATCACCGATCAAGGCTGGCAAGCGGTCGGCATGGCGGCGACCGGCAGCGTCGAAGTGGTGTTCGACGACACTGAAGGTCAGGCCATCGGCCAGCCCGGCGATTACTTGCAACGGCCCGGTTTCTGGCAGGGCGGCATCGGGATTGCCGCCTGCTGGTATGGCGCCACGCGGGAAATCGCCGAACGCTTACGTCGACATTGCGCGCAACGTGATGAACCCCATGCGATGGCGCATCTGGGCACGGTCGACAGCGCCCTCAGAGCCGCCGCCGAGGTGTTGCGCAGCAGCGCCTTGCACATCGATGCCGAACCCGACGCCAGTGCCGAACTGCTCGCCCGACGCAGCCGCGCCGTAATCGAGCACACCGCCGAGCAGGTGATGCGCGAAGTCGGTCGTGCGCTCGGTGCAGCCCCCTATTGC
>NZ_WKEQ01000066.1 GCF_021605415.1 Pseudomonas syringae
CCCAGCGCCAGGATCGGCGGGTCGGCCGACAGCGCATTGAAGAAGCTGAACGGCGCGGCATTCACCCGGCCCTCGGCGTCAATCGTGGTAACCAGCGCAATCGGCCGGGGCACGACGCTGCCGATGAGGATTTTGTATTTTTCCCGGGGACTCAATTCACGGAAATCAAAGCTGTGCATGGCAAACATCCTTGGGGTAATGGATCGATGGCGTCCAGGCAGATTGAAACCTGCAACTCAGCCTCGAAGGCGATATTCTGCGCATCGAAACGCACAAAACCGGTTTGACCTAAAATGGTGCGCTGGTCTTATTAATTGCATGCAATGTTTGGATGCAATCTAGAAATACCTCGAATCAAACGGCTGGCGCAACCCCTGTCGCCGTGGCGGGACGCTCGCGACGGCAAGGTTGCCCCGCGCTCAAGGAGTATCTGAATGGAAGAAAAGAAACTCGAGACGACGGTCGACCGCGTCTATCAAGGGGTTTACGAGGCAATCAGCAAGCGTTCGTTGCGCCCCGGCATGAAACTGGGCGAGGCCTCGCTGGCGCAGTTGTTTAATGTCAGCCGCACGTCGGTTCGCGCCGCGCTCAAGCAGTTGGAAGCCGATGGACTGGTCACCACCGAGCCCAATAAAGGTGCGTCGGTGTCATTGCCCAGCGATGAAGAGATCCGTTCGTTGTTCGAAACCCGGCGTCTGGTCGAGATCGGCATCGTCACCGAGCTGTGTCGCCGTCGGGACACTGCCGCGATGCTCGATCTGCGCGAACACTTGCTGCTCGAAGATCAAGCCGCTGACAGCGGCGACCACGAAAAGCTGATTCATCTGCTCGGTGAGTTTCACCTCAAACTGGCCCGCAGCCTGAACAACCCGGTGCTGCTGGACTGGTTTCAGAAGCTGATTTCCCGCGCCTCCTTGTACGCCGCCGCGCTGGATGACGACAGCCACGAAGTCTGCCGCGACAACGAGCACCTGCGCCTGATCGAGTACATCGAGGCCGGCAATCAGAGCGCGGCCATCGAGCTGACCTGCATGCATCTTAACGGCATCGAGAAGGCGATTCTCGATGTCGCCGCGAAAATGAAAACCGGTTATCACCCGCTCAAGCACCTGATTGAGGTCTGAGCTGGCGCCAAGGAAATCAGCTATACCTCAGATGAAACCTCTGGCGTCGACGATGCTCGAAACACACGGGCGCCGCGTTGCAGGCGTGGCGTACTTCCTGACCAACAGCACAGGACATTGAGTCAGTCGATGCAGTTTTTATCCGATAGTCATGGGTGTGCCGGATGGGGTGGTGACATGGCCAGCCGCATTCGTGCCTTTGATTGGAGTGGCACTGAACTGGGGCCGATCCAGTCTTGGCCAGCCAGTCTCTACAGCGCAGTGCAACTGATGCTGGCCTCGCCACTGCCGATGGTGATGCTCTGGGGCCGTGCCGGCCACATGATCTACAACGACAGTTATTCGGCTTTTGCTGGAGGGCGTCATCCCTATCTGCTGGGGACGCCAGTGGAGTTGGGTTGGCCGGAAGTCGCCGACTTCAACCGCAACGTCGTTGACACGTGTCTGGCCGGCGGCACCTTGACCTATCACAATAAACAATTGGTGTTGTTGCGTGACGGCGTGCCCGAAGACGTCTGGCTGGATTTGTATTACAGCCCCGTGGCCGACGACGGCGGCCGACCTGCCGGGGTCATGGCGATGGTGGTGGACACCACAGAATTGATGATCTCCGAGCGGCTGCGCGAAAGCGCCGAGAACGCCTCTCGCGCCGATAACGAACGGGTGCGCCTGGCACTCAATGCCGGCGCCTTGCTCGGCTCGTTCGTGTGGGACATCAAGCGCAACGTGCTGTCGGCCGACGAGCGTTTTGCCCGGACGTTTTCGTACCCGGCCAATCAGGATCTGAGCTGTCTGCCTCAGGAAATCGCTGAAGCACACGTTCATCCCGATGATCTCAGTTGGGTGCATGAACGGGTCAATCATTCGCTGAAGACCGGTGAGCCTTATAACGCCGAATATCGCGTGTTGCGCCCGAACGGCAGTTATTTGTGGGTGCTCGCCAGCGGTTGCTGCGAGTTCGACGAAGAAGGCCAGCCGTTGCGCTTCCCCGGCGTGTTGCTCGACATTAATGAGCGCAAAAATGCCGAAGAATCGCTACTCAAATTCACCCGCAACCTGGAGCAACGCGTGGCCGCCGAGGTCGAGGCGCGACTGATGGCTGAAGAGCAACTGCGCCAGTCGCAGAAACTCGAAGCCATTGGCGGGCTCACCGGCGGCGTGGCCCACGATTTCAACAATCTGTTGCAGGTGATTGCCGGCAACCTGCACCTGCTGGCGCGGCATGAGCCGGACAACAGCAATGTGCAACGTCGGGTCAGCGCCTCGCTGGCGGCAGTGGAGCGCGGCGCCAAGCTTTCATCGCAACTGCTCGCGTTCGCCCGCCGGCAACCGCTGTCGCCGGCGGTGTGCGATCCACGGCAGATCTTTGAGGGCGTTGGCGAGTTGCTGCAACGGGCCCTGGGCGAAACCATCCAGATTGATGTGCGCCTGCCCGAGGAACACTGGAATGTTCATGTCGATCCCAACCAGATGGAAAACGCCATTCTCAACCTGGCGATCAATGCCCGTGACGCCATGCAAGGGGAGGGCACGATTGTGCTCGGTGCCGAAAACGTCGTGCTCGATCACGCATTCTGTGCCGGCAAAGGCATCGTCGCCGGTGACTTCGTGCGGGTCTCGGTGAGTGACAGCGGGGTGGGCATTGCGGCGCACATACTTGAACAGGTGTTCGAACCGTTCTTTACTACGAAGGCCGACGGCCAAGGCACCGGACTGGGCTTGAGCATGGTGTTCGGCTTCGTGAAACAAAGCGGTGGACATGTCGAGATCGACAGCACCCCGGGCCAGGGGACGCGGGTCGAGCTGTACTTTCCCCGCAGCCTGCGTTCGACCGATCAGCCGCCCGCCGAACTTGACGTCGAGCACTGTCGCGGTCACGAAACTGTGCTGGTGGTTGAAGACAACGATGCGGTGCGCACCTCGGTCGTGGAGCTGCTGCGTGAGGAAGGCTACCGCGTGTTGACCGCCGCCAATGGCGACAGCGCCATGCAGATGCTGCTGGAAGGCGTGGAGGTGGATCTGATTTTTACCGATGTGGTCATGCCCGGGTTGATCAAAAGTTCGGATCTGGAGGCATGGGCCAAAGTACAAGTTCCACCGGTGCCGGTGCTGTTCACGTCCGGCCATACCCGCGACATCATTTCGCGCAACCATTTACTCAGCTCTGACACCCATCTGCTGGACAAACCCTACAGCCCCGAAGCGCTGCTGCGCCATATGCGCGTGGTGCTCGGTGGCTGACTCGATCAAGGCAGGCCGATGACCTCAAAACGCAGTGCCCGCACTGTCAGCGGGATGGTTCAAGTGCGCGGCGCCCGCGAACATAACCTCAAGAACGTTGATGTCGACATCCCCCGCGATGCCCTCGTTGTGTTCACCGGGGTGTCCGGTTCGGGGAAATCATCCCTGGCATTTTCGACGCTGTACGCCGAAGCCCAGCGGCGTTATTTCGAATCGGTGGCGCCTTATGCGCGGCGCCTGATCGATCAGGTCGGCGTGCCGGATGTCGACTCCATCGAAGGCCTGCCGCCCGCCGTGGCGCTGCAACAACAGCGCGGCACGCCAAGCACGCGCTCATCGGTGGGCAGCGTGACGACACTGTCGAGCCTGATCCGCATGTTGTATTCCCGCGCGGGCAGTTATCCGCCGGGGCAATCGATGCTGTATGCCGAGGATTTTTCGCCTAACACGCCGCAAGGTGCTTGTCCTGAGTGTCACGGGTTGGGCCGTGTCTACGAAGTCACCGAAGCGCTGATGGTGCCCGATCCCGACCTGACCATCCGCCAGCGCGCCGTCGCGTCATGGCCGCTGGCCTGGCAGGGGCAGAACCTGCGCGACATCCTTGTGACCATGGGCATTGACGTCGATATCCCGTGGCGCAAACTGCCCAAGAAACAGCGCGACTGGATTCTCTTCACTGAAGAAACCCCGACCGTGCCGGTGTACGCCGGCCTGACACCGGAAGAAACCCGCGTCGCCCTCAAGCGCAAGATGGAGCCGAGTTATCAGGGCACGTTCACCGGCGCGCGGCGCTACATTTTGCACACGTTCACCCATTCGCAAAGCGCGCTGATGAAAAAGCGCGTGGCGCGGTTCATGCTCGGCAGTCCGTGCCCGTTGTGTGACGGCAAGCGCCTGAAACGTGAGGCGCTGTCGGTGACCTTCGAAGGTTTCGACATTGGTGAACTGTCGCGCATGCCGTTGCTGCAATTGGCGCAGGTATTGGAGCCGGTGGCGACCGCAGGCTATCTGGATCGCGCCGAGGAAACCGGCGAAACCCTAAGTCATGCGCAAACTCGCGCGGCGCGTCAGCAGCGCGTGGCCGAGGGCGCCAGCGGTCATGCCAGCGCGCCGGATGTGCGGCACACGCCCAACCTGTCGCTGGAAAAACGCCTGGCGGCCCAGCGCATCGCCGAGGATTTGCTGGATCGGGTCAGCACCCTCACGAGTCTCGGTCTCGGCTATCTGGCGCTGGAGCGCAGCACGCCGACGCTGTCTTCCGGAGAACTGCAACGACTGCGACTGGCCACGCAATTGGGGTCGCAATTGTTTGGCGTCATCTATGTTCTCGATGAACCGTCCGCCGGCCTGCATCCGGCGGACGGCGAGGCGTTGTTTGAGGCGCTGCAACGGCTCAAGGCTGACGGCAATACGCTGTTTGTGGTTGAGCATGATCTGGAAACCATGCGCCGTGCCGACTGGCTGATCGACGTCGGACCCGAGGCGGGCGAACACGGCGGGCGAGTGCTGTACAGCGGTGTGCCGGCAGGCCTTGCCGAGGTCGAGCAGTCGCAGACCCGCGCGTACCTGTTCGCTGACCATCAGCATCAGACCCGCGAGCCGCGCAAGCCCTCGGCGTGGCTGAAACTGGCGGGGATCAGCCGCAATAACCTCAATAATCTTAGCGTCGAATTTCCGCTGGGGTGCTTCACTTCGGTGACGGGTGTGTCGGGCTCCGGCAAGTCGAGTCTGGTCAGTCAGGCTTTGCTGGAACTGGTAGGGGCGCAGCTTGGGCGCGTGGCCAGTGAGCCCGAGCCTGACGCGCCGGATCTCGAAGACGATGCGCCACAGTTCAGCACTGGGCAAATTACCGCTGGACTGGAATCGATCAAGCGTCTGGTGCAGGTGGATCAGAAACCCATCGGCCGCACGCCGCGCTCGAATCTGGCGACCTACACCGGCCTGTTCGACAACGTGCGCAAGCTGTTTGCCGCTACACCGCAGGCGCGAGAGGCGGGGTATGACGCCGGACAGTTTTCCTTCAACGTGGCCAAGGGGCGTTGCCCGACCTGTGAAGGAGAGGGGTTTGTCAGCGTTGAGTTGCTGTTTATGCCCAGTGTTTACGCGCCATGCCCGACGTGCCACGGAGCCCGATACAACCCGCAGACGTTGGCGATTGAGTGGCAGGGCTTGAGCATTGCCCAAGTGCTGCAACTGACCGTGGACGAGGCAGTTGAAGTGTTCGTCGAGCAGCCGGGCATTCGCCGTTCACTGGAGGTGTTGCGCGACATCGGTCTGGGCTATTTGCGGTTGGGGCAACCGGCCACGGAACTGTCCGGCGGCGAAGCACAGCGGATCAAACTGGCTACCGAGCTGCAACGCAACCAGCGTGGCGCGACGTTGTATGTGCTGGACGAGCCGACCACGGGGTTGCACCCGCGCGACGTCGACCGGTTGCTGGAGCAATTAAACATGCTGGTGACGGCAGGGCACACGGTGATCGTCGTCGAGCATGAAATGCGCGTCGTCGCGCAGAGCGACTGGGTGATCGACATCGGCCCGGGTGCAGGCGATCAAGGCGGCAAAATCGTCGTGGCCGGCCCCCCACAAAAAGTCGCCGCCAGCAAAAAAAGCCGCACGGCACCGTTTCTCGCACGCATCATGCCTCCCGGGTAGGAGCTGGGTCGAACCAGACATTTTGATTCGGCCTAGATCCTGTGGGAGTCTGGCTTGCCAGCGATGGCGTCGGGGCAGTCGATGAAAAGGTCGGCCATGCTGCCGTCATCGCTGGCAAGTCAGCTCCCACGGGGATTTTTGTTGGCTCACGGAATCCGAAGTCACCGCCAATCCCTGTAGGAGGGAGCCTGCTCGCGAAGGCTGTGGCTCAGGTGCCGTCGAGGGTGCGGCGTACCTTGTCGAGCAGTTCGCTGATCTGGAAGGGTTTGACCAGCATGTCCATGCCGGCGCCCAGAAACACCTGGCGGTTGATCGCGGTTTCGGCGTAGCCGGTCATGAACAGGATCGGCAACCCTTCGCGCCAGCCCCGAGCCACATCCGCCAGTTCGCGGCCGCTCATGCGTGGCAGGCCGACGTCGGTGAGCAGCAGATTGATCGACGGATCGTTCTGCAAACGCTCCAGCGCCGATTCGATATCTCCCACGTCAGTGCAGTGATAACCGGCGTCTTCCAGCACTTCGGTCACGAACATGCGCACGGCCGGCATGTCTTCGACGATCAGCACATGCTCGCCGCTGCCCAGCGGATCAACGACTGCTGGCGCAATGTCGCTGGCGCCGGTTGGATCGCTGGTTGCCGGCAGCATGATGGTCACTTCGGTACCGCGACGGGCAACGCTGCGGATGTGCGCATCACCTCCCGACTGCCGCGCGAAACCATAAATCGTCGACAACCCCAACCCCGTGCCCTGACCCAACGGTTTGGTGGTGAAGAACGGATCGAACACTTTGCCAATCACGCTGTGTTCGATACCGGTGCCGTCATCGCGCACCGACAGCGCCACATACGCGCCGTCCGCCAGGTTCGGGTCGCCGTGAGAATAGGCCGCGTAAGTGTTTACCCAAATATTGCCGCCCTGGGGCAGCGCATCGCGGGCGTTGATCACCAGGTTCAGCACCGCACTTTCCAGCTGGATTGGATCAACCAACGCAATGGCCGGTTTGGTCGTTAACTCCAGCTTGAGAGCGATGCGTTCACCGATGGTGCGCCCCAGTAATTCTTCCAGCGAGCGCACATGCTGATTGATATCCACGGGGCGCGTGTCGAGCGGCTGTTGGCGTGCAAAGGCCAGAAGACGGTGGGTGAGGGATGCCGCGCTCGTCGCCGAGTTGAGCGCAGCTTCGGCGTAAAACAGCACCTTGTCCGAACGGCCATCCCGGGTACGTTTCTGGATCAGTTCCAGGCTGGTGATGATGCCGGTGAGCAGATTATTGAAGTCATGGGCGATGCCACCGGTGAGTTTGCCCAGCGCGTCCATTTTCTGCACTTGCAACAATTGTGTTTCGGCACGCACGCGCTCGGCGACTTCCTTGGCCAGTTGTGTGGTGGTGTCGTCGAGTTTCGCCAGGTGCGAACGTTCGCGATGGCGGTGTTCAGTGACGTCTTCGACAAACACCAGGCTCAGACCTGGCGCGCGGTAGGGCGAAATTTGCCATTCGGTTTCGCGGATCTGCCCCTCGACCTGCATGTTCAAGGTGCCTTTCCAGCGCTCGCCGTCGGCAACGCGCAGCCGCAACTCGGCAATGATTTCGCTCTGGTCGACGGCAAAACATTGGCGCAGTGCCTGTAAATTCGGGTTGTCCTGAGTCAGACGGGAAAATGCGTTGTTGCATTCGTGCACGGTGAGATCCGCGTCCAGCACGGCAATCGGCGCGGACACGTTGACAAAAATCTCGCGGAACCGTGCCTCGCTTTCGCGCAGGGCATTTTCCGTGTCGCGCACTCGCAGCAAGGTGCGCAGGGTTGCGAGCAGCACGTCCGGGTCGACCGGGTGAATGAGGTACGCATCGGCGCCAGCATCCAGCCCGGTGATGATATCGCCGGTCTGGATTGACGCCGCCGACACGTGAATCACTGGCAGCAGGGCGGTTTGCGGGTCGGCGCGCAGCTTGCGCACGATGTCGAAACCGCTCATGTCCGGCAGATTGACGTCCAGAATCAGCGCGTCGAGCGCTTCGCTGTCAATCAATGCCAACCCGTCGGTGCCGGTGCCGGCCTCCAGCACCACGTAGTCGTGACGCTCAAGACGCCGGCGCAGGGCGTAGCGGGTGGCGACGTTGTCGTCGACGATCAGCAGGCGGATGTCACGGTTCATCGGCAGGCTCCGGGGCAATCGCCAGCGGAATGATCACAAAGAACGTTGAGCCGACATTCGGCGTGCTGTCGACACCCACTTCACCGCCCAGCAATGCCGCAAAACGCTTGCACAGGGACAGGCCCAGACCGGTGCCACGCAGGCGTTTTTGCAACGGCGAGTCGACCTGGGAAAAGTCCTCGAACAACGTACCGTGCAATTCAGGCGCGATGCCGATGCCGGTGTCGCTGACGGCGAAGCGAATATGTTGCGGATCTTCGAGGCGCGCCGAGACGCGAACTTCGCCCCGGAGGGTGAATTTCAACGAGTTGGAAATGAAATTGCGCAGAATCTGCGCAAGTTTCTTGTCATCGGTGTACAGGCGCGGCAAGCCTACCGGCTCTTCGAACACCAGATCCACCGCCGTGGCGTCGACAATCGGCCGGAACATCCCGCGCAACGCGGAGAACAGGTCGAGCATGTCGAACCAGGCGGGCGAGATGGTGATGCGCCCGGCCTCGATCTTCGCCAGATCGAGCAAGTCATCGACCATATCGCTCAGTTCGCGAGCGGCGCCGCTGACGAACGCAACCTGCTTGTGTTGCTCGTCACTCAGCGGCCCGTCGAGCTCATCCGAGAGCAGACTGGCGATGCTCAGGATCGAGCCCAGGGGCGTACGGAATTCATGGCTCATGTACGACAGGAAGCGGCTCTTCAGATCTGAGGCCTGACGCAACTCTTCCGCCTGAGTATCCAGTTCGGCGTACAGGGCGAGCACGCCCTGATTGGTCTCATCAAGTTCGGCGCGCAGGGCTTCGGATTCGTTCTGCAATTGCGCGATGAGCGCCGCTTGTTCGGCGTGGCTCAGGTTGGGCGACTCAGTCATGGGCGGCCTCCAGGGCAACGACCAGCACCGTGACATCGTCGCGCCCGCGACAGAAATCGCGGTGCAGGACGGTGGCAATCACGGCGGGATGACGGTGCACCAGGCCGGGGTAATCTTGAAGATTCCAACGGGACTGCAAACCGTCGCTGTACATGATCAATAGATGTCCGTTCACGTGAGCATAGTCAAAAGGCTGGGCTTTTCGGTACTGGCCGCCGACGATTCCGGGATGCGAGGCCAGTCCACGGGACTTGGCCGCTGTGATCAGGCTCGCGCCGATGTTACCGATGCCGGTGAATCTGAGCTGATCGCTGCCGGATTGATATTGCGCGATGGCGACAGCGCCGCCACGGGTGCCGATCATGGCGTGATGCAGGTCTTCGAGCAACATGACCGGCTCAGAGAAGGGCGCAAATGCAAACGCCTTTGCACCGGCCTTGGCCGCACGCTCGGCTTCCTCGCCGTGGCCCAGTCCGTCAATTACCAACGCGCTGACATTGGCGCCGTTGAACGCCAGATGCCAGGTATCACCGCAGGCCGGGTCGTTATGCAAGGAATGCTGACTGACGCCAATGCGCAGATCCGCTTGCTTGTCGGCGCGCGGATACAGTCGAGCGAGCAATACCGCGCCGCGTGAGTCGGCGTAAACATCGAACACCTCCGCCTGCCGCGACACCGCGCCCAGGCCGATGCCCTGTGTGCCGCCGGTGGAAAAACCGTCCGCCAGACACGCATCGAGATCAAAGCCTTGAGCACGATCCACCGCGAGCATTTCGATGCCGAAGCCGTTGGCGCGTGGCAACACGCGCAGGTGGAACTCGCCATGACTGGCATGCTTGAGCACATTACTCGCCAATTCCGTGGCGACCAGCGCCACTCGCCCGGCATCGGTGTCATCAAAACCGTGACTTTCGGCCAATCGCTGCGCGCTTCGACGGACTTGGCCGATCTGGCTGCTGTCTTCGATCGGGAGCACTTCGGTCAGGCTGCCGCCAATGATCATGTCCATCGGGTGATCGTTATGCGGGTGCCCTTGCCAGGTTCGGTGTCCAGTTCGAACTCATTGACCAGACGCTTGGCGCCGGTCAGTCCCAGACCCAGGCCGGAGCCGGATGTCCAGCCATCGGTCATTGCCAGTTTGAGATCGGGAATGCCGGGGCCTTCGTCGCGAAACAGCAAACGCAGCCCGACACGACCGTTCTCCTCGAGAATCTGCCAGTCCATGTCGCCGCCACCGCCATAGACCACGGTGTTACGCGCCAGCTCGCTGACGGCGGTGACCATTTTGGTCAGGTCGATCAGACGCATGCCGCACTCGGTGGCCAGTTTACGTGCGGTCTGGCGCGCCAGCACAACGTCCTGCTCGATGTGGATCGGTTGGGTGCCGCTGCTGCGCACGCTCATTGCTGACGCACCCGTTCCTGCAGCAGTTTCATGCCGCGTTCGACGTTGAGCGCGGTGCTGACGCCTGGCAGGGTCAGCCCGAGTTCGACCAGTGTGATCGCCACGGCCGGCTGCATGCCGACAATCATGGTTTCGGCGTCCATGATTTTCGACAGCCCGGAAATCGTGCCGATCATTCGGCCAATGAACGAATCGACCATGTCCAGCGCAGAGATGTCGATCAACACCCCGCGCGCCGACGTGCGGCTGATGCGTTCCGACAAATCGTCCTGGAGGGTCAGGGCGAGCTGATCGTGCATGTCGACCTGAATGGTCACCAGCAGAAAGTCGCCCATTTGCAGAATCGGAATACGTTCCATGGCCTTACACCGCTTTGCTGAGGGAAATGCCCAGTCGGGTCAGCGCGAGTTTCAAGGCATCGGCGAGGTTGGCCTTGGTCACCACGCCTTGCAGGTCGAGGCCGAGGTGGACGATGGTTTGGGCAATTTGCGGGCGCACGCCACTGATGATGCAATCGGCACCCATCAGGCGGATCGCGGTGACGGTTTTAAGCAAGTGCTGGGCGACCAGGGTGTCGACGGTCGGCACGCCGGTGATGTCGATGATGGCGATTTCCGAACCGGTATCGACGATGCGTTGCAGCAGCGATTCCATGACCACTTGGGTGCGTTGCGAATCGAGGGTGCCAATCATCGGCAGGGCGAGCACGCCGTCCCACAACTTGACCACGGGGGTGGAGAGTTCCAGCAGTTCTTCCTGCTGACGCTTGATCACCGCTTCGCGGGACTTCTGGAACGTGCGGATGGTGTGCATGCCGAATGCATCGAGCAGCTCGGAAATTTGCAAGAGCTGTTCGGCCAGCAACTCCGGTTGCTCTTTATAGTGGCTTTGCAGCAGGCCGAAAATCGGGCCTTTCAGAGAGAAAATGAAGCTGGCGGTCTGGTGTGAATCCTGACCGAGCAGGGCGCGGCTGTGTGAAAGCTTTTCGAGATACTGGCGAATAGCGTCCCAATCGCCTGAGGCGATGTTGCTGCCGTTGCTGTTCTGCAAGCCTTCGATCAGCAGTTGCAGGAATTCCTTGGTCTGCTGCTGCACGTCATGTTCTTTGATATTGCGGGTGGCGCCGCTGGCGTCCAGTGCATTGAACCATTCGCTCAACAGTCGCGGCTGTTGTGTTTTGAATGCTTCGATAGTGCCGTTCTGCAGTGCTGCCATGTGACGGTTGCTCCCAAGCAAGTGCGGGCCGATTCCCCAAAATAAAGACCGGCGCGGTTTCAATGACCGCTGCCGTTCAAGATAGTTGTTCGTTTTAACGAGGATATTTTGATTTGTCTCACGAAACGTGTCGATCACACCAGTGCGCATTACGCAAAGCAGCGATGTTTTGAACGTTGCCGATGTCGAGGCTTCGAATCTCATAAGGCTCGACTGTTTCAGTCGCGCTTGGTTTGACGAACGAGGTATTTATGAACGACCAAACGAAGCCGCAACAGCAGTCACAGGAAGCGATCGATCGCAACGACCCGGCCATCGATCCGCAAACACCCGGCAATGGTGCTCCATCGGGCAACGGTCAGGCGCAAAGCGCTGATCCTGCGGTGGATCAGAAACAGCAGAACAGTGATAACAGCAACGAATTCAGCCCGGGGTTCAAGCCTGAGCCGGATCGTCCGAAGTCCGGTGACGCCACGGATGCGGATATTGATACGGATGGGGGTTAATTTATAGCGCAAGGAAAAGGCCGCATTGTAATCAGACTGTGTGAAAACCTAGCAATCTGTTGGCCGGTTGAAGAAAATGCCCGTATCGCAAGATACGGGCATTTTTCTTATGCGCTATATCCAAGGTGAAAACCGCTCCCAGAGCGCGCTGTTTCC
>NZ_WKEQ01000067.1 GCF_021605415.1 Pseudomonas syringae
GCCACACAGACGCGGGATGGAGCAGTCTGGTAGCTCGTCGGGCTCATAACCCGAAGGTCGTCGGTTCAAATCCGGCTCCCGCAACCAAACATCAAAAAAGGCTACTCGAAAGAGTGGCCTTTTTTGTATCTGTAGAAAAAGTCCTTTCGCAACAATGATCTGTCACTGTGCAGCGAACCGCCCCGAACCGTCATACCCGCCGAGTCGCGACTAAGCTTGAGTCGCGGACAAGGCGTCGGCATTACGGGAACTGCCCTCGCCGATACCCGGTGAGAGGCGTAGTCTTTTGTGATTATTTTTTTCTACAGGGATTGGTAACTTGGCTGGATACCTCCATCCTGTCGCGCACAATCCAAGAGGTGATTGATGCGCGCCAACTCGTCTGATTCACAAGACACCGTCACAGCGACCCAACCGATCAAACCCGAGCGTCTGCGCTTGCTGGATCGAATCAGCAAATACCGCCAGCCAATCGGTCTGGCCGTCACATTGCTGCTATTCGCCATCGCGCTGATTGCCTGTCGTCATCTGCTGAGCGAGCTTGATCTCGACGCGCTGCACGACTCGATTCTTGACGTCCCGAAACCGGCCCTGCTCGGCGCTTTCGGTGCGACTGTCGTTGGCTTCATTATCCTGCTGGGCTACGAATGGTCGGCCAGCCGTTATGCGGGCGTGACATTGCCACCGCGCACTCTGGCGCTTGGCGGCTTTACCGCATTCGCGATTGGCAACGCCATTGGCCTGTCGCTGCTGTCCGGCGGCTCGGTTCGTTATCGGTTATATGCACGGCATGGACTGGGGGCGTCGGAAGTCGCCCACATGACGTTATTTGCCAGCCTGTCGCTCGGCTGCGCCCTGCCCCCGCTCGCCGCGCTGGCGACCCTCAGCGATTTGCCAGCCGCGTCGCAGGCTCTCGGCTTGTCCGAAGCATTGTTGGGCGGTGTTGCGGCAGCGGTGTTGCTGATCGCCTCGATTCTGGCCATCGGCATCTATCGCCGACGCCTGCCGGAGCAACCGTACCGGGACAACCTGTTGGTCAAGGCCGGACGTCGCACGCTGCGCCTGCCGGGTCGCCGCCTGACTTTTCTGCAACTGGTCATTACGGCCTTTGACGTCGCCGCTGCTGCGACGGTGCTTTATCTGTTGCTGCCGGAAGCGCCACCCTTCGGCGCGTTCCTGCTGGTGTATTTACTGGCGCTGGCCGCCGGCGTGCTCAGCCATGTGCCGGGCGGCGTCGGAGTGTTCGAAGCGATCCTGCTCGCCGCGTTTGCCGAAAAACTCGGTGCCGCACCACTGGCCGCCGCGCTGCTGCTCTATCGCTTGATCTACGTGGTGCTGCCGCTGCTGGTCGCGTGCGTGATGCTGTTGGTCAACGAAGGGCAGCGTCTGTTTCAAACGCAAACCATGCGCGCGGCATCAGGTCTGGCGGCACCGATTCTGGCGGTTCTGGTGTTCCTGTCTGGCGTGGTGTTGTTGTTTTCCGGCGCGACTCCCGAGATCGACACGCGTCTGGAGCACATCGGTTTTCTGATTCCGCATCGTCTGGTCGACGCCTCGCACTTCGGTGCCAGCCTGATCGGCGTGTTGTGTCTGCTGCTTGCCCAAGGCCTGCGCCGTCGCCTGTCCGCAGCGTGGATGCTGACCACCATTTTGCTGCTGGTCGGCGCTCTGCTCTCGCTGCTCAAGGGTTTCGATTGGGAAGAAGCCGTTCTGATGACCCTCACCGCCAGCCTGCTGGCCGTGTTCCGTCGCTCGTTCTATCGCCCAAGCCGTCTGACTGAACTGCCATTCTCGCCGCTGTATCTGGTCGCCAGTCTGTGTGTGCTCGGCGCTTCGGCCTGGCTGCTGCTGTTCGCTTATCAAGACGTGCCGTACAGCCATCAGCTGTGGTGGCAGTTCACCCTGGATGCCGATGCGCCGCGCGGCTTGCGCTCCCTGCTCGGCGCCGCCGTGCTGTTATTGGTGATCGCACTGACCTGGCTGCTGCGTACCGCGCGCCCGGTGATTCATCTGCCGACACCGGATGAACTGGAACGCGCTTCGAAGATATTGATGGCTTCCTCGCAACCCGATGGTGGCCTGTCCCTGACCGGTGACAAGGCGCTGCTGTTTCACCCCAACGACGAAGCCTTTCTGATGTACGCCCGCCGTGGCCGCAGCCTGGTGGCGCTGTACGACCCGATCGGCCCCGGCCAGCAACGCGCCGAGATGATCTGGCAGTTCCGCGACCTGTGCGACATCTACCACGCCCGCCCCGTGTTCTATCAGGTGCGTGCCGAGAATCTGCCGTACTACATGGACATCGGCCTGACCGCGATCAAGCTCGGCGAAGAGGCTCGGGTCGATCTGCTTCGCTTTGACCTGGAAGCCAAAGGCAAAGAGATGAAGGATCTGCGTTACACCTGGAACCGTGGCACCCGCGATGGCTTGTCGCTGGAGATTCATGAACCGGGCCAGGCGCCAATGGATGAGCTCAAGGTGATTTCCGATGCCTGGTTGACCGGCAAGAACGTGCGCGAGAAAGGCTTCTCCCTCGGCCGGTTCAGCGACGATTACCTGAAGCACTTCCGCATTGCGGTAATCCGCTTCGAAGGCCGCCCGGTGGCATTCGCCAACCTGCTTGAGACTTATAGCCATGATTTGGCCAGTCTCGACCTGATGCGCGCGCACCCGGACGCCCCGAAACTGACCATGGAATTCATGATGGTCGGCCTGATTCAACACTATAAGAGTCACGGATACGCGCGCTTCAGCCTGGGCATGGTGCCGTTGTCGGGGTTGCAACCCCGGCGTGGTGCACCGCTGACCCAGCGTCTGGGCTCGATGGTATTCCGCCGTGGTGAGCAGCTGTACAACTTCCAAGGCTTGCGCCGCTTCAAAGATAAATTCCAGCCTGACTGGGAACCTCGTTATATGGCCGTGCCCGCCGGACTCGATCCGCTGGTGGCGCTGGCCGACACTGCTGCCCTGATCGCGGGCGGCTTGACTGGATTGGTGAAACGCTGATGATTCAACGCTCCCTGAAGTACATCCTGGCCGCGCTGATTGTGCTGGCCGTGATTGCCGGCGGCGGTTTCTGGTACCTCAAACGCCCGGCACCGGAACCAACGCTCGAACCTATTACGGCGGCAGACGGCACCGTTTTGACCCGCGTCATCCCCGGCACCAAACCCAAGGCGCAGGTGCTGGTCGCGGTCAACGACGACCAGAAACTCTCTGAAAAGCAACTGACCACCCTGAGCCGCACCGCCTCGGCGCAGATCGTTCAAGTGATTCTGCCCAAGGATTGCCTGCTGCAAAGCCGCGCCCTGCAAACCGGCCTGCGCGAACTGAACGGCCCGGCCACACTGGTCAGCGGCATCGGCCCGGGCGCCGTGCTGGCCTGGCGCTGGTTGTCGGAACAGAAAGACGACAAGGCTCAAGCCGTGTCAGTTGATCTGGCCCTGGAAAAACCCGGCTGCACCCACCTGCTGCCGAAGTCTGCCGCCCACGGCCACTGGCTCGCGGCGTGGAACGACAACCCGGACGACACCAGCGCCGGTTTCGTGCGCGATCAGCCGAACGCCGAAACCAGCATCAGCGACTACGACATCAATCTGCCGCAAGTGCTGAACAACGAACTGCGAAAAATCCTCGTCGGCGGAGACAAGGCCAACGGCGGTCTGGCGATTCCGGTGGTCGAAGTGCCGGCCGGTCAGGCCAAGGACACCGTCACCCTGTTCCTCTCCGGCGACGGCGGCTGGCGCGACCTCGACCGCGACGTGGCGGGGGAAATGGCCAAGATCGGCTACCCGGTCGTCGGCATCGACACCCTGCGCTACTACTGGCAGCACAAAAGCCCTGAGCAAAGCGCGCTGGATCTGACCGAACTGATGCAGCACTACCGGCAGAAATGGGGCACCAAACGCTTCATCCTCACCGGCTACTCGTTCGGCGCCGACGTCCTGCCAGCGATCTACAACCGCCTGCCGGACACCGAACAGCAACGCGTCGACGCGATCATCCTGCTCGCCTTCGCCCGCACCGGCAGCTTCGAAATCGAAGTTGAAGGCTGGCTCGGCAACGCCGGCAAAGAAGCCGCCACTGGCCCGGAAATGGCTAAACTGCCACCGGCCAAGGTCGTGTGCATTTATGGTGAAGAAGAGGCCGATGAAAGCGGCTGCACTGACAAGACTGCGGTGGGTGAAGCGGTGAAACTGCCGGGTGGTCATCACTTCGATGAGAACTATCCTGCGCTGGCAAAGCGCTTGGTGGACTTGATCCAGAAGCGTCAAGCGGCTGAAGAGTAATCTGAAACGCCCAAACAAAAAGCCCCCGCAATTTTGGAGTGCGGGGGCTTTTTACATTCCGGCAGCCGCCAAAGTCTCCTGTGGGAACGAGCCTGCTCGCTCCCACAGCGACATTGCGCTGGATTCGGATATCAATGCCTCCAGGCATATCTGCCAGACGTTTATTTTCGTTTACTTCCAGTCTCGCAATATCGGATGACGCCGACAGACCCTGTGGGCAAACTCCGAATCTCGTGTTTGGGCACTTAGCCGCCCTGTCGCGCTGTTTTTTGACGGGATACTCTCCGCACGTCGCTGACCCATTCAGCGATCGGGTGTGGTAACCCGGAGAAACCAGCGCAACAGCACGTCCATCACGTTATGGCAGCTGTGCGTGGGACGCCTTCGGGCGTGCCGGTTTCCTTGGTTCCCGGTTTACCACCCTGCGTACAGCTCCCTCCTTTCGCGTGGTAACGAAAGTCGCGGCACTTCGAACCAAGGAGTAACACGATGACCGAAAATGATCCGCACGGATCAGCACACCTTAAAACCATCGGCTTCACCCCTTTCCTCTACAACGCGGATCAAGCGTTCTTCAACGTTCGTTCCGGCATCCCGATCATCGATGCCTTGTCCCAATCCTCCGACCTGCTGTACCTCGCCAAATCCTTCGCAGAAGACGCTGCCTACGCCAAAGACACCGACCGCCATGCCTGGGCCGCGCATTATCTGACGGTGATGGGCAAGGCCTTGATCGACGATGTGATACAAGCGCGGCTGCCACGACCTGCGCGCACGAAGACCGAGTCCGAAGCAGAGAAGCCTGAAGGCCTGTAGCGGCTGGATTTTGTGGTGAATGAACGGGCCTCATCGCTGGCAAGCCAGCTCCCACAGGAATTTGTGCTGGATCAGGGGCTAAGTGCACAGGCACAAAAAAGCCCCCGCCAGCAAGGCTGACGGGGGCTTTTCAATGGGGCGGGGATTACATCTCGACTTGCGTCCCCAACTCAATCACCCGGTTCAGCGGCAGATTGAAGAAGCGCAGATTGCCGTTGGCATTTTTCAACATGAACGCGAACAACGCCTCGCGCCAACGCGCCATGCCTTCGAGTTTCGAGGCGATCACCGTTTCGCGGCTGAGGAAATACGTTGTGCGCATCGGGCTGAAATCGAGCTCATCCAGATGACACAGTTTCAGCGCCTGCGGCACGTCCGGCTCGTCGGTGAAGCCAAAGTGCAGGATCACCCGGAAGAAACCTTCACCGTGGGCCTCCACTTCAAAGCGCCGGGATGGCGGCACACGCGGGATGTCTTCGTAGACCACCGTCAGCAACACCACTTGCTCGTGTAAAACCTGGTTATGCAGCAGGTTGTGCAGCAACGCGTGTGGCACGGCGTCGGAGCGCGCGGTGAGGAACACCGCGGTGCCCTGCACGCGATGCGGCGGCTGCACGCGGATGCTGCTGATGAAGATCGGCAGCGGCAACGCGCCTTCGTCGAGGCGCTCGACCAGCAATTGCTTGCCGCGCTTCCAGGTGGTCATCAGCACGAACAGGGCGATACCGGCGATCACCGGGAAAGCGCCGCCCTGGACGATTTTCGGAACGTTGGCGGCGAAATAGAGGCCGTCCACCAGCAGGAAGCCGAGCAACACCGGTACCGCGAGGATTGGCGGCCATTTCCAGAGCAGCAGCATCACGGCCGACACCAGAATCGTGGTCATCAGCATAGTGCCGGTCACGGCCACGCCGTACGCCGAAGCCAGGGCGCCCGAGGATTCGAAACCGAGCACCAGCAGGACGACGCCGACCATCAGCGACCAGTTCACCGCGCCGATGTAGATCTGGCCTTGCTCTGCGCTGGAGGTGTGCTGGATGTACATGCGCGGAATGTAACCGAGCTGGATCGCCTGACGGGTCAGGGAGAACGCGCCGGAAATCACCGCTTGCGAAGCAACGACCGTGGCCATGGTTGACAAGCCGACCAGCGGAATCAGTGCCCAGCTTGGCGCCAGCAGGTAAAACGGGTTACGCGCCGCGTCCGGGTTTTCCAGCAGCAAGGCGCCCTGACCGAAGTAGTTCAGCATCAGCGCCGGCAGCACCAGGAGGAACCAGGCCCGTGCGATCGGCTTGCGGCCAAAGTGGCCCATGTCGGCGTACAGCGCTTCAGCGCCGGTCAGAGCCAGAACGACCGCACCAAGAATCGCCACGCCCATGCCCGGATGGACGATGAAGAAGCGCACCGCCCACACCGGGTTCATCGCTTTCAACACTTCCGGATGATGGCTGATGCCATAGACGCCGAGGGCGCCGAGCACCACGAACCAGGTGACCATGATCGGCCCGAAGAGAATGCCGATCCGCGCCGTGCCGTGTTTCTGGAGCAGAAACAGCGCCACCAGCACGATCAGCGACAACGGCACGACCCAGTGATCGATGCCGTCGAATGCCAGGCCCAGCCCTTCAATCGCTGACAGTACGGAAATCGCCGGGGTGATCATGCTGTCGCCATAGAACAGCGCCGCGCCGATCAGCCCGCAGACCACCAGCAGCATGCGCAGCTTCTGATGCCCCGCCGCCGCTCGTCGGGCCAGTGCGGTGAGCGCCATAATGCCGCCCTCCCCCTGGTTGTCGGCACGCAGCACGAACATCATGTATTTGATCGAGACGACCCAGATCAGCGACCAGAAAATCAGCGCCAGAATCCCCAGCACGCCGTCGTGGTTGACCGGCACACCGTAACCTCCGGAAAACACTTCTTTGAGGGTGTACAACGGGCTCGTCCCGATGTCGCCGTAAACCACCCCGACTGCGGCGACCAGCATGCCGATCGGCCTTGCGCCCGAATGCTCGGCGCCTGCCGCGTGACCACTTGCCTGACCCATCCAACACTCCTGATTCAAGACCGGCTTCTTTAAATGAAGCACTATGCTTTTGCTGCGGCATGCTGCCGATTTACGTGCTGTTACAGACGTTTCATTGACTGTAAAAATTCAGTCAGGCGCAACGGCGCGAAGCATAGCGCAGCACTCGTCGTATTTCCCTGCATAAAGCTGGTCAAGTGCGCTGCTCATCGCTAGAATTGCGCACTTTTTGATCAGAGGCGCAGTTCAAGCGCCCGTCCGTCGGTTTCCGAACCAGGCAAACGACGTCACAAAACACCGAGGTTAGACATGTCCACCACTCCTGCGCCGGCCAACCCAAAGGTTGGCTTCGTTTCTCTGGGTTGCCCGAAAGCGCTGGTCGACTCCGAACGGATCCTGACCCAGCTGCGCATGGAAGGCTATGACGTCGTGTCCACGTATCAGGACGCCGATGTCGTGGTGGTCAACACCTGCGGCTTCATCGATTCGGCCAAGGCGGAGTCGCTGGAAGTGATCGGCGAAGCGATCAAGGAAAACGGCAAGGTTATCGTCACCGGCTGCATGGGCGTGGAAGAAGGCAACATCCGCAACGTGCACCCGAGCGTGCTGGCCGTGACCGGTCCGCAACAGTACGAACAAGTGGTCAACGCCGTGCACGACGTTGTACCGCCGCGTCAGGATCACAACCCGTTGATCGACCTGGTGCCACCGCAAGGCATCAAGCTGACCCCGCGCCACTATGCGTACCTGAAGATTTCCGAAGGCTGCAACCACAGCTGCAGCTTCTGCATCATCCCGTCGATGCGCGGCAAACTGGTCAGCCGCCCGGTGGGCGACGTGCTCGACGAAGCTCAGCGTCTGGTGAAATCCGGTGTGAAGGAGCTGTTGGTCATTTCGCAGGACACCAGCGCTTACGGCGTCGACGTGAAATACCGCACCGGCTTCTGGAACGGCGCGCCGGTTAAAACCCGCATGACCGAACTCTGCGAAGCGTTGAGCACCCTCGGCGTCTGGGTGCGCCTGCATTACGTTTATCCGTACCCGCACGTTGACGAGCTGATCCCGTTGATGGCGGCCGGCAAGATCCTGCCGTACCTGGACATCCCGTTCCAGCACGCCAGCCCGAAAGTCCTCAAGTCGATGAAGCGCCCGGCGTTCGAAGACAAGACCCTGGCACGAATCAAGAACTGGCGCGAAATCTGTCCGGATCTGATCATCCGGTCGACCTTCATCGTCGGCTTCCCCGGCGAAACCGAAGAAGACTTCCAGTACCTGCTGAACTGGCTGACCGAAGCCCAGCTCGACCGCGTCGGCTGCTTCCAGTATTCGCCGGTGGAAGGCGCTCCGGCCAACGATCTGAACCTGGACATCGTGCCGGACGACGTGAAGCAGGATCGCTGGGATCGCTTCATGGCGCACCAGCAGGCAATCAGCTCGGCGCGTCTGCAAATGCGCGTCGGTCGTGAAATCGAAGTGCTGGTGGATGAAGTCGACGAGCAGGGCGCAGTTGGCCGCTGCTTCTTCGACGCCCCGGAAATCGACGGCAACGTGTTTATCGACAACGGCAGCAACCTCAAGCCGGGCGACAAGGTCTGGTGCAAAGTGACCGACGCCGACGAATACGACCTTTGGGCCGAACAGATCTGACACCGAAACACCCCGTGTAGGAGCTGCCGCAGGTTCTACACGGGTTGCGCAGAATTTGAAGCCTCGCTCTTTTTATGGGATGCGGGGCTTTTTTAGGTCTATCGTTTGCTGAGGGACGGACTCATTACCAGCGAGGCCAGCAGGCATGCGCCACCATTCGGTCATCCACACGCCGAAACTGAGTGACTATCAGGAACTGACCCGGGTCTGGGAGGCCTCGGTGCGGGCGACCCACGACTTTCTCCCGGACACTTACATTGAGTTACTGAAAAACCTGGTGCTGAATCGCTATCTGGATGCGGTGATGCTGATCTGCACCAAGGACGTTCATCAACGCATCACCGGTTTCGCCGGCGTTGCTGCGGGCAAGGTCGAAATGCTGTTCATCGATCCGGATCATCGTGGCCAGGGACTGGGCAAGAAACTGCTGCATTATGCGATGGAACACCTGAATGCGTATGAGCTGGACGTCAATGAGCAGAATCCGCAGGCGTTGGGGTTCTACATCAAGCAAGGTTTCGAAGTGATCGGCCGTTCGGAAGTCGACGGCATGGGCCAGCCGTATCCGCTGCTGCATATGCGCATGCGGCAAAGCCAGCGACAGGCACGCAACGCCTGACCAGCAGGACACTTGTGAGAGCTGGCTTGCCAACTATGCAGGCGATGCGGTGCATCAGAAGTACCGAGGTGGTGCTATCGCTGGCAAGCCAGTTCCCACAGGAAAAATAGCCGCCCAATAAATGGAACCGGGCTTAACCGGCGCCAGGCAGGTACAATGCCCACCCCTTTTTTGTTACGGCCCTGTCATGACTGACCCGATCCGCCTCTCTAAACGCCTCATCGAACTGGTCGGTTGCTCCCGCCGCGAGGCCGAGCTGTTCATTGAGGGCGGCTGGGTCACCGTGGACGGCGAAGTCATCGACGAGCCGCAGTTCAAGGTCGGCGACCAGAAGGTCGAACTCGACAAGGACGCCCAGGCCACCGCGCCGGAGCCGGTGACAATCCTGCTCAACGTGCCGGCCGGCACGGACGCGGACACCGCGATGCAGACGCTCAGCACCGAAACCCTCAGTGAAGAGCACCGCTTCAGCAAGCGCCCGCTGCGTGGCCATTTCGTGCGCCTGACCGCCAGCACAGACCTGCAACCCAAGGCCAGCGGTCTGCTGGTGTTTACTCAGGACTGGAAAATCCTGCGCAAACTCACCGCTGACGCGGCCAAGATCGAGCAGGAATACGTGGTCGAAGTCGAAGGCGACATGGTCGCCCACGGCCTCAACCGCTTGCAGCACGGCCTCACCTACAAAGGCAAGGAACTGCCGCCGGTCAAGGTCAGCTGGCAGAACGAAAATCGCCTGCGCTTTGCCATGAAGAATCCGCAGCCGGGCATCATCGCTCAGTTCTGCGAAGCGGTCGGCCTGAAGGTCATCGGCATCCGCCGCATTCGCATCGGCGGTGTGTCCATCGGCAAGGTGCCGGTCGGCCAATGGCGCTACCTGTCCGGCAAAGAGAAGTTCTAAGGCTCCTCTCGCCGCCATACATTTCGGCGCCGCGCGATGCCGCGACGCCCACAGTTGAATATCAGGACTGCACACATGATTCATAACGACGTACTGCGCAGCGTGCGCTACATGCTCGACATCAGCGACAAAAAAGTCATCGAGATCATCAAGCTTGGCGGCATGGATGTCGCGCTGGACGATCTGGTGACCTACCTCGACAAGAAAGAGGAAGACGAAGAAGGCTTCGTGCGCTGCCCGGATGAAGTCATGGCGCACTTCCTCGATGGCCTGGTGATTTTCAAGCGCGGCAAGGACGACAGCCGTCCACCGCAGCCGATCGAAGTGCCGGTGACCAACAACATCATCCTCAAGAAGCTGCGCGTTGCCTTCGAACTGAAGGAAGACGACATGCACGCAATCCTCAAGGCTGCCGAATTCCCGGTGTCCAAGCCTGAGCTGAGCGCGCTGTTCCGCAAGGTCGGCCACAACAACTACCGTCCGTGCGGCGACCAGTTGCTGCGCAATTTCCTCAAGGGGCTGACGCTTCGCGTTCGCCCGCAATAATGCCGCGCAGTCCTGTGTAGGAGTTGTCGCAGGCTCCTACACAGGGGGCATGTTGATATGTCCCTTCATTTCCCGAAGAAATAGTGGCTCCGCTTTTCGCGGCTGACGACTAGGGTGTACTGAACCCCAGCCCTCAGGATTCGCCATGCATCCGTATTTTTCCCTTCAAGGCCGCACCGCGCTGGTGACCGGCGGAACTCGTGGTATCGGCAAAATGATCGCCAAAGCGTTCGTCGAGGCCGGCGCCATCGTGTACGTGTGTTCCCGCGATGCCGAAGCCTGCCATCAAACGGCCGAAGAACTGGGCGCTTTCGGGATCTGCCATGGCGTTGCCGCCAATCTGGCCAGCGAGGAAGGTGTGCAGCAATTGGCCGCTCGACTGGGCGAACAGATTACTCATCTGGATATTCTGGTGAATAACGCCGGTACGACGTGGGGCGCGCCGCTGGAGAGCTACCCAGTCAGAGGCTGGGAAAAGGTCATGCAGCTCAATGTGACCTCGGTGTTCAGTTGTATCCAGCAATTCTTGCCGCTGCTGCGTAAGGGTGGCTGCGCCGCGAACCCGGCGCGGATTATCAACATCGGTTCGGTGGCGGGAATTTCATCCTTTGGCGAGCAGGCCTACGCCTATGGGCCGAGCAAAGCAGCGCTGCACCAGTTGTCGCGAATTCTCGCCCGGGAACTGGTGAGCCAGCACATCAACGTCAACGTCATCGCACCGGGACGTTTCCCCAGCAAAATGACCCAGCACATCGGCAGCGATGAGCAGGCGTTGGCCGAAGACACTGCGCTGATCCCGATGAAACGCTGGGGTCGTGAAGAGGAGATGGCGGCGCTGGCGATCAGCCTGGCGAGCACGGCCGGGGCGTACATGACCGGGAATATCATTCCGCTGGATGGGGGGTTCAGCCTCTGAGATTGGCAGTGCGACTATCGCTGGCAAGCCAGCTCCCACAGGGATTTTCAGTGGACTCAGGTTTGGCGCGCGACACACATCTTGTGGGAGCGTGGCTTGCCCGCGAAGGCGTCAGCCCAGTCACCACAGAGTTGAGGCTGAACGGGTTATCATGCCTGCCCTGATTCTCGCCTCGACCCTAGACCATGAC
>NZ_WKEQ01000068.1 GCF_021605415.1 Pseudomonas syringae
CCGCCACACCGGACATCAGCAGGCGCCGCTGACGAACGCCCGCATCCATCGTCCGCGCGAACCACGGCCCAAGCGCATAACCCAGACCGATCACACCGATCCACGGCAACAACGGATACGACGTGCGCAGGCGCAGACTTTCTCCAACGTCGATCCAGCCGCGATCATGCAATACCGCCCACGGCACGTGAAACGCTGATTCCACCGAAAAATGCACACCATCGAGCAGGTTATGTCCGGCGATGATCATCACGCTCAACGCCAACAACAACCCGCGCGGCAACCAGACCAGTGCCGACAACGCGATCATGCTCAGCCCGATGGCCCAGATCACTTGCAGGTAGATGACCGTCGGTGGCACTTGAAACGTCCACGCAAAATTTACCAGGGTGGACTCCAGCACCACCAGAAACAGTCCGCGCTTGAACAGAAACGCACTGACGTCTGTTTTGCCTTGATACTTTTCGCCATACAACCACGCCGACAACCCCGTAAGCAGGACGAAAACCGGCGCACACAAATGCGCCAGTGTCCGACTGAAAAACAGCGCAGGTTCTATGGCCGCGATGTCCATCGGATCGGACACCTGGCGATGCAACAGGAAAGTTTCGCGCACGTGGTCGAGCAGCATGAACAGGATGACCAGGCCTCTCAACGCATCGATGGACAGGAGTCGGCCACTGGCCGTGGGGGCGGAACGAAGCGCAGCAATCGTCATGAAGAGTTCGCAAATCGGGAGGATGAAGCGACAGGTCGGCCTGTCATTTTGCGTTACTCTATAACATTAAAATCACTAATCGCTAGTGTTTCTCAAATAGAAATACAACGCTAACGAGACTTACGCCCTGCGCCATCAGCGACACGCCCGACGTCAGCCCGCCGCTGTGCGCCAGTATTTACACAGTGAATCCCGGTTGAAACCGCAGCAATCCTGCACTAATCCCTGGTACGCCGATGATGTGCCCGCAACAGGAATTTGCCCAATGCCCACGGACTTCTATAGTGAGGAATGCCCCTGGGTTTCCCGCGAGTGCCTTTCATGGTCAACACCGAGCACCTGATCATCTGCGAGCACTGCGACTGCGTGTATGAAAAAGCTGTGCTCGGCAAACATCAGAAAACCCTGTGCACCCGTTGCGGGGGCGTGCTTGAGCGCTATAACGGTTTGACCATCGAGCAGCGCCTGGCCCTGACGTTTACTGCCGCCATGCTCTGGCTTTTTACCAATTTCTACCCGGTCATGAGCATCAGCCTCAAGGGCCTGAAAAACAGCGCGACACTGTGGGATTCGGTACTCGCACTCAGCCAGGGGCCGATCACGTTCATGGCGATGGTTGCGGCGATTTCGATCATCATCGCCCCGGCGTTTCAACTGGTGCTGCTGATCTGGGTGCTGAGTTTCGCCCTCGCCTCGCAACGCGCACCGGGTTTCAAAACGTGCATGCGCTGGCTGGAAACGTTGCGCCCATGGAGCATGCTCGAAGTCTGCCTGCTCGGCGCGATGGTCGCGGTGTTCAAACTGGCAGGCATGCTCGATGTGCTGCCCGGCATCGGCCTGTTCGCCCTCGCCGCGCTCAGCTTGCTAATGATCCGTATCGCCGGCCGCGACATTCGTGATTTATGGGACATTTTATGAGCCGTCCACCGACCGCCAGCGAGTTGAATCTTTGCCTGTGCCACAGCTGCGGGCTGGCCTGCGACATGACCGGCGAACCGCATCAATGCCCGCGTTGCGATGCGCCGCTGCATCGGCGCAAAGCCAATTCGCTGACACGCACCTGGGCGTACATGCTCGCCGCGCTGATTTTCTATGTGCCGGCCAATCTTCTGCCGGTGATGAATACCACGATGCTCGGCGACGGCGCGGACAGCACGATCATGAGCGGCGTGCTGGAGTTCTGGGAACATGGCGCGTGGGACATCGCCCTGATCATTTTTGTCGCCAGTATCGCCGTGCCGGGTGTGAAATTTGTTGCCCTTTCGTTGCTGCTGATCACCGTGCAGCGCGGCAGCGACTGGGCGCGCAAGGAGCGTTCGAAGCTGTACCGATTCGTCGAGGTGATCGGCTATTGGTCGATGCTCGACGTATTGGTGGTTGCCCTGGTCGCGGCACTGGTGAAGTTCCAGGCCCTGGGCGACATCGAACCGCGCCCGGGGATCCTGTTTTTCGGCATGGTCGTGGTGTTCACCATGCTCTCGGCGATGAGTTTCGATCCGCGTCTGATCTGGGAAAACGCACCGGACGAACCACTCAACCGCGCTGAACCTGAAGCAACACCTGCAATGGATGACGCAGTGTCCGATCCGCCTGGCGCTTGACCTGGCTGCGGCACGAATAACCGGTGGCCAGTGCTTCGCCCTGCTCCGCCGGCGCCTCGACCTGACGCGCCCAGGACTGCTCGTAAATCACCGTTGAAGTATCACGGTTGCGCGCCTCGTGCCCGTAGGTGCCGGACATGCCGCAGCAACCGGTGGCCTGGGTCACCAGTTTCAGTCCTGCCCGCTCGAACACTTGCTCCCACTGCCGGGTAGCGGCGGGCGCATTGGTTTTTTCGGTGCAGTGGGCCAGCAACCGGAACGTTTCGCCGTGGTTTGCACCGGCCTGATCCGGCATTACTTTCAGCAGCCATTCCTGCACCAGCGCCACTTCCGGGCATTGCTCCATGCCCGGCACCTTGAGGTATTCCTGGCGGTAAACCAGGGTCATCGCCGGATCCAGTCCCACCAGCGGTACCCCGACGTTGGCCAGCTCACGCAGTTGTCCGGCATTGCGCAGTGCGGCGCGGTTGAACGCCGATAGAAAACCCTGCACATGCAACGGCTTGCCGTTGGCACTGAAGGGCGCGAGATAGACCTGATAGCCGAGCCGGGAGATCAGCTCGACCAGATCGGCGAGCAACGGCGCTTCGAAATAACGGGTGAACGCATCCTGCACCAGCACCACGCTGCGTTCGCGCTGATCCCGGGTCAGTGCAGACAAGGTCGTCGCTGTCGCCGGCCGCACCTGCCAACGGCGCATCACCGCGTGGAAATCGAGGCGGCTGAGCAGCGGCACATCGACCATTCCGCCGACTGTTTCCAGCAAACGGCGAACCAGGGAATTGCCCATCAAACCGTTATAGAGCAGCGGCACCCGCGCCATGTACGGAAGGCTGTATTCGAGCGAGGCGATCAGATAGTCCCGCGCCGGTCGCAGATAACGGCTGTGATACAGCTCCAGAAACCGCGAACGGAATTCCGGCACGTTGACCTTCACCGGGCACTGCCCCGCGCAAGACTTGCACGCCAGACAACCGGCCATCGCGTCGTAGACCTCATGGGAAAAATCCGCGGCGCCCTGACGTTGCGCACGGCTGTTGCGCCAGCGCTGCACGAGCGTGGCGAAAAAAGCCGGCTGGCGCGTGTCATCGGCCAACACATCGACACCCGCCTCGCCCTGTAAACGCAGCCACTCGCGGATCAGCGAGGCCCGGCCCTTGGGCGATTGCGAGCGCTGGCGGGTGGCTTTCCACGACGGGCACATGGCGTCATCGGGATCGAAGTTGTAGCAGGCGCCGTTGCCGTTGCAGTGCATGGCCGCGCCGTAGTCCTGCCAGACTTTCTCGTCGATCTGCCGATCCAGTTCGCCACGCAGGGTGACTTCGTCGATTTTCAATAGTTGCGCACCCGGTGTGTCCGGGGTGGCGATCTTGCCTGGGTTGAACTGGTTAAAAGGGTCGAACGCGCCTTTCAGCGCTTGCAGCGACGCGTAGAGTTCGCCGAAAAATGCCGGCGCGTATTCCGAGCGCAAGCCTTTTCCGTGCTCGCCCCACAACAGTCCGCCGTAACGCTGGGTCAACGCCGCCACGCCGTCGGACACTGGCCGCACCAGCGCCGCTTGCTGCGGGTCTTTCATGTCGAGGATCGGCCGTACATGCAACACGCCGGCATCGACGTGGCCGAACATGCCGTATTGCAAACCGTGGCTATCGAGCAAATCACGCAGCTCGGCAATGTACTCCGCCAAGTGCTGCGGCGGCACGGCGGTGTCTTCGACAAATGGCTGTGGCCGCGCTTCACCGGCGACGTTGCCGAGCAAACCGACCGCGCGTTTGCGCATGCCATAGACCTTGTTCACTGCCGCATGACCGACCGCCAGCGTGTGGCCGAGGCGCTCTACCGTGGTGTCGCTGCCCAGATGAGCGATGAAGGCTTCGACGCGTTGTTGCAAGTCTTCAAGATCGTCGCCGCAGAACTCCACCAGATTGATGCCCAGCGTCGGACGCTCGGTGCTGGCCGGGAAATATTCAGCCACGCCGTGCCAGACGATGTCCTGCATCGCCAGCAGCAACACCTTTGAGTCCACGGTTTCGATCGACAACGGCTTGAGCGCCATCAGCGCCCGGGCATCGCGCAAGGCGTCCATGAAACCGGCGTAACGGATATTAACCAGCATTGTGTGCTTGGGAATTGGCAAGACATTTAGCCGTGCCTCGACGACAAATCCGAGTGATCCTTCAGCGCCGCACAGCACGCTGTTGAGGTTGAAGCGATCGTCTTCTTCGCGCAGGTGCGCCAGGTCGTAGCCAGTCAGGCAGCGGTTCAGATCGGGGAAGCGCTCTTTGATCAGCTCAGCCTGGCCGTCGATGATTCCCCGTGCGCAGCGATAGACTTTGCCGACCCGATCTTCGCGGGCGCATTGTGCTTCGAGTTCGCTTTCTTGCAGCGGTCGACCGTGCAAATGCTCGCCGCCGCGCAGGATCATGTCGAGTTCAAGCACATGATCGCGGGTCTTGCCATAGGTGCAACTGCCCTGCCCGCTGGCATCCGTGTTGATCATGCCGCCGACCGTGGCGCGGTTGGACGTCGACAGCTCTGGAGCGAAGAACAGCCCGGCGGATTTCAGCGCGGCGTTGAGCTGATCCTTGACCACCCCGGCCTGCACGCGCACCCAGCGTTCCTCGACATTGATTTCCAGAATGCGGTTCATGTGCCGTGACAGATCGACCACCAATCCGTCGGTCAGCGACTGGCCGTTGGTGCCGGTGCCGCCTCCCCGAGGCGTTACTACGACTTGCCGGTAGGCAGGCTCGGCGATCAGCCGGGCGATCCGCGCCACGTCCTCGGCATGTTTGGGAAATACCGCCGCTTGCGGCAAGCGTTGATAGATCGAGTTATCGGTGGCGAGCACCACGCGGCTGGCGTAGTCGCCGCTGATTTCGCCTTCGAATCCACTGGATTCGAGTGCCGTCAGGAACCGCTGATAATCGGAGGTCAACGCGGTGGCGGGCGAAAGTTGGGCAATCATCGGTCAGGGCATCTCGGTCAAAAGGGTCACGTGGCGGTGAACACTTGTACGCAACGAATGATTACGTCAGGCTCCGCCCTATCATGACGGCCATCTTCATTGCAGAAGACCGTCGGGACAACCGTAAATTCGACCCGTTATTGATGACTAAACCGAATGAATCCGCGCACCCTTACCCCTTCCATGTCGTTGTTGCTGGCTTTCGAGGCTGCCGCCCGCCATGAAAGCTATACCCGCGCCGCCCATGAACTGTCCCTGACGCAAAGTGCGGTCAGCCGTCAGGTGCAGATTCTGGAAAAAATGCTCGGCATGCGCCTGTTCACCCGCGAAGGCCGGCGGGTGATCCTCACCGATGTCGGGCGCATGTATCAGCGCGAACTCGGCGAGGCCCTCGGGCAAATCCGCAGCGCGACCTTGCAAGCCATGGCGTTCGGATCCGGCGTCCACAGCCTGCGCCTTGCCACGCTGCCGACTTTCGGCTCGAAATGGCTGCTGCCACGGCTCAAGGATTTCTACACCGCGCACCCGGGCATGACCGTGCACCTGCACTCGCGCATCGAAACCATCGACTTTGACACCAGTGAAATCGATGCGGCGATTTGTGTAGGCGGCGGGGAATGGCCGGGGTTGAGCGCCCATCGGTTGCATACCGAAGAACTCGTGGTGATCGCCAGTGCACAGCTGTCGGACACGGAACGTCGCGACGCAGAGATAAAAATCGCCGGGCAATTACTGCTCAACGTCAGCAGCAATGCCCAGGCCTGGGCGGAATGGTTCACCCATCACAAACTGCCCCATCGCAGCATGCGCATCGGGCCGAGCTTTGAGATGACTTCACACCTGATCCAGGCCGTGCGCGCCAACATTGGCATTGGTCTGGTGCCACGGATTCTGGTCGAGGATGAATTGCACAACGGCGAGTTGCTGCAACTGGGCGACCCGATCATCAGCCGCCGCAGCTATTACCTGGTGTACCCGGCGCGCAATGAAATGCTGCCGTCGCTGAAGGCGTTTCGGGATTGGTTGATGCGCACGCTCTGAATCCCGGATTGTCAGGGCAAACGCTTTCGCGAGCAGGCTCGCCCGGACGACATCAAAACCGCGGCTTCACCGCTTTCCAATCCGCCTTGTATTTTTGCATCTGCCTTACATCATCACGCTGGCGAATTCCGCAGGTCAGGTACTGGTCATGCAGCTTGCCCAACTGATCCTGATCCAGCTCCAGACCCAAACCCGGTGCGCGAGTGATCTTCACGCAACCGTCAACGATCGGCAGCTTTCCGCCCTTGATGACCTCTTCGTCCGGCTCCTGCCACGGATAATGCGTGTCGCAGGCGAAATCCAGGTTCGGCACCGCCGCCGCGACATGAGCCATGGCCATCAGGCTGATGCCCAAGTGTGAGTTGGAGTGCATCGACACACCGAGGCCGAACACACTGCACATTTTCGCCAAGGTCTGCGTATCGCGCAGACCGCCCCAGTAATGGTGGTCGGCGAGGACGATCTGCACACTGTTCTGTTCGATGCTGCGGCGAAATTCGTCGAAATCGGTGACCACCATGTTGGTCGCCAGCGGCAGGCCGGTGCGTTTGTGCAGCTCGGCCATGCCGTCCAGACCCGGGGTCGGATCTTCGTAATACTGCAAGTCGTCGCCGAGCAATTCAGCCATGCGGATCGCCGTTTCCAGCGACCAGTTGCCATTCGGATCGATGCGCAACGGGCACTCGGGGAAGGCTTTTTTCAGAGCCTTGATGCACGCGACTTCATGTTCCGGCGGCAAGGTGCCGGCCTTGAGCTTGATGCTCTTGAAGCCATAAGCCTCGATCATCCGCGCCGCCTGCGCGACGATTTGTTGTTCGCTGAGTGCCTCGCCCCAGTTGTCCGGTTTGTAGGGTGGATCGACGTGTTGGGCGTACTTGAAGAACAGATAGGCACTGAACGGCACCTCATCACGCACCGCGCCGCCGAGCAAATCCACCAGCGGCACGTTCAGATAATGCGCCTGCAAATCGAGGAACGCCACTTCAAACGCTGAGTACGCATTGCTCACCGCTTTGCTCGCGTGGGAACCCGGCGCTAACTCCGCACCCGCGATGCTCGCCGGTTTATTTGCTGCAACGGTGGCCTGCACGATGGCGCGCAACTGGTTGAGGTTGAATGGATCGAGGCCGATCAATTGCGACTGCAACTGCTGCTGGATTGCCAGCGCCGGCGCGTCGCCATAACTTTCGCCGAGGCCGATGAAGCCGTTGTCGCTTTCGATTTCAATGATCGAGCGCAAGGCAAACGGTTCATGGATGCCGCTGGCGTTGAGCAATGGCGGATCACGGAAAGCAATCGGAGTGACGGTTACGCGGATGATTTTCAAGATAACGCTCCTGTGGCTCGGAATCAGCGGCTTGCGGTGGTGCCGGCCGTCACGGTGACGGCGGCCTCAGCACCAGGCTTTGCTTGGGTTTTGTCTTTGTTGGCGGGTGCCATGCGGGCGAAGAAGATCACCACGGCGGCGATCAGCGAGGTCGCGGCGAGACCGTACATCCCACCTTCGATGGTGCCAGTGGATTGCTCAAGGAAACCGAACGCGGTCGGCGCAACAAAGCCGCCGAGGTTGCCGATGGAGTTGATCAGCGCGATGACTGCCGCCGCGATGCGCGCATCCAGATAGCTTTGCGGAATCGGCCAGAACAGTGCTGAGGCAGCCTTGAAACCGATGGCAGCAAAACAAATCGCAACGAAAGCGAACACTGGCCCGCCGGTGGTGGACATGAACATGCCGACCGCTGCGATCACCAGGGTCACGGCCACCCAGGCCTGCTGGAATCTCCATTTGCCGGCCATTGCAGCGAATCCGTACATGGCAACGATGGAAATGATCCACGGAATCGAATTGAGCAATCCGACCTGAAAGTCGCCAAGATTGCCCATTTTCTTGATCATGCTCGGCAACCAGAACGTGGCGCCGTAGATGGTCAGGGCGATGGAAAAATAGATAAAGCAGAACAGTGCGATCTGCCGATCCGCCAATAGCTTGAACATCGACGGCTTGGCGGTTTGCGTGGCTTCACGGGCACGCTGCTCTTCAGCAATCGCACTCACCAATGCTTCGCGCTCGTCTTCGCTCAGCCATTTGGCTTGGCGCGGATGGGATTGCAGCCAGAACCAGACGAATCCACAGAGCACCACCGAAGCAAAACCTTCGATCAAGAACATCCACTGCCAACCGTGCATGCCCAGGCCACTGACGTGCAGCAATGCTCCGGACACCGGACCGGAAATCACCGAGGCAATCGCCGAACCGCTGAGGAACACGGCCATGGTCTTGCCGCGCTCCGAGGCCGGCAGCCACTGAGTGAAGTAATAAATGATTCCCGGGAAGAACCCGGCCTCGGCGGCACCGAGAATAAAGCGCAGCACGTAGAAACTGGTTTCGCCCTTGACGAATGCCATGGCCATCGCGGCGGCGCCCCAAGTGAACATGATTCGGGTCAGCCAGGCGCGTGCGCCGTAGCGTTGCAGCAGCATGTTTGATGGCACTTCAAACAGCGCGTAACCGACAAAGAACAATCCGGCACCGAGACCATAGGCGGCGGCACCGATGCCCAGATCTGTTTCCAAATGACTGCGCACGAAACCGATGTTGACCCGATCGATGTAATTGACGATGAACATCACCACGAACAGCGGCAATACATGGCGCTTGACCTTGGCGGCGGCGCGGGCGAGTACCGTGATGTCCGGCGAACTCTGGAGGGTTTTCAAGAGGCGACTCCCGTTCATTGTTTTTTTTGGGGGGGCTTTTAAGCGGTAGACCGATCATGGACGGGGCAATTGATCCCGTCTAATCTAACTTGGCATTCGATTGATACCTGGATTAGATCAATGTTCGAACTCACCCAGTTGCGCTGTTTTACTACCGTCGCCACCGAACTGAATTTTCGTCGTGCCGCCGAACGACTAAACATGACCCAGCCGCCGCTCAGCCGGCAGATCCAGTTACTGGAACATCATCTCGGCGTGGAACTGTTTACCCGCAGCACGCGGAGCGTTGCACTGACCGCCGCCGGTCGGGCGTTTTTCATCGAGGCTCAAAATCTGCTGGAACGAGCTCAGCAGGCAGCCGTCACTGCCCGACGTTTCGCTGAGGGCGATATCGGCTCCGTCAACATTAGCTTTGTCGGCAGTGCGGTTTACGAATTCCTGCCAAAGGTCATCGCCGAGGCGCGGCTGAAACAGCCCCAGGTGAAAATTGATTTGACCGAGATGAACACCTATCAGCAACACGAAGCTTTGCGGGCACGGCGCATAGATCTGGGGATCGTCCGCGCACCGTTACTGGAGCCGGGTTACGCCACCGAATGCCTCGTGCGCGAGCCGTTCGTGCTGGCGGTGCCGAGCAACCACCGACTGGCGAACGCTGAAGAAGTGTCAGTCGCCGATCTGGATGGGCAACCGTTTTTGATGTATTCGCACGCCGCCTATCCACCGTTTAACGAGCTACTGACCGGCATGCTGCGCTCGGCCCGGGTGGCGCCCGACTACGTGCAATGGCTCGGGTCGTCGCTGACGATTCTGGCGATGGTCAATGCGGGCATGGGTCTGGCCCTGGTGCCGCGATGTGCGACCAGCGTGGTATTCAAGAATGTGGTGTTCCGCGATATCGATCTGGGCGATGGGGTGCAGAGCGAACTGCATCTGATCTGGCGGGAGAATAATGACAATCCGGCGTTTGCGATGTTGCTGGAGGGCATACGCCGGGCGGTGAAGGATGGTTGGGGGTGATTAATATTTCGGAGGCGGTGGCGGGGCCTTCGGGCCCTTAATCTGCGGTTTGCCATCCGGCCCGAAAAAAACCCGTGCGACGTGAGGTGGCATTGGTTTGATTACTTTTGCTGTCACGTTGAACCCTCTGTAATAGGATTGAACTCAACCCATTTAACCTTCGCGGAATCTATCAGCAAATACTCGGCACCAGAAGACAGTAACGTGCCGTCGTCTTTCAGCCATATAGGGTTATGCATTAGAAATTGCCCGCTGGAGGATTCCGCTGGCCACTCGGCGGGCCAGCCAAATAGGCGCCTCTCGTCATCCAGATGCAGGGTAATCAGGCGGTCGAATTGGGCAAATGCATTGAACCATTCACTGGGATAGGAAGTTTGTGTCGTGACATTTCGGCTGCGCAACCATCGATGCAATCTGTCATTCGTGGCTAAACGGCAAGACATCAATCCAAGCATCGTTGCAATACAAAACGCCCAAAATGCCTCTGCTTTAATATCCCAAAGCCCCACCGAAATTCCTCGCTTTCCCACCCACAAAC
>NZ_WKEQ01000069.1 GCF_021605415.1 Pseudomonas syringae
GGTGGGTTGGGTGTGACTTTGAACATGAATGAAACCTCTAGCGCGAATAGTAAAGGAGCCATCACCCTCGCTACCAAACGAAGGGTGGCGGCCATACGCGGGTTGGTAGACCGGTCGCACTAGAACCCGGCGCCCACGAATGGGCCCCACGCATGACCACCATGAAAATCAGAGTCCTGCAAAAGCGACTGCTCACGGTGATGCATTGAATCTAGACACGAAGCGGGCTACCAAACCCCATCACTGTTTTGCAGTGACCGGGAAACGATAAAACCCACGGCCTAGACACACAAGCCGGCGGATTCTGTCTTACCCGTAGGGGATGGCGCAAGGTGTTGTAGGCGTAGGCCTGTGACGGGAGGGTGCATTTAAACGCGTCTGGGGTTTGGTGTTTAACCTGGGAAAATCTCGATTGCTATCGACACGAAAAACGAACGGCGGTGACCGGCAGCAATCGGCCAAAAGCAGACGTTCACGGGAGGGCAACTATCGCCTCGATATAGACACCGATCAGAGGCTCTACAGTCAATGTCTCCATCGCCGGCAAGCTCATACAGGAATGTCACCAGCCTTCAGTCCTGCGCTGTATGTGGGTGTGCAATTGCGTCTGGCTCGGTCGATGTCAAGCCAGGTCGCTATCGGGATCGCCCGTTGATGTGTAATTTTATCGATTGGGGATCTGGGAGCGCCACAACGTGCTTAATGCCATGACCGCAAATCACTTATTTCTTTACCTGTATTCATGCTGCGGATATGTTGCTGGCAAAAGGATATTAAATATTCGAGTCTCAGGGAAAGGCGTTCCAGAGTGGTCACTCGACTGGCTCACCCACCTGCATTAGTTCCCTGATCTTCGTGACTTTAGCAAGCCGCGTTCAGAAATCGTTGTGTCCGACGTGTTGACGGCTCTAGGCTCAAAATTTCTGCTGACTGCTCGCTAGGCTTCCCCGCCAGCTCCGCAGACACGATCGAAGCCATTGATGTGCAAATTCAGATAGCAGGTGTTCCTATGAATTCAGTGATTGGCCAGAAGCTGCAGAGCAGTCGCAAAGAGCTTCTGGATATCGGGCTTCGCAACAACATGCTCAATTTCCGCAAGACCGCCAAGACGTTGATGGTGGTCGATGAGCAGTCCGAAGAGGTCTTCAAGACCCTCTACTTTCAGGAAAAAGCCATGACATTTGCGCCAATGGCTCGCAAGAAGCTGGCGGAACTAGTCAAGGCCTCCAATGTGAATGAGGAGGGGGAGGAAGATAGTGATACCCCCGGTGATGAAGAGTTGTTGTATGAGCTCGATACCCTAAACTGGGGCTCCACCATAGGCGACGCGGGCGAGGATGAAACGGGCAAGGCTCGCCGTCATCTCGATACGCGTTTGCAGACCACTATCGAAGATGATCGGCTTTTCCTCCAATTATTGAAAATCCATACCGAGGCCAAAGGCTTTATCGAGGAACAGGGCGTCAACACGCTGTTCCTTTCCCTCGGTTTCCTCCATTGGTATGAGGCCGACAGCTCTGAAAACCTGCGCAAGGCGCCTTTGATCCTTTTACCCGTCACCCTTGAACGCAGCGGGGCCAAGGATGCGTTCAAGCTGAGATACTCCGGTGACGAGCTGATGCCGAACTTGTCCTTGGTCGCCAAGCTCAAGACCGACTTTGGCCTGGACCTCAGTTCTTGTGCGTTCGACGAAGAATCCTTCGATGCTGACGACTACAGCCTGGAGCATTTTTTCAGGGATGTTGCAGCGGTGGTCAGCAAACAACCGCGATGGAAGGTCGCCAGTAACGAAATTGCACTGGGCTTCTTCTCGTTTGGCAAGTTCCTGATGTTTAAGGATCTTGACCCAAAGAGTTGGCCAGAAGACAAGCAACCTGATGCCAACCCGGTGATGAAGCGATTGCTGGGCTCGGGTTTCGGCGATCTGCGCGCGGCATATACAGAAGATGTGAATATCGACTCGGTGATCAATCCGGGTGAAGTCCGCTTCGTCAAGGACGCCGACAGCAGTCAGACGGAAGCAATCTTAGAAGTGCGCGAAGGCTCCAACCTAGTCATCCAGGGCCCACCGGGTACCGGAAAGTCCCAGACGATTACCAACATCATCGCTGAGCTGATTGGGCAGAAAAAAACAGTCCTGTTCGTTGCTGAGAAGATGGCGGCCCTAGAGGTAGTGAAGCGCCGCCTGGATGAGAGCCATCTTGGCGACGCGGTACTCGAGTTGCATTCCCATAAATCCACCAAGCAGTCGGTGCTCAAAGAATTGGGGCGAACCCTGAACCAAGGGAGGCCAGTGACCAAGGATGTAGAGGGAGACCTGGCCAGTTTAAAAGAGCTGCAGGACTCCCTTAATAATTATTGCGAAGCTGTCAGCGCGTCGGCCGGGGCGAGCGGTTTGCCCTTTCTCGATGTGCTTGGTCGCTACTTGGGGCTGAAGCGAGTTCATCCGGGACTGCCCATGATCCCGTTTGCGCCAATGGCCGGTTGGAACTTCACCCATCAGCAAAAGCAGCGAGAGCTGGTGGAAGAATTGGTGCTCCACCTTAACGTGATGGGGCGGCCGGATCGCAGCCCGTTCTGGGGCAGCCAACGAACCTTCTTCTCTCCCATCGAACAAAGCACTGCCAATGACGCGCTGCAGTCGGCGATTTCTCTCCTTAGTGCATTGCAATCCGCCACTGCGGCGCTCTCCGAGCGATTGATGCTGACCCAGCCGGCCACTTTGGCAGACGTCGATATAGTCTGCCGCGCCGCACGCCGTGCGGCGGAAGCCCCGCGACTTGAGGGGATCAAGATTTCTACGGGGGAATGGCAGTCACGTCGCGACGCCATTCGCGAATTGCTCGAGGCCGGCGAGAAGATGTCTGCCTGTCGTGATCAATTTGACAAGCAGTTGATCGATGTGGCTTGGGACCAGGATCTTTTGGAGGTTCGCCAGAACCTGCAAGCCTACGGCAACAAATGGTGGAGAGTCTTCTCGGGGCGCTTTCGCGCCTCGCGTGCTCGATTGCAAGGGCTTGTTCGAGAGGTATTGCCGAAAAGCAATGTAGGCATGTTGGAACTCGTCGATACGGTCTTGACCTACCAGCAGAACAAAAAGGTGTATGACCAACACGAAGTTTTGGGTAGCGCGCTGTTTGGCGCTCAGTGGCAACGCCAGAAGACCGATTGGCCCGTGCTTGAGCGTCTGAGTGCCTGGGTGATTCGACTGCATGACGACCTAGGGCAGGGACAGATCCCACAGGGCATAATCGCCTTCCTTGCCGGACACGCCGATGCCACAGGGTTGGGCGATGCAGTCGCTGACGTAGAGCTGCATGTCAACGCGCTGGACAAAGCGATTCATGAGTCGCTGGAAGTGACTGCCATGCAGGAGAAGAACGCTAAGGCTGATGTCAGGAAACTCTCTCTGGCTACTCTGGAGGCGCGTCTGCAGGAGTGGCAGGTCAATCTCACCGCGCTCTACCAGATTTCGCGATTCAACGTGCTCGCGGGAGAGATGCTCAGTGCCAATTTGGGTGAGCTGCTTGGTATCGCCATTAGTAGCGACCAGCACGAGAGCCTGACTGCCATTCTTGATCTCTCGTGGTACGCAGGCCTGGTGCAATCAGTGTACGCCCATAATCCGACGCTTCAGCAGTTCGACCGGATCAAGCATGAGCACCAGATCACGCGTTTCAAATCGCTCGATCTCGCATCCATCAATCACGCGCAGACCTCCCTGGCCAAGCAGGCGTGGGAGGGGATGCCTAATATCAACCAGCCCGGTGAGATGTCTGTACTGAGAGCTGAGCTGAATAAGAAACGCCGCCATATGCCGATCCGACAGATGATCGAGAAGGCGGGTCGTGCGATCCAGCAAATAAAACCGGTGTTCATGATGAGCCCCATGTCGATCGCCAATTTCCTCCCGCCAGGCAAAGTCGAATTCGACGTGGTGGTGTTCGACGAAGCTTCCCAGGTGAAAGCCGTCGATGCATTCGGCGCCATCATGCGCGGCAAGCAGGTCGTGGTCGTGGGTGACACCCGCCAGATGCCACCTACTGACTTCTTCAGTCGTGATGTCGAGATGGACGACGAAGAGGGCGCTACAGCCGACATTGAAAGTATTCTAAGTATGTTCAAGGCTGCCGGTAGCCAGGAGCGCTATTTGCGATGGCACTACAGGAGCCGGCATGAGTCGTTGATCGCGGTCTCTAACGTGGAGTTTTACGACAGCAAACTGGTGGTTTTCCCCTCGGCAGGTCAGCATCCTGATGCTACTGGCATCAGCTTCGACTACTTGCCCGAGGCGGTCTACGACCGGGGCCGTACCCGCACGAACAAGGGCGAAGCCAAGGCTGTCGCGAAAGCTGTCATGGAGCACGCGATACGCACGCCAGACTTATCCCTGGGGGTGGCTGCCTTCAGCGTGGCGCAGCGTGATCTGATCCAGGTGGAAATCGAGTTGCTGCGTCGCCAGTCGCCAGAAGCAGAAGCGTTCTTTACCGCACAGGGGAGTGAGCCATTCTTCGTCAAGAACTTGGAGAACATACAGGGTGATGAGCGGGACAAGATATTCATCAGCATCGGGTACGGGCGAAACGAATCCGGCCGGATCGCCAAGGAATTTGGTCCGGTAAACCGGGAGGGCGGCCACCGCCGCCTCAACGTCCTGATCACCCGGGCCAAACTGGCTATGCGCGTTTTCAGCAACTTCAAAGCCGAAGAGCTTGAACTCGACTCCAACGCTCCCCAAGGTGTTAGGGCGCTGAAAAACTTCCTCAAGTATGCTGAAACAGGCGAACTCGAAGTCGCAGTTGAGACCGGTAAAGCAGCAGACTCGCCCTTCGAGCTGGAAGTGATTGAGGCGTTGCGAGACCGAAATTACGTGGTTGAGCCGCAGGTAGGAACCGCGGGTTACTTCATCGATATTGCCGTAAAGGATCCCGAGTATCTGGGGCGCTATGTCCTGGCGATCGAATGCGATGGCGCTGCCTATCACAGTGCACGATCGGCTCGTGATCGTGATCGCCTGCGCCAAGGAGTACTGGAGGGGCTAGGCTGGAACTTCCACCGAATCTGGAGTACGGACTGGTTCCGGAGTCCTCAGCAAGAAATCACGCGTGTCGTTGCAGCGATCGAAGCCGCTCGTTCCAGGATCGCCGAGGGGCGGCATGCGCTTCCCCATGTGGCGCCAGCACCGAAACATGAGATTTTCAGGGATGCGCCGGGTGTTGAAGCTATGCCGAGTTCAAGTAGGCAGTACGTAAAAGCGTGCTTGGCACCTGTAACCTCGTTGAATGAGCTGCATCAGGAAAAGCCGGAGCACCTAATGCAGATGATTCGTAACGTGGTCGAGGTCGAAGCTCCGGTGCACACCACAGAAGTCACCCGCCGACTCATGGAGGCATTCGGTGTGACAAGGGCGGGGTCGCGGATTAACAGCGCGGTGGACCATGCTATTCGTCTGGGCGTTCAGCACAGGTTGTTCCAAGGGCGAGGTGGCTTCATGTACTCAGTTGAGAGCAAACCTATCCATATCCGTAGCCGGGCCCATTTCGAATCTTCGGAGCGTAAGGTGGAGTGGGTAGCGCCGGAGGAGCTTGATCAGGCGCTGGTGGAAACGGTCACCCTAGGGTTCTCGATGCGCCGGGAAGAAGTTATTTCAGGAGCTCTGGCGCTTCTGGGCTTCGGACGGGCAACGGCGAAGATTGCTGGGATGATGGACGAAAGAATTGTTGTTTTGGTCAACAGCGAGCGTTTGCGAATGGTTGATGGGCTGGTAACTACTAAATCACCTTCGCTTGCGTAGAAATTTTAATCCTCAAGTGGACGTTCCCTAAGTCGCAGCATGGACGTCCGCTTTTGGCCGATAACGGCCGGTCATGACGGAGCGCTTCTGGCCGGATCCCGCCGGTCACGCCTTCAAGGCTTTTCGCTCGTCGGCGCTCAAGTCTGGGAAATCAACTCAAATAATCAAAAGCCAATCGATAATCGCACGCTTTATTAGGCGCTTACGAGTAGCCACGCAGCTTTGGATTCTCATCTTTCGAAGACGTTGCTTGCTTTTGTCCAAGAGATTGACGCTTTTTCAAGACGTTGGCGCCTCGCCTCGCCAAATTCCCATTATTCAAAAAAATCACCAAGATATTGACCGAGCTAACCAGCTAGTACATTTTTCACTGCACTCCTTGGTGCTCATCTCCAAGACAACAATAAAAAAAATAAAAGGGCTTTCCCATGCAGCAGCCGATGCTTGCCTTCCAAACTCCCATTCTGTCCGGTGCTTCCCTCCGTAGTGCGCTTTGCAAAGCTGCCGCGTGCCCGCAGTTTTTGTCCTTTCCCATTCCTGAAGGCACGTCCAGACGTCGAAACGGGGCTCTTGAGCAAACTTCCCTGTTTTGCCTGTACTGAGTCGCCTGAAGTGTCACGGGTTTGCGTGTTTACGAGGTAAGCAATGACAAAAATAGTCGACTTGTATTTCAAGGTGCTGAAGCTGCTGATTGTGCTGTGCATGGTCGTGATGATCGTGTTGGTGTTCGGTAACGTGGTGCTGCGTTACGCGTTCAACTCGGGCATCAGCGTTTCTGAAGAGCTGTCGCGCTGGTTCTTCGTCTGGATGATTTTTCTCGGTGCGCTGGTGGCGCTGAAAGATCGGGCGCACATGGGCCTGGACAGTCTCGTCAAGCGCTTCCCCCCCATGGGCAAGCGCATTTGTCTGGTCATCGGCCATGTGTTGATGCTGTACATCTGTTGGCTGGTGTTCATCGGCAGTTGGCAGCAGGCGATTATCAACATTGACGTAGTCGCGCCGGCATCCGGTTTGTCGATGGCGTTGTTTTATGCGGCAGGGTTGGTATTTGGCGCCAGCGCCGCAGCGATTCTGCTTTACGAGTTGTACCTGCTGGTGTCCGGCAAGTTGGCTGATGAGGCGTTGGTGATGGTCACGGAAAGCGATGAGATTCTCCATGAGCAGAATCAGTCGTCGACGACAAAAGGAACTCACCCATGACGCTGATCATCTTTCTGGGTTCGCTGATCGGCACCATGGCCATTGGTATCCCGATTGCCTTCGCGTTGTTGTTGGTCAGTGTCGCGCTGATGCTGCAACTGGATATGTTCGATGCCCAGATCGTCGCGCAGAACCTGCTCAATGGCGCGGACAGTTTCCCATTGATGGCGGTACCGTTTTTCATGCTGGCGGGCGAGATCATGAACGCCGGTGGTCTGTCCAAGCGCATCGTCAATATTGCGATGGCGCTGGTTGGCCACAAACGTGGCGGCTTGGGGTACGTGGCGATCCTCGCCTCGTGTCTGTTGGCGTCCTTATCGGGTTCGGCGGTGGCCGATGCGGCGGCACTTGCCGCGCTGCTGGTACCGATGATGGTGAGGGCCGGGCATAACCGCGCGAATTCGGCAGGCTTGATTGCGGCGGGCGGCATCATTGCGCCGGTGATTCCACCGAGCATCGGGTTCATCGTCTTCGGGGTTGCTTCCGGCGTCTCCATCTCCAAGCTGTTCCTCGCCGGTATTGTGCCGGGGCTAATGCTCGGTCTTTCGCTCGCTGTCGCCTGGTGGTTTGTTTCCCGTCGTGAGGACGTCGCACGTCCGGCCAGGCAAAGTAAGGCGCAGATCATGCGCGCCTTGATCGAAGGCAGTTGGGCAATGGGTCTGCCGCTGATCATCGTCTTCGGCTTGAAATTCGGTATTTTTACGCCGACCGAAGCGGCAGTGGTCGCGGCGGTTTACGCGCTGTTTGTCGCGCTGGTCATCTACCGCGAACTGAAAATCAACCAGCTCTATGACCTGATTCTGGCAGCGGCGAAAACCACCTCGGTGGTGATGTTCCTGGTGGCGGCTGCCATGGTGTCGTCGTGGTTGGTGACCATCGCCGAATTGCCTGAGCAACTGGCGGGTGTGCTCGCACCGTTCATGGACAGCCCGACACTGTTGTTGTTGGTGATCATGGCGCTGGTGATTCTGGTCGGTACAACGATGGACATGACGCCAACCATCCTGCTGCTGACACCTGTGTTGATGCCCGCCGTGGTAATGGCCGGCATCGACCCGGTCTACTTTGGTGTGCTGTTTTTGATCAACTGCGCCATTGGCTTGATCACGCCTCCGGTCGGTACGGTGCTCAACGTGGTGTGTGGCATATCGAAGATCGGCATGGACGAGATGGTTCGGGGCGTCTGGCCGTTCATGCTGGCGCAGTTTGTTGTGCTGTTTTTGCTGGTGTTATTCCCTTCGCTGGTGCTCGTGCCGTTGAAGTTTTTCACCGGTTGACTCTGGTGAGTCTCTCGGTAACTCGACTCTAAAAACAATATGGAGAGTGACATGAAAAAGACCATTAAAACCCTGCTGGCCGGCGCTTGCGCGACCAGTCTGTTGCTGAGCTGCATGACCAGCCATGCGGCGGAAATTCGTGAGAAAACCCTGCGTTTTGCCTTTCAGAACGTCAAGGAGCATCCACAAGGGCAGGGTGCCCAGAAGTTTGCCGACCTGCTGGCTGAAAGCAGCGGCGGCAAGATCAAAGTGCGGCTTTTCCCCGGGGGCACCTTAGGTGGTGATGTGCAGACCGTTTCCGCGTTGCAGGGTGGCACGCTGGATTTGACCGTGCTGAACTCGGGCATTCTGGCGGCTCAGGCCAAAGATTTCGCAATGCTCGATTTCCCGTTCCTGTTCAACAACGTCGAAGAAGCCCACGCGGTGATCGACGGCCCGGTAGGGCAAAAGCTGGCGGCGCAACTGGATAGTAAAGGCCTGGTCAATCTCGGTTACTGGGATCTGGGCTTTCGCAACATCACCAACAGCAAGCGTCCCATCACCAAGCTGGAAGACATGGAAGGTCTGAAGATTCGCGTGATCCAATCGCCGATCTATCTGGAAACCTTCACCGCGCTGGGCGCCAACCCGGTGCCGATGGCGTTCCCCGAGGTGTATACCGGCCTTGAGCAGCACACCATCGACGGCCAGGAAAACCCCTTCACGGTGATCGAAGGCAGCAAGTTCTACGAAGTACAAAAGTACCTGTCGGTGACCGGTCACATCTTCAATCCGCAATCATTCATCATTGGCAAGAAAACCTGGGATCGTTTCAACGACGATGAAAAGGCGTTGATCCGGGACGCCGCCGCCAAGGCGCAGGTGTACCAGCGCGAAGTGACGGCTACGAGTATGAGCAACTCGCGAGGCAACCTCGAGAAACACGTCGCGGTGAACGACATCACGCCCGCAGAGAAAGACCGTTTCCGTGAGCGTGTGCAGCCGGTGATCGACAAGTTCTCCAAAGAACTCGATGCCGGCCTGGTGAAGACGATGTACGACGAAATCGCCAAGGTGCGCGCTTCGCAGTAATCCTGGTGCAGGTCATAGGTTTGCTTTAGTACTTATGCCCCGCCCCTTTCCTCGGCTTACCGCAGGGTTTAACCCCGCGGCCGGCTCAAAACGATGCGGGAACAGTAAACAAGCTTGAAAGCCGCGCATCCTCGGATGCGCGGCAGTATTTTATTTCGATGCTCACAGAGCTATCGCAAGAACCCCATCGTTTTCACAACGCAAACGAAGTCCCACGAGTATTCACAAACAGTGAGTAGATCGAGTGACTGCTGGCCATGAACAGCCGATTTCCTTCGCGTCCGCCGAAGCACACGTTCGGGCAGCGCTCGGGCAGTGAAATGTGTCCGATGGCCTTGCCCTGCGGGTTGAAAACGCGCACGCCGTCGAGTTTTTCCAGGTCGGCTTTGGGATCGCCATTGCCGCCCCAGCCGCACCAGAGGTTGCCCGCTTCGTCGCATTTGATGCCGTCGATTGCGGCGTAGTCCAGCCCTTCGATGTGTTTGCGGCGTTCGCCCAGGGTGCCGTCGTCTTTCACGGCAATCGCCCAGACCAGGCGATTGGGTT
>NZ_WKEQ01000007.1 GCF_021605415.1 Pseudomonas syringae
GATCAATGTCATACTTTATTAAAAGATATTGTTCCTGAAATTTTTTTGAAACAAGCGTCAATTTCGAGTCAGCAGAGGATCTAAAAGACCTAGTAAGCCTCTCCCAACGACCAAACCCCTGAACCAGGGCCGGATTTTTACTACTTAAGTCACGACCATATATATTCTGGCTATCATCACCAAATAAAACCATTTCGCCATCTTCATCTAAAAAATACCTCCGAATTATTTTAATCCACTGCTGCTCGTAGTCTTGCACCTCATCGATCAATATAGTTTTGTACTTATAGATCCTCTCATCATGATTTTGAAATAAATCCTCATTTGAAAACAGATCATCGAAGTACTTCGACCACAGCTCTTTTCCCTGTGGCGGCTGTATCAAAAGCCCACACTTATTCATCTCCAAGGCAATCAGAGAATGATAATTGGAGATGTTAAATGCCCCCCATGAGAACCCCTCCCTGACATTACTTATCTTATCGCGAATATAGCTCTTTAATGTCTTGTTGAACGTTAAAATAAGTACATTCTCATCGTGTCTCTTGTGCGCGTTTACTGCTCTTTTCGCCAGTATGGTTGTTTTTCCAGAGCCAGCCACTCCTTTCATCTTTTGAAAGCCTGGCTGGCTGATTGAGAGCCTGGACTGCAGGGAACTGTAAGCTATGTCAATTCCTTGCTCCATAACATGATAGGGCGGTTTGAGGTAGCGCTTCAGTTCATCATAGGCTTCGTCTAAAAACAGCAGATTTTCAGTTTTTATTTCATTAAGTAACTTTGAAAGGCTGTCCCTATTAATGAACATCCCTCTGTCTCGACTGATCTGCCTTGACTTATTTGTCAGATAGTCCATTTTTTTGTCGTACTGCACATCTTGAACCTCATTGTTTTTATATTGGTAGTTCAAGGCTTTCTTTTTTTCGGCCAACTCAACTTCGGCAGAAGCATATATATTTGATATTTCTTTTTTGGTGGCATTGTGAAAGTAAACAAATGTTTTTATTGTACTGTAAAATCTTTTATCGAGTGCGTACCTTTCGGCTAAGCTACTCACATGCAGGTTAAATATATTGTTTTTGTAGCCAAATGCTTGTTGCGCAGGGGATCTGATGAATTGATTACTGCTGTTCACTCTCCACTTATTATCCGCATCTACATGGTACGCAGACAAGTTCCAATCTTTCACCTCGATGATTAAAGCCCCACACTTTTTTCTCATTACGATAATATCAGGCATATCACCGTTCAAAAAAGGCTGGAAGTAAACTTCATATTCAAACCCGAGATTTGCAGACAAATACTCTAGAATATGCAACTCTCCCTCTGTGGGCTTGACCTTTAATCGATGTATATTTTCAAAATCAGGGTAGACCTCGGCCATTTTTGTGTTCGCCATTCCATTTTTTCGGTTAAGAGGCTGAGTTTGCAGCTCATCTTCCTCGGTTTTACATTTAACTAATCTATACAATCCACTGGCGTGAACAGTGTGTGGTACGCAGGGGCTCTTTATGCAGGCGCGACCTCGAGATTACGTCAATTGCAAACAAGGCGTCTGCCTTACCGGGGTCGAAGACCTCTCCCGCACCCTGCGCTATACCAAAACCCTGGGTTCTGGTTGAACGAGCGGGAGGGTTGGGGGGATGCACTGATCCATCCAGCTATAGGCATGGAAAACAAAAATAGGCAAAATCTCCGCCCACCCAATCACTGCAAACCTCCTATGAAACTCCTCAACACCTACGAAGAACGCGATGAAGCCGAAGATGCTGAGCAGAAGCTGACCGGAGATCGCCGCTTGGCTAGCGAGCGCGACGCCACCGTGGTCATCTACAATCTGTTCGGAATCCCTAGCTGGGGTAATTTCCATCGCCTGGGCATGTATAATCTGAGTGAGTTGAAAGCCCTGCTTGATCGCCGCACAGGTTGGCTGCCTGCGGATCAGGCACGTCATGCTGAGATGCTCGCCACACTGCAAACAGTAGCCAAAAATTACTCTATCGCAGTGCCTGCACACTGGCTGTAACCACAAGGCAACAGCACGGGTAGAAAGAAGCCCTGAAGCTTTTAGCAATCAGGGCTTCCATACAGCGAGCTAAATGCTTACCTACTCAAACTCCGCCGACTTGAACTTCAGTACGCTGCAATTCTCTTTGATGGCGCGTTGAAGCCCATCATCGAAGCCGGCCTTGCTAGTGGCTTGGATCTCGATAGAAATCTTCACGTCCACTCCAAGCTTGGCAGTGAACTGCTGAATAACCTCATCCACAAGCACGGCAAACTCCATTTTCGCCTTCACAGGATCTAGGTCAGCTGAGGCATAAAACTGCGTCACCAAGGCCTTCTGAATCTCAGCTATTGGGTCTGCCCGACCGCCACCTGAGCTTTTAGTTTCTTCTGTGACTCCGCCACTCCCACCAGATCCTGAGGTGTCAGGCGTCACATTCACAACTTGCTCACGCTTAGCCCGTTCGGCGTCTTCCTTAGCTCGCAACGCATCGGCGTAAGCGCTGGCAGTTGCAGGTTCAATCAGCAGATGCGAGGCATCCAAGAACACTGACGATGTCCTGCCGAAGACAAAGCCCAAGTAACGCTCACCATCCTTGCCCTGAGCAATGGCAAAGAAATCAAGGCTTTCCACACCCGTGCTGAGCGTGCGGATAAACACAGTGTCATCACGCAAGCGCGGTAGATACAGATAGCAGCAGGTCTTCTGGAAGACATCCAACGCCCCGACGTCCTTGGCATCCTCCTTCCAGAACCAGCTCTTCAGCATGTTCGCGAGATGGTAGGGCGCCCATTCGGTAATCAGCAGCTCGTTGTCCTTGAGCAGTCGCTCGATTTCCGTGGACAGGTTGGCTGCCCCAGCATTAATCGGGAAGTGTTCCCACTGCACATCCGACAAACCCTTACCAGGCAAGGGTGTCTGCATGGGCGCCAGCAACCACTTGTAGGTTTCCCGGATCATCCGCTTCAGGCCATCGCGCGCCTGCTCGGAATTGGCTGTGGCATTCTTCGCCATGAGGTTGTCGAGGGTGATGCGGTTTTCTTTGTAATCGTTGACGATGGATTCCCACGCCAGCAGCGAGCGCACCTGATCCTTCAGGCGACTGACGCTATCGCTATCGGCGGCAAGGAACACCAACCGATTCTGTTTCTGACGGGGCTGCTCGCCACGACTCTTCAGAATTTCAGCGGCCTTGCCAATAGCCTGACTCGGCCCGCTCTTGCTGTAACCGTAATCGGGTGCCAGCACCACTAACCGCAGTTGATAGTCATCTGGCACGTCCACACTGTCAGTGAACACATGGACGCCACCAAACACGCCACTGGCAAAGCTCTCCTGCACACGCTTACGGATAGCAGGAAAAACATCTTCCTTATCCTTGAAGCGTTTTTTGCGATCTTCCATTTCGCGACGCAGATTAGGTCGAGTATCGAACCAGTAACGGTTATTGGCGTTGTTCAGGTAGTGAAGTTTGTCTATCAGGCTGCGTAACGCATCCTTGAACAACCCCACCTGCTGACCAGGCTGCGCTGTGCCAAGCAGAATTCGCTCCAGCTCAATACCCCGCACCATCTGATTGGCAGTGGTCGGTGCGCTACCCAGGAATATCGTGCGCGCAGCGCGACGGCATGCCTGCACTCCGCCAAGTCGAGCATTGTGGTTTTCAATCGTTGTAGTTTCTGCGCGAGGGCCATCGATGTCGCGCTCGACCACTGGATCCCAGCCGGCAGGCAGATAATAGGTGATCTCGTTGCGCGAATCCGTATCGGCCAATGGCAAGCTACCGGGCATGATCAATGGATCATTGTTGCCGTCCTTCCACAGGCTGAAGATTACTTTGGCCATCAACTTCAGCACGCCACGGGTGCGCTGGAAGTTCTCCAATGACGACCAGTCCTCATACAGACGGTCGAAGACCTCGGGGTGGATCGGGTAAGCATGCAGCAAGCGCTCGTAGTAGCGACCTTCTTGGGTTTCCGCCGGGAAATCATTACCATTGGCGATGTAATAATCGGCAAAGCTGCGGCACACAGCCTCAGCCGCCAACTTGTCGCTGATATTACTGAACAAGCGGCGTCTAACGATCTCGAAAGCCTCCTCGGTGCCCACCGGCTTCCACAGGGCCTGTACGCGGCCAAAGTAGTGCGACAGCGCTTCCAGCGCGCGCACGCCACGCTGGCTACCGGCTTCTTTTTCCGACTCAGGTAGCGAGGCTAGCATCACCGCTGTTGGCACGGCCTTCAGCGCCTCGGTCAGCGCTTGGATGAAACTCAAGTTGCTGTCGAAACTACCGCCCGTCAGAGTTTTACCTTCCTCAAACTGGCGAACGTAGGCCACCAATTCGTCGATCAAAATCACGCAAGGGGCATAACGCTCCAGCAAGTTCTCCAGCACCGTTTTGCCCGGCGAAGTGCCCGACAGGTCAGCCTCAGCCACCAGTGCATAACCCTCTTCACCGCCCAACTGCCAGGCCAGATTGCCCCACAACGTGTGAACGCTGATTGAGCCATGCTTAACCGGCTGGTTGGGTGATGCCTGGATACCATCGAGTACAGCAATACGTGCAGGTGCCAGCTCAGTGACCCCGGCGCGATTAAGAATATCGCCAATACCCTGCATCTCACTGGCGGGCACCTTGCCGCTGGCCAAGTGATAGACCGCCAGCATGGTATGAGTCTTACCGCCACCGAAAGCGGTTTGCAGCTGAATGACTGGATCGCCGCCCTTGCCGGAAAGACGCTTGACCACCGAGTCCAGCAACAGCTTCATGCCTTCAGTGATAAAGGTGCGCTCGAAGAACAGCGTTGGGTTCTGATATTCGGCTGTCGCAGTACCGGTATGCACGCGAGTGATGTCGGCGGCAAATTCAGCTTGAATAAAGGTGCCGCTACGCACGTCTTCATGAGGTTCGGCGATCACGCGCCAAGGTTTGAGGCTCATACATGGGCTCCCTGAGCTGTACGCAGCATATAGCTGAACTTGTCCTGAATGAGTTGCTTGCGAGCCTGGATAAAAGCCTCGTAATTGTCGAGTTGCCAGAGAGCTTCATCTGTGGGTATCAAGTGCATATCTAAATACTGCGCATGCTCTTCGTCGCTGTTGAACCGGCCTCGTTCAAACCATTCATGTGGAGGAATTGCACACTTGCCGTTAAAACCGTTTTCATCGGCTGTTAGCAACATACAGTTGGCGATCTGATCCCGCTGCTCTGCGCGGTAATGCAGAATATTGCGATTACCGCTATCTGGATTGATGTCCTTGACTGACTTCAACAAGCTTTGCGGAAAGATATGATCGACTTGAGGGCCATTGGCCCCTAACGCGGGTGTGTAGTTGAAGTCGCGATACCACAGGTTGAAAAACAGGTGCAATGAACGCGACCCGTAATACTGTTTGAAGATAACTTCAGGGGTGATTTCTAAACTGCGGCCATCTGCTCGAATCACACCAAATACTTCACTGGTGATGAAGTCATTCTGCTCTTGGATGTTACGTACCAGCTTATCGATGAGCTGGTCAGGGTTACCGCCAAAGGCACCACTAACAAGCGAACGCAGTAAGTATTCTGCAAGCCCAGACTTAGCCTTGAATTTTTCAGGGTACTGATAGCGGAAATAGATAAGCGGAATTAGTGCTAGATAAGAGGGCAGGGCCTTGTCGCTGCGGATATAGGTCTTGGTAACCACCAGGTCACGAACATCCTTGATCGCATCAGCGATCACCTGCCACTGGACAATTATCTCATCTTTGGTTTTGCCATCGCGGAACTTCTCTACCTCATAGCGTGCGCCCTTGTTCAAAACAGTCAGACAGCACTTGAGTACAAAGTCACGATCAAAATCGAACCCACCTTGATTAAGATCTTCCAGTAGGGACTCGATCTCGCCATCAGCCTCATCCCAACTAGAGGTCAACAGCGAAAACAGCAAATCCGACTTGCCCAGCTTGGTGCCGCCAGAGTTAGCACGAATGAAAATCTCGACGATGTCATCCACCCGATAGGCATCTGGGTTATCGATCCCATCCAGCTCTTGGAAAGTGATGTTGTCATCATTAACGAACTCTTTGCGTACCCGCCCAACATTAAGCTGCAAAGTGATTTGCTCATCCGTCGTCAGCTCGCTAGGAGCTAGTTTGGCCAGTTCCTGCACGATCTGAAGGTCGAGTTTGTTGTTGATAAACACCATTTCCTTAAAGCGTACCCAAGGCCAGATAGCACTGCCTTTTTCCTTAAAGGCAAAACGAAAACGAATATCTTCGGGCGCCGCCATATCACCGCCACTGAGCACGTCGAAATACAGCTCTCGACCACTGTAGCTGCCTTTTAGACCGATGAACAAGCTTTGCAGGCGCTGCTGGCCATCCAGCACCATCAGCTTCGAGCGGGTGTTATCGGGCACCCGATAATCAGTCAATTTGATATCGCGATGATAGTTGTCAATGAACTTGCGGTGCTTGACCTCTTCACGGGTTTTCCACACTAGCAGGGTACTGATGGGGTACTCACGCATGATGGAGTCGAACAGACGGCTGAGCTGCTCCTCACCCCAGACGAAGGGCCGCTGGATATTGGGCAACCAAAATCCCCCGCCCTCGGACTCTGAGTCATTGAGGTAAGAAACGATTTTTCGGATCGACAGCTTCTTGTTTTGCATAATCTAATTCCTTGATCAGATATCCATCTGGCCTTGAGCACCGACGTGGCCGGTTTCATGGGAGGCTTGTTCGATGCCGATCCATGCGCCTTGCAGTTCGTTGTAGGCACGGGCTTCTTCGGCCCAGCCTTGGCGTTCGCACAAAGTGTAAAGACGATAGGTGAGGGCAATAAGACCAGCCGTTTTGTCGGGCATACGTGCCAACAAGGCTCCGGCAGCGGATTCACCGTCCTGATTGAGTGCTCGAATAAGCTGATGCAACGCTTCCCAAACCGGCACACGGTTGTCGTTTTCCGGTGACCATTCACTTGGCATTTCGACCCACTTGAGCAGACGCAGATCGCCACCGCCGCTTTCCACTACACCAGCCCCAACCAGGCCTCCAACGCTAGTACCCTTGGCACGGGCTAGTACATCTCCGTCGCCGTATTTGCCTTCAGCCCAGCCATGCTGTTCAAACCAAGCGAGACAGAACTGAGTATCGTGGTCGAAGTCATCCTCGCCCAAGAAGCGGTTAATTAATTGCAAGGCACTACGCACGCTCATCACCGAACCATCGGCTTCGAGTACTGCACTGTATTTGCTGAATACTTCCATGCCTGGGCCGATGATGGCTTGCGACAAGTCCACAGGGGCTACCGGCGAATTGACGCCACCACGGGTCATATCTAGCAAAGCCTCAGGAAGTTTTGTGTTGAGTTCGCGAATAAACTCGCGGCGAGAAATAGTCGGCGCATCAATTTCACGCTTACGGCAAACTAAGACGATGCTGGAAGCCAAGGCGTTTGAGCCGGAGCCGATCATGCGATTACTTAACTCCGTTCGCATCGGCCAAGTTCCAGTCAGGGCGAAACCTGCCTTAAGTACCGCAGCCAAGAAAGTTTCCCAGCCTGTGCTGTGAGTTCCTGCATCGCCTTTGGTTTCTGCCTGTTTGAAGGCGTAATAAATGGTCACCGGAAAAGCGGGGTGGGCTTGTAAAGCTAGGTTATGCATGGCTGCTGTCATGCCACCGAGAAAAAACGCCTCCGCCTTTTCCTTACTGCCATGGCGATACGTTGTGGCTACCAACTCTTCAGCCTTAGGCACTGCCAAGGTGCTATAGAGATCAGGAAAAATAGACCTGAGCGAGCGTCGTAGCCAGACGTAGAAGAAATCAGATAAATCTGCATAACCTATATTGTCGTAATAGGGTGGATCAGTAGAAATAACCTTGTGTAAGCTTATTTTTTGAGTTTGTGCGTCTGCTTGAGAAGCTACGGGTCGTCCTTGAGCGCCCAGGACGGCAATTCCCTCGATACTTTCTGCTGTCCAACTGACTGCACCACTAAAACTACCAGTACCAGTTAACAGCGTATTCAACTCGGCAAAATCCCAAGTCATTGGAATTGACTGTCGAGCGAATGTATTTCTAGTTGAGTCGCGCTCGGTGAACCATGTGCAAATAGTTGAGCCTCTATCTGCCAATTTATTTAATGCAAACGCCAAATAAACCCCAACGGCCTCGGCATATGCCTTAGCACCACTCCCGCCTTGCCCCAGCTCCAACCCATCATCGGCCATCCCAGCTTTAAGCGCATCTTCGTGAACGCGACCAATAGCTTGTTGCATCAAGTCGGAGAAGGTGGTTAACGCAACTAGCTGCCGTGACGTAAAAAGATCGCCATATACATCTAGTCCATAATTGGAGACATTAACTCGGCACTTGCCATGTAACGGTGTTTCAGGCCTCCAATCAGGCCGTGCTTCGCGAGCGCTAGCTTCCTGATGAGCTGTCGGAGAAAGGTAGATACGCCCACGACTACCTTCCGCAACAATAGCCATCAATTGCTGCCCCATACGACCAGCGGTACCTTCGGTGCGGATATATTTGTAATCTATCGGCACACCAGAAAGTAGGCAGTAGAAGCCCCCGCGCTTGCCAGCCGCCGTGCCACTTTTCGCAGATTCTGGCGGTGTTCCCACCTTGACGCTAAAGCGATAACTATCGCCCTCTATGATCGGAGCGACATACGACTCCTTGCCCGCCTTGCTAGAAACAATAAAAACTGAGGCCAGAGGTACTTCTCGATGGCTAAACGCCGGATTGGGGCTACGTACGGTTCGCGCCCATAGCCAAGCAACCACTGTAAGCTTTTCGCCCAAGTAGGACTTAAGGTCAGGACGCTCGGCGACCATATCAGCCGTCACTTCAATCGGTGGATATAGATGACTAATCCTCTGCTGTGCTTGCTCACGCATCCAAGCACCGTAGCGCCGTACATCCTCAGCCAGCCCCCTTGCCCCCGACCAGTCCTCGAAAGCGTCTTTGGTAGCTTTCTTCTTGCTGCCGTTGTTGGCGGCAATTTCCGGCCCAACCGGTTCACGTCCGGAAAACTTGGGCGGAATCTCGATCATCGCCTTGTTGATCGTTACCGCCACAGGATTTAGATCAGAAGCGTAACTCTCCAAACCGAGGCGTTGCGCCTCCAGCGGTATTGCGCCACCACCAGCAAAGGGATCATGGAAGCCCGGTAGCTGTTCCGGATTGAACAGCTCTGCCGCCTGCGGATGGCTCTTGTTCAGCTCACAGGTTTCACGCCAGCTTTTTCTAATTTCCGCCCGAGCCCGCTCAAGCACCTCTTCGTTGTTTGTATTTTCCCAAATCACCAGATCTTCAATGATTGTGAACAGCCGCTCGCGCTCAGCCGCAGCCTTCTCTTTATTCACGCCACGTCGAAAACCATCACGTTGTTCATAACCTGGATCGTTGACCATCTGCGCAAAAATAACGGCCCGCGCTGCCGCCAAAGGCCGACGCGCCCACCATAAATGCAGGGTGCTAGGGTGGCCATGACGAATCGACTTTTCTCGAGCGCAAGCTGCGTTAATAGCATCAAGCGGCAGAGCGACTTCGATGAGCTTTTTCGGGGATTTGATCGGGTACATGGAAACTTCCTGAGTGCCATTAGCCGACAAGGGCATGGCGAATGGCAGTAGCGAAAGGTAGATGGGCAGTAGCTTGCAGTTCGCGTTCCAACCACTGCTGCCATTGGGTTTCGTTGTGAGGGTCGAGTTCGGCCAACTCACTTATATCTTCAACAGTTTTCAGGTGGCCGAGGACAGCGGCACGACGTCTTTGACGCAAAGCGCCATGCTGGGCTGCGAGGTTTAAAATACGCAGCGTTTCCTCGGCACGCTGTTTGCGCGCAGCATCCAAATCGGCTCGCGGGGTTATGCTGCCGTCGCTGACGAAAATGAAATAGTCATCCGCATCATCCACGTCTGGCTTGAGAAGATTGCCTAGGTTATAGGCTCCACAGCTGTCCTTGTGCTTGCCGCAGGAGTCCTCGCGATTGCAGGAACCAAATAGATTCGACCAGAGAAACGTGACTGCGGCGTCGCGGCCTTTTTGTCGAAAGTGCTCGATGTGCCGGTTGCCATCGCCAATTTCACCTTCGCAATAGGCACAGCGCCCACCTTGCATGACTTCCAGCTCACGCCAAATTCCTAGTTTATCGTCATGAGTCACTGCACTCCAATTATCGCGACCGTGCCGGTAGTGAACCAGACAAACCGGTGCGGCACCGCGTTGCAGTTTATGCACGGAGCTATTCCTTATGCCCAGAGTCGCTGACTGGACGCTGCGGCAGCTTACGCTTGAACGCTTGTAGGCGAATCAACCGCTGGCATTCGAGCATAAGTGGGTGTTGCGCCCCAAAATGCAGGTCGAGCTGCGCTCTAAGCGCTAAACCTTGCTCGCTATCATGCAGGTCTTGCTGGATTAGCGCCTTATACCCACTTAGCTGATGGGCCTGCTCGATATCGGGCACGGGGTCGATGCCCATGACTTCGGCAAGTACATCGGAGCTGGCGACGCCCAGAGTCTGCTGGGTAACCGGCTTGATTGCGATTCGGCTCTGTCCAGTTTCTTCATCCTGCTCCGTGGCCAACACCCGGATACATTCGGCAGGCACACTGGTCAGCACTTGAGGGCTATGAGTGGTGACGATGAACTGTACCCGAGGGAATGCCTCTTGCAACTGCCCTAATATCAGCTGCTGCCAACGGGGGTGCAGGTGCATATCTACTTCATCGATCAGCACGACCCCGGTGGTTTCCTGGGCTGCTTTAAGCCCTAGATGGGGATTAAGCTTGATGCAGCGGTAAGCGATATCGCCAATCATAGCCAGTACGCTGCGGACGCCGTCGCTAAGCAGATCAACCTTCAGGACGCCGTTCTGATCATGATGCAGAATCAGCGACTTCTCTTGGCTAACGCTGTGCTCGAGTGTGTGCCAGCCAGTGGTTGGCTGTAAAAAGCTATCTATGGCTTGTTGCACAACCTGAATGCGCTCATGTGCGACTCCCAAGTCATCCTGTAATACACGGCTTTCAAGTTGCTTTATTTGCTGCTCACGATAGCTCTGAAAGGCCCAGGTAAACCACTCCTTGAAATGTTTGAAGGAAGACGCTGGATCTAGGCAATTAAGGTAGGCAAAGGTTCGTACATAGAAGTCAATAGCCTTTGTGTCATCCTTACCTTTCAGTTGTTTTTGCGACCACAAGCGACCCGTGCCGTAATAGCCAAACACAGGTAAGTCGAGAGTAGGCCTCGCAGGATCTCGAATCTGCTCCTGAATAGCACCGGCGAACTGTTTCATAAAGCTAGTTGCACCGTCGTCCTTGGTCTTAGTGGCTCTAGCTTCGCTTTCCCGAAAACGGATCCATGTTTTCTCTTGGCCAGCGCCAAAGTCTCCGGTCATCGACACGCGAGCGGGCAGCTGGCGCGCCATGTCATCGGCGCTCAGCCTCAGCAGACGTACATCGTTAATGGCAATAGCGTTGCTAGGATCGTTGAAGGCGCTGTGTGCAAGGTCGAAGCGACTGACGTAGGGCCACAATGCAATACGAATTGCATCAAGCAGAGTTGATTTACCTTGACCATTTTCTGCCACCAACACTGTGAGTTTAGGGTGTAGCTCTAACTCCAACTCGGCGAAGCAGCGAAAGTTCTCCAAACGCAACTTGCTCAGTTTCACAGACTCGCCTCCGGTTTGATCGCACGGGCCAGCAGCTCTTGCAGGTCGTAATTGACGCTGGCCACGCCGAACTCAGGTTCGGTTTTGAAGGGGTGCTTGATGTAGTGGGGGCCGTCTACCTGATCACCATCGACAAGAACAATTGCCAAGATGTATTTTTCGCCTTGGTTGAAGCTGGAGAATATTTCGTTCTTGGTAACGGTAACCGTGGTCGAGCCTTTGACCCGACCCTTTACCTCGATATGGCGATCATCTTTGATGCTGCCGTCGCCCAACACTGCGGGGCGAGCAGTAATGTCCCAGCCACACTTATCCGCAGATACATCCTTGATCGTGTGACCCAACGCTTGCTCGGCGGCAATGACTGCATGCATGGCGGCCCATTCAATACGCGAGCGGGCTTCAGCGTCGGCGCAGAACGCGCTGTCGCCTTTACGTTGAGCCAGCAAGCCCGCAGGAATGATTAAAGCGCCACCCAAAACAACCGGGGTGCTGGATACCACGTTTTTCATGGCCTCCAGTTCATGCTTACGCTGGCTGAGGCGAGCGGTGAGTTCATCAACCCGGCGACGGGCATTTTCCGGCTGCATGCGCGGCTGCTTGCCCGCACTGACATCGTCACTCAGTTTGATGAAGCGATCCGACCAGTAGTTGATTTCTTTAACCAGTCGCTCATTAACCGCCGACAGGATCTTGTCCGCCTGACGCTCAAGGCGAAATTTAACCTCTTGATAGTGCTCTGGAACCAGATGCTCTGAAGCATGGTTGAGAGCCATGGCTTCGAGGTTCTGAGTAATCCAGGGAGCATTCAGCACATCACCGACTAGCTGCAAATCTCCTTCATCTATCGGCTGTAGATCGAGGTGCGGAGCCCAACCTGCATGAGTTGCATTACCGTGTTGATCAATTTCGACGAATTGCAGGCGGCGAGATACAACTTTGCTTTGTGCGCCGCCTTGTGGCGGGTTTTCTCGCACGCTGTGATCAACCATGAACAAGACTTTAGGGCTGGTGCTGTCGTCATTCGGATCAACCATCACCGCGCCCTGTTTGAGCTTGGTGCGATGGGCCGAAAGAATCAGATCGGTGCTCGCCATCATCAACGGGTGGCCAGGATGAATCAGGTCGGCCATGGCCTTGCCGTGCAGACGAACATGCTGCTTTTCAAAGCAGATGCGTTCGTACTGTTTGAGCACTGGAGTACGTGTCTCACCAATAACTCTGTCACGCTCGCGCAGGGCCGCTGGCACATGACGAATTTCATAGCGACCGGTTTCCCGTGGGCGCATTTCACCACCCAACGTGGTGAAAGCCTCGGTGAAAAAGGCGCGGATGAAGTAAGGCTGAAGCTTGCGTGCTTCGGCCTTTTCCATCTCTTCTTTGACCGCATAGAGGTCGGTCAGGCTCATGTGCTGCTCGACCAAGGCGTTGCGACTGAGAATTTCTTTTAGATGCTCAGTATCCAGCGCACCCTCAATCACTTGGGTAAGCTTGGCGCGCACTTCAGGCGAATCACCATAGCGAATGGCTTGAATCAGCAGCTCTTTGAGCGAGACGTTATCAAAAGCCTCGCCAAGCACATCAAACACTTTACCGCCGAGGGCTTTCTTTTCGATTTCGAGTTTGTCGAATAGCTTCTGGAAAACTTCGCCTTCACGGGTTTCATTGGCGACGATATTCCATAGATGACAAACCTCGGTCTGACCGATGCGGTGAATACGACCAAAGCGCTGTTCGAGGCGGTTGGGGTTCCACGGCAGGTCATAGTTGACCATAAGGTTAGCGTTCTGCAAGTTAACGCCTTCGCCGGCTGCGTCCGTGGCAATCAACACCTGTACGTTGGGATTATTGCGGAACTCTTCCTGCACTTGGCGCCTAGCATCACGATTAGTGCCGCCGTGAATGGTGACCACCGCCTCGGGCTGGCCAAGCATGGAACCGATGCGCTCGATCAAATAATTCAGTGTGTCGCGATGCTCGGTAAAGATGATCAGCTTGCGCCGCGTACGATTGCTGGTGAACATCTCAGGGGCGTCTTGCAGTAAGCAGGAAAGCTCTTCCCACTTTTTGTCACTGCGCGACTCAACCAGTAACTGCGCCTGACGAGCGAGGTGAGCCAAGATACAAATCTCAGCTTCTAGTTCGGGAATAGTCTCGGCAGCTGTGGCCTGATCGACCAGCTGCTCAGCGTAAATCTCGTACTCTTCAGCGCTAAGCTCATCTTCGAGATCGTCGATGTTGTCAGGGACGTCGATCTGTTTTTTGACCAGGGACTCGCCCATCGGCGAGTTAATACTCTGCCCACGAGCCATAAGCTTGGCTTCGTCTAGACGCGCTTCAAGCCGCTTGCGCCGGCGATGCAGCGACTGGTAAATGGCTGCAGGGCTAGACGCTAGGCGGCGTTGCAATTGAGTAAGTGCGAAGCCAACGTTGTTTTTGTGCTTACCGTCGAGACGATCTGCACGGTTCATTTCGTTGCGAACATAGTCAGTAACGTCGTGATACAGCGCAGCTTCAAGGTCTGATAGTTGGTAGTTTGCGGTATAGGCAAAGCGTTCAGGGAATAGCTTAGTGCCGTCAAACTTGTACAAGTCCTCCTTAACCATGCGGCGCATCATGTCGGAAACATCGACCTTGTGTGCGCCCTCGCGGAACTTGCCGTAAAAACGGTCGCCATCGAGAAGCGACAGCCAGATCTGAAAATCTTCTTCTTTGCCGTTATGCGGCGTGGCCGTCATCAACAAAAAATGACGCGTGATGGAGCCCAGAAGCTCGCCAAGTTCGAAGCGCTTGGTCTTGTTGACTTTGTTGCCGAAGTAATTGGCAGAAAGCTTATGTGCCTCATCGACGATGATTAGATCCCACTCCGTATTCTTGAGCTTCTGCTGATAGTCCTCATTGCGAGACAGTTGGTCGAGGCGGGCAATTAGTAAATTACTTTCTTCGAAGTAATTACCAGAGGCGCATTGTTCCTGCTTCTCACGGCTGAACACCTCAAACTTAACGCCGAACTTCTCTAGCAGTTCATCCTGCCATTGTTCAGTTAGCGAGCCAGGCGAAACCACAAGAATACGTCGAGCATCCGCACGCATCAGTAGCTCGCGAATCAACAGACCAGCCATGATGGTCTTACCAGCACCAGGATCATCTGCCAGAACGAAACGTAGCGGTTGGCGAGGGAGCATGGACTCGTAAACAGCAGATATCTGGTGCGGTAGCGGATCGACGTTAGAAGTATGAACCGCCATCATCGGATCGAATAAATACGCCAACTGGATGCGCCAGGCTTCGAGAGCGAGTTTGAAGTCAGCACCCGGTGCATCAAACGCCCAAGGTTTGCCTGCCTGCGCAAGCTCAAGACGCAGCTCATCCGAACGAAACAACATCTGCTCGCCTAGGCGGCCCTGACTATCCTTGAAATAGACGGTGATGGCGTTGTCGCCAACAGGCTCAATGGTGACGATACGCACGATTTCGTTGGTCTGAATACCACTTACTTGTGCGTCTTTTTTGATGTCTTCGAGCTTTAGCATCGGCAATCCTTTCAACGTCCATGCATTCAGGGCCAGGCTGTTCGTCCCCGCAAGTTCTGGAATTTTAACAGTTGTCCGCTAACCGTATGTTTTTTCTCATCGGGGAGTATTTCTAAACAGGTTATTTGCCAAGCATCGGCTCATAAAAAGCAAAACCCCCGGCAGATCCGCGTCTGCCGGGGGTTTTGCTTTTAACCTAGGTGTCGATTAACTTTGGCCGAACCGCTTAACTTTGACCGAAGTGGCGATTTACTTTGCCCACCTACACCGGGATCAGAAATCCAGGTTAGACACCGCCAGTGCATTGCTCTCAATAAAGTCACGACGTGGTTCAACCGCATCACCCATCAGGGTGTTGAAGATCTGATCCGCGCCAATGGCGTCTTCGATGGTTACTTTCAGCATGCGGCGCTGAGCCGGATCCATCGTGGTCTCCCACAGTTGATCCGGGTTCATTTCGCCCAGACCTTTGTATCGCTGGATCGTGTGACGCTTGGTGCTTTCAGCCATCAGCCATTCAAGGGCTTCCTTGAACTCGGTGACCGCTTTCTTGCGTTCGCCACGCTGGATGTACGCGCCGTCGTCGAGCAGGGTGCTCAGTTGCGCGCCCAGTGAAACAACGGTTTTGTAATCGTTGCTGCCGAAGAAGTCACGGTTGAAGGTGATGTAATTCGACAGGCCGTGGGAGATCAGTTCGACCTCCGGCAGCCATACGCCACGTTCACGGTCTTCGCGCAGGCTGGCCTTGTAGACCAGGCCGGATTTCTCGACGGTGCGCAGACGGGTTTCGTACTTGGCCAGCCAGTCTTGCATTGCGGCGTGGTCGCCGAGCATTTCCAGGCTCACGGCCGGCAGGTAGATGAAGTGCTCGGTCAATTCCTGCGGATACAGGCGGGACAGTCGTTTGAGGGTCTTCATGACCATGCGGAAGTCATTCACCAGACGTTCCAGCGCTTCACCTGAAATGCCCGGGGCTTCTTCGTTCAAGTGCAGGCTCGCGTCTTCCAGGGCCGACTGCGTCATGTACTCTTCCATGGCGTCGTCGTCTTTGATGTATTGCTCTTGCTTGCCTTTCTTGACCTTGTACAGCGGCGGTTGGGCGATGTAGATGTAACCGCGCTCGATCAGCTCCGGCAACTGACGGAAGAAGAACGTCAGCAGCAGGGTGCGGATGTGCGAACCGTCGACGTCAGCGTCGGTCATGATGATGATGTTGTGATAACGCAGCTTGTCGATGTTGTACTCGTCACGGCCGATGCCGCAGCCGAGCGCAGTGATCAAGGTGCCCACTTCCTGGGAAGAGATCATCTTGTCGAACCGCGCCTTCTCGACGTTCAGAATCTTGCCTTTGAGCGGCAGGATGGCCTGGGTGCGGCGGTTACGACCCTGCTTGGCGGAGCCGCCAGCGGAGTCACCTTCCACGAGGTACAGTTCAGACAGTGCCGGGTCTTTTTCCTGGCAGTCGGCGAGTTTGCCCGGCAGGCCTGCGATGTCCAGCGCGCCTTTGCGGCGGGTCATCTCTCGGGCCTTGCGCGCGGCTTCACGGGCGCGGGCAGCGTCGATCATCTTGCCGACGACCAGTTTGGCTTCGTTCGGGTTTTCCAGCAGGAAGTCGGAGAAGAACTTGCCCATTTCCTGTTCGACTGCGGTCTTCACTTCGGAAGAGACCAGCTTGTCTTTAGTCTGGGAGCTGAACTTCGGATCCGGCACTTTCACCGAAATGATCGCGGTCAGGCCTTCACGGGCATCGTCACCGGTAGTGGCGACTTTGTGCTTCTTCGCCAGACCTTCCTGCTCGATGTAGTTGTTCAGGTTACGCGTCAGCGCGGAACGGAAGCCCACCAGGTGAGTGCCGCCGTCGCGCTGCGGAATGTTGTTGGTGAAGCACAACAGGTTCTCGTTGAAGCTGTCGTTCCACTGCAGGGCGATTTCCACGCCGATGCCATCTTCACGCTGGATGTTGAAGTGGAATACCTGGTTGACCGGAGTCTTGTTGGTGTTCAGGTATTCAACGAACGCACGCAAGCCACCTTCGTACTTGAACAGCTCCTCCTTGCCGCTGCGCTCATCCTTCAGGACGATGCCGACACCGGAGTTGAGGAAGGACAGTTCACGAATGCGCTTGGCCAGGATATCCCAGCTGAAGTGAATATTCTTGAAGGTCTCGCTGGACGCCTTGAAGTGAATCTGGGTACCGGTGGTTTCGCTGTCGCCAACGATTGCCATTGGCGCCTGAGGTACACCGTGGACGTAGGTCTGTTCCCAGATCTTGCCGCTGCGGCGCACAGTCAGGATCAATTCCTCGGACAGCGCGTTCACTACCGAAACACCTACGCCGTGCAGACCGCCGGATACCTTGTAGGAGTTGTCGTCGAACTTACCGCCTGCGTGGAGGACGGTCATGATGACCTCGGCGGCGGAAACGCCTTCCTCTTTGTGCACGTCTACCGGAATGCCACGGCCGTTGTCTTTAACGGTGATGGATTCATCCGGGTGAATGATGATGCTGATGTCGTCGCAGTGACCAGCCAGGGCTTCGTCGATCGAGTTGTCGACCACTTCGAACACCATGTGGTGCAGACCGCTGCCATCGTCAGTGTCACCAATGTACATACCGGGACGTTTGCGTACGGCATCCAGGCCTTTCAGCACTTTAATGCTCGTTGAGTCGTACGTATTTTCTTCGCTCAATGCCTTCACTCCCGATGGTCGTGGGTCTGGGTGATACGGCCCTGTTCCACGTGGAACAGAGCGACTGGCGTTTCCGTCTGCCAGCCTTCCCTCAATAATTCGTGATCTACACAGGTGATAAAGACCTGGCAGCGTAAGTCTTCCAGCAAGCGGCATAGCGCGCGACGGTGGTGCTCGTCCAGCTCGGACGGCAAGTCATCCACCAGATAAATACATTGCCCGCGTCGGGCCTGGCTCACCAGATGCCCCTGGGCAATCCGCAATGCACAGACCACCAGCTTCTGCTGACCCCGGGACAAAATGTCCGCAGCGTTATGTGCGCCCAATCGGAGACGCAAGTCAGCGCGTTGCGGTCCGGCCTGGGTGTGGCCCATCTGCTGATCCCGTTGCACAGATCCAGCCAATACGGCACTCAACTCCCGGTCTTTGTCCCAGCCTCGGTAATAGCTGAGCGTCAAACCTTCAAGCTCAACCAGTTCGCTCAAGGTTTGTTCAAAGACTGGTTTCAAGGCTTTGATGTAGGCGCGGCGGTATTCATCGATTTCGGCGCTGGCCTGACACAGTTCCCTGTCCCAAACCGCTTGCGAAACGGCGTCAAGTGTACCATGCCGCAGCCAAGAGTTTCTCTGGCGCAAGGCCTTCTGCAAGCGCTGCCAGGTCGCCATGAAACGCGGTTCGACGTGGAACACACCCCAATCAAGAAACTGCCGGCGAATCTTCGGCGCACCCTCCAACAGACGGAAGCTGTCGGGGTTGATCAACTGCAAGGGCAACAACTCGGCAAGTTGCGCCGCGCTGCGGGCATTCTGGCCATCGATGCGAATCTGGAATTCGCCTTTGCGATCCCGAGAGATGCCCAGCGCGCTCTGACCACCCTCGGCCAGTTCGGCCTGACCGAACACGGTGCAGGCCTCCTGCTCGTACTGGATGACCGGCAACAGACGCGCACTACGAAACGAACGGGCAAGCCCCAGCAGGTGGATGGCTTCCAGAACGCTGGTTTTGCCGCTGCCGTTGGCGCCGTAAAGAATGTTGATGCGGGGGGAGGGGGAGAAGGTCACCGGGTGCAGATTGCGCACCGCGGTGACCGAAACACGACTTAAGGACATCGAGCGTCAGCTGATTACAGACGCATCGGCATGACAACGTAAGCCGAATCGTCGTTGTCGGACTCTTGCACCAGCGCACTGCTGTTGGAGTCGGACAAAATCAGGCGGACCTGCTCGGTGGTCATCACGCCCAGCACATCGAGCAGATAGCTCACGTTGAAGCCGATCTCCAGATTGCCGCCGTTGTATTCGACGCCGACTTCTTCTTCCGCTTCTTCCTGTTCCGGGTTGTTAGCCTGGATTTTCAGTTGACCGTTGGCCAGTTGCAGACGGATGCCACGGTACTTCTCGTTGGACAGAATCGCGGTACGGCTGAACGCTTCGCGCAGGGCCTGGCGATCACCGAGTACCAGTTTGTCACCGCCCTTTGGCAGAACGCGCTCGTAGTCAGGGAATTTGCCGTCGACCAGTTTCGAGGTGAAGGTGAACTCGCCGGTGGTCGCACGGATGTGGTGCTGGCCCAATACGATGCTGACGTTGCCGTCCGGCTCGGTGAGCAGACGCGCCAGTTCGAGGATACCTTTGCGCGGCACGATCACCTGATGGCGATCCGGCTGACCGATATCGGCCTGCATCGAGCACATGGCCAGACGGTGTCCGTCAGTGGCCACGGCGCGGATCACGCCGGCGGACACTTCCAGCAGCATGCCGTTGAGGTAGTAACGCACATCCTGCTGGGCCATGGCGAAGCTGGTGCGTTCGATCAAACGACGCAGCTTGCTTTGCTCCAGGCTGCAGGTCAGCGAACCCGGGCCTTCTTCCACGGTGGGGAAGTCATTGGCCGGCAAGGTCGACAGAGTGAAACGGCTACGGCCAGCCTTCACCACGAGCTTCTGCTCATCGACCTTGATGTCGATCAGCGCGTCGTTCGGCAGGCTTTTGCAGATGTCCATGAGCTTGCGCGCAGGCACGGTGATGGAGCCGGTTTCGGCGGGCTCTTCCAGCTGGACGCGACCAACCAGCTCGACTTCAAGGTCGGTACCGGTCAGCGACAACTGCTGGCCTTCGACGACCAACAGCACATTGGAGAGTACCGGCAAGGTCTGTCGGCGCTCGACGACGCCTGCGACCAGTTGCAGGGGTTTCAACAGGGCTTCGCGTTGAATGGTGAAATGCATGGTCTAGTCCCTTGCCTTAATAAGCTGCGCTGGTGTTCATCAAGTAGTCAGTGTGCGCAGCAGGTTCTTGTAGTCCTCGCGGATGTCCGCGTCGGATTCCTTAAGTTCGTTGATCTTGCGGCAGGCGTGCAAAACGGTCGTGTGATCGCGGCCGCCAAACACATCGCCGATTTCCGGCAGGCTGTGGTTGGTCAGTTCTTTGGACAACGCCATCGCCACCTGACGCGGACGTGCCACCGAGCGCGAACGGCGCTTGGACAGCAAGTCGGAAATCTTGATCTTGTAGTACTCAGCGACCGTGCGCTGAATGTTATCCACAGAGACCAGTTTGTCCTGCAACGCCAGCAAGTCCTTCAGGGATTCGCGAATCAACTCGATGGTGATATCGCGCCCCATAAAGTGGGAGTGGGCGATCACGCGTTTCAGCGCACCTTCCAGCTCACGGACGTTGGAACGAATTCGTTGGGCAATGAAGAACGCCGCGTCGTGTGGCAACTCGACTTTGGCCTGGTCGGCCTTCTTCATCAAGATCGCGACGCGGGTCTCCAGTTCCGGAGGCTCGACGGCAACCGTCAGGCCCCAGCCGAAGCGGGATTTCAGGCGCTCTTCAAGGCCTTCGATTTCTTTCGGGTAGCGGTCACTGGTGAGAATGACCTGCTGGCCACCTTCAAGCAGGGCGTTGAAGGTATGGAAAAACTCTTCCTGAGAACGCTCTTTGCGGGCGAAGAACTGGATGTCGTCGATCAGCAAGGCGTCCACCGAACGATAAAAACGCTTGAACTCGTTGATCGCGTTCAGCTGCAGCGCCTTGACCATGTCGGCCACGAAACGCTCGGAATGCAGGTACACGACCTTGGCATTCGGGTTCTTCTTTAATAGATGGTTACCCACCGCATGCATCAAGTGGGTTTTACCCAGGCCGACGCCGCCATAAAGGAACAAGGGGTTGTAGCCATGCTTGGGGTTATCCGCCACCTGCCAGGCTGCCGCGCGGGCGAGCTGGTTGGATTTACCTTCGACAAAGTTTTCAAAGGTAAAAGTGCGGTTCAGGTAACTGGTGTGCTTGAGCGCACCTTCGACCTGCACCGTGCGTTGTTCAGCGCGAACGGGTGCCTGTTGCGATGCAGCGCCGGCCATCGGATCGAAGCTGTCGCGAGACGGCTCTTCGTTCACTTCGGCATTTTTTTGCGTGGCGCGCTTGGCCGGTGTCGCGACTGGCGCAGGCGCTGGAGCGCTGACCTGCGCCGACGTCGCCTGCATCTGCGAAGCGGCAGCCGCGGCCAACGGTGCATTCGGTGCGGCACGTGGGGCGGAACTGCGTTTGCTGCCTATTAATAAGGAAAGCGCCGGCGCCATGCCATTGCCATGCTCATCCAGCAGCTCGAGGACGCGTCCCAGGTACTTTTCGTTGACCCAGTCCAGAACAAAACGGTTCGGTGCGTAAACGCGCAACTCGTCGCCTTCGGCTTCGACCTGTAGCGGACGGATCCAAGTGTTGAATTGCTGGGCAGGCAGCTCTTCGCGCAAAAGCTCCACGCACTGCTGCCAAAGTTCCACTGACACGGATATCCCCTAAGTTTGAAAGCCGGTGAGGCAAAAACAAGCGGACATTGTAGCGGCGAGCCGCTCACTTATCCACATGCAGGTTGTCCCCTGCACATGATTTATCAATGCCTTGAATGGAAAAAAGGCGACCGACGGCGTGTGAATAAGCTCTGTGGATAACCCCACATGAGGGCACTGGACAACTAGGGGTTGAACTCGGTGGATAACTCGCCTGTGGATAACGTGCCATTTCACACACAGGTTTTCCGAGGGTATGACACAGGCTGAACACGGCTTTCCACGGCAGTTGTCATTCTCTGTACATCACGTCAAATAAGGGCTAATGGTACTTATCCACAGCGGGTGCCGTGCTTAGCTTTTATAAGCTTTACAGAAAAGCTTTAAATAATTCCCCTCTTTATTTTTATATCTATCGAACACGTTTCAACGCCAAGAGGCTCGCCAGATCTATTTATAAGGAAACGCTGGTTGGAAATTGACCTGAACGCTTGCTTTCTCTAGAATCCCCGGTCTCTTAAAACGGGGGCCATTCCGGCCCGTTGTGGACGAACCAGGTAACACGACAATGAAACGTACTTTCCAACCAAGCACCATCAAACGCGCCCGTACTCACGGTTTCCGTGCTCGCATGGCTACCAAGAACGGCCGTGCAGTCCTGTCGCGTCGTCGCGCCAAAGGTCGTGCGCGTCTGGCAGTTTGATAATCCGGTACTGGAGGTGAGTCAGGACTTCAGTCGGGAAAAGCGTCTGCTTACCCCCCGGCATTTCAAGGCAGTCTTTGACTCCCCTACCGGCAAGGTTCCGGGGAAAAATCTCCTGCTCCTTGCGCGCAACAACGATCTCGATCACCCCCGGCTCGGGCTGGTTATCGGGAAAAAGAGCGTGAAGCTCTCCGTCGAGCGCAATCGCCTCAAACGTGTGATGCGCGAATCGTTTCGCCTGCACCAGGATTCACTGGTCGGCTGGGACATCGTCATCGTCGCGCGCAAAGGTTTGGGCGACGTAGAAAACCCCGAATTGATTCAGCATTTCGGCAAACTCTGGAAGCGTCTGGCACGCAACAAGCCAGTACCAGCAGTCAAAACCGAAACTGTAGGGGTAGACAGTAGCGATGCGTAAACTGGCGCTCGTTCCGATCCAGTTTTATCGCTATGCCATTAGTCCCCTGATGGCCAGTCACTGTCGTTTCTACCCCAGTTGTTCCTGCTACGCGTATGAAGCCATCGAAAATCATGGCCTTCTGCGCGGTGGCTGGCTGACCTTTCGTCGTTTAGGTCGCTGTCATCCGTGGAATCCCGGTGGTTATGACCCGGTTCCACCTATCCCTACCTCCCGTTCTTCTTCGATGGCCGAGTAATCATGGATATCAAACGCACGATCCTGATCGTCGCCCTGGCAATCGTCGCCTATGTGATGGTTCTTAAATGGAACCAGGACTATGGCCAGGCTGCCTTGCCGACTCAGAATGTTGCTTCCAGTACGACCACTCCCGGTCTGCCGGACTCCGTTCCTGGCAATAACACTGTCGCCAGTGACGATATTCCGCGCGCCGCAAGCGATACCAGCGCACCTGCCGAAACGCCCGTGGCTGTCAGCAAGGATCTGATCCATATCAAAACCGACGTGCTCGATCTTGCGGTCGATCCACAAGGTGGTGATGTTGCTCAACTGACCTTGCCTTTGTATCCACGTCGTCAGGATCGTCCAGACGTTCCGTTCCAGCTGTTCGATAACGGTGGCGAGCGCATCTATCTGGCCCAAAGCGGTCTGATCGGCACCAACGGCCCGGATGCAAATCCTGCCGGTCGTCCGGTTTACGCCTCGGAGAAGAAGGTTTATCAACTGGCTGACGGTCAAGACCAACTGGTTGTCGACCTGAAGTTCAGCAAGGATGGCGTCAATTACATCAAACGTTTCACTCTGAAACGTGGCCTGTATGACGTAACCGTGTCTTACCTTGTGGATAACCAGAGCGCTCAGCCGTGGAACGGGGCGATGTTCGCTCAGTTGAAGCGTGACGCCAGCGCGGATCCATCGTCCACAACGGCGACCGGCACTGCGACTTATCTGGGCGCTGCCCTGTGGACAAGTTCCGAGCCGTACAAGAAAGTGTCCATGAAGGACATGGACAAGGGCCAAGTCAAAGAAACCGTTACTGGTGGTTGGGTAGCCTGGCTACAACACTACTTTGTGACCGCATGGATTCCGGCGAAGGGCGAAAACAACGTCGTCCAGACCCGTAAAGACAGCAAAGGCAACTACATCATCGGTTACACCGGTCCGACACTGACCGCTGCACCGGGTGCCAAAGTTGAAACCAGCGCTGTTCTGTACGCGGGTCCAAAAAGCCAGGCTGTACTGAAAGAGCTGTCCCCAGGTCTGGAACTGACCGTCGACTACGGCATACTGTGGTTTATCGCTCAACCGATCTTCTGGTTGCTGCAGCATATCCACGCCATTGTCGGTAACTGGGGCTGGTCGATCATCTTCCTGACCATGCTGATCAAAGGGATTTTCTTCCCGCTGTCGGCAGCCAGCTACAAATCCATGGCCCGCATGCGTGCCGTGGCACCGAAACTGGCTGCACTGAAAGAGCAACATGGCGATGACCGGCAGAAAATGTCGCAAGCCATGATGGAGCTGTACAAGAAAGAGAAGATCAATCCACTGGGCGGCTGCTTGCCGATCCTCGTGCAAATGCCGGTTTTCCTTTCGTTGTACTGGGTGCTGCTGGAAAGCGTGGAAATGCGCCAGGCGCCTTTCATGCTGTGGATCACCGACCTGTCGATCAAGGATCCGTTCTTCATCCTGCCGATCATCATGGGCGCGACCATGTTCATTCAGCAGCAGCTCAACCCGACTCCGCCGGATCCGATGCAGGCGAAGGTCATGAAAATGATGCCAATCATTTTCACCTTCTTCTTCCTGTGGTTCCCTGCTGGTCTGGTGCTGTACTGGGTTGTGAACAACTGCCTGTCGATTGCACAGCAGTGGTACATCACGCGTAAGATCGAAGCGGCGACGAAAAAAGCCGAGGCGTAACTTACTCTGTGGATAACACCACTCAAAACGCCCCCTAGTGGGGCGTTTTGCTATCTGCCATTTTGTCTGGATACCGGTTTATGAGCGTACCTCGTGAAACCATTGCTGCCGTCGCAACCGCACAGGGCCGTGGCGGCGTCGGCATCGTGCGCATTTCCGGGCCATTGGCCGGTGTTGCCGCCAAGGCCATCAGCGGTCGAGAACTGAAACCGCGATATGCCCATTACGGTCCATTCTTCAGTGACGAACAGCAGGTGCTTGATGAAGGCCTGGCGCTGTATTTTCCCGGCCCAAACTCTTTCACCGGTGAAGACGTGCTGGAACTGCAAGGCCACGGCGGCCCGATCGTTCTCGATATGTTGCTCAAACGCTGCCTGGAACTTGGTTGCCGTTTGGCCCGGCCGGGAGAGTTCAGCGAGCGCGCGTTCCTCAACGACAAACTCGACCTGGCCCAGGCCGAAGCCATCGCCGACCTGATCGAAGCGAGTTCTGCACAGGCCGCACGCAATGCCCTACGTTCATTGCAGGGTGCGTTTTCCCAACGTGTGCATAACCTCACGGAACAGTTGATTGGCCTGCGCATCTACGTCGAAGCCGCCATTGACTTTCCCGAGGAAGAAATCGACTTCCTCGCCGATGGTCACGTGCTGAGCATGCTGGATAAGGTTCGCGACGAGTTATCCACTGTTCTGCGCGAAGCCGGGCAGGGTGCATTGCTGCGTGATGGGATGACCGTAGTCATTGCGGGTCGTCCGAATGCCGGAAAATCCAGCTTGTTGAATGCATTGGCGGGTCGTGAAGCCGCGATCGTTACCGAAATTGCCGGCACCACCCGGGACATTCTTCGTGAACATATCCACATCGACGGAATGCCCCTCCATGTGGTGGACACCGCGGGCCTACGCGATACCGACGACCAAGTTGAAAAAATCGGCGTTGAGCGGGCTTTGAGAGCCATCAGCGAAGCGGATCGTGTGCTGTTGGTGGTTGATGCGACGGCTCCGGAAGCGGCTGATCCTTTTGCGCTATGGCCGGAATTCCTCGAAACCCGGCCCGATCCAGCCAAGGTCACGCTGATTCGCAATAAAGCCGATCTCACCGGTGAAGCCATGGAAATGGAGGTCAGCGACGATGGCCACGTCACCATCAGTCTCAGTGCAAAGTCCGCCGGTGAAGGCCTGGAGCTGTTGCGCGATCACCTCAAGGCCTGCATGGGCTATGAGCAGACGTCGGAAAGCAGCTTCAGTGCGCGCCGCCGGCATTTGGAAGCGCTGCGTCACGCCAGCTCGGCGCTTGAGCACGGTCGCGCGCAATTGACCCTGGCGGGTGCCGGCGAACTGTTGGCCGAAGATTTACGTCAGGCACAGCATTCACTGGGTGAGATTACCGGTGCATTCAGTTCCGATGATCTGCTGGGACGAATTTTTTCCAGCTTCTGTATCGGAAAGTGACCTGACCGCTGTACTCAAACGGGCCCATTCGTGGCCCGTTTTTGTTTCCCATATTTGAAAATCCCTTTTCATTTGCTCGACTGAGGCATCAGTACGAGCGGTTTTGGCTGCCCGAAAATTCTGGAACCAACCATTTTCTATGGATTAAGCCCTGTGAATAACTGGCTCTGAGATCAGTTGATAACCGGGCCTTAAAACTGGATATAACTGGCTCTGTGGATAACCACCCCTTTCATCCACAGGCTTAGACTGGTTATCCAAAGGCCTCAGCGGTACATGGCCACAGGGTTTTGAATCTCTGTACACATTGAAAAACAAGGCTTACAGCGTTCTATCCACAGATCGTTGCCTCTGTAAAAATAAACATAAAAACAAAGATTTTATAAATTTCTTTCTTTTTTATTTTTTTAACCGCAAGTTCTCCACAGCTGGTTAAATTTTGTGCAAAGGGTTCTTTAGGAAGGGCGAAGTCCCTATACTTGCCGACCAGGTTCAGAACCTGATCTCAAATTTTCCTGAATTGACCTACTTAAGCAGGCACGAGGTGCGTGGTGGATTTCCCTTCCCGTTTTGAAGTGATCGTCATCGGCGGCGGTCATGCCGGTACCGAGGCAGCACTGGCCTCAGCACGCATGGGTGCAAAAACCCTGTTGCTGACGCATAACGTGGAAACCCTCGGTGCCATGAGTTGCAACCCGGCTATCGGTGGCATCGGCAAAAGCCATCTGGTCAAGGAAATCGATGCCCTCGGCGGCGCGATGGCAACGGCTACCGATATGGGCGGCATTCAGTTTCGCGTATTGAACAGCCGTAAAGGCCCGGCGGTGCGGGCGACTCGTGCGCAAGCTGACCGTATTCTCTACAAGGCCGCCGTCCGCGAAATCCTCGAAAATCAGCCGAACCTGTGGATATTTCAACAGGCTGCGGATGATTTGATCGTCGAGCAGGAACAAGTACGCGGTGTTGTCACGCAAATGGGTCTGCGGTTCTTCGCCGATTCCGTGGTATTGACCACCGGTACGTTCCTCGGTGGACTTATCCACATCGGTTTGCAGAATTTTTCCGGCGGCCGCGCCGGTGACCCACCATCGATTGCCCTTGCACACCGTCTTCGTGAGTTGCCATTGCGTGTGGGTCGCCTGAAAACCGGTACGCCGCCGCGTATTGATGGCCGCTCGGTGGATTTCTCGGTGATGTCCGAGCAACCGGGTGATACGCCGATCCCGGTGATGTCGTTCATGGGCAACAAGGAACAGCATCCACGGCAAGTCAGTTGCTGGATTACCCACACGAACGCGCGCACCCACGAAATCATTGCCGCGAACCTCGACCGTTCGCCGATGTATTCGGCTGCCGGCGAGATCGAGGGCATCGGTCCGCGCTATTGCCCGTCGATTGAAGACAAAATCCACCGCTTTGCCGACAAGGAAAGCCATCAGGTCTTCATCGAACCGGAAGGTTTGACCACTCACGAGCTGTACCCGAACGGGATATCCACAAGCTTGCCGTTCGACGTGCAATTGCAGATCGTGCAATCGATCCGAGGCATGGAAAACGCGCACATCGTGCGTCCGGGTTATGCGATCGAGTACGACTACTTCGATCCGCGCGACCTGAAGTACAGCCTCGAAACCAAAGTCATCGGCGGTCTGTTCTTTGCCGGGCAAATCAACGGCACCACCGGTTACGAAGAAGCCGGCGCTCAAGGTTTGCTCGCCGGCGCTAACGCTGCATTACGCGCCAAAGGCAAAGAAGCCTGGTGCCCGCGTCGCGATGAGGCGTACATCGGGGTGTTGGTTGACGATCTGATCACCCTTGGTACCCAAGAGCCTTACCGGATGTTCACGTCTCGCGCCGAGTACCGCCTGATTCTGCGAGAGGACAACGCCGATCTGCGTCTGACCGAAAAAGGTCGTGAGCTCGGTCTGGTCGATGACGCGCGTTGGGCGGCCTTCTGCAAGAAACGCGAGAGCATCGAGCTGGAAGAACAGCGCCTGAAAAGCACCTGGGTTCGTCCGAATACGCAACAGGGCAATGCCATTGCCGAGAAATTCGGCACGCCGCTGACCCACGAGTACAACTTGCTCAACCTCTTGAGCCGTCCGGAAATCGACTACGCTGGCCTGGTCGAGGTGACTGGCAATGGCGCAGAAGATCCACAGGTCGCCGAGCAGGTCGAGATCAAAACCAAATATGCCGGTTACATCGACCGTCAACAGGACGAAATCGCCCGTCTGCGCGCCAGTGAAGACACGAAGCTGCCTGTGGATATCGATTACTCCAATATTTCCGGTCTCTCCAAGGAGATCCAGAGCAAGCTCGGCTCAACTCGTCCGGAGACGCTCGGTCAGGCTTCGCGGATTCCAGGCGTGACCCCGGCAGCGATTTCACTTTTGATGATTCATTTGAAAAAACGCGGCGCGGGCCGTCAGTTGGAGCAAAGCGCTTGAGTGCTAAGGTCACTTCGCAACACGCCGAAGAGTTATCCACAGGAGCCGGCGCGCTCGGTATAAACCTCAGCGAAACCCAGCATGCATTGCTGTTGGGTTATCTGGCCCTGTTGATCAAGTGGAATCAGGCCTACAACCTGACGGCCGTGCGCGATCCAGACGAAATGGTCTCGCGGCATTTGCTCGACAGTCTGAGCGTGATGTCGTTTATCGAGAACGGTCGCTGGCTCGACGTTGGCAGCGGCGGCGGCATGCCGGGGATTCCATTGGCGATCCTGTTTCCGGACTCGCGCGTGACCTGCCTGGACAGCAACGGCAAGAAGACCCGCTTCCTCACGCAGGTAAAACTCGAACTCAAGCTCGATAACCTGCAAGTTATCCACAGTCGCGTCGAAGCTTTTCAGCCTGCTCAACCATTCAACGGGATTATTTCCCGGGCGTTCAGCAGCATGGAGAACTTTTCGAACTGGACTCGCCACCTCGGCGATGCCGATACGCGCTGGTTGGCAATGAAGGGCGTTCATCCGACCGATGAGCTGGTAGCATTGCCGGCAGACTTCCACCTCGATAGCGAACATGCCTTGGCCGTACCCGGTTGCCAAGGCCAACGCCATCTGCTGATACTGCGCCGCACGGCATGATTGGGAACACAAGCAAGAATGGCTAAGGTATTCGCGATAGCGAACCAAAAGGGCGGTGTGGGCAAGACCACCACCTGCATCAACCTCGCAGCATCCCTGGTCGCGACCAAGCGTAGGGTGCTGTTGATCGATCTCGATCCACAGGGCAACGCCACCATGGGTAGCGGTGTGGATAAACATGGCCTGGAAAACTCGGTTTACGATCTGCTGATCGGTGAATGCGATTTGATGCAGGCCATGCAGTATTCCGAGCACGGCGGCTATCAATTGCTGCCGGCCAACCGTGACCTGACGGCGGCCGAAGTCGTTCTGCTGGAAATGCAGATGAAAGAGAGCCGCTTGCGCAGCGCGCTGGCGCCGGTTCGGGAGAACTACGATTACATCCTGATCGACTGCCCACCGTCGCTGTCGATGCTCACGCTGAACGCCTTGGTCGCCGCCGATGGGGTGATTATCCCCATGCAATGCGAGTACTTTGCGCTCGAAGGCCTGAGCGACCTTGTGGATAACATCAAGCGCATCGCTGAATTGCTAAACCCGAACCTCAAGGTTGAAGGTCTGCTGCGCACCATGTACGACCCGCGCTTGAGCCTGATGAACGATGTCTCGGCCCAGCTCAAGGAACATTTCGGCGATCAGCTGTATGACACGGTGATTCCGCGCAACATCCGCTTGGCCGAAGCACCGAGTTACGGCATGCCGGCGCTGGCTTACGACAAGCAGTCGCGTGGTGCGCTGGCTTATCTGGCCCTGGCCGGCGAAATGGTTCGCCGTCAGCGCAAAAATTCACGCGTCGCCGCCGCTCTGCCAACTTAAGGAATCCCCATGGCCGTCAAGAAACGAGGTCTCGGACGAGGACTGGATGCACTGCTGAGCGGTCCGACCGTCAGTTCGCTGGAAGAGCAGGCGGTGCAGGCTGATCAACGCGAGTTGCAGCACCTGCCTCTGGATCTGATCCAGCGCGGCAAATACCAGCCGCGCCGGGACATGGATCCGCAGGCGCTGGAAGAACTGGCGAATTCAATCAAGGCGCAAGGGATCATGCAGCCGATTGTGGTGCGCCCGATCGGCAATGGCCGCTTTGAAATCATCGCCGGTGAACGGCGCTGGCGCGCGAGCCAGCAGGCTGGCCAGGAAACCATCCCGGCGATGGTGCGCGATGTGCCCGATGAAACCGCGATCGCCATGGCGCTGATCGAGAACATTCAGCGTGAAGACCTCAACCCGATCGAAGAAGCGATCGCATTGCAGCGTCTCCAGCAGGAATTTCAGCTGACTCAGCAGCAGGTTGCCGAGGCTGTGGGTAAATCCCGGGTCACTGTGGCTAACCTGTTGCGGCTTATTGCACTACCCGAAGTTATCAAAACCATGCTGTCCCACGGCGACCTGGAAATGGGTCACGCTCGTGCCTTGCTTGGTTTGCCGGAAAATCAACAGGTTGAAGGGGCGCGACATGTTGTCGCACGCGGGCTGACCGTGCGCCAAACTGAGGCACTGGTTCGTCAGTGGTTGAGCGGCAAACCGGAGCCTGTTGAACCGGCCAAGACCGATCCGGACATCGCCCGCCTCGAACAGCGCCTGGCCGAGCGCCTAGGCTCTGCGGTGCAGATCCGCCACGGGAAGAAGGGCAAGGGGCAATTGGTGATCGGTTACAACTCCCTCGATGAGCTTCAGGGTGTGCTCGCGCACATCCGCTGAAACATTTCCTCATGTAGCGCGCAGTCGGAAATCACTACCTGACAGTTGAATAGGGGCAGAACCGCCCCTATACTCTGCGCGCATTTTGTCGGCACAAATTATGCCAAGTTATTGAATTTCGGCAGCCGACCATTGGAGAGCAACAGTGATGGAAACCCGCACGCCAAACCGCTTGCCCTTCCATCGCATGGCAGTTTTTCCGGTGTTGATGGCTCAATTTGTCGTTTTGCTCATTGCTGCCTTGGCGCTTTGGCAATGGCATGGAGTCGTCGCCGGATACTCGGGACTTTGCGGAGGCCTGATAGCCTTGCTGCCCAATGTGTATTTCGCTCACAAGGCATTTCGGTTTTCCGGCGCCCGAGCAGCCCAGTCCATCGTCCGGTCTTTTTATGCCGGCGAGGCAGGCAAACTGATTTTGACAGCAGTGCTTTTTGCGCTGGTGTTCGCAGGTGTGAAGCCATTGGCGCCGATCGCAGTATTCGGCGTCTTCGTGCTGACTCAGTCAGTCAGCTGGTTCGCTCCCCTGCTGATGAGAACAAGACTTTCGAGACCTTAGGGCGTTTGAGGCAACCATGGCAGAGACAACCGCTTCGGGCTATATCCAGCACCACTTGCAGAACCTGACCTTCGGTCAGCTACCCAACGGCGGCTGGGGCTTTGCCCACACCGCAGCAGAAGCCAAAGAAATGGGTTTCTGGGCTTTCCACGTCGATACCCTCGGCTGGTCGGTCGCATTGGGTCTGATCTTCGTTTTTCTTTTCCGCATGGCGGCAAAGAAGGCGACTTCCGGTCAGCCAGGTGCTTTGCAGAACTTCGTTGAAGTATTGGTCGAATTCGTCGATGGCAGCGTGAAAGACAGCTTCCATGGCCGTAGCCCGGTGATTGCGCCGCTGGCACTGACCATCTTCGTCTGGGTGTTCCTGATGAACGCCGTTGACCTGATTCCGGTCGACTGGATTCCTCAGTTGGCCATCCTGATCTCCGGCGATCAACACATCCCGTTCCGTGCCGTGTCGACCACCGACCCGAACGCGACGCTGGGCATGGCGCTCTCGGTTTTCGCGCTGATCATTTTCTACAGCATCAAGGTCAAGGGCATCGGCGGCTTCATCGGCGAATTGACCCTGCACCCGTTCGGCAGCAAGAACATCTTCGTTCAGGCTCTGCTGATCCCGGTGAACTTCCTGCTGGAATTCGTGACCCTGATCGCCAAGCCGATTTCTCTGGCTCTGCGTCTGTTCGGCAACATGTATGCCGGTGAGCTGGTGTTCATTCTGATCGCCGTGATGTTCGGCAGCGGTCTGCTCTGGCTCAGTGGCCTGGGCGTTGTTCTGCAGTGGGCGTGGGCTGTGTTCCACATCCTGATCATCACGCTGCAGGCGTTCATCTTCATGATGTTGACCATCGTCTATCTGTCGATGGCGCACGAAGAAAACCATTAAGACCGGTTTCGACTAGTCTGATGTGCCTCCCGGTCAAACGGGAGGCGGGCTCTTCGGGGCCTCTGAAACGATTTGTTTTACCGCTTTAAATTAAAAAAACCTAAACCATACGACGTAAAAGTCGGGAGGAAAGATGGAAACTGTAGTTGGTCTAACCGCTATCGCTGTTGCACTGTTGATCGGCCTGGGCGCACTGGGTACCGCAATTGGTTTCGGCCTGCTGGGCGGCAAGTTCCTGGAAGGCGCAGCGCGTCAGCCAGAAATGGTTCCAATGCTGCAAGTTAAAATGTTCATCGTTGCCGGTCTGCTCGACGCCGTAACCATGATCGGTGTTGGTATCGCTCTGTTCTTCACCTTTGCGAACCCGTTCGTTGGTCAGATCGCTGGCTGATCATTCGGATTTCCGAGTGATTTGGTGTGATGGACAACGTAACTGCGAGGTGTTGGCGTGAACATTAATGCGACCCTGATTGGCCAGTCCGTTGCGTTCCTGATTTTTGTACTGTTCTGCATGAAGTTCGTATGGCCTCCGGTCATCGCGGCTCTGCACGAACGTCAAAAGAAGATCGCTGATGGTCTGGACGCTGCCAGCCGTGCAGCTCGCGACCTGGAGTTGGCCCAAGAGAAAGCGGGTCAGCAACTGCGCGAAGCGAAAGCTCAGGCAGCTGAAATCATCGAGCAAGCCAAGAAACGCGGTAACCAGATTGTCGAAGAGGCTGTTGAAAAAGCCCGTGTCGACGCTGACCGTGTGAAGGTTCAGGCTCAAGCCGAGATCGAACAGGAACTGAACAGTGTCAAAGACAAGCTGCGTGCCCAAGTGGGCTTGCTGGCTGTCGGCGGCGCCGAGAAGATCCTGGGTGCCACAATCGATCAAAACGCGCACGCAGAGCTGGTTAACCAACTGGCTGCTGAAATCTAAGCGAGGGCGATCATGGCAGAACTGACCACGTTGGCCCGACCTTACGCTAAGGCGGCCTTCGAGCACGCTCAGGCCCACCAGCAACTGGCCAATTGGTCAGCCATGCTCGGCCTGGCTGCAGCGGTGTCACAAGATGACACCTTGCAGCGCGTGCTCAAGGCCCCGCGACTGACGAGCGCAGAAAAGGCCGCCACGTTCATTGACGTGTGCGGCGACAAGTTTGATGCCAAGGCTCAGAACTTCATTAACGTCGTTGCCGAAAACGACCGTCTCCTGCTTCTGCCGGAGATTGCCGCTCTGTTTGACCTGTACAAGGCCGAACAAGAGAAATCGGTAGACGTTGAAGTGACCAGTGCTTTTGCATTGAACCAAGAACAGCAAGACAAACTCGCCAAGGTTCTCAGTGCACGACTCAACCGGGAAGTGCGCCTGCAAGTTGCGGAGGATGCTGCCCTTATAGGTGGTGTCGTAATCCGCGCCGGCGACCTGGTTATCGATGGCTCGATTCGCGGCAAAATCGCGAAACTTGCCGAAGCATTGAAATCTTGAGTTTGAAGGGGCAGCAGAGCAATGCAGCAACTCAATCCTTCCGAAATAAGTGAAATTATCAAGGGCCGCATCGACAAACTCGATGTGACCTCCCAAGCCCGTAACGAAGGCACTGTCGTCAGCGTATCTGACGGCATCGTGCGGATTCACGGTCTGGCCGACGTCATGTACGGCGAGATGATCGATTTTCCGGGCGGCGTCTACGGTATGGCCCTCAACCTGGAGCAAGACTCCGTAGGTGCCGTTGTATTGGGCGCTTACCAGTCACTGGCTGAAGGCATGAGCGCCAAGTGCACCGGCCGCATCCTCGAAGTTCCTGTTGGTAAGGAACTGCTGGGTCGCGTAGTCGACGCACTGGGTAATCCTGTTGACGGCAAAGGTCCACTGGGCAACACCGAGACCGACGCGGTCGAGAAAGTTGCACCGGGCGTGATCTGGCGTAAGTCGGTAGACCAGCCTGTACAGACTGGCTACAAGGCTGTCGATGCCATGATCCCTGTCGGCCGTGGCCAGCGTGAGCTGATCATCGGTGACCGTCAGATCGGTAAAACCGCTCTGGCGATCGACGCGATCATCAACCAGAAGAACAGCGGCATTTTCTGCGTCTACGTGGCAATCGGTCAGAAGCAATCGACCATCGCCAACGTGGTTCGCAAGCTGGAAGAGAACGGCGCCCTGGCCAACACGATCATCGTGGCTGCCAGTGCTTCGGAATCTCCTGCGCTGCAATTCCTGGCACCGTACTCCGGCTGCACCATGGGTGAATTCTTCCGCGACCGCGGTGAAGACGCGCTGATCGTTTATGACGATCTGTCCAAGCAAGCAGTGGCTTACCGCCAGATTTCCCTGCTGCTGCGCCGTCCACCAGGCCGTGAAGCTTACCCAGGTGACGTGTTCTATCTCCACTCCCGTCTGCTGGAGCGCGCATCCCGCGTTTCGGAAGAATACGTAGAGAAGTTCACCAACGGCGCAGTGACCGGCAAAACCGGTTCCCTGACCGCACTGCCGATCATCGAAACCCAGGCTGGCGACGTTTCCGCGTTCGTTCCGACCAACGTGATTTCCATCACCGACGGTCAGATCTTCCTGGAATCGGCCATGTTCAACTCGGGCATCCGCCCTGCAGTGAACGCCGGTGTTTCGGTATCCCGTGTGGGTGGTGCCGCTCAGACCAAGATCATCAAGAAGCTTTCCGGTGGTATCCGTACCGCTCTGGCTCAGTACCGTGAACTGGCGGCATTCGCCCAGTTCGCTTCTGATCTGGACGAAGCGACCCGTAAGCAACTTGAGCATGGTCAGCGCGTTACCGAGCTGATGAAGCAGAAGCAATATGCCCCAATGTCGATCGCTGACATGGCGCTGTCGCTGTATGCCGCTGAGCGTGGGTTCCTGACTGACGTTGAAATCACCAAGGTTGGCAGCTTCGAACAAGCGCTGATCGCTTTCTTCAACCGCGATCACGCCGATTTGATGGCCAAGATCAACGTGAAAGGTGACTTCAATGACGAAATCGACGCTGGCATGAAAGCCGGTATCGAGAAGTTCAAGGCCACCCAAACCTGGTAAGCCGCAGCGGGAGCCGCGAGGCTCCCGCTTGCTAACCTGATAGGTGTTACATGGCAGGCGCAAAAGAGATTCGCAGTAAGATTGCGAGCATCAAAAGCACGCAAAAGATTACCAGCGCCATGGAAAAAGTGGCGGTCAGCAAAATGCGCAAGGCACAAATGCGCATGGCTGCTAGCCGTCCTTATGCGGAGCGTATCCGCCAGGTTATTGGGCATCTGGCCAACGCCAACCCGGAATACCGCCACCCGTTCATGATCGACCGTGAAGTAAAGCGTGTCGGTTATGTCGTCGTGAGCAGTGACCGTGGTTTGTGCGGCGGCTTGAATACCAACCTGTTCAAGGCCCTGGTCAAGGACATGGCGGTAAACCGCGAAAACGGCGTCGAGATTGATCTGTGTGTGATTGGTAGCAAGGGTGCGGCTTTCTTCCGCAACTTCGGCGGCAACGTCGTAGCAGCTATCAGCCACCTGGGTGAAGAGCCGTCGATCAATGATCTGATCGGTAGCGTCAAAGTGATGCTGGATGCTTACCTGGACGGCCGTATTGACCGCTTGTCCGTGGTGTCCAACAAGTTCATCAACACCATGACGCAACAGCCTACCGTGGAGCAATTGGTTCCGCTGGTGGCAACCCCGGATCAAGAACTCAAGCACCACTGGGACTATCTCTACGAACCGGATGCCAAGGAGCTGCTGGACGGCTTGATGGTCCGTTACGTGGAGTCGCAGGTCTACCAGGCGGTGGTCGAGAACAACGCGGCCGAACAAGCTGCGCGGATGATCGCGATGAAGAACGCTACCGACAACGCCGGTGATTTGATCAGCGATTTGCAGCTGGTCTACAACAAGGCGCGTCAGGCTGCGATCACCCAAGAGATCTCGGAAATCGTCGGCGGCGCTGCCGCGGTTTAACGGTTCAAATATTCAGAGGATCCAGCTATGAGTAGCGGACGTATCGTTCAAATCATCGGCGCCGTTATCGACGTGGAATTTCCACGCGACAGCGTACCGAGCATCTACAACGCTTTGAAAGTCAAAAGCGATGCCGGCACCACTCTGGAAGTTCAGCAGCAGCTGGGCGACGGCGTGGTTCGTACCATTGCGATGGGTTCCACCGAAGGCTTGAAGCGCGGTCTGGAAGTTTCCGACTCCGGCGCTGCCATTTCCGTACCGGTCGGTAAAGCGACCCTGGGCCGGATCATGGACGTCCTCGGCAACCCGATCGACGAAGCAGGTCCAATCGACACCGAAGAGCGTTGGGGCATTCACCGTCCAGCGCCTTCGTTCGCTGAACAGGCAGGCGGCAACGACCTGCTGGAAACCGGCATCAAGGTTATCGACCTGGTTTGCCCGTTTGCCAAGGGCGGTAAAGTCGGTCTGTTCGGTGGTGCCGGTGTAGGCAAAACCGTAAACATGATGGAACTGATCCGTAACATCGCCATCGAGCACAGCGGTTATTCCGTGTTCGCTGGTGTGGGTGAGCGTACTCGTGAGGGTAACGACTTCTACCACGAGATGAAGGACTCCAACGTTCTGGACAAAGTGGCACTGGTTTACGGTCAGATGAACGAGCCGCCGGGTAACCGTCTGCGCGTAGCACTGACCGGCCTGACCATGGCCGAGAAGTTCCGTGACGAAGGTAACGACGTTCTGCTGTTCGTCGACAACATCTACCGTTACACCCTGGCCGGTACTGAAGTATCCGCGCTGCTGGGCCGTATGCCTTCGGCAGTAGGTTACCAGCCGACCCTGGCTGAAGAGATGGGCGTTCTGCAAGAACGTATCACTTCGACCAAGGAAGGTTCGATCACTTCGATCCAGGCGGTATACGTACCGGCGGATGACTTGACCGACCCGTCGCCAGCAACCACCTTCGCCCACTTGGACGCCACCGTCGTTCTGTCCCGTGACATCGCTTCCCTGGGTATCTACCCGGCGGTAGATCCACTGGACTCGACTTCGCGCCAGCTGGATCCGAACGTGATCGGCCAGGAACACTACGACACCGCTCGCGGCGTTCAGTATGTTCTGCAGCGTTACAAAGAACTGAAGGACATCATCGCGATCCTGGGTATGGACGAGCTGTCGGAAGCCGACAAGCAGTTGGTAAACCGTGCTCGTAAGATCCAGCGTTTCTTGTCGCAGCCGTTCTTCGTGGCTGAAGTCTTCACCGGTGCTTCGGGTAAATACGTTTCCCTGAAAGACACCATTGCTGGCTTCAAAGGCATCCTCAACGGTGACTACGACCACCTGCCAGAACAAGCGTTCTACATGGTTGGCGGCATCGAAGAAGCGATCGAGAAAGCCAAGAAACTGTAATCCCGGCGCCCGGAAACGGGCGCTAATTTTAGTTTGAGGCAATCAGATGGCTATGACAGTCCATTGCGATATCGTCAGCGCGGAAGGGGAAATCTTTTCCGGCCTGGTCGAGATGGTGATTGCGCACGGTGCACTGGGTGATCTTGGTATCGCTCTGGGTCACGCGCCGCTGATCACTAATCTGAAGCCAGGTCCGATCCGCCTGATCAAGCAAGGCGGGGAAGCCGAGGTGTTTTACATCTCCGGTGGTTTTCTCGAGGTTCAGCCGAACATGGTCAAGGTGCTTGCCGATACTGTGCAACGTGCTGCCGACCTGGATGAAGCTCAGGCTCAAGCAGCTCTCAAGGCTGCCGAAAATGCCCTGCACGAAAAAGGCGCGGATTTCGATTACGGCGCCGCTGCCGCACGTCTGGCCGAGGCCGCAGCTCAGCTGCGCACCGTTCAGCAGATCCGCAAGAAGTTTGGCGGTTAATCCGTCAGCCGCTTGTTGTGCGATTGATTAAAAAGGGTAGCCTCGGCTACCCTTTTTTCTTTTCCGACTTTCACAACCCGGTCGCAGTCGCTGACCACCCAGGATTGGTAGCCAGTCATGTCTCTTGAAATCGTTATCCTCGCGGCCGGTCAAGGCACTCGCATGCGTTCAGCGCTGCCCAAGGTGCTTCACCCGATTGCCGGCAATTCCATGCTTGGCCATGTTATCCACAGCGCTCGGCAGCTTGAGCCGCAACGCATTCATGTCGTCATCGGTCACGGTGCCGATGCGGTGCGCGAGCGACTGGCGGCTGACGATCTGAACTTCGTCTTGCAGGACAAACAACTCGGAACGGGCCACGCCGTCGCGCAAGCCGTGCCGTTTATCGAGTCCGACACGGTGCTGATTCTCTACGGCGACGTCCCGTTGATCGAAGTCGACACCTTGCAACGCCTGCTCAAACGAGTTGGCCCGGAGCAGTTGGGTCTGCTGACAGTAAAACTTGACGACCCGACGGGTTATGGCCGCATCGTGCGTGACGCCGACGGCAAGGTCACCGCCATCGTCGAACAAAAAGACGCCAACGAAGCCCAGCGCGCGATCACCGAAGGCAACACCGGTATCCTCGCGATGCCATTCCAGCGCATGAGCGACTGGATGAGCCGTCTGTCCAACAACAACGCACAAGGCGAGTATTACCTGACCGACGTGATCGCCATGGCAGTCAATGACGGACTCGTGGTGGCCACCGAGCAACCCGAAGACGCCATGGAAGTGCAGGGCGCCAACGACCGCAAGCAACTTTCCGAGCTGGAGCGTCATTACCAATTGCGCGCGGCCCGTCGTTTGATGGCCCAGGGCGTGACCCTGCGTGACCCGGCGCGCTTCGATGTCCGCGGCGATGTGACCGTCGGTCGCGATGTGCTGATTGATATCAACGTCATTCTGGAAGGCAAGGTCGTCATCGAAGATGACGTGGAAATCGGCCCTAACTGTGTGATCAAGGACAGCACCCTGCGCAAAGGCGTGGTCATCAAAGCCAATAGCCATATCGAAGGCGCGGTGATGGGCGAGGGCAGCGATGCCGGCCCGTTCGCCCGTTTGCGTCCGGGCACGGTGCTCGAAGCTCGCGCCCATGTGGGTAACTTCGTTGAACTGAAAAACGCGCACATGGGCGAAGGCGCCAAGGCTGGGCACCTGACTTACTTGGGTGACGCCGAAGTCGGCGCCCGCACTAACATCGGCGCGGGCACCATCACCTGCAACTATGACGGTGCCAACAAGTGGAAAACCGTGCTGGGTGAAGACGTGTTCATCGGCTCCAACAACTCGTTGGTAGCGCCTGTGGATATCTCGTCCGGTGCGACCACGGCGGCGGGTTCGACCATTACGCAGAATGTTGATATCGCGCAATTGGCTGTTGGCCGGGCGCGGCAGAAGAACATTGATGGCTGGAAGCGGCCGGAGAAGATCAAGAAAACCTGAGTTATCCACAGTCTTTTTCAAGATCAAACGATCGCAGCCTTCGGCAGCTCCTACACGGGGCTGCAGGTTGCGATTTTTTTTGCATGACGTATTGACGATTGGGGGCCGATAGGTTTTGATTGCTTCCGTTATCTTTCGAATCGAAACTTAAGCTGCCATGTCGAAACGCAATACTCCACAGCGTCGCCACAATATCCTTGCCTTGCTGAATGAGCAGGGCGAAGTGAGCGTGGATGAATTGGCCAAGCGCTTCGAAACCTCGGAAGTTACGATCCGCAAGGATCTCGCGGCGCTAGAAAGCCATGGTTTGCTGCTTCGTCGATACGGCGGCGCCATCACCATGCCCCAGGAATTGGTAGCGGAACCCGGCCAGAGCGTCTCGAAATACAAACAGGCCATTGCGCGCGCAGCCGTCAAGCGCATCCGCGAGCACGCCCGCATCATCATCGACAGCGGCAGCACCACCGCCGCGATGATTCCCGAACTGGGCCACCAACCCGGTCTGGTGGTGATGACCAACTCCCTGCACGTTGCCAGTGCTCTCAGCGAGCTCGAACACGAGCCTGTGCTGCTGATGACCGGCGGCACCTGGGATCCGCATTCGGAATCCTTTCAGGGGCAGGTCGCCGAGCAGGTACTACGCTCTTACGACTTTGACCAGCTGTTCATCGGCGCCGATGGCATCGACCTGGTGCGTGGCACCACGACATTCAACGAGTTGCTCGGCCTCAGCCGGGTGATGGCTGACGTGGCGCGAGAAGTGACCGTGATGGTCGAGGCCGACAAGATCGGCCGCAAGATTCCTAACCTGGAGCTGCCCTGGAGCAGCGTCCATACCCTCATTACCGATGATCGCCTGCCTCAGCAGGCCCGCGATCAGATTCAGGCCCGCGGCATCAACTTGATCTGCGCGGCAGTCAATCAGGAGACATAAGCATGTGTGGAATTGTCGGCGCAGTCGCAGAACGTAACATCACCGCTATCTTGCTCGAAGGCCTCAAGCGTCTCGAATACCGCGGCTATGACAGCGCCGGTGTGGCGGTGTATACCAACGAGGAAACGCTCGAGCGCATGCGCCGTCCTGGCAAGGTCAGCGAGCTGGAAGCGGCGCTTGCTGAACACCCACTGGTCGGTCGTCTGGGCATCGCCCACACTCGCTGGGCAACTCACGGCGCGCCTTGCGAACGTAACGCTCACCCGATGTTTTCCGATGATCTGGCCATCGTGCACAACGGCATCATCGAGAACCACGAACCGCTGCGTGAGCAACTGAAAGGCTTGGGCTACGTGTTCACGTCTGACACCGACACCGAAGTCATTGCGCACCTGTTGAGCCACAAGCTCAAAGAGCTTCCCGATTTGACTGCGGCACTCAAAGCCACCGTCCAGGAACTGCACGGCGCTTACGGTCTGGCCGTGATCAGCGCCAAGCAACCGGATCGTCTGGTCGCCGCCCGCAGTGGCAGCCCATTGGTGATTGGTCTGGGTCTGGGCGAGAACTTCCTCGCCTCCGACCAGTTGGCGCTGCGCCAGGTCACCGACCGTTTCATGTACCTGGAAGAGGGCGATATCGCCGAAATCCAGCGTGAGAAGGTACAGATCTGGGATCTGAACGGCGAGGCCGTCGAACGTCAGACCGTTCAGTACACGGATGGCGCCGAAGCCGCCGACAAAGGCGAGTTCCGTCACTACATGCTCAAGGAAATCCACGAACAACCGTCTGTCGTGCAACGCACGCTGGAAGGTCGGCTCAGCCCGAACCAAGTGCTGGTGCAAGCCTTTGGCCCGCAAGCCGCCGAGCTGTTCGCCAAAGTGCGCAACGTGCAGATCGTCGCGTGTGGCACCAGTTATCACGCCGGCATGGTTGCCCGTTACTGGCTCGAAGAACTGGCCGGCATTCCGTGCCAGGTCGAAGTGGCGAGCGAGTTTCGCTACCGCAAAGTCGTGGTGCAGCCAGATACCTTGTTCGTGACCATTTCCCAGTCCGGCGAAACCGCCGACACCCTAGCCGCGCTGCGTAACGCCAAAGAACTCGGCTTCCTCGCGAGCCTGGCGATCTGCAACGTCGGTATCAGTTCGCTGGTGCGCGAATCCGACCTGACCCTGCTGACCCAGGCCGGTCGCGAAATCGGCGTGGCCTCGACCAAAGCGTTCACCACGCAACTGGTCGGCCTGTTGCTGCTGACGCTGTCGCTCGGTCAGGTACGCGGCACATTGGCCGAGGGCATCGAAGCCACCCTCGTCGAAGAACTGCGCCGCCTGCCAACGCGTTTGGGTGAAGCCCTGGCGATGGACAGCACCGTCGAAAAAGTTGCCGAACTGTTCGCGGAAAAGAACCACACTCTATTCCTTGGCCGTGGCGCGCAATTCCCGGTGGCGATGGAAGGTGCCCTCAAGCTCAAAGAGATTTCCTACATCCACGCCGAAGCCTATCCGGCCGGTGAACTGAAACACGGCCCGCTGGCGCTTGTGGATAACGACATGCCGGTAGTGACTGTGGCGCCGAACAATGAATTGCTGGAAAAGCTCAAGTCGAACCTCCAGGAAGTCCGCGCACGTGGCGGCGAATTGGTGGTGTTTGCCGATGAGAAAGCAGGCATGACCAATGGCGAAGGCACTCATGTTGTACAGATGCCGCACATCCACGACATCCTCTCGCCGATTCTCTACACGATTCCGCTGCAGCTGCTGTCGTACTACGTCGCCGTGCTCAAAGGCACAGACGTCGATCAGCCGCGCAATTTGGCGAAGTCGGTGACGGTGGAATAAGTTATCCACAGTACAAAAGGGGAATCAGCCACCGCTGATTCCCCTTTTTTACATCGTCAACCGTCACTGCCAATCCTTCGCCGCCTCGGTGAGCATTTCATGGATCAGGTCACCAAAACGCCTTGTCAGCATGCTTTGCGGCCGATCCGCCGGCAGCAGCAAGTAAGTCGAAAACCGGATCTGTGGATAAAACGGCCGCGTCTCGATACCCGTGTGCAAATACTCCTGCGCAACAATCGGGCTGACGATGCTCACCCCCAACCCCAGCGCCACCAGTGAACAGACCGTAGCTGCGTAAGGCGTTTCCAGATTCAACTTTCGATGGTTGCGATCCTCGGGAAACGCCCGGTCGACACGGGCGCGTGAGCCGTCGCTTTGTGACAGCGAAATAAACTCCTCGCCTTTTAAATCGTCCGGCCCCACCGAGGCTAATGTGCTGAGTCGATGTCCTTTGGGGAACACACAAACCCCCTGCACGTCGCAAATGTCGCGGATGTTCACCCCGGGCATGTCTTCGCCAACGTATGACACCAGCCCAAGGTCGCAGAACTGCGACGCCGCCCAATGGGCGACCATTGGCGAATCGCTGGTGTGCAGCGAAATCGCCACGTCCGGATTTTCCTCGCGGAAGCGTTTGACCACCCGAGGCAATACCGACAATGACAGTGAAGGCACGGCACCGATGCGCAATTGTCCCGTGCCCACTCGACGAATGTTCTCCGCCGAGCGCTGCAAACTCTGCAGGCCGATGAACGCCCGCTCGACGTCAGCGAACAGCGCCGCACCTTCATCTGTGGGTAACAGGCGTCCGCCCATCCGTTCGAACAGCTTGAATCCGCTGCTGCGTTCCAGCTGCGCAATCAACCGACTGATGTTCGGTTGAGAGGTGTGCAGGGATTCGGCAGCTGCCGTCATCGAGCCGCTCAAGATCACGGCGCGGAAGGCTTCGACTTGTTTGAAGTTCATTTAGGGCATATCAATTTGGTATGAAGGCCTAGTGTATTGTCATTGGTTGATATGAGACAGAAGCTTTATAACTGCTTGCGACATCGACGTCATTGCCTGATGTATTCGATGCGAAAGTGAGCACACGACACCTTTTCATTAAGACTCATTGCGTCGCTTAGCGCCTGAGGCCGAGTTGGCGTAGTACCAGGAGGCACCATGTCGTTTTCCCTGAAAATCCTTCGCAGTGCATTGGCAATTTCCGGTTTTTCCCTCATCGGTGTGATGCAAGCACACGCCGCCGAACTTCCCGCCGTACCCGATCAAATCAAAGAAGCCGGCCAGTTGCGAGCAGGCGTTCGTTGCGACCAGCCACCCTACGGTTTTCAGGACGGCAATGGCGAATTCGCCGGGGTCGAAGTGGAAATGTCCCGGCAGATCGCGCTGTGGGCACTGGGCTCGAAAGACAAAGTGACCTTCACTTGCGTGACCGCTGAAAACCGCGTGCCGCAATTGCTCGGCCGCAAAGTCGACTTCCTGATCGCCACATTGGGCGTTACACCCGAGCGGCTGCGCGTGATCGATTTCACTCAGCCCTATCGCTGGGGCGCCAGTGACGTGGTGGTGAAGAAAGACAGCACGATCAACAAAATCGTCGACCTGAAGGGCAAGACCCTCGCCACCCTCAAGGGCTCGGTGCAGGCCAAATGGTTTGAAGACCACATGCCGGACGTGAAGACGCTGCGCATGAACAGCGCCGCCGATGCCTTGCAGACTTTCCGCCAGGGCCGCGCCGACGCCTACACCCACGACGCCGCGACATTGGTGGTGGTGGCCGACAACGACAAGAACGCGCGCCTGCTCAATGAGCCTTTCCTGATCTCCGACGCCGCCATCGGTGTGCGCAAGCACGATGAAAAATGGCGCGACTACCTCAGCGCGGCTGTGGCGCGGATGCACGAAGAGAAGCTGTTTCGCGGTTGGGTGCAGCAGAACGTTCCGCAGAATATCCAGAGCTACTACCTGAGTGTCTTCGAGCAGGCCAAACCTGCTGAAGCGCTCTGACGGTCGGCGTTATGGATTTCGATCTCAATTATCTGCTGGCGCAATGGCCGGCGCTGCTCGACGGCGTGTTGATGACCCTGCGGGTGTCGCTGCTGGCGATCCTGTTTTCGCTGTTGATCGGCATTTCGGGCGGTGCAGCGCGGGTGATGAAAGTGCCCGTGCTGGCGCAGGTTGTCGTGCTTTACGTCGAGCTGATACGCAATACGCCGATTCTGGTGCAGCTGTTTTTCATCTTCTACGGCTTGCCGGCGATTGGCTTCGAGCTGTCGCTGTTCTGGTCCGGCGTGCTGTGCCTGTCGTTGTGGGCCGGGGCGTATCAAGTGGAAAACGTGCGCGGTGGTCTGGCGACGGTCGAGCACGGCATGCGTGAAGCGGCCGCCGCACTCAGCCTCAAGCCTGCACATTACTTCTGCCTGGTGGCGCTGCCGATTGCCTTTCGCACCAGTTTGCCAGCGGCACTGAACACGGCCATTTCGCTGCTGAAAAACTCGTCGTACTTGCAGGCCATCGGTCTGGCCGAGCTGACGTTTGTGGCGGTGGACCGGATTGCCACGGATTTTCGCGCCGTCGAGATGTTCAGTGCGATCTGCGTGATCTACCTGTCACTGGTGGCCATTCTGGCGCTGTTGACCGGACGCTTGTCGGCCTATCTGCAACGACCTTTCCGGCAGTGAGGCCTCGATGAATTTTTTAGTTGAAAACTGGGGCTTCGTTTCCAAAGGCCTGTGGATGACTTTGCGCCTGGCGCTGGTGATCCTGCTGTTCACGACGTTGATTTCGGTGTTTTTCGGCGTGTTGGCGACGATAAAAAACCGGCTGCTGGGCTGGGTCATTCATGGCTACGTGGAGCTGTTTCGCTCGATCCCGTTGATCGTCAACGTGTACCTGATTTTCTTCGGGGTGCCGATGCTGGGCATCGATCTGAGCCCCTTCGCAGCGGTGACCATCGGCTTGACCCTTTGGGGCAGCGCCAATGGCATCGAAATCGTGCGCGGCGGCCTCGAATCGGTGGCGCGCCATCAATGGAAAAGTGCCTGGGCCCTGGGCCTGCGCCCCTGGCAGACCTATCTCCATGTCATCGTGCCGCAGTCGATGAAAGCGATTCTTCCGGCCTACACCGGGCTGTTGACCATGCTGGTACAAGCCACGTCCCTTGGGGCTTTGGTGGGTGTCAGCGAATTTCTCAAGGTCGGTCAGATCATCATCGAACGCGCCACGGTCATGACCGGCGTGAGTCCCGCGTTTGCTGTCTACGGCACGGTGCTGCTGGTGTATTTCGTCCTGTGTTCATTGCTGAGCTGGCTCAGCCGTTATCTCGAACGTCGCTTGGGTCGCCCGGTGACGCGTGGCAATCATTAAGGAGTTTTCGTGATGCAAGAATCCAAAGTCAGTCGGCGCCTCAAGGAAACTACCGCACCGGAAGTCAACGAGTTCATTTACCGCCCGCGTCTGGAAGGCTTTGCCGAGGGTTTCGACAACCTTGGCAACGTCAACAAGGCGCATATCGTGATGCTCGCCGAACAGGGGCTGATTCGCGGTGAACACGCCACGGCGCTGGCCAAAGGCGTGCTCGACATGGAAGCGGCCGGGCCTGGCGTGGTCACGCTCGATCCGTCCCGCGAGGACGCTTACTTCAATTACGAGGCGCATTTGATCGAGCAGATCGGCACCGATGTCGGCGGACGCCTGCATACCGGCCGCAGCCGCAACGACATCCTCGCGACCCTTGATCGCCTGCGTTGCCGCGAGACGCTGATGGATCTGATCGACGCGCTGATCCAGGTGCGCCAGACCGCCATCAACAACGCCGAGGTATACGCCGAAGTGGTGATGCCGGGTTATACCCATCTGCAGCCGGCGCAACCGATTACTTACGGTTATTACCTGTCGGCGGTGGAACAGGCGCTGGAGCGTGACTGCAAACGCCTGACCCAAGTGCTCGACTCAATGAACCAGAGCCCGCTGGGCGCTGCGGCTTTTGCCGGTACGCCGTTCGACATCGACCGGGCGCGCACAGCGGAACTGCTGGGTTTCGACGGTTATCTGGACAATGCCCTGGACGCCGTCGGCTCGCGGGATTTCATTCTGGAAAGCCTGTCGCACCTGAGCCTGCTGTCGGTGTTCTGGAGTCGTGTGGCCCAGGATTATTTCGTCTGGAGCACCCATGAGTTCAGCCTGATCGACTTCCCGGACAGCGTGGCCGCGACGTCGAGCATCATGCCGCAAAAGAAAAACCCGACCGTGCTGGAATACCTCAAGGGTCGCAGCGGCCACATCGTCGGTTTGCTGATGGGCGCGAGCATCACCATCAAAGGCAGTAACTTTTCCCACACCGGCGACGGTAATCGCGAGGGCACCCGTGGGTTTTGGGAAGCCGCCGAGGAATCCCTGCGCTGCCTGAAACTGCTCGATCTGGTGCTGCGCACGGCGACGCCGAATGTCGAACTGGCGGTGAAACGTGCCGGTGAGGACTTCTCCACCGCGACCGGTCTGGCGGACTTGATCGTCAAAGAAGCCGATCTGTCGTTCCGCGAAGCCCATCACGTGGTCGGCGGCGTGGTGCGCATGGCGATGGACGCAGGTTTGCCGGCGCATCGCATCGACACGGCGATGGTCGACGTCTGCGCCCAGGAGCAATTGGGTCACGCGCTGAATATTGCTGCGGAGAAAGTCCGCGACTGCCTCGATCCGACTGCCAACGTGCAGGCGCGTTCTTCGGCTGGCGGCCCATCGATGGCCTCGCTGATACCGAGCCTGCAACGCGCCAACGCGCGTCTCGCCACCGAACGCCAGGCCATTGCGGCCCGTCGCGATCGTCTGGCGGCCGCCCATGATCGTCTGCAAGCGGCGACGCGGGCGCAGGCCGGCCTATGAGCACGATGCTGACAGTCCGTGGGCTGCACAAGCGCTTTGGCGATCACGAAGTGGTCAAGGGTGTGGATCTGGACGTCACCGAAGGCGAAGTGGTGGTGATCATCGGCCCCAGCGGTTCGGGGAAATCCACCTTCATTCGCTGCCTGAACAGCCTGGAGGCACCGTCGGCCGGCAGCGTGGTGATCGGCGACGGCCAGTCGGCCAAGGCTGGGGATCGCAAGGCGTTGGCCCGGTTGCGCGAAGAAGTCGGCATGGTGTTTCAGGATTACACCCTGTTTCCGCACATGTCGGTGATGGCGAACATGACGCTGGCCCCGGTCAAGCTCAAACGCGCTTCCAAGGCTCAAGCGCAAAGCACGGCGCTGACGCTGCTTGATCGCGTCGGACTGCGGCACAAGGCCGAGGGCTATCCGTCGGAGCTGTCGGGGGGGCAGCAACAGCGGGTGGCGATTGTCCGGGCGCTGGCGATGAAACCCAAATTGCTGCTGTTCGACGAGCCGACCTCGGCACTCGACCCGGAAACCGTCGGCGACGTGCTGAACGTGATGAAGGATCTGGCCGCTGAAGGCATGACCATGATCGTCGTGACCCATGAAATGGGCTTCGCCCGGGAAGTGGCGGATCGCGTGGTGTTCTTCGACGGCGGAAAGATTGTCGAGATGGGCCCGCCGTCGCAGATTTTTTCCGCGCCGAAAGAGCTGCGCACTCAGCAGTTCTTGCAGGCGGTCCTTCACTAACACCCCGCGTCGAAGAGGTTGTTCATGACTCAAGTCAGCCGTAAACCGTTGGGCGTTGAAGGCATGGTCCAGATGTCCGGCGTTCACAAATGGTATGGGCAATTCCACGTCCTCAAGGACATCCATCTGAACGTGCGCCAAGGCGAGCGAATTGTGCTGTGCGGCCCGTCGGGGTCGGGCAAGTCGACCACCATTCGTTGCCTCAATCGCCTGGAAGAACACCAGAAGGGCAGCATCATTGTCGATGGCGTGGAGCTGACCGACGACCTTAAGCAGATCGAGAGCATTCGCCGCGAAGTCGGCATGGTCTTCCAGCATTTCAACCTGTTCCCGCACCTGACCATTTTGCAGAACTGCACCCTCGCACCGATGTGGGTGCGCAAGATGCCGCGCAGGCAGGCCGAGGAAATTGCCATGCATTATCTGGAGCGCGTGCGCATTCCGGAGCAGGCGCACAAATACCCGGGCCAGCTCTCGGGCGGTCAACAACAGCGTGTGGCCATTGCCCGCGCCCTGTGCATGAAACCGAAAATCATGCTGTTCGACGAGCCCACTTCAGCGCTCGATCCAGAAATGGTCAAGGAAGTGCTCGACACCATGATCAGCCTGGCCGAAGACCAAATGACCATGCTTTGCGTCACCCATGAAATGGGCTTTGCCCGAACCGTGGCCAACCGCGTGATCTTCATGGATCAGGGCGAAATCGTTGAACAGGCGCCGCCGGACGTGTTCTTCGACAACCCGCAAAACGAGCGCACCCAGCGCTTCCTCAGCCAGATCCTGCATTGATCTGTTGAGACAAAAGTAGACCCGAAACTGCAAGACACCGTGGGGAGTTTCCGACTCAGCCGCTGGGGCGGCTGTTGCTCGGAAACTGACGTTTTCATAAAAAAAGCCAGGAGCACAACACATGTACAAGCAAACGATGACGGCGGTGCTCGCGCTGGCCGGTTTGTCCTCAATCGGCGTTCACGCCGCCGATGCCGCACCGCAAGGTTTCATCGAGGGCAGCAAGGCCAGCGTCAGTTCTCGCACGATGTATTTCAACAACGACAATCGGGTCGGCGGCGCCGATCAGAAAGAGACGGCCGAAGGTCTTTTGTTCAATTACCTGTCCGGCTACACCCAAGGCACAATCGGCTTCGGTGTCGATGCTCAGGCCCTGGTGGGGATTCATCTGGATGGCGGCAAGGGGCATCACCCGGACAGCAATACTTTTTTCCCCAGCGACTCCGACGGTTCGGCTGAAAAGTCATGGAGCCGTGGTGGTGCCAACGTCAAGGCGAAGCTGTCGAAAACCGAGTTGAAGATCGGTAGCGCGCTGCAACCGAGCCTGCCGATTCTGGTCGCCAACGATGGTCGTCTGCTGCCGCAAACCTTCCAGGGCGGCATGCTCTCTTCGAAAGAATTCGATGGCGTGACGGTCAACGCCGGCAAGATCACCCAAGCCGCCGGGCGTGCCTCCAGCAACTGGGCCGGGCTGTCGATTGCCGGGGCGACGCAGGAGTCGAACAACTTCCAGTACGGTGGTGTGGACTGGAAGATCACCAAAGACTTGACCGTCCAGGCCTACCATTCGCAACTGGAGGACTTCTACAAACAGACGTTCCTCGGCCTGGTGCATGTCTATCCGATCAGTGAAGGGCAAACGTTCAAGACTGACCTGCGCTACTTCGACAGCCGTTCCGATGGCAAGAACGGTCAGGCTGGATACGCCTTCAATAACAACAACGGCTACGCCAAGAATGCCAACGAGGTCGATAACAAGACCTGGAGCGCGATGTTCACCTATGCCTTGGGTGGTCACGCGTTGACACTCGGCCATCAGCGTGTGAACGACGATGGCGGCTTCGTGTACATGAGCAACGGCAACATCACCGACAGCCGTGGGCGCAATGAAGGCGAGGGTGGTTCGAGTTTCTATCTGTTCACCGACAGCATGATCAACCAGTTCGTCCGCGCCGGTGAAAACACCACGTTCGGCCAGTACACCTATGACTTCACTGGCCTCGGTGTGCCGGGTCTGAAGGCCGGCATCGCTTATCTGCACGGCGATAACATCAAGGACATCGGTAACGGTGGCGATCACTCCGAGTGGGAGCGCGACATGCGCATCGACTACGTCGTGCAGACCGGCCCGCTGAAGAACTTCGGCGCGACCCTGCGTCATGGTGTCTATCGCGGCGACGATTCGGGCTCGGTGCGTGATACCGATCAAACCCGTTTGATCTTCAACTACACCTACAACTTTCTGTAAGTCAGCTGCGCCAAGCCCTGCCCCTTTTCGGGATAACTCTGCATCGAGTTTCTCGAAGGCTTAACGCTGAGTTGAACAATCAAACGTAATTTGCAAGTGGTCGATAAGGGTCAATAAGAACTTGTGAGTCGGCCACGCTCTTTGTGCCAGGACGAGCCGACACGATGACGATCTCTTTGAACTTCAGCCAGAAAATCCTTTTGGCTGCGGGCCTGGTGGTGGCCCTGACTTTTTCCGGTTTTACCGTCTTCAATGATTACCAACAGCGCGAAGGGATTCGCACCCAGACCGCCGCGACGCTCGACGACGTCGGCGCGCTGATCGCCAGCAATTTGCAGACGTGGCTCAACAGCCGCATGCAGCTGGTTGAATCAATGTCCCAGCAAATCGCGCGTAGCGGGGCCGACGCCGAATCGCTCACCGGCACCTTCAGTCTGCCGGTCTACACCGGCAACTTTCAGTCCAGTTACTTCGGCAGTCTGGAAGGCAAGATGTTCTCCGTACCGGCCCGCGAACGCCCGAAGGATTTCGATCCGCGCAGCCGTGCCTGGTACAAGTCCGCCGCCTCGGCAAACAGCACGGTCGTCACCGAACCCTATGTCGCCGTCTCCTCCGGCAAAACCGTGATCACGGTGGCCTCGCCGGTACGGCGCAACGGCACGATGTTGGGTGTGATGGGCGCCGACTATGATCTGGCGCAGGTCAGCGGGATCATCAACGCACTGGATTTCAATGGCCATGGCCGCGCTTTTCTGGTGAGTGGCGAGGGCAAGATCCTGATTCACCCGGATGCGAAGCGGGTACTCAAGAGCCTTGGCGATGTTTATCCTCTAGGCGCTCCTGCGCTTCGCGAAGGCCTTCAGCAAGTCCATGACGACGGCAAGGCGCAGTTTCTTCTGTTCACGCATCTGGACGGTGTGCCGTCCGCCAACTGGTATGTGGCCGTGGTTCTTGATGAGGACGCCGCGTTTGCCATGCTCAATGAAACCCGCTCTTCGGCGCTGGTGGCGATGGTCATTGCGGTGGTGGTGATCATTGCCTTGCTGGGATTGTTGATCCGCGTCCTGATGATCCCGTTGCACACCATGGGCCGCGCCATGCAGGACATCGCCGACGGTGAAGGCGACCTGACCCTGCGCCTCGCCGTACATGGTCGGGACGAATTCGGCGCCCTCGCGGCGTCATTCAACAAATTCGTCGAACGCATCCACGAGTCGATCCGCGAAGTGTCGTCTGCCACGGCCCATGTCAGCGAAGTCACGCTGAGCGTCGTCGATGCTTCGAATGCCTCGATGCGCAACACCGATCAACAGGCCAGCCGCACCAGCAGCGTGGCGGCCGCGATCAACGAACTGGGCGCGGCAGCCCAGGAAATCGCACAAAATGCAGCGCTTGCCTCGCAACATTCGAGCGCCGCACGGGGCCTTGCCGTCGAAGGCCAGCAAGTGGTCGAAGAGACGATTGGCAGCCTGCAACGTCTCACGGCGAAGATCAGCGATTCCAGCACCAACATTGAGGCGCTGAACGTCAACACGGTGAACATCGGGCAGATCCTCGAGGTAATCACCAGCATTTCCCAGCAAACCAACCTGCTGGCGCTCAACGCCGCCATCGAAGCCGCACGCGCCGGTGAAGCAGGGCGCGGCTTCGCGGTGGTTGCTGACGAAGTACGCAACCTGGCCCACCGCACCCAGGAATCGGCGCAGCAAGTGCAGACACTTATCGAAGAACTGCAACACGGCGCACGCCAGGCCGTTTCGATGATGCACGAGAGCCAGAGCCAGAGCGAAACCAGCGCTGGCATCGCCGACCAGGCCGGCAGTCGGCTCGGCAGCGTGACCCAGCGCATCGGTGAAATCGACGGCATGAACCAGTCGGTGGCAACGGCCACGGAAGAACAGACCGCGGTCGTCGAATCGATCAATCAAGACATCACCGACATCAACACCCTGAATCAGCAAGGCGTGGAAAACCTGCAAACCACGTTGCAGGCCTGCACGGATCTGGAGCGGCAGGTGGGTCGGCTAAAGCATTTGGTGGGGAGTTTTCGGATTTGAGTGCTCAATATCAGCTGCTGCGTTGCAGGTTGGCGAAGGAGGCTGTAATAAACAGCCTTTGTCCCACTCGCCAATGACCATTGCCCCACAGGAGTTGATGGATGGACCGCTTCCAGGAAATGCAGGTCTTCACCACCGTCGCCCAGGAGCAGGGCTTTTCGGCGGCGGCGCGGCGCTTGGGGTTGTCAGCGGCCAGCGTCACCCGGGCGGTGGCGGCGCTCGAGTTGCGGATCGGCACGCAGTTGCTGATTCGCACCACGCGCAGCGTGCATGTCAGCGAGGCCGGTCAGCGTTATCTGGAGGATTGTCGCAGGATCCTCGCCGAGGTGCAGGAAGCCGAGGATTCGGCGGCGGGCAGTCACGCCCAGCCTCGTGGGCAACTGACGGTGACGGCGCCGGTGCTGTTCGGCGAAATGTTTGTCACGCCGATAATGGCCAGTTTCTTGACCCAGTATCCCGACGTGACGATCAACGCGCTGTTGCTTGACCGGATCGTGAACATGGTCGATGAAGGCATCGATGTGGCGGTGCGTATTGGCGACCTGCCAGACAGTAACCAGCACGCTGTTCGGGTCGGTGAAGTACGACGGGTGGTCTGCGGTTCGCCGGATTGTTTTGCCCGCCACGGTCGGCCGACCCATCCGCAGGATCTGGCGCGGATGCCGATGGTGGCGACGTCGGCCATCGGGCAGATGCGCAACTGGCCATTTATTGAAAACGGTGAAGTCATCAGTGTCCGCCCAGAGCCGAGACTGGTGGTGACCGCCAATCAAGCGGCCATCAACGCCGCCAGCCTGGGCCTTGGGCTGACTCGAATCCTTTCTTACCAAGTGGCGAGCAAAGTCGCGAGCGGTGAACTGGAAATTGTCCTCGCCGACTTCGAGCTGCCGCCGCTGCCGATTCATGTGGTGTACCAGGGGGGACGCAAGGCGCCAACGCGAGTACGCAGCTTTGTCGACTTCACGGCGAAAGCCCTGCGTGAACACATGGCATTATTTCCTGCGCTGAAATAATCGATTGCGTTTGCTGGTAATTCTCTTGATTCGTCGCTGGGTAGATGATCGCTGCCATCGGTGCCGTCACTCCTGAACGGCCCCCACACCCAGCGGAGCCGACCATGCAAGCGATCAAACTGTACAACTTTCCACGTTCCGGCCACGCCCATCGCGTGGAGTTGATGCTGTCGTTACTGCAATTGCCGACCGAGCTGATTTTTGTCGACCTGGCCAAGGGCGAACACAAGCAGCCCGCCTACCTCGCGATCAATGCTTTCGGCCAAGTGCCGGCCATCGATGACGGTGGTGTGGTGCTGGCTGACTCCAACGCGATCCTGGTGTATCTGGCGCAAAAGTATGGCAATGGCCGTTGGCTGCCGGCCGATCCGGTTGGCGCAGCGCGTGTGCAGCGCTGGTTGTCGGCAGCGGCGGGGCCGATTGCCTTTGGTCCGGCGGCGGCGCGATTGATCACTGTGTTCGGCGCCAAGCTCAACGCTGAAGAAGTCATCGCCCGTGCGCACACCCTGCTCAACGTGATGGAACAGGAACTGGCAAAAACCCCTTATCTGGCCGGCGACGAGCCAACCATCGCCGACGTTTCGGCCTACAGTTACATCGCTCACGCACCGGAAGGCAACGTGTCGCTGGACGATTACGCCAACGTCCGCGCCTGGCTGGCGCGAGTAGAAGCCTTGCCCGGTTTTGTCGGCATGCCGCGCACGGTAGTCGGTCTGCAAACCACTGCCTGAAAAACCTCCGCCCGGCGTGTCCGGGCGTTTCACTTTGGCTGGGGAGAACCGTTATGGAACGTTCACCATGGCATGCCGGCGAACAGCAGTTGCAGACCCGCGTCGGCGTTGCCGAACGCATGGAGAGTTTCGGGCGCAAGGTCATTCGCACCTGGATGCCGGATCAGCACCGTGAGTTTTATCGGCAACTGCCGTTCATGCTGTACGGCGCCGTGGATGCCGACGGTTTTCCCTGGGCCAGCGTGCTCGAAGGCGCGCCCGGTTTTGCCCATTCATCAGACCCGCAACACATGCAGTTCAACAGCCTTCCGGCCACTGACGACCCGGCGCAGATCCGGGCCGACGCGGCAATCGGTCTGCTTGGCATCGAATTGCACAGCCGGCGGCGCAATCGACTGAATGGCCATGTCGGCAACCTGAATGCACAGGGTTTCGACTTGAAGGTTGACCAAGCCTTCGGCAATTGCCCGCAGTACATTCAGCTTCGCCAGTTCGAGCGCGTCCCGTTGAGCGACCCGGCAACACGCCCGGCCCGGCACCTGGATGCACTGGACGACCAAGCACGCCAGATGATTGCCGACGCCGACACGTTTTTTGTCGCCAGTTATGTAGATGTCGACGGCGAGCGTTCGGTGGACGTGTCCCATCGCGGTGGCCAGATCGGTTTTGTCCGGGTGCAGGGCAATCGCCTGACCATCCCGGATTTCGCCGGCAACCTGCATTTCAACACCCTCGGCAATCTGCTGCTCAACCCTCGGGCAGGCTTGCTGTTCATCGACTTTTCCACAGGCGATGTGCTGCAACTGAGCGGCCGTACCGAGATTATTCTCGACGGCCCGGAAATTGAAGCTTTCCAGGGCGCCGAACGGTTGTGGACATTCGAAGTGGAGAAACTGGTGCGGCGCCCGGCGGCACTGGCGTTGCGCTGGCGCTTTGACGGAATGTCGCCGACCAGTCTGCTGACCGGCACCTGGCCTCAGGCCGAAGCGCGTTTGCAGGCCAAGGCATTGGGCGACAGGTGGCGGCCATTGCGGGTGACGCGCATCGAAGCGGAAAGCCGCAGCATTCGTTCGATTTATCTGGAGCCTGCCGATGAGGCGGGCGCGCCGATGTTCCAGGCCGGTCAGCATCTACCGCTGCGCTTCACGATCAATGGCGAGGTACACATCCGCACCTACAGTTTGTCGAGCGCACCGTCGGATGAGTTTTTGCGCATCAGCGTAAAACGCGAAGGCGTGGTGTCGACGCACTTGCATGAAAACCTGCAAGTCGGCGATGTCCTGGAGGCGCGGGCGCCGCAAGGGCATTTCACGGTGCAAGCCCTTGAGCGGCGGCCGCTGGTGCTGTTGGCAGCCGGGGTCGGCATCACGCCGTTGCTGTCGATGCTGCGCGAGGTGGTTTATCAAGGGCTGCGCACCCGAAGCATACGTCCCACCTGGCTGTTGCAAGGATCACGAACCCTGGCCGACCAGCCATTTCGCGCCGAGCTGGATCGTCTGCTGGAAACTGCCGGTGATGCGGTGCGCGTGCTGCGGGTGCTCAGCCAGCCTGAGCCCGATGTGCTGGAAGGCGAAGATTTCGATTTCATGGGCCGCGTGGATGCGGCGTTGCTGCAAAACCTGCTGAACGTCGAAGACTACGATCAGGTGGATTTCGTCGTGTGCGGGCCGGGTGCCTTTACCCAGGGACTGTACGACGGCCTGCGCGAACTCAACGTCGCCGATGCTCGGATTCACGCGGAAACGTTTGGTCCTTCGACCTTGCGGCGTCAGGCGGATCCGGATGCGATCGTCATCGAGCAACCGCCCGCCGCCACCGTTTCAGTCCCCGTCATGTTCGAGCGCTCAGCGAAAGAAGCGCGCTGGCAACCAGACGGCGGCAGTTTGCTTGAACTGGCGGAAAGCCGTGGTTTACGTCCGGAATACAGCTGCCGGGGCGGATCGTGCGGCACCTGCCGGACGCGACTGGTCAGCGGCGCGGTGAATTATCCACAGCCTCCGGCCGAAATCCCGGAAGAAGGACACGTGCTGATCTGCTGCGCGATCCCGGCACAAAGCGAACAGCCGCTGATCCTGGATCTCTAACAACGCCGAACCCCCTGTAGGAGCAGCCTGCGGCAGCTCCTACAAGGTTATGCGTAAGACAGGGATTTTTCTTCCAGCAGTTCCTGATACAACTCAGTCCATTTGCGGCCCATTTCGTCCGCTGTGAATAACTGATGGTAACGGGCTTGTGCCTTCGTCCCCATTTCTGCTGCACGCGTCGGGTTTTCCCACAACTCACGCATCGCTTCGCGAAAAGCCTGTGGATTACTCGGTGGGACGACCAAGCCGGTTTCATTGTGGATATTGATGTAACTGGTGCCGGTGCCGATTTCACTGGAGATCATCGGCTTGCCGTACATCGCGCCCTCCAGCAGTGAAATGCCGAAGGCCTCGGAGCGCAAATGCGACGGGAAGACGATGGCGTAGCTCAGTTGCAGCAGCGCAACTTTGTCTTCATCGTCCAGGCGCCCAAGAAAATGCAGGTTGCGCAAGCCGAGTCTGGCAGCCTGGGCGTGCAGCTCCTTTTCCAAAGGTCCCGCGCCGACGATGACCACCGGGTAATTCACGTCTTTCAAGGCGTCGAGAAGAATGTGCAGACCCTTGTAATAACGCATGACGCCGACGAACAGAAAAAACTTATCCCCAAGCTTCCGGCGCCAGCGATCGGTGCGTTCCGGTTCAGGTTGTGGATAACCTGCCTTGTCTAACCCGTAGGTGATGACGCGGGTCTTGTTCTGAAACTTTTGCAGCACGTCACTGGTGTGCAGGTAGTTGGGCGAGGCAGCGACGATCCGGTCGGCACTTGCGAGGAAACGGTTCATCAAGGGCCGATAGAGCCTGAGCAGGTTCTTCTGGCGAATGATGTCCGAGTGATAGGTCACCACGCTCGGCTTATTGGTGAAGCTGGCAAAGTGCACCAGATCCATAAACGGCCACGGGAAGTGGTAGTTGACCACATCAGCCTCGGCGGCCAGTTCGCGAAACTTTTTGAAGACCTGCAAGGAGAAACCGGTCGAGGCGAACTGGATATCGAGTTTTGCACGATGCACTTCGTGCTGGCCGATCTGCATGACGGCGGGGACAGGCTCGGTACTGAGGCTCAGCACCTGGCCGTCAACCCCATGCCTTGCACCGCTTTCGCACAACTGGAAAATGACCTGTTCAATGCCGCCCATCGAGTCCGGCAGATAGGTTTTGTAGAAATGAAGTACTCGCATTCAACCTCCCATGGCCTGGCGGTAGGCACCGGCCGTGGCCTGTGCACAACGCTCCCAGGAAAAAAGCCGCGCTTGTTGCAATCCGGCTTCCCGGCATGCCTGCCAATGCGCTTGATCGTCAATCAGGCGGCTCATCGCGTCGCGCAAGCCGTGCGCATCGTCAGGTTCGATGTAATTGCCGGCGTCACCCGCGACCTCCGGCATTGCCGAAGAGCGTGTGAGAATCACCGGCGTGCCGCTGGCCATCGCTTCCAGCACCGGCAGGCCGAAACCTTCATACAGTGATGGAAAAACCAGCGCCCGGGCGCCAGCCAATAAGTGCGCAACCTGCTCATCCGGCAGATAGCCGAGCAGGCAGACATGCCCGCAAGCCAACGCCTGATGCAGTTCATCGCTGAATTGATCGCGCTGCCAGCCGGCCATGCCGACGATCAGCAGTGGAAAACACTGACGCACCGCGTCCGGCAGCAAGGCGTGGGCGCGCAGCGCGAGATTCAGGTTTTTGCGCGGCTCCAGGGTGCCGACACACAGGAAATACGCCCTGGGCTCGACGGCGTGGGCCTTCAGCACCGCGTCGAGGGTTTCAGGCTCACGCGGGCGAAATCGCTCGGCCACGCCCAACGGTGCCACCACAAAACGTTCGGCGGGCAGGGCGAAGTAGTCTCGGGCCTCATCGGCGATTGCTTGCGAGTCGGTCAGAATCACCTGCGCCTGTTGCACGCCAGCGGCCAGTCGCCGCTCGATTTCCTTGAGCCGCGCCGCCGGCTGGGTTTCAGGAAAATGCAGGTGCGTCAGGTCGTGCAGGGTGATCACCGTCGGGCCATCGAACGCCAGCGGCCACAAGCTGGGCTCGTGATACAGATCAATGCCTTCGCCCCGGCCCTGATCGAAGCGCTTCTGCTCCAGCCAGCGGCGCGCCTGATAGGCTCCGGGAATCTGCCGCAGCAATGGCGTCAGGCGCGAATAACCTGGCATCGCCGCTTCCGGCAACGCCGAACTCCAGCCCCAGCCGTGGAACAACGCCACATCGACATCGGGTTCGTTGCGCAAGGCGCTGACCAGTTCGGCGACGTACTGGCCGATGCCAGTGCGCGGTGCTTGCAGGATGCGGGCGTTAAGGGCAATGCGCATGGGCCCTCGCGGGTGCCGAGGGCACTTCCAATACATTACGAGCGGTGCGTTCGACGAGTTGTTCACTGGCCTCGCGCCAACCGATCCATTGCCAGTCGGCCACATTCCGCGCGGCCGGAAACCGGCCGCTGCGTTCGAACGTATCAATCAACCCGGCCAGTGTTTGCGGATCATCCAGATCGAAATACGCCATGAACTCCCCGCCGATTTCGCGGAACACCGCAATGTTGCTACCCATCGCCGGCAGGCCGCGCTGCATGGCTTCCACCAGCGGCAGCCCGAAACCTTCGACGAAGGACGGAAACACCAGCGCACGAGCGTGGGCGTAAGCGTGTTCGAGGCTGGTGTCGCTGAGGTCGTTGAACATGAACAGGCGCCGGTTCAGCTCTGGATGATTGCGCACCCGAGCGAGGAGGGCGTCGCACTTCCAGCCGATGCGTCCGGCGATGCACAGTCGCGCCTTGGAACCGCTGGCCCAGGCGCGTTCGAAGCCGTCGAGCAAGTAATCATGGTTCTTGCGCGGCTCGATGGTGCTGACCATCAGGAACACCGGCTCTGGCGTGGTGAACAACTGCTTGAGGCGTGGATCGACGGCTTCGTCGTGGATGCGCAGATCCAGCTCCGAACCCAGGTGAAAGAAATCGAACCAGCGCTGGTCGGCCTGCATTGACCCGAGCCGGCGCTGCATTTCTTCACGCACCTGATTTTGCACCGTGGCCGAAATTGCCATAAAACCGTCGGCAGTGCGGGTGATCCAGTCGAACCACTCAGTGAAAACCTGCACCAGCCGTGTGTCGTAGAACTGCGGATGGGTCAGCGGGATCAGGTCGTAGATGACCGCCACGATGCTCACGCCGTCACGTTTGAGGCGTTCGACGTGACTGCAGAAATCCGAATGCCAGGACGAATCGAGTAGCACCAGTTGATCGCCCGGTTGATGTTGCAAAGGCGTGCAGCGCTTGGGCAATTGGTGACGGTTGATCCGCTCGATCAGGTGCAGCGGCACCCGGAACACAAGCGCCGTCAGGTGATAAGCGACATACAGTCCCCGCCGCCACAGCCTGGACGTGCTGCGGTTATGAAGTTTCTGATGGGCTTGCCAGAAACGGTGCGCCAGACGCTCCAGCCGCTCGCCGAACGAGGCGATGGCATTGAACAGCGGCGAGTCCAGCGCAGCCAGCCGCGTCACCCGGTAGAGCTTGCCCTTGAGCATGACCACCGGCAGGCACTCGACGTCGCCAACACTCGACGGCAATTGTTTGATGACGTTACGCACGACGCGTTGAATGCCCGAATTGACCTTCGGGTGCTTGAACACATGGGTGCATTCCAGCAGCAGACGGGTCAAGGCGCACGCTCCGTGACCCGCTCATCCACGCGGCGGGTGATCACGGTTTTTGCCCCCAGCCACGAACAACCGACAAAGTCTTCGCGACGATTATTGATAACGTGGAACACCAGCCCGTAATCGCGCCATTCGAAATTGCGATCCAGGTGTGAGTCCAGCCGGGACAGGCTCAGGGCCACGGAATAGTTGCCCTTGCCCAGCCCCATCACAAACGCGAAACGGTAAGTGATGCGCTCGCCGGCCCGCAGGTCTTCCAGCGCCAGATCCTGACGATGGGTATTGATGCCGTACATGGCCTGGCCCAGGCGATCCTTGATCATGAAACCGAGCACCAACCGTTCGATGTCCTGACGGATGTCGACCTCCACCTCCAGCACCACCGGTTGCCCGACCTCGGCGGCGTCGATGGAACGTTCGTCTTCATCCAGCAGGCGCACGCTGAAAATGCCGGCCTCACCGGTGCCGGACACGGTGCGGACCTGGCCGCCGGCGAGCATTTCCTGGCGCACGGTCTGGCCTTCGCGCTCGGCGAGCAGGGCGTTGTAGTAATCCATCACCGCTTCGGGCTTGTCGTGCATGACCATGCGTCCGCCTTCGAGCAGGATCGCCGAATCGCAGATCGACTGAATCGCCGAGCGATCATGAGAAACGATCAGCAGTGTTGTGCCGGCCTTGCGGAAGCTGCGGATGCGATCAAAGCTTTTGTGCTGGAAGTAGGCGTCGCCTACGGATAGCGCTTCGTCGACGATCAGGATGTCCGGACGCCGCGCGGTGGCGACGCTGAAGGCCAGGCGCATTTGCATGCCGCTGGAATAGGTGCGTACCGGCTGATCGATGGCTTCACCAATTTCCGCGAAGCGTTCGATTTCGGGCATCAGTCCTTCGAGTTCTTCGAGCTGCATGCCCAGCAGTTGTCCGGCCATGATTGCGTTCTGGCGGCCGGTGAAATCCGGGTGAAATCCCATGCCCAGTTCCAGCAGCGCGGCGACTCGACCGTCAAGTTGAATCTGCCCGCAAGTCGGTTGGGTGGTGCCGGTGATCATCTTCAGCAGTGTACTTTTGCCCGCGCCGTTGACGCCGACAATGCCCACGGATTCACCGGGGGCGATCTCGAAATCGACGTCCTGCAACACCCAGTGTTGGCGATGTCGGATCGGCGAAAACGGTATCAGCCATTCCGCCAGACGACTCCAGCGTGTCGGGTATTGCTTGTAAGCCTTGCCCAGGCCGGTGACGCGAATGTGCCCCATCAGAGTTCATCCACCATTTCGCCGACCCGTTGACGGAACAGGCGCAAGCCGATCACGCAGAACAGCAGGCCGATCACTAAGATCGGCAGCAGCGAACGCCACACCGGCCATTGGCCGTAGAGAAACACGTTCTGATAAGCGCCGATGAGATTGGTCAGCGGGTTGAGTTGCAACAGGCGCTGCACCCAGTCCGGCAGGATAGTCACGGGGTAAACGATCGGCGTCAGCCAGAACCAGAATTGCAGGCAGATGGCGAAAAATTGCCCGACGTCGCGAAAAAACACGTTCAGCACGCCAAGAATCATCCCCAACCCGGCACAGAACAGCACTTGCAGCGCCAACAGCGGCAGCAACGCGAACAACGCCATGCCCGGCCAGCGCCCGCTGATCAACAGGAAGCCAAGAAACAGACCGATGATGATCGCGAAATTGATCCCGGCATTGAGCAGCACAATCACCGGCAGGCAGATGCGCGGGAAGCTGATTTTCTTCAGCAGGTTGGCGTTTTCCAGAAACATGTTCTGGCTGCGTAACGTGATTTCCGAGAACAGCCCCCAGGTCAGCAGGCCGGCGCACAGGTAAACGCTGTAGGCCATGCCGTCGTCCACACCGGGCAAACGCGCGCGCATGATGTGGGAAAAGATCACCGTGTACACGACGATCATCGACAGCGGGTTGAGCACCGTCCACAGCGCGCCGAACAGTGAATTGCGATACCGCGCTTGAAACTCGCGCTGCACGCTACCGAGGATGAATCCCCGGTAACTGCGCAACGAGCGGTACAGGGAAAGCAGCATTCACTGAGTCCTGCCGTATTGGTCTTCGAAGCGGACGATGTCGTCCTCGCCCAGGTATTCGCCGCTTTGCACTTCGATGATGACGAGGTCGATCACGCCGGGGTTTTCCAGGCGATGCTTGTGCCCGGCGGCAATGAACGTCGATTCGTTTTTCGCCACCAGGTGCGTGCCGGTGCCGTTGTTGGTGACCTTGGCCATGCCTTCAACCACGACCCAGTGTTCATTGCGGTGGTGGTGCATTTGCAGCGACAGTTTGGCGCCAGGCTTGACGACGATGCGCTTGATCTTGAAGCGCGGGCCTTCCTCAAGCACGGTGTACGTGCCCCACGGCCGGTTGACCGTGCGATGCAGGCGATAGGCTTCGTGGGATTTATCCTTGAGCTGCTTGGCCACGCGCCGCACATCCTGAGCGCGGTCGGCATGGGCCACCAACACGGCGTCGGCCGTGTCGATGATGATCAGGTTCTCCACGCCCACCGCCGCCACCAGGCGTTCTTCGCTCTGGACAAAGTTGTTTTTGCTGTCGATGAAAATCGCTTCGCCGCTGGCGCGGTTATGGTTGGCATCGGCCGGCACCAGAGCGGCGACGGCGCTCCACGATCCGATGTCGCTCCAGTCGAAACCGGCGGGCACCACCACGACTTTGTCCGAGCGCTCCATCAGCGCGTAGTCGATGGAGATGTCGGTGATTTCAGCGAACAGCGTTGCCGACAATTCTTGTTGCAGACAACCGACTGTTTCCACCGGGGCGCTGGCGGCCATGCAGACGCGGGTTTGTTCCAGCAGTTCGGGGGCGTGCAGTTGCAGTTCGGCCAGCACGGTTGCGGTGCTAAAGCAGAACATTCCCGAGTTCCACAGGAAGTTGCCGCTTTCCAGGTAGTGGGTGGCGGTTTGCTGGTCGGGTTTTTCCACGAAGCGCTGCACCATGGCTGCGCCTTGAGCGTCCAGCGGCGCGCCGGTTTCGATGTAACCGAAACCGGTTTCCGGGGCAGTCGGCACCACGCCGAAGGTCACCAGATAGCCATCCTTCGCCAGATTCACGGCATGTTCGACGGCCGTCTGCAAAGCGTCTTCGTTAACGATCAAATGGTCAGCGGGCATGACCACCATGATTGCGTCATCGCCATGCAGCGCCTGCAGCGAAAGGGCCGCCGCAGCGATGGCCGGTGCGGTATTGCGCCCGGTCGGTTCGAGCAAGAAATGCCCGCGATGTCGGCCCAGGTGTGCCTCTTGATAGTGATCCTTGCTCTGGAAGTAGTACTCGCGATTGGTCACCGTGACAATGTCGCCCCAGCCGTCCAGCAACCCGGCAGCGCGCCGGTAAGTCTTGCCCAGCAGCGACTGGCCGTCGGGCAGGATCATGAACGGTTTCGGATGGCCCTCGCGAGACACCGGCCACAGACGGGTGCCGGCGCCGCCGGACAGGATCACGGGAATCAGCATGGCCTACTCCTTGGCGACGCGTTTCATGTCCGCATCCATCATCATGCGGATCAGGGTGTCCAGGTCGGTTTTCGGTTTCCAGCCCAGCACGCGCTGAGCCTTGGCCGGGTTGCCGAGCAGTACTTCCACTTCTGCCGGGCGGAAAAACGCCGGGTCGATCTTCACGTAATCGCGGTAATTCAGACCGACATGTTCGAAGGCGATGCGGCACATTTCGCGCACCGTGGTGGTCACGCCGGTGGCGACCACGAAATCGTCAGGCTTGTCCTGTTGCAGCATCAACCACATGGCCTCGACGTAATCGCCGGCAAAACCCCAGTCGCGCTTCGCATCGATGTTGCCCAGGCTCAGTTCCTGTTGCTTGCCCTGCTTGATACGGGCGGCGGCGTCGGTGACTTTGCGGGTCACGAACTCGATGCCGCGCAGCGGTGATTCGTGGTTGAAGAGAATGCCGCTGCTGGCGTGCAGGTTGAAACTTTCGCGGTAATTGACGGTGATCCAGTGGCCGTAAAGTTTGGCCACGCCATAGGGGCTGCGCGGATAGAACGGGGTGTTTTCGTCCTGTTGCTCGGCCTGGATCAGACCAAACATTTCGCTGGTGGACGCCTGATAAAAACGTGTGTGCGGACTGAACTGGCGGATCGCTTCGAGCAGATGGGTAACCCCCAGGCCGTCGACGATGCCGGTGGTCACCGGTTGATCCCACGACGCGGCGACAAAGCTCTGCGCGGCGAGGTTGTAGATTTCGTCCGGCGTTGACTTGATTACAGCACGTTGCACCGAGCAGGCATCGGCCATATCACCGTCCAGATAAACGATGTCCGCCTCGATGCCCATCTCGCGCAGACGCCAGCGCGAATCGCTGCTGCGCCGCGCCACGAAGCCGTAAACGGTGTAGCCCTTGTCGAGCAACAGTTTGGCCAGATAAGCGCCGTCCTGGCCGGTGATCCCCGTAATCAATGCACGTTTAGTCATTGTTGTTTTACTCGCATCTCCCAGTCGGACAGGATCGCCCGCAGGGATTGTTGTGTAGTGATTTGCGGTTTCCATCCTGTGGACTGGGCCAGCCGTTGATGGCTGCCGCAAACGCGACGCTGATCGGCCCGCCGCAGCCGCGCCGGATCCTGAACCAGTTGCAGGTCGACTTCGGCCATGTCCGCCAGTTGCTCGATCAGGCTGCGAATACTTTGCTCGCGCCCCGAGCAGATGTTGTAAACCTTGCCCGGCTCGCCTTGTTCCAGCAGGGCGAAATAGGCCGAGATGACATCGCCGACATCGAGGAAATCGCGGGTGACGTCGATGTCGCCCACTTCCAGTTGCGGCCCTTGCAGGCCCTGTTTGATCCGGCTGATCTGGCGCGCGGCACTGGCGATGACGAAGCTGTCTTTTTGCCCGGTGCCGATGTGGTTGAACGGCCGCGCCACCAATACCGGCCAGCCTTCGCTCAGGCCCCATTGCAGGCTGAGGAATTCCGCCGACAGTTTGCTCACCGCGTAAGGGTTGCGCGGGCAGGGTGGCTGTTGTTCGGTGATGGGCAGATCGGCCTCCGCGACCTGACCGTAAACGTCGCCGGAGCTGACATACAGAAAGGTGCCCGCGAACCCGCGTGCCTTGAGGGCCTGCAACAGATTCAGAGTGCCGATGAGGTTGATGTCGAGGGTGCGCGCCGGGTCACGAAAGGCTTCAGGGACGAAGGTCTGGCCGGCCAGATGAATGACGGCATCGGGCAGCTCGGGCCACAGATCGACAAGACTTTGCGGTTTCGTGAGGTCGTACGGCGTGGCAGCGATCAGCAAATTCCAATGCGTGTCAGTTTGTGACAGACGCGACTGGAGGTGTTGCCCCACAAAACCATTCAGACCGGTGATGAACAGCTTTCTTTTCAACCAGCGACCCCTTGGTCTTCAGCTTGGGCGCTTTCCCACAGGCTTCAGGGGAATGTCTGTCAGACGTCAGGAAGAACCCGAATGACAATGCGCCAAAGTCGTTGTTGTAATTATTTGGGTACCAATCTGTTCCAATTTTTCGGCAATTTCAATAAGCCAAATCGTGACTGGTCAGTTCTCGTCAGCGTAGTCCGTTTTTTCACACCCGACGGTTCCCGTATCCCTAACGGATGTGTTTAGAATGCCCCTCGTCGCGATCACCCAGGCTCCCCATACGAGTGTCGCAGCCGGGTAGAACTGACCACTAAAACAAGAACAAAAGACGATCTCCAAGACGCAGGACGAGTGCCGGCAGAGCCGATCCGATCCCACGCTTGGCGGTCATAGTGTGAGGCCGCCGGGATGGCGGTTTTGCGGCGGGGTGCCATGAATTTCATTCTTTATTCGGACGTCAACGACGCCTCCATCAGCCAGAGTCTAGGGCGTGCGGAGTACAGCTATTACTTCGTCCTCAAGGCTTATCGCCCGGTGCTTGAAAGCCTTGGGCGCGTGCACGTGGTGTCGTCCATCGCCGAGGTCGATCCGCTTTATCGACAATTGCTCGCCGCCGGTGAAGACAGCCTGTTCCTGTCCTTCACGCCCCCGCAGAAAACCCCCGACGATCTTGAGTGCCCGACGATTTGCGTGGTGGCCTGGGAGTTCGATTCGATCCCGGACGAGGAGTGGGACAACGACCCGCGCCAGAACTGGACGCGCATGCTCGCACGGCAGGGGCGGGTAATCACACTGTCGAGCCACACCGCCGGCGCCATTCGTCGGGCCATGGGCGACGAGTTTCCGGTGCTGGTGCTGCCGACGCCGTTATGGGAGCGCTTTGCCGACATTCGTGAGCGTCACGTCAGCGCGCCGGTCAATCGCGGTGCGACGCTGGCGATCAAGGGCTGCATTTTCGACAGTCGGGCGCTGGGGTTGTCTGCCGATGACCTGTTGCCCAAACCGCTGACGGCGGAGCAACTTGCCGAAATCGAAGCGCTGCGCCCACCACCGTTGACCCTGAAACGGCGATTCATCATTGCCCGCCATTATCTGCACCTGTGGATTGGTAATCCGCAGCGCAGGGAACCGGCGTCGCGAGTGAAATATCTGCATCACTGGTATTGGGAAGGGATTCGCGATCTCGTTTCGGACACGGCTCACGCCTGGCTTGCACAACGCTTGCCGGCCATTGCCGGTGTGCATGAAGTGCCGGTGGCCGAAACGCTGCCGCTGGATTTACCCGACACGTCAAACGTGGTCGAAACCACTGTCGACGGTGTGGTGTATGTCTCGGTGTTCAACCCGCGCGACGGTCGCAAAAACTGGCATCACCTGGTCACCGCGTTCTGCTGGGCGTTTCGCGAAACCGCTGATGCGACGCTGGTGTTGAAGATCACGCAAAACGATCTGGCGTCCTATTACACCGAGCTGATGACCCTGCTCGCGCAGCTTTCACCGTTCGCTTGCCGGGTGGTGGTCATGCACGGTTATCTGGACGACGAGCAATACGCCCGGCTCTACGAGGCCGCCAGTTTCTATGTGAATGCTTCGCGCTGCGAGGGTTTGTGCCTGCCGTTGATGGAGTTCATGTCCAGCGGCAAACCGGTGATCGCCCCCAATCACACGGCGATGGAAGACTATATTGATGGCGCCGTGGCCTTCGTCGTCGCGTCCAGTGAAGAGCTGACCATCTGGCCTCAGGACACCCGCATCGTATACCGCACCCTGCGGCACCGACCGGATTGGGGTTCGCTGAAAAACGCCTATGAAGCCAGTTACCGGATGGCGAAAAACCAGCCTGAGGATTACCGGCAAATGTCCGTTGCGGCCATTGAACGAATGAACAGTTATTGCGGGTTCGCCCCGGTTCAGCAGCGTATGGCAGATTTTTTCGGACTGGCTCCGCTGCCCGCCGACACCGCACCTGTGATGGATAACGCGTCATGCTGATCATTATTCATTCGGAAACCAACCAGCACACGATCGCCCAAAACCTCGGTCGTTCGGAGTACAGCTATTACTTCGTGCTCAAGGAATACCGTCCGGTGCTTGAACGCCTCGGCCGGGTGGTGGAAGTCGCCGATCCGCAACGCGAAGTCGATGCGTTGTATCTGGAGTGCCTGGGCCGTGGCGAGCCTTGCGTGTTTTTGTCTTTCTCGCCGCCACATCGCACGCCGGTGCATCTGGCGTGCCCGACGCTGCCGGTGTTTGCCTGGGAATTCAGCACCATTCCCAACGAGCCCTTCGACGGCGAGCCGCGCAACGATTGGCGCACGGTGTTGCGCGCGTGCGGCGCGGCGATCACCCATTCCACCTACACGGTCAATGCTGTGCGTGAAGCCATGGGGCGGGAATTTCCGATTGTCGCGGTGCCAGCGCCGGTGTGGGATCGCTTTGCTGCCCGGGGCGCGCAATGGCTGGACGGTCCGGTCAGTTTGAAGATCAAAGGCCTGGTCGCCGACAGCCGTCAGCTCGACGTAAATGCCTTCGGCCCCGCGCATTTGCGACGGGGCCGGGGGATCGATTTTGCTGCGCCAGTGAGTGAACAGGAGCTGGTTCTCGACGGCGTCGTCTACACCTCGGTGTTCAATCCCGGGGACGGGCGCAAAAACTGGGAGGACATGCTCAGTGCTTTTTGCGTGACGTTTCGCGACGTCGAGGACGCCACGCTGGTGCTTAAGCTCACGCACCACGACGCCGAACTGGCAATGGCCGACATCCTTCATCACCTGTACAAAAACCAGCCTTACCGCTGCCGCATCGTGTTGATTTACGGCTATCTCGCCGACGCCGACTACGAGCGTCTGGTGCAGGCCACCCGGTTTGCGGTCAACAGCTCCTATGGCGAAGGCCAGTGCCTGCCGCTGATGGAATTCATGTCCTGCGGCAAACCGGCGGTGGCACCGCGTACTACGGCGATGATTGATTATCTGGATGCGGATAACGCTTTTCTGATCGAATCCACCGACGAACTCACGGCGTGGCCTCACGACCCGCGCAAGGCGTTCCGCACGTTGCGCTACGTGACCAATTGGGCGTCGTTGTGCGCGGCGTATCGCGCCAGTTATGAGGTGGCTAAAAACGATCCCCAGCGTTACGCGCAAATGTCGGCGCATGCGGTCGACAGCCTGCAAGCGTTTTGCAGTCAGGCCGTGGCGGAGCGGCGGCTGAGTGATTTTCTCGCGCAGTTGTTCGAGCTTCGCGCGGTGTCTGCTGTGGATGCCCCCGGCGCATGATCCGCGCATGGCTGAGGCGGTTATTGCCCGCCGCGCAACCCGCGCCGATTTCCACGCCGACGCCGTTGACCGCGAACGTTTCGCCCCGGGACGTCGGCCTGCATGACGCCGTACTCGACGGCTGGTTCCGAGGCGACAGCGGGGAATTGCTCAAAGGCTTCGCGATCACGGCGCACGACACCTTGCTCGACGTCGGTTGCGGCGAAGGCGTGGCGACCTTGTTTGCCGTGCGTCAGGGCGCTGCGGTGATCTTCACCGACAGTGAACACGACAAGGTTCGCGACCTCGCACGCCAGGTCGAAGCCCAAAGCACGCGATCCAATCTGGGCCTGGTCAGCAACAGCTTGCCATTGCCGCTGGCCGATGCGTGCGCGAGCAAAGTGGTGTGCATGGAAGTGCTGGAGCACATCGATCACCCTGAGCCGTTTATGGCCGAACTGGTACGCATGGGCAAACCCGGTGCGCAATATTTGCTCAGCGTGCCGGCCCCGGTGGGCGAGCACCTTCAGCAGGGCATCGCCCCGGCCGGCTACTTCCAGTCACCGAACCATGTGCAGATTTTTACGCCGGAGCGTTTTGCCGCGCTGGTGGAAGATGCCGGGCTGGTGATCGAGCATCGGCAGGCCACGGGATTTTTCTGGGTCATGGGCATGATCTTTTTCTGGGCCAGTGAGCGCGCCGCAGGTCGTGATCTCGGCGGCGCGGTGCGTGACCGGATCCAGGCGCCATACCCGCCGCTGATGGAGAGCTGGGCGCGCACCTGGCAAGACTTGCTGGCACAACCGGACGGCGTGGCGATCAAGCAGGTGCTCGACCGGTTCATGCCCAAGAGCCAGGTCATCATCGCGCGCAAGCCGCTGGATTCCAGGAGTGAAGCATGACGGCCAGTAAACGGATCATGGACATCGAAGTGCTGCGTGCCATCGCAGTGCTCGGCGTGTTGTTCCATCACATGCAGGGCAGTTTGTTCACCGACCCGGTGCCGTTGCTGGAAAAAATCCACGCGTGGGCACAGCCGTGGTGGGGCGTGGATCTGTTTTTTGCGATCTCCGGATTCGTCATCGCCCGTAGCCTGATTCCGGCGCTGCGCGGTTGTGAATCCCGTCAGGAATATTGGCAGCAGACGCGCAATTTCTGGCTGCGCCGGGCATTCCGGTTGTTGCCGTCGGCGTGGTTGTGGCTGGCGCTGATGCTGCTGGCGTGCGTGTTTCTCAATCGCTCCGGCGCGTTCGGCACGCTGCACGCCAACCTGCAAGCGACGCTGGCCGGGCTGTTGCAGTATGCCAATTTCAGGTTTGCCGACAGCTTCTTCCATTACGAATACGGCAGCAGTTTTGTCTACTGGAGCCTGTCGCTGGAAGAGCAGTTTTATTTATTGTTCCCGCTGTTGATTCTGGTCTGTCGCAAGCATCTGGTGTGGGCTTTGCTGGCGCTGGTCGCGGTGCAATTGTTTACCCTGCGAACGCCGTTGCTGATGGTGGTTCGCACGGATGCACTGGCGCTCGGTGTGTTGTTGGCCATGTGGAGCGCGCAGCCGAGCTATGCGCGGTGGGAGCCTAGACTCTTGCGCCATCCGTGGCTGGGCATGTCGGCGCTGCTGCTCATCGCGGCACTGCTGAGCTTTATGGCCACGGATCGTTTTACCTTCGCCAGTTACCGCATCGGTTCGATTGCCGTGCTCGGTGCGGTGTTGGTGTGGATCGCTTCGTACAACCGCAACTATTTGCTGCCGGCCGGCGCTTTACAGCGGCTGATGGCTTGGGTCGGCAGTCGCTCGTATGGCATTTATCTGATCCACATCCCGGCCTATCAATTGGTGCGCGAAGTGATTTTTCGTTTGCAGAGCGCCGGTTTGCCAAGCCCGGCCGGGCATCCAGTGATCACCTTGCTGTTCGCGTTCGGCCTGATCGTGTTGCTGAGCGAACTCAATTACCGCTTCATTGAAATGCCCATGCGCAACCGCGGCGCCGCGTTGGTCAAACGCCTCGGTACGTCCCGCACCGCCGTCACAACCTCTGGAGCCACCTCATGCTGAGCCTTTTGAAGAAACTCACGGCGACGACACCCGCGCAGCCCGCCACCCCGGTGGCCAACAAGGTCGATCCGTACATGCTCGGCCTGCACGATGCGATGCTCAGCGGCTGGTTCAATCAGGAGACCGGCGAGCTGTTCAAAGGCTTCCCGTTGACGGCGGATGACACGTTGCTGGATGTCGGTTGTGGCGACGGTGGCAACGTGCACTTCTGCGGGATGCGCGGGGCGAAGATCATCATCGCCGACATCGACGGCGCCAAAGTCGAAGCGACTCGCCAGCGTTTGAGCGACACCCCGGCGCGCAGCGTCGAGTGCCACGTCACCGACTGCAACCCTTTGCCGATCGCCGATGGCACCGCGACACGCGTGGTGTCCACCGAAGTCATCGAGCACGTCGACGACCCGGCGCAGTTTCTCGCCGAACTGGTGCGCGTCGGGCAGTCGGGGGCGCTGTACCTGCTGAGCGTGCCGCACCCCAGCTCCGAAGACCTGCAAAAAGACATCGCCGCGCCGGAGTATTTCCAGAAGCCCAACCACATTCGCATCATCAGCGAAGAGCAGTTCAAAACGATGGTCAGCGAGGCGGGGCTGGAGATCATCAGCCATAGCCAATACGGCTTTTATTGGTCGATGTGGATGCTGTTGTTCTGGGAAGCCAAGGTCGATCTCAGCAATCCCGACCATCCGTTGCTCAATCACTGGGCCGACACCTGGCAAGCGGTGCTCGATTCGCCGCGTGGCGCGCAAATCAAGCAGGCACTGGATGCTGTAGTGGCGAAGAGTCAGGTGATCATTGCCCGCAAACCCTGATCGCTACATGCTGCGATCAGCCACGGCTTCTGTAGGCAGGGCTTCCATGCGGTTGTTTGTTTTTCTGACAGTGCTGATACTCGGCGGCTGTGAGCACCCTCCCGCGCCGCCGCTCGATCAGCAACTCTATGTCTGGCAGCGGCAATGGACGCCGGCCCATGAGGCGGCGTTGCGGGACAGTCGCCCGGACTTTTCAACCCTTCGGGTGTTGGCGTTACAGGCCTTTCCGGGCGCGGGATGGAGCCGGGCATGGATCAACCCGGCGCTGCTGAAAGCCGACGGTCGACCCTTGGTTGCCGTGGTGCGCCTCGACGGTCAACTCAAGTCGCTGGATCAGCGCGAAGTCACCGCGCAGATCTTGCAAATGCTGGCCGATTGGCAAGCGCAGGGGCTAACGCTGGCCGGCGTCGAGATCGATCACGACGCCGGCAATGCGCGGCTGTCGGCCTATGCCGAATTCCTGAAACATCTGCGCGCCGCGTTGCCGGCCGACTTACCGCTTGGCATCACCGCGCTACCCGCCTGGCTCAACAGTGCGCAATTGCCCGCGCTGTTGGCCGCCGTCGACAGTAGCGTGCTGCAAGTCCACGCAGTCAGCGACCCTCGGCGCGGTTTGTTCGATCCGCAGCAGGCGCTTAACTGGGCGAAGGCCTGGAGTCGAATCACCGACAAACCGTTCTACCTGGCCTTGCCGGCCTATGGCGTGGCGTTGATGGCTGACGCTGATGGCGCGCCGGTGGTGGAAAGCGAAGTGCCCCTGGAGCGGGGCGGCGAACGGCGGGAATTGCTCGCCGATCCGCTGCAACTCAGTCACCTGGCAACAGCGCTGCGCGACGACCGCCCGGCACATCTGGCGGGGCTGATCTGGTTCCGCTTGCCGTTGGCCAATGACCGTCGCGCCTGGAGCCTGACGACTCTCGGCGCCGTTGCCCGAGGTGAAGCATTGTCGACCCGACTTGCGCTGACGGTCAGCGAAAAAGACGGCCTCTATGACATCAATCTGGTCAATCAGGGTAACCTCGACAGCGCCTGGCCACAGCGTTTGACCCTGACTGCGCAAGGCTGCGAAGGCGCCGACGCGCTGGCCGGTTACGCATTGCAACAGGACACGCGCAGGCTTACCTTCACCCGCCTGCGCGAAGGCCGATTACCGGCGGGCGGGCAGCGTGCCATCGGTTGGGCGCGTTGCGCTCACATTGATCAAGGAGGTTCGCATGTTGACCCGTAACTGGCCGCGCCATCTGCTGTGCCTGAGCCTCAGTCTGCCGCTGGGTTCGGCGCTGGCGTGCGGGCCGGATTTTCCGATGCGTTTGCTTGATGACCGTGGGCAATCACTGGCGGAGTTGCCGGAGGGCAACTTCAGGTTTGAGATCAGTCGTCTCGGCCATGCCATTGCCGGTTTGAAAAAGCTCGCGCCCGTCAGCCAGAGTGATATCTACGCTGAGCCGATCGATCCTGCCGCCGAACGTGACAAGGCCGAATTGTCCGGGCTGTCCAGCGAGCAGCAAGCGCTGATGACGCATCTGCGCGGCCTCACTGATGCACAGCAAGCCGAAGCGCAAGGCGCCGGGCTGCCGACAGAACTGCGTTTATACATGGCCGGTGCCGTGGCGTTCAGTGCCGGCGATCTGCAGGTGGCCGCCGACTATTTCCGCAAAGTGCTTGCGCTGCCGGCTAACCAACGACCGTTGCGCAGCACCTGGGCTGCGTATTCGCTGGGGCGTACGTTGTTTGCCATGAGCACCGGCGAGCATGCCGTCGATGCACTGGAGCAATCGCGCGCGGCGTTCCGCCAGGCGCGACAACTGAGCATCGACGGCTTCAGTGATCCATTGGAACTGGGCGTCGCCAGTCTGGGCGAAGAAGCGCGGGTGCTGCGCACGGGCGGAGACTGGAACGGTGCGATTGAGTTGTATGCCGCGCAAAACCTGCACGGTTCCAGCGTGGGCTACACCTCGTTGAAGCAATTGGTTAACGAACTGGCGACGCTGCCGGAAAACCAACTGTCGCCATTGCTGCAACAGCAAGCGGTGCAGCAATTGGTCACGGCGTCACTGATCAGCCGTCTCGGCTGGTCGTTCGGGGATGAACCACCCAATCAGAAAAAATTGATCAAATTGCTGCAAGACAACACGCGCGGCAGCCTCGATAACGCCGATCGCCTGGCGGCGGTGAATTATCAACAGGGCGATTACGCCAGCGCCAAGGCGTTCCTCGAACACGCCGGGGACGGCGGATTGGCGTGGTGGTTACGGGCCAAACTGGCCGTTCGCGAAGGGGATAAAAACGCCGCGGCCGCTGCGTACTCCAAAGCGGCGCAGGCGTTTCCTCAGGACGAATCCTGGGGTGATCGACGCACGCCGGGGTGGGCTCTGGAAACCGTCCAGCCCAAGTGTCGGGTCGAGGGCGAAAGTGCCATCCTGGCATTGCAGCGCGGTGAGTATCTGCAAGCGTTCGATCAACTCTACCGCAGCCAGCGTATTTATTGGTTCGATGCGGCCACAGTCGCCGAACGCGTGCTGACCGTCGAAGAGCTCAAGCAATATGTCGACTCCAAAGTGCCGGCGCCGCCGGTAATGAGTCAGCAGGATCGCGACAATTATGTGCCGCTGCCCGTGGCGGCGAGCCTGCGCAATCTTTTGGGTCGGCGTTTGTTGCGTGAAGGGCGCTACGAGGAAGCGGTCGGTTATTTCGACAATCCGGATTTGCAGAAAAAGGCGCGGCTCTACGGGGAGCAACGTCTCGCGGCGGATGGCGCTTGGTGGCCGACCAAGCGGGCTGGAGCGCTGTTCAATGCGGCGTGGATCGCGCGCGAGTGGGGTCTGGACATTCTTGGTTACGAGATGGCGCCGGATTACGCCACGCTCGACGGCAACTACAGCCTGGAAAACACGGAACTGACCGTCGGCCCGCTGCTTGGCGACGCCGAACTGCAACGCCAGAAGGCCAGCGAGGCGCAACCGGATCAGCGTTATCACTACCGCTTCGTCGCCACCGAACTCGCCAGCCGCGCCGCCGACAATTTGCCGCACACCAGTCAGGCGTTCGCCGCTGTGCTGTGCTCGGCGGCCGGTTGGAACACCAGCCTGGAAAATCAGCGTGCGTTGTATCAGCGTTACGTGAAAGAAGGGCCTTACGTGACTTGGGCCGTCGACTTCGGTAACCAATGCCCGTACCCGGACTTTGAAAATGCCGACAAGCGCTATGTAACGCAGATCACGGATGCGATGCGATCAACCCTGCGGCCGTACAAATGGCCGGTGCAAATCGGAGCGATCGTGGCGTTCGCCGGCATTGCCTTGCTGATGATCACCCGTCGCCGGCGCAAGACGCGCAAAGCCTAAGCTTGCTGCACAAAGGTCAGGCGGACCGCAAAGCCGATCAACAGGCTGGCGAACAGCCATTGTTGCAGGCGTTGGGCCGCAGGACTGCGTTGCAGCCAGCGGCCCAGCGCGGCGCCGGTCAGGGCGTAGGCGCTGTCGAATAGCAAGCCGACGCCGACCAGCACGGCGCCGAGGGTCGCAAACTGCGTCAGCACCGGTGGGCCGTTGGTGACGATGAATTGCGGCAGCAGCACCGAGCAGAACAGCAGCGCTTTCGGGTTAAGCAGGTTGGTCAGAACGCCGCGCCCAATCGCCTCGCGCCATTGTGTGCGGGTGCCTGCCACGCCGGTAGCGGTCAGGTTCGGCAACAGTGTGCTGCGCAGGCATTGAATGCCGATCCACAACAAATAAGCCGCGCCCGCCAGTCGCACTATCTCGAATGTCCACGGTGCAGCCTTGAACAGCGCCGCCAGCCCTAATCCCGCCAGCGCTACATGAACGCCGCGAGCAATTGCCAGCCCCATTGCCGTGGCCAACGCTGCGCTGCGTCCCTGTCGTGCACCGGTCTGTAGCAGCAGAATCATGTCTGGGCCGGGCAATAAATAAACCACTGCCAGCGCCAGAAAAAACAGCCAGAGACTCGCCACGTCGCACCCCACTCGTTGTCGATTCGGTAGGGTCAGTCTAAAGGCGCGGGCGTAGGCAGGTGCTTGCGTAGTTTGCTTCAAATACCTCGCTTGTTGGCATAACCTGCTGGGCTTAGCGAGCAAACTATCAGGATCTGCCAATCATGAAACTCGATGCCTTTGACCGAAAGATTCTCGCCGCGCTGCAACGGGACGGACGCCTGAGCAACGTGCAGTTGGCGGACGAAATCGGCCTTTCCGCTTCGCCGTGTTTGCGCCGGGTCAGGATGCTGGAAGAAGCAGGGGTGATTCGCGGTTATCAGGCCAACCTGGATCGCGATGAAGTGGGGTTGGGGCTGACGGTGTTTGTCGGGGTCAAGGTCGAGCGGCACAACGATGCGCAAGCGGAGGCGTTTCGTTCGGCAGTCACGGCGCTGCCGGAGGTCATTTCGGCATTTCTGGTGTCAGGGGAGTCCGACTTTTTGCTGCAAGTGGTGGTGCCGGATCTACGCGCCTATGACCGTTTTCTCAGCGGTTGCCTATTGAAGCTGCCGGGAGTGAGCGACATCCGCAGCAACTTTGCGATCAACACCGTCAAGACGCCGGGAGCGCTGCCGCTGGCTCATTTGCCGGATTGACACCGCGTCGCCGGCGGGGCGACGCGGCTCTTTGGTCGTTACATCTGCGTCGCCATCCCCTCGACATTCATGGCCGCCTGACGCAATGCCTCGGAACGTGTCGGGTGCGGATGGCAGGTGAGGGCGATGTCCTCGGCCGAAGCGCTGAACTCCATGGCCACGCAGCATTCACCGATCATTTCACTGACACTCGGGCCGACCAGATGCACACCGAGCACTTCGTCGGTGCGCTCGTCGCTGAGGACTTTGGCAAAGCCTTCGGTTTCGTGATTGATCTTCGCCCGGCTGTTGGCGGTAAACGGGAATTTGCCGACCTTGTAGGCGCGACCTTCAGCCTTGAGCTGTTCTTCGGTCTTGCCGACGCTGGCCAGCTCCGGCTGGGTGTAAATCACATTGGGGATCAGGTCGTAATTGACCTCCGCAGCCTTGCCAACGATTTGCTCGATGCAGGCCATGGCCTCGTCTTCCGCCTTGTGCGCAAGCATCGGCCCGGACGTGACGTCACCGATCACCCAGACGCCGGTGGCTTCGGTGCGGTGGCGATTGTTGGCGAGCATGCCGCGTTTGTCGGTGCTCAGGCCGACGTTTTCCAGGCCCAGGCCTTGGGTATAAGGGCGACGCCCGATGGCCACCAGCACATAGTCCGCTTCGAGTAATTCGCCGGTGCCGCCGGCGGCCGGTTCGACGCTGAGCTGCACACCACTGGCCGAAGAGGTGGCGCTGGTGACTTTTGAACTCAACTTGAACGCAATCCCTTGCTTGCTCAACGAACGCTGCAAGGTTTTACCGGCCTCGCCATCCACGCCGGGACAAATGCGGTCGAGGTATTCAACGACCGTCACTTGCGCACCGAGACGCCGCCACACCGAACCGAGTTCGAGACCAATGACGCCGGCGCCGATCACCACCAGGTGTTTCGGCACTTCACTCAGTGACAGCGCGCCAGTGGAATCGAGGATGCGTTGGTTATCGATCTCGACACCGGGCAGGGGAGTGGGCTCGGAGCCGGTAGCGATGACAATATCCTTGGCCGTCAGCTCGATTTTACTGCCGTCGCCAGTGACTACGCTGACCTTGCCCGGCCCGTCGATATGACCCCAGCCCTTGATCCATTCCACTTTGTTTTTGCGAAAGAGAAATTCGATGCCCTTGGTCAGGCCGCTAACGCTTTCATCCTTCTGCTTCATCATTTGCGCCAGATTCAGCGTCGGTTTGACTTCAATACCAAGGTTGGCGAACTCCGCGCCCATGGCCGCACTGTAAAGCTCCGATGCATGCAGCAGCGCCTTGGATGGCATGCAACCGACATTCAGGCAGGTGCCGCCGAGCGTTGCGCGCCCCTCGACACACGCGGCCTTGAGGCCGAGCTGGCCGGCGCGAATGGCAGCGTTATAGCCACCGGGGCCGCCGCCGAGAATCACCACGTCATAGTTGCTCATGCGCTTTCTCCAGAAATGAATGCCGATGGGTAACGGTAGTTGCGATCTAAATTATGGCCGTAATATGTGCGTTTCCATGTATTTCGGTCAAGGCTTCAGGCAAGCGACAGGTTGTACATCCTTAGATAGCGCAATTGAGTACGAATATTTCACGGAGTTCGTTATAGAGTAACGAACACGATGCGAGTCAACGGGCTGGGGTGGTATGCAAATCGATCTGGATATCGAGGGCACGCAAGTGGCCGGGTTGCCACGTTTTCAGCAGGCGGCGATGCAGCAGCGGCGATTGCGTCGGCTGACTATTGCGCTGGGAGTGCTGGCGGGAGGCGGATGGTCGCTGGCGTTTTTTGTCGGATTGTTCGCGCCGTTTTCGCTGTGGCCGGCGTTGCTGGTCAATGTGGGGGCGGCGTTGCTGGTTTTGCTGGCCGGTGCACAGTCGGCGGGCTGGGTGGCGCAATGGCGAGCACGCGCGATCACTCCTCTGGCGGTTATCACTGCGGTTGAAGAAAGCGGAGCAGCGATCGGTTGGTACGAGCGGCTGCTGGATCGGCTGAGCCAACGCAGTCTGCACACATTGAGGCTCATTGGCGCCTCGACGTTATGGCTGGGCGGTTGGGCGCTGCTGGTGCTGATCGGTGTCGTGCAGGTGTGGAACCTCGACTTGCCGGCTGCGGCTGTCGGTGTGTCCGCGACGGTCGGCGCCGCGCTGGCGTTGTTACTCGCCTTCGGATTGCTGGTGCTGGAGCGTCAACTGGCGCAGGAACACCCAGGGCAATGGCCGGAAGCAGGGGCGCTGTCGCAATTGACGCGCGTGGCTATCGTTTCTCTGGTCGCAGGCGCGCTGTGTCTGTTGTTTGCCACCGACAGCGCAATCTGGCCGGTGCGGCTGGCCGTATTGGTCGGCATCTTGCCGGGGCTGGTTGCCCTGGAACTGTTGCTGCGTGCGGTGTTGTCGTTGTTCAGTCCACGACGGCCAACACTGGAGCCCACCTTGCTGGCCCGCAGCTTTATCGCTGATCTGCTGCGGTGGCCGCCACAACCGTTACTCGCATTGCAGCATGAGTTACGCAACCGTTTCGGCATCGATTTGCGCCAGATATGGGCATTCAGTTACATGCGCCGCGCCTTTTTTCCAGTGCTGGCGCTGGTGGCTGCGGTGGGCTGGTTGCTCACGGGCATCCATGAAATTCCGCTACAAGGTCGAGGCGTCTACGAGCGATTCGGTAAACCGGTGGAGGTATTTGGTCCGGGGCTGCACGCCGGTTTGCCCTGGCCGTTGGGCCGCGTGCTAGCGGTGGAAAACGGTGTAGTGCATGAGCTGGCCACCAGTGTCGGCGACGGCAGTGCCGTTGTCGCGGCGGAACCGGCAGAAGGCCCGGCGCCGATGACGGCCAATCGTCTGTGGGACGCCACTCACGTCAACGATAAATCCCAGGTCATCGCCAGCAGCCGTGGCGATCAGCAAAGCTTCCAGATCGTGAACATGGACGTGCGTTTCGTTTATCGCATCGGGCTCAGTGATCAAGCCGCATTGGCGGCGACGTACAACAGTGCCGATGTGCCGACGCTGATTCGCAGCACCGCCAGCCGAATTCTGGTGCATGACTTTGCCTCGCGCACCCTCGATGGATTGCTCGGCGCGGACAGGGCAGGGCTGGCGGAAGAAATCGGTCAGTCTGTGCAAAGTGATCTGCAAAAGCTCGACAGCGGCGTGGAGATACTTGCCACGGTTGTCGAAGCGATACACCCGCCGGCAGGCGCGGCCAATGCCTATCACAGCGTGCAAGCGGCGCAGATCGGAGCGCAAGCAATGATCTCCCGTGAGCGCGGTGCGGCGGCCGAGGCGAGCAATCAGGCGCAATTGCAGGCAAGCCTCGCGCACGACGAAGCCAGCGCCAACGCTCACGAGATCAACTCAACGGCAAAGGCGGCCGAGCTGAAATTCAGTGCCGAACAAAAAGCCTACGCCACGGCCGGTCAGGCCTTTGTACTGGAACAATATTTCGCACAGCTCACTCAGGGTTTGAGCATGGCCAAACTGCTGGTGCTCGACCATCGTCTCGGCGGCAGCAGCAATGCGCCGACCATCGATCTGCGAACCTTCTCGCTGCCGGCCGACCCGACGCCTGCGCGCAACAACGCTCGACCAGGAGTCGCCCATTGAGCCAGTCGCACACTCACGACCACGCCGGTCACGAAGGCCACGACCACAGTCATGGCGGACATCATCACGGTCATCATCACCACGGCGCGCCCGAAGAGGCGGGGCCGTTTCCCTGGCGGCAGATGAGTTGGGCGGCGTTGCTGGTGGCGTTCGCCATCGCGGCGGCGAGCCTGGTACAAGTGCGCTCTGGCGAAGCGACCGTCATCACTCGCTTCGGCAATCCATCACGGGTTCTGCTGGCGCCTGGACTGAACTGGCGCTGGCCCGCGCCTTTCGAAGCGGCGATTCCGGTAGATCTGCGCCTGCGCACTACGTCCAGCGGCTTGCAGGATGTTGGCACTCGCGATGGTTTGCGCATCATTGTTCAAGCTTACGTCGCGTGGCAGGTGCAGGGTGACCCGGACAACGTCCAGCGGTTCATGCGCGCCGTGCAAAATCAGCCCGATGAGGCGGCGCGGCAGATTCGTACCTTTGTCGGCTCGGCACTGGAAACCACGGCGGCCAGTTTCGACCTCGCCAGTTTGGTCAACACCGATGCCGGGCAAGTACGTATCGCCGATTTCGAAGCGCAGTTGCGCCAGCAGATCGATCAGCAGCTGCTCGCTACCTACGGGGTTCGGGTGTTGCAGGTTGGCGTCGAGCGACTGACCTTGCCTTCCGTCACGCTCACCGCGACTGTGGATCGCATGCGCGCCGAGCGTGAAACCATTGCCACCGAACGCACGGCCATTGGCAGACGCGAAGCAGCGCAAATCCGCTCAGTCGCCGAGCGTGACGCGCGAATCCTGCAAGCCGATGCGACGGTAAAAGCAGCGGACATCGAAGCTCAATCGCGGGTTGAAGCGGCGCAGATTTATGGTCGCGCTTACGCCGGATCGCCGCAGCTCTACAACCTGCTGCGCTCGCTGGACACGCTCGGCACGATTGTTTCGCCGGACACCAAGCTGATTCTGCGTACCGATGCTGCGCCTTTTCGCGTGCTGGTTGATGGCCCGCCGACGCTGGACAGCAAAAGCGGATCGCAACCATGAGCGAAGAAGTTCCACGTGGAACACATGCGTTGAACAGTCCCTGGGTCCAGGCCGGACGCCTGGCTTTTTTTGCGCTGTACGCCGTTACGGTTCTGGCTGCGCTGGTGTGGGCTTTTTCCAATGTCCGGCAGATTGATCCACAGAACCGCGCGGTGGTTTTGCACTTCGGTGCGCTGGATCGCATTCAAAATGCCGGGTTGTTATTGGCCTGGCCGCAGCCGTTTGAGCAGGTGATTTTGCTGCCAGCTGCGGATCGTGTAATTGAGCGTCACGTGGAGAACCTGCTGCGCAGCGATGCGGCCAGACAGGCAGATCGAGTGGCGACATTCGCGACGCCACTCAGTGACGCACTGGCGGGCTCCGGTTATCTGTTGACGGGTGATGCCGGCGTGGTGCAACTGGATGTGCGCGTGTTCTACAAAGTCACCGAGCCATACGATTATGTGCTTCAAGGCGAACACGTGTTGCCGGCGCTTGATCGATTGGTCACGCGCAGTGCAGTCGCCCTGACCGCCGCGCGTGATCTCGACACCATTCTCGTCGCCCGTCCTGAGTTGATTGGCAGCGACAATCAGGCGGCCGAACGCCGTGAGCGTCTGCGAGGTGATCTCGTGCAGGGCATCAACCGCCGTTTGAGCGAACTGAAAGCGGCAGGGCAGGGTGTCGGCATAGAGGTGGCGCGGGTTGATGTGCAATCAAGTCTGCCTGAGTCGGCGATAAGTGCTTTTAACGCGGTGCTGACCGCCAGCCAGCAAGCCGATAAAGCCGTGGCCAACGCCCGTACCGAAGCGGAAAAACTTACCCAGGCCGCCAATGAACAGGCCGACCGCACGCTGCAAGTTGCTCACGCTCAAGCCGGCGAGCGGTTAGCCAAAGGGTCCGCCGATACCGCCACGGTGGTGAGCCTCGCCAGGGCCCAACAACAAAACACCGACCCGCAAATGCTCCTGCGTTTGTACCGCGAACGGATGCCGAAAATTCTCGGCCAGGCTGGCTCGGTGACCACGGTTGATCCGAGAGACGATTCGCGATTGATCATTCAGGGAGCCAGTAAATGACCGCGACCACTGCCGCACCGAGTCTGTTGTCCTCGGCCGAACAACGTCGCGCAGCGCGGCAATTGACCCTGGCCATGCTTGCGCTGGGCTTGTTGAGTCTGGGGTTGATCTGGCGTTGGCTGATGCCGGAGCAAACCGGGGTCAGCCAGTTGCTGCTCGGTTTCGCATCGCTGTTGGTGGCGCTACCGGTGATACGCTCGGCCTGGTACAGCCTGCGTTATCCGAGTCTGCACGGCATTACCGATCAACTGATTGCATTGGCGATGCTGGGTGCATGGGCCACCGGCGATCTATTAACCGCTGCGTTGCTGCCGATCATCATGATATTCGGCCATGTGCTGGAGGAGCGCAGCGTTATCGGTTCCCAGGAAGCGATTCGCGCCCTCGGCCAACTGACGCGCAGCCATGCGCGAAAACTTCAGGCCGATGGTTCGATCATCGAAGTCGACAATGGCACGCTCAGCCCCGGTGACACCGTTGAGGTGCGTGCGGGTGATCGGGTACCGGCGGATGGCCGGGTACTCTCCGGTCAGGCCAGTCTCGATACCGCGTCGATCACAGGCGAGTCCGTGCCTGTTGAAACGGGCGTCGGCATGGCGGTGTTCGGCGGCGCGATCAATCTCGATGGTTTGCTGCGCATCGAGGTGACCCGCACCGGTGAGCAATCGACCCTCGGCAAAGTCATCGCGTTAATGCAAAACGCGGAACGTTCGAAACCGCCAATCACACGGCTGCTTGAACGCTACGCGGGTGGCTACATGGTGCTGGTGTTGCTGCTCGCCGCCGTGACCTGGTTTATCACCAACGATGCGCAGGCGATGCTCGCCGTTCTGGTGGCTGCGTGTCCGTGTGCGCTGGTGTTATCGGCACCGGCCACGGCAATTGCGGGGGTGGCGGTAGCCGCGCGGCACGGGATCCTGATCCGTAGTTCGGCATTTCTTGAGGAGCTGGCGGATCTCACTTCGCTGGTCGTCGACAAAACGGGCACCCTGACTTACGGCACATTGCGGTTGCAGTCGATTGACGGTTTGGCCGATCACCAACAAGTCCTGCAACTGGCCGCAAGCCTTGGTGCGGCCAGCAGTCATCCGGTCAGCCGCGCATTGGCGGGACTGGTCGCGCAGGAGCAAACATTACCGCTGACCGACATCCACGAGCGCCAAGGCCTCGGCGTGGTAGCCGCGACCGGTCATGGAGACGCGGCGCTGGGTCGTCCCGAGCTGTTTGCGCAACTGGGCATCGCCACGACGACCGTACCGGACCACGACGGCCCGATTGCCGGGCTGGCACTCGATGGCCGATTCCTGGCCTGGTTGCTGTTGGCCGACACGGTCAAACCGGAAGCGCGGTTTGCCTTGGACGAGTTACGCGAATTGGGCCTGGGTCGGCAGCTACTGTTAACCGGTGATCGCCAGAGCGTCGCACATCACCTTGCCGACGAGGTCGGCTTGCAGGAAGTCCAGGCCCAAGCGTTACCCGAGGACAAGCTCAACCGCGTACTCAAGGAAATCGACAGCGGCTTCCGGCCGATGGTGGTTGGCGATGGCATTAACGACTCGTTGGCACTGAAGGCAGGTGTGGTCGGCGTCGCGATGGGGGCGGGCGGTGCGGACATCGCCCTGGCGTCGGCAGACATCGTGCTGATCGGTAGTGACCTGCGGCGTCTCGGCACCTGCGTGCGGCTCAGTCGCCAGTGCCGACGCACATTGCAAGTGAACGTGATCATCGGTCTGGGCTGGACGTTGGCCATCGTCGTGTTTGCCGCGTTCGGCTGGCTTGGCGCGGCGGGGGCGATGATTGCCGCGCTGCTGCATAACCTGAGTACGCTGTTGGTGCTGGGCAATGCCGGGCGACTGCTGCGCTTTCAGGAGCCGTTGCTCAAGCTCAGGGACGTGGAATGACAACGCGCCGGCGCCGTGACTGAATGAAGGAATCTTCATCGAACTGTGATCAAAATTGTCAGTCATTTAGGATGAGGGCGCATCACTTCAAGCGGTGACCTGGCTGGAACAGTAGGTGCGCAATTGTGCGTCTGGAATCATAAGGAAGGCTAATGACATCGATAGCCTGCTATTTTTCAGGGATGGTCTACCCTCAGATCTGACGTCTGAAACAGGGGGATTTTCCATGCTCGCGCAACTTCCACCGGCCTTACAGAATTTGCAATTGCCGCTTCGCCTGCGACTCTGGGACGGCCATGAGTTCAATCTGGGGCCGGCCCCGAGTGTCACCATCGTCGTGAAGGATCCGCAGATGGTTACGCAGTTCACCCATCCCAGCCTTGATGCGCTGGGGGCGGCCTTCGTCGAAGGCAAGCTTGAACTGGAGGGGTCGATCAGCGAGGTTATCCGGCTCTGCGACGAGTTGAGCAGTGCGCTGCTTGATGAGGATGAGGGCAATCAACCCTCGCGGCTGGTACACGACAAAGAGACCGACGCTAAAGCCATTTCCTACCACTACGACTTGTCCAACGCGTTCTACCAGTTATGGCTGGACAGCGACATGGCGTATTCCTGCGCCTATTTCGAAACGGGCAGCGAAACCCTCGAGCAGGCCCAGCAAGCCAAATTCCGTCACCTGTGCCGCAAGCTCCGTCTGCAACCGGGCGAATATCTGCTGGATGTCGGCTGTGGCTGGGGTGGTCTGGCGCGTTTTGCGGCGCGGGAATTTGGTGCGAAAGTATTCGGCATCACGTTGAGCAAGGAACAACTGGAACTCGCTCGCGAGCGGGTGAAGGCTGAGGGCCTGGAAGATCAGGTTGAATTGCAACTGCTCGATTACCGCGATCTGCCCCAGGACGGGCGTTTCGACAAAGTCGTCAGCGTCGGCATGTTCGAGCATGTCGGCCACACCAATCTTGCCGAATACTGCAAAATCCTGTTCGGCGCGGTGAAGGATGGCGGCCTCGTCATGAACCATGGGATCACCGCCAAACATACCGATGGACGGCCGGTGGGTCGCGGTGCCGGGGATTTTATTGAGAAGTACGTGTTTCCCAACGGCGAGCTGCCCCATCTGGCGATGATCTCGGCCGAGATCAGCGAAGCGGGGCTGGAGATTGTCGACGTTGAAAGCCTGCGCTTGCATTACGCGCGCACGCTGGATCACTGGAGTGAACGTCTCGAGGACAACCTTGAGGCTGCCGCCGCACTGGTGCCGCAGCAAGCGCTGCGGATCTGGCGTTTGTACCTGGCCGGTTGCGCCTACGCGTTCGCCAAGGGCTGGATCAATCTGCATCAGATTCTTGCCGTGAAAGCCCACGCCGACGGCAGTCATGAACTGCCGTGGACGCGAGACGACATTTACCATCCCTGATTTATAAAATTGGCGATATCAGCCGGGCGATCCGCATGCCGACCTGTTGCAGGCGGTGGATCTCCCGGCTTTCTTCCTTGGCGATTTCGTAGGCCTGGGCAAAGTCATCGCTGAGCATCTGTTCCACGTGGCTGGCGAACTCACTGTCGACGGTGAGCAGCATCACTTCGAAATTCAAACGAAATGAACGGTTATCCATATTGGCGCTGCCGATGGCGCTGATCTCGCTGTCTATCAGCACGACTTTCTGGTGCATGAAACCCGATTCATAACGGAATACGCGCACCCCGGCGCGCACGGCCTCGAAGGCGTACAGGCTCGACGCAGCGTAGACGATGCGATGGTCAGGGCGAGATGGCAGCAGCAGGCGCACGTCGACACCGCGCAACACGGCGAGGCGCATGGCTGCGAACACGGCTTCGTCCGGGATGAAATACGGGCTGGTGATCCACACTCTGTCGGTCGCGGCATGAATCGCTTCGACGAAAAACAGCGAGCAGGTTTCATAAGTGTCCGCCGGACCGCTGGCAAGCAATTGGCAGAGCACGCCGTCTTCCGGATACGCGTCCGGCAGGATCAGCGGCGGCAGTGACCGTGCGGCCCAAAACCAATCCTCGGCGAACGATTCCTGCATGCTCGCCACGACAGGGCCGCGCACCTGAACATGAGTATCGCGCCACGGCGCCAGCGGTGGTTTTTCGCCCATGTATTCATCGCCGACGTTATGCCCGCCGACAAAGCCCATCAGCCCGTCGACAACCACAATTTTTCGGTGATTGCGGAAGTTCACCTGAAAACGGTTAAGCCAGCCGCTGCGCGTGGCAAAGGCTTTGACCTCGACGCCGCCATCGCGCAGCGACTGCACGTAGCCGTGGGGCAGGGCATGGCTGCCGATGCGGTCGTAGAGCAAATGGATAGTCACGCCTTCAGCGGCTTTCTTCAGCAACAACTCGTGCAGGCGCTTGCCGAGGCGATCGTCGTGAATGATGAAGAACTGAATCAATACCGCTTGCCGGGCTTCGTTGATCGCTTCGAAGATGGCCTCGAAAGTGGCGCTGCCGTTAATCAGTAACCTGACTTCATTGTTGGCCAGGCATGGCGTGCGCCCGAGTTTGGGCATGGCTCGCAGTGATGCGTAGGCTGCTGAGGCGCGTGCAGCCAGCGCCTCTTCCACCCAGGGGCGCCAGTTCAGTTCGGACACTGCTTGGCGCATTTGTTCGTTGGCCTGACGCCTGGCTTTGATATAACCGTCGAACGTGCTGCGGCCGAACACCAGATACGGAATGAGCGTGAGGTAAGGAATGAAAATCAGCGAGAGTGCCCAGGCGATCGAGCCTTGTGCCGTACGCACTGTCAGCACCGCATGGACGGCGGCGATGAGTCCGAGGGTGTGGATCAGGGCGATCAGATAGCCGAAGATGTGCGGTCCAAAATAATCCATGGGGCAGCCTTGCTCCTGAAGATTCAATGCCTAACAGACCATGTTCGGCCGCGAATGTCGCTATTTAATTGGGCATGAACCGAAGACAACGGCCAGCGTCTAACGGCCACTACTGATCAGGAGTTTCTCGATGAACGTTCGTCTGCTGGGTTTGGCGCTGGGCCTGGGTTTGGTATTGCCGCTGGTTGCTCAGGCGCAGATGCTCCAACCGGGGTTGTGGGAAATGACGTCTAGCAACATGAAAGTCGATGATCAGAACATGCCGGATCTGCAATTGATCCTCGGTCAGATTCAGGGTCAGATCACGCCGCAGCAACGGGCGATGCTGGAGAAGCAAGGTATCAATATCGGCGGCAAAGGTATCCGTGCCTGCCTGACGCCGGAGCAAGTGGCGACCAACGATATACCGCTGGCCGATCCACAGTCGGGCTGCAAGCAGGAGATCACCGATCGCACCGGTAATCAGTGGAAATTCCGTTTCAGTTGCCCGAAAGCGCAGGGCACGGGCATCGCCACTTTCCTCAGTGATCGTGAATTCACCACCAAGGTCAACGGCACGTTCAACGCCACCGGCATCCAGCGGAAAGGCAGTCTGGACACCCGGGCGGTATGGTTGGGTCAGGATTGCGGCGCCGTGAAGCCACGGGCCTGATTGTTTTCAAGGCTGGCTCAGTGCGTCGCAAAGGGTTTTCAGGTTGTAACTGAACAACCCGATAAACGTGCTGGCCGGCCCGCTGGCTGCGAGCGCATCCGAATACAACGTCCCGCCGATGTGTGCGCCGCTTTCGTCGGCAATTTGTTTGAGCAGGCGCGCGTCCTTGATGTTTTCCATGAACACCGCTTTGACCTTGGCCTGGCGAATCTGGGTAATCAGCGCCGCGACCTCGGCAGCGGAAGGTTCTCGCTCGGTGGACAGACCTTGCGGTGCCAGGAAGTCAATGCCGTAGGCTTGACCCAAATAGCCGAACGCATCATGGCTGGTGACGATCTTGCGATTGCCTGGAGGCAACGCGCTGAACCGGGTTTTGGCTTCGGCGAGCAGGACATAAATCTGCTTCAGATACGCCTGGCTGTTGCGTAGGTAGTCGTCTTTATTCGCCGGATCGGCGGCCACAAGCGCCTTGGTGATGTTGGCGACATACAGCTCGGCGTTCGCCAGGTTATGCCAGGCATGCGGGTCGGGAACGGTTTCGCCGTCCTCATCCAGCGAGCGCGGGATTACGCCGCGACTTGCCGTTACCACGGTCGCTGTGCTTTCCGTACTGGTCACCAGGCGGTCAAGCCACGGTTCGAAACCCAATCCATTCTTGAAGATCAGCTTGGCGTTGAGCAGCGCTTTGGCGTCGTCCGGCGTCGGCTCATAAGTGTGCGCATCGGCATCGGGCCCGACCATGTTGGTGATCTGTATATGCTCGCCGCCGACCTGCTGCACCATATCGCCGAGGATGCTGAAACTGGTGACCACCGGCAGCTTTTGTGCTGCTGACACCGACATCGATAACACCAGACTGAACAGCACGAGAAGAGCGCGCATCGAGAACCACCTCATAGGGATGTAAGCGAAGGAGGGCGGCGCAGCAAACCATGCACCGGCCCGAATACCACGGACAGCAGATAGCTGGCACCGGCGACCAGCACAATTGCCGGGCCGCTGGGCAGCGAGTAATGGAACGACAGTAACAATCCCATCCATACCGATAGGCTGCCGATCAATGCAGATATAGCGATCAGCGCCGGTAAGCGGCGACTCCAGAAGCGTGACGCGGCGGCAGGCAACATCATCAAGCCGACCACCATCAGAGCGCCGATGGCCTGGAATCCGATCACCAGATTGAGTACAACGAGGGTCAGAAAAACAGCGTGCGCGAAGGGGCCGAGGCGGCTGACAGTTTTCAGGAACAGCGGATCAAGGGTGTCGAGCAGCAGTGGTTTGTAGATCAACGCCATCGCGATCATGCTGATCCCGGAGACCCACAACATGCCGTTTAGCGTGGCGCCGTCCACGGCCAGAGCGGAGCCGAACAAGAGGTGCAAGAGGTCCAGACGCTTGCCGGCGATGCCGAGAATCAACACGCCGCTGGCGAGGGATATTGGATAAATCGCGGCGAGGCTGGCGTCTTCGCGCAGACCAGTGCGGCGGGTAATCCATGCGGCAAGCCCGGCCATGCCAAGGCCCGCGCCAAGGCCGCCGAAAGTCAGCGCTGGCAGACTCAAACCGGCGAACCAAAAGCCTAAAGCCGCGCCTGGCAAAATTCCGTGGGCGACTGCATCGCCAATCAGGCTCATGCGCCGCAGAATCAAAAAAACGCCCAGCGGTGCCGTGCTGCAAGCCAGCACCAGACCGCCAAGCAAGGCTCGACGCATGAATACGAACTCGTGGAATGGCAGCCAGAGTTGTGCGGCGATCATCAGGCCACCTGCATGGGCAAGGCCGGCTGAATCAGTTCGCGACTGGTTCCGAAAACGCAGCCACTGCTTTTGATAAGCAGTGTTTGAGGGATGTGTTGTCGCACGGCAGCGAGATCATGACAGACCACCACTAGCGTTCGGCCTTCTTCATGCCAGGCCTTCAAGTGATCCCAAAGCAGCGCCTGGCCCAATTCATCCAGCGCAGCGTGAGGTTCGTCGAGCAAAAACAACGGCGCGTCGGCCAGGCTCATGCGCGCCAGTAAAGCGCGTTGTAGTTCTCCGCCCGACAACGCCATCAACGGGCGCTGCTCCAGTCCGTTCAGGCGCCAATCCTTGAGTACGGATTTCAGGCGTTGCGCACGCAACTCGGCGGATAGCTTTCGTCCCCAGAATCCAGCGGCCACCAGCTCTACGAGGTTGATAGGAAACTGCCGATCCAGGTATTGCTGCTGCGGCATGAAAGACACCCGGCCTTTGCGTGGAACACTGAGCGTCACCTTGCCGGCCAATGGGCGTTGCAACCCGCCAATGACTTTAAGCAGTGTGCTTTTACCGGAGCCGTTTGCTCCGATGATCGCAGTCATGCTGCCTTTGACCAGCTCAAGATCCAGCGGCGGCGTGAGTGGGAACCCCGGCGTGCCCCAACTGAGGGTTTGGCAACGGATCATACGGTCTCCCTTTGCCAGTGACTTACGGCGACCGCGTCGTGGGCGTGAAGGCTTTCGGCGTGGATGACCCGCAAGTTGAAACCGCTTATGCCGGGCGAACGCTGCAGCGCTAGATTGAGTCGGCGCGCGGCGTCTTCGCAAAACATCAAATTCTGTCCGTTTGCGAGGGCAAAGGCTTGCTCGTCTGCGCGTTTCACAGCGGTCTGCACAGCGGTTCCCAATGCAGCTTCTGCGTCGTTAATGAGGCTGATCAGCGGCAGTTCGGCAATCGATTCATCCAGATGAACGTGAAGCTGTGCGGTGCTGCGTTGACTATGAGGCGTGGCGACGATGCCGTTAGTTGAGCCGAGCCAGGCCAACATATCGGCATGCTGTAGCGATTTATTGGCAAAGTCGTCGATGAATTGCCGCTGGATCAACTGTCTCGCCAGTGCTGCTGAGCAGGGACAAGTCGATGAATATTGCACGTCAATCTTGAGTTCCACGTGGAACACTTTGTTATTCAATTGGGCGTTTATGCTTACTGGATAGCTTTTCCAGCCGGCTAGAAAACTGACTAACGCGGGTCGCTTCACCAGAAAATCGAAATGGATTTTTAATGAGGCGCTGTTCGACAAGCCCTCATGCGTTTCGAGGAAACGCTGAAGGACACCTCTTAAAAGTGCGGGGGTGAGGTTTTCCGTTTCCAACATCTCCAGCGCCAGATAAAGCCGAGACATATGGATGCCGCGTGCAGCTTCATCATCAAGGCTAACGCCAGCATCAACGCTCGCGCTCCATCGCTGGTCTTCCAGCAAAACCGGCAAGGCGATTCCGCTCATGCCAACCCATTCCAACGGAAGAATTTGGTGAGCTGCTTGCGCAGCGATATCGGGCAGCGTCAACGCGTTCATCACGGGATCCATTGTCGAAGTCGTTTTTTAATGTAACATTATAACAATTCAAGCGGCGACGGATTTTTATGAAAAGGTCTTCACGTGATCTTCAGAAAAAGACCAGCGCAGCGATTAAGGCCCGAAACGGCTCCCTGATGAGAGGATTACCCAATGTCTAAGCCGCTGCCCGTGACCGTTCTTTCAGGCTTTCTGGGCGCTGGAAAAAGTACGCTCCTGAATTACGTACTACGTAATAGAGACAATTTGCGTGTCGCTGTAATCGTTAATGATATGAGCGAGATCAATATCGATGGCAGCGAAGTCCAGCGTGATGTCAGCCTGAACCGCGCTGAAGAGAAACTCGTCGAGATGAGCAATGGCTGTATCTGCTGTACGTTACGCGAGGACTTGTTGAAAGAGGTCAGCGCGCTGGCCAAGGAGGGACGCTTCGACTATCTGCTGATTGAATCCACCGGAATTTCCGAGCCATTGCCGGTGGCCGAGACATTCACCTTTCGTGATGAACACGGGCAAAGCCTGGCAGACGTCGCCCGCCTCGACACCATGGTCACCGTCGTCGACGGCGTGAATTTCCTGCTCGATTTCCAGGCCGCCGAGAGCCTGGCCTCCCGTGGCGAAATCCTCGGCGAAGAGGATGAACGCTCCATTACCGACCTGTTGATTGAGCAGGTCGAATTCGCCGACGTCCTGTTGGTCAGCAAGATCGACCTGATCAGCCAGGCCGAACGCGACGAACTGATGGCGATCCTCAAGCGGCTCAATGCTCACGCGCAAATCATTGCGATGGTGATGGGGGAAGTGCCCCTGGATCGGATCCTTGATACCGGATTGTTCGATTTCGACAGAGCCGCTCAGGCACCGGGCTGGCTTCATGAGTTGCGCGGCGAACACATTCCTGAAACCGACGAGTATGGCATTGCCTCAAGCGGCTATCGCGCGCGTCGGCCATTTCACCCCGAGCGTTTTTTCAGTTTCATTGATCGTCCGTGGCTGAACGGAAAGCTGCTGCGCTCCAAAGGTTTTTTCTGGCTGGCCAGCAAACCCTCGGACGCCGGCAGTTGGTCACAGGCCGGTGGCCTGATGCGTCATGGTTTTGCCGGGCGCTGGTGGCGGTACGTCGCGAAAAACCAATGGCCGCAGGATCAGGAAAGCATCGCCGCGATCATGGAAAACTGGACAGCCAGCGTCGGTGATTGCCGTCAAGAACTGGTGTTCATTGGTCAAAACATCGATTTCGAACAACTGACAGAGCAACTCGACAGCTGTCTGCTGACCGACGAAGAAATGGCCCTCGGCGTGGAGGGCTGGCGAATGCTGCCGGATCCGTTCGGTCCTTGGCATGAAGAGGCCGCTTGATGCGCCCTCTGAAAAAGCTGGATAGCCGATTTCAACATCACGGGCCGACACCGGACGCGCTGGCGAAAATTCTTGAGGATCAGATAAACCTCGCGGTCTGGCAGCGACAGTTGCCGGTTCACATCGCTGATTTCGCTCATCTGCTGCTATCGCTCAACGAGCCTTTGGCCGAGTCCCTGTGTGTGGAACTGCCTGGTGAAGACGCGGAGCCCGAGCTCATCGGACTCGCGACGCAATACCGCGACCTTCAGGGCTACGAGGGCTTCATCGCGGATCTCGAATGGTTGGTCAGCGCCTTCGCCTGCCTGCTCGGTGCGCAACGGATCGGCCTGCGTCTACGGGTGTTGGACAAGGCCATGTGTCCACGCTTTCATGTCGATCATGTGCCAGTGCGGTTGATCACGACGTACGCCGGTGTCGGCAGCCAATGGCTCAAGGAAGGTGCAATGGAACGCAGGCAATTGGGCAGCGCCGAGGCCGAGCCGCAGGACGCCAAGCTGATCCAGCAGATGGCCAGTAGCGACGTGGCGTTGCTCAAGGGTGAGAAATGGCACGGCAACGAGGGCTTCGGCCTGATCCATCGCTCGCCGCAACTGGCACCCGGCGAGCGGCGCCTGTTGCTGACGCTCGACTGGCTCGGCTAAGCACTCAGGGCTTGAGCCAGTTGCCCTGTCTCTGGCCTTCGCAGAACGGCTGCAAATACGCAGCATCGGTGGCGACGCCGTAATAGTGGATATCCTGGCGATAGGGCATATTGGCGACTTGCGCGTTGCTGCACACGCCGAATGCGCCGGTCGGGCACTGATCGACGTACTCGACTTCGACTTTTTGCCCGACCAGGGTCGGTTGGCAGAACCCGTCGCTGAACAGTTTTTCCGGAATGTTGCGGTTTTGCTGGCAGACTTTCACATCCAGCCGCTCGGCCTGGCTGTGTACCACGCAGGCTTGGGCCAGCGCCTCGCCGGACATCAGCATCAGCGACAACGACCATCCCATCCACCGCATCGTTACCTCCCCAGACTTTCTCGACCATGTTGAAGAACATTCCCACTCACGTCATCGCAGGCCCGCTGGGCGCCGGCAAGACCAGCCTGATTCGCGACCTCATGTCCCAGCGACCGGCCGGTGAACGCTGGGCGGTGCTGATCAACGAGTTCGGCCAGATCGGCCTCGATGCCGCCCTGCTGACGCGCGATGCCGATGGTATCGCACTGGGCGAAGTGGCCGGGGGGTGTTTGTGTTGCGTGAATGGCGCGCCGTTCCAGATCGGACTTGGGCGTTTGCTACGCAGTGCGAAGCCGGATCGGCTGTTCATCGAGCCTTCCGGGTTGGGCCATCCGCTGCAATTGCTCGAACAGTTAAATGACGCGCCGTGGCTGGGCGTACTCGCGGTGCAACCGAGCGTTCTGGTGCTGGATGCGCAGGCATTGGCGGCGGGGAAAATAATGCCCAGGGCACAGCAGGAAGCGCTGCCCGGTGCCGGGCTGTTGTTGCTCAACAAGTCGGAAGATCTGGATGAAACCGCCCGTCAGAAAATCATGGAACAGCTGCCTCCCGTGCCATTGCTCTGGACACAACAGGCGCAACTTTCGTTAAGTCAGTTGCCCGGTGTCGACGCACAGGGCAGCGCCGGTGTGGATAGCCTGGTCGTGCCGAAGGGGTTGGCGCAGATGCCAGCGGTATGGACTGATCCGGCGCTGCCGATTTGCCTGAGTCAGGCGCAGGACGATGGCTGGAGCATTGGCTGGCGTTGGCATCCGGGGCAGGTTTTTGATTCGGCGCGAGTCAATGAGTGGCTGCAAAGCCTCACTTGGCGACGGGCGAAGCTGGTTATCCACAGCCATGAAGGGTGGGTGTCGGCGAATGCTTTGGACAATGGCGAGGTGGAATGGCGGGAAAGTGAGTGGCGACGGGATTCGCGGGTCGAGCTGATTTTCAGTGATACACAGGATGTGGAGCAGTTGAAGGTGGGTTTGGCGGCCAGTCGAGTTGGATGAAAATCAAAAAATCGCCCGAATGCGGCCCGAGCCTGCGGCAGCTCCTGCACAGAAGTGATTCAGGGGCGCCACTTGGTGTGTTCCTGGCGCCATTGGCTCAGCTCAATGACCTCGGCCCGCGGCTTGGCGACGTCGACGACGGGCGGGGTGTCATCGAAAGGCGCGGGGTAGGGAGCCAGCTCAATGGCGGCGCTGTGGGCGCCGAACTGGGTGATGGTGCCGTTGTGGCGGGATTCGCCGGTCACGGTAAATTCGAATCCGTATACCCGCGCCAGGCGACGGCGTCCCTTGGCGTCCTTGATGAAGCCGATCTTCTTCAATGCCACGTTACCGTCGAGCAATTCGACGCCAACATTGGTGCAATGCTGTTTGACTCGCTCCAGCGCGCGCTCGCGCAAGCCGTGGTTGTGCCATAGCCATGCGCCGGCAGCGGCGAACAGGATCAGCACGAAAATGTTTTCCAGGGTCAGCATCAACGAAAACTCCAAATGATGGCGCCAGCTTAACTGCGTCGCCGGCCTGTCGTACAGGCTGTGTTTCGTCGCATACTGCGCGGCTTGAATTTCAATCGTTTTACGGAAGTCCGCCGCATGAAACGTACGCCACATCTGCTCGCCATCCAGTCCCACGTGGTGTTCGGCCACGCCGGCAACAGCGCTGCGGTTTTCCCGATGCAGCGGGTCGGAGTGAATGTCTGGCCGCTCAACACCGTGCAGTTTTCCAACCACACGCAGTACGGCCAGTGGACGGGCGAAGTGATGTCGCCGCACCAGATCCCGGATCTGGTCGAAGGCATCGCGGCCATTGGCGAGTTGGGCAATTGCGACGCGGTGCTGTCCGGTTACCTCGGCAGTGCGGCGCAGGGCCGGGCGATTCTCAGTGGTGTCGAGCGGATCAAATCGGTCAATCCCAAAGCGTTGTACCTGTGTGACCCGGTGATGGGCCATCCGGCGAAAGGCTGCAGCGTACCGGCCGAAGTCAGCGATTTCCTCTTGGAGGAAGCGGCGGCGGTAGCGGACTTCATGTGCCCGAATCAACTGGAGCTGGACAGCTTCTCGGGACGCAAACCGCAGTCGCTGTTCGATTGCCTGGCGATGGCGCGTGCATTATTGGCACGCGGGCCGAAAGCCGTGCTGGTCAAGCATCTGGACTACCCGGGCAAACCGGCCGATGGCTTTGAAATGTTGCTGGTGACGCCGGAGGGCAGCTGGCATCTGCGCCGTCCCCTGCTGGCGTTTCCGCGTCAGCCGGTGGGTGTTGGCGATCTGACGTCTGGGCTGTTTCTGGCGCGGGTCCTGTTGGGCGACAGTCTGGTAGCGGCGTTCGAGTTTTCGGCGGCGGCCGTGCATGAAGTGCTACTGGAAACGCAGGCATGTGCCAGTTATGAGCTGCAACTGGTGCGGGCGCAGGATCGGATTGCGCATCCTCGGGTGAAGTTCGAGGCCGTGCCGATCAGTCTGTAAACCGTGTTACGCCCATTCGCGAGCAGGCTCGCTCCCACAGAAGCGTGCATTTCCGTGTGGGAGCGAGCCTGCTCGCGAAGGCAATCTAACGGACGAAACGATCAGGCGTCGCCCTTGATCTCTTGATAACGCTTTTCCAGCTCCTGACGAATCTGTCGACGCTGCTGGGCCTGCATATAGCGGCGTTTGTCTTCGCTGTTCTGCGGCTGCAACGGCGGCACGGCGGCGGGTTTGCGATTGTCGTCCACCGCAACCATGGTGAAGAAGCAGCTGTTGGTGTGACGTACCGAGCGCTCGCGGATGTTCTCGGTCACCACTTTGATGCCGACTTCCATCGACGTGTTGCCGGTGTAGTTCACCGAAGCGAGAAAGGTCACCAGTTCGCCGACATGGATCGGCTCGCGGAAAATCACCTGATCCACCGACAGGGTCACCACGTAGCGGCCGGCATAACGGCTGGCACAGGCGTAAGCAACTTCATCGAGGTATTTGAGCAGGGTGCCGCCGTGGACATTGCCTGAGAAGTTGGCCATGTCGGGGGTCATCAGTACCGTCATCGACAGCTGGGCGTTTCCGGGTTCCATAACGTTCTCACGGGTAAGGCAGGTTGCTGGAAGAGCACCTCTGCGGGTGCCTGGTCGCTTTTCAAAACCACCGTTATCGGGACGCCGCATAACTGGCCGCCGTCACGCCCGGATCGATCTGTTTCCATATATTGCACCGCCTTTCTCCCGGAAGTCGCGGTGGTAACCTGCAAAAGCCCTGCCTCAGGGCAATTCCCACACGAAAAGCGGATTTTTACCCAGCTTTTACAGGCAATTTCCGACGTCTGCCTGTAGCAATGTCATTCAAGGAGCGCCACGCCATGCATGCCATCAGTTTCATTCAGGATCTGGCAGTGATCATGTTGGTCGCAGGCGTGGTGACGGTGCTGTTTCACCGTTTCAAGCAACCGGTGGTGCTCGGCTATATCGTCGCCGGCTTCATCATCGGCCCACACACGCCACCCTTCGGCCTGATTCACGACGAAGACACCATCAAGACGCTCGCCGAGCTGGGGGTGATCTTCTTGATGTTCTGCCTTGGCCTGGAATTCAGCCTGCGTAAATTGTTCAAGGTCGGTGCCACGGCGTTTATCGCCGCGTTCCTGGAAATCGTGCTGATGATCTGGATCGGCTACGAAATCGGCCAGTGGTTCGACTGGAACACCATGGATTCGCTGTTCCTTGGCGCGATCCTGGCCATTTCCTCGACCACCATCATCGTCAAAGCGCTCAACGACCTGAAGATGAAGAACGAGCGCTTCGCCCAGTTGATTTTCGGCGTGCTGATCGTCGAGGACATTCTCGGCATCGGCATCATCGCGTTGCTCTCCAGCATTGCGGTCAGCGGCACCGTCAGCTCGGGCGAAGTATTTTCCACGGTCGGCAAACTGTCGCTGTTCATGATCGTCGCACTGGTCATTGGCATTCTGCTGGTGCCACGCCTGCTGGCCTACGTGGCCAAATTCGACAGCAATGAAATGCTGCTGATTACCGTGCTGGGCCTGTGCTTTGGATTCTGCCTGCTGGTGGTCAAGCTTGAATACAGCATGGTGCTCGGCGCGTTCCTGATCGGCGCGATCATGGCCGAATCCCGGCAACTGCTGAAAATCGAGCGATTGATCGAGCCGGTTCGCGACCTGTTCAGTGCGATTTTCTTCGTCGCCATCGGTTTGATGCTCGATCCGATGATCCTGTTGCAATACGCATGGCCGATTGCGGTGATTACCGTGGCTGTTGTGCTGGGCAAGATGGTGTCCTGCGGCCTCGGCGCGTTTATCGCCGGCAATGACGGACGCACCTCACTGCGCGTGGGGATGGGTCTTTCGCAGATTGGCGAATTTTCCTTCATCATCGCCGCGCTCGGCATGACCTTGCAGGTCACCAGTAACTTCCTGTATCCGGTGGCTGTAGCGGTTTCGGTGATTACCACGCTGCTGACGCCGTACCTGATTCGCGCCGCCGATCCGCTGTCGATCAAACTGTCCGCCGCCATGCCCCAGCGACTCGGCCGAGTGTTCGGGATGTACGGCGAATGGCTGCGCAGCATCCAGCCTCAAGGTGAGGGCGCGCTGCTGGCGTCGATGATCCGGCGGATTCTCTTGCAGGTGGGGGTGAATCTGGCGCTGGTGATCGCGATCTTCTTTTCCGGCGCGTTCTTCGCCGAGCGCATCTCGGCTTATGTGCAGGACTGGGTCAGCGATCCGAGCTGGCAGAAAGCTTTGATTTGGGGCGGGGCGTTGCTGGTGTCGCTGCCGTTCCTGATCGCCGCGTATCGCAAGCTCAAGGCACTTTCCATGCTGCTGGCGGAAATGGGCGTGAAGCCCGAGATGGCCGGTCGTCACACGCAGCGAGTGCGCCGGGTGATCGCCGAAGTGATCCCGCTCATCTCGCTGCTGGTGATTTTCCTGCTGTTGGCAGCCTTGTCGGCCAGTATTCTGCCGACCAACAAGTTGCTGGTGCTGATCGCCGTGGTCGCGGCCGCTGTGGCAGCGGTGCTGTGGCGCTGGTTCATCCGCGTGCACACGCGGATGCAAGTGGCCTTGCTGGAAACCCTCGACAACCACAAGGAGTCGTCGGGGCACTGACCATCCGGGGCGTTTGGTTGATCAGCTTTCCAGCCAGACGTCCCGCGCCCAATGCCACACCGACTCCCAGGTTTCCTCGGCGATCAGCTCTTCTTCTGCCTGCCACAACACCACAGTGCCGTCTTCTTCGACGCAGTAGTAGTCGTCGCCATCCTGGCAGATCGGGATCAGGCTGCGATCGACGCCGGCATCCCATGCGTTGGCGGCAACATCCGGCAGATACGTGTGCGATTGCGGGTCGGTGACGGTGACCGGCTCCAGGCTGCCGTAGACCACGTCGCTGACGGTCAGCAAAAACTCTCTGAATACAAACGGGATGTCGATGAACAGCTGTTCTTCGATTTCGACCAGCAGGTCTTCGTCTGGCAACTCCAGGGGAACCGGCACGGGTTCGTTGGCTTCGCGCAGTTGTTCGATGATTTCTTCCACGTCCGGGATCCTCTTGTGCGTATGCCGCGGTTTAGATGGGGCGGTTTATACAGTAGCTTGCTATAGATGCAACCGCGAAATAGAAAACCCCGGACAAGTCCGGGGTCTTCGTTACAGCATGCTTATCGCAGAGTGGATCAGCCGTTCTGGCGGATACCGGCCACCAGCCAAGGCTGGTTTTCGCCCTGCGGACGCTCCATGTTCCAGCTTTCGCTGAACACTTCGCCCTGATCGAAACGCGAGGTCTTCGACACGCCGCTGAAGGTCAGGGTGGCGATGGTCTTGTCCGCACGGTCATCCACGCCGTCCAGTTGCACCTGGAGGTTGTCGATGTAGGTCGACTGGAAGCCGTCGCCCAGATCCGCACGCTCGCGCTTGAGGAACTCAAGCATTTGCGGGGTCACGAACTCGGAGATCTTGTCCATCTCGTTGGCGTCCCAGTGCTGTTGCAGCGACTGGAAGTGATTGCGCGCGGCTTCAAGGAAGCTTTGTTCGTTGAACCAGGCTGGTGCGTTGATCACCGGACGGGCGGCAGCAGGTGCGGCCGAGCCACCGAAGATCGAACCCATCGCTGGCTTCTGTTCAAAGGTTTCGCGCTGCATCGGCGCATGACCGGCCGGAGCGAATTGCTCCTGCTGCTTGCGGCGACGGGCGGCGATGAAGCGGAAGATCACGAACGCGATGATTGCCATGATCAGGATGTCGAAGATCTGCATCCCCTGGAAACCGTCACCCATGAACATGGAAGCGAGCAAGCCACCGGCGGCGATGCCGGCGAGAGGGCCGAGCCAGCGCGAAGCACCGCCGGCCTTGGCAGCAGCGCCAGCGGCACCTGCAGCACCGGCGGTCGCCGCAGCGCCGCCCGCAGCGGATGAAGGAGCCATTTGGCTGGTTTGGTGCGAAGGCGCGGAGCCTGCGCTTTTACCGCCGCCAAAACGCTTGGCGTTGGCATCGAGGCTCATCGTCAGGCCAATGCACAGCGCCATGGCGATGCTGAGAAAACGTTTCATAAAGGAAATTCCCGTTTGTGAAGGGCACGCGCGCCATGTTGCACAGCTGAAGTGTTACTGGCTAGCGGCAGAGTGTTTCGGGCTTTTGCCTGACAGGTCACGTTCAGCTCTGCCGAGGCAATAAGGCTATGTACTTTTGTCTGTAGGAAATCGGGATAGGTTCAGCCGGAAATATGCTCGGCTCCTACAAGGCTTCCAGTTTCGCATAGCCGAGCATCAGCCACTTGCTGCCTTCGCTGAAATTGACCTGCACCCGCGCCTGCGCCCCGGCACCTTCGAAATTGAGGATCACGCCCTCGCCGAAGATCGAATGCCGCACCGCCTGGCCAAGGCTCAAGGCAGTGTCCGGAATCTCACTGCCGCTGAACAGATTGCTGCCGCCCATCGTCTGGTTGCCGCCGAACGGCCGGCTGACGCTGTTGGACAGGCGCACTTCCTGAATCAGACCTTTTGGCACTTCCCGTACGAAACGCGAAACCTTGTTATAGGTCTCGCTGCCGTACAGGCGCCGGGTTTCCGCATAGGTCATCACCAGATTCTGCATCGCCCGGGTGATGCCGACGTACGCCAGACGCCGTTCTTCTTCAAGACGACCCGGTTCTTCCAGGCTCATCTTGTGCGGGAACAGGCCTTCTTCCATGCCGACCAGGAACACGTAAGGAAATTCCAGGCCTTTGGCGCTGTGCAGGGTCATCAACTGAATGCTGTCTTCGTGTTCGTCGGCCTGCGTGTCGCCGGCCTCCAGCGAGGCGTGGCCGAGGAACGCCGCCAACGGCGTCAGGTCTTCGTCTTCTTCGCTGTTTTCGAAGTTGCGCGCGGCGCTGACCAGTTCTTCAAGGTTTTCCACCCTGGCCTGGCCTTTCTCGCCTTTTTCCGCTTCGTGATAAGCGATCAAACCGGATTGCTCGATGACGGTTTGAGTCATCAGGTGCAACGGCATCTGCGCGCACTTGGCTGCGAGGTTCTCGATCAGCTCGATGAAGGCGCCCAAGGCACCCGCCGCGCGTCCGGTCAGACCTTTATTGGCCACCAACAGGCGCATCGCTTCCCACATCGATACATCGCTGTGGCGTGCATGCTCGCGAATCGCCTCGACGGTCTTTTCGCCTATGCCACGGGTCGGAACGTTGATCACCCGTTCAAGCGCCGCATCGTTGCCGCGGCCTTCGAGCAAACGCATGTACGCCATGGCGTTCTTGATTTCCGCCCGCTCGAAGAATCGCTGGCCGCCATAGATTCGATACGGAATGCGCTCGCGCAGCAAGGCTTCTTCCAAAACGCGGGATTGGGCGTTGGAGCGGTACAGAATCGCGATATCGCTGCGAGCGAGGCCGGTTTTCAGCGCGCTTTCGATGGTTTCGACAACGTAGCGTGCTTCATCGTGTTCATTGAACGCGGCGTAGAGGTTGATCGCTTCGCCGTCGCCGCCATCGGTCCACAGCTCTTTGCCCAGACGCCCGGTGTTGTTGGCGATCAGGGCGTTGGCTGCCTTGAGAATGCCGGCGGTGGAGCGGTAGTTCTGCTCCAGACGAATGGTTTCGGCGTCCGGGAAGTCGGCGGAATACTGATGGATGTTTTCGATCTTCGCGCCCCGCCAGCCGTAAATCGACTGATCGTCGTCGCCGACCACCATCAGGCTGTCGCCGCCATGGCCGAGCAGACGCAACCAGGCGTACTGCACGGCGTTGGTGTCCTGGAATTCGTCGACCAGAATGTGCCGGAAGCGTTTCTGATAATGCGCGAGCAGGCCCGGATGGTCGCGCCACAGGTCGAGGGCACGCAGTAACAGCTCGGAAAAATCGATGACGCCGGCGCGCAGGCACGCGGCCTCATAGGCCTCATAGATGCCGCGCATGGTCGCCAGGAACAAATCGCCCCCGGCCTGAATATGTTGCGGACGCAGGCCTTCGTCTTTCTGTCCGTTGATGAACCATTGCGCCTGACGCGCCGGCCAGCGTTGCTCATCCAGCCCCAGCTCGCGGATCACCCGCTTGACCAGCCGCTGCTGATCGTCGCTGTCGAGAATCTGGAAGGTCTGGCTCAGTCCGGCTTCCTGCCAATGCGCCCGCAGCAAGCGGTGCGCCAGGCCGTGGAAGGTGCCGACCCACATGCCGGCCGGGTTGATACCCATCAACTGCTCGATGCGGTGACGCATTTCGGCAGCGGCCTTGTTGGTGAAGGTCACCGACAGGATGGAGTGGGGCGAGGCGTTTTCGACCTGGATCAACCAGGCGATACGGTGCACCAGCACTCGGGTTTTACCGGAGCCAGCACCGGCCAGAACCAACTGACGGCCGACGGGGGCCGCTACGGCCTGACGTTGGGCATCGTTGAGGGAGTTCAGCAAAAGGGAGAGATCATCGCGCATCGGCGCATTCTAGGGTGCGCCGCCAGCCCGGGCAAACCGAGCTTTGCATTAGCCGATGAAAGTGCTGCCAATGACGACCGGTCGGTCATTGCCTGCAAGCGGCGACCGGTCTGGCCTGAGGGCGTTTTGGTTGCGCCGGGGGGCGGGAAAATCCGATGAAATTATGACCCCCGGCAGTTTGGCAAGCGCCGTGGCTTGTGTATGCTCCGTCCACGTTTCGGGCGCATGCTCCTCTTATAAGAACAACAACATTGCCTATGTCCCTCAGCTCCGACCTGTCGGGCCCCATCGTGGAAACCCGGGTCATCCGCAAGCAGTACGCCATGCAGATAGCGGTCGAACGCACTCGACTGCTGTATCAGGGTTCACTGCTGCCTACGCTGTTCATGTTGATCAACGGTCTGGTCTGCGCCGCTTTGCTTTGGAGCCCGCAGCGCTACTTCGTGGTCAGCGTCTGGCTGGTATGGCTGCTGTCGCTGGTGGCGCTGCGGGTGATTCAGGTCGCGGCCTTCGATTCGGCGATTCCCGACCGCCAGGCACAACCGATCTGGCGGCGCATGTTCCTGCTCGGTTCGACCCTGACCGGTCTGACTCTGGCTGGCGCCGGTATCGCCTTGGTGCCTGCCGACAATTTTATGCAGCAGGCCTGGGTATTCGGCCTGATCGGCGCCGCGACCCTGTCGGCCAGCGTGGCGTATGCGGTGAGCCTGCCAGCGTTCCTGTCCTTTACCTTGCCGTGTCTGCTGCCGGCCATTGGTTATCTGTTCTGGGGTGGCGACGAACAGGCTCGTGGCTGGGGATGGCTTGGACTGATCCTGCTGGGTTCCCTGAGCGTGGTGGCTTGGCAGATCAATCGCTTGATCGATCGCGGCTTGTTGCGGCGCTTCCAGAACCAGGCCTTGATCGAAAATCTGCAACAGGCCCAGGCCCGCAGCGATCAGCTCAATCAGAAACTGGCCAAGGAAATCGAACACCGCCGCTGCGCCGAGGGCAAATTGCGCGAGGCTCAGGTCGAACTGGAAAATCGTGTCGCCCTGCGCAGTCAGGAATTGGACGCTGCCAATCAGGCGCTGAGCAAAAGCGAAGCGCGGCTGGAACTGGCGCTCAAGGCCAGCGAACTGGGTTTGTGGGACTGGAATCTGCAAACCGACGAAGTCCATCACACGCAGATCAAGGAATTGTTCGGTCTCGCACCGGAATACGTCACTGCGCTGATCCGCCACCTCAAGCCGCGCCTGCATCCGGATGATCTGCCGACGCTCAAACACACGCTGATCGAACATCTGAAGGGGCGCACGGAGGACTATCAGATCGAGTACCGCGTGCGTCACGGCGACGGTCACTGGGTCTGGATCGAAGACCGTGGTCGTGCGGTGGAACGGGGCGCAAACGGCCGGGTGATCCGCATGGTCGGCACCCGGCGCGACATCAGCGCCAGCAAAAACCTGGAAGCGCAACGGCAATTGGCGGCGACAGTGTTTGAAGCTGCGAGTGAGGGGATCGTGATTCTTGATCCCAATTACTCGTTGATTGCGATTAATCAGGCATTCAGCCGCGTCACCGGTTACGACATCGATGACATGCTCGGTCGCAACGTGGTCGAACTGCCGTGCAGTCGCGACGCCCGGCGCCATTACCTGGCGATCCGCCAAGCGCTGGAACAGCATGGCCATTGGCAGGGCGAGTTGGTGGAGACGCGCAAGAATGGCGAACTCTATCCGCAATGGCTGCAACTGACCGCAGTGTGCGATGACCGAGGACATGTCAGTCACATTGTCGGCTTCTTCGCCGATTTATCTGCGCGACGCGAATCAGAAGAACGCATGCGCTATCTGACCCATTACGACGAACTCACCGGCCTGGCCAACCGCTCGATGTTCCGCGAACGGCTCAGCGAAGCGCACCAGCGCGTGCGACAGGGCAGCCATCGCAACCTGGCGCTGTTGCACATCAATCTGGATCGGTTCAAGCAACTCAATGACAGCCTCGGTCACGAAGTCGCGGATCAGTTGCTGCAAAAAATGTCTCGTCGACTGGTCAATGCGCTGCCCGAAGCAGACACCATTGCGCGATTGTCCGGCGATGAATTCGCGGTGTTATTCACGGCTTACGGCAACCTTTCGAGCCTGGCGCGCGTGGCGACGCGCCTGGCGGGCAAATTGCGCGTACCGGTCACGGTGGAAGGGCATGAGCTGGTCGTCAGCGCTTCGATGGGTATCAGTTTGCTGCCGGACAACGCCCGGGAAATCTCCGCGCTGGTCAGCCAGTCGAACATGGCCATGCAACATGCCAAGCACCTGGGCGGCAACAATTTCCAGTTCTATACCGACAGCCTGCAAGCCACCACGCTGGAGCGCCTGCAACTGGAAAACCAGCTGCGCAAAGCCATTGAAGAACAACAGCTGAACGTCTTCTACCAGCCCAAGTTGTGTCTGGAAACCGGGCGTTTGAATGCCGCCGAAGCCTTGGTGCGCTGGGATCATCCGACCATGGGGCGGGTGCCTCCGGGGGAGTTCATCGGCCTCGCCGAGGAAACCGGCCTGATCGGGCCGATCGGCGAATTCGTCTTGCGTCAGGCTTGCTGGCAAGCGTGCGAATGGCAGCGTCAGGGGCTGGCACCGATTCGGGTGTCGGTGAATCTGTCAGTGCATCAATTGCGTCAAGGCAAACTGGTCAGTCTGGTGCGGCAAGTGCTGGAGGAAACCGGTCTGGCGCCGCAATACCTGGAGCTGGAGCTGACGGAAAGCCAGTTGCTCGACAGCGTCGAACACATCATCGCGACCTTCCAGCAGTTGCGCGATCTGGGGGTGAAACTGGCGATCGACGATTTCGGCACCGGTTACTCATCACTGAGTTACCTCAAGCGTATTCCGGTGGATTACGTGAAGATCGATCAGGCATTCATACGCGGTCTGGGGGAGGGCGGTGAGGACGCGGCGATCACTCGGGCGATCATCGCCATGGCCCACGGCTTATCGCTGAAGGTCGTCGCCGAAGGCGTGGAGCGGCAGGAGCAACTGGAGTTCTTGCGGGTCGAGGGCTGCGACGAAGTGCAGGGCTATCTGATCAGTCGTCCGGTGGCTGCTGAAGGCTTGGCCGGGCTATTGCGTGCGCAGGAACGTACGCGTTAAGGGCTACACGCAGCCGATGTCTCATGAAACGGGGACATCGAGTTACGCATTGGACGGGCAAAAAGAAGATTCATGTAGTATAACTACAAGCTTGCTACATCCCTGGCATCTGCCCAATAACAAAGAGTCCAGCCCTTTGAATCTGCTGCAACATATTGCCCAGTCACGTCACCTGTTACGCAAGTCGGAGCTCAAGGTCGCCGATCACGTGCTGCTTGACCCTGCGGCCGTCATGCACAGTTCCATGGCCGACCTGGCCCACAGCGTCGGCATCAGTGAGCCGACCATCGTGCGCTTCTGCCGCGCCATCGGTTGCTCCGGTTTTCAGGATCTCAAGCTCAAGCTGGCCCAGAGCCTGGCCGCTGGCGCGAGTTTTGGTCAGTTCGCGATCCATGAAGACGATTCGGTCGCCGACTACAGCCTGAAAATTTTCGACACCACGTTGCACACGCTGATGGAGGTTCGCGAGAAGCTCGATCCGGTGGAATTGCAGCGCGCGGTGACGCTGATGTCTCAGGCCCAGCGCGTCGAGTTCTATGGCTTCGGTGCTTCGGGCGCCGTCGCGGCGGATGCGCAGCACAAGTTCTTTCGATTATTGCTGACGGCGGCGGCGTATTCCGACCCGCACATGCAGGCGATGTCGGCCGTGACGCTGAAACCCACCGACGTGGCGATCTGTATTTCCCAGTCCGGCCGCTCAAAAGATTTGCTGATCACCGCCAATCTGGTGCGCGAGAGTGGCGCGTCGCTGATCACCTTGTGTCCGAGCCAGACGCCGCTGGCCGAACTGTCGACCGTCAACCTGGCGATCGATGTGCATGAAGACACCGAAATCTACACGCCGCTGACGTCGCGCATTGCTCACCTCGTAGTGATCGACGTGCTGGCGATGGGCGTGGCCATGGCGCGCGGGCCGAGCCTGGTCAACCACCTGAAGAGCGTTAAGCGCAGCCTGCGCAGCTTACGGTTGTCGCCCAAATCAGTGAAAGCGCTGGACGACTGACGTCGTCCAGAGCCGCGGGCAATCCCGGCTCTTACAGGTGTCAGCTATGTCCACAGATTTGTGTGCAGCACCAAAACCTGTAGAGCCGGGCTTGCCCACGAAAGCGTTCTCAAAAGCAGCGAAGTTTTATAAAAATGTTCATCAGTCTGTAACCCCGACACCGCCAAACCGTCATCCCCGCCGCCTATCGTGAAACTCCCGTACTCGCCTTGGGAGACTCGAAATGGCTCAGCCCTACGAAGAACGCAACAGCGCCGCGAAAACCCGTCGTCAGCAAGAAGACCAGCGCCGCATGGAATTTCGCCGTGCAATCGAAGATCGCTTCGAACAACGCCAGCTTCTCGCCGAGATCGGCGATTTTTCAGCAGAACTCGAACTCAACTGTTGGCAGGTAACACCGGCAATTTCCCGGCGAACCGCTCAACCAGCGCGCTGATCTGCACGCGTTCGTTGCGGATAAACGCCAGGAAGGCGTGCGCCACCGGTGACAGGCGCTTGGCCTTGGCCTGCACCAGGCACCAGCTGCGAAACAGCGGCAATTCCTCGATCGGCAACTCGATCAATCCGCCGGTCGCCAGCTCCAGGTTCAGGGCATGGCGCGTCATCAGCGCCAGGCCCAAACCCGCCACCACACATTCACGCTGGGCTTCGGCCGAGGCCACTTCCTGGGTCTGGGTGAAGTGCACGCGCTTCTCTTTGAAATATTCTTCGCAGGCCAGTCGCGTGCCGGAACCAGGCTCGCGGATCAGCAGCGTATAGGGCTCCAGATCCTGCAAGCGCAGCGGGCCCATGTGTGACAACGGATGATCCGGCCGCGCAACGGCCACAATGGGGTTGTTCAGGAACGGCAGAAACTCCAGCCCCATGTCCTGCGGCACCATTGACATGATCACCAAATCATCGCGGTTATCCGACAGGCGCCGAATGACTTGCCCACGATTGACTACAGTCAGCTGCAAATTTACCTCAGGGTGCTGACGCTTGAACGCGGCGAACAAATGCGGCACGAAGTATTTGGCGCTGGACTCGACGGCCAGCTTCAACTGGCCCTGCAGCGAACCTTGCATGTCCGAAAGCTGCATATCGAGGTTTTCCAGTCGGCCAAAAATGTCCCGGCTGGCGCGTTGCAGTGCTTCGGCGGCCTCGGTCATGTAGAGTTTTTTACCGACGTAATCGAACAGCGGCTGCCCAATCAGCTCTTCGAGCTGACGGATCTGTAGGCTGACGGCCGGTTGTGTGAGAGACATTTCCTCGGCTGCTCGACTGTAAGAACGTAAATCGCACACTTCATTGAAGATCTGCAATTGACGCAATGTCATACGCATCAATGACTTACGCATTTTATGAAGACTCTTGCCATAGGCTGTAGCGCTGACTATAAGTGTTTACTTATGGCTAACCCAATAATTATTCATTTTTGTTAATCCCTTGCGAGGGCTAGTGTGAAGACGCGACCAAACTGAAACATTTGGTCACGCGTCGGCCTGGGTCTAGCAGGTCGTTAGGTACCACCGGCTCAAGGAACCTCCAAGTGATAACAAAGATCCTGATCGCCAACCGTGGTGAGATTGCCGTACGAATCGTGCGTGCTTGCGCCGAGATGGGCATTCGCTCGGTCGCGATCTATTCCGATGCGGATCGCCATGCCTTGCATGTGAAGCGCGCGGACGAGGCCCACAGCATTGGCGCCGAGCCACTGGCCGGTTACCTGAACCCGCGCAAGCTGGTGAACCTGGCGGTTGAAACCGGTTGTGATGCGCTGCACCCCGGCTACGGCTTCCTTTCGGAAAATGCCGAGCTGGCAGACATCTGCGCCGAGCGTGGTATCAAATTCATTGGCCCGTCGGCGGAAGTCATCCGCCGCATGGGCGACAAGACCGAAGCGCGCCGCAGCATGATCAAGGCCGGCGTGCCAGTCACTCCGGGCACCGAGGGCAATGTGTCGGGCATCGAAGAGGCGCTGACCGAAGGCGATCGCATCGGTTATCCGGTGATGCTCAAAGCCACCTCTGGCGGTGGCGGTCGCGGTATCCGTCGCTGCAACAGCCGTGAAGAACTCGAACAGAATTTCCCCCGAGTGATCTCCGAAGCCACCAAGGCATTCGGTTCGGCGGAAGTCTTCCTGGAAAAATGCATCGTCAATCCCAAGCACATCGAAGCGCAGATCCTCGGTGACAGTTTCGGCAACGTGGTGCACCTGTTCGAGCGTGACTGCTCGATCCAGCGCCGCAACCAGAAACTGATCGAAATCGCGCCGAGCCCGCAGCTGACCCCGGAACAGCGCGCCTACATCGGCGACCTGTCGGTGCGTGCAGCCAAGGCTGTGGGTTACGAAAACGCCGGCACCGTGGAGTTCCTGCTTGCCGAGGGCGAGGTGTACTTCATGGAGATGAACACCCGGGTGCAGGTGGAACACACCATCACCGAAGAAATCACCGGGATCGACATCGTTCGCGAACAGATCCGCATCGCCTCCGGCCTGCCGCTGTCGGTCAAGCAGGAAGACATTGTCCATCGCGGTTTTGCGTTGCAGTTCCGGATCAACGCCGAAGACCCGAAAAACAACTTCCTGCCGAGCTTCGGCAAGATCACTCGCTATTACGCTCCCGGCGGTCCGGGCGTGCGCACCGACACGGCGATCTACACCGGCTACACCATCCCGCCGTTCTACGATTCGATGTGCCTGAAACTGGTGGTCTGGGCGCTGACCTGGGAAGAAGCGATGGATCGTGGCCTGCGCGCGCTCGACGACATGCGTCTGCAAGGGGTCAAGACCACAGCCGCGTACTACCAGGAAATCCTGCGCAACCCGGAATTCCGTAGCGGCCAGTTCAATACCAGCTTCGTTGAAAGCCACCCTGAACTGACCAACTACTCGATCAAGCGCAAACCCGAAGAGCTGGCCCTGGCCATCGCCGCCGCCATCGCCGCCCACGCAGGTCTATGAATGAAGCAGCTGCAAGCTTCGAGCTGTGAGTGGCAAGTAAAAGCTTCCTGCTTTTACTTGCCGCTTCTAGCTCGCAACTTGCCGCTTTGAGGAGCTACTAATGACTAAGAAGATCTTCGTTACCGATACCATCCTGCGCGACGCTCACCAATCGCTGCTCGCCACCCGCATGCGCACCGAAGACATGCTGCCGATCTGCGACAAGCTCGACAAAGTCGGCTACTGGTCGCTGGAATGCTGGGGCGGCGCGACGTTTGACGCCTGTGTACGTTTTCTGAAAGAAGACCCGTGGGAGCGTCTGCGCCAGTTGCGCGCCGCGTTGCCTAACACGCGTCTGCAAATGCTTCTTCGGGGCCAGAACCTGCTGGGCTACCGCCATTACAGCGACGACGTGGTCAAAGCCTTCGTTGCCAAGGCTGCGGTCAACGGCATCGACGTGTTCCGTATCTTCGATGCGATGAACGACGTGCGTAACCTGCGCGTGGCCATCGAAGCCGTAAAGGCCTCGGGCAAACACGCTCAGGGCACCATCGCCTACACCACGAGCCCGGTGCATACCATCGACGCGTTCGTGACCCAGGCCAAACAAATGGAAGCCATGGGGTGCGACTCGGTGGCGATCAAGGACATGGCGGGTCTGTTGACGCCGTACGCCACTGGCGAACTGGTCAAGGCACTGAAAGCCGAGCAATCCCTGCCGGTCTTCATCCACTCCCACGACACGGCCGGTCTGGCGACGATGTGCCAACTCAAGGCCATCGAGAACGGCGCCGACCATATCGACACGGCTATCTCCAGCTTCGCCTCGGGCACCAGCCACCCGGGCACGGAGTCGATGGTCGCGGCCCTTAAGGGCAGCGAGTTCGACACTGGCCTGAATCTGGAATTGCTGCAGGAAATCGGCCTGTACTTCTATGCCGTGCGTAAGAAGTACCACCAGTTTGAAAGCGAATTCACGGCGGTCGATACCCGCGTGCAAGTCAATCAAGTGCCGGGCGGCATGATCTCCAACCTGGCCAACCAGCTCAAAGAGCAGGGCGCGCTGAATCGCATGGGCGAAGTGCTCGCGGAAATCCCGCGCGTTCGCGAAGACCTCGGCTTCCCGCCGCTGGTGACGCCGACCTCGCAAATCGTCGGCACTCAGGCTTTTTTCAACGTGTTGGCCGGTGAGCGCTACAAAACCATCACCAACGAAGTGAAGCTCTACCTGCAAGGTGGCTACGGCAAAGCACCGGGCATGGTGAACGAGAAGCTGCGTCGTCAGGCCATCGGCAGCGAAGAGGTCATCGATGTACGTCCGGCCGACCTGCTCAAGCCGGAAATGACCAAGCTGCGTGCCGAAATCGGTGCTCTGGCCAAGTCGGAAGAAGACGTGCTGACCTTCGCCATGTTCCCGGACATCGGCCGCAAGTTTCTCGAAGAGCGTGCCGCCGGCACCCTCGTGCCTGAAGTGCTGCTGCCGATCCCGGAAGCCGGTGCGGTGGCGTCGGCCGGCGGCGAAGGCGTGCCGACCGAATTCGTTATCGACGTGCATGGCGAAACCTATCGTGTCGACATCACTGGTGTAGGCGTCAAGGCCGAGGGCAAGCGTCACTTCTATCTGTCTATTGATGGCATGCCGGAAGAAGTGGTGTTCGAACCGCTCAACGAATTTGTCAGCGGCGGCAGCAGCAAGCGCAAGCAAGCCTCGGAGCCGGGCCATGTCAGCACCACCATGCCGGGCAACATCGTCGATGTGCTGGTCAAGGAAGGCGACACCGTGAAAGCCGGCCAGGCCGTGCTCATCACCGAAGCGATGAAGATGGAAACCGAAGTCCAGGCGGCCATCGCCGGCAAGGTCACCGCCATCCACGTCGCGAAAGGTGATCGGGTAAATCCGGGCGAAATCCTGATCGAGATCGAAGGTTGAAATAACAGCCGCGATACAACGTTTTAAACCTCGGGGGGGCATGTGCTCCCCTTTTTTTGTTCAGTATTTGGCTCGTGCGGGAAGCCACCGGTAGGCGCTGCCGCAGGCTGCTCCTACCGGGGTAGCGTTTTGGTCAGAACACCATGCGCCATTGGCCGGTTACGCCATGGGTGCGGCTGTCGGTGGCCCTTTCGCCGGTCAGTGCAACGCCCAGGGTGTGGTTGGCAGATAGCCCGAGATCAAGCCCGGCATCCAGCGCGAAGCTATTGCGATCCAGCGCCGCGCCGTAGACGTTGTAGTCGCGGCCACCGGTCGCCAGGCGTTGGCGACTCTTGCTGTCGACGTCGCCGTAGGTGTGTTTCCAGCCTGCGCTTAAGCGCGGCGTCAGGCGCATGCCGTTGGTCAGCGTGTTGATCTTCGCCATGCGCAAGCCGAACGTGCTGTTCATGTTGCTTTGAGCTTGCCGATGGACTTTCAGCGATGCGGCTCCGCCTTTTTCGGTATAGCCGTCACGCTGATAGTGCTGATAGCCGAGGCCGGCAAACGGTTCGATGCTGACGTTGTTGCGGCCAAGGTTGTAGCCGACTTCGGCGAAGGCCTGTTGAGTGCTGGCGTCGTAACTGGCTTTCGGGCGGTCGCGGAAACTGGCGAAGGCCACCGGGCGGGCGTGTTTGCCGTCATGACTGCTGTACGTCGCGCCAAGCCGAAGCGACATTGGGCCGTTTTGCCGCAAGGCGTAGGCGCCGAAATGCCAGCTGTCGAGATCGCCGTCCAGTTCACGACTGTCCAGCCGCGTCCGCGAAGTACCGGCCATCAACCCCAGATGCCATTTTTCATCCAGACGCCAATCGCTACCCAGCAACAGGCCCTTGGTGGAATGTTGCAAGGGTTCGATATCACGATCCAGTTTGCCGCCGTGCCCCAGCGCCTGTAGCCAGACGCGACCGTTTTCTGCATTTCCGGCGGCGTAGCGCGGTGTGTTGCCTTGCGGGCGCGCGCCGGTGGCTCCGTCGAGCTGACGCATGGCCGAAAGCAGGCTGGCGCTGACCGGTGTGGTGCTGTTGAGCGTGGCCTTGGCCAGGTTGGCAGTGCTGGCGCCAGCCAGTTGTTCGAGGGCGATGGCGGCGGTGGCTTTGTTGGTCGTGAGCAGCGCAGCCACGGCGGCGTTGGACGGCAGCTTGTTGGCTGGCGTGGGTTTTGGAGTTTGGGGCGGCTGCCGATTGTGCTGAGGTTTTGGCGTTGCTGCCTGAGCTGTAGCGTCAGCTTTAATTGGAGCGTGAGCCTGAGTCGTAACGTCGGTCTGAATGGGCACAGAATTTTCGCTCACAACCTCTGCCAGATCCTGTGTTACAGGCTCGATAGCCGACATCTGAACGTCAGGCGGGATCGGTTGGGGTGGGATTGAAGTTTCCACAATACTTTCGCCGAAGACACGACCGCTCTCCGTGTTCGCAGCGCTCCCAAGCGCTTCATCATTGCGCGTAAAAGTCAGGCCAACGCGTTGCTCTTCGTAGTCCAGCGTCGGTGTCATGTACGCCAGATCGTTCAGGACAGCCCCAAACTTACCCTCGACTTTCCCCGCTTCGAAAATCGTGTGCTGACTGGTTTGCAGATAGTCGCCTGCCTTGATCAATTTCAGCGTCGCATCGCCAAGCAGCGCTGTGCCATCGACCTTGATGGTTGGGCTGCCGCTGGCAGGATCGACCGCATAGGCGAGCACGGCTGACGATGTCATGGTCAGGTCGCCCGTAACATGGGGCGCGCCATAGACATCATCGACGGACAGTCGGCCTCTCAGATTCAGCGCACCGACGCTGCCGCGCCCTGCGAAATGGCCTTTTTCATCAACGTCCACCGTGCCCGCTATTGCTCCCGAGTTGGACAGATCCCCACCGGAAAGCACGGTGACGTCGCGCCCGACCCGGTTCTTGTTAACGAAGATGCCCTGAATGACCGCGTCTCCGATAATGTCGCCTTCGTTGATCAGCGTGGCTTTGGGACGGATCAGCACCCCCGTTTCGAAATCACCGGGGCCTGTACGTGTCCAGGTGCCTCGTTTGACTTCCAGCCCCTGGAAATTGCGGGATTCCCCCAGCGCGTTTTCTTTAGCAGCGTTCAATTGCAAAACATTGTCACCGCCGCCGCCATCCGCCACACCGGCCAAATCACTGCGCTGCAGGATGACCAGATCGTTCGCGTCACCCAGCGAGACTCCACCTTTTGCCGATTTTTGAGTGTTGATGGTGTGTTTGACGGTTGCCGGATCATTGATGAAAGCGTCGAGCGCGGATATCTGTTCCGTCGCCGTTAGCCGGGGCGCCGGGTCAAAATCCAGTGACAACGGTTGCGCGAGCGACAGTTCGCTGTAGCCAAGGGTCAAGGCAATAGCGGCGGCCAAATGGTGAAGACGGTGTCTGTGTCGAGCAAGCATCGGATCAAACCTCCTTGTTTTGGAGGTTCAACCTTAAGACGCATGTCCTGAGCGCCGATGTCAGGCAGATCCGGCTTTCGTGCGGGGCGGATCGATTGAATCTGTAGAAAAGAAGCCCGTGGTTTTCGACGGGCCGCTTTTACATTCACGACGAAACGAACGTGCCTACAGCGAATACAGATGAACCTGCTTGCGCAAAGATCAGAAACTCATCTGCCACTGACCGATCAACCCATGATTGCGGCTGTTGCTGCCCATTTCGCCGCTGTAACCCACGCCTAGCGTATGACGTGCGGATATCCCCAGATCCAGCCCGGCTTCAAGCACCAGACTGTCGCGATCCAGCGAACTGCCATCGACACTGAACGCGGTGCCGCCGGTGACGAAAGCCTGACGGGTCGAGCTGCTGACGTCTCCGTAGGTGTGTTTCCAGCCGACACTCATGCGTGGTGTCAGGCTCATGCCGTTATCCAGTGAGCTCAGATGCGCCAGGCGCAGACCGAAGGTGCTGCTGAAGTTGTCCTGAGTCTGTCGGTCGACCTCCAGAGCGGCGGCGCCACCCTTTTCCTGGTAGCGATCGCGGTGATAACGCTGATAGCCGAGGTTGGCGAACGGTTCGGCGCTGAGGCGACCGTTGCCCATGGCGTAGCCGAGTTCGGCGAAAGCCTGTTGGCTGTCGGCATCGTAATCGCCCCGGGGACGGTCGCTGAAGCCGTTGAAGGCGATGGTGCGTTTGCTCTCGCCCTGATGACCGCTGTACGCCGCACCGAGGCGCAAGGCGAGCGGGCCGTTTTGATGCAGCGCGTACACGCCGGCATGCCAGCTTTCGACAGTGCCATCGACGCCGGTCGCGTCCAGATCTGTCTTCGAATAGCCGCCGAGTACACCAAGGCGCCATTGCGGACTCAACGACCAGTCGGCACCGATGACGCTGCCCTTGGTGTGCTGCTCCAGACCGCTGCTGCCGTGTTCACCATCGAGCTTGCCGTAGCCGCCGATGGCTTGCAGCCAGAGTCGGCCGCGAGCGTTCGGGTCGTTCAGATTTCGTGCCTCGGACGGCACGCCATTGGCGGCGAGCACCGGAGTGTCATGCTGATCGAGGCCGGCCATCAACCCCGAATTGCCGCCCATCTGCTGCATCGCTGAAAGCATGCTGGCGCCGACCTGACTGCTGGCGCCGAGGGTGGCGCTGGTCAGGTTGGCGTTGCTGGTGCCGGCGAGCTGTTCGATTGCCGCGCCGGCGCTGCTTTGCGTGGTGTTGAGCAAAGCGTTGTACAGCGCATTGTTTTTGCCGAGCGAGGCCAGGCTGTTGGCGGCTTTGCTGCCGTTGCCGGTCACGGCGAACTCATTGAAGGCGACATCGTTGCGGGTATACGTCAGATCGACTTGAGTGGGCGTGTAGGCCAGGGTCGGCGTGAGAAATGCGTAGTCGCTGGTGACGGTGCCGAACGTGCCGTTGATGCGTGCGGCTTGCAGCACGGTGTAATGGCTTTGCCACGGATACGTCCCGGCGCCGGGATTGACCGCGAGCGTCGCGCCGTTGAGGTTGGCCGTACCGCCGACGATCACCGGGGCGCTGCTGCCATCGGCGTTGACGCCGTAGGCGAGGGTCGAATTACTGCCCATGTTCAGGTCACGAACAATGGTTGCGGAGCCGAAACCGGTGTCGGTGCGCAAGGTGCCGTTGTTCGTCAGCGACCCTACCGAACCGCCACCGGCGTACACACCGCCAACGTCCACTGTCATATCGCCCGCGATGCCTCCCCGGTTGATCAGCGTTGCGCCATTGCGCACCGCGCCACCGTCGCTGAAATCGCCGCTGCCGTTGAGCGTCCACGCGCCTTGCTTGACCTCCAGCCACTCGAAGTGGCGACTGGCACCAAAGCTGCCGCCCGCTGCGTCGTCCATCACCACGCGGTCATAACCGGTGCCGCCATCGACGACGCCGATAAAGCGGCTGCCGTTGCGCAAGGTCAGGCTGTCGTTGCCGCCGCCGAAATCCAGTGCCAGGCCATTGCTGCCACTGATGGTGCCGCCGTTGATCACGCTGTCGGCGAACTCTCCCACGAACTTCACGCCGAAGCCGTCAAGCCCTTGGATGGTGCCGAAGTTTTCCAGTGTGGTGGCGGCAAGTCCGGTGTTGCCGCTGCCATCGTCGACCAGAATCGCCGCGTTGGCGCCGCTGATCAGCGCGCCGCCGGCGTTGAGAATGTAGCCGCCGCCCAAGGCAATGCCTTCGCTGCCGTTGGCGAATCCGCCCTTGTCCACACCGCCCGCGCCGACACCTTGAATGACGCCGTAGTTTTCGATGTGGGCAATGTTGTCGATGTCCACCCCGTCGCCGTCGCCATTGGGTTGCAGCCCGGAATACGCACCGGTGATGGTGCCGTGGTTGATGACGGTGCCGTCGCCATCCGAACCGAAGCCGGAACCGTTGCGCCCGGTAATCTGCCCATAGTTGACCAGCGTCGCGCCGAGGTCGGTGGTGATGCCGTGACGTCCGCCGGAAATGACGCCGTAGTTGGTCACGCTGACGCCGGTCGCGGTGTCGATATCGATGCCGTCGAACTTCTCGTCGGCGTTGTGCGAATCGCCCGTCGATATCTCGCCGTAGTTGGTAATCGTCGCGTTGGCGCCGGTCTTCATGCCGTCACTGGCGTCGCCACGAATCAATGCGCCGGCGCGGTTGATAACCGTGGTTTTAACCCCGTCACTGCGCAACGCATCCAGATCCAATCCCTGGCCGGTGGTGGAGCGAATGACGCCGCTGTTGTCGATCAACAGGCTGCCGCTGGCGAAATTGCTGTCGATGCGCAACGCATCGTTGAACCCGAGAATCTGCCCGCCGCTGCGATTGTAGATCGCGTAATTGCGCGCTTGCGTCAGGTCACCGCTGCTGTCGATAGCCCGGCCACCGCTGGACACAATCTTGCCGGCGTTATCGATCACCACACCGACGCCGCTGGTGCTGTCCTTGAGGCTCACAGCCTTGCCGCTGTTGGTGATACTGCCCGGTGCCGAAACAGTCAGCGTGTCGCTGCCGCCCAGGGTTTGCGACGCCGTGGTGGCGGTGTCGATCTGCACGGCTTTACCGTGGGCGGCGGTGGCACTGATCAGCAAGGCAATGGCAAACGACAGACGTTGGGGCGCGAAGGGCATGGGTTGGACAGCCTTGTTGTTATAGGTGGGGCGTCCTGTATAGCGGAGGGTTTTTACAGAATGATGTCTGAGGCAATCTTCATCGGATCTGTATTTCGTTACAGATGAGACCGCTTGTTGGTCATCGGATGTGCACTATATTGCGTTTCTTAAAGAAACCATGGGTGAAAAAGTGCAATTAAATGCAGCTGTAAGGGATTTGCGATGACCCTCTCAGTATCTGATCGTGGAGCGCTCATCGAAAGCATCCAGCAAGCCATGGCTCAAGGAACACTGGAAATCGGCGAAGCCGTTCGGCGCTTGCGGGTGGAAGTGACCGGGCTGCACCAGACTCAGTTCGCCAGGATGTGCAAGATTTCGGTACGTACGCTGGTGCATATCGAGCATGGCGAAGGTAATCAGACGCTGAAGTCTTTGAACGCGGTGTTCCGTCCGTTTGGATTGAAGATGGGCGTGGCGCGGGTTCGGCGTGACATTAATTGAAGATCAAAAGATCGCAGCCTGCGGAGATCGGTGTAGGAGCTGCCGCAGGCTCGGGCCGCGTTCGGACGATCTTTTGATTTTGGGGCTGTTAACCCCGGCATTCAGAGAGGGTTTTTACCTGCGCCGAACCACTCTGATTCTCATCACTCAACCACTGCTCAAACCCCGCCGCTACCTTCGGCCATTCCGCATCCAGAATCGAATACCACGCCGTATCCCGGTTCTCCCCCTTGACCACCATGTGCTGGCGGAACACGCCTTCAAAGCTGAAGCCCAAACGTTCGGCCGCGTATTTGGAACGGGCATTGCCGTTGTTGCATTTCCATTCCAGGCGACGGTAGCCGAGGGCGAAGGATTCCTTGGCGAGCAGGTAAACCGCTTCGGTGCTTTTCGGCGAACGCTGCATCGGTGCGCCGAAGGTGACGTGGCCTATTTCGATGCGGCCCTGAGCCGGGACGATCGACATCAGGCTGAGAATGCCTTGCACCTGGCCGGTGGCGCGGTCGATGACGCTGAAGAAATACGGGTCGCTGCTGGCGGCGTGATTGTTCAGCCAGTCGTTGAATACGCTGCGCTCGGGGAACGGGCCGTAGGGCAAATAATCCCAGAGTTTCGGGTCGGCACCGGAGCCCTGCAAGGCGTTGAACAAGTCATCGCCGTGGCGCGCCGGGTCGAGTCTTTCCAGACGAATGAAGCGTCCTCCGATCAATGTGGTCGACGGCGGCGGGACGCCTTTCCAGTCAGCAAGTGAAGCGGTCATTGGCATTCCCCTTAAATGGCTTTGCGAAACTGAATGAAACCCGGGCGCTCGGCGATTCGCTCATAGAGCTGGATCGCGGTGGTATTGGTTTCGTGGGTCAGCCAATGCACCTTGCAGCATCCGTCGGTCTTGGCGGTGGCGTAGACGTGCTCGATCAGCAACCGGCCGACGCCAGTGCCACGGGTTTCAGGCACCACCAACAGGTCTTGTAGATAGCAGGAGTTTTCGATGCTCCAGTTCGAGCGATGGTAGATGAAATGCACCATGCCGACGGCCTTGCCATCGGCCCATGCGAGTGCCGCGTGAGTCGGTTCGCTCGGGTCGAGGAAGCGTTGCCAGGTGCTTTGGCTAACGGCATCGGGCAATTCGGTGTTGTAGAAGCGCAGGTACGCCTGCCACAACGGCAACCACGCTGCGTGGTCGTCGGCGCTGACCGGGCGGATGTCGATCTGATTCATGGTGATTTCCTTAACGCATCAAGTGGGCGAGGGTCTGGTCGTTGATGTCCGGGCTGGCGGCCAGGCCTTCGCGTACGCCGGCAATGTCGGCGGCGCTGCGGTTCTGGCTGAGCTTGCGCTTGCCTTCGATACGATCGATGGGAATGGCAAAGCCGACGATGGCCTTGAGCATGCCGTCGATGTAATCGGCGGGAGCGTCATCGACGCTCCACGGTTGCGCGCGGCCGGCTTCATGGCGGTCGGTGAGGGTGCTGACGATGTCGAGCAGGCGCCCGCCATCGCTGAACGTTTCGGCATGGCCATAAGCATGCACGGCGACGTAGTTCCAGGTCGGCACGACTTTGCCGTGCTCGGCTTTGCTCGGGTAGAAACCGGGGCTGACGTAGGCGTCCGGCCCGGTAAAAATCAGCAACGCTTCGGCGCCGTCACGCAGGTCTTTCCATTGTGGATTGGCCTTGGCCAGATGCCCGTACAGCGTGCCGTTTTCGCCTTGTTCGCAATGCAAAAGCACCGGGACGTGACTGGCCTGCAAACCCTGTTCGCCATGGGTGACCAATACCGCAAGACGGCTGGCGAGGATCAGTTCATGCAGTTGAGACAAGTCATCGATGGCAAAGGCGCGGGGCGTGTACATGGTGAAATTTTCCTTGGCGAATGCCCTGCATCGTAGGCAGGCTATTGGTCTGTTGTAAGAGCCATTGACGACCAATTTCATAGGTCCATTGCCATGCCCGATCCGTCCTCACTGTCCTTGTCGTTCAATCCGGCCGGCATCGAACTTGACCGCCGCCAGGGTTTGAGCCGCCAGCTCTATCAGGCATTGCGCCTGCGCGTGCTGGACGGCCGGCTCGCAAGTGGCACTCGACTGCCGGCCAGTCGTGATCTGGCGGTGGCGCTGGCGATCTCTCGCAACAGCGTGGTGCGTGCCTACGATCAACTTTACGCCGAAGGCTTTATCGAAGGGCGGGTGGGCGATGGCACCTACGTTGCTCACTTGCCACAAACGAAGGTCGCGACGAAAAAACTATCCACAAATCTATCCACAGGCTTTTCAACAGGGTTACCCACAGCTTTATCCACAAAATCGTCAGTTTTACCTGTGATTTCATCCAGTAAAGTTATCCACAGCGATGCGCTGCAACGCCTGGAAAACAACCATTTGCCCCGTCCACCAAGTGGGCCGCCACGAGCATTTCGCGTGGGCGTTCCGGCCTTCGATCTGTTCCCGTTCGACGTCTGGGCCAAGCTCAACGCGGCTTTCTGGCGCAAACCGGACATGCAGCAGCTGTGTTACGGCGACCCGGCCGGGGATGCGCGTCTGCGCGGTTTGATCGCTGCTTATTTGCGCAGCTCCCGAGGCATGCAGTGCACGGCTGAGCAAATTGTGATCACCAGTGGCGCACAGCAAGGGATTAGCCTTTGTGCACAGTTGCTGGTGGAGCCGGGCGACGGCGTCGGCATTGAGAATCCGGGCTATCGCGCGGCCGGGCACGCCTTTGCCGTGGCGGGGGGGCAGTTGCGCGGGATTCCAGTGGACGAGGAGGGCATGGATTGCTCAGCTCTCAGCGCCGCCGCCGATTGTCGGGTGGCGTATGTGACGCCCTCTCATCAATACCCGACCGGTGTGGTGATGAGCCTGGCGCGGCGTCTGGAATTGCTGGCCTGGGCCGAACGCACCGGTGGCTGGATCATCGAGGACGATTACGACGGCGAGTATCGCTACACCGGTGCCCCGTTGGCGCCACTGGCTGCGCTCGATCGGCAAGGACGGGTGTTGTATGTCGGCACGTTTGGCAAAGTCGCTTTCCCGGCGCTGCGTTTGGGTTATCTGGTGTTGCCGCCGGGGCTGGTCGAAGCGTTTTCCCGGCGTCGGGCGGTGGATGTCCGGCATTCCGAAGTCAGCACCCAAGCGGTGATGGCCGAGTTCATGGCGGCCGGGCATTTTCAGCGGCACATTCGGCGGATGCGTCGCGCGGCGTTGAGTCGGCGCAACGCGTTACTTCAGGGTTGGCCGACGGACATTGCTGGCATTGGCAGCTTGCCGGCGGTGTCCGCTGGCCTGCATTTAACGGTTGCAGTTGAAACCGTGGAGCGGGAGCGTGAACTGATCGAAAAAGCGCAAAGCGTTGACGTGGAAATCAACGGTTTGAGCCATTATTGGCTGGCGGACTCCCTGACACCGCCAGATCAGCGGGCCGGACTGGTGCTGGGTTTCGCCGCTGTGCCGGAATCGGCAATCAAATCGGCACTGGCGCGCCTGCGTCAGGTTTGGCGGCCCTGAGCCACGCACATATCGCGGGCAAAAAAAGACCCGCGTGTGCGGGTCTTCTGAGGCTCGATCAAATCAGGTGCCGGACTTGATCTTCGTCCACGCCCGGGTCCGCGCACGTTCTGCATCACGCGGCAACGGTTGCAGGGTGTAGAGCGTGCCCATCGCGGCGTCGGTCGGGTACAGGTTCGGGTTGTTGCGAATCGCCGGATCGACCCGTTCGGTGGCGTCCTTGTTCGGGTTCGGATAACCGACAAAGTCGCTGACCGGCGCGATCACTTGGGGTTGCAGCAAGTAGTTGATGAAGGTGTAGGCGTCCTCGGTGTTCTTTGCACCTTTCGGGATGGCGAGCATGTCGAACCAGATCGGCGCACCTTCCTTCGGCAAGCGCATGTCCACGACCACGCCGTTCTTGGCTTCCTTGGCGCGATTGGCCGCTTGCGAGAAGCTGCCGGAATAACCGACCGCTACGCAAATGTCGCCGTTGGCAATGTCGGCCATGTATTTGGACGAGTGGAAGTACGTCACATAAGGGCGGATTTTCATCAGCAGCGCTTCAGCCTTGGCGTAATCCGCCGGGTTCTTGCTGTTCGGATCGAGGCCGAGGTGTTGCAGGGCCAGCGGCAGAATCTCCGACGGCGAGTCGAGAAGCGCGACTCCGCACTGCTTGAGCTTGCTGAGGTTTTCTTCCTTGAAGATCAGATCCCAGCTGTCTACCGGCGCGTTGTCACCTAGCGCAGCCTTGATCTTGGCCGGGTTGAAGCCGATCAGGATGGTGCCGTACATGTAAGGCACGGCGAACTTGTTGCCCGGGTCGTTGGCTTCGATCAGCTTCATCAGTTTCGGGTCGAGGTGATTCCAGTTCGGCAACTTGCTGCGATCCAGCGGCTGGAACACGCCAGCCTCGATCTGCTTGGCGAGGAACACGTTGGACGGCACCACCACGTCATAGCCGGAGTTGCCGGTCAGCAGCTTGGCTTCCAGGGCTTCGTTGGTGTCGAAGATGTCGTAGACCAGTTTGGTCTGGGTGTTCTGGGATTTGAAATCTTCCAGCGCCTTGGGCGTGATGTAGTCGAACCAGTTGTAGACGCGCAACGTGCGTTCTTCTGCGTGTGCGGCAGTGCTGAGCCACGCCGCACACAGCGCGGGTGCGATCAGGTGCTTGAGTCTGTTCATTGTTCGAAACCTTCCAGCACGTTTACCGCGTTGATGCCGATTTCTTCCACCGCGTAGCCACCTTCCATGACGAACAGCGTCGGTTTTCCAAGCGCGGCGATACGCTTGCCCATTGCCAGATAATCCGGGCTGTCGAGCTTGAATTGCGAGATCGGATCGTCCTTGAACGTGTCGACGCCGAGGGACACGACAATGATGTCGGCGCCGTAGCGGTCGATCTCGTTGCAGGCCTGATCCAGCGCGGCACTCCAGGTGTCCCACCCGGAACCGGCCGGCAGTGGGTAGTTGAAGTTGAAGCCTTCACCGGCGCCTTCGCCCAGCTCATCTTCGTAGCCGAGGAAAAACGGAAACTCCGCTTCCGGGTGGCCGTGGATCGAGGTGAACAGCACGTCGCTGCGCTCATAGAAAATCGATTGGGTGCCGTTGCCGTGGTGGTAATCGACGTCGAGGATCGCCACTTTCTTATGGCCCTGATCGAGGAATGCCTGTGCGGCAATCGCGGCGTTGTTGAGGTAGCAATAACCGCCCATCAAATCGCCGGCGGCGTGGTGCCCCGGTGGACGGCACAGCGCGAAGGCGCTGCGCGCTCCGCGCTGAATTTCGGCCTGGGCGGTGAGGGCAACTTGCGCTGCGCTGTATGCCGCTTGCCAGGTGCCGGCGGTAATCGGGGCGCCGCCGTCGAAGCTGTAATAACCGAGTTGGCCGTGCAGGCTGGTGGGTTTGATCTGGCGCAAAGTGCGGGCAGGCCAAGTGTAGGGCAGCAAGTCGCCGTCGGTATTGAGCTCGGCCCAGCGTGCCCAGGCTCCTTTGAAGAAATCGAGATAGTCGCGGCTGTGGATGCGGGCAATCGGTTCGAGGCCAAAATCTGTCGGCGCTTCGACGGCGCCAAGGTTCTGGTTTTTGACCCGCTGCAACACATGGTCGGCGCGCGAGGGCATTTCAAAGCAAGGCTTGAGTTGCCCGTCGATCAATTCGCAGCGGCCGTGATGCAGGTGGTGGTCATCCGAGTAGATGGTCAGCATGTTGTTGTTCTCCGCAGGGCTGATTCGGTTGCCTCCAGTGTTGCGCCGGATGCGATTTGGGAGAACGACGGGAGCGGCCAAAAGGGGATCAATGTGGCCAAAAAGTTTGACCGCAATTCGCCCCTTCATGGCGCGACCCACATCAGTCGCTGTAGGAGCCTGGCTTGCCAGCGATGGCGGCGGCGCCGTCAGCATCGTCGTCGGCAGAACTGATGCCATCGCGAGCAGGCTCGCTCCGACATCGGGTGATCAATGGGGTCTGAATTGACTCGGCGCCACCCCACTCCAGCGCACGAACGCATGGCGGAAACTTGCGGTTTCGCTGAAGCCCAGGGTTTCGGCGATGCGATAGATCGGCAATTGATCTTCGCAGAGCATTTGCTTGGCGCGTTCGAAGCGTAGTTCGTCGAGCAGTTCCTGATAGCTGCTGCCCATTTCCTTCAAGTGCCGACGCAAAGTGCGTGGCGAGCACTTCATCTGTTGCGCCAGCCCGTCCAGCCCCGGCGCCGCGTTGAGCTGTGCGCTGAGCAATTGGCGGATCCGTCCCAGCCAGGCTTGGCGTCCGGTGAACTCAGTGTTCTGTTTTCGGCAGCGTTCGGCCATGGCTTGGTGGGTGATGGCGTCCGCCAGCGGCAGCGGTTGATCGAGCCAGCGGCGATCGAAGGCGAACGCGTTGTCCTTGGCGTCGAAATGCAGCGGGCAATCGAAATGCTCGGTATAGCTTTCGCGGTAATCCGGCGCGGTGTGTTCGAACCGTGCAGCCAACAGCGGCAATGGGTGACCGAGGAGGTCATTGCAGATCACATTCAGCGACACCAGACAGAATTCTGCGTTGAACGCCGCCATCGCCGGGCTTTCACGATAATCGGCGGCGACGAACCAGACACGCTCGCCGTCGTCTTCCAGGCTCAGTTCGAAAAGTGTTCCCAGTAGCGCCGGATAACGGATCGCCAGGCGCAAAGCGTCACCGAAGGTGGCACAGGTGAGGAGCGCGTAACCGAGAATGCCGTAGCAGGAAACGTGCATCCGCCGGCCGAGTTCCAGACCAATGTCATGCTTGAGCGCGACCGCGTTGGCGCAGACCTGCATCTCTTGGTTTGTCGTGATGCGCGTGTCGGCACGGCTGAGATCCGCCGCGCTGATGCCACTGCCGGCCAACAATGCGTCGCTCGGCAAGCCTTCGGCCTTGAAGGTGTTTAGCACCAGAGAAACGGCGTTGAGCGTGGTGAGGTGGGAGTGGAGCATCGGGTCTTCCAGCCTTGGGATGCTGGAAAGGGCAGCAAGTTACATGCCCACCACAACCCCCCTGCAGGAGCTGCGGCAGGGGGGCGGGGAATGTCAGATGAGTTCGCCGCAGAGGTCGAGTTCGATCAGTCGGCGGACTTCTTCCGTGGCGAGCCCTGCGCCGAGCAGTGCATGCAACTTGCCAAACACCGCCTCGCGGGTCATGCCGCCGCCGGACAGCACGCCCACACCGCGCAAACGGCTGCCGGCTTCGTAAACGTCGAGTTCAACGCCACCTTCATGGCACTGCGTCACCGCAACCACCACAACTCCGCTGTCCCGCGCACGTGCGAGGCTGGCGAGGAAGCCTGGGTCGTCGCTCGGCCCGGTGCCGCTGCCGTAGCATTCCAGCACCAGACCCTGAATGCCGCTGTCGATCAGACCATCGAGCGCTTGCGCACCGATACCGGGAAACAGCGGCAGCACCGCGACGTTCGCCACTTGCTTGGGCTGGTTGTACGTCAGCGCAACCGGCAGAGAAGACGTCTTCACGCCGCCGCCCTGACGCTCAAGACGTTTGAACGGATGACGACCGAAGCTGCGCACTTTGGCGCAACGGGTTGGCGCCAGCAGTTCGCCGTGAAAATACAGATGCACACCCGGCGCCAAGCCCTGGCCCAGAGCGACCAGCGCGCAGCCAAGGTTTTCCCAGGCGTCGCTGTCGGTGACACCAGCCGGCAGCATCGAGCCGGTGAAACACACCCGTGCGTGCAGACCGAGCAACTGGAAACTCATGGCGGCAGCGCTGTAGGCCAAAGTGTCGGTGCCATGCAGGATCAGCACGCTGTCGCAACCTTGTACATCCACAGCATCGACCACCGCTTCACGCAGCTGCTGCCAGTAGTCCGGGGTCATGTTGGCGCTGTCGATCAGCGGCGACATTTCGCGAAAACGCCACTGCGGCACGACGAGTTCGGGCTGGCTGTGCAGGTAATCACGCATCCGCGCTTCGAAACCGGAGGCCGGAGCCAGACCGTTGGCGCTGGCCTGCATGCCGATGGTGCCACCGGTGTAGAGCACCATAACGTGCTGGGCGGCGGGGTAGGTCGAAGGGTTCATAGCATTCTCCGAAAAGGATGAGTTCCTGTAGGAGCGAGCCTGCTCGCGAAAGGGCGTCACATTCAACGTCAATGTTGAATGATCCACCGCTACCGCGAGCAGGCTCGCTCCTACAGTTTTCCGCACTTTACCTGACGGAAGCCGATCAGCGTTGCGCTGCGGGCACACCCTGCGGCGCGGCTTCTACCTTGCCGGCAGCCGCTGGCGGATTCGCCGGCCAGGCCTGGCGATCCAGATCCAGATCCGGGAACTTGCTCGAATCGAACACTGGCGTCTTGATCCCGGCGGCACGCTGATCATCGTAGTCACGCAGAATGCGCATGCCGATCTTGAACAGCAGGAACAGTGCGATCAGGTTCACAAACGCGAGCATCGTCATGGTGATGTCGGCGAAGGCGAACACCGTGCCGAGGTTTTCGATGGCACCCCAGAAAATCAGCACCAGCACCAGGGCGCGATAACCGATCAGCGCCTTGCGGTTTTCACCGATCATGAAGCGCAGGTTGCTCTCGCCCAGGTAGTAGTTGTAGAGAATCGAGGTGAACACGAACAGCGACAGCGCCACGGAAATGAACATCCGCCCCCAGTCACCGACCACGGCGGCCAGCGAGTTCTGGGTCAGGGCAATGCCGTCGCCTTCGAAGCCGGGCGTGTAGAAACCCGAGAGCAAAATCAGCAGCGCGGTGCAGGTACAGATCACGAAGGTATCGAGGAACACGCTGAACGCCTGCACCACACCTTGAGCCACCGGGTGCTCGACCGCCGCCACGGCCGCGACGTTAGGCGCACTGCCCAAACCCGCTTCGTTGGCAAACACGCCGCGCTTCACACCCATGACAATGGCGCTGCCGATCAGGCCACCGAAGGCTTGATCGAGGCCGAATGCGCTCTTGACGATGGTCGTCAGCATGGCCGGCACTTGATCGAATTGCAGCACGATCACGTAGATCGTCACGCCGATGTACACCAGGGTTTTCACCGGCACCAGCAGGTCGGCGACCTTGGCGATGCGCTTGATCCCGCCGATGAACACCAGACCCAGCAATACCGCCAGACCGAGGCCGGTGTAGGTGGTGTCGAGGCCGAACGCGTTGTTCAGCGAGTGAGTCACGGCGTGGGCTTGCAGGCCGTTGAACGCGAAGCCGAAGGTCACCAGCAGCAGGAACGCCATGACCATGCCCAACCAGCGTTTCTGCAAACCATGCTGGATGTAATAGGACGGGCCGCCACGGTAAGTGCCGTCGGAATCGCAGCGTTTGTAAAGCTGGCCAAGGGAACATTCAAAGAAGCTGCTCGACATGCCGACCAGCGCGGTCACCCACATCCAGAACACCGCGCCCGGGCCACCGAGGGTCACGGCGATGCCGACACCGGCGATGTTGCCCGCACCGACACGACCGGCGAGGCTGAGCATCAGGGCCTGGAACGAGCTGAGCTGTCCGGCGCTGCTTTTGAGGCTGTCACGGAACACCGCGAACATGTGGAAGAAGTGACGCAATTGAACGAAACGCGAGCGAATCGTGAAGTAACCGCCGAGCCCGACAATGAGCACGATCAGTACTTTCCCTGAGAGGAAGTCGTTGATGACTTCGAGCATGGATTTTTCCTCGCTGTTTTTTGTGTAAGCAAATGCTGGAGGAGAAGAAACATCGAGTTACATCGCTGTGCGTGTGGCACAACAGGTGAGCCGACGTATCGTCCCGCTTCCAAATCGCGGATTTTGTTATGAGTTCGGGTTTCGCATGACGATGGTCTCGCTACCGACGACCGCTCACGCGAAGAGGGGCGGCACTATACCGATCAGTGCGGTGCCCGTCTGCACGGTTGTGGTGCGAGCGACGGAACGAAGCTTTGAAACACCCGACGTAGCGACGCCGGGCTAGTGCAGAAGCTGCTTTCCTGTGGGAGCGGGCTTGCTCGCGAAAGCGGTATGTCAGACACATTCATGTCAATTGACACGACGCCTTCGCGAGCATGCCCGCTCCCACATTTTTCGGCTTCCAGACATACGGGTCTCAGGATCAAAAGTTAAAAAAAAGGGCCTGGAGATAAAACCTCCAAGCCCTCAAAAGGTGAGAGGTGTCTAGTCCCTCGACCTGGTGAGCGGTGTTACAACGTCAGGCCTTCAGCGGCACCAGACGTGGAGCAATCATGTTTTCCGGGCGCAGGATGTCGGCGAGCATGGCTTCGTCGAGCAGACCTTCTTCGCGCACCAGTTCCAGCACGCCCCGGCCGCTTTCAAGGGCAAGGCCGGCGATACGGGTGGCGTTTTTGTAGCCGATGTAAGGGTTCAGTGCGGTGACCAGACCGATCGAGTGTTCGACCAGTTCACGGCAGCGCGCTTCATTGGCGGTGATGCCGACGATGCAATGCTCGCGCAGCATGTCCATGGCGCGTTGCAGCAGGCGGATCGAGTCGAAGATCTTGAACGCGATCAATGGCTCCATCACGTTCAGTTGCAGTTGGCCGCCTTCGGCCGCCATGGTCAGCGCCAGGTCGTTACCGATGACCTGGAACGCCACCTGGTTAACGGCTTCCGGGATCACCGGGTTGACCTTGCCGGGCATGATCGAACTGCCTGGCTGACGTGCCGGCAGGTTGATTTCGTTGATGCCGGTGCGTGGGCCGCTGGACAGCAGGCGCAGGTCGTTGCAGATCTTCGACAGCTTGACCGCGGTGCGCTTGAGCATGCCGGAGAACAGCACGAAGGCACCCATGTCGGACGTCGCTTCAATCAGGTCGGCAGCCGGCACCAGCGGTTGACCGCTGATCAGCGCCAGACGCTGAACGGCCAACGCTTGGTAACGCGGGTCGGCGTTGATGCCGGTGCCGATGGCGGTGCCGCCCAGGTTCACTTCAGTCAGCAGTTCCGGGGCCAGCGTCTTCAGACGGGCCAGGTCTTCGCCCATGGTGGTGGCGAAAGCACGGAATTCCTGGCCGAGGGTCATCGGCACGGCGTCTTGCAGTTGGGTACGGCCCATTTTCAGGACGTGGTCGAATTCTTTGCCCTTGGCCGCGAACGCCTGAATCAGGCTGTCGAGGCTGGCCAGCAGCGTGTCGTGACCCAGCAACAGGCCCAGGCGAATCGCCGTCGGGTAGGCGTCGTTGGTCGACTGCGCCATGTTGACGTCGTCGTTCGGGTGCAAATACTGGTATTCGCCTTTCTGGTGACCCATCGCTTCGAGCGCAATGTTGGCGATCACTTCGTTGGCGTTCATGTTGGTGGACGTACCGGCGCCACCTTGGATCATGTCGACCACGAACTCTTCGTGGTAATCACCGCGGATCAATCGGGCACAGGCTTCGCTGATGGCAGCGTGCTTGGCTTCGCTCAGGTGACCCAACTCGCGGTTGGCGTCAGCGGCGGCCTGCTTGACCATCGCCAGACCGACAACCAGTTTCGGGTAATGCGAAATCGGAACGCCGGAGAGACGGAAGTTGTTTACCGCTCGCAGGGTCTGGATGCCGTAATACGCTTGAGCCGGTACTTCGAGGGCGCCAAGCAGGTCGTTTTCTGTGCGGAAAGATGCAGCGGAGGACATGATAGAAATCATCTCGATATGAACCCGGTCGATGCCGGAACGCTGTGAATGCTAGGCTTGTGGGAGTTTTTGGGCCAATGCTGTTAAGCACTGCCCTATGCACATTCGGCATAATGCCGATGTGACGCCGCGTGTGTGGCGAACGTGTGACCTGTTTTGGTGCGTGTCCGGGAGGACGTGATGAATCTGGAAAGCAAATGGCTTGAGGACTTCAGTGCTCTGGCCGCCACCCGCAGCTTCTCGCAGGCGGCCGAACGACGCTTCGTGACGCAACCGGCGTTCAGCCGGCGGATCCGCAGCCTCGAAGCGGCGCTGGGGCTGACGCTGGTGAATCGCTCGCGCACGCCTGTTGAACTGACGGCGGCGGGGCAATTGTTTCTGGTGACGGCGCGCACCGTGGTTGAACAGCTCGGTGAAGTGCTTCGGCATTTGCATCATCTGGAAGGTGGCCAGGGCGAAGTGATGCAGGTGGCGGCGGCGCACTCGCTGGCGCTGGGTTTCTTTCCGCGCTGGATCGCGCAGTTGCGCAACGAAGGGCTGAACATTGCCACGCGGTTGGTGGCGACCAACGTGGGCGATGCGGTGCACGCGTTGCGCGAGGGTGGCTGTGATTTGATGCTGGCGTTTTATGACCCGGATGCGGCGATGCAGATGGATCCGGAAATCTTCCCGTCGCTGCATCTGGGCCAGACGGAGATGCTGCCAGTCTGCGCGGCGGATGCTGACGGCAAGCCGTTGTTTGATCTGGAGGGCGAGGGCAGTGTGCCTTTGCTGGCGTATAGCGCCGGGGCCTTTCTCGGGCGTTCGGTGAACGGACTGTTGCGTCAGCGTCAACTGCGGTTCACCACGATCTATGAAACCGCGATGGCCGACAGCCTGAAAAGCATGGCGCTGGAAGGCCTGGGGATTGCCTGGGTGCCGCAATTGAGCGTGCGTGCCGAACTGGCTCGTGGCGAACTGGTGGTCTGCGGCGGCTCGCAGTGGCACGTGCCATTGGAGATTCGCCTCTATCGCTGCGCCCTGGTGCGCAAAGCCAACGTGCGTCTGCTCTGGCGCAAGCTTGAAGGCGGTGCTGCCCAAAGCTCTTGAACCCAGCCAATACCCCTGTGGAAGCTGGCTTGCCAGCGATTGCGGTGGGTCAGTCACCTTCCCTGCTTACTGGTCTGACGCCATCGCTGGCAAGCCAGCTCCCACAGGGATCGGGTGATGACTTGGCGCTGACCTTAAAGTCAATAAAACCAGCCCCTTCGCCCATATGACAGATGGTCGCGACGGGGGCTGTTTATTGCCTTCTTTACGGTATACTGCGCGGCCTTCGGCCGGTTCGTCCGGCCATTTTTCCTACAAACAAGCCACGCATTCTGCGTGGCTTGTTGTTTTTGACGCGCCTGCGGGCGCCCAGAGAGAAGAGGCGCGACGATGAGTGCACTGGTTGGCGTGATCATGGGCTCCAAGTCCGATTGGTCCACCCTTAGCCACACCGCCGATATGCTGGAAAAGCTCGGCATTCCTTACGAGGTGAAAGTGGTCTCTGCCCACCGCACCCCGGATCTGCTGTTCCAGTACGCCGAAGAGGCCGAAAGCCGTGGCATCGAGGTGATTATCGCCGGTGCCGGTGGCGCGGCTCATTTGCCAGGCATGTGTGCGGCCAAGACCCACTTGCCGGTGCTGGGCGTGCCGGTGCAGTCGTCGATGCTGTCAGGTGTCGATTCGCTGTTGTCGATCGTGCAGATGCCGGCCGGTATCCCGGTCGCTACCCTGGCCATCGGCAAAGCAGGCGCGATCAACGCCGCCCTGCTCTCGGCGAGCATTCTCGGCGCCAAGCACCCGCAATTTCACACGGTACTGAAAACCTTCCGTGCCGAGCAGACAGACAGCGTCCTGGACAATCCAGACCCACGTATTGCCTGAGGTTGTTGAAATGAAGATCGGTGTAATCGGTGGCGGCCAGTTGGGTCGCATGTTGGCCCTGGCGGGCACTCCGCTGGGCATGAACTTCGCGTTTCTCGACCCTGCGCCGGACGCCTGTGCGGCTGCACTGGGCGAACACCTGCGGGCCGATTACGGCGACCAGGATCACTTGCGTCAACTGGCCGATGAAGTCGATCTGGTGACGTTCGAGTTCGAAAGCGTTCCGGCGGAAACCGTGGCGTTTCTGTCGCAGTTCGTGCCGGTCTATCCGAGCGCCGAAGCCTTGCGCATCGCTCGTGATCGCTGGTTTGAGAAGAGCCTGTTCAAGGATCTGGGCATACCGACCCCGGCCTTCGCCGACATTCAGTCGCAAGCTGACCTGGATGCCGCCGTGGCGTCGATCGGTCTGCCGGCCGTGTTGAAAACGCGCACGCTGGGTTACGACGGCAAGGGCCAGAAAGTCCTGCGCAAGCCTGAAGATGTGGTCGGAACCTTTGCTGAACTGGGCAGCGTTGCCTGCCTGCTGGAAGGCTTCGTGCCGTTCACCGGCGAAGTGTCGCTAATCGCCGTGCGTGCCCGTGATGGCGAGACCAGGTTTTATCCATTGGTGCATAACACCCACGACAGCGGCATTCTCAAGCTGTCGGTCGCCAGCACCGATCACCCTTTGCAAGCCCTGGCCGAGGACTATTCCAGCCGTGTGCTCAAGCAACTGGATTACGTCGGCGTGATGGCCTTCGAGTTCTTTGAAGTCGACGGTGGCCTCAAGGCCAACGAAATCGCCCCGCGCGTGCACAACTCCGGGCACTGGACCACTGAAGGCGCCGAGTGCAGCCAGTTCGAAAACCACCTGCGCGCCGTGGCCGGCCTGCCGTTGGGCTCGACGGCCAAGGTCGGCGAGAGCGCGATGCTCAACTTCATCGGCGTGGTTCCGCCGGTGGAAAAGGTCATAGCCATCGCCGATTGCCATCTGCATCACTACGGCAAAGCGTTCAAGGCCGGGCGCAAGGTCGGTCACGCCAACCTGCGCTGCGCCGACAAAGCGACGTTGGCGCAGCAGATCCTCAAGGTCGAAGCGCTGATCGCCGAGTAACGACAGTTTCATGTGACGGCGGCGGAACCATTAAGGCGCCGCCGATCTCTCATGGCAGGATGCGAAAGTCTGGCTAGGCTACGCATATCGTCCAATTCAGAGGGAAATGTCATGGGAATTATCGGAACCATTTTTATCGGCCTGATCGTCGGATTGCTGGCACGGTTCCTCAAACCGGGCGATGACAGCATGGGCTGGATCATGACCATCCTGCTGGGTATCGGCGGTTCGCTGGCAGCCACCTACGGCGGCCAGGCGCTGGGTTTCTATCAGGCTGGCGAGGGCGCGGGTTTCCTCGGTGCCCTGGTCGGTGCGATCGTGCTGCTGGTGATCTACGGCCTGATCAAAAAGAACTGATCCAAAGCGACAAAGCCCCCTCGGCCAATCCGGCCGGGAGGGCTAGAATGCTCGGCGACTTTTCGTCCCCTTCTTATCCCGAGCAACTTCATGCGCCGTCTCGTATTGACTCTCCTTTTTTTGGGCAGCGGTTTGGCCCACGCTAGCGAACTGCCGGAAACCGACTGGCTCGAACTGATGCCCAAGTCGGATCAAAAGGCCCTTGAGGCCATGCCTGAAATCGATCACAACTCTCCGGAAGCCACCGGCACCTTCACGGAGAAGGGCGGGATGAAACAGGCCAAAGGTCTGCCGGCGGTGATGTATTCGACCAGAACCGTGGCGTCGATGAACGACAAACACATCCGCATCGGCGGTTATCCGGTGCCGCTGGAGTCAGACGCCAAGGGCCGCAGCACGCTGTTCTTCCTTGTGCCTTACCCGGGCGCGTGCATCCACGTGCCGCCACCGCCGCCGAATCAACTGGTGCTGGTGCGATATCCGAAAGGCTTGAAGCTGGACGACATCTACACGCCGTTGTGGGTGACGGGCACGCTGAAGATCGAAAAGGTCAACAACGACCTGGCTGACGCGGCGTATGCGCTGGAGGCGGACAAGGTCAGGGTGGTGCAGGAATCTGATCTCTAACAGCCCCCCCGAACAACTGTGGGAGCGAGCCTGCTCGCTCCCACATTTTGTATTGCGGTGCTGTTAGAGCGGTTTGCTGCCGACGCTGACGCCCATTGTGTGGCTAGCGCCCGGCGCCAGATTCACCACGTCGTCCATCACGTTCGCCGTCTCAATGCACAGCATGCGCTGCCAGCCATCGTTATCCATGTCGGCCAGCGCGGCGGCGCGGTCGTTCCATGGGTTCCAGATCACCGCCGTACGCGAACCGGTAGCCGTCAGCACAATGCGTCGCTCCCAGGCCGGATCGACGATGCTCAGTTGTGGTGGAGCATCGAGGTAGATGCGGTCGGTCTCTCCGGCAAAATGCAGAGCACTTTGCTGACGGGTGGTTTTCCAGTCATCCAGCGTCTCGATGTAATTCAAACCATCCACGCCATCGACATGCACATTGCGCACATCACTGACCGCGAAGTAAGTGTGCAGCGCCTGGCTCAGGCTGACGCTGTCACTGCCACGGTTATGGCTGGTCAGGCTGAAACTCAGTTGCTCGGACAAATGCAGGGTCAGGGTCAGATCGACCTGATGCGGCCAGCCCGGCAGGCCACCTTCGGGGTAAGGCAGCTTGAATTCGACCTTTACGCCGTCAACCTCCGATTCAATACCTCCCAGCTCCCAATCCATCGCCCGCACCAGACCATGCGCGGGTGCCGGTTGCTCGCCGGTGTACATGGCCTGCACGCTCTGCGGGTTGCGTTCGAACTTGCCGAACCACGGCCAGCACACCGGCACACCGGCGCGAATGCTTTTGCCCGTCTTGAAGTCGGCCTTGTCGTTGAGCCAGATGATCGGCGGCTGGCCGTCGATCTGATAACTGAGGATATGCGCGCCTTGCTGGGCCACCAGCACTTCGGCCTGACCGTGGCGGATGCGCCAGCAGTTCAGTTCATCCAGTTTGATGGCTTCGACATTGGGCGTGTTCATGAGACGGCTCTCGATCAGTATCGTGGACGACTATCGACCGCAAAACGGCCGCGAGGTTTAACGCGGCGCCGTTTCAACGGGCTCGCGGCGGAACCGAGCGGGTGCGACCGCTGCCGTCGATGGCGACGAACACAAACACGGCTTCGGTGACTTTGCGCCATTCGCTGGACAGCGGATCGTCGCTCCACACTTCGACCATCATCTGGATCGAGCTGCGGCCGATTTCCAGGGTCTGGGTATAGAAGGACAATTGCGCGCCGACGGCGACAGGCACGAGAAACGCCATGCGGTCGATGGCGACCGTTGCTACACGGCCACCGGCAACACGGCTGGCCATTGCGGTGCCGGCCAGATCCATTTGCGCGACCAGCCAGCCGCCGAAAATATCGCCGAAGCCGTTGGTTTCGCGAGGAAGTGCGGTGATTTGCAGGGCCAGGTCGCCTTGCGGGATCGGATCTTCTTGTTCGAGTTCTATCATGCCGGGGGGCCTCTGACCCGTGACGCTTCGTGGGTATTGCGGGTGGTAGCCGTCTTCAGGAAAAACGATTCAGCACCGAACATACACGTTCGTCACGTTTTTCATAAGGCGCCTAAAGGGAAACTCTGCGAAACCGACTGACAACGGCCAGCAACGTTTTCGCACAGCAACCCCCTACAAACCGGAGCAAGGTTGCGAGTATATCGATCGATAGACTCCGAGACGACCGTCGGGTTCTGCTTTTGACCGTCAAATACGCGTATCCATGTGCTTTTTCGAACAATTTGCTATCTTGCCGAACCCGCCCGAGCCGCAGCCAGCGTTGTTGTGGCGGCAGATCCGACTATAAGAGAAGCCCTTGCCATGACCCCAGCGCCCTCGAGCATCGCGCAGCCCGGCCAACCCGCACGTCCGTTGACCCGTAACGACTACAAGACTCTGTCGCTGTCCGCCCTCGGTGGCGCGCTGGAGTTTTACGATTTCATCATCTTTGTTTTCTTCGCCACCGTGGTCGGCAAGCTGTTCTTCCCGGCCGACATGCCCGAGTGGCTGCGCCTGATGCAAACCTTCGGCATCTTCGCCGCCGGTTACCTCGCGCGGCCGCTGGGCGGCATCGTGATGGCGCACTTCGGCGATCTGTTGGGCCGCAAGAAAATGTTCACCCTGAGCATCTTCATGATGGCCGTGCCGACCCTGATCATGGGCCTGCTACCGACCTACGCGCAGATTGGCATGTGGGCGCCAATCCTGCTGCTGTTGATGCGGGTGATTCAAGGTGCGGCCATCGGCGGTGAAGTGCCGGGCGCCTGGGTCTTCGTTTCCGAACACGTGCCGCAGCGGCACATGGGCTACGCCTGCGGGACGCTCACCAGCGGCCTGACCGCCGGCATCCTCCTTGGCTCACTGGTCGCCACGGCGATCAACAGCATCTATACGCCAGTGGAGGTCGCGGATTACGCCTGGCGGATTCCGTTCTTGCTCGGCGGTGTGTTTGGGCTGTTTTCGGTCTACCTGCGTCGCTGGCTGCACGAAACCCCGGTGTTCGCTGAACTGCAATTGCGCAAGGCACTGGCCGAAGAAGTGCCGCTGCGTGCCGTGCTGCGTGACCATCGCGGGGCGATTGCGATCTCGATGCTGCTGACCTGGTTGCTGTCCGCCGGCATCGTCGTGGTGATCCTGATGACCCCGACCGTGCTGCAAACGGTCTATCACTTCTCGCCGACCGAGTCGTTGCAAGCAAACAGTCTGGCGATTGTGTTCCTGAGCATCGGCTGCATCATTTCCGGCGCGCTGGCGGATCGCTTCGGTGCCGGCCGCGTCTTTGTGTTTGGTTGCCTCGGCTTGTTGATCAGCTCCTGGACCTTCTATCACAGCCTCGCCGATCACCCGAACTGGCTGTTCCCGCTGTATGCGTTGACCGGTTTTCTGGTCGGCACCATCGGCGCGGTGCCGTACGTGATGGTCAAGGCGTTCCCGCCCGTGGTGCGCTTTAGCGGGTTGTCGTTCTCCTACAACGTGGCCTACGCGATCTTCGGCGGCCTGACGCCGATGGTGGTCAGCCTGTTGCTGAAGGAAAGCCCGATGGGGCCTGCCTACTATGTGGCGGTGCTGTGCGGGATGGGCATGCTGGTGGGGGCGTGGCTCTGGAAGAGGGGTCGCTGATCCAGAATCCTGTCTGGATTCACCGTCCCATCGCGAGCAGGCTCACTCCTACATTTGGAACGCGTTTCAATTGTAGGAGTGAGCCTGCTCGCGATGGGGGCGCCGCGAATCATCCGGTAAAACTCGATACTGGCCTTTCATCCAATTGTCATATTTCAGCCATAGAGTGTTCACACGGCCTGCTGATACTTGGCCCCGACTTAACACACCCTATCTGCTAGGAGTAAGGCATGAAACTGAAGCGTTTGATGGCGGCAATGACCTTTGTCGCTGCTGGCGTTGCGACTGCCAACGCGGTTGCCGCTGTTGACCCTGCTATCCCGAGCTACACCAAAACCACCGGTGTGTCGGGCAACCTGTCCAGCGTTGGTTCCGACACTCTGGCCAACCTCATGACCCTGTGGGCCGAGAACTACAAAAAGGAATACCCGAACGTCAACATCCAGATTCAGGCCGCCGGTTCTTCGACCGCGCCACCTGCGCTGACTGAAGGCACCGCTAACCTGGGCCCGATGAGCCGCAAGATGAAGGATAACGAGCTGCAAGCCTTCGAAACCAAATATGGCTACAAGCCAACCGCTATCCCGGTTGCCGTGGACGCCCTGGCTGTATTCGTACACAAGGACAACCCGATCAAGGGGCTGACCATGGAGCAAGTTGACGCGATCTTCTCGTCCACTCGCCTGTGCGGTGCTAAAACCGACGTGAAAACCTGGGGCGACCTGGGTGTGACCGGCGACCTGGCGAACAAGCCGGTTCAGCTGTTCGGTCGTAACTCGGTATCGGGCACCTATGGCTACTTCAAAGAAGAAGCCCTGTGCAAAGGCGACTTCAAGCCAAACGTCAACGAACAACCTGGTTCGGCTTCGGTCGTGCAGTCGATCAGCTCCTCGCTGAACGGCGTTGGTTACTCGGGTATCGGCTACAAGACCGCAAGCGTGAAAACGGTAGCGCTGGCCAAGAAAGGCAGCACCGATTTCATCGAAGACACCGAAGAAAACGCCCTGAACGGCAAGTACCCGCTGTCGCGTTTCCTCTACGTTTACGTCAACAAAGCCCCGAACAAGCCTCTGGCCCCGCTGGAAGCCGAGTTCGTGAAACTGGTGCTGTCGAAACAGGGCCAGGAAGTGGTTGTGAAGGACGGTTACATCCCGTTGCCAGCCAAGGTTGCTGCCAAAGCACTGGCTGACCTGGGTCTGCAAGAAGGCGGCGCTGTCGCCAAGAAGTAACAAATTGAGTCAAAGGTGAACGCCACCGGACTCAGGTGAAAGGCCGGATCTGCCCGCAGACCGGCCTTTACACACCTCAAATTTTTGATCCTCTGCCAGCCCCGCTGGCGGTGGATTTGCTGCGTCACTGCATTGTCATCTTTCTGTCATACAGGATCGCTAGGGTGAGCGCATGAATGATCTGGCCAATTCCCAAATGACTACGAATCCTCCCAAGCGCATTGATTTCAATACGCCTGAGCTGCAACGCAAGCGCCGCATTCGCGCGCTCAAGGATCGCTTCACTCGCTGGTACGTCCTCGTTGGCGGTCTGGCGGTGCTGGCAGCCATCACCCTGATTTTCTTCTTCCTCGCTTACGTGGTCGCGCCACTGTTTCAGGGTGCTGACCTGACGGCGAAAGACTCGATCACTCCGGCCTGGATGCAGGACGCCGGCAAGCCGCTGATGATTTCGCTCGAAGAGCAGAATCAGGTGGCCATGCGCGTTTCCGACAAGGGCCAGGCGTTGTTCTTCGATATCGACAGTGGCGCTGAACTGAAGCGCGTCGATCTGCCGCTGCCGGCAGGTAGCACCGTGACCTCCATTGGTGAAGATCAGCCAGGTCATCCGCTGGTGGCCGTGGGTCTGTCCAATGGTCAGGCGCTGGTGTTCCGTCACACCTATAAAGTCAGCTACCCCGATGGCAAGAAAACCATCACCCCGGCCATCGAATACCCGTACGGCGAGGCGCCAATCGCGCTGAACGAAGCCGGGGGTGCGCTGGAGCATGTGAGCCTCAACGCCACCGATACGACGCTGATGCTCGTGGGTTCGACCGGTTCGCAACTCAATGTGCTGTCGCTGACCAGCGAAGAAAACATGATGACTGGCGAAGTCACCAACGAGCAGAAGCGTATCGATCTGCCGCAAATGACTGAGCCGGTGAAAAACATCTTCGTCGACCCGCGCCAGCAATGGCTTTATGTGGTCAACGGTCGTGCCCAGGCCGACGTATTCAGCCTGCGCGACAAGAGCCTCAACGGTCGCTACAAACTGCTGGAAAACGCCGATGCTGAAGTCACTGCGACCACCCAATTGGTGGGCGGTATCTCGCTGATCGTCGGTGACTCCAAGGGCGGGCTGGCCCAGTGGTTCATGGCCCGCGACCCTGATGGCGAGCAGCGCCTGAAGCAGATTCGTACGTTCCAGATGGGCAAGTCGCCGATCATTGAGATTACCGCCGAAGAGCGCCGCAAGGGCTTCCTCGCGCTGGATGCCAGCGGCAAGCTCGGCGTGTTCCACAGCACCGCGCACCGTACTTTGCTGGTTGATCAGGTCGTTGAGGGCCAGGGCCTGTTCGGTCTGTCGCCGCGCGCCAACCGAGTGATCGTCGAGGCTGGCGGCAAGCTGCAACCGCTGCTGCTTGATAACCCGCACCCGGAAGTTTCCTGGAGCGCGCTGTGGAGCAAGGTCTGGTACGAAAACTACGACGAACCTAAGTACGTCTGGCAATCGACTGCGGCCAACACCGACTTCGAACCGAAGCTGAGCCTGTCGCCACTGACCTTCGGCACCCTGAAAGCCGCGTTCTACGCGATGCTGCTGGCCGCTCCACTGGCCGTTGCCGCCGCGATCTACACCGCGTATTTCATGGCCCCGGGCATGCGCCGCAAGGTCAAGCCGGTGATCGAACTGATGGAAGCAATGCCGACGGTGATCCTCGGTTTCTTCGCCGGTCTGTTCCTCGCGCCTTATGTCGAAGGGCATTTGCCGGGCATCTTCAGCCTGCTGATGTTGCTGCCGATTGGCATTCTGGTCGCCGGTTTCGCATTCAGCCGTCTGCCTGAGTCGATCCGCCTGAGAGTTCCGGATGGCTGGGAAAGTGCGTTGCTGATTCCGGTGATCCTGTTTGTGGGCTGGCTGTCGCTGTACATGAGCCCGTTCATGGAGAACTGGTTCTTCGGCGGTGACATGCGCATGTGGATCTCCCACGACCTGGGCATCACCTACGACCAGCGCAATGCACTGGTGGTTGGCCTGGCCATGGGTTTCGCGGTGATCCCGAACATCTACTCGATCGCTGAAGACGCCGTGTTCAGCGCACCGCGTGGCCTGACCCTGGGATCCCTGGCCCTCGGTGCCACGCCGTGGCAGACCATGACCCGCGTGGTGATCCTCACCGCCAGTCCGGGCATCTTCTCGGCGCTGATGATCGGCATGGGCCGTGCGGTCGGTGAAACCATGATCGTGCTGATGGCTACGGGTAACACCCCGGTCATGGAAATGAACCTGTTCGAAGGCCTGCGCACCCTGGCCGCCAACGTCGCGGTGGAAATGCCCGAATCGGAAGTCGGCGGCAGCCACTACCGCGTGCTGTTCCTCTCGGCGCTGGTGCTGCTGTTGTTCACCTTCGTCATGAACACCCTGGCAGAACTGATTCGTCAGCGTCTGCGCAAGAAATACTCGTCGCTTTAAACAAAGGTAGAAGTCTGTGAAACAGAACTCCCTGAAAGGATGGTTCAAGAGCGGCGCCCCGGGCGTCTGGATCAGCGGTGGCGCGGTGTCCATCGCGGTCATCATGACCATTGGCCTGCTGGCGGTGATTGCCGTGCGTGGTCTGGGTCACTTCTGGCCGGCGGATCTGATCCATGCCAGCTATGACGTACCGGGCCAGGCCAATCACCTGGTGGTCGGCGAAGTGGTACAGAAAGAAGAAGTGCCGCGTGCCCGCCTGAAAAGTGCTGGTTTGCCAGTGCCGGACGAAGGTCCGGAGTTCATGACCCGCGAGCTGATCAAGGTCGGCAACCGTGACCTGAACGGCAACGACTTCACCTGGATCGTCGGCGAGTGGCTGACCAACCAGAAGACGCCGCTGGAACTGATGGCGCTGGAGCGTCGTGAGTGGGGCAACTTCTACGGCTATCTGGTCAACGTCAAGCAGGACGGTAAGGTCATCGCCGAGGGCGAAGCCGCATGGCCTGAGCTGCAGGCGCGGATCGACCGTGTGAACGGACTTGCCAAGCAACTGAAGTCGCTGGAAAAGACCGACATCGGTGCGATCAACGCAGGGCTGGAACGTATCCGCCTGCACGGTCGCAAACTGGAACTCGAAGGCAAACTCGACGCCACCGCACAAGCGGACATGGAATCCGAGCGCGCCGAGCTGAACGCGCGTTATCAAGACATCGAAGCGCGTCTGGCCGACCTGCATGCGCAGTTCAACCGCGATGCCCTGACGGCTCGCGATGCCAACGGTAAAGAGATTGAAATCGGTCTGGGCAAAGTGGTTCATGCCTACCAGCCGAACGCCATGAGCACCTTCACCAAGGTGGGTTTCTACTTCAGCAAGATCTGGGAGTTCCTCTCGGATGACCCGCGTGAAGCGAACACCGAAGGCGGGATCTTCCCGGCGATTTTCGGCACCGTGATGATGACCCTGATCATGGCGATGATCGTCACTCCATTCGGCGTACTGGCGGCGGTGTACCTGCGTGAATACGCCAAACAGAACACCCTGACGCGGATCATCCGTATCGCGGTGAATAACCTGGCGGGCGTTCCGGCGATCGTTTACGGCGTATTTGGTCTGGGCTTCTTTGTGTATGTGTTGGGTGGTTCGGTCGACCGCTTGTTCTTCCCCGAAGCACTGCCGGCACCGACCTTCGGTACGCCGGGCCTGCTCTGGGCTTCATTGACCCTGGCGCTGCTAGCGGTGCCGGTGGTGATCGTGGCCACTGAAGAAGGTCTGGCACGAATCCCGCGCACCGTGCGTGAAGGCTCGTTGGCCCTCGGCGCGACCAAGGCTGAAACGCTGTGGAAGATCGTGATCCCGATGGCCAGCCCGGCCATGATGACCGGCATGATCCTCGCCGTGGCCCGTGCCGCCGGTGAAGTGGCGCCGCTGATGCTGGTGGGCGTGGTGAAGCTGGCGCCGTCGCTGCCGGTGGATGGCAACTACCCGTACCTGCACCTGGATCAGAAGATCATGCACCTGGGCTTCCACATCTATGACGTCGGCTTCCAGAGCCCGAACGTCGAAGCGGCGCGGCCGCTGGTGTACGCCACGGCGTTGTTGCTGGTGCTGGTGATCGCGACCTTGAACCTGTCAGCGGTCTACATCCGTAACCACCTGCGTGAAAAGTACAAAGCACTGGACAGTTGATACGAATCCTGTGGGAGCTGGCTTGCCAGCGATTGCATCATCGCGGTGTAACTGGCAGACCAAGTCGCCTGCATCGCTGGCAAGCCAGCTCCCACAAGGGTCGGCGCAGCCATAGATTTGAGTAACCCATTGGCTATGCCAGTGGTTCATAGAACCGAATTTGTTAGCACAGGGGAGCCTCCCATGCAGCACGAAGCACACACCCACGGCATCAACATGTCAGCGTTGGGTCGCGACAAGCAGAGCCTGAATCTTGAGCAGGAAACCGTGGCCATTGAAGTCCCGGGTTTGAATCTGTTCTACGGCGATAAACAAGCGCTGTACGACGTCAGCCTGAACATCCCGAAACAGCGCGTGACCGCGTTCATCGGCCCGTCTGGCTGCGGCAAGTCCACACTGCTGCGTACCTTCAACCGCATGAACGATCTGGTTGACGGCTGCCGTGTTGAAGGCGCGATCAACCTGTACGGCAACAACATCTATCGCAAGGGCGAAGACGTTGCCGAACTGCGTCGTCGCGTCGGCATGGTGTTCCAGAAACCCAACCCGTTCCCGAAAACCATCTACGAAAACGTGGTTTACGGTCTGCGCATTCAGGGCATCAACAAGAAACGCGTTCTCGACGAAGCAGTCGAGTGGGCGTTGAAAGGCGCGGCACTGTGGGACGAAGTCAAAGACCGTCTGCACGAATCGGCCCTCGGTCTGTCCGGTGGTCAGCAACAACGTCTGGTGATCGCGCGCACCATCGCCGTGGAACCGGAAGTGCTGCTTCTCGACGAACCGTGCTCGGCCCTCGATCCGATCTCGACCCTGAAGGTTGAAGAGCTGATCTACGAGCTGAAATCCAAGTTCACCATCGTTATCGTCACCCACAACATGCAGCAGGCGGCGCGGGTGTCCGACTACACGGCGTTCATGTACATGGGCAAACTGGTGGAATTCGGCGACACCGATACTCTGTTCACCAATCCGGCCAAGAAGCAGACCGAAGACTACATCACGGGGCGGTACGGCTAGCCGCACAGCTGCAAGCCGCAAGCTTCAAGCGGCAAGAAAGATGCGGTGCGATATCAGGACTTATACATAACTGCTTGAAGCTTGCAGCTTGAAGCTTGCAACTTTCGCGGAGCGAACAATGATTTCGAAAGAAGGCCTTACCCACCACATTTCTGCGCAGTTCAACGCCGAACTTGAAGAAGTGCGCAGCCACCTCCTGGCCATGGGCGGGCTGGTGGAGAAGCAGGTCAACGACGCCGTGACGGCGCTGATCGAGGCCGATTCCGGTCTGGCTCAGCAGGTGCGTGAGATCGACGACCAGATCAACCAGATGGAACGCAACATCGACGAAGAATGCCTGCGCATTCTGGCCCGTCGTCAGCCTGCGGCGTCTGACCTGCGTCTGATCATCAGCATCTCCAAGTCGGTGATCGACCTTGAGCGCATTGGCGACGAGGCGACCAAGATCGCTCGCCGCGCCATTCAACTGTGTGAAGAAGGCGAAGCGCCGCGCGGTTACGTCGAGGTTCGCCACATCGGCGACCAGGTGCGTAACATGGTTCGCGATGCGCTGGACGCGTTTGCCCGCTTCGACGCCGATCTGGCCCTGTCGGTGGCGCAGTACGACAAGATCATCGACCGCGAATACAAAACCGCCCTGCGCGAACTGGCCACCTACATGATGGAAGACCCGCGCTCGATCTCGCGGGTCTTGAGCATTATCTGGGTGCTGCGTTCGCTGGAGCGCATCGGCGACCACGCGCGCAACATCTCGGAGCTGGTGATTTACCTGGTTCGCGGCACCGACGTGCGCCATATGGGCCTCAAGCGCATGAAGGCAGAAGTTGAGGGCACAAGTGGCGAAACCGCTAATGTTCCGGACAATGCTGACGATAAGTAAGATGGCCTGAGAAAAACGCCCGGTCTTTTGGCCGGGCTTTTTTTTGAGCCGTTTTTGAGTAGGACAGAATTAAAAAGCAGCACCCGCGAACGAAAAGTCCCGGCGTGACTGAAGAGTTTTGGCAATGTGCCATCAGCCAGCGTTATGCTTGCCGGGATTTTAATAGGGGTGTTGGATGAGCAAGATCAGTGTGTTGGTCGTGGACGATGCTTCGTTCATTCGTGACCTGGTAAAAAAGTGCCTGCGTAATTACTTCCCGGGCATCCGCACCGAGGACGCCGTCAACGGCAAAAAGGCTCAGGCCATGCTCGCCAAGGAAGCATTCGACTTGGTGCTGTGCGACTGGGAAATGCCGGAAATGTCCGGCCTTGAGCTGCTGACCTGGTGCCGCGAGCAGGACAACCTGAAGACCATGCCGTTTGTCATGGTCACCAGCCGTGGCGACAAAGAAAACGTCGTGCAGGCGATCCAGGCCGGCGTTTCCGGTTACGTCAGCAAGCCGTTCACCAACGAGCAATTGCTGACCAAGGTCAAGCAGGCGCTGAACAAGGTCGGCAAACTCGACACCCTGATGAACGGCGCGCCGACCAAGATGAACTCGGCGTTCGGTAATGATTCCCTGAGCGCGTTGACCGGCGGCAAACCGGCCGTGGTCGCGACTGCTCCCGTTGCGGCACCTGTTGCCACGCCGGCCCGTGGCCTGCTCAACAGCCCGCCGGTCAAGGCGCCTGCGGCATCCACCGCCCCGGCCGGTGGTCGCGGCCAGGGTCAGTTGCGCCTGCCGAGCGGCACCCAGCAATGCGTGATCAAGGCCTTGAGCATCAAGGAAGCACTGCTGGTGGTGAAGCGCACCGACAACCTGCCGCAGATCCTCGACAGCGCCGTGCTTGATCTGGAGCAGGGTGACAACGCCGAAATTGCACGCCTCAACGGTTACCTGCACGCTGTCGTCGCCCACGAGCCGAAACCCGACAGCGACTGGTTGCAACTGACCTTCCGCTTCGTCGACCAGGATGCGCAGAAGCTCGATTACATCTCCCGCCTGATCGCGCGCGGCACGGCGCAGAAGCACTTCGTTCCGGGCGCGTGATCTGCGTCGCCTGAACGTTCGACTTCGCGAGCAGGCTCGCCCCACATCTGAAATACATTCCAGTGTGGGCGCGAGACTGCTCGCGAAGAGGCCGGCAAAAGCACCACCCATCTCTCGCGCCGCCCATTTTGAAACATCTGCCCACTGCTCGGGTCTGTCTCAACTGCTAGGCTCTTTCCAAGCCTCACTTCGACAGATTTTGCCCATGCTCGCGCGCCTGCTGTTTTTCTGTGGTCTCTTCATGGCCTCCACCTCGGCTGTGGCCACGACTATTTACAAATCCACCGACGCCCACGGCGTGGTCTCGTACAGCGACCAGCCGAGCAAGGGCTCGAAGGTGTTTGTGTTCCGGGATCGGATGGTCGAGCACCTGGAGCGCCAGGTGTACCTCGACATCAAGAAGCAGCAGGGCATGGACGTGGTGTTCGTGCGCAACGATCTGTATGCGCCGGTGGAAGTCGAGTTGAGCTTTGCCGGGTTGAACAATGTTTACGGTGTATCGGGCCAGCCGATCCGCCGGGTGTTGCCGGCGCGCAGCAATTCGCGTGTGGCGCTACTGACGGCGATCAGCGCGGGCAAACCGCTGGTGTACACCCCGAAGTTCCAATATTCCCTTGGCGACCCCTCTGGCGTCGCTCAGGGCTATCGATACCCGTTGCCCTGGCGCGGTGGGCCGTTTCGCCTGTCACAGGGCGCGAACGGCCAATACAGCCATTTCGGGCCAAAAAGCCGCTATGCGATGGACATCGCCATGCCGGTGGGCACGCCGATCATCGCGGCGCGAGCCGGAAGGGTGGTGAAAACCGAAAATGCGCAGACCGGGCGCGGCACCGATCCGTCGGGCAACTTTGTGCGGATATTGCACGACGACGGCACGATGGGCGTGTATCTGCACCTCAAGCAGGGTTCGGTGAGCGTGCGCGAAGGGCAGCGGGTGATGGTCGGCAGTCCACTGGCACTGTCCGGCAACACCGGCAACAGCAGCGGCCCGCACCTGCACTTCGTGGTGCAGCGCAATACCGGGATGGGGCTGGTGTCGATTCCGTACCAGTTCAATCAGCCGCTGGGAGCGTTGCCCAATTTTGCGTTGGGCAAGCAATAGGGGGGAATCTGTCGGCCCTTCGCGGTCTCGATCAGCCCATCAGTCCAGCATCAACACCTTGGCCAGGATGATCTTCGGCCCTTTCATCTTCTTGATGATGATCCGCAGGCCTTCGACTTCCAGCACTTCTTCCTCTTCCGGTACCCGTTTCAGGGTTTCGTAGACTAGCCCGGCGAGGGTTTCCGCTTCGATGTGATCGAGATCGATGCCGAGCAAGCGCTCGACCTTGAACAACGGCGTGTCGCCACGCACCAGCAGTTTGCCCGGCTGATAGGCGAGGATGCCGCGTTCAGCCTTGCGGTGTTCGTCCTGGATGTCACCGACCAGCACTTCCAGCACGTCTTCCATGGTCAGGTAGCCGATGATGTTGCCGTCGGCCTCTTCGACCACGGCGAAGTGCGAGCCACCCTTGCGGAACTGCTCAAGCAACTGCGACAGCGGCATGTGCCGCGACACGCGCTCCAGCGGTCGGGTCAGTTCGGCCAGGTTGAACGACTCGGGAATGTGATCGAGCGCAGCCAGTTCCAGCAGCAGGTCCTTGATGTGCAGCAGGCCGACGAACTCCTGGCGCTCACTGTCGTACACCGGATAACGGCTGAACTTGTGGCGCCGGAACATCGCGAGGATTTCCTTCAGCGGTGCGTTGAACTCAAGCGTGATCAGGTCTTCCCGGGAGTTGGCCCAGTCGACCACTTCCAGCTCACCCATTTCCACGGCCGACGCCAATACGCGCATGCCCTGATCGCTCGGATCCTGGCCACGGCTGGAATGCAGAATCAGTTTCAGTTCTTCACGGCTGTAATGGTGTTCGTGATGCGGGCCAGGCTCGCCCTGGCCGGCGATGCGCAGGATGGCGTTGGCGCTGGCGTTGAGCAGGTAAATTGCCGGGTACATTGCCCAATAAAACAGGTACAGCGGCACGGCGGTCCACAGCGACAGCAGCTCGGGTTTGCGGATCGCCCAGGACTTGGGCGCCAGCTCACCGACCACGATGTGCAGGTACGAAATCACGAAGAACGCGGCGAAGAACGAGACGCCTTTGATGACTTCGGCCGACTGCACGCCGGCGGCTTCCAGCAGCGGTTCGAGGATGTGCGCGAACGCCGGCTCGCCTACCCAGCCCAGGCCAAGGGAGGCGAGGGTGATGCCGAGCTGGCACGCCGAGAGGTAGGCATCGAGCTGACTGTGCACGGTGCGCAGGATGTGCCCGCGCCAGCCGTTTTGTTCAGCGATGGCCTCGACCCGGGTCGAGCGCAGTTTGACCATGGCGAATTCCGCCGCAACGAAAAAGCCGTTGAGCAAAACCAGGATCAGAGCGAAAAGGATCATGCCGAAATCGGCGAAGAGTGTTGCCAGGGACAAGCCAGGGGAAGGATCCATGATGGAGTTTTGCGGGTTCCGTGTATTCGAGGGATAGAAAATCAGCGCCTGAAAGGCAGGCACAAGTCAGCCAATGTAGCGGCTGACTGGGCGATTGCCTAGTGGGTGGTTACTCAGCGGCATCGATCGCCCGCGATCGCGCGACCTGCGCAGGGGCGAAATGGCAGGTGAACGTGCTGCCGTGGCCGGGCACGCTGCTGATCTCCATGCGTGCGCGATGGCGCAGCAAAACGTGTTTGACGATGGCCAGGCCGAGCCCGGTGCCGCCGGTGTTGGAGTTGCGGCTGGAGTCGACGCGGTAGAAGCGTTCGGTCAGGCGTGGCAGGTGTTTGCTGTCGATGCCAATGCCCGAATCCTGCACGCTCAGGTGCGCGCCCTGATCGTCACACCACCAGCGAATGCGGATATTGCCTTCGGCCGGGGTGTATTTGACGGCGTTGAATACCAGGTTCGAAAACGCGCTGCGCAACTCCGCTTCACTGCCCTTGAGCAGGATCGTCGCGTCGGCCTCCAGCGTGATGCGCTGGTTTTTCTGTGCGGACAGTTGCTCGGCGTCGCTTTTGATCGACTGCAACAGCGAATCGATCGGCACAGGCTGGTTGTCCGACGGGTAATCGGTGGCTTCCAGTTTGGCCAGCAACAACAGGTCGTTGAGCAACGTCTGCATGCGCCCGCCCTGTTGCTGCATCTGCGTCAGGGCGCGGCTCCAGCGTGGATTCACGTCATCAACGTTGTCGAGCAGGGTTTCCAGGTAGCCGCAGATCACCGTCAGCGGCGTGCGCAATTCGTGGGAGACGTTGGCGATGAAGTCTTTGCGCATCTGCTCCAGCTGATGAATGCGTGTGACATCGCGCACCAACATTAAATGCTCGTTGTTGCCGTAGCGGGTGATGTACAGCTGAATACGCACGCGGTCGTTGGTCGGTGAGGGGATGTCGAGCGGCTCGACGTAACTGCCTTGCTCGAAATATTCCTTGAAGCGCGGATGCCGCACCAGATTGGTCACCGGTTGGCCGCTGTCCTGTGGAGTTTTGAGACCCAGCAGGGTTTCGGCGGCGCGGTTCCACCATTCGAGGTTGCCTTCGCTGTCGAGCATGATGACAGCGTCTTTCAGCGCGGCGGTGGACTCCTGCACTCGATCAATCACCGCTTGCAGACGTCCGCGCACACGTTGGTCTCGGCGTTGCAGGTGATAGATGCTGTCGAACACCTCGCCCCACAGCCCGTAGCCGTCGGGCGGCGCTTCATCGGGTTGATGCAAACGCAGCCATTCGTGCAAACGAAGTAACTGCTTGAGCGTCCATGCCAGATAAAAACCCAGACCCGCCGCCAGACTCCAGCCGTAATAGCCGGTAATCAAACCCACCACCAGACAAGCAGTGACCAGCAGCAACATGTGGCGAATCAGAGTGCCATGCCAGTTTTGATTCAAGGGGGCGTCCTTAACGCAGCGTCGAGTGTCGAGCTGCAAGCTGCAAGAAAGAGCTGCGGTGCGTTTGCTTGCCGCTCATGGCTTGAAGCTCGCCGCTGTTTTTATCCCTTCGTTGAAAAGCGGTAGCCGGTGCCGCGAACGGTTTGTACCAGATTTTCATAAGCATCGCCGAGGGCTTTGCGCAGGCGACGGATGTGTACGTCGACGGTGCGTTCTTCGACGTAGACGTTGCCGCCCCAGACTTGATCAAGCAATTGGCCGCGCGTGTAAGCGCGTTCCTGATGGGTCATGAAGAATTGCAGCAGGCGGTATTCGGTCGGGCCCATCTCGGCGGGTTTGCCGTCGATGGTCACGCGGTGGCTGATCGGGTCGAGCAGCAAGCCACCGACTTCAATCGGCGCTTCGCCATCGGTCGGGCCGGCACGACGCAGCACGGCTTTAAGGCGCGCAACAAGTTCACGAGGAGAAAACGGTTTGGTGATGTAGTCGTCGGCGCCGACTTCAAGGCCCTGGATCTTGTTGTCCTCTTCGCCCTTGGCGGTGAGCATGATGATCGGAATGTCGCCGGTCAGCTCGTCACGCTTGAGGCGCCGGGCCAGTTCGATGCCAGACGTGCCGGGCAGCATCCAGTCGAGCAGGATCAGGTCCGGCTTGCGGTCGACAATGATGGCGTGCGCCTGCTGCGAGTTCTCCGCTTCGAGGCAGTCATAGCCGGCCATTTCCAACGCAACGGCGATCATCTCGCGAATGGGCGCCTCGTCGTCGACGATCAGAATGCTCCTGCCAACCATGCGTTAATCCTCTTGTCATTTAACTGTCTTGCGCCGCATTAGATAACGGAATTATTGCAGTCGTGTGACAGTCATTCAGTCTGGCAGCGATTGTACATATCCTCGACTAAGCTCTAATTCCGAACCCTGACAACCACAAAAGAAGGTTTCCATGAAGCGAATGACAGTTTCCTTCAAGACCCTGCTGATGGCTGCAGCCCTGACCCTGCCTGGTCTGGCGATGGCCGCCGATCCCGCCATGTCGAAAAACGGCATGATGGTCGATCACGGGGGCATGACGCTGTACACGTACGACAAGGACACGGACGGCAAGTCGATGTGCAATGGCGACTGCGCCAAAAACTGGCCGCCAATGATGGCGCCGGCCGATGCCAAGGTTGAAGGCAAATGGAGCACCATCAAGCGTGACGATGGCACGATGCAATACGCCTACGACGGCAAGCCGCTGTACACCTTCGTGAAAGATGAAAAACCCGGAGAAATGAAGGGCGACAAGATGAGAGACGTCTGGCACGTCGTTCACATGTCACAGAAATAATCCTGTTCCTGTGGGAGCGGGCTTGCTCGCGAAGACGGTGTGTCAGTTCCCGTAAGAGCGACTGATCTGCCGCTTTCGCGAGCAAACCCGCTCCTACAGGATTTGTGTCTTACCGCAGCGCGTAATCCAGCACGATCCCGACAAAAATCGCCAACCCGGCCCAGTGGTTGTGCAAAAACGCCTTGAAGCAGCGCATCCGATCCTTGCCCCGGGTGTACCAGAACTCCCAGGCAAAACATCCGGCCGCCACCAGCAAGCCGAGGTGGAACCACACGCCAAGGCCGAATTTCGAACCGGCCAGCAACAGGCAGGCCAGGGCCAACGCCTGTAAGGTCAGAATGATCACCCGATCCGCCTCGCCAAACAGAATCGCCGTGGATTTCACGCCGATCTTCAAATCGTCGTCACGGTCGGTCATCGCGTAATAGGTGTCGTAACCCACCGTCCACAGCAGATTGGCGATGTACAGCAGCCACGCGGCGGCGGGCAGATTGCCGGTCTCGGCGGTGAACGCCATCGGCATCCCCCAGGAAAATGCCGCGCCCAGTACCACTTGCGGGTAGTAGGTGTAACGCTTCATGAACGGATAACTGAACGCCAACGCCAACCCGCCCAACGACAGCCAGATGGTCGTGGCGTTGGTGCACAGCACCAGCAGGAAACTGATGCCCATCAGTACGGCAAAAAACACCAACGCCTCTTTCGAGCTGATTTTGCCGCTGACCAACGGCCGCTGCTCGGTGCGTTTGACGTGGCCGTCGACCTTGCGGTCCGCCCAGTCGTTGATCACGCAGCCGCCAGCGCGGGTCAACACCACGCCGAGTACAAAAATCACGATATTGGCCAGGGATGGCGAGCCTTCGCCGGCAATCCACAAGGCCCACAGCGTCGGCCACAGCAGCAGATAAATGCCGATCGGCTTGTCCATGCGCGTCAACTGAATGAAATCCCAGGCGCGCGGGTTCAAGCGATTCATAGACTTGAGCAGGCTTTGGTACATCAGCATTTCTCCGGATGGGCGCGGACGGCGTGCCACAGGGCCGGCAGGAAAACCTCCGCCACCAGCACGCTCAGCGCGCCGCGATCAAAACGCGAACGGCGGCCCCATAGTTGCGGTGCGCGCGCGGCCTCGGGCAACCATTGTTCAGGGTAGTGGCAGACCTCGATGGCGCGGCGCTCGAACGCACGGTCGCAAAACAGCAGTTCACCCAGCGAGCGGCTGCCGAGTTCATCCATGTGCAAGCCGTCGCCCTGCAAGGCGCTGCGCGAGGCAACGCTGCGAGCGAACACCCAGGCCTCGCCATGGCCACGCAAATACACTTCGCGCACCCAGCCTTCGCTGCCGTCGGCCAGATCCAGTGCCGCACATTCGTCGGCGCGCAACGGTTGCCAGCCTTCGAATAGCGGCAACACGCTGAAACCATCGTCGGACAAACGGATCAACCGTCGTGTCAGCGAGCCTTCATCGAACAGCCAGTCGAGGGTGGACGGAGCGGGCAAGGGCGCCAGTTGCTCGCGGACGAACCAGCGTGGGGCCGGGGAGAGGGATTTTAAGTGCGGCACAGTGCGTCGTTATTGGCAGCAAATGAGGCGGCGAGCTTACCATGTCGCTCCGCGAGATTGATCGATCCGCCCGTGCCGCTGCGCCGAACAGACTTGCAACCTGACGCATCGATCAGTACAAAACGCCCTGAGCCGGATGGCAGCGCACTACCCATCGACCATTCGCGCCAGTCCAATGCCTGAACCTGAGGAAATACCTGAATGAAGAAGTGGCAATGTATTGTCTGCGGCCTGATCTACAACGAAGCCGACGGCTGGCCGGATGACGGCATCGCGCCGGGCACTTTGTGGCAAGACGTGCCGGAAGACTGGCTGTGCCCGGACTGCGGCGTCGGCAAAATGGATTTCGAAATGATCGAAATCAACTGAGAACAACAAGGGAGTAAGGCATGAACGCACCTGTCGTAATCGTCGGCACCGGCCTGGCGGGCTACAACCTGGCCCGGGAGTTTCGCAAACTCGATGGCGAAACCCCGCTGCTGCTGATTACCGCAGATGACGGCCGTTCCTACTCCAAACCGATGCTCTCCACCGGCTTCGGCAAAAACAAGGACGCCGACGGCCTGAGCATGGCCGAACCGGGCGCCATGGCCGAGCAGTTGAAGGCCGAAGTGCGCACCCACACGCGCATCAGCGGCATCGACCCGGGCCATAAACGCCTGTGGATCGGCGAAGAAGCCGTGCCTTATCGCGATCTGATTCTTGCTTGGGGCGCGGAAACCGTGCACGTGCCGGTCGAAGGCGATGGCGCTGATCTGGTGTTCCCGATCAATGATCTTGAGGACTACGCACGGTTTCGTGCGGCCGCGGCGGGCAAGCGCCGGGTGCTGCTGCTCGGCGCCGGGCTGATCGGCTGCGAATTCGCCAACGACCTGATCCTCGGCGGTTATGAGGTACAACTCGTGGCGCCGTGCGAGCAGGTCATGCCGACGCTGCTGCACCCGTCCGCCGCCGCTGCCGTGCAGGCCGGGCTGGAGAGCCTGGGCGCGCGGTTCCACCTCGGCCCGGTGCTGACCCGTCTGCAAAACGTCGACGATGGCCTGGAAGCGCACCTGTCCGACGGTCAGGTCATCCCGTGCGATGTCGTGGTGTCGGCCATTGGCTTGCGCCCGCGTATCGACCTGGCGGCGGCGGCCGGCGTGCAGGTCAACCGCGGCGTGATGGTTGATCGTCACCTGAAGACCTCTCACGCGAACATCTACGCCCTGGGCGACTGCGCCGAAGTCGACGGGCTTAATTTGCTGTATGTGATGCCCCTCATGAGTTGTGCGCGAGCACTGGCGCAGACACTGGCGGGTAACCCTACGGCGGTGAGTTATGGCCCGATGCCAATCACCGTGAAAACCCCGGTTTGCCCATTGGTCGTCTCCCCGCCGCCGCGTGGCAGCGAAGGTGTGTGGACGGTCGAAGGGCAGGGCGCCGATATCAAGGCGCTGTGCCGTGACGCCGAGGGCCAATTGCTGGGCTACGCCCTGACGGGTGCGGCGGTGATGGAAAAACTCGCCTTGAACAAACAGCTTCCGCCCTTGCTGGCGTAAATAGCGGCCGTTCTGTCGGAATCAGCACGCCTTTGCCCCTACAAAGGTCGTGTGGAGACTGGCGCCGGCCTTGTCCGCGTGCCATTCTCACTCCCGTCTGCCGCAGCGTAGAGCCTGCGGCGCCTTGGGCGCTGTTCCAACGAGAACAGCACGGACATAACAACAAAAAACCGTCAAAGGGGCTTCACTAATGCGTAAACCAGACCTCGCCGCTGCAATTGCTGAAAAAGCAGATCTGACCAAAGAACAGGCCAACCGCGTTCTCAACGCCGTTCTCGAAGAAATCACCGGCGCCCTGCACCGCAAGGACAGCGTCACCCTGGTGGGTTTCGGCACCTTCCTGCAACGCCATCGCGGCGCCCGCACCGGCAAAAATCCGCAAACCGGTGAACCCGTCAAGATCAAGGCCAGCAACACCGTTGCCTTCAAGCCAGGCAAATCATTGAAAGACAGCGTCAATCCATAATCACGGCGATTTCCCCGAGGGGAACACCGTATTGGAAAAATGGGCACGCCGATTGAGTCGGGTGCCCATTTTTTATGGCGATCACGCAATTGAGTCGATATCCAGGTGAAACGGCGCGCCGACGGCATGCCCTCCGGTGATCGCCGCAATCGCTGCGTCGGGGTCTGCGGCCGCTTTGGGGATCATTGCCAATTGCTCCTCAACCCGGTTTTGCGGGTGAGCGTTCCAGCGTCGCAGGCTTGCTTCCAGCCACTCGGTGTTTTCGGCGTGGCTGCCATAGACATGCGCAGCGGTGACTTGCTGTTGATGCAGGGCTTTCAGACGCTCGTGGGTCATTCGCAACTTGTCGATTTCCGTATCGAGCACATTGGTTTTATGAATTCTTTCCTGATGGCGGCCATATGCGTTGGGGTGCTCTCTGATCCTCCTGTTGACGGCGTCCAGCTGCACTTGAAGTTTTTTCAACGCGTTACCGACCCATTCAAATTCACGAAACGTCACCAGTGAGCGATTCAACCGCTGCGATTCCTGCCAGCGCCGCAGGCTCGCCCAGCAGCCGGGAATGTAACTGCCGACCATCGAGTGGTCGCCGGCCTGAAACAGTTGCAACAAAAACGGCGCGCGGTCGGGCAGGCCGTCGACCTGCTTCAGCGCCGCCGCGCAACCGTGATCGTTGATCGTGCTGCAACCCGGTTGCCACAGAATCGAGGACCGGTGCCCCTCGCCAAACTCAACCGGCATGAAGTGACGCAACTCACCGTGATGCCCATAACGGTCACCCATGAAATTAGTCATGCCCCAGACCAGCAAACCGAAACCGGCGACCGGGTTGACCGCCAGCACGGCCGCGTTTGTGACGTACATGGGCTTGGGTTTGGCAAACGTGTTCATCCACGTGGCGGGCACGCCGGGGACGGGATCGTTCTGGTTGACGATGCGGTGATGGATCAGCGGCTTGGCGCAGTCGATGAAGGTGGTGTCGCCGGCACGAGGGGCGCCGTAGGTGTAGAGGACGATGTCGGTGGCGTATCGACTGTTGCGTCGTAGCATCTCAGCCAGGATCAACGCGACTGCGCCGCCGAGGCTGTGGCCGGTGATCAGGACTTTTTGTCCGCTGTAGAATTTTTCCAGATAGTTCACAACAAACGGATAAACCGCCTTGGCGCCGCCGTAGAAGCCGCGATGAACCTTGCCTTCTCCTTCTTCGAAAGGAACCTGATAGGCATCGCCATCACGCATGCCATCGGCCAGCAGTTCGCTGGTGCCGCGCACGCTGATCAATATCAAGCCGTCGTGATGGGTGATAAACGCCTGTGTATCCGAGCTCTTGGTCTGTTTGCGATCATCAAAAAAATGCAGCTTGGCCGGATGCTCCTGCTCTCCGCCCAGCTCAGGATTATTGACCTCCGGGTACAGCTGCGGATCGAACGGCACCACTTCGAGGCGTTTGGAGTAGGGCACCTCTTCATACAGCGGGAAATACTTGTCGGTTTGTTTGCCATCGACTTGCCACAGCTCATCGAATTGCGGCAACGCATGACCGAACCAGTTGCCGCTGGTGGGTTGCAAGGGGAACGCCACACTGTCCGTTTCCACGGGCTGGGTATTCGGATCCTGACCAAAGTCGGTGTAGCTCAACGTCGCCATCAGTGACAGTTGATAAAGATTGAGTGCGCAAAATTCGTTGTCGGTTGACAGCATCGGGCGCAACGCTCGCATTGGCCGCACTTCCAGCACGTGGTGCTGGTTGGGCAGCAGGGCGATGCCCTCCGCTTTGGGTGGCGGCGGACCGAATCCCAGCTCGGCCATGGCCGCATCTTCGGGACGAATGACGTCACTCATACCCACAGCCGGTATCGCCGTTTTCGAGGTTGTGAATGTTCTGGTTCTGGCTGGCTGGCGAAACAGTTTGTGCACCATCATGCAGGGCGGATCGTTTCGCGTGACTAGGGGCGGTAAATGCGCGACGTGTTTGACCAGTTCGCGCACTTCGATCTGGTAATAGGCATTGGGTGCAGCGAGGTCCTTTGCCGGGTTGGCCTGGGTTCGTTGGCCTGAGTCGTTGAAGAAACGGGTTTTCTCGGCGCGGACTTGGAGTTCGGTGATGGGGAGCGGGTAGTCCGGTCTTTTTCTTAAATCCTGATAAAGCTTTTCGGTGCCCTGAAATAGGAGGTTTAGTTTGAGCACTACTGGGCCACAGAAGTGGTTGTCTACCTTGCCAGCACCCTTTGCATCTAGCTTCCCGGTGTAGACCGTGTCTTCGTAATCGGTAATTTCGTATGCCAATCCAGCATAGGGTTTGCCGCTCCCGAACTCATCCACTAACTGAAAAGTTGTCGAATGACCACGCAGGGGACAGGCGTGAATGGTTCCCTTCATAAACGGCACATCATTTGCGGCTAAAGGTTCAATGCTCATGGGGTTTCATCCTTGTTCTCCGTGCAACCTGGATAAATGGTGCAGATCCGTTCATCCACCATCCTGAAAGTGCTGAAGTCTTTGTGATTTCCATTGCAATAGCCGCTTTGATCTTCTAGGCCATTGCCCATGCACCGCTTCCAGCCACCGGGAACCTGAACCCATGTGTCACCCCAGCCGGGTTCTTCTTCATCTGCCAATTTGATTTTCAGCGTTACAGTTTTTCCCGGAAGTTGTGCCAGTGTGTATGCCGTAAACGGGCGGCTTCGGATGACATTTCCCTGTTCATCCATTTTTTTACATCTAAGAAGTTTGATTAGGTATCGCTTGGGTCCGACGGTGCGGAACATCCACCGACATTCACCGAAGAACTCAGCAATCCCGTCATCACCAACAGTGCCCATCTGCCGCTCCAGCAACTCCGGGCGTACGGCGAATGAGGCGAAGTCATAGCTTTGGTCGCTTCTTTGCGGGCCAAAAATGCCTATGACCTTGATCTCGACACGATGCAACGCCAGCGGGCAATTACTCACGGTTCTATAAAGCGGTATCTCAGACGTGCCCTCGTACTCCATGTTGGTTTTGTTAAAACCAAGCTCAGTGTTTTTCCCACCTGGGACGGTGCACGTCTGACCTTTAGCGGGTACATAGGCGGCCGTCAGGTCGTATTTGAAGTCAGGCGGAAAGTCGGGAACGAAGGTGAAACTGTCCCCCTTGCCAAGAACAGAACAGCCCACGATCATGGACAGGAAACTGCCGAGGATCAGGCTTTTAATGATTCGTTTCGCGCGTGGGGACACTGTCCTTACAAACCACGATTGATATTGCTTCATGGGATTTCGTCCTTGTTTTCCGTACATCCTGGATAAATAGTGCAAGTCCGCTCATCCACCATCTTGAAGCTGCTAAAAGCTTTGTAGTTGCCGTAGCAAAAGGCGTACTGGTCTTCAAAGTTTTTTCCAAGGCAACGCTTCCATCCACCGGGCACTTTCACCCAGGTATCACCGATTGCTGGTTTCTCCTCATTCGCTAAGTTGATCTTCAGCCTTACCGTTTTTCCCGGTAGCTGCGCCAGCGTGTACGCCGTAAAAGGACGATTTCGGGCCACATTGCCCTGCGCATCCATTTTTTTGCAGGTGAGCAATTTTATAAGGTAGCGATGGCGTCCAACGGTGCGGAACATCCACTGACATTCACCGAAGAACTCAGCAACGCCGTCATCACCAACAGTGCCCATCTGCCGCTCCAGCAACTCCGGGCGTACGGCGAATGAGGCGTAGTCATAGCTTTGGTTACTTCTTCCCGGGCCAAAAATGCCTATGACCTTGATCTCCACGCGATGCAACGCCAGCGGGCAATTACTCACGGTTCTATAAAGCGGTATCTCAGACGTGCCCTCGTACTCCATGTTGGTTTTGTTAAAACCAAGCTCAGTGTCTTTCCCTCCCGGGACGGTGCACGTCTGACCTTTGGCGGGTACGTAGGCGGCCGTCAGGTCGTATTTGAAATCAGGCGGAAAGTCGGGAACGAAGGTGAAACTGTCCTGCTTCCCAAGCACCGAACAACCCGCGGTCAAAGACAAACAGCCCACCACCACGGCAAATCGAAAATACCGCGTCATACGGACTGACTCCCAACCCCATGCAACGCCCACTGATACACCCGCTGGAACTGCGCCGCCGGCTCCTCTCCAGGTCTGGGTTGCCATGAATCGGGTAGCCGGTAACCCGGTAAGTGCAAACTTTGCGTCAGTAAAAAATGCACTTGCTCGGGCTGTTGCCAACCCCATGCGCGGGCCAGTTCGATTTGCTCCCACAGCCAGTCGTCCATGTTCACGTGCGTGGCCAGGGCCAGCATGGCTTGGGTGTGCTGGCCAACGAGGTAGCGGCGGGTGTTATCGAACTGGATGTTCGCGTGGACGAGATCCGGCGTTGGGGTTTTCAGCCACGGCGGGTCGGGCGGTAGTGGATGTGCGCCGGGATTGGGGTTGTCGGTGACGGTCCATTGCCCGCCCTGCCAGTAACAGACACTGGTGATCGGCCCGAGATAGTCGGCGTGTTGCTCTGTTCGCAGCCAGGCGAGGGCACGTCCCAGCACGCGGCTGTCGTGGAAGCGGTAGATCGCCTGAGCGGGACGTTCGCCGATGATCAGGCGCGCGCGCCAATGCGCGGCGAGGGCATCAAGGTTCGTGTCGCTGGCGCTGGCGCTGGCCAGCCAGCCCCAATGTCGTGCGGGGCTGGCGAACAGGTTTTGAAGAACCGGATGAGCGACGGAGCCGATCTGGAACAGATGAGGCCCGGCATGAGCCAGTGAATCCGCCGTCGTGCCCAGATACAAATTGCGGACGTACTCGGCGCCCAGCTCCTTGGACAGCGCCGTGCATTCGCTTTGCTGGCCGTCGGTGTCGAGCATCAGGTAAAGGTTGCGCCCGAGCCGGGGTTGTTCGTGCAGCCATTGTTGAAGGGGGCTCATGCGACCTCCCCGATGTTGCATTGACCGGCGAGGCACGCTTCGCAAAGCGGGCAGTAATCCGCCGCCTGTTGCCGGGCGGCGCTGACGATGGACGCCGGGCTGGCAATGACCGCGGGAACGCTGGCCGAGGCTTGAAGCGGCAGCAGACCGGGCATGGGGGCGCCGCCATCGACGATGGGCACGCTGCTGAAAATCCCGGCGGCGTTGATGACGATATGGTGCCCGCCGGCCTTCAATGTCAGGCTCATGCCCGCATCGATCACTACGTGGGGGCCGGTGACATGTGTCTGCTGGCCAGACCGAATCACCAGTGAGCCCTGCGCCGATGTGCTGCTGTTGCCGCTGATGGTGATCAACTCATTACCGCCAATCACCGTGTTCCGCGCACCTTCAGTTGAGTGCAGCTCCGTGCCTTTGATCAGGCAGGTGCTGTCGTTGAGGATCAATTGCTCGATATCACGCTGGGCGCGCAGGTAGATTTTTTCCTGGCCGGCGCGATCCTCGATCGACAACTCGTTGTAACCGCCATTGCGCGGCGAGCTTTGACTGCGCAGCACGGTGCGCGTCTTGTGCTCGGGTAACGGATGCGCAACAGACATGACTTTGTTCGCCACGCACCCGGTGATCAGCGGTTGATCCGGGTCGCCTTCCTGGAACGTCACGATCACTTCCATGCCGACGCGCGGAATCGTCACCGCACCAAAACCTTCACCTGCCCAACTCGTGGCAACGCGCAGCCAGCAACTGCTTTTGTCACTGCCCAGTTCTGCCCGATCCCAGTGGAACTCGACACACACCCTGCCGTATTCGTCGCAGAAGATTTCCTCGCCGGGAGGGCCGGTGACGCGCGCGGTCTGGCAAACCAGTGCGGGCCGTCGCGGAGGTAGAGCGGGGCGAAAAATGACGTCCGCCGGGATGGCGGTGAAGCGGTTGCGATAACCTTGGGTCAGGCCGTCGGCGGATTGAGCGGCGTCGCCGCCAACCTCCTCGAGTGATTGTGGCTGTGCGCCCGTGTGCTTGAGACTCACCAGCAACCACAGGCCGTTGCAGTCCCTGCGCGGATGTCCGCTCAAGTCAAACAGATGACCACTGCGCAGGGTCGGCTGATCGCTTTCACCCTCAATCGATTGATAGTCGAAACGGTGCCGCTCAAGGGTCTGGCGTATTCGCTGCCGTCCCTGTTTTTCGGTCCTCATTGGCAGCGGGTAGCGATAGTCTTCCAGCGTCGGCGTGAACTCGGCGGTAAAGCGATTTTCCAGAAGCAGGCTCGGGCGGCTGAAGTCATAGTCGCGACGCGTCACTGAACTGGTGCGCGTCCTGAAACCCATGGAAAACCTGTTAACGACCGGATGCTCCGCAACCATGCCGGTGTCTTGTTGGTAGGGGGTGACGCCCAGCGTAGGAAAAAACACCGAATCGTCGGTGAACACCAGCACATGCCTGTCATTGAAGTGCTGGTGATGCCACGCAATCCCATCCTCGGCGCACAGGCGCTGAATCAAATCGAAATCGGTTTCACCATATTGCGTGCAGTATTCGCGTACTGCGCTGCTGCTGACATGGAAGGTAAACACGTCCGTCTGGATGCCATGCCGTTGAAGCACCCGAGTGATGATTTGCGGCACGGTCAGGTTCTGGAAAATCCGTTGATCCTGGCTGAATTGCAGATAGTGCAGGTCGGGCACCAGGCTGAGGTGATAGTGGGTCAGGCGCTTTCCTGATTTGCCGACACTCACGTCGTCAATGCGGCCGTGAATGCCTTCGCTGTTGAAGCCGAACTGCAGAAACGCGGGTTGGCTGAGCAGGGTTTCCAGATCGAATTCGCGGCGCTCGCTGACCAGTTCGATGCGAATGCAATAAAGCTGACTCAAGGCCTCGGTACCCTCGAAGGCGAGCACCTTGAAATCGTGGCGAACAGAAGGGATCTGCAACGTAAAGCGCACGCCGTTGGCGGGTCTGAACATAGGCTTGTCCTTAAGCAAAAAAATCTGAAGCGCGCCGATCGTCCTTGATCATCCGCGCGAGAAAGACTGCCAAGACACGCTAGCAAGGCGAGAAATAAATTGATGTACGAAGTATCCCGGCTATATGTCGGATCGTTCCGTGTCTGGAGGTGTCGGGAAGAATGCAGGAAAAGGCTGTAGGCAATGATTCCGGTATTAATCGCCAGCGTGATTCAAACGGCGCGCGGGAATAACCCTAATCATTTTCTGCTATCAAGATGATGGCACTTTTAATGGAGGCCGGTGTTTCCAATGATTTCTTTGGAACTTTCTGAAGTTTCAGATGTTTCCTACTTCTTTTTTTTTCAAGAGTTGTCATCCTTCTCGCCGAGTCACACAGGTACAATCCGCCGCCTGCCGGCATTTTCGGGATGGAAGGCTCTGGATCAAGGGTTTCATCGGGGTTCGAAGCGCGCGGGCAATATAAGTCGGCATCGGGGAAACCCCTGTCACATATAGGGCAATGTCTTACAGGCTTCAAAGTACAGTTCGTCTTGTTGATTAATCAGATGCTTGCTAGTGGCCATCATAGTGATTACGATGCGCCCACTTGAAAGAGCCAAAACTCAATTGGATGAGTCTCATCATCGCTCTTCGATACAGTCCCGTGTCATCGGAATTATCGATGAACGTATGACCGTCATCTTAACTAAAGGCCATGGATGTCCTACTCAAGCAAACTTTCCGCCCATTACCTTGAACTCGCAAAAGCCTCTGTTTCCAAAGAGAATTTCGCGGGCGAGGATGTTCGCTTTTCGAGCGAATTCGAGGCGTTGGAAAGTGAGCTGGCCAAGGCTTCGTCGATGCACGAAAGCGGGCAGATCGACTGGCTGAAAATCCGCGAAAACAGCGAAAATCTGCTCCGTACCCAATCCAAGGATTTGCGCGTTGGCGCTTGGCTGACCTGGTCGTTGTACCAGCGTGAATCCTTCCCCGGACTGCTCGCCGGGCTCGGTTTGCTGCACCACTTGTCGGAAAACAACTGGGCCGACATTCATCCGCTCAAGGCCCGCACCCGAGCCGCCGCTGTCGGCTGGCTGGTGCCGCGCCTGGAGCAGGTGCTCACCGAAAACGTCGCGATCAAAGAACAGCTGCCGATGTTCCGACAGTTGTCCGAGCATCTGGAAGGGCTTGACGCGGCGTGCACCGAACACCTGGGCGATGACGCGCCACTCCTGCTGCCGATCAGCCGTCGTCTGAAGACGATGATTCAGCGCGCCGCCGACAACCAGCCAGCCCCCGGCGTGATGGGCTCGGCGGTGGCGCAGGTCAAACAGGCCGCCACTCAGCTGTTCACCCCCGGCGCCCCAATCGATAACGAAAAAGAAGCTCACAAAGCCCTGCGCGCCCAGCAGGAAAGCGCGCGGCCCTTGTGTGCGTGGTGGCTCAAGCAGAAGGCCACCGATCTGCGCGCGTTGCGTCTGAACCGCACCTTGCTGTGGCTGCCGATCGACGCGGTGCCCGAGCGCAACGCCGACAACATCACGGTGCTGCGCAATCTGCCGCCGGACAAACTCAAGGCTTATCAGGATCGTTTCGATCAAGGCAAATACGCCGATCTGTTGGTGGAACTGGAGGCGAGCCTGGCGAAGGCGCCGTTCTGGTTCGATGGCCAAAGGCTGGTCTGGGAATGCCTCCAGGGGTTGAACGCCGAGATGGCAATGCGCGAAGTGGAGATCCACTTCGCGCTTTTGGTTCAACGCTTGCCCGGCATCATCGAGCTGCGATTCCACGACGGCGCGCCGTTCGCCGACCCTGCCACCCGTGCCTGGATCGCCGGCAATGTCATGCCGCACCTGCAAAGCGCCAGCGCGCCGCGCAAGGTCGAATCCGACGACGTCGAGTCGCAACCGGCCTGGGAAAAAGCCCTCGAAGAGGTGCTGCCGATTCTGCGCAAGGAAGGCCTCAAGACCGCCGTGCAGATTCTCAAGCAAGGCCTGCAGGCCGCTCAGGGTGGCCGCGTGCGGTTTTTTTGGCAGTTCGCTTTGGCACGTTTGTGCTTCATCGCCAAGAAGTACGAACTGGCCAAGAACCAGCTCGAAACCCTCGATCAGACATTACAGGACTCAGGCCTGCACGCCTGGGAGCCCGATCTTGCATTGGAAGTGCTGCATTTACTGCATAGCTGCTGCGAGTTGTTGCCGCAGAACCATGCCGTACGTGAACGCAAGGAAGAGATTTATCGCAGGCTGTGCCACCTCGATCTCGAAGTGGTACTCGAATAGGCCCCAGGGCCACAACCGCAAGGAGAAAAGCCATGGCCAAAGAAGGCTCGGTAGCCCCCAAGGAACGCATCAACGTCACCTTCAAACCCGCCACCGGCGGTGCTCAGGAAGAGATTGAACTGCCGCTGAAACTGCTGGCAATCGGTGACTACACCCACCGCAAGGACGAGCGCAAGATCGAGGATCGCAAGCCGATCAGCATCGACAAGATGACCTTCGACGAAGTGCTGGCCAAGCAAGAGCTGGGTCTGACGCTGAGCGTGCCTAACCGTCTGCAGGAAGACGGCGAAGCCGACGAGCTGGCTGTGCAACTGCGCGTCAACTCGATGAAGGACTTCAACCCGGCCAGCCTGGTCGAGCAAGTGCCTGAGCTGAAAAAGCTGATGGAACTGCGCGACGCGCTGGTGGCCCTCAAAGGTCCTCTGGGTAACGCACCTGCGTTCCGTAAAGCCATCGAAGGCGTGCTCGCCGACGACGAATCCCGCGGTCGCGTACTCGGTGAGCTGGGCCTGAACGCCGCAGCCCCGGACGCCTGAGACCACAGCAGCCAAGGAAGCCAACACAATGAGCACTAGCGCAGCACAAGAGAAAAGCGCCGAGAACGGCGAATACAGCATTCTCGACAGCATCATCGCCGAAACCCGCCTGACCCCGGACGACGAAGCCTACGACATCGCCAAGCGTGGTGTGTCGGCCTTCATCGAAGAGCTGCTCAAGCCGCAGAACAACGGTGAGCCGGTCAAGAAAGCCATGGTTGACCGCATGATCGCCGAGATCGATGCCAAGCTCAGCCGCCAGATGGACGAAATCCTGCACCACCCGGATTTCCAGGCGCTGGAATCGTCGTGGCGTGGTCTGCAACTGCTGGTCGACCGCACCAACTTCCGCGAAAACATCAAGATCGAAATCCTCAACGTCTCCAAGGACGACCTGCTGGACGATTTCGAAGATTCGCCGGAAGTCATGCAGTCGGGCCTGTACAAGCACATCTACACGGCTGAATACGGCCAGTTCGGTGGTCAGCCGGTTGGCGCGATCATCGCCAACTACTACATGTCGCCAAGCTCGCCAGACGTGAAGCTGATGCAGTACGTTTCCAGCGTCGCCTGCATGTCTCACGCGCCATTCATCGCCGCTGCCGGTCCGAAGTTTTTCGGCCTGGAAAGCTTCACCGGCCTGCCGGATCTGAAAGATCTGAAAGACCACTTCGAAGGCCCGCAATTCGCCAAATGGCAGAGCTTCCGTACTTCGGAAGATTCCCGCTACGTCGGCCTGACCGTGCCGCGTTTCCTGCTGCGTAACCCGTACGACCCGGAAGAAAACCCGGTCAAATCGTTCGTGTACAAGGAAACCGTTGCCAATAGCCACGAGCACTACCTGTGGGGCAACACGGCCTACGCGTTCGGTACCAAGCTGACCGACAGCTTCGCCAAATTCCGCTGGTGCCCGAACATCATCGGCCCACAGAGCGGCGGTGCCGTTGAAGACCTGCCTCTTCACCACTTCGAAAGCATGGGCGAAATCGAAACCAAGATTCCTACCGAGGTTCTGGTTTCCGACCGTCGTGAATACGAACTGGCCGAGGAAGGCTTCATCTCCCTGACCATGCGCAAAGGCTCCGACAACGCGGCGTTCTTCTCCGCAAGCTCGGTGCAGAAGCCGAAGTTCTTCGGCATCAGCGCGGAAGGCAAGGCAGCTGAGCTGAACTACAAGCTCGGCACTCAACTGCCGTACATGATGATCGTCAACCGCTTGGCTCACTACTTGAAAGTGCTGCAGCGCGAGCAACTCGGTTCGTGGAAGGAACGTACCGACCTCGAACTGGAACTGAACAAGTGGATCCGTCAGTACGTCGCCGACCAGGAAAACCCGAGCGCCGAAGTGCGTGGCCGTCGTCCGCTGCGCGCTGCGCAAATCATCGTCAGCGACGTTGAAGGCGAGCCAGGCTGGTATCGCGTCAGCTTGAACGTGCGTCCGCACTTCAAGTACATGGGTGCCGATTTCACCCTGTCGCTGGTTGGCAAGCTGGACAAAGAGTAAGCGGAGCGACTCATGACTGGATACGGCAGCCTTTTCGAACGCCTGAACGGCGACGCGGACAAACGCGTCGGCTGGAGCCGCGAGGTTTCCGCCATGGCGTCCGTGGCTGCCCATCTGGCCAAGATGCTCAGCACCCGTGCGGGCAGCGTGCAGACGCTGTCCGATTACGGGTTACCCGATCTCAATGACATGCGCCTGAGCCTGCACGACTCTTTGAGTCAGGCCCGGCAGGCCATCGAAAGCTTCATCGAAGCCTACGAACCGCGCCTGAGCAATGTGCGTGTCATTTCACTGCCGCGTGATCACGATCAGCTTCGTCTGTCCTTCAGCATCGAAGGCCTGCTGGAAGTTGATGGTTTCAAGCGACAGGTCAGTTTCGCCGCGCGCCTGGATGGCAGCGGTCAAGTGAAGGTCACCTAAGGAGAACCCCGATGTCTGGCAAACCCGCAGCACGTGTATCCGACCCCACCGCTTGCCCGCTCCCCGGTCACGGCACCAACCCGATCGCCGCCGGTTCCGGCGACGTGTTCTTCGACGGCCTCGCGGCCGCCCGCCAAGGCGATGCCTCCGCGTGTGGTGGTGCGATGTCGGGTGGCTTGGCGACCACCGTGTTGATCAACGGCAAGCCTGCTGCGACGGTTGATTCGGTAGGTACCCATGGCAACAAAGTCACTGCCGGTTCCGGGACGGTGATTATCGGCAATTCGCATTCGCCGGCGCCGTTTGTGCCGCCGAAGCCGGTCATCATTCCTGGAATATTCAATCGTGTCTTTGAATTCAAAACCGCAGATGGAAGGACGGTTAAAAATTTAAACTACACCGTGCGCTCCGAGAGCGGGATTGAAAAAACAGGCTCAACGTCTACAGGTATGTCAGGTGGTTTTTCAACTGGAAAAACGGCAGAGCCTGTCACTCTATATATTTCGGCGGACTAATAAACATGGAGACCATAATCAATATTGATGGTGTCGCTTACACGTTTGTGACGCAGGAAGAGGTGACTACGCTTAAAGTTCTTGCTGAAACAACTGAAAGCAAAGATACGAAGCCAAAGAAAGTAGATCTCCCTTCTGTGTGGATTATTACCAGGAAAAGTGGAGTTCCTCTCTTCGCTTTGAAACCAGGCAAGGATGACTCTGCATTCAGAATTATCACCGCAGAAAAGCTATACGCAGAAAAAGGTCAGTGGTTTGAACCGTTGGCTAGGTATTACAGAGAACTTATCTGGCTTAATCCTGAGACAATGCAGGCTGGAACAGAATCAAATACCGCATATAAACATGTCACTTGGCAGGAGCTGATTGACTTTGCTGTGGTTGATCGTTTTTCTTTTACCTTTCACTCCGGACTGCCAGGCGACTGGAAATTCCAGAGCTCTGGTGGTGACGAATTCCTGATGGTGTTCATGGAGGATAAACCCTATTGGACTGACGGAATCGGCCAAGTCCCTTTTGCGGTTAATACCTACAGAAAATATCTGCGAGAAACAAAGCAGGTAGATATCGCAATAAAGATGGCTGGCGAAACGGGTGTGAAGTGGGGGGACGGCAAAGCTTATACTGGCGCAGAGAGAGGGCCGAAAGACGTTTACGACAACTTCATAATATTGCGAGGAATATTGTGGGCGAAGGAAAACTGTAAGTTAGTGGTAAAAAAAGACACGGTATATGATAAAGGTATTCCTCGCGCAATTGAACTCGCTGACGCACCTTACGTGCCTGTGTCTAATGCGAAGTTGGTAAATTCGATTTCGCAAGCCGATATGGATCAATATGGGACATGGAATAAATGAATACTCGTCGCTGGATTGGTCTTGTGCCACATTTGATAGTGTGTGTCATTTACATCCCATTGCATAATTATGGTGTCGATTTGTATATAGATATGTATGGTGGGCTGACATCTAGAGGTGTCGGTATTGGAATGACGCCGGATCTGATGGTTCAGTATTTTGTATTGATGAATGCTATAACTTTTTTTATTTCCAATCTTAAGTTAAAACTTGTTTTTGTCGCATTTATGCTGGCACTTATTTTGTTTTATTTTTTGCCACACTATCCCGTCCGTGCGATGGCGTACACATTAATGGGCGGCATTCTGACTTTTTCAGCGATATTCGCTGGTCAGTTAATTGATCGCCATTTTTTTTCGAAAGGAACAGTTGAAACACGACAGTAGGGCGTCATCGCCGACGTTGCCCGCGGGGATTTCTTAGCCCGCATGAGTCGTTCTGCTGTTTTTTAATGAGTTCCACTACCAGGCAGGTAACCCGTGTCCTTTAACCACTACTACCAAAGCGAACTCACCGCACTGCGCCAGCTCGGTCGCCGTTTCGCCGAGCGTAGTCCGGCGCTGGCGCCGTATCTGGGGCAGACCGGACGGGATCCGGATGTGGAGCGGTTGCTCGAAGGCTTTGCGTTTCTCACCGGGCGCCTGCGCCAAAAGCTCGATGACGAGTTGCCGGAGCTCAGCCATTCGCTGATGCAGCTGCTGTGGCCGAACTACATGCGCCCGCTGCCGGCGTTCAGCATTTTGCAGTTTGATCCGCTCAAGCGTTCGGGGCCGGCGCTGCTGGTCGAGCGCGATACGCCGATCGAGAGCAAGCCGATCGATGACGTGCGTTGCCGCTTCCGCACCTGCTATCCGACCGAAGTGCTGCCGCTGGACTTGGCTGCGCTGAATTACTCGGTGAAGGGCGATGGCTCGCTGCTCAGCCTGCGCCTGGAAATGAGCGCCGACGGCCACCTCGGCGAGCTTGAACTGAGCAAGTTGCGCCTGCACTTTGCCGGTGAACGCTACATCAGCCAGATGCTTTACCTGAGCCTGCTGCGCAACCTCGACGGCATCGAACTGATTCCCCTCGACGGCGCCGGCAAGCCCATCGACGGCGTCAGCGGTAAGCCGATGGCGTTCAAGATTCCCGGCGACCGGGTCACTCCGGTGGGCTTCGCCGAAGAAGAGGCGTTGATCCCGTATCCGCTGAACACCTTCCGTGGCTATCGCTACCTGCAGGAATACTTTGCGTTCCAGGACAAGTTCCTGTTCGTCGACGTCAACGGTCTGGACATCCTCAAGGCGCTGCCGGAAGACACGCTCAAGCAGATGCGTGGCCTCGAGTTGCGCTTCGACATTCGCAAGAGCGGCATCATGCGCATGCGCCCGACGCTGGATAACGTGAAGCTGTTCTGCACGCCCATCGTCAATCTGTTCAAGCACGACGCGCTGCCGATTCGCCTCGATGGCAAGCAGGACGAATACTTGCTGCTGCCGGCGGAGTACGACCTGGAAAACTGCGGCGTGTTCTCGGTGGAAACCGTGACCGGCTGGAAGCCCGGCGGCCTCGGTTATCAGGAATACGTGCCATTCGAATCCTTCGAGCACGACCCGAGTTTCGACGTGCCCAACAGCCGCCCGCATTACAGCATTCGCCAGCGTTCGTCCTTGCTGCATGACGGCCTCGACACTTACCTGAGCTTCGGCATCCGCCACACCGAAGCCCACGAAACCCTGTCGATCGAGCTGATCTGCACCAACCAGAACCTGCCGCGCAAGCTCAAGCTCGGCGAGATCTGCATGGCCTGCGAAGAGACCCCGGAGTTCCTCAGTTTCCGCAACATCACCCCGGCCACGTCGAGCTTCGCGCCGCCGTTGAACCGCGACTTCCTGTGGAAGTTGATCAGCAACATGTCGCTTAACTATCTGTCGCTGGCGGACGTCAATGCGTTGAAGGTGATTCTGGAAACCTACGACTTGCCGCGCTACTACGACCAGCACGCGGAAAAGGTCAGCAAACGCCTGCTTGGCGGCATCAAGCACATCAAGCATCACCACGTGGATCGGTTGCACCGTGGCTTGCCGGTACGCGGCTTGCGCACCGAGCTGACCATCGACCCGGAAGGGTATATCGGCGAGGGCGACCTGTTCGTTTTCGCTTCGGTTCTTAACGAGTTTTTTGCGCTTTACGCCAGTCTCAATTCGTACCACGAGCTGCGGGTAAAAAGCACACAGGGAGAGGTGTACCAATGGACACCACGTATGGGCCTGCAGCCCCTGCTTTAAGCGGGCTGACGAAGGTAATACGCGAGTACTCGCTGTTTCAGGCCGTGCTGCTGGTCATCGACCGGCTGCGCGCGGCGCACCCGCACCTGAGCGAAGACGATCTTTACGATCACGTGGAGTTCCAGGCCAACCCGAGCCTGGGCTTTCCGCGCAGCGATGTCGATCGTGTGGAGTTTTTCGAAGAGCACGGGCAGATGCGTGCGCGTATGCGGTTCAACCTGATAGGCCTCGTCGGTTCCGGTTCGCCGCTGCCGGCGTTCTACGGCGAACAGGCCTTGGGCGACAGCGAAGACGGCAACCCGACGCGCAATTTCCTCGACCTGTTCCACCATCGCCTGCAACGCCTGATGCTGCCGATCTGGCGCAAATACCGCTACCGCGCCAGCTTCCAGAGCGGCGCGGTCGATCCATTCTCCTCGCAGCTGTTTGCGCTGATTGGCCTCGGTGGAGAAGAGATCCGCAAGGCCAAGGAACTGAACTGGAAACGCCTGCTGCCGTACCTCGGTTTGCTCAGCTTGCGGGCGCACTCGGCGGCCCTGATCGAAGCGGTGCTGCGTTACTACTTCAAACACGAAAACCTGGTCATCGAGCAGTGCATCGAGCGTCGTGTGGAAATTCTCGACGAACAACGCAATCGTTTGGGACGCGCCAACAGCTTGCTCGGCGAAGACCTGGTGCTGGGCGAACACGTGCGCGACCGCAGCGGCAAATTCCGCATCCACATCACCGAACTCGACTGGCAGCGCTTCCACGAATTCCTGCCGATCGGTTTCGGCTACCAGCCGCTCTGCGCGCTGGTGCGGTTCACCCTGCGTGACCCGCTCGACTACGACATCCGCCTGGTGCTGCGCCAGGAAGAAATCCGCGAACTGCGCATTGGTGAGCAGAACGCCTGTCGCCTCGGTTGGACCAGTTGGCTGGGCCGCGAAAAAGCGGACGGCGTGGTGACCCTGGGCAGCAAAATTCATTAAGGACGTGAACCATGATCAACGTTGACCTGCAACAACTCATCCAGGCGCTGGACGCCGAAACCCGCCGTGATCTGGAGCGTTCAGCCGAGCGTTGCGTCGCCCGTGGCGGCAGCAAGATCCTCGTCGAAGACTTGATGCTCGGCTTGCTGGAACGCCCGAACGGGCTGCTGTCCCGCGCCCTGCAAGACGCCGATGTCGATGCCGGTGAGCTGAGCGCCGCCCTGCAATCGCGGGTTGAACACAGCGCTTCGCGCAACCCGGTGTTTGCCCCGGAACTGGTGCAATGGCTGCAAGACGCTTTGCTGGTGGCCAACCTTGAACTGGGCCAGACCCAGGTCGAAGACGCCGCGTTGATCCTCGCGCTGCTGCGCAATCCGATGCGCTACGCCGGCAGCCGTTATCAACCGCTGCTCGCCAGGCTGAACATCGATCGCCTGAAAGAATTCGCCCTGTCGCAACAGGAGCAACCGGCGGCCAACGGCAAACCGGCCGCCCAAGGTGAATCGCTGCTTCAACGCTTCACTCACAACCTGACCCAGCAGGCCCGCGACGGCAAACTGGACCCGGTGCTGTGCCGTGACGGCGCGATCCGTCAGATGGTCGACATCCTCGCCCGTCGCCGCAAAAACAACCCGATCGTGGTCGGTGAGGCTGGTGTCGGCAAAACCGCCATCGTCGAAGGCCTGGCCTCGCGCATCGCTGCCGGTGAAGTGCCGCAAGTGCTCAAAGGCGTCGAACTGCTGTCGCTGGACATGGGCTTGTTGCAGGCCGGCGCCAGCGTCAAAGGTGAATTCGAGCGTCGTCTGAAAGGCGTGATCGACGAGGTCAAAGCCTCGCCAAAACCGATCATCCTGTTCATCGACGAAGCCCACACCCTGATCGGCGCTGGCGGCAATGCCGGTGGCTCCGATGCGGCCAACCTGTTGAAGCCGGCGCTGGCGCGGGGCGAGTTGCGCACCATCGCGGCGACCACCTGGGCCGAATACAAGAAATACTTCGAGAAAGACCCGGCCCTGGCTCGTCGTTTCCAGCCGGTGCAATTGCATGAGCCGACCGTCAGCGAAGCCGTGACCATCCTCCGTGGTCTGGCCCAGGTCTACGAGAAAAGCCACGGCATCTACCTGCGTGACGACGCTGTGGTCTCTGCCGCCGAGCTGTCCGCTCGTTATCTGGCCGGTCGGCAACTGCCGGACAAGGCTGTCGACGTGCTCGACACCGCGTGCGCCCGCGTGCGCATCAGCCTTGCCGCCGCGCCGGAGAGCCTCGAACGCCTGCGTGGCGAACTGGCCGAAGGTGGCCGTCAACGTCAGGCGCTGCGCCGCGATGCCGAGGCCGGTCTGCTGATCGACCACGAAGCGCTGGAGGCGCTGGAAGCGCGACTGGACGACGCCGAAAGCGAAATGGTCGCGCTGGAAACTTTGTGGACTGAACAGAAAGCATTGGCCGAGCGTCTGCTGGAGCTGCGTCAGCAACTGGCCAAGGCCCGCGAGGCTGCAGCTGTTGAGCCGACCGTCAGCGTTGAAGAAGACGCCGAAGGCACCGTGATTGAAACTATGGTCGCCGAAGTCGAAGAAGGCCAGAGCGTCGAAGCGCTGGAAGCTCAGCTGCATGAAACCCACGCCGCGTTGACCGCTGCGCAAGTCAAAGAACGCCTGGTCAGCTTCGAAGTGTGCCCGCGTCTGGTTGCCGAAGTGATCAGCGCCTGGACCGGCGTGCCATTGGCGCAACTGGCCCGCGAGCACAACGCCAAGGTCGCCAGTTTCGCCAGCGACCTGCGCACGCGCATCCGTGGTCAGGAACAAGCCGTACACGCGCTGGATCGCTCAATGCGCGCCACTGCCGCCGGTCTGAACAAGCCTGATGCCCCGGTCGGCGTGTTCCTGCTGGTCGGCCCGAGCGGCGTCGGCAAGACCGAAACCGCCTTGGCGTTGGCCGACTTGCTGTACGGCGGCGACCGCTTCATCACGACCATCAACATGTCCGAATTCCAGGAGAAGCACACCGTCTCCCGCCTGATCGGCGCGCCGCCAGGCTACGTCGGCTATGGCGAGGGTGGCATGCTTACCGAAGCCGTGCGCCAGAAGCCGTACTCCGTGGTGCTGCTCGATGAAGTCGAAAAGGCTGATCCGGACGTGCTCAACCTGTTCTACCAAATCTTCGACAAAGGCGTGGCCAACGACGGCGAAGGTCGTGAAATCGACTTCCGCAACACGCTGATCCTGATGACCTCGAACCTCGGTAGCGACCGCATCAGCGACCTCTGCGAAAACGGCGCGCGACCGACCGCCGAAGTGCTCGAAGAAACGATTCGCCCAGTGCTGAGCAAGCACTTCAAACCGGCATTGCTGGCGCGCATGAAAGTGGTGCCGTACTACCCGGTCGGCGGCCCGGTACTGCGCGAGCTGATCGAGATCAAACTGGCTCGTTTGGGTGAGCGCCTGAACCGCCGACAGCTGGATTTCTCGTGGTGCCAGAACCTGGTCGATCATTTGTCCGAGCGCTGCACCCAAAGCGACAGCGGCGCGCGCCTGATCGATCATTTGCTCGATCAGCATGTGCTGCCGCTGGTGGCCGACCGTTTGCTCGATGCCATGGCCACCGGTGAAAGCCTCAAGCGCGTTCATGCGACGCTCGATGGCGACGCCAGCGTGACGTGCGAGTTCGCCTGAGGTGGGTGTGATGTTCACTCAAGTGCCGCAGCCGCTGGCCTATGCCGAAGCCTTGCTGGCGCAGTTCGCCAGCCTGTCGCGGGCGTCGGACGGTGCTGCGCTGCTGGGTGACTTCGTGCGCGGGCTGGCCGATCTCAGCGGTTGTGAACTGACGCAGTTGTATCTGCTCGACGCGACTCACACGTGCCTGGGGATGAATGCCGAATGCCTGGACGGCGTTCTGCAACCCCGGGAAGCAGCAAGCCTTCCGGCGGACTACAACGGTGAGCAGTTGCTGCAATTCGCCCTGTGCCAGAACCGCGTGGTGGCCCTCGACGATTTGAGCGCCAGCCTGCACGAAACCAGTTTCCTGCCGGCAGCGGCGACGCCGTGGCAGTCGCTGCTGTGCGTGCCGCTGGTCAACCGGCAAAAAGCGGTCGAAGGTTTGCTGCTGTGCGCCAGCCGCCGCCATGTCGACTTGCAAGGCTTCGCCGACTCCCTCGGCCAGCTCGGCTCGTTCGTGCTCGGTCAGTTGCATCTGCTGCAGCGTTTGCGGCAGCCGGCCGGCGTCGCGGCCCCGGTGTCGCGCAACCTGCCGAGCGTCAATGGGTATGGTTTGATCGGCAAAAGTGCGGCGATGCGCCAGACCCATTCGCTGATCAGCAAGGTCCTGCACAGCCCCTACACCGTGTTGTTGCGCGGCGAGACCGGCACCGGCAAGGAAGTCGTGGCCCGGGCCATTCACGATTGCGGCCCGCGTCGTTCACAGGCGTTCATCGTGCAGAACTGCGCGGCGTTCCCGGAAAACCTGCTGGAAAGCGAGCTGTTCGGCTATCGCAAAGGGGCTTTCACCGGTGCCGACCGTGATCGCGCCGGGCTGTTCGACGCGGCCAATGGCGGCACCCTGTTGCTCGATGAAATCGGCGACATGCCGTTGTCGTTGCAAGCCAAGTTGCTGCGTGTTTTGCAGGAAGGTGAAATTCGTCCGTTGGGCTCCAACGACACCCACAAGATCGATGTGCGCATCATCGCTGCAACCCACCGGGATCTCTCAGTGATGGTCAGCGAAGGTAAATTCCGCGAAGACCTGTTCTACCGCCTCGCGCAGTTCCCGATCGAGTTGCCGGCGTTGCGTCAGCGTGAAGGCGACATCCTTGATCTGGCCCGGCATTTTGCCCACAAGGCCTGCGACTTTTTGCAACGCGATGCCGTGCAGTGGTCACAAGAAGCGCTTGAGCATTTGTCGGGTTATGCCTTCCCCGGCAACGTGCGCGAACTCAAAGGCCTGGTCGAACGCGCGGTGTTGCTGTGCGAGGGCGGAGAGTTGCTGGCCGAGCATTTTTCCCTGCGCATGGAACCAGTGCCCGAAGACAACAACGGTCTGAACCTGCGTGAACGGCTGGAGAAAGTCGAACGCAGTCTGCTGCTCGATTGCCTGCGCAAGAACGACGGCAACCAGACTCTCGCCGCCCGCGAACTGGGCCTGCCACGCCGCACGCTGCTGTACCGCCTCGGGCGGCTGAATATCAATCTGGGAGATTTCGATGGCTAGGCAAACGCCCCTCGTTTTCACCCTGTCCGCTAATAACAGCGCCGCCCGCAAGGGCTGGCGCTTTGTGCTTTGTCTACCTTTGGAGACCCTCTGATGTCTGTTCGTCACTGGCAAGCCGTCCTGCTGACCCTCGTCGTTCTATGCGGCCTCGGCGGCTGTAGCGGCAACTACAAATTCAACGACAACACCTATCGCCCGTTGGGTGATCCGCAAGCGGTCAATCGCGGCAAGTGACCGCAAGGAGCATCAAACATGGAACTGGTTTTCGAAATGCTGCAAACCAAGCAGTTCGTGCCCACGGAGTTGTGCCAAAAGACGTTCAAGCAAGCCGGCGGCGTGATCGGGCGGGGCGAGGATTGCGACTGGATCATCCCTGACCGCAAGCGGCATTTGTCCAATCACCACGCGGTGATCAGCTACCGCGAGGGTACGTTTTTCCTGACCGACACCAGCAGCAACGGGGTGACCAACAGCGAAAGCGGCGCGCGACTGCACAAGGGCGAGCCGGTGCGGATCGAACACGGCAGCATCTACGTGTTGGGCGATTTCGAAATCCGCGCGCGACTGGTGCGTGACCCGGCGACGTTCGAGGGCGAAGTCGGCCGCCCACGCGCGGCCGGCAGCATCATTCCGGATGACGCGTTCCTCGATCTCGATCCGCTCAACGCCCTCGAACAACAAGAGCGCGTGTACTCGGAAATCGATGAACTGCTGGCGCCCAATACCACGCCGGAAGACAGCCGTCAGCGTGCTGACTACGCACGCATCGACATGGAAAGCCTGATGGTGCCGGAGCTGATCGACGCCCCGGCCGAGCCCGAGCCAGCGCCCGCGCCGAAAGCCGTGGAGCGTCAGCGCGAAGGTTTCTGGGATCACTTTGGCGCCGCCCTCGGCGTGGATCTCAAAGGCCTCGACCACGATGCCCGCGAAGCCCTGGCGCTGAACGCTGCCCGTCTGCTCAAACAGAGCGTCGGCGGTTTGCAGCAGAGCTTGCGCACCCGTTCCGAGTTGAAAAACGAACTGCGCCTGGCCCAAACCACCGTCCAAGGCACCAACAAGAACCCGCTGAAATTCGCCGTCGATGCCGGTGAAGCCTTGGGGATTCTGTTGCAGCCGCACAAGCCGGGTCATCTGCCTGCCGAGCAAGCAATCTCCCGCGCATTCCGCGACTTGCAGGCGCATCAGGTGGCGTTGCTGACCGCCAGCCGCGCGGCGGTTCGCGGCACCCTCGAACACTTCTCGCCGCAGCAACTGACCCTGCGTTTCGAACGCGACAACAAGCCGTTGCTCGCCACTTCGGGCAGCCGCTGGAGAGCCTACGGCCGTTATCACCAGGCACTGCGTCAGGACGATGACTGGAGCGAGCGCTTGCTGGCCCGCGACTTCGCCCAGGCTTACGAAGAACAGATCCGCCTGATTTCCACCCTCCACACCGACCACCAAGGATGATGCGCATGTCTCGCCGCTCTATCGCTTTTTTCAAGACGCTGACTGCGCTTATCGCCCTGGTGCTGATGGCCGGCTGCTCGTCATTGTCGCCGTATTCCAACGTGACCAAGCTGAACCTGAAGCTGACCGGCAGCGACCAGCTCAACCCGGATCTCAACGGGCGTCCGTCGCCAATCGTCGTGCGTCTGTTCGAGCTCAAACACCCGGTGACATTCGAGAACGCCGATTTCTTCAGCCTCTACGAGCGCGCCAAGGAATCCCTGAATCCGGATCTGGTGGCCAGCGAAGAACTCGAACTGCGCCCGGGCGAAACCATCGAGCTGAAACTCAGCGTGGAAGAAGGCAGCCGTTACGTCGGCGTCCTCGCGGCCTATCGCGACCTGCCGGAAACCAACTGGCGCTACACCGTGCAAATCACCCCGGTGGAAGTCACCGAGGCTGACCTGACCCTCGACCAGGCTGGCATCCGCAATACCCATCAAGTGCTCGCCAAGGTGGATGACTGATCATGAATACCCATAAAGTCATCTGGCAGGAAGGCATGCTGCTGCGCCCGCAGCACTTCCAGCACAACGATCGCTATTACGAACACCAGATGAAGACCCGCACCAAGTTGCTGGGCGGTTATACCTGGGGTTTTCTCGACCTGGAGATCGACCTGCAATTCCTCAACATGGGCAAACTGGTGATCAGCGCTGCCTCGGGTATTCTGCCGGACGGCAGCCTGTTTGAGCTGGGTGGCAACACCGAGCCCCTGGCGCTGGACGTACCGCCGAATACCGGCAACACGCCGATCTATCTGGCACTGCCACTGGTCACGGGCAACCACATCGAATCGCGCCGTCCGGATCAGTCCGACGTGCTCGCGCGCTACACCGCGTACGAGGCCGAAGTAGCCGACTCCAACGCCGGCGACGATTCCTCCAGCCAAGTCAGCTGCGGCCGTCCGGATTTCAAACTCTTGCTCGGCGAGCAACAGAGCGACCAGGCCTACGTGAAACTGAAAATCTGCGACGTGCTCGACACCACGCCTGACGGCGTGATCAGCCTCGATCCGGATTTCGTGCCGACGTTCATTCAGGCGCATTCGTCCAGTTACCTGCTGTCGTGCCTGAAAGAAGTCATCAGCATGCTCGGTCACCGTGGCGACACGATTGCCGAGCGCATCCGCTCCAACGGCAAGGTCGGTGGCGCGGAAGTCGGCGATTTCATGATGCTGCAACTGATCAACCGCACCGAACTTGTGTTGCGCCATTACCTGGGGCTTGAGCAGGTTCACCCGGAAGAGTTGTACCGCACGCTGCTGGGCATGCTCGGCGATCTGGCGACGTTCTCCAGCGACAGCAAACGCCCGCGTCTGGACAGCCGCTACTCCCACGCCGACCAGGGCGCGAGCTTCCGCAAACTGATGGAGTCGATTCGCCAAGTGCTGTCGATGGTGCTCGAACAGCACGCCATCGAACTGATCCTGCAAGCGCGTCAGTACGGGATCATCGTGTCGCCGTTGCACGACCACAAACTGCTCGGCTCGGCGTCGTTCGTGCTGGCGGCCAGCGCCAACTGCGACTCCGAAGAATTGCGCCATCGCTTGCCGGCGCACCTCAAGGTCGGCCCGGTGGAGCGTATCCGCCAACTGGTCAACCTGCATCTGCCGGGCATCAAGGTCAAACCGTTGCCGGTGGCACCACGACAGATCGCGTTCCACTCCAACAAAACCTATTTCATCCTCGAACTCAGTTCCGAAGACCTGGCACAACTCGAGCGCTCGGGCGGCTTCGCATTCCACGTGTCCGGCGAATTCGCCGAGCTTGAACTGAAATTCTGGGCCATCAGGAACTGACCGACATGATCAAGGATAGAGAACACCATCAGGACGACAAAACCGTCCTGCTCGACCGTCAGGGCCATGGCCCGGCCGCCAGTCCGCTGACCGACTTCGCGGCGCCGCCGCGTTTCGAGCAACTGGAAGAACGGATGATCTACGCGGCGCGCCTGCGTCCGGCGGAGGCTTTCAACATCAGCCTCAATTCGCTGGTGGCGGCATCGTCCGAACTGCTCTCCGAAGTGGTACGGCTCAAGCACAGCGCAACCCGCGAGGACCTGTACGCGCTCAATGAGCGCCTGACTGCCGGGCTCAAATTGTTTGAAGTACGCGCCCTGCACAACGGCGCCGAAAGCAGTCAGGTGATGGCCGCCCGTTACGTGCTCTGCACCGTGGTCGACGAAGCCGTCGTGACCACGCCGTGGGGTAATGAAAGCGAGTGGTCGCAGATGAGCCTGTTGAGCAGCTTCCACAACGAAACCTTCGGCGGCGAGAAGTTCTTCCAGTTGCTCGATCGCTTGTCGAAAAACCCGGTCAAGCATTTGCCCATGCTGGAGCTGATGTACCTGTGCCTGTCGCTCGGTTTCGAGGGCAAGTACCGCGTGCAGGCACGCGGCATGCTCGAACTCGAAGGCATCCGCGACGCCTTGTACCGGCAGATCCGCCAGTTGCGTGGCGATGTGCCGCGCGAGTTGTCGCCGCATTGGGAAGGCTTGAACGATCAGCGCCGCAGCTTGGTGCGCATCGTACCGGCGTGGATGGTGGTGCTGTTCACGTTCGTGTGCCTGGTGGTGATGTATTCGGGTTTCGCCTGGGTTTTGGGCGAGCAGCGCGACACCGTATTGCAACCCTATCAGCCGATTGATCCAGTAGCGGTTCAGCCGCAGACGCAGCCGTAAACAGGGACGTGTGATGAAAAAGTTCTTCAAAAAAGTCGGCGCCTTTCTGCGCAAGACGTGGGTCTGGACACTGCTGCTCGTATTGTTCGTGGCGCTGCTGGTCTGGTTCGTCGGCCCGTTGCTGGCCGTCGATGACTACAAGTTCTGGGAGGGCTCGACCTCTCGTTTGCTGACCATTAGCGTGCTGTTCCTGATCTGGGGCCTGACCATGGTCTTCGTCAGCTGGCGCGCCGGTGTACGCAAAAAAGCGGTCGAGGAATCCGAGGACGGCCAGGATCGCATCCGCCGTGACGAGAAAATCGATGAGGAACAACGGGAACTGAAGCTGCGTTTCAAGGACGCGCTGAAAACCCTGAAAACCTCAAGCCTTTATCGCGGCCGCAGCGAACGCTGGCGCAGTGATTTGCCGTGGTACCTGCTGATCGGTCCGCAGACGAGCGGCAAGACCAGTCTGCTGGATTTCTCCGGGCTGGAATTCCCGATCAACAAGATTGACCGCAAGCTGACCCGCGACACCCTCGGCACTCGTCATTGCGACTGGTACTTCGCCGACCACGGTGTACTGATCGACACCGCCGGGCGTTACCTCACACAGCCGGACGCGGACGTCGACGGCAGCGCCTGGAACACCTTGCTGGAGTTGCTGCGCAAGCGTCGTCGCGGACGTCCGTTGAACGGCGTGCTAGTGACCATTCCGGTGGAAAGCCTGCTGGGCGATGACGAGCAAAACCTCGACACGCTGGCGCGCCAGGTGCGTGCGCGGTTGCAAGAGGTTCATCAGAAACTGCACGTCGACGTGCCGATTTATCTGGTGCTGAGCAAGGCTGACAAGCTGCTCGGTTTCGATGAATTCTTCGACCAGCTCACCCGCGAAGAAAGCGATCAGGTGCTCGGTACCAGTTTCCGCAAGGATCAGGTCGGCACCGACGTGGCGGTGCTGCGCGGCGAATTCGAAGAGCTGCTGCGTCGTCTGAACAGCCAAGTGATCATGCGCATGCACCAGGAGCGCGATACCCAGCGCCGTGGTCGCATCCTCGATTTCCCGCATCAGCTGGGGCAGATCGGCGAGCGCCTGTGCCTGTTCGTCGACATGGCGTTCACCGGCAACCGCTACCAGCGTGCCAGCCAATTGCGCGGTTTTTACCTGACCAGCGCGCCGCACCTGATGCAGGAAATGGACGCTGACGCTGCCGCCATTGGCGCTAATCTGGGCGTCAACAGCGGCGTGCTGCCGACCCTGCGCAGCGGCCGTTCGCGGTTCATTCACCACTTGCTCAGCCGGGTGATTTTCCCCGAGGCCGATCTGGCCGGTCTGGACAAGCGCGAGCGCAGTCGCATTCATTGGGGCCAGCGTGCGCTGTACGTTGGCGCGCTGGGCGCATTGGCGCTGTTCGGCATCTTGTGGGCGGGCGGTTTTTCGGCCAACTACGAGCGTCTGGAAAACCTCCGCTCGATGGCGCAGAACTGGACTCAGCAACGAACGGCGCTGAGCCCGCGTGATGACGCGATGGGCGTGCTGAAAACCCTCGACACGAGCTACGCGGCGACGCAAGTGTTCCCGAACAAGGGCGACGTTGCGTACCACGAGCGCATGGGTCTGTATCAAGGCGAAGACGTCAATCCAACGGTGAAAGACGCCTACGAACGCGAGCTGGAAACTCAGCTGTTGCCGCGTGTCGCGACCCTGCTGGAAGGACAGATTCGCACCAACATGAAAGACCGCGAGCGCCTGCTCAACAGCCTGCGTGCGTACTTGATGCTGAACATGAAGGATCGTCGTGACGCGGCGTGGCTCAAGGATTGGGTCGCCACTGACTGGTCGCTGCGCTACACCGGCAACACCGCCGTGCAAAACGGTTTGAACACCCACTTCGAACGTCTGCTGAAACAACCTTTCATCTATCCGCTGAACGACCAGTTGGTGGCCCAGGCTCGCCAGGTATTGCGCAGCGAATCACTGGCGAACGTGGTTTACCGCATGCTCCGCGAGCAGGCGCGCAACCTGCCGGAATATCGTTTCAGCCAACACCTCGGCCCGCAGGGTTCGTTGTTTGTCGGCACCGATTACGTGATTCCGGGCTTCTATACCCAACAGGGTTATCAACAGTATTTCTCGGTTCAGGGCACTGCACTGGTCACCGACATCCTGCGTGACAACTGGGTGCTGGGCGAAGGTTCGGGTATCAGCGGCATGGACTTGCGTCGCTTGATGGTAGAGCTGGAACAACTGTATTTCCGCGACTACGCCAACTTCTGGAGCGAAGCCGTTGGCCAAGTGGCGCTGCCGCCGATCAACGATGCCGGTGAAGGCGCCGAGCAACTGGCGGGTCTGACTTCGGCTAACTCGCCATTGCTGCAACTGCTGGTGGAAGTGCGCGAGAACACACGCTTCCAGGCCATGGCCGACAGCGCCGATGATGCCGCAGACGCGGCCGAGAAACTCGGCGAGAAGGGTGGCAAGCTCGGCAAACTCGCTGCGGCGGCGGCAGACAAAGCGGCTGACGTCGCGAAGAATCTGCCGGACACCGCGAAGAAATCCCTGCAACGTCGCTTCGAGCCGCTGCATCGTCTGTTGGACGACAACAACGGCCCGGCCGCTGACCTGACCCCGGCACTCAACGCACTCAACGACCTGCAACTGCAACTGGCAAGCCTGGCCCGTGCCAGCGCACCGGAGCAGGCGGCTTACGAACTGGCGAAAACCCGCATGAGCGGCCAGCGTGATGCGCTGAGCAACTTGCGTAATGCGTCTGGTCGTCTGCCACGTCCGGTCAGCGTGTGGTTCAACGTACTGGCCGAAGACACCTGGCGCCTGGTGCTCAACGATGCTTACCAATACCTGAACGGCCGTTATCAGAACGAGCTGTACAGCGTGTATGGCAAGACCATCAACAAGCGCTATCCGTTCAGCGCGAGCAGCACCAGCGACGTGGCGATCAGCGACTTCCGCGACTTCTTCAAGGCGCAGGGCATCGTCGACCGCTTCTTCGACACGTACATGCGTCCGTTCGTCAGCGGCGATCCGGGCAGCTACCGCTTGCGCAGCGTCGACGGTCACAGCCTGCCGATCTCCAAGGTCTATCTCGACCAGATGGCGTCGGCCCAAGTGATCCGCCAAAGCTTCTTCTCGGCCAACCCGGCCGAGCCGCAAGTGCAGTTCAAGCTGGAGCCGTACACCCTTGACCCGGCCGTTAGCCGTTCCGAATTCAAGTTCGGCGATAAGACCATGGAATACCGTCATGGCCCGATCGTGCCGATGTCGTTCAAGTGGCCGACCGACGCCGAAGACGGGCGCACCAGCATCGTGATGGACAAGATGGCGGGGCGTCCGATCGGCATCGAGAAGAACTCCGGCCCGTGGTCGCTGTTCCGACTGTTCGACCTGATGCAGACCGAATACCTGACCGGGCGTGACGTGCTGGTGCTGAAAGCCGACGTGGGCGGCCTGCGCGCCAACTACCTGCTGACCAGCCAACGCACGCCGAACCCGTTCGACATGGGCGTGCTGCGCACCTTCCGTATGCCGGTGCAGCTCTGATGCTGGTTGCCAGTCCCTGGCGCAGCGCGGCGCGTACCGACCCGGGCAAGGTGCGGGCGCGCAACGAAGATGCTTTTCTCGACTGTCCACAGCAAGGGCTGTGGGTGGTCGCGGACGGCATGGGCGGTCATCAGGGTGGCGACATCGCCAGCCAGTTGATCGTCGCCAGCCTGGCGGAGTTGCCGCAACACGACGATTTCGACGAGCGCCTCACCGCCATCCGCCAGTGCCTGCACTGGCTGAACCGGCGCTTGGGGCAGGAGTTGACCGTCACTGCCGGCCGTCACGACAGCATCATGGGCAGTACCGTCGTGGCGCTGCTGGTGGAAGGCAATCGCGCGGCCTGCATCTGGGCCGGCGACAGCCGCTGCTATCTGTGGCGCGGCCAGCGGTTGTATCAACTGTCGAAGGATCATTCGTTGCAGCAACAACTGATCGATGAGCAGCAAATGAGCGCCGAACAGGCAGCGGCGCACCCGTCCGCCCAGGCGTTGACCCGGGCGGTCGGTGCGGCCGAGCAACTGACCCTGGATGTACTGGAACTGGAGGTGTATCCGGGCGATGCGTTTTTGCTCTGTAGCGATGGGCTGTATCACGGTTTGAGCAGCGATGCCCTCGGCAGCGCCCTGAGCCTGAGCGCGCCGCACGTGGCGCTGGAACGTCTGTTCGACGGCGCCCTGCGTGGCTCCGCCCGGGATAATTTGACCGCCGTGGTGATCCGCCAATGAGTGAATTCGAGTCGCCAGTCGACGACCTGCTGATCAGCGAAGAGCAGGCCAACAACCTGACCTACTTCGCCTTCGCCAAGTCGTTGAACGGCATACCGAACGACGCCGAACCTGTGCTGGCCCCGACCAAGACGAGCATGGGTGAACTGCCGGACGTTCTGGCCGGCCGCTATCGCCTCGAGCGTCTGCTCGGGGCCGGTGGCATGGGCGCGGTTTACCGGGCACGGGATCTGTTGCACGAACAGTTCGGCGACCCCGACCCTTACGTTGCGCTGAAAATCCTCAGCGAAGAATTTGCCGAGTCGCCGGACGCCAGTGCCTTGCTCTACGGCGAGTTCGCCCTGACCCGACGCCTGCGCCACGACAACGTGCTGCATCCGTACACGTTTGAAGTGGACACTGATTGCCAGCGGGCCTTCATCACCATGGAACTCATGCGTGGCCTGACCCTGGACAAATTACTCTGCGAGCGGCCATTGGGCCTGCCGTGGAAAGAGCTGCGCGACATCGTACTGCCGCTGCTTGACGCGCTGGCCTACGCCCACGCGCGCGGCGTGCTGCACGGTGACATGAAACCGAGCAACGTCATGCTCAGCGAAGAAGGCCTGCGCCTCTTCGACTTCGGCCTCGGTCAAGCGGAGGAGGGCATCCTGCCCGGCCTGCCGCACCTGAGCCGCGAGCGTTTCAACGCCTGGACACCGGGCTACGCCGCCCCCGAACTGCTTGAGGGCCAACCGTTGTCGGCCAGCGCGGACGTATACGGCGTGGCCTGCGTGATCTACGAACTGGCGGGCGGCAAACACCCGTTCCGCCGCTTGCCATCGACCGAGGCGCGCGACGCGCAGCTCGAACGCGAACTGCACGCACCCCGAAATCTGCCGAAGCACTGCTGGCCAGCCCTGCGTAAAGCGCTGGCCTTCGATCCGGCGCACCGCACCATCACGGCCGCCCAGTTGTTAGAAGCAATGAGCGCCTCATCGTCCTGGCTGCAACGTCTGCGACTTCGGGCCTAACGGATGACATTCGAACAGGGAGCACACAATGTTCAACTCAGCTAACGAAACGCACTTCAGCCTGACGGTGGAAGACTATGCGGGCGACCTGCAAGTGCTGTCGTTCACCGGCACCGAAGGCATCAACCAGCCGTTTCGCTTCGACCTCGAACTGGTCAGCGAAAACCCTGATCTGGACCTTGAGCAGCTGCTGCACAAGCAGGCTTTCCTCGCGTTCGATCCGCAGGGTTCGGGCATCCACGGCCAGATCTACCGCGTCGCCCAGGGCGATGCGGGCAAGCGCCTGACCCGCTACAAAGTCTCGCTGGTGCCACAACTGCAATACCTGCATCACCGCACCAACCAACGCATCTACCAGCAGATGTCGGCGCCGAAAATCATCGCGCTGATCCTCGAAGAACACGGCATCAAGGGCAACGCCTACAGCTTCCAGCTGAGCCAGCCGTGCCCGGATCGCGACTACTGCGTGCAGTACGACGAAACCGACCTGCACTTCGTCCAGCGCTTGTGCGAAGAAGAAGGCATTCACTACCACTTCCAGCACAGCGAAAAAGCCCACCTGCTGGTGTTCGGCGACGACCAGACCGTGTTCCCGAAACTCGGCCAGCCAACCGCCTACGTGCAAGGCAGCGGCATGGTCGCTGACGAACCGGTGATCAAAGGCTTCAAACTGCGCCTGGAAACCCGCACCGGCCGCGTCACGCGCCGCGACTACGACTTCGAAAAACCGCGCCTGCAAATGGAAGCGGCGTACAAACCTGAAGGCGAAAGCACTGAACCGGATCTCGAAGACTACGACTACCCCGGCCGCTTCATCGACCGCGCGCGCGGCAAATTCCTCAGCCAGCGCGCCCTCGAACGCCATCGCGCCGACTACCGTCAGGCCGAAGGTCGTGGCGACCAGACCAAACTGGTCAGCGGCCACTTTATGGAAATGTCCGACCACCCGCGCACCGAGTGGAACGACCTCTGGCTGCTCACCGAAATCTTCCACGAAGGCAAACAGCCACAAGTCCTCGAAGAGAACGTGACCAGCGACACCACCGACAACAAAGACGACTTCCACCAGGGCTACCGCAACCGCTTCCTCGCGACCCCGTGGGACGTTTTCTACCGCCCGGCCCTCGAACATCCGAAACCCCGCGTGCTCGGCAGCCAGACCGCCCACGTCACCGGCCCGAAAGGCGAAGAAATCCACTGCGACCAATACGGCCGCATCAAAGTGCAATTTCACTGGGACCGCGAAGGCCTCGCCGACGACAAAACCAGCTGCTGGATGCGCGTCTCCAGCTCCTGGGCGGGCGACCGCTACGGAGCGATCAGCATCCCGCGCATCGGCATGGAAGTTCTCGTCACCTTCCTCGAAGGCGACCCCGACCAGCCCCTCGTCACCGGTTGCCTGTACCACAAGGAAAACCCGGTGCCCTACGAACTGCCGGCGAACAAGACCCGGAGCGTCTTCAAAACCCTCAGCTCGCCGGGGGGCGGTGGTTATAACGAACTGCGCATTGAAGACAAGAAAGGTGCGGAGCAGATCTACATCCATGCGCAGCGCAACTGGGATGAAAACGTTGAGCATGACCAGAAGATTCGGGTTGGTAATGAACGTCACGACACGGTGGTTAAGAACAGCTACACCGAGCTCAAGGCCGAAGAACACCGCACCACGATTGCCGACCGCAAAATAGAAACGCGGATGGACGATCACCTGACGATTGGGCAGAACCAGCATGTGAAGTTGGGTACGGCTCAGCTCACCAGTGTAGGGAAAGAGATACACCTCAAGGCTGGGGACAAGATTGTTATTGAAGCGGGGACGGAGCTGACCATTCTTGGGGGTGGGAGCTTTATCAAGCTGGATGGCGGTGGTGTGACGGTGGTTGGGCCGGTGGTGAAGATCAATGCTGGTGGTTCGGCGGGGAGTGGGACCGGGATCGGGATTAAGCCGCCGGTGCTGCCGGGGGCGGCGGATAAGGATAAGGCGGGGAGTTTGATGGATCAGGCGTTGTTGAATGCGTCGGCATCTACTCCGCCAGCATCGGAGAAAAAGAGCTTCCGTATTCAGATGAAACGTCCCTATGACAAAAAAGGTATTGCTGGACAGCCCTATACGCTGGAAGTGGATGGAGTGACCTACAAAGGCACAACTTCTAGTGAAGGGTTTGTTGACCAGCCAGTTCCGCCCGATGCGAAGAAGGGCAAGCTTACTTTTTATCCTTTTGGCGCAGAATCTCAGCCATGGGTATGGGAGTTGGACTTGAAAGCTCAGTCGGAAGCCTCGGACGTGAAAGGGTTTCAGTCCCGCCTTAAAAATCTTGGGTTCTATGATGGGAAAATCGACGGTGAAAATGGCCCGAAAACGAAGCATGCCACCCGTTGTTTCCACCGTTCTTGTGAGTTGGCAGACAAAGATTATCTTTCTTCCAGCGATATTAAGCGTCTCGAAGAACAGCATACTGCATAAGGGAATGAGCAATGATTTACGGTAATTTTGATCTCCGTAAAAAGGATCATGACGGAAAACCTGCGCAGAACACACCTCCACGTTGGGGAGGTGTTGATAACCCACCAGTTGCTATTACTAATGCTGAAACAGCTGGTGCAGCTTCGGGGAATAGCGCGGCCTTAGCAGTGCCAGAGCATGTAAGAAAGCTTCAGGAGGACTTGATTGGTCTAGGATTCTCTGTACTAGGCAAACCTACTGGGGAGTTTGATACTAGGACCGAGTGGGCCGTTCGAGAATTTCAGATATATGCTTCAATGGCACAGGTTGCATGTGTTAGAGCTGAAAAAAAGGGGCAGCTGCTGCTAGATCAGGCTGGTTCCCCCGTGCGGATAAATAACTTGGATGTTTACTATGACGGCTCGGCGGGTGTTGTAGCCAAAGCTGGAAAAGCTCCGGTTGTTAGCGGGTCAACTGTAGGTCCTGTAACTTATTATGTTGATAGTCTTCAGTCTATAGCTAACTCTGCAAAGTATGTTGGTCCTGTAAGCGGTGTCGTGAATGAAAAGACCAGAGTGGCGATAGAATACTGGCTCGATAACAACTATCGGTGTCCAGTTGTTTTTGAAGCTTGGAAGATAACAGCTGGAAATAGGACCGAGTTGGCTCAAAAGGGTTGTAATATTTGGGCTCATGATAGTTTTACTGAGGGCGGCCCAAGAGTTGTGTTCAGGGATTTCAGTAGTTACTTTGCGTTTCCAGATGGCCGTGCTCAAACAGAATATCATGCAGTTGGTTACTACCAGACCGGAACCTATGGTGGACCTAATGCGGGGAAAACGCATAGTTGGTCCTCCCAGACTGAAATGACAGTTGAGAAAATAACCGGTGCCCCCGCTAACCCAGCGCAACTAAATAGTCCAGCTCTTTCAACATATCGGACGATAAGGGTGGTTGCGGAAGCAGAATGTTTTGGTCGATTTGACGTACTAAACGCTTGGGATAATGCTCTTATTTCTGGCGGGCCTTGCCATTGGACTATGGGGCTATATTCATCAAATCCAAATATAAATGCATATGGGAAAGGTGAGCTTCCTGGATTTATGGCCTACCTGAATAATCGTGAGCCTGAAATTTTTAAAAAGGTTTTTAGTAATTTTGGTTTATATCCAACGAAGGCATGGAATAGTCCGGGTTTGTATAACGAAGATCTAATGACCTATGCGGCTTGGGTCAAACTCGCAAATGATAGTTACGCTGTTTCGCAAGCAACTCATTCCGACAGTGAGTTCACAGAATTAGGCGACTCGAAAGACGAGGCGCATTATCTGAAAACGTGGCATTGGTTTTATCGATTGAGTATGGCTGCGCGCACAATGCCTGGGTATAGAGCAGCAATGTGGTCTATGGCCAAACTAAGACTAAGGGAAATACTGACTGACCCGATTAGCTTCAGTGTTGGCGGTGTGGTCGTCAATAGTACTATAGGGACTATCTATACCTCGGAGAAGGCAGTGGCCATACTTTTGCGTTGGCATGTTTGGCGACCTTCACACATCGTTGGTGTACCACAATACAATCAGCTTCGCCATGTCCTTCAAAACACGATAAACACGTCGGGAGGGGTGAATTGGCAACTCCCGATTGCTAGCTGGGGGGCGGCACATGAGTCGGCACTGACAACAAAATTATTTAATGCTTTAGAAGCGTTGAATGATTCGATCACTGGAGCCATAGTTTATGGTTCCGGTCAAGTTCAAGGTGCCGTTAGGACTGGTCGTCACACATTCATTATGGAGAATTGATATGAGATATTTTTTGTTGCTTGCATTTTTTTCGGCTACGGTCAACGCTGCCCCTATAGATGTATGTGCTCCGGCAGATGATGCTAAATATTTTTTATCCCAGTGGACGGAAGGTGTACGTGATTTTGATTTGCTTTCTCGAATTGAAGATGAAAAATTTTCAATTGAGGAAGGAAAGGTTGTCACTAGTGAAGATATCAATGGTGACGGAGTGAAAGATTTTATTTTTCTTTCATATTCAAGTGCCGGGTCGAGCGGTGATTTTATTTATGAATTTCTAATTCAATGTCGTGGCTTTTTAAGAAACGTTGGTGGTGAGTATTTTGCTGATGTGAAGGTTCTCGATACTCATCCAAAAGATAGTCTATTTAGAGATATTAAAATCTACTCTTATAACAGGGATAAGCAAGATCAAATTATGCACAGGGATGGTAAGCCACTAACAACCTCTCACATTTGGCATTTTAACCCGGAAACTAAGCTGTATGAAGGTGAGTCATGGTAGCGCATAGAGAAAATGGACTGTTGTATTCTATGTAAATAGTTTGTGTGAAATGGGGACAGACCACGTTTTAAAAATGATCCGAAAAAACGTGGTCTGTCCCCATTTTTAGTCAAAAACAAACTGCTGGGAATTGCCGACTCTAATGACATACCAAAAATGACTCGACGTATTAGGGATGACGGTTCTTTAGTCGGGACCGATGCTGCTCACCCTTGGCCGGCTGCCGCGAACTTCTCGGCTCGTGAAATAATGATAAATAATCTTCAAAGATTTTACTGAGGTCATTTGAATGATTCGCCCAATGGTGTTTTTGTTATCCATTTATAGTGGCGCTGCTTATTCGGCTTCAACTGAGCATAGCCTGATATGTAAAGAAGCTGATCAGAATGCCGATCAAGCTAGCTTGACTCTTTCTTTTGAAGGGGGAGTCTTCTCTCTTGATAATGCTGATCGCGGATGTCGGTCAGATTATGTTGCTAGAGAAGTGGCGGGGACCGAAAATATAGCAATTATATTTTCTTATCCAACCAGTGATGATATGGGTCTAAACGCTCAGGTTATGATTTTTTCTGCTGTAGCTAAAGGTGGAAAGGCCACATATATCGGAGACATTCCTGCTAGTGCTTCGGAGTTGGAGGATGGTACCTATAAAGATATTCAACAGTCCGGTGATTCAATTTACGAAAACGTTTACCGTATTGAAAGCACAAAAGTTGTGACTTTGATTCCAGGTAAAGAGCTGATCATTTCTGGCGAGCAATGTGTTTATAAGGAAGCGGGTAGCACTGTCTGTCAAAGGATGAAAGGCACCTTCAAAAAACCTGTGTGCGTCCTCAATAATGGTGAGCGCAAGGTCCTCGCGGATGCGAAGGAGTGCATGGACATGAGAGAAAGTCTTTGAGGAAAAGGGAACTGAGGAAAAGGGGACGGATTTATTTGTTGCGCTCGACCGCTTTGAATTTGGTTGAGAACTTAAATAGGTCTGGCCCGCTTGTCGGTTCTCACTCTATCTTCTGTCGCAGGCCCGTTCAGAATTGAACGGATCACTGAGTTTTTTTACGGACGCCAAGGAATGCAGATTTTCAGATTCAGCCTCATTTTTTTACTTTCAATACTGCCGCCTGTGGTCTTGGCTGAGGGCACGATGATTGCCACCATCCTTCAGGCCGACTTTTCCAAGGACCCGGAAGTCCGGTTGCTTGTCAGAGTCGTCGATGTGGGTGGCGGTTCGGATACCCCTTCCATGGCGGTTCGTAATCAATGCCTGGAGAGGAAGGTGTCCGCAGAACGTCCTGGGCCGGATCCGTGCTTTTCGATAGAGATCACTGAGAGCAAAAAGCAACGGGCCATTGTTCGGCAAACGCTATTGAATGATCCTCAGCGCACAACCGACCCTATCTATTTGGAAATTATTTATCGCTCGGAGGTCAGCGAGAGCGATCCGACGAATCACCATCAGCGATTCGCCACACTGAAGATCGAAGAAAACGGCCTCTACAATTGGAACAATGAAAGCGAACAGGCATTGGCGGACGTTGAGTGGTTTCCCTCGGGAAATGGTGTTCTTGATCTGATGGTTCCTGACGCGGATGCATTGTTGAACTCTGTATATCGGGATCGTATGAGTCGGCTGGACGAAAGCGGTCAGAAAGCACTGAGGGAAACTCAAAGAGCCTGGATGAAATTTCGAGATGCGGAGTGCCAGTCCGACCCGAAATCGAGTAAATCAGTTTTCGGTGAGTGGTCCGATGCCTGCCTAATTCGCGCGACGATAGAGCGTGCTCGCCAATTGGCTTTGGCACCGGACAAGAGCAGACGTTGAAACGGACAAGCCAGAGCATTCGCGCGAAAGCGTCGACTTGGATGAGCATGAACAAACTTTTCTTTCTCTTTTTTGCGCTATTTCCTTTAGGCGCTCAAAGCGCAGTCACCACCGAATCACTTTGCTTCGAACTATGCCAATCGAGCCCGGTAAAGTTCGAACTCCGGACCTACTACGACGAAGCCAGCAAATGGTCCGGTGGTTTCGTGTAGTACGCCAAATTCAGTGAACCAATTTCCATTGTTCTAACGGATTCCGAGAACGAAATTCTCGACCCGGACGCCCCTTGGCAGCACACCAGAACTTGGTCCGAAATCGTCAACGGCGAGGTCACGGGGACTTATGAGTTGATGACACAAGGCTCGCAGATCGTCTCGATGTCTTACACAAAGCAGTCCAACGGTAAGGCTTATAGCTTCGGAATCAGCACCAGCATCACTCCTCTCTCGAGTCCGGATGCAAGTGGAAGTAGGGCGAGTACATGCAAATCAAAAATCTAGCGGTATCACTGCTTGGCCTGATGTGGACGATCCCGGCGTTAGCCGAAACCACCACGTTCAGCCCAACCAAAGGCATCAACGCGACGCTGGTTCTCGAAGGCTCCAAGCTGGGTATCGCGGTTAAAAGCGAAACGCACAGCGAGTCGCGAACAATCGATTTTGAAGCCGAGAATGAACTCCATGTGCAGTTCGATGATTTCAATTTCGACGGCGCCCAGGATTTCGCGATCTGGCAGCTGGATGACGGCATGGGCACTTACGACTACTACCGGGTATTCGTTTACCAAGCCAAAACCGGCACGTTCGAAGAGTTGCAGCCGGACTGCGGCGATGGCTTCGTTAACCTGCGCGTCGACAAAAAACGTAAGACGTTGCTCAGCACTTACTGGGGCATGAACGGACCAGATCAATGCATCACCCGATTCACTAAACGCAAAACCTGAATGACTCAAGGATGAACACCGTGAAACGTTTTGTTTTTACCCTGCTAGCCGCGCTGCTGCTGCCAGTTTCTGCGGTCTATGCGCAGGACGACTGCAGCCATGTCTCCTCAAGCCGGGAAATGGTGCCCTGCTCGGAGGCGGCGAAGAAGGCTGCCGATACGCAGTTGAATGCCAGCTACAAGCAGCTGATGACGCGACTTGAGTCTGACTATCGAGCAGATCCGGCATTGGGCGCGGAGTACGCCGCGAAGGTCAAAGAGTCGCAACGTGCGTGGTTGAAGTTGCGCGATGCTAACTGCCCTTTGGAGGCATTCGAGATCAAGGCGGGGATGCCGGCGCATGTGTTCGCGGTTAACTCGTGCATCGCCAGAATGAGTCGTGAGCGCTCGGCGTACCTTGACAAGATTGTCCCTGCTCTTGCATCCGACAAGAACGCTTCGACGGCTCCCACCAGCGACGCTTGCCCCTCGGAGGAGTTCGCGCCTTTCCTGACAGCATTTTCCGCCAACAGCGAATCACAACGCCGTCTCACGGCGTTGACGGTCAAGTCGCTGGTGTTGAAACCGGTAGCGGGAAAGGCTCGAAGTACTTTTGAGCCTTCGACCTCGGGTGTTAGTGGCACCAGTTTCACCTATCCGCTGATGGCTGCAATCACACCCGGCAAGACACCTGGAGTCGAGATCGAAGAGGTCGACGACAGTCACGTCAACGTGGTGGATAAGCGAGCGGGCAACAGCAATATCAAGATTTTCAACTTCTCTCGTCAGGCGTGCTGGGTGCTTGAGGGGATTGAGGATTGGTCGATCAGTGAGAAGGATCTTGTGGCAACAGACAACCCGGGAATGAGCCGCGCCGAGAACTTCTGTTATCAACGTGCAGAAGCTTTAGGTGGACTTGGGTTTCTTGAGCAATACCGGCTGACAGCGGAGTTAATTGAAGCGTCCCTTGAAAATTTTGTGTGTGCTGCAGAGTCGGGTGATGCACAGGCGAGCCTGTCGGCGGCAAGCCTGAGCCTTTCGCAAATGGCGTCTCAGTTGGAAACGAGCAAGGTAGAGGCGTTGTTCAAAGCGGCCTCGAAAATACCGAGTGGCGCGTTGGCCTATGCCACGTTTTTTTGTGTCGGAAACTCCACCGACTATAGCGGCCCTTGCCTCCATCCCGAGCAGGCGAAAGAGCAGGTCATTCGGGCGATCACCATGGGTTCCACAGACGCGATGAATTATCTGGCCTCGACCTTCGAAGGTGGCGAGTTTGGAACGAAGGATATGTCCCGAGCGTTAGCCTGTTATCAAATGGCGGCTGACAAAGGTAATCAGGTGGGCATCTTCAACGTGGGGCGATTGGGATCGCAGGGCGCTGAACCGATCAAAGCCAGTCACTGCATCTGAAATGCCGGGTCATGTCTGATGCGTTTTCGCAGTCGTTCAGTCTGAATCCGTCGGGTAAAACGTCTAGTTTTTGAGCGTCTGACGACTGCGATTTTCCTTTAAACTCCCCACCCCCAAGGAATGCGCTCAGGACACGGAATGCCAGCCCCCTCGATCTCCCTTCGCCCCGCGCTAGTGCTCTGGCTATACGCCGCCGCAATCGTGCACATTCTCGCCGGCCTTACCCTTACCTGGGCCGGGCATTCCGGTTTACTCGACGGCTATCTGCAAGTTCTCGAACTCGCATTCTGGGGCGCCGACGCAGTACCCGCCGCCGGCCACGAACAACAAGTCTGGTGGCTCGCGCTGTTCGGCGCGACGCTGCAAAGTTATTCGCTGTACACGCTCGCGTTGGTGCACCTGGGCAATCGCTTGAAAGCTCCGGCAGTCTGGGGCTGGTTGATCGCCGGCATCCTGTTATGGGCGCCGCAGGATATGTGGCTGTCTGCGCAACAACAGGTCTGGTCGCACCTGTGGCTCGATGGTTTTGCCCTGTTGGTGCTGTTGCCGCCGCTGGTCTGGCTGTATCGCCATGACCGCAAAAAATCCCTTCCAGAAAAAGCACCGAACGAATCCAGCCAGTTTGCCGGCGGCGCCTACAAACGCGTGCTAATCACCGGCGGCACCGGATTTATCGGCGAGGCCGCGGTCAATCAATTACTCGACGCGGGCCACTCGGTCAGCGTACTGACGCGCGATCCGTTGAGTGCGGCCAATCTATTCAACGGCCGCGTCCGCTGTGTGCATTCGCTCAGCGAACTCAGCCACGACGAAACCTTCGACGTAGTGATCAATCTCGCCGGCGCCCCCGTCGCCGGCCCACGCTGGACTCCCAAGCGTCAGGCGCAACTGCTCGCCAGTCGAGTCGGCACCACCGAAGCGTTGATGACTTGGCTGAAGAACACCAAGCACAAACCAGCCCTATGGATTCAAGCCTCAGCCATCGGTTTCTACGGCGTGCGCGATGCCAGCGAAAGCCTCGACGAACACGCTAGCAAGGGTGACGGTTTCATGGCCGAACTCTGTGCGCGTTGGGAGGCCGCCGCGCAACCGGCCACCGAGTTTGGCGTGCGTCAGGTGGTGCTGCGTCTCGGTGTGGTGTTCGGCCCGGGCGGTGCGTTGTTGCCGCTGCTGATGCCGTTCCGAATGGGCTTCGGCGGTCGCATGGGCGACGGTCGGCAGATCATGAGCTGGGTGCATCGCGACGATGTGCTTCAGGTAATCGCCCGGGCCTTCGACGATGAAAGTTTGCGCGGCACTTACAACATGGTCGCGCCCGAAACGCTCAGTCAGGCCGCGTTCGCCGAGCAGGCCGGCAAGGTCCTCAAACGCCCGGTGTGGTTCCACATTCCGGCGGCGCCAATACGCGCGCTGGCTGGGGAAATGGCGGAGCTGTTTTTCGACGGTCAGCGCGTTGTACCGCAGCGTTTGACTGAGGCCGGTTACACATTCCGCTATCCAACCCTCGACGCCGCTCTGCGCGATCTGACCTGAGGATCGCTCATGAGCAAGCCCTTGATGTACTTGCTGGCCGGCAACGGTAGCGCCGCCGATTGGTGGGACGACGCGCTGCCGCACTTTCAGCGCTACGACGTGTTGCCGCTGGAGTTGCCGGGCTTCGGCGCCAATCCGCAGCCGCCCTGTGAGGATCTCGCGGACTACGCGCAGACGTTGCTGGCGATGACGGAGCAGGGCAGCGCGATCATGGCGGTCGGGGTTAACGCGTTGCTGGTGCTGCATGCGTTGCAACGTCGGCCCGGGCACTTTTCCCGCAGTGTTTTGCTGGCGCCGGTCGGTGCGTTTTTGTGGCAGCGGCGGCTGCCGGCATTGATGTCGCCGCTGCCGATTCGCAAGACCATTCACTGGCTGCTGTCGAACAAACCCACGCTGTTCGCGCGCAAGTTTTCCAACCAGACCTGGACTCCCGCGCAGTACCAGCGCATGGGCGCCGGCTATGCGCGCTGTCGTGCGTTTGTGCCGCACTGGGATCTGATTCGCGCCGATACCGCGTTGCCGCTGCTGGAGTGGATCAGCGATCCGGTCGAGTTGGTTTGGGGCGATCAGGACGCTGTGCTCGGCATCGAGCAAGCGGCGGCATGGTCGGCGATTCTTGCCCGCGCCGATCTGACCATCAGTCTGAAACCCGGCTGGGGCCATTACCCGTGGATCGACTCGCCCGCCGAATTCGCGCAGTGGCTGGAGTCGGGCGAGCGCGGGTTTATCGCGCACACCAAGGGCGGGCGTTTGCGCCTGGCTGAACTGGCGCGGCAAGCGGTGCCGGCGGCGCTGACAGTCAGCGATTGCACCGACTCGCGTCTGCCGGCATTTCTCGCTGGCCAACCTGATGTGACCTGGGCGGTGCGCTCCTCCAGTTATGGCGAGGATCAGGCCGATTCGGCGAATGCCGGTTTGAGCACCACCTATCTGCGCGAACTGACCGCCAACGTGCCGAAACGCATCGCCGAACTCACGGCCGAAGGCGTCGAGGAAGTGGTGGTGCAACGCTTCATCACCCCCGTAGTTTCCGGGATTGCGTTCGTGCGCCATCTCTCGGTAGAACTCGAATGGGTTGAAGGCCATCTCGAATCGCTGGCCGACGGTCACGCCAGCCCCTCACGGGCAACGCTTTCGCGGCTCGGCGGTGCCTGGCGCAGCGGCACGTTCACGCCGTCCCGTGGCTTGACCGAAGACCTGCTCTGGCGATTTCTGCAAGACGTGCTGCGCGTGTTCCACTACGTATCCGGCGACGTCGAATGGGCCTGGGATGGCTCGCAATTGTGGTTGCTGCAATACCGGCCAATCAGCGATTACGGCTGGCGCCGGCACCTGACTGCCGCCAACATCGCCGAGATCTTGCCACCGCAGCCGAGCATTTTTGTGGAGTACGCCCAGCGCCGGGCAGCGGCGAGTATCCCGGCGATCATGGCGCGTTGGGATGCGCGGGTGTTGCAGGACAACGAGCCGTTCACTGCCGTGTTCGGCGGCGCGTCCTATATCAACAATGATCTGTTTCTTTCCCGGCTGGCCGACTGGGGCATCAGCGCCAGCAACTACGCCGGTGAAGTTGGCGGGGCGACTCCTCATCTGCCGTGGCAACCGCTGAAGATGCTGCGTTCGTTGCCGCTGTTTTTGCGTATGCAACGCAAGGCTCGCGAGCATTTGCTGAATCTTGAAAACGGCTTACACCGGTTCGACCGGGAGCTGGCCGAACTCGTTGGCCAAGCTGCCGATGGCCAACAATTGGCGGACTGGTTCACCCGGTTTTACGTGTTCGTGGTGCAAGGCAATCTGTGCATCACCACGGCGCTGGCCAGCAGTGGCGGCGACTGGCTGGGCCGCCCGCCGACCGTGTACGACAACCTCGAAAACAGCCCGCATCGATTGCCGTGGGAAACCGATCCCGCTACGCCTCGACCCGCGTCGAGTGAGCTGCCATTACAACCATTCCCGCAATGGCCAAGTCTGATCCGTCTCGCCCATTCGAGCGGCCTGCCGGGCTTGCGTGGCTACTACCTGCAAGTGCGCGAGTGGTACCGCGACAACCTCATGCGCATCTTCTTCCGTCTGCATCACGCCATGCCGCTGGCGGATCGCGAACACTGGTTTGCGCCGCATCCCGACGTGCGCATCCGCGATGGCAGCTTCTGGCAGGATGGCCGTGAAGGCACTGAGCAGGCGACTGGGTTCATGATTTATCCGGGGCAGGTGCAAGGCATCCTCGGCGCCGACATCCTGCTCGAAGACACCCTCGATCCGGGGCGGCACGCGCATTACCAAGCGGCGCGGGCAGTGATTGCGCGGATGGGTGGGCGGCTGTCGCATGGCTCGACGTTGTTGCGTGAGTTGCGCAAGCCTTCGGCGGTGATGCCGCAAGTGGATACGGCGTGGGTGGGGTGTGAGGTGTTGTATCGGGATGGTGGGTTGGAATTGATCAATTCGAAGGATACGAAGTGAAACGATTGCTGATGTTATGTGTGAGCTGGTTGCCGATAGCGGTTATGGCGGCAGATGTTTGCAATCAGGAAGCTGACTCAAAATATTTCTTATCGCATTGGTCGCAGAGCAACGAACATCCAGAAGACATACTTTCCAGTCTCGATGGAAAAGAATTTTCTATCGATCCGGGCCACGTGGTTTTTCGCGGCGATCTAAATGGCGATGGCATCGAAGACTTCATCTTCAATTCCCGCGTCGGCATTGGCTCATCAATGGATAGCACATTCGCCTTCCTGATCCAGTGTCGTGGTTATTTGAGGTATTCGGGCGGCGATTACTTCGCCGGCGTCAAAGTTCTGGACGGCCCACCCAAGGGGGGAGGTGAGTTCAAGGACATCGAGATCTACTCCTACATCAGGGACAAGCGCGGGCGGATTCGCTACAAGGGTGAAAAGGCCATGACCCGGCCACATCTGTGGCAATTCAACCCGCAGACACAGCGTTATGAAGGGCAGTCTGAGTAAGTCGACGGTCCCCACTGCATTTATGGAGTTACTACGTGAAAGGATTTTCGATTGTTCTCGGCAGCTTGATATTGGCTGCCGCGTCCATGGCATTCGCTGCCGATCCAACTTTCAAGGATTACACCGTCACGCCAGTTTTCACCGGCCCCAACCATAAGCTGGTGCCGCAAGAAAACAGCAGCCCAATGATGGATCAAGCACGGGTGCAAGCCCTGAAAGGCAAGGTCAACTTCGCCGGCCATTACATCCTTCACAGGCTCGGCTGTGGCGGCAGCGCCATTTGTGGAGAAGTGCTGGACGTCCAGACCGGTGAAGTGGTTGGCGGTCTACCGAATGCTTACGACGGCAGCACCTTCAGCATGGTTTACCAACCCGACAGCCGCTTGATCATCGTCTCCGGCATCACGCTCGACGGTGAAGAGGACGCCCAAGGGAATGCGTTGGAAAGTGGTAACCGGGATCGTTACTACGAGTTTGTGAACAATGAGTTTCGGCTGCTAAGCATGACCGATGTGGAATCGTCGCCGATGCAACTCGCCTAGTTCATGGACAGCGCTAGAGTTTGAAGGACATTTCCGAGGGATTTGCAGGCCGGAAGATCAAAAGATCGCAGCCTTCGGCAGCTCCTACAGGTTGTGTTTCAACAGGTGTAGGAAAGGTGAAGGGTGAGACGCGGAGCGTCTCGGGATGCATTCCCACGCGGAGCGGGGGAACGATCAATGGGTGGGCATAGAATCGTGACTTGGTAGTCATCGTGCAGGAAATTGCCTACATCCTCTTCTATCGGCAGCAGAGACTGGCGTTATCGCTCGAATCCCTTACACTGCCCCGGCCGTTCATTTTCCTTTTGAGGCTGTGCGCATGAAATTTCGTTTTCTTCTGTGGATGCTGGGTCTGTTGATGGGTAAGGCCAGCCGGACAAATCCTGCGTTCCAGCAGCAGTTGGGTGACAAGGATCTGGTGTTTCAGATGCAGACGCTGGACGGGAAAGTGGCGCGGCATTTCGTGGTGAAGAATCAGCGGATTACCAGCAAGTCTGGCGTAGTGGCAGAGCCGGCGTTTGCGATTGCCTTTAAAGATGCGGCGTATGGTTTTGCCACGATGCAGGCGAAGAACAAGCAGTTGGCGTTTATGCAGGGGATTCAGGACAAGTCGATTCAGATCAAGGGCAATCCGGCGCTGGTGATTTGGTTTCAGGGGTTGATGAAGTATTTGAAGCCGAGGAAGGCTAAGCCTAAGGCTTGATACAGAGGCTTGAGTCGAAAGATTGTTGTGGTGAGACAGATAGATTGAGCTGGATTCATCGCGGGCAAGCCCGCTCCCACAGGGATCGCATAGGTCTTGTGGGAGCGGGCTTGCCCGCGATGCGTTTAGGCCTGGCTGAACTGCGAGGCCAGTTCGCGCAGCAGGACTTCGGCTTCGAGGACTTTGCTGACGACGTCGTTGGCTTTTTCGCGGGTCAGGCCGACGCGTTCGAGCAGTGCGTCGGGGATGTCCTCGTCGGGGCCGGAACCGATGCCGCGGCCGCGCAGCAGCCGCACGGCCAAGCAGACGAGGTTCGGGTATTCGGCGTAGGCGCCGTCGTAGCTTGGGTCGTGCTGGAAGCGCAGGGCGGTGGCCAGTTCGTCGGGCATGTCCCAGTAGCGCATCAGCCACGAGCCGATCTGTTCACGGCTGATGCCGAGCAGGTGCTGCTCGATGTAGCTGTGGCACAGGTGCGGGTTGACCTCCAGGTGGCGGCAGATCAGCGAGAAGTGCGGCGGGAAGACGTGGGCCAGCAGCAAGTATCCGAAGTTGTGCAGCAGGCCGGCGAGGTACGTCAGGCCGGCTTCCGGGCGCTGGGCACGCGGCATGGCGCGGGTCAGGCCTTCGATGACGGCAGCGGTGTAGATCGATTGCTGCCAGTACGGCGTGGTCTGTTGCGGGTGGTCTTTGGGCAAGCTCAGGGTTTTGCCGAGGGCCAGGCCCAGCGCGAGGTTGATCACCAGGTCGAAACCGAGCACACGGACGATGGCGTCTTCTACCGAACGAATCTTGCCCGGCGAGGCGTAGTACGGCGACGCCGCCCAGCTCACCACTTGTGCGGCCAGCGCCGGGTCGGTTTCGACCACGCCGGTGATGTCGTCGATGGTGGCGTTCGGGTCGACGCGCAGCTTGATGATTTTTTGCGCGGTTTCAGCCAGCGGCGGAATCTCGATGGTCGCTTCCAGGCGTTGCTGGATGCGGCGCGCGGTGAACGCTTGCACAGCCTGGGTGATTTCCTTGCGGTCATCATCAGGGCGGTCGAGGTTCGGACGAATGCTGGTCAGGTTCTCGCCGAAGTTGGCGGCGCTGGCCTTGGTAAGCATAGTCTTGAAGTGTTCGCTGGTGATTTCCAGCAGCACGCCCGGCTCACCGGAGTTGATCAGCAACTTCGGCTCGCGCAGCAGGCTTTCTTCGTAAAGGCACGGCGAACTGGTCAGCGCCGGCAGACCTGGCAACAGGCTCAGGCTGTGTTTGCCGAGCATTTTTTGCAGGCGCTCAGTCGACACGGCGGTCAGACGACGACCCGTCAGTTCGGCGAGGCGATTGAGGTCGAGCAGTTGGCTCTGTGGAAATAGCACCATCAGCGCGCCGACAGCGTCGTCCAGCAACACGGCTTGTACTTTGCGCGATGCATTGAGGCCGTGGTGGTCGAGCACTTCTTCGTAGACGATCCCGAGCTTGTCCAGCAGCAGCCGAATAACAGACGGAGCGTGCGGAGATTCGGGGGCGAGAGCAGCTTCGGTCATGGTCTGTATCCGTTTTTGAAACAATTGCAGGAGTATAACCAGCTCTGTAGGCGCGGGCTGTCAGAAACTGCGACGGTGCTCACACTTGGCCGTATTGCTGCCCATGACGCAGCCAGCGATCAAGCAATGGGCTGACGTGGGTCGGCCAACGTTCAAGCAACGCTTGGGCCGCATCACGCACGGCGGGCAGAAGATCGGCGTCGCGCATCAGGTCCGCGACCTTGAATTGAAGCAGACCGGTCTGACGCGTGCCGAGCATTTCGCCGGGGCCGCGCAGTTCGAGGTCTTTTTCGGCGATGACAAAACCGTCGTTGGTCTCGCGCATGATGCCCAGCCGCTGACGGCCGATCTGCGACAGCGGCGGATGATAAAGCAACACGCAATGGCTGGCGGCGCTGCCCCGACCGACGCGCCCACGCAATTGGTGCAGTTGCGCGAGGCCGAGGCGCTCGGGGTTTTCGATGATCATCAGGCTGGCGTTGGGCACGTCGACGCCGACTTCAATCACTGTGGTCGCGACCAGCAGTTGCAGGTTACCGGCCTTGAATTCGGCCATGACGGCGGCTTTTTCGACCGGTTTCATGCGCCCGTGGATCAGCCCGACTTTCAACTCGCCGAGGGCGGCGGTGAGGTCTTCGAAGGTGGTTTCGGCAGCCTGACAGGTCAACTCTTCCGACTCTTCAATCAGCGTGCACACCCAGTAGGCCTGACGCCCTTCGGCGCAGGCGCCGCGCACCCGTTCGATGACTTCGACGCGGCGACTGTCGGTGACCAGCACGGTGTTGACCGGCGTTCGACCCGGTGGCAGTTCGTCGAGGATCGAGGTGTCGAGGTCGGCGTAGGCGCTCATCGCCAGCGTGCGGGGGATCGGGGTGGCGGTCATGATCAGTTGATGCGGGCACATGCGCCCGCCGACGCCTTTTTGCCGCAGCGCCAGACGCTGCTGCACGCCGAAACGGTGTTGTTCGTCGATGATCACCAGCGCGAGGTTCTTGAACTGCACTTCGTCCTGAAACAGCGCGTGGGTGCCCACCACCATCGGTGTGCCGCTGGCGATCTGTTCCAGCGCGGCGACGCGGTTCTTGCCCTTGAGCTTGCCGGCCAGCCACGCAACGTCGATGCCCAGCGGTTCAAGCCAGCGCTTGAACGTGATGAAGTGTTGTTCGGCAAGGATCTCGGTCGGCGCCATCAGCGCAACTTGGTAACCGGCCTCCAGCGCTTGCAGCGCAGCGAGGGCGGCGACCACGGTTTTGCCCGCGCCAACGTCGCCCTGGATCAGCCGCAGCATCGGTTCGTGTTGACTGAGGTCGTAGGCGATTTCGTTGCCGACGCGCTGTTGCGCCCCGGTCGGGTTGAAGCCGAGATTTTTCAGGTACTTGGGCGGCAGTTTTTTCGCTTTGGGCATCGCCGGCGCGCGCAGCGACCGCATGCTTTCGCGCAGGCGTTGTTGCGAGAGCTGATGGGTCAACAGTTCTTCGAAGGCCAGGCGATGCTGGGCCCAGTGATGACCGAGGGCGAGTTCATCGACGTCGGCATCGGCGGGCGGGTTGTGCAAGTAACGGATTGCGTCGGCCAGCGGCGCGAGTTGATAGTCGCGGGCCAGTTCGGTTGGCAGCCAGTCGGGCAGGCTCGACGGGCCGAGCAGGGTCAGGGTCTGCATGCACAGTTGGCGCAAGCGCTGCTGGGTCAGGCCTTCGGTGAGCGGATAGACGGGCGTGAGGGTTTCATCCACTGGCGGCGGTTCGTCGCCGGTGATGGCGCGGTACTCCGGGTGGTAGATTTCCAGCCCCGACGCGCCGGGTCGCACTTCGCCATAACAGCGAATCCGCGTACCGCGCTTGAGCCCTTCTTTTTGCGCATTGCTGAAATGGTAGAAACGCAGGCTCAGCCCGCCGGTGCCGTCCTGCATGCGCACGACCAGGCTGCGGCGACGACCCATGACCACGTCGGCGCCGCTGACGGTGCCTTCGACCACCGCATCCTGTCCCGGTCGCAACGCACCGATCGGCACCACGCGAGTGCGATCCTGATAACGCAGGGGCAGGTGAAACAGCACGTCCTGAAGATTCTCCAGCCCGACTTTGGCCAGCTTCTCGGCCATGGCGTCACCGACACCTTTGAGTGCCGTCACCGACACTTGCGACAACTCGCTCATGGCGCTGGCTTAACCGTTCGTAACCGGTGCCGCCGGTTTGGCCACCGAGCACAGGCGAATGGAATCGGCGAGGATCTCGATGGCTTTTGGGCGCGGGAAGCTGGCGCGCCACGCGATGGCCACGGTGCGATAGGGCACCGGCGCCGACAGCGGACGCACTTCGATCACGCCCGGGGCGTAATGATGGCTGTGCACCGCCGACAGCGGCAGGATTGAAATGCCCAGGCCCGAGGCGACCATGTGGCGAATGGTTTCCAGCGAGCTGGATTCGACCGTGGTGTGCCGTGCGCCGTCACTGCCCTTGGTCAGGGTCGGACAGGCTTCGAGCACCTGGTCGCGGAAGCAATGGCCTTCGCCGAGCAGCAGCAGGCTCTTGTCGTTGAGCAGGCCGGCGTCGATGGATTCTTTCTTCGTCCACGGGTGCTGGGCCGGCATCAGGACGTAGAACGGCTCGTCGTAGAGTTGCAGGGTCAGCACGTCGGCTTCGTTGAACGGCAACGCGATGATGATCGCGTCAAGCTCGCCGTTGCGCAGTTTGTCGCGCAGCACGTGGGTGAAGTTCTCTTCGATGTACAACGGCATCTGCGGGGCGACCCGGTGCAGTTGTGGAATCAAGTGTGGAAACAGGTACGGGCCGACGGTGTAAATCGCGCCGACTTTCAGCGGAGCGGTCAGCTGGTTCTTGCCGGCCTGGGCCAGCTCGCGGATGCCTTGTGCCTGTTCCAGCACTTTCTGCGCCTGGGCGACAATGCCTTCGCCGACCGGGGTCACGCGCACGGCGCTTTTGCTGCGCTCGAAAATCAGCACACCGAGTTCGTCTTCAAGTTTCTTGACGCCCACCGACAGGGTCGGCTGGCTGACGTGGCATTTTTCGGCGGCATGACCGAAATGCTGCTCTTGGGCGAGGGTAACGATGTAGCGTAATTCTGTGAGAGTCATAGCAAGCGTCCATGAAGATGCGGGCCAAGCATACCGGCTGCAATCGATAGACGCACGTTATCAGACTGAGGGAGGCGTGCGACACCGGACAATGTGGGTTTGCCGCGGGTAGATATACAAAAGGCACCTTTCGGTGCCTTATTGGCGGGTTTCTGGCGGCTGACGAAGAACCCTTGTAGGAGTGAACCTGCTCGCGATAGCGGTGTGTCAGGCGATAAATGACTGACTGACAGGGCCCCATCGCGAGCAGGCTCACTCCTACAGGTACTGCGGTGTTACTTAGCGGCGACGTTCCAGTGAGTAAACAAACGGCGCAACAATTTCGATCGAGCCATTGGTCAGCATGTCGGCCGGTGGCTTGGGCAGCGGTTGCGCGCGGCGGATCATTTCCAGGGTGGCCCGGTCAAGATCGGCGTTGCCTGAGCGGCCCACCAGTTCGAACGACAGCACATTGCCTTCGCCGTCGACCACGAAACGCAAGCGGTTCAAGCCTTCCTTGCCACGCGACTGAGCACTTCGCGGGTACTTTTTGTACTTGGACAAATGCGCGAGCAGCGTGCCTTGCCAACTGGCCTTCGCCGCTTGTTGAGCTGGCGATGGACCCGGCGCGGGCTGGGCGGATTTCTCCGTCGGGGCCGGCGTCGGTGGCGTGTCGGCCGGTTTTTCCTCGGAAGGTTTTTCCTTCGGCGGATCGGGCAGCTTCTTCTCGACCGGTTTTGGTGGTTTAGGCTTGGGCGGCTTGGGTTTCGGCTTGGGAACCGCGATTTCCGCTTTCGGCGCTTCCGCCAGTTTCGGAATCGGCAGTTCTTCAACCGGTGC
>NZ_WKEQ01000070.1 GCF_021605415.1 Pseudomonas syringae
ATCGAACTTTCGGTTCATTGCGTCTTCACACACCGCAATCTGATGCTCTTTCGAGTATTCAAATTGCTTGGGTGTTATATGGTCAAGCCTCACGGGCAATTAGTATTGGTTAGCTCAACGCCTCACAGCGCTTACACACCCAACCTATCAACGTCGTAGTCTTCGACGGCCCTTCAGGGAACTCAAGGTTCCAGTGAGATCTCATCTTGAGGCAAGTTTCCCGCTTAGATGCTTTCAGCGGTTATCTTTCCCGAACATAGCTACCCGGCAATGCCACTGGCGTGACAACCGGAACACCAGAGGTTCGTCCACTCCGGTCCTCTCGTACTAGGAGCAGCCCCTCTCAAATCTCAAACGTCCACGGCAGATAGGGACCGAACTGTCTCACGACGTTCTAAACCCAGCTCGCGTACCACTTTAAATGGCGAACAGCCATACCCTTGGGACCGGCTTCAGCCCCAGGATGTGATGAGCCGACATCGAGGTGCCAAACACCGCCGTCGATATGAACTCTTGGGCGGTATCAGCCTGTTATCCCCGGAGTACCTTTTATCCGTTGAGCGATGGCCCTTCCATACAGAACCACCGGATCACTAAGACCTACTTTCGTACCTGCTCGACGTGTCTGTCTCGCAGTCAAGCGCGCTTTTGCCTTTATACTCTACGACCGATTTCCGACCGGTCTGAGCGCACCTTCGTACTCCTCCGTTACTCTTTAGGAGGAGACCGCCCCAGTCAAACTACCCACCATACACTGTCCTCGATCCGGATAACGGACCTGAGTTAGAACCTCAAAGTTGCCAGGGTGGTATTTCAAGGATGGCTCCACGCAGACTGGCGTCCACGCTTCAAAGCCTCCCACCTATCCTACACAAGCAAATTCAAAGTCCAGTGCAAAGCTATAGTAAAGGTTCACGGGGTCTTTCCGTCTAGCCGCGGATACACTGCATCTTCACAGCGATTTCAATTTCACTGAGTCTCGGGTGGAGACAGCGCCGCCATCGTTACGCCATTCGTGCAGGTCGGAACTTACCCGACAAGGAATTTCGCTACCTTAGGACCGTTATAGTTACGGCCGCCGTTTACCGGGGCTTCGATCAAGAGCTTCGCGTTAGCTAACCCCATCAATTAACCTTCCGGCACCGGGCAGGCGTCACACCCTATACGTCCACTTTCGTGTTTGCAGAGTGCTGTGTTTTTAATAAACAGTCGCAGCGGCCTGGTATCTTCGACCGGCATGAGCTTACGGAGCAAGTCCTTCACCCTCACCGGCGCACCTTCTCCCGAAGTTACGGTGCCATTTTGCCTAGTTCCTTCACCCGAGTTCTCTCAAGCGCCTTGGTATTCTCTACCCAACCACCTGTGTCGGTTTGGGGTACGGTTCCTGGTTACCTGAAGCTTAGAAGCTTTTCTTGGAAGCATGGCATCAACCACTTCGTGTTCTAAAAGAACACTCGTCATCAGCTCTCGGCCTTAAGATCCCGGATTTACCTAAGATCTCAGCCTACCACCTTAAACTTGGACAACCAACGCCAAGCTGGCCTAGCCTTCTCCGTCCCTCCATCGCAATAACCAGAAGTACAGGAATATTAACCTGTTTTCCATCGACTACGCTTTTCAGCCTCGCCTTAGGGACCGACTAACCCTGCGTCGATTAACGTTGCGCAGGAAACCTTGGTCTTTCGGCGTGGGTGTTTTTCACACCCATTGTCGTTACTCATGTCAGCATTCGCACTTCTGATACCTCCAGCAAGCTTCTCAACTCACCTTCACAGGCTTACAGAACGCTCCTCTACCGCATCACTTGCGTGATACCCGTAGCTTCGGTGTATGGTTTGAGCCCCGTTACATCTTCCGCGCAGGCCGACTCGACTAGTGAGCTATTACGCTTTCTTTAAAGGGTGGCTGCTTCTAAGCCAACCTCCTAGCTGTCTAAGCCTTCCCACATCGTTTCCCACTTAACCATAACTTTGGGACCTTAGCTGACGGTCTGGGTTGTTTCCCTTTTCACGACGGACGTTAGCACCCGCCGTGTGTCTCCCATGCTCGGCACTTGTAGGTATTCGGAGTTTGCATCGGTTTGGTAAGTCGGGATGACCCCCTAGCCGAAACAGTGCTCTACCCCCTACAGTGATACATGAGGCGCTACCTAAATAGCTTTCGAGGAGAACCAGCTATCTCCGAGCTTGATTAGCCTTTCACTCCGATCCACAGGTCATCCGCTAACTTTTCAACGGTAGTCGGTTCGGTCCTCCAGTTAGTGTTACCCAACCTTCAACCTGCCCATGGATAGATCGCCCGGTTTCGGGTCTATTCCCAGCGACTAGACGCCCTATTAAGACTCGCTTTCGCTACGCCTCCCCTATTCGGTTAAGCTCGCCACTGAAAATAAGTCGCTGACCCATTATACAAAAGGTACGCAGTCACCCAACAAAGTGGGCTCCCACTGCTTGTACGCATACGGTTTCAGGATCTATTTCACTCCCCTCTCCGGGGTTCTTTTCGCCTTTCCCTCACGGTACTAGTTCACTATCGGTCAGTCAGTAGTATTTAGCCTTGGAGGATGGTCCCCCCATATTCAGACAAAGTTTCTCGTGCTCCGTCCTACTCGATTTCATGACCAAGAGATTTTCGCGTACAGGGCTATCACCCACTATGGCCGCACTTTCCAGAGCGTTCCGCTAATCTCAAAGCCACTTAAGGGCTAGTCCCCGTTCGCTCGCCACTACTAAGGGAATCTCGGTTGATTTCTTTTCCTCAGGGTACTTAGATGTTTCAGTTCCCCTGGTTCGCCTCTTGCACCTATGTATTCAGTACAAGATAACCATCTTATGATGGCTGGGTTCCCCCATTCAGACATCTCCGGATCAAAGTCTGTTTGCCGACTCCCCGAAGCTTTTCGCAGGCTACCACGTCTTTCATCGCCTCTGACTGCCAAGGCATCCACCGTATGCGCTTCTTCACTTGACCATATAACCCCAAGCAATCTGGTTATACTGTGAAGACGACATTCGCCGAAAATTCGAATTTCTCAACTAAGAGAACTCACAAATTTTACCTTAGCCTGATCCGTTACCAGTGAAAGTAACGTTCAGCCTATCTTTCTATCACATACCCAAATTTTTAAAGAACGATCTAATCAAAAGACTAGAAATCAACATTCACCATCACAACAATGGAATGCTCATTTCTAAGCTTTAAACAAACAGAAGCAGTAGTGGTGGAGCCAAACGGGATCGAACCGTTGACCTCCTGCGTGCAAGGCAGGCGCTCTCCCAGCTGAGCTATGGCCCCGTATTTCTACAGGTTCCCACACAAAATTGGTGGGTCTGGGCAGATTCGAACTGCCGACCTCACCCTTATCAGGGGTGCGCTCTAACCAACTGAGCTACAGACCCAATTTCGGGCTGCTTCTTATCGTCTTCTTCAATGAATCAAGCAATTCGTGTGGGAACTTATGGAGCAGCTGATGTCGTCGATTAAGGAGGTGATCCAGCCGCAGGTTCCCCTACGGCTACCTTGTTACGACTTCACCCCAGTCATGAATCACACCGTGGTAACCGTCCTCCCGAAGGTTAGACTAGCTACTTCTGGTGCAACCCACTCCCATGGTGTGACGGGCGGTGTGTACAAGGCCCGGGAACGTATTCACCGCGACATTCTGATTCGCGATTACTAGCGATTCCGACTTCACGCAGTCGAGTTGCAGACTGCGATCCGGACTACGATCGGTTTTATGGGATTAGCTCCACCTCGCGGCTTGGCAACCCTTTGTACCGACCATTGTAGCACGTGTGTAGCCCAGGCCGTAAGGGCCATGATGACTTGACGTCATCCCCACCTTCCTCCGGTTTGTCACCGGCAGTCTCCTTAGAGTGCCCACCATTACGTGCTGGTAACTAAGGACAAGGGTTGCGCTCGTTACGGGACTTAACCCAACATCTCACGACACGAGCTGACGACAGCCATGCAGCACCTGTCTCAATGTTCCCGAAGGCACCTATCCATCTCTGGAAAGTTCATTGGATGTCAAGGCCTGGTAAGGTTCTTCGCGTTGCTTCGAATTAAACCACATGCTCCACCGCTTGTGCGGGCCCCCGTCAATTCATTTGAGTTTTAACCTTGCGGCCGTACTCCCCAGGCGGTCAACTTAATGCGTTAGCTGCGCCACTAAGAGCTCAAGGCTCCCAACGGCTAGTTGACATCGTTTACGGCGTGGACTACCAGGGTATCTAATCCTGTTTGCTCCCCACGCTTTCGCACCTCAGTGTCAGTATCAGTCCAGGTGGTCGCCTTCGCCACTGGTGTTCCTTCCTATATCTACGCATTTCACCGCTACACAGGAAATTCCACCACCCTCTACCATACTCTAGCTTGCCAGTTTTGGATGCAGTTCCCAGGTTGAGCCCGGGGATTTCACATTCAACTTAACAAACCACCTACGCGCGCTTTACGCCCAGTAATTCCGATTAACGCTTGCACCCTCTGTATTACCGCGGCTGCTGGCACAGAGTTAGCCGGTGCTTATTCTGTCGGTAACGTCAAAACAGCAAAGTATTAATTTACTGCCCTTCCTCCCAACTTAAAGTGCTTTACAATCCGAAGACCTTCTTCACACACGCGGCATGGCTGGATCAGGCTTTCGCCCATTGTCCAATATTCCCCACTGCTGCCTCCCGTAGGAGTCTGGACCGTGTCTCAGTTCCAGTGTGACTGATCATCCTCTCAGACCAGTTACGGATCGTCGCCTTGGTGAGCCATTACCTCACCAACTAGCTAATCCGACCTAGGCTCATCTGATAGCGCAAGGCCCGAAGGTCCCCTGCTTTCTCCCGTAGGACGTATGCGGTATTAGCGTTCCTTTCGAAACGTTGTCCCCCACTACCAGGCAGATTCCTAGGCATTACTCACCCGTCCGCCGCTGAATCAGAGAGCAAGCTCTCTTCATCCGCTCGACTTGCATGTGTTAGGCCTGCCGCCAGCGTTCAATCTGAGCCATGATCAAACTCTTCAGTTCAAACATCTTTGGGTTTTGAGAAAACCCTAAACTTGGCTCAGCAATCGTTGGTTACATCTTTGATTTCTCGCGGAGTAACTTGTGATGCTGATAATCTTTCTGACTATCAGTCTGACCCCACAAGCACCCACACGAATTGCTTGATTCAGTTGTTAAAGAGCGGTTGGTTGATTCTTTCGTCTCAACCGAGGCGCGCATTCTACAGCAGCCTCATTTGCTGTCAAGTGATTATTTTCAGAAGTTTTTGAAGATTTCTTCAACAACTTCAACCACTTGCGCTTCCGATCTCTCGTTAGCGGGAGGCGAATTCTACAGCGTTACTCGCTGTTGTCAACACCTCTTTTTCACCGCTTTCGACCGAGAAGATCGAACCGTTAAAAGAGCCACACATCACG
>NZ_WKEQ01000071.1 GCF_021605415.1 Pseudomonas syringae
TCCTTGCGGGTTTGCTTGCGCTTGCCAGCGTACTCGGCGTCGGCGAAGGTCATCTGCTTCATCGGGAAACTCGGTGGGTGGGGTCGCGGTATTTTGCCAAATCAGAAAGTCTTTTTCAGAGTTTCCTAAGCGTTTTAAATCTTTGTGATAGCGCTGAATGGTCTTGTTTGACGGGCGTTTATGACCGTGCCGCTGACAGTATCTATCAATCTGTGCATCGCACGTCGACGGGTCGAGACCTTGCTTTTCCAGCGAACGCTGAAACTCGAGCAGCTGCTGACGGAAGTCAGCCTCGCGTTGTTCGCTGACCGTCCAGGAGCGCTGCGTGGCTTCAATTTGCCGTTGCGACAGCTCAATCTCGCCAGAGGCAATGAGATTGTAAAAAGCCCGTATATCGACAGCACGCTCGACTCCACCCTTGGCCTCGAGGACGATATCGCCCAATGTCGGCTTGATCGCCTTGATGACGTAACAAGTCTCCTGCCAAACCACGGCTTGGCTCACTTGCAGATTACTGTTCATAACGAATGACCTCGAATGCGCTCAAACTGCCGAACGCCGGAACGATGTCAAAATCCATGTGTTCAAACAGATGACGTACCAGGTCGAACTTTATGAGTCCAAGCAAAACTCCTGCGGCCAACTGATAGTTCGGCGGCACATCGCCGGTTAGCACTTGGGTGACGGGCCCCGTCAGCGCATGAGGATCGCGCGCTTGCAAGGCAGCAGCCCAAATGGGAAGGGAAGGGGCAGCTTGCGCCAGGTACTGCATGAAGAGTTGAGCGTTTCTCAGGTAGTGGCCAGTAAAATCGGCCTCCGTGATGACAATGAAACGCAAACCTTGCTGGTGCAAAGCCTCGCGTACTTCCTCCAGCAGCACCCTATGCTCCTGCACGAATGCGTGGGGTTTAACTTCGACCACGACCTGTAGGTCGTCCAGATCCACGGCAAAATCCGGGGTGTAATACACCGCTCCCGATGGCTTTATCAGGTGCTTTGCCGCCAGCCGTTCGCCCGTTGCTAAATCAAGCGTAAACGGCTGCGCGCGATAGGCCCGCACCCGGGGGTCTAGCTCTAATGCCTGCGCGACCGATTGCTCCAGTCGCGACTCCAGCCGAATTTCGACAAACCCATTTTTCGGCGAGCACATGACATGTGCCCTTCGCGCTCGCTTGGAGCGCTTGGCGACGTCACGGCTGAAGGAAGGGCTTTGGGTATCAAGTTTCATTGGTACACTTCACCAAATATTCGAACTGTCAGGTATAACCCCGACTCGGTAGACTGTCAATATTTGGTGAGTTGTACCCAAAAGGGTAGGCACACCCTTGTATTGGTGGGGGAAGAGGAATGGGGAGACAGGCTAAACAGCCGTGGTACATGCTTTTTCAAGCAGTGCGTTCTCGTATCAATGCCTATCAAGGCACTGACAGCATCAACTTACTGATTCGACAATTGGCGCAAGAGGCAGGTTATGACGCCAAAGTCGTCTCGCGCATGCTCAAGGCCGGTAATTTTCTCGTCAGCCTTTCGCCTACGCTGGCCCCGGAACAGGTCAAGTGTGGCTATGCGCATATTGAGCTCTTGGAACGCTTGCATCAGCTGGACGCCGTCGTCGCAACTTCCATGCTATCCGCGACCCTGGCGAACCAACACACCTTACAAACCTTACGCGAAACCATAACGCACTACGCCACCGTAGCCGGTACACCGGCCACCACTGCCCGTTCAAAGGCACGTAGCCGCGTGGCTAACCATGAGCGTTTGGCGTCGGCGGCCATCCTAGAAGCGGGCGCGGATTTTTTTGGCTTTCCGGGTGGGGAGATCATCAAGGTCACTCACTCCGATTTTTTTAGCCAATTTTTCATGATCCAGCTCAACGGACAGCAGAAGGCTGCCATTTTTATTCGAGTTGGCGACACCTCCCGCAAGCAAGAAAAAGCCGCCGCCGACCTTCTGAAACTGGCTAGCATGGCCCGACCCTATTTCGAAAAAATCTGGTTCGTTTTCCCCGAGCCCTCCGGGGTGGTACACGAGCTTGCGTATCATGCTCATGCCATCAAAGCGTTTGATAACTGGCTGTCCCTGGCCACGCTGAGCGAAGAGGAACAGGCGATTGAGAAGTTCTGGAACCTAGCACGCGCCTTCACTGAAGAGCTGTTTGGCGGTAGTCCCCTCAAGTGGGAAGGCGTTGCCGCTCTGGATAAGGCGAAGAAAAATGGAGAGTTCTTACCCGTTCTGGAAACCGTAGCAACCGATGCGAACTAGACCCCGGAGCCAATTGACACACCTACCGAGCATTAAAGCCTTGAGGAACGCTTACTCAGGGCTCTGGCCTGCCGAGCTGGTGCTGAAAATTGGCATTTTCTCCAGGTGGTATGGCGCACGTAAAAAATTATGGGAAATTATGGCTGGCTTATAATTGGTCATTTTTTGAGCAAGCACTCCCCCATGCTCATGGCTCTCTGCATGGTGATCAAGACGGAAATTTTGATCAGAAATCGCTCTCTCTGCATGCCAGCCCCAGTGCATGAAGCGCAACGTCTGCGAGGTTTAGCCAATACATTCAATGCTGGGCATCATTCATTTAGCCCTTACCGAACAGCCTCACAAAGGCAGTGTGTTTCGCTTGGCGCCACGTCTCAGTCAGATCGCCATTGAGCTCCAGCGCTTCGAAGATACTTTTGACCTGCTCATTGCTGATCAACTTTGCCGTGAGCATTTTCTTGAGCAGCTCATGACCATGCCAGACAGCAATGTCGAAGTCTTGAGCGAGCTGGTGCATGCCCAAGTCATCCGTGACCACAATGGCGTTTCGGATTTGGCCAAACGCCAGCACTCGGCAGTCTGTCGAAGAAGGCGGCGAGCGGCCTGCCGTGGTATAGGCCGCCGGATTCATTAAAACCCAGCCCCGCAGCACACTTTGCGCAGCCTCCAATTGACCTTTTTCGTCAGCACTGAGGCGAACCTGCTTCGCCACTCTCTCAGCGGCGAGATCCTCACCGTCAAACCAAGGAAACTTGAACTTCAGCGCACCACTGCGATGCACTTCGTCCTCGACGTCTTTCAGAATGGTCAGAACGTAGTTTTTCTGCCCAAACGCAACGCCCAACATCGGTCGTACACGCTTCGCCAGCCGTAGATACGCATTGGTATCCAGCAAGACAAGCGTGGACGCCGCACTCAACGCGCCAGCTCGCCATAAAGCGCGGTGGCATCACTGAGTGACACGTCCATGATTTGCTGTACATACGACGGGCCCGTGCCATGTTCGCGAATCATGCGCTTCAACGCCAGGAAGAACTCTGACTGAAACACATTCGACGCAGCAGCAAGGTATTGCGCGGGTTTGGGTGGGGTCGGATCAAAAAGAAGCGTGCTGACCAGTTGGGGTTCTGAGCTGTTTCGCACCTTATGGATTGTTGTTTCAATCACCCGCAACGATGGCAGCTGGTTTGCCCTCGCATAGCCCTGTGTTTGTTGGAACACCGTGTTCAATGAAATTTGGTGATGCCGGGCATGCTGCTGCAGGACATTCACCTCCCCAGTTGCATTAGACGCCTGCACCGCTTCGGCATACGCGAGCTGAGCACAGGCCTCAGGAAACAGCAGGGCACCGGCGAAGGCATCTGCAAAATCCTCCCCCGCGTCACTCCCCGCCAGTTCGGGGGTGTAAACATGCGCCAGCTCATGAGCCATCCAGAACTTAAAGTCTTCCAGCTTGGTATCCAGATTGATGAACACGAAGGTGACATCTGACGCTGGCAAGAGAATGTGCATTCCATTCTTGTGTTGCTGCTTGTGCCCCCAGAGGACGGGCACGAGCACCGCGCCACACGCCTTGAATTCGGCGATCAGCGCCTCATACCCGAGCACACTGCGCTCACCCAGACCCAATTTATTGCGTACCTGGGACGCATCGCTCTGCAAGCGTGCATAGCTGGTGGAGGGCGACGAAATCTGGGTACGTAAGGTGGGCAGCTCCGGCAAAAAGTCGACCAGCGGCTTGAGTAAGCCGCCGATGCCCAGCGCTTTGAGAATGTGGTCATCGGTGGTTTTGGCGCCCGCCTTCTTGCGGAACGCCACCACGGGCTGATCCGGAGGCGGCGCGACCAACTGTGAAAATGAAAGCTGCAGTGTGGTGGCCAACTTCAGCAGTTTGTCTGGACGAGGAAAATCCTTGCCTTTGAGCCAGTTAGTGACGGACTGCGCCGAGACCCCCAACTGATCGGCCAGGTCTTTTTGTGTCCAGCCACGCTGAACGAGGGCCGCGCGGAGCGACTCGGTATGTAGGGTATTTTGCATAGTTGCCAATGTAGTGCTTCACCCGATCAAAATCAAGTTTGATCAAGTTTTACTCACGATACGGTGGTCAAAACCGACATACGCTTGAGGCGCTGCCGCCTGCACCCAACGACAGGGAGGCAAAACCAGCCGCCGCTCGTACGCGTAATTGGACGTTTATGCAGCCACGAAAATCTCGGGGGAATACATAAAAAAGAACGATGCGACTGGAACTAATGAAAAAACCGACTCGCCCTTCGCAAGCATTTTGCTGGGGATTTCAGCGCACGCATATGGGTGACTGAAAAACGGGTAACCGTTCGCAGAGGCAAGAGGGTGATCTCATATTCAACACTGCTCAGCTCCTGACTTCAGCATAAAAGAAATCGGTATATTTATTTCCTTTCTGAAGGAACAGAATAAGGTTTTTCTTGGCCCTTGTTATTCCGGTATACACTGCCTCCTCGTTATCATCGCTCATCAAAATATAGATGGCCGTTTGCGTCTCTAAACCCTTAAAGCTCTGAACCGTAGACAACTTGACCAGACCACTGTTTAAATTAAATGAAAATTTACGACTGTCTCTGATAAGCTTTCTGGCAGCCTCTCTTTCACTTTCAGGCAGCCCCAGTATCTCTAAGTGCTCCTCTTCACTCTCAAACGTCGTTTGTGTTCTTTCGTTTAACGCTAATCTAAACCTTTGATCCAGCTTTCTCAGTATCGCAATATTAGTTGAGACTATGCATATATCATTGGGATGCAATGAATTACTTTTAATACGCTTCTGAATCGTGTCAAAAATGGAAAAGGCACTGCTGACACCATCAAATTCGTGCCGTTCAACAAGATCAAAGGCAAGCATTCCTTGTTGAGGCTCCGTTAAAACC
>NZ_WKEQ01000072.1 GCF_021605415.1 Pseudomonas syringae
GGAATAAATATATTGAATATTTAACATCAATAAAGGTTAGGTAATTACCATTGCTAACCCCAAGCTAACTTCACCAAATCTTCGCAAACCCGCACCAGACAAGGCTTTCATAGCATCCAGCAAAAAACTAACCCTCCTAACCTGTTTCCCATGGGTCAACATGAAAATCCTGAAGGTACCTAGGCCGGGGGATGAACTGACGCCGTATGCATGATTGCGCACTGCTCATCCGTCTCAGATTCGCGCGCGTTCCCTCTTTCCCACAAAGCGTTAGATGCAGTCAGTTGTCGAGGTTGCTGGGATTGAAGCTACAGGCACTAGCGATCAGCATTGCAGCGTGACACGGCGCATACAGCGCTGACGGTGTTGGTTTCCACAGTGCCAAAAAAAGACCCCACACCTGGCTTAGATGCGGGGCCTTTTGAACATACGCGGCGTTATTGGTAACGAAATTACTCCCGACTGGCCTTTCCGATCAGCTTGATCAGCGTGGCCTTTTTGGTCTCCGACTTTTCATAGCGAGCCAGCGCAACCAGATACTCCTGCGCTGCATCGCCCCCGGCCTCAGCGAGTGCAGCATAGATCGCACTGCGTTGGCGGTCGGTCGTCGCGCGCTCGGCGCACTCGATCAAATACGCCACACCTACGTTGCCTTCATTTGCCATGCTGACTCCTCGTGTTGCGGGAAATGACCTGCAAAAGCAAGCCCAGGTCAGCAAAGGATAAGCGTAAAGCTCCTAGGCAGATAGGAGGGTGGAACTATCGCTCGTGATATGCGCCGTGGTACGAAAGTGGTACAGGTTTTTTTGAGTGGGGCTGGAGGGGGCGGATTATAAGGTCTGTAGGTTTAGTCGTTCCAATCCATCATCGGCGCGACGGAGAAACGGCGGGAGAGCGGGGCGGGTGTGGCGGTGATAGGCGGCATTTGGCGGTTCTGGAATCGGTGGGGCTGGGAGGTGGGGGAGTTTATCAGGATTGGCCGGTTGGGCTTGGGCTAATCCCTTATTGGACCTTTCGCTTATGCAAAGCGAGTGAGTGAACGTGGTCAAATTAAACGCTAATCCCGCATCCGTTTAAATGACGTCTGCCGACACTACCTACCGCCTACAACGCCTTGCGTCACCCCCTACGCGTAAGACAGAATCCGCCGGCTTGTGCGTCTGGCGCATGGGTTCTATCGTTTCTCGATCACTGAAAACAGTGACCGGGTTTGGTAGCCCGGATTCCGTCAGAGCACAAGACTGCTGTCTTGCAGAGGCTTTCATCGCCCCTGTTTTATGGTGGTCATGCGCGGGGCGTCTTCGGATGCGCCGGGGTTCCTGACGACCGGTCTACCAACCTGCGTATGGCCTCCACCCTCGTTTGGTAGCGAGAGTGATCATGGCCAGCATCCGCGAGCCCGAGCGCATGTACTTCGCCAATCCGAAGTACAACACCGAATCTTTGCTCGCCAATGCCAGTGAGTCTCTCGGCTCAGCCACTGAAATGCTCAACAATTTCGCCGCGACGCTGGACGCCTCGCACCGCAAAACCGCGCTGGGAATCGCTCAAGTGGTGATGTTGGGTGAGTTGGCGGTGAATCAGGCGCTGGATCACGTCGAGCTGATGCCGTAAGCGCGACCCTCTGTGGCGAGTGGAGCAGTCATCGCCACAGAGGGGAGACCACACGGGTACTTACTGCGGCACCGCCAACCATTGCCCAATCACTTGCTGATATTTTCCGGTCGCCTTGCTCAAATGCAGCCACTGATCGACATACATCTTCCACGTCGTGTCATCGCGCGGCAGCAAATACGCCTTTTCCCCGTACTGCATGAACGCCGTCGGATTGACCGCGCATAAACCGGGTTTGAGTTTCTGCTGATACAGCGCTTCGGACGCGTCGGTGATCATCACGTCGGCCTTGTTGTCGAGCAGTTCCTGAAAAATCGTCACGTTGTCGTGCAGGGCCAATTGCGCCTTGGGCAGGAACGCGTGGACGAAGGCTTCGTTGGTGCCGCCGGCGGGTTCGACGAGACGCACGCCAGGCTGGTTGATCTGGTCGACGGTCTGGTATTTCGCCTGATCGGCACAGCGTACCAAGGGGATTTTCCCGTCAATATCCAGCGTGTTACTGAAGAACGCTTTTTTCTGCCGTTCCAGGGTGACGGAGATTCCGCCCATGCCGATGTCACATTTGCCGGCCTGCATGTCCGGCATCAGAGTTTTCCAGGTGGTTGGCACCCACTCGACCTTGACGCCAAGGCTCTCGGCCAGCGAGCGGGCCATGGCGATGTCAATGCCTTCGTAGTCGCCGTCGGCGCGTTTGAAGGTGTAGGGCTTGTAGTCACCGGTGGTGCAGACGCGCAGGTGGCCTTGTTGCTGGATGCTGTCCAGGTGTGAAGTTTTTTCGTTTGCCTGTGCAGCGCTGGCAACGAGCAAAAGACCGGCAAGCAACAACGTTTTGTTCGAATTATTCATGGTCGTCGAGGATTCTTTGTAAAGGCATGAAAGCCGATGTCGGCAGATTGATCCGGTTTTGTAAAACCCTCTACAGCCCAAGCCCTTCCTGCACCAGTAACAGCAAGTTGTTCTCCGTCAGGGCGATGGCGTCCAACTGTTGCCCGCTTTCCACCGACTGCAGCCACCAATGACTCTCGCCATGCTCGTCGACCGTACGCAGCAGAAAGGTGTCCTTGCCCGGCAGATTGATTTGTACCCGACCGGCGCCATCGTCGGTAAAGCGCGCGATGGGATCAAAGACCAGGCTGCGGTGATTGGCCTCGATCAGCAATTGGTCGATGGCGTAATCATGGGTTTCGCCATTGGGCGAGGTTTCGCAAACGTGTGTGGGGTTGCGCCGAATCTTCAGGCCGACTTCGGTGACCGGTTGCAGCCAGGCTTCGATGCGGTGATACAAGGAGTAGACCTGCGACGGCCAACAATCGATTTCGAGTTCGGCGCTGGTGATGTCGTCAGCGCGGTTGTGCCGGGTCTGTTTGAGTTTTGCGGCGAGTTCGTCTGCTTTACTCATTTCGGTTTCCCTTCAGTGATGTCAGCCAGATCGTTGTCCAGTCAAAGTAATGCAGGTTGGGCGGGAGGGCAACGGCGTCAGCCTCGGCACTGGTGCTCGGCGCAAGACGGGCGGTGTAAATAAATCACTGTGCCACCGTCAACGAAACGGGCACCACGCCGATACCGACAAGGTCGGAAGTACGACAGGCGCTTGTTTGCCGCGCACTGGCCGGTGGGCTACGCTCAAAATTCAAGCGTTTCGGGTTTATGCCCGCGTCGTATTCGCTCAGGACACGCTTTTGCCTATTCCTATTCACGATCCTCATCAGCTACCCGGCGGCACGCTCAAGCGTTTACCGCTGCGCAGGGCGGCAGTGCTATTCATTGTCGCGGTGTGCCTGAGCCTGTTCGGTTTGCTGTATCTGCAACTGGAACAGTCCCGGCGGCAGGATCTGGACATTGCCGAAATAGCGTCCGCCAACCTGACCCGCGCCATGGCCCAGCAGGCCGAGGACACGTTAGTTGCAGCGGACCTGGTGCTGACCAGTCTCGCCGACTGGATTCAGGATGACGGCTATGGCGCGGCGCAACGGCCACGCTTGCAGAAAACCCTGGCGCGGCGGGTGCAGCAACTGGATCAGTTGCACGGCATTTTCTTGTTCGACCGCCGAGGCCAATGGGTGGTGACATCGTTTGCCGACCTGCCGCGTGGTGCTGGCGTTGCCGACCGCGAGTACTTCAAGTTTCACCAGGAAAACGTTTCCTCGGTGGCGCACATCGGGCCGGCGATTCGCAGTCGTGAGAATGGCGAATGGATCATCCCGATCTCAAAACGGCTCAACGACCACGCCGGCAATTTCCAGGGCGTGTTGATGGCCGGCATCAAGATGTCGTATTTCGACCGCTTCTTCAAAAGCTTCAGCCTCGACGACAAGGGCACCATGTTCCTCGCGCTGACCGACGGCACCTTGCTGGCCCGGCGACCGTTCGAAGATGCGCTGATCGGTAGCTCGTTGGCCAAGAGTGAAATTTTCCGCAGGCTGCTGCCCAGTGCGTTGGCCGGGACGGCAATGTTTGCTTCGGTGGTTGATGGCGTCGAGCGTTTATACGGTTATCGGCAGCTCAACGCTTACCCGTTGGTGGTGGCGGCATCGACGTCGCGCGAGACGATTCTGCAAGGCTGGTACTCGCGGGCGTTTCAATCCAGCGTCATCGTTGCGCTGGTGATATTGGGCGTCGGGCTGTTCGGGTGGGTGTTCATCCATCAGGTGCGCGATGGCGAGCGCATCGAGAAAAACCTGCGCAAGGCCCAGCATGCTTTAGAGTTGATCGCCACGCATGACAGCCTGACCGGGCTGGCCAATCGGCGGCTGTTCGAGCGCTCGCTGGAAATCGAATTCGCTCGCGGCGCGCGGCAGTCGAGTCCCTTGAGCCTGATCATGGTCGATATCGATTTTTTCAAACGCTACAACGACGCCTATGGGCATGTGGCCGGAGATCATTGCCTGACCCAAGTTGCCCTGGCATTGAAGGGCTGTTGTCAGCGCAAATCCGATCTGGCAGTGCGCTATGGCGGGGAAGAATTTGCGGTGCTGTTGCCGGACACCGACATTCATGGGGCGCTGGCGATTGCCGGGCAGATCCGCCGCAGCGTCATCGACAAGCACATCATCCACAGCGGCTCTCCCACCGGTTATCTGACAGTGAGCCTGGGGTGTCATACCTTTATTCCAACTGGCCGTGACAACGTAGAAGCCTTCATCCAGCGCGCCGATGCTGCGCTGTACCAGGCCAAGAATGCCGGGCGCAATCGGGCGGCGGTGTTTTCGCTGGACGGTGGGATTGGTGAGTTGTTGCGCTCGGATCGTTGATCTGAATTGATTCAAATCCCTCGGTGTAGAGGCGAGCCTGCTCGCGATAGCGGTCGCTCATTCACTGCAAAATCGACTGAACCGACGCGATCGCGAGCAGGCTCGCTCCTACAG
>NZ_WKEQ01000073.1 GCF_021605415.1 Pseudomonas syringae
CGCCTCCCCCCCCGCCGCCAAAGCCCCCGCCGCCGAAACCACCGCCCCCTCCGGAGCCGCCTCGGCCCGCCGGCAGGATACCGAGCATCTGGCAGATAAACACCGTCAAGATGAACAACATCACCAGCAACGCGAACAAGGCCGGATGCCGCGAGATGAAATCGTCCGCCGGGTCGCCGCTGGATTCATACACCGTCGATGGCTCGTCCAGCGGATTGCCGCCGAGCACCACCAACATCGCCGCAACACCGTCGCTGATGCCCTTGCTGAAATTGCCGGTCTTGAATGCGGGTGTGATGACCTGATGGATGATCACCGAACTCTGCGCATCGGTGAGGCGATCTTCAAGTCCGTAACCCACTTCGATCCGCAGCTTGCGTTCGTCCCGGGCGACGATCAGCAGCGCGCCGTTGTTCTTGTCTTTCTGGCCGATGCCCCACGCGCGGCCGAGCTGGACGCCGTAATCCTCGATGCTGGTGCCTTGCAGATCCGGCAGCGTGACCACCACCAACTGCTCGCCGGTCGCTTGCTCATGAGCCTGCAGTTGTTGGCTCAGTTGCGCACGCACCGACGGCTCGATCATCTGGGCATCGTCCACCACCCGCCCGGTCAGCGCCGGGAACGTCAACTCGGCCCGAGCGCTTACGGCGAACAGCCACAGCATCAGCAGCAGGCCTATTTTCAAAACACGCATTGATCCCCCAATCCCCTGTAGGCGCTGCCGCAGGCTGTGATCGCTGGGAACGCGGAGCGTCCCGGGCTGCATTCCCACGCAGAGCGTGGGAACGATCAGGTCGCCGCCTGCGGCAGCTCCTACACAGGGCGTATTCAGAATTTAACTTGCGGGGCTTTTTCCGCATCCGGAGTGGTGGCCTCGAAGGTTTCGCGGATCGGCAGGTCGCTGTACATCACCGTGTGCCACAGCCGGCCCGGGAAGGTACGGATCTCGGTGTTGTATTTCTGCACCGCCAGAATGAAATCGCGACGGGCGACGGCGATGCGGTTTTCAGTGCCCTCAAGTTGCGATTGCAGGGCCAGGAAGTTCTGGTTGGCTTTCAGATCCGGATAACGCTCGGACACCACCATCAAGCGGCTCAAGGCACCGGTCAATTGATCCTGGGCCTGCTGAAACTGCTTGAGTTTTTCCGGGTTGTCCAACGTGCTGGCATCGACCTGGATTGACGTTGCCTTGGCGCGGGCCTCGATCACTGCAGTCAGCGTCTCCTGTTCATGGGCGGCGTAGCCTTTGACGGTTTCCACCAGATTAGGAATCAGGTCGGCACGACGTTGATATTGATTCTGCACTTGGCCCCACGCCGCTTTGGCCTGCTCGTCGAGCGTCGGGATATTATTGATGCCGCACGCGGTCAACAAGGTTGCCATCAGCAAAAGCGTGGCAATCTGCAAACGCGAGCGAGAGGTTGGACTGACATTCATCGAGGGGATGCTCCTGCACATTTCATGAAAAAACCGACCGCAAAACCTTATCAACCGGCTCTTGGGGCATAATCCGCCGCGCTACTGGATTGCGGCGGGCCGATGGGCTAAAAAGAGGCCCGAGGCGATCAACCACTGACAACCGACCGCGTCAATCGGTCGAAGTTTTTGAATCAATACCCGAACAACAATAGTCGCTCCCTACATTTTGGCTGGTCGGCATTCATTGCCGTTTGTGCCCGAGAGAAAAACATTCATGAAGAAGCTGTGTTTGCTGGGCCTGTTCGTCAGCCTGGCCAGTCACCAAGTACTGGCCGCCACGACCCCGGCGCCGCTGGAAAACAAGGACGCGTTCATCACTGACCTGATGAAGCAAATGACCCTCGATGAAAAGATCGGCCAATTACGCCTGATCAGCATCGGCCCGGAAATGCCCCGCGAGCTGATCCGCAAAGAGATCGCCGCCGGCAACATCGGCGGCACGTTCAACTCGATCACCCGCGCGGAAAACCGTCCGATGCAGGATGCGGCCATGCGCAGCCGCCTGAAGATTCCGATGTTTTTCGCGTACGACGTGATCCACGGTCACCGTACGATTTTCCCGATTCCGCTGGCCCTCGCGTCGAGCTGGGACATGGACGCCATCGGTCGTTCCGGTCGCGTCGCCGCCAAGGAAGCCGCCGCCGACAGCCTCGACATCACCTTCGCGCCGATGGTCGATGTATCCCGCGATCCACGCTGGGGCCGCAGCTCCGAAGGGTTCGGCGAAGACACTTATCTGGTTTCGCGCATCGCCAAAGTGATGGTCAAGGCCTATCAAGGCGCCACACCTAGCGCGGCCGACAGCATCATGGCCAGCGTCAAGCATTTCGCCTTGTACGGCGCGGTCGAAGGTGGCCGCGACTACAACACCGTGGACATGAGCCCGGTGAAGATGTTTCAGGATTATCTGCCACCGTACCGCGCGGCCATCGACGCCGGCGCAGGCGGTGTGATGGTGGCGTTGAACTCGATCAATGGCATCCCGGCCACTGCCAACACCTGGCTGATGAACGACCTGCTGCGCAAAGAATGGGGCTTCAAGGGCTTGGCGGTCAGCGACCACGGCGCGATCTTCGAGCTGATCAAGCACGGCGTTGCCCGCGACGGTCGCGAAGCGGCGAAGCTGGCGATCAAGGCCGGTATCGACATGAGCATGAACGACACCCTCTATGGCAAAGAGCTGCCGGGGCTGCTCAAGTCCGGCGACATCGAACAGAAAGACATCGATAACGCCGTGCGCGAAGTGCTCGCGGCCAAGTACGACATGGGCCTGTTCAAGGATCCGTACCTGCGCATTGGCAAGGCCGAGGACGATCCGGCCGACACCTACGCCGAAAGCCGTCTGCACCGCGCCGACGCCCGTGACGTCGCCCGTCGCAGTCTGGTGTTGCTGAAGAATGAAGGCGAAACCCTGCCGCTGAAGAAAACCGCGAAAGTCGCATTGGTCGGCCCGCTGGCCAAGGCACCGATCGACATGATGGGCAGTTGGGCCGCCGCCGGCAGGCCGGCACAATCAGTGACCCTGTTCGACGGCATGCGAGCCGTCATCGGCGATCAGGCCAACCTGATCTATGCCCGTGGGGCCAATATCACGAGCGACAAAAAAGTCCTCGACTACCTGAACTTCCTCAACTTCGATGCCCCGGAAGTGGTCGATGATCCGCGCCCGGCCAACGTGCTGATCGACGAAGCGGTGAAAGCCGCCAAGGATGCCGACGTCGTCGTCGCCGCTGTCGGCGAGTCCCGTGGCATGTCCCACGAATCGTCGAGCCGCACCGACCTGAATATTCCGGAAAACCAGCGCGAGCTGATTCGCGCCCTGAAAGCCACCGGTAAGCCGTTGGTACTGGTGTTGATGAACGGCCGTCCGTTGACGATTCTCGAAGAGAACAATACGGCCGACGCGATTCTGGAAACCTGGTTCAGCGGCACCGAGGGCGGCAACGCCATCGCCGACGTGCTGTTCGGCGACTACAACCCGTCGGGCAAGCTGCCGATCACTTTCCCACGTTCGGTTGGGCAGATTCCGACGTACTACAACCACCTGAGCATCGGCCGGCCGTTCACGCCTGGCAAACCGGGCAACTACACCTCGCAGTATTTCGATGACACCACCGGGCCGCTGTTTCCGTTCGGTTATGGCCTGAGCTACACCGATTTCAGCCTGAGCGACATGGCCCTGTCGTCGACCACGCTGAACGCCACTGGCACCCTCGATGCCAGCGTCATGCTGAAAAACACTGGCAAGCGCGACGGCGAAACCGTGGTGCAGCTGTACATCCAGGATGTCACCGGCTCGATGATTCGCCCGGTGAAAGAGCTGAAGAACTTCCAGAAAATCATGCTCAAGGCCGGCGAACAGAAAGTCGTGCACTTCACCATCACCGAAGATGACCTGAAGTTCTACAACACCCAGCTCAAGTACGCCGCCGAGCCTGGCAAGTTCAACGTGCAGATCGGCCTGGACTCTCAGGACGTGACGCAACAGAGTTTTGAGCTGCTGTAACTTTTCAGCCAACACAACACCTGTGGGAGCTGGCTTGCCAGCGATGAGGCCAGCACATTCAACATCCCGGTTGACTGTCACGCCGCCATCGCTGGCAAGCCAGCTCCCACAGTGT
>NZ_WKEQ01000074.1 GCF_021605415.1 Pseudomonas syringae
TGCCCTAGGCACAAAGTTGGGCTCGGGGGGGGTGGTGGGGGATTTGGCCTTCGGAACGAAAAAAACCCCCGCCACTTCACAGTGGCGGGGCCTCTTGTGTCACGCGTATAGCCTTAGAAGTCGATAGTGCCCGACAACTTCGCCACTCGCGGTTCACCCTGGGTCAGATAACCGCCCTGCGCCGATTCCCAGTATTTTTTGTTCGCCAGGTTCTCGACGCCCAGACGCACGGTGACGTCTTTCTCCGAAACCTTGAAGCCATAACGCGCGCCGGCATCAAAGCGGTTCCAGGTCGGCAGGCTGAGGTTGTTGGCCGCGTCGGCGTATTGGCCACCGGTACGCAACATCCGCGCATTCAGCGCGACGCCTTGCAGGCCGGGTACATCCCAATCCACGCCGGCGTTGAACTGGAAGGTCGGCACGCCGATGGCGTGGTTGCCGTCGTTAGCGCCGTTCTGGGTTTTCTTCAGTTCGGTGTCCATCAGGGTCAGGCCGCTGATCAGGCGCAGGCCTTCGATCGGCTCGCCGAACACGTTCATTTCTACGCCTTTGTTGACTTGCTCGCCTTCACGCACGTAGGTGCAGTTGTCGGTATCAACGATTTCACAGTAGCCATCGCTCGGCTGCTCGATGCGATAGACACCGAGACTCGCGCCGTAAGTGCCCATGTCGACTTTCACCCCGGCCTCGGTCTGTTTGGAGCGCGCTGGTGCGTACACTTCGTTGCCGTTGGTGACGGCGAATCCTCCGGAGCTGGTTGGCGACGTCGGGCCTTGAGCCAGACCTTCGATGTGGTTGGCGTAGAACGATACGTGCTCCCACGGCTTGAACACGATGCCGTAGACCGGCGTGGTGATCGATTCGTCGTAGCTCGACGAGCGCGGGCCGCTGCCGTAACTGGCGTAGCTATAACCCTGTACGACCAGTTGCTGACGACGCAGGCCGGCGGTAATCAGCAGGCGATCGTCAAAGAACCCGAGGGTGTCGGAGATCGCTACGCTGCGGTTGAAGGTCTTGCCGACAATGCCTGGGTCATTGAGGTTGCCGCCCGCGAAGTTGCCGACTGGCGACGGGGTTTCTACCGGATGGTAGATGTTGTTGCCGTAACGGGTCAGGTCGAAATCGTAGGCACTGCGCTGTTCCGCCCAGATACCGGTCAGACCAAAGTTGAGCTTGTGGCTGACCGGGCCGGTGTTGAATTTGCCATTGAGGCCGGCCATGACACTGGTGTTGTCTTCATCGTGCGGGATGAACGAACCGGTGGTAAACGAAGCGCCGTCGTTGCCAACCAGTGTGGTCGAATTGTAGCGACCGACTTCGCGGGTGTGCTTGGCGCCACCGGCGGCGTACGCGGTCCAGTTGTCGTTCAGGTCGTACTCGGCGCGCAGCATGCCGAAGGTGTCTTCGATATCGGTGTAACCCCATTTCGGCGCGTAATTGGTGTCGGCCGAGGGTGCATCTGGAATGTGCGTCGCCGTGCCGACGTTGACCGAGTTGCGGCCACCGTTGACGCGTTCCTTCTGGTAGGCGAAATCGCCGGACACCCGCAGCGCATCGCCGCGATAGTCCAGGCCGATGGCGAACAGTTTCGAGCGCTGGTTTTCATGATCGATGGCGGTGTCGCCTTCGCGCTGGGACAGGTTGATGCGTGCACCGAAGCGGTTGTCTTCACCAAAACGCTGGCCGATGTCGAAGTGCTGACCGACGCGGCCATCGCTGCTGATGTCGGTGGTGAAGCGGCGCAGCGGCACGTCGCCGGCGCGTTTGGGTTGCAGGTTGACGCCGCCGCCGATGCCGGAACCGGTCGGGGTCACGCCGTTGACGAAGGCGTTCGGGCCTTTGAACACTTCCACGCGCTCCAGGGCGTCGGTGGAAATGATCTGACGAGGCAGCACGCCGTACAGGCCGTTATAGGAAATGTCGTCACCGTTCAGTGGCAGGCCGCGGATCATGAACACCTGCGCCTGGTTGGAAAAACCGGAGGCCTGGCGCACCGAGGAATCGTTGAGCAGCACATCGGCGACGTCTTCGGCTTGCTGATCCTGGATTAATTGCTCGGTGTAGGACGCCATGCTGAACGGCACGTCCATTACGTCCTGATTGCCCAACACGCCCAATTGCCCGCCGCGTGCGACCTGGCCGCCGGAGTAGACCGGGGGCAGGGCGTTTGGCGTCGGGGCTTGAGCATTGACGTTGACGTCGTCGAGCACCAGTTCCTTGCCGTCGTTTTCTGTGGACGTGGCGGCGTGCGCGGTGACGGTCAGGGAGCACAGCAGGGCGAGCAACGTAGGACGAAAAGGAACGCCGGGACGGGACGAAGTGGGCATTGATTGATTCCTGAGTGGCGCGCGGCCATAGAGAAAAAATGATGACGGCGCGGGAACTCCTTGCGCAAATGCGACTCCAGGCACAAATGATAGATTTTCTCAGTCGCGCATTGCAATCATTTTGTAATCACGAAGATTCCCCTTGTGTAGGAGCGGCCGCAGGCTGCTCCTAGAGGTTTGTGTTCACAATGAAGTGGCCTGTGTGGTGATCGCGGCCTAATGGAAATGATGGAGTGCCATGCACAGCTTGAGATTGTTTATCAGCGTCGGCGCGTTGCTGGCGCTGGCCGGTTGCGCCAGCCAGCGCAGTGAGGAACCGGCACCGCGCCCGCCCGCCGAGGTCAAGGCGCAGATCGTGCGGCTGCTGCCGGCCAATACGGTCGACCGACAGGGCTGGGCCACCGATATTTACGCTGCGTTCGCCGCGCAAGACATCAGCCCGACCACGCAGAATTTGTGCTCGGTACTGGCCGTCGCCGAGCAGGAGTCGACGTTTCAGGTCGATCCGCCCGTGCCCGGCCTGGGCAAGATCGCCCGCGACGAGATCGACCGCCGCGCCGCCAAAGTCCATATCCCCAGCCTGCTGATCGACGGCGCGCTGGCGGTGCGTTCGCCCACTGGCAAAACCTACGCCGAACGCTTGCGCGCAGCGCGCAGTGAAAAGGAACTGAGCGCGATCTTCGACGACTTCATCGGCATGGTGCCCATGGGCCGCACCTTGTTCGGCGGCTTCAACCCGGTACACACCGGCGGGCCGATGCAGGTCAGCATCGAATTTGCCGAGCAGCACGCCAAAGATTATCCGTACCCGGTGGACGGCACGATTCGCCGCGAAGTGTTCAGCCGTCGTGGCGGCATGTACTTCGGCATCGCCCATCTGCTCGGTTATCCGGTGAGTTACCGCGAACCGCTGTACCGCTTTGCCGATTTCAACGCCGGTTGGTACGCCAGCCGCAATGCCGCGTTTCAAAATGCTGTCAGCCGCGCCTCGGGCATACCGCTGGCGTTGGACGGCGACTTGATCCGTTACGGCTCGATCATGCCCGGCAGCACAGAACTGGCGGTTCGCACCCTTGGTAAATCCCTGGACATGCGCAACCCGAGCATTCGCGATCAACTGGAGAAGGGCGACAGTCTGGCGTTCGAGGACACTAAGCTGTATCGACGAGTATTCGAATTGGCCGAGCGAGCGGAGGGCAAGACGTTACCGCGTGCGGTGTTGCCGGGGATCGTCCTGGAAAGCCCGAAAATCACCCGCAAACTCACCACCGCATGGTTCGCCAATCGCGTCGATGCGCGCTACAAACGCTGCATGGCCAAGGGCAGCTAAAAACCGCCAGGCATAAAAAACCCGGCTGCGGGAGCCGGGTTTTTCTGAATTGCTGCCTTACAGCCATTCATTCAAGCGTTACGCAGTTCGTTCAAGCGATCCGAACCACCTTCGGCAACAGTGTTGCCTTTCAGACGATCCGAGCCATCAGCGGCGACGGTGTTGCCTTTCAGACGATCCGAGCCATCAGCGGCGACGGTGTTGCCTTTCAGACGATCCGAGCCATCAGCGGCGACGGTGTTGCCTT
>NZ_WKEQ01000075.1 GCF_021605415.1 Pseudomonas syringae
GGTCTGGCAGGTCGACCTTGAATAGTTCGACTTCACCGCGCGCAAGATCAACGCCGAACGAGGCTTTAGCTGATGTCTGGAAGCCTTCGGCCAACGACCATCCTGGCCCTTCAACTTTGGCGGAGGCATGGATGATGTTTGAAGTAGTGGGCGTCAGGCACCGCACAAGCTGCGCTTGTGGCGTGATATCAAAAATGCGGAAAGTCTTGCGCACGTTGTCTTTGAATAGCACTTGCTGGAGGCGATCACCCCATTCCTTGCGTGTGCTGGCGCTTTCAAGGGCTGTGACTTTGTACTTTTTGGCTTCGAGAAATGCGTTAAATTTCTCTATATCAAACCAGCCCTCGGCAGAGAACCAGTCACTTTCCTGATCCTTTATCCGAAGCGCACCTTCCTGTGTGAGCCACTGGCCTAAAAGGCTCAGTTCGGTATCAGAGGACGCCTTGCCATCGCTGTTGCCGGGACGCTTTGCGAGGTCTTTGACTTTGGCGCCCAGTTTTTTCACGTCACCTTTGACGGTTTGCTGAATCCTCGGCAGCGAATACATGCTGAGGTAGGTCAGCGGCTTTTTCAGGCTGTCCGCCATACTCATTTCGGCGAGCGGGAACCCGTTCTTCACCAAACGCTCTTCAGGGCGTGCCTGAAACTGTTCAGGCTCCCATAGAAGATGTCGGCGGACGGGAGCCGTTTCCATGTTCTTTTCAGCCTGAAGCTGGAGTTTCTCTTTCTCAGCTTGCAGTCGATCCCACGCAGCACGCTCTGCAGCGACCAGGTTTGTCGGAGCTTTAGCCTGGCGGCCGCTTGCTTCGATCCAGCCTTTGTATTTCGCACTCAGCCGTTTGTTGACTTCTTTTTGTTCTTTTTCCAGCGCGAGATATTGCTTGAACAGATCGACGCCGCCTTCTACCGATGCACCTGATTCGGGTATCAGTGCAAATTCGGGTAGCGCAATGCCGTATTGAGCAACGTCTGTAATGGAATCAAGGTAAGCGGTATAGATCGCTTTCCTTTCCAGTCGCTTGGCTTCCTTGTCGCGAACGTATGTGCAAAGCGGGAGCTGGTTATTCGGCCCGCATGTTGCGATGTCGTTGATAAGCTTTTTATCTTGAGCGAGCATCGGAGCGAGCTCGGCTGACGTTAACGTAGCCAAATCCTTTTCATTCAACAGTGCGTCACGTGCCTTGAGGTACTTTTGAACGCCCGCGCGGGCGGCAATAGCTTTGGGGGCGAAGAGGCTGCCGCTTTCATAGGCATAACCCTTTTCCTGTGCGGCTGCAATTGCTGTGCGTTTGAGCTTTTGCCAGTCAGCATAAGCGCGGTGCACTTCAGTGGCATTGTCACGCGCGGCGATCCACTCGGTTTTTTTGATTTCGTCCTGTTCGAGCCGAGTCAGGGGAGTAGCGGGGGCTTCCACTGCTGGTGTCGCTGCCTTGCTGCTTTCTTGAGCGTCCCGTAGCGCGGCGTCCAGATTACTGATGTTGGGATGCTTCGCTTCGATTTCGAGCATCCGGGTGTGTTGCTCGCCCTCAAGAAAATTCGCCAGTTTAGGCTCGAGGAAATACTCGAGCAGGCCCGTTTCGTAGAGGCCTTTTTTGCGCTCTTCCGGCGTTTTCGTGGAGCTGATCTTCTGTTCCAGATCATTGGATGCTTCTTTGAGGTCTGAGCTTGTGCGCTCCGGGAGCAGCCAGAATGATTCATTCTCAGTGTCGTAAATGGCGCTGCCGTAGGTGGTCGAGCAGGGCGTTTTTACTTTGTCATGGGATCCGGGGGACTCTTCCGGCGCTTCCGGTTGATCGCCGATATCTCGAGGCGGTTTGGCGCATGCCTCTTCGGCTGATGGCTGAACAGGTGAAGATTCGGCTTTCGGTGCGGCGCTGGTGGTAGTTTCCATTTCGCTTCCATTCATTCGTTACACGGACAAGTTCATCAGGCGGCGCTGGTGGCGAGTTGCTTCAGCTGTTCAACCTTGATGAACGACTCTTCCCTGGATTGCAGAATTGCCATGGCCTGGGGCTGCGATTCGAGCAGTGGGCCGTTGGCGATTTGGCCGAGTTTGAGCAGATGACGGCCTTCGTAAATGTTGTGATCGACCAGCGTGCTGAGGTTTTGCACGAGGTTCGGTAATTCTTCATCGGTGGGTTCGCCGTAGGCCGCGTATTGCTCGTCGACCCAGTAGACCCAGCCCAGTTGTTCCTGAGTCTTTGGCGCTGCTTCGGGCAGGTTGAATGCTGAGACGTCGCCCAGCCATTCCAGTTCCGGAGCGGGTTGCCAGTTCAGCCAGTTACCGCGTTGTTGGCCGAAGTTTCGCGGTGCCGGTGTGTAAACGTGGCGCCATGGCCCGAAGAGTTGGTGTGAGGATTCGCCGGCGCTATAGGCCAGTGCCGCCCACAGGCTGGGTTTGTGGTAGCTGAGGAGGCTTTGGCCGCCGGAGCCATCGTTGGCGCGTAACAGCCAGCGTGCATGAGTCAGCGCTTTGACGGGATCGAGGGTTGTCAGGGCGATGCCGGAGAAGTTTTCTTCGCAGAGTTTCGTCGCTTCTGCCGCCAAACGGCTGCCCCACGGCGCGGTGAGCCAGAGCGGGCCATCAGCGGCCATTTCGGCAAAATCGGTGGCGATGAACAAACCCTGTGAATTGAGTGGTTCTCCAATGCGATAGAGGCGGCTCATGGTTTCTGGCTGGCGGCTGCGGTCGATGATGAAGCACAGTGTCAGGCCGGATGATTCTCTCGGCAGATGCTCGAACGCGTAATGCGGTTCGGCGAGCAGGGCGCTCAGGGCTTTTACATGCATGTGCAATCCTTACGGCTGCAGGCGCCGTTGCTTTGTTTGCCGCACAGCGGGGTGATACCGGACTCGTTCAGGCGTTTGGGAAGCGGTAATGGGACTTTGCCGGCGTTGTCGGCGTCGGCCATTTTCATCGGCCCCGGCAACAACGGCGCAGCCGGCGTACCCGACCCCGGCC
>NZ_WKEQ01000076.1 GCF_021605415.1 Pseudomonas syringae
GTGGAAACAGCGCGCTCTGGGAGCGGTTTTCACCTTGGATATAGCGCATAAGAAAAATGCCCGTATCTTGCGATACGGGCATTTTCTTCAACCGGCCAACAGATTGCTAGGTTTTCACACAGTCTGAATTGCGGGGCTTTTTGTTATCGGAGTTTTCTCTAACGACGCAATTCCCTGCAGGCGCGAGCCTGCTCGCGAAGCGGTGTTTCAGTCACGACAATTGCCTGAACTGACGCATTCGCGCGCTAGGCTCGCGCCTACAATTCGGGCGCAGTTCGAGGCAAAATCGCCAGGAAATTATCCCGTGCAACCTTGCGAGCGACCGTTTCAGGCAGCGCATCCAGAAACGGCTGATAGCTGTGCATTTCCTGACCAAGCTTGTTGAAACGCCCTACTACATCCGATCCCACCATGAACCGCTCAGGGTGACGCTCAACCAGTGCCAGCCATTCCTCGCGCGGCTTGCCCTGTTCATCAAGCAGATAGGGCGTGAGCATGCTCCACGACAGATCGATGTAGAGATTGGGGTACGCCTCAAGCAACCGAGTCAACGTCGGCAACAGAAAATCCATATGTGTCTGATGCCGATGAATTTCGGCGCTGGTGCCCGCGTGCGCCCAGATGAAGCGCGTGTGCGGATGGTTGCGCAGCGGCTCCTCGATTTCTGCCAGATAGAGCGGATTTTTTTCACGCTTGGAGGTGATGTTGGAATGCAGCATTACCGGCAGATCGTTTTCCGCCGCCAGGTGATAGACCCGTGTCATGGCCTCATTGTTGGCGCGCGGCGTATCGCCAGCCGTCAGCGCCGTCAGATCGTCGTGGCGGGTGAATACTTCACCGATCCCCTGCCATAACCCCGGGTACAGATCGAGCATGCGCTGGATGTGCGCGGCGGAGTTTTTGTCGTTGGGGTTGAAGCCTGACAGGAACGGGTGAAAGCGCCGCCGCTGCTCCGGCGCCAGTTTCTGCACGGCATCGGCGACGATTACATCGGTCGCGCTGTACCAATAGGCATCGGCATCATCACCGGCGTAATAGCGCGGACGCTTGGGCTCGTCTTCGTGCCATTTCTTGGCCACGGGAATGCCCGAAATCATCACATGGTCAATGGCGTTCTCGTCCATGGCCTTGAGCAATTTCGGCATGCCGGCGGTTTCCTGGAAAAAATCCACGTAATGCAGATGCGCATCACTGTAGCGGTAGTCCCGGGCGACAGCAGCGTCGGTAAATACCAACAGGCACGCAACACTTAAACGAAACAAGGACACAAGTACTCTCCGGCAGGCTGGCATAGCCTAGACCCCGCTACGACGAAAAGGGTTCACCTACGGCAGGAAAGTGGAACGCGCACTTGTAGGAATGCTCTATAACTGCAACACCAAGTTTGATCGAATGACTTTTCCTACCGCTTGCGAGGTTCACATGACCGTTACCGTCAATACCATCTCCGCCGAAGGTTTGCGTCACACCGTACAAATCGATGATCACGAACTGTTTGCCGACGCCCCAGTGTCTGCCGGTGGCGAAGGTTCCGCGCCCGAGCCCCACGATTATTTCGATGCCGCGCTCGGTACCTGCAAGGCGCTGACGTTGAAAATGTACGCCAAGAAAAAAGACATCCCGCTGACCGGCGTCGGCGTTGAGGTCAAACGCGACAACAGCGAAGAGCAGAAAGGCAAATACACCCTGCACGTCACCCTCACGCTCAAAGGCGTATTGACCGACGCCCAGCGCGAAGAACTCTATCGTGTCGCCGACCGCTGCCCCCTGCACAAATTGATGACCACCAGCGAAATCACCATCGAAACCCACGCCCCGCAAGGCTTCGATAGCCAATAATCACCAAGACCCGCTGGCGGGTTATGCTCTGCGCACCACCCGCCCAGCCTGGAAAGCGACATGAGCCCCCAACCCCTGGTTATCCGCCCGCGCGCCGAAGACGTCGAAGGGCAGCCGATTCTTCGCCCGCTGCCGTCAGCCCAATGCCGCAACGTCGGGCCCTTTGTGTTTTTCGACCACATGCTCGAAACCGTTTATCCCGCCGGTAAGGGGATGAACATCCGACAACATCCGCACATCGGTCTGTCTACGCTCACGTACTTGTTTGAAGGACAAATCCAGCACAAGGACAGCCTCGGCTCCGATCAGGTTGTGAGTGCGGGTGACGTCAGCTGGATGACTGCCGGCAGCGCCATCGCCCACGTCGAGCGCACGCCAGAGCCCTTGAAGGCAAGCGGATTCGAGTTCCACGGCTTACAGATCTGGCTGGCCTCGCCGAAAGAGCACGAGCAAGGGCCGGGACATTACAGCCATCACCCGGCGGCGACGTTACCGGTCAGCAACAACCTTGGGGTTCAGATCCGCATGATTGCCGGGTCAGGCTTTTGCCTTGAATCGCCGGTGCCGGTGCTTTCTCCTACGCTGTATGCGGAAGTGAAGATGCAAACGGCAACCACGCTGCTGATTCCCACCGAGCATGAAGAGCGAGCGCTGTATGTGCTGAGTGGCGAGGTACAGCTCAATGGCGAACCGGTCGAGCCGCGCGATTTGTTGGTGCTGCCGGCCGGGGAAGAAATGACGCTGTTTGCCGAGAACGAATGCCACGCGGTGTTGTTCGGCGGTGCGCCACTGGATGGGCCGCGGCGAATCAACTGGAATTTTGTGGCGAGCGATCCGGCGGCGATTGATGAAGCGCGGCGCAAATGGGCGGCCGGGGATTGGCCGACGGTGCCGGGGGAAGTTGAGCGGATCGAGTTACCGCGCTAAGCCGCCCCCCTCACCCCAGCCC
>NZ_WKEQ01000077.1 GCF_021605415.1 Pseudomonas syringae
ATCCATTACAACGGTGTGTCTGCCGACAGCCCTTGCAAACGCCGGTATTGGCGCAGCACGCTGGGTACGTAACGCTGGGTTTCGGCGAAGGGCGGGATGATCCGGCCACGGCTCAATACCGCTTCGGGGCCAGCGTTGTAGGCCGCCACGGCGAGTGAGATGTCGTTGTCGAACATCGTCATCAAACGCTTGAGATAACGGGCTCCGCCCTGGATGTTGGCCTTGGGGTCGTAGACGTCATTGACCCCCAGCTCCCGCGCCGTGTCGGGCATCAACTGCATCAACCCGCCCGCGCCTTTGGGTGAAGTGGCGCCAGGGTTGTAACGGGACTCGGCGTTGATCACGGCGTGCAGCAACGCTTCGGGTAACTGGTTGGCGCTGGCAGCGGCCGAGACCAGTTCGGCGTAGGGCTGATCGGCGATCAATTGCGGCTGCTGATCGAGGCTGACGACGGCCGCTTGAGCTTCGTGGATCACCCGTTCGTAGTTGCGACCGGGCCGGTGAACGTTGGACAAAACGTAGTTGCCTTTGGTGTCCATCGAGACGAAGACATCGGCCTGGACAATGCCCATGGAGAGCAGGCAGCCGAGCAATCCGGCGGTGAGTGTTTTCATGGTGGGCCTCCCCTGACCGGCCTGAAAAAAATTGGGGGAAATGCCCCACTCACCGATCGTGAATCAGCCATACGCAAGCACTGTGCCGCTTCCTGAAACGCTTGTACTGCGTGGCTTTCAGCCGAATGAAGGGGTTCGAGCACGGTATTTGCACAGGGTCTCTCCAGCCACTCGACTGCCTTTGGCTGGAGGTCATCATGAAGGTGCTTTTGCGTTCCACCGCACGCGCCCAGCGCGGCTTTACCCTGTTGGAATTGCTGGTGGTGCTGGTGGTGCTCGGCCTCTTGGCCGGGATCGTCGCGCCCAAGTATTTCGCGCAGTTGGGCCGTTCCGAAGTGAAGGTCGCCAAGGCGCAGATCGAAGGCCTGAGCAAGGCGCTGGATCTGTATCGCCTGGAAGTCGGCCACTACCCGTCCACCGAGCAAGGCTTGCAATCGCTGGTCACTGCGCCGAGCGATGAAGCGAAATGGACGGGCCCGTATTTGCAGAAAAAACTGCCGCAGGATCCGTGGGGCCGTAATTACGCCTATCGCTATCCAGGGGAAAACAGCGAGTACGACCTGCTCTCGATGGGCAAGGACGGCCAGCCCGGCGGCGAAGGTGAAAACGCCGAAGTCACCAATTGGCAATAAGCGGAGCACAGGGCATGCGCTTTCAACTCAAAGCCGTGGGCAAAACCGGCGTGGTGTCACTGAGCGTCGAGGCGCCGGGGCAAATCGAGGCGCGGCGCATCGCCGAGGATCAGGGGTTGCGCGTGGTCAGCCTGCACGCCGAGCGTCATTGGCGTTCCCTGCGTCCGCGTCAACGGGAGACGTTCAACCTGGTGTTGTTCAGCCAGGAACTGACCACGCTGCTGAACGCCGGCCTACCGTTGATCGATGCACTGGAAAGCCTCGCCGAAAAAGAAACCGCCCCCGCTGCCCGCAAAACCTTGAGTGAGCTGGTGCGCTTGCTTTACGAGGGAAAATCGTTCTCTCAGGCGTTGGGCCAGTTGTCGGCGGTGTTCCCCCCGCTTTACGTGGCGCTGGTACAGTCCAGCGAGAAAACCGGCGCGGTCGGCGACGCGCTGGGCCGTTACGTCAGCTATCGCCAGCGCATGGACGAAGTGCGGCAGAAGATCGTCAGCGCTTCGATCTATCCGTTGCTGTTGCTCGTCGTTGGCGGTGGCGTGGTGTTGTTCTTGATGGGCTATGTGGTGCCGCGCTTCAGCCTGGTGTTCGAAGGACTGGGCTCGAACCTGCCATGGCTGTCGCAGATTCTGATGAGCAGCGGCATGTTTTTGCACGCGCATCAGCTTGAATTTTTCGGCGCACTGGCCGCCATCGTCATAGCCCTTGCCCTGCTGCAAAAGCAGCCGGCGTTCCGTCGCGCACTGGATCGGCTGGTGGAAAAACTGCCCGCGGTGCATCAACGCATTTTCATGTACGAACTGGCACGGTTCTATCGTTCATTGGGGATTCTGCTGCAAGGCGGGATTCCGCTCGTAACGGCAATGGGCATGGTGCGCGGCCTGCTCACGGTGCCGTCGCGGGTGCGCCTTGACCAGGCGTGCGAGCGCGTACGCGAAGGTCATTCGCTGTCCGCCGCGCTGGAGATCAATCATCTCGTGACCCCGGTGTCCCTGCGCCTGCTGCGTGCGGGTGAACAGTCCGGCAACCTGGGGCAAATGATGGAACGCAGCGCCGATTTCTACGACGAGGAAATCAGCCGCTGGATCGAGTGGTTCGTGCGCTTGTTCGAGCCGCTGCTCATGACCTTTATCGGCCTGTTGATCGGCGTGATCGTAATCCTGATGTACATCCCGATCTTCGAACTCGCCTCCAGCATTCACTGAGCCCGGGAACGGCTTGGATCTACCGCAACAAGGCTTTTACGTTCCCAATCAAGACAACAAGACGGAGAACGATATGCACATTAAAAAGCTCGTGCTCGCAATGGCGATCGGCGCAGTCCTGTCGGCGTCTACCGTACTGATTCCGGACAGCTTGTCCGGTGTGTCCAGTGTTCAGGCCAAGGA
>NZ_WKEQ01000078.1 GCF_021605415.1 Pseudomonas syringae
GTTGAAGGCTTTCGAAAATGGAGTGAGAAAGCAGCACTAGCAGGCTACCCTGATTCAGTTTACGGCTATGGCGCATATTTAAGCCACGAACCTGACACTTTCGGATTCCCCTATGACCCCGTTAAAGGTTATGGATTAATGCTTCTTCTATGTGAGTTAGACGGCGGTGGGGGAATGAAAGAAAATGCTGAATATAAACTTCCAATAATTGCGGCCAAAATGAGTGCTGAACAAATAGTGAAAGCTCATGAGTTCGCTAAAGCCTGGAAGGCAACTCATCCTCCTCTATCATTTTTCCCCGACAAACTAAGCCGTTAATGAATTTTCTTGCGATGCTCGCCCTGTTAGCAACCGTCACGTCCAATGGGGCGCAGTTCCCAAACATCGGAAAATCTGCTAAGGCGAAGGGGTCGAGCTTCAGTAAGAGGGAAATAATTCTGTTAGCTTGGGAACTTATTTAAAAAGCTCGATATTTTATGCAGGTTAGTTAAATCAACTGAAAGCAAACTCATAGCAATAGCGACAAAGATAAACCACTGAGAAAATCCAGAAAAAAGATATTAAGCACCGATGGACGGCATTAACTAGGATAAAACCAATGTACAAAGTCTTAGCGACGCTTCTTCTTTTTCTTGCGAGCACATGCTTATATGCGGCAGGGCTTACTTCATCACAGCAGGCTGCGAAAGAGAAAGGCATACAACTGTTCAATCAATATAAGACAGCAGAACCCGAGCTAAAAATTGCGGCGGAAGCTGGAGACTCGGAAGCACAGTTTTATTTGGCCGAAGAACTTCGACAAAAAAGCCAATACATAACAGCAGAAGCAATAAAATGGTACGAAGCAGCTGCAGCTCAGAATGACTTATATTCAATGCTTAGGCTTGCTCGATCAAAGAGTGACCTATGTGAAGCAATGAAAAATTGTTCCATTGGGCAAAAGAAACCGTCGGAATGGTTAAATCAAGCCAAGCAGTTGGCGACGTCACAGACTAGCGATGGAAATGCAGAAGCAGCTTATATTTTGTATCTTGCGACTGGTCAGCTTGACTGGTTGGAAAAATCTGCAGAGCTAGGCTACCCCGAGTCACAGTGGCTGTTATCAGTTCGTTATAAGGAAGGCAAGGGATCATTTCTCCTTCCATGGAAACGGACGGAAGCGGCAAAAGAATGGGCAAAAGCATCAGCAGAAGGCAAAAATCCAAAAGGGATGATGGAATATGCGGCTCTCCTTTTCGAAGATGGAGACATAAAAGGATTCCGTCATTGGAACGAGCAAGCCGCTCTGATCGGCTATGCTTCGTCAGTTTACGGTTATGGTTCTGATCTAGCTCACGAACCCGACACTTATGGATACCCTTATGAAATTATCAAGGGTTACGCGTTAATTTATCTATTAAGAGAACTGGACGGCGGCGGCGGTATGGACTCGAATGTTAGCGACAAGCTTCCTCGGATCGCAGCAAAGATGACGCCAGACCAAATTGCCAGAGCTAAGGTCTTTGCTCAAAACTGGAAAGACACCCACCCTCCTCTTTCCTTTTACCCTGAAAAATTAGGATCTTAACGCTGACAGACGATCCGCTAGAGACACTCAGAAGTTGATAGCTGTTTACGAAGACCCACATAGTAACAGTCACAACCAGCTAGTATGAAGCACCAATTAACAAGGCATCAAAGCCGACGCTAATAACTTGTATGATCACACCTTGTGAAATAACCACCACGATTAGCGAAATTTATATCATGCAACCCAAATTAAAATTACTTACTGAAGAAGCCGGGCTAAAACTTACCACTTTAAAAAACCACCCTTTTGCCACACCTTTGCCTTAGGTCTTGGCCGGAAGCGTAGCTGATAGGAATCTGCAGAGCGAAACCATGAATAATTCTTACGCGACTGCCAAAACGCTACTTGCTTTCATAATGTTGCTCGTCCTACCCTGCTACGTTCTTGCGAAACTAAACGTGAGCCAACAAGCCGCGAAAGAACGCGGCATAGTACTGTTCAACCAATACAAAACAGCAGCCCGCGAATTGGAAATTGCAGCTGAGGCCGGCGACAGCGAAGCCCAGTTTTTATTGGCGGAAGAAATAGTAGAGGATAAACAATACATCACTGAAGATG
>NZ_WKEQ01000079.1 GCF_021605415.1 Pseudomonas syringae
ATTTTCGAAAGACTTCAACATCGCGTTTCTCGTAAAGCAATGCGCCGTATTCCATCCTCGATTTTGGATATCCGCCCTCGGCAGACAACTTGAACCATTTCTCAACTTCTTTCGCTCGTGTCCAAGGCAAGAAAAAACCTTCTCCCTGTTTATAGCCAACTGCAACCCAGTACTGAGCTTCCGCATTACCTCCTGTTGCGGCCTTCATTAGCCATTTTTCATCAACTGTTAATTCGTACATGATGTACATCGATTCAGCATCAGTTGTAGCTTTTTTTTCCGCAATGCCTTTCGCTTGATTTAGCCATTCAATAGGTTTTTTCTGGGTTGTCCCACATTCGTCGAGAAGCTTGCATAAATCCTCTTTGCTTCGACCAAGTTGAATCATTGCATATAGATCGCCTTGATTTGCTGATTTCTCATACCAGCTCCGAGCCTCAGCATTCATATAGTGGTTTTTCTTCCTGAGTGCCTCCCCTAAGTAATATTGCGCTTCGTGGTCTCCAGCCTCCGCTGCAACTAATAGATAGGGGATGGCCGAGTTTGCTTTGTATTGGTTGTAAAGTGCGATCCCTCTCAATTTTGTTTCTTGTTGTTCGGGGTTAAGCTGCGCGAGTGCTTGGTTAAGGCTAACAAGCGAGAGTGTGCAGATCAAAATTAGTCGGGATAGCATGATATTGTTCTTTGTGATGTTCATTGAGGTGCCGCTATGTATTTGGCCATTCCGGCGGGTACATATGTACGTCCTTCGTACTGACTACGTTGGCAATATTTATCTCGGTTTGCGCCTAAGATGGTGACGTTGTTTTTGTAACGTGTTCGCATGTCGTCTCCGGCCGCGACCGAAATTCGAAGCACCGCTTCTTTCATGAAATTATCCATCTCCAGTCGGTTTTCGCAGTAGGCCTGCTCCGAATTCGCGGTTTTCAACCCAAAGCGATTCATGCACATACATATTTCTTCAAACTGGCTTTGTGCTTTATCTATCGTATTCTGTTTTTTTGCATTGCTTGCAATCCAATTTACGATACGCTCGATCGCCTGCTGCTGAATCAAATGAGCTTCGTCGTTATTGTATTTTCGATTTTTTTCGGCTGTGTTTACAGAATCATCTGTAACAACAACCGTGAATTCACTCGGAGGACTAATCAGGGTCATCAACAATGGGCCAAGTGCGCCGGGTATCGCATTGATACACCACTCCTCCAGCTCTTGCTGATTTTCATAAAACATAATAGTGTCAGCAATTGGCCCACCCTTGCCCGTAGCCGTCAAATACTCATATAGCGACATCACAACGTCAATGCCCATAATGTAAGCCATCCGGATGTCAAACCCGCAGATGGCCAGGGAGTTGAGCTTAGACAGGTAGGCAAATGTTTCATCTTCGATAATGAATACCGGATTCTGTTTATTTTTATACAGCTCTCGCCGAAACAGATTAATCAATTCCGTAACGGCGTCGTAACCAACCTCAAACTTGAACGATCCCCCAACACCCGGGCCAGCGATTAATGATGCTTTGAGAACCAATATCAATCGTCCATCGTTAAGCGAAATACTCGCTTCACCCTTGGCACCGAGGCCTGCGGCAACGTTGAGTTCGACGCTCAGCCGCGCGAGGCTGAACCATTCGTTAGCGCTCATTCCGGCCCTTTTGCCGGCGACTGGCGCTCTTGTCAGCAGGGCGACTTCGGAGGGCGGGGCCCAGTTGAGAGCGCCGGTGACCATGATGCCCGTTTGCAGGCCCGCAAAAAGATTGAATGCAGCTTTTGCACCGTCCTGTATTTGCAGGTTTCCTGAGGCAGTCGTTGCTTGCGCGCTGGTTTCCGTTCTGACGTAGTTACGTTTATCACCGGTGCGCACCACGGGTTCGGGAGGCGCCAGATGGAAGCCGGCATTGCCGACGTCCAGTGCAATTTCTGAAGACAGTAACAATGACGCACCGGCATAACCCCAGGCTTTTGCCCCTAGAAACAGCGAGAAACGCCCTAGGTTCATTGTCTGCTGGATATCTTCGCCGTTACGGTAGGTGATGATGATCTCTTTGGC
>NZ_WKEQ01000008.1 GCF_021605415.1 Pseudomonas syringae
TCAGCCTCACCGCCTGCACCGTCGGCCCGGATTTCCAGAAACCCGCAGCCACACCCATCGCCGACTGGGCGAAACCCGCCCAGCCCGCCCCCGGCCAAACCGTCAGCGAACCACTGAACGAGCGCTGGTGGGAAGTTTTCCACGACCCGCAACTCTCGGCCCTGACCCAGCGCGCATTGAACAGCAACCTGGATTTGAAACGCGCCAGCAGTCGCCTGCAACAAAGCCGCGCCGCGCGCCAGGTCGTCACTGCCGATCGCTATCCGTCAACCGCCGCCACCGGCAGTTACGCACGCAAACGAAACAGCGGCGAAGGTTTGAGCGATCCTTCCGGACACGACGGCGACTCTGCGTTCAATCTGTGGGATGCCGGATTCTCCGCGTCATGGGAACTGGATTTCTGGGGCCGCGTGCGCCGGGAAGCCGAAGCTGCCGACGCCAGCCTGGAAGTCGCGGAAAATGACCGTCGTGGCGTGCTGCTCGCCGTGCTCGCCGATACCGCGCAAAACTATATCCAACTGCGGGGCGTGCAAAACACCCGGGCGGTCACCGAGCAAAACCTCGATGTCGCGCGTCACAGCCTCAAGCTGTCGCAGCTGCGCCTGGCCGACGGCGTGGCGACCGACCTCGACGTGGCCGAAGCCGCCGCACAAGTCGCGACCATCGAAGCGCGGCTGCCAGCGCTGGAGCAGCGCCAGTCGCAATTGGTCAATGCCATCAGCTTGTTGATGGGCGAACCGCCGCAAGCGCTCGCCAAAGATTTATCCACAGACGGCCCGGTGCCGACGTCACCGCTCAGGGTTGCCATAGGCCTGCCGTCGCAACTGGCCGAACGCCGCCCTGACATCCGCCAGGCGGAAGCGGCGCTGCATGCCGCTACGGCGAACATCGGTGTCGCGAAAGGCGACTTTTACCCTCGCATTACCTTGTCCGGCAACCTCGGTTCGCAAGCGATGCAGCTGAGCGACTTCGGCTCCTGGGGCTCCCGCGCTTTCGGCATCGGCCCGCAATTCAGTCTTCCTCTATTCGACGGCGGCCGTCTGCGTGGCGTCTTGCATTTGCGCGAAGCCCAGCAGCAGGACGCGGCGATTGCCTATCAGCAAACCGTGCTGCGCGCCTGGCATGAAATCGACGATCAACTGACCGCCTACAACGCCAGCCAACGCCGCGCCGACAGCCTCGCCGAGGCCGTGCGCCAGAACCAGATCGCTCTGCGCACCGCGCAACAGCAATACGTCGAAGGCGTGGTCGATTTCGTCAACGTCCTCACAGTACAAGGCGCACTGCTCGCGACGCAGGAACAATGGGTGGAGAGCTCCACCGGCGTTTCGCTGGCGATGGTCGGGTTGTATAAGGCGTTGGGTGGTGGATGGGAGTCGGTTTATCCGATCACACTCCACCGATGGTCAAGACTTTCATTCGGCTGTTTATGAGTAATTGTTTGAAACATTGCATTTCCGTTAACCGAAGGTCTGTCGCAACCTAAGATTTGTCCGACAAATCCGCCATCCCCTTGAGCAATTCAATCGGCAGCGGAAAAACAATGGTCGAACTCTTGTCGCCCGCGATCGAGCTCAATGTCTGCATGTAGCGCAACTGCATCGCGCCGGGTTGGCGGCCGAGCATTTCGGCCGCTTGCATGAGTTTTTCCGAGGCCTGCAATTCGCCCTCTGCATGGATGACTTTGGCGCGGCGTTCGCGTTCGGCTTCGGCCTGGCGAGCGATGGCGCGGATCATCGATTCATTAAGGTCGACGTGCTTGATTTCGACGTTGGCGACCTTGATGCCCCACGCATCGGTCTGGGCGTCGAGCACTTGCTGGATGTCGATGTTCAACTGCTCGCGCTCGGCCAGCAGTTCGTCGAGTTCATGTTTGCCAAGCACTGCACGCAGGGTGGTCTGGGCGAGTTGGCTGGTGGCGGAGAGAAAGTCTTCGACCTGAATAATTGCCTTCTGTGGATCGAGCACGCGGAAGTACAGCACCGCGTTGACCTTCACTGATACGTTGTCGCGGGTGATGACGTCCTGGGCCGGCACATCAAGGACGATGGTGCGCAGATCGACCCGTACCATTTGCTGCACCACTGGAATCAACAGAATCAGCCCCGGCCCTTTGACTTGCCAAAAACGCCCGAGCTGAAACACCACGCCGCGCTCATATTCACGCAGGATGCGAAACGTCGAGCCCGCCAGGGCGATCAACAGCAACAGCAGCGCGACAAAACCGATTTGCAAACCCATTTCTACTCTCCGAACGACGCCGCATCAGCTGCGGCCACTTGCAGCAGCAAGCCCTTGCGACCCACCACGCGCACCGTTTGCCCGGTGTGCAATGGCGTGGTGCTCGACACTTGCCAGCGTTCTCCTTGCAATTGCACCCAGCCGTTGCGGGCATCGCCCGGCTGTACGGTGATGACATCGGTGATGCTATCGACCAGACCGGCATCGCCGCTCACCGCGTGGCGCGGCCGGGTCTTCAGGGCGCGAACCAACAGCACAACCAGTAATACTGCACTGACCAGACCGAGACCGATCATCATCGGCACCGGCAATTCGGTATTGGTCAAAATCAGCGCGCCGATCACGAACATCACAATGCCGCCCAAGCCGATCAACCCGTAATTGGGCAACGCGGCTTCGGCAATCAGAAACACGACGCCCAGGGTAATCAGCCACAGCCCGACAGGACTGGCGGCGGCAAGCGAAATCTCGGCGGCAAAAGCAGGCCCGCTCATCAACAGGAACAGAGCAAGCGCGTAGCAACGGGTGTTCACGTGACCCTCCGCGAGCGTCGTGTCTTTCCCTAAGTCTAGTTGACCCTGTGGCTGGTTGAATTGTGATCAATTAAGAACGCGGCCAGTGGGCGGATATTGCTTCGCCGTCGTCGAGTCGGACTAGACTTTGCGGGGCACGCGCTTCGCGTAACCGGTAGGAGCGAGGCTTGCCCGCGAAAAATTCCGAAATCACACCATCGTCAGGAGCCCGACATGGAAAACCCGACACACAGCTTGCCGGAACTATTCAAACAACTTGGGCTGGATGACGACGCAAAAAGCATCGATCAATTCATCGCCAGCCATTCGCCTCTGAAACCTGAATTGCATCTGGCAGACGCGTTTTTCTGGTCGGAAAGCCAGGCGCAGTTGTTGCGTGAGGAAATTCTCGATGACGCGGATTGGGCGGAGGTGGTGGATCAGTTGAATGTGATGTTGCGTAAGGGGCGCGATGAAGAGCGTCACCGTGTGGCAGGCCACAGTCGGGCTGTGTGAACCAGCGCCAGAATCCAAATCGCATCCGGTTCCAGTTGGTATACAAGGCGATAACTCGGATGCGGAATGATTTCGCGAGTACCGACAACGATGCCGGCCGGGCCGCACTCGGGGTTTCGTGATATTTGCGAAGTCGCTGCGCTGAAACGCAAGTCCATGTCGATGGCTGCTTTTGGGTTTACAGCATTGAGGTAGTCCCAGATATTTTCGCGATCTTGCGCGGCGGTTGGCGTCCAGATAATCCTCATTCTTGGTGATCTGCCCGCCTGCGCCTGGCGGCGAATTGTGCTTCAACTTCTTCATTGGACAGGCCTTCGCCTGCTCGAAGCGAAGACCGGCCGACTTCCACTTTTTCATGCAAAAAATCTTCGTACGCGCGCGCGTTTTGTTGGGTCTGAACGAACTGGCGCATCATTTCTCGCATTATTTGCGAAGCGGGACGATGTGCGGCTTCTGCCTCAGCCATAAATTGTTCGCGCAACTCAGATTCGAGTTTCATGGTGAAAACCGCTTGTTTTGACATTATCCATTCCTCGTGTATGTACAGACAAAGTATATACGGCGTCAGTACTCTTTTTGTGTTGGAAATTACCTTCCGCGACCAGCGGAAATTTTGTTTCAAAACTTGACGAAATTTCCCTCTCAATGCCATATTGATAGTTAGCAAACTAACAGTGTGTGCATTTTTCCGTGCCGAATAACCTCGACGCTCTCCAGATGAACATCAGCAGTGCCATGGTGGTGGCCGCCAGGCATTGGCGGAAGATCTGCCAGACGACGCTGGTCAACTATGGAATTTCCGAAGCCTGCGCCGTCCCGCTCTTGATGATCGGGCGCCTGGGTGAGGGCGTGCGCCAGGTGACGGTCGCGCAAGCGGCGGGGATGGAGAGTCCGTCTCTAGTGCGCTTGCTGGATCAGCTGTGTCATTCGGGTTACGTCTGCCGCACCGAAGACTCTCATGATCGCCGCGCCAAATGCCTGAGCCTGACCGACACTGGACGTGAACTGGTGCAAGCCGTCGAAGCCGAACTGGTTCGGCTGCGTCAGGAAGTGCTGGAAGGTATAGAACAGAGCGATCTGGAAGCGGCCTTGCGAGTCCTCAAGGCGTTTGAATCGGCGAATCCTCCTTCGGTATTCAATTCTTGAACGGTTTTTTCACCGGCATGCCCCCCGCGCGCGACTGGTTTTACGGCGTTCGCACCTTCGCCGCATCGATGATTGCGCTGTATATCGCCATGCTCATGCAGATGCCGCGTCCTTATTGGGCGATGGCCACGGTGTATATCGTTTCCAGCCCGTTCGTCGGCCCGACCAGTTCGAAGGCCTTGTACCGCGCCGTCGGCACTTTTCTTGGTGCGGCGGCGGCGGTTTTTTTCGTGCCGATGTTTGTCCAGAGCCCTTATGTGCTGGTGGTGGTCATCGCATTGTGGACGGGGATTCTGCTGTTCCTGTCCTTGCATTTGCGCACGGCCAACAGCTACGCATTGATGCTTGCCGGTTACACCTTGCCGCTGATTGCCTTGCCGGTCGTGGATAACCCACTGGCGGTGTGGGACGTGGCGGAAGCGCGTACCGAAGAGATTTTCCTCGGCATCGCCGTGGCGGCGGTGGTGGGGGCGATGTTCTGGCCGCGCCGCTTGGCGCCGGTCTTTAACGACGCGGTGGGCAAATGGTTCGCCGATGCGTCGACTTACAGCCTGCGCTTTCTCAGCCGCAACGTGCAGCCGGAGGAAGTCAGCGCGTTGCGCGGGGCCATGGTCGCCAGTTTCAACAGCCTCGAATTGATGATTGGCCAGTTGCCTCACGAAGGCACGCGACCGCAGACCGTGCGCAACACCAAGGAACTGCGCGGGCGGATGATTCACTTGCTGCCGGTGATCGATGCCCTCGACGATGCGCTTTACGCCCTGGAACGACGCACGCCGGAGTGGGTGGACAAGTTCGCGCCGCTGCTCAGCGCGACAACCGAGTGGCTCAACCACAAGGACGCCGATCTTGATCGCTGGCGAGCGCTTAAAGATCAGCTCGAGGCCCGGCAGCCAAGCGTCGAAGCGCTGGAAGATCGTAAGCAACTGCTGTTCTCTAACGCCTTGTATCGCCTCGGCGAGTGGATCGATTTGTGGCAGGACTGTCGCAGCTTGCAAAACGCAATTCTCTGCGAGCGTCAGGACAGCTGGCGGGCGGTTTATCGGCATTGGCGGCTTGGGCGTTTGTCGCCGTTTCTTGATCGCGGGCTGATGCTGTATTCGGTCGCATCGACCATCCTGGCGATCATTGTCGCGTCGGTTCTGTGGATTCTGCTCGGCTGGACGGATGGCGGCAGCGCAGTGATCCTGGCGGCGGTGGCGTGCAGTTTCTTTGCCTCGATGGACGATCCGGCACCGCAGATTTACCGGTTCTTTTTCTGGACAGGCATGTCGGTGCTGTTCGCCAGTCTTTACCTGTTTCTGGTGCTGCCGAACCTGCATGACTTTCCCATGCTGGTGCTGGCCTTCGCGGTGCCGTTCATCTGCGTCGGCACGCTTACGGTGCAGCCGCGTTTTTACCTTGGCATGCTGCTGACGCTGGTCAACACGTCGTCGTTCATCAGCATTCAGGGCGCCTATGACGCGGACTTTTTCGCGTTCGCCAACGCTAATCTGGCAGGCCCGGTCGGTTTGCTGTTCGCGTTTATCTGGACGCTGATTGCCCGGCCGTTCGGCGCCGAATTGGCAGCCAAGCGCCTGACCCGTTTCAGCTGGAAAGACATCGTCAATATGACTGAACCTGCGAGCCTCGCCGAACATCGGCATCTCGGTGTGCAGATGCTCGACCGTTTGATGCAGCACCTTCCGCGTCTGGCCATGACCGGCCAAGACACCGGCGCCGCACTGCGCGAAGTGCGCGTGGCGCTCAACCTTCTTGATTTGCTGGCCTACACGCCACGGGCGCACGGCTTGCCGCGAACGTTATTGCAGCAGGTGGTTGCCGAAGTCGGTGCATATTTCAAGGCGTGCCTGAAGGCCGGCGAGCGCTTGCCGGCGCCGAGTCCGTTGCTGATGACGCTTGATCGAACCCGCCGAGCCCTTAATGGCCACTGCGATGACGTAACCCGTCTGCATCTGCTGCATGCCCTGAGCGGCTTGCGTCTGGCCTTGTTGCCCGGAGTCGAATTTGTCGGCACCGCCGAACCCGAAGAACCGCTGCCCCATGGCATCGATGGAGCGCCCCTATGATTGGTGATCTGGATGTCAGCGGCATTTTCCTGCCGACCCTGCTGATACTGATGGGCATCACATACCTGCTGTTTTTGCTGGTGCACGGCGTGCTCACCCGCCTGCACTTTTACCGTCTGGTCTGGCACCGGGCATTGTTCAATGTGGCTCTCTACGCCTTGCTGCTGGGCGCCGTGGATTCACTCAGCCGATACCTGATGACATGAAAAAACCGTTTTTGACCATCGGTCGCGTGGTGTTGACCTTACTCATCGTGACTTTCGCCGTTGTCGTGGTCTGGCGCATGGTGATGTATTACATGTTTGCGCCATGGACACGCGACGGCCACATCCGCGCTGACATCGTGCAAATCGCCCCGGACGTGTCCGGGCTGATCCAGCAGGTCGAAGTGAAGGACAACCAATGGGTGAAACGCGGCCAAGTGCTGTTCAGCATCGATCAGGATCGTTTCAAACTGGCCCTGCGCCAGGCCAGGGCCGCACTCTCCGACCGCGAAGAAACCCTCGCCCAGGCGCAGCGTGAAGCCAAGCGTAACCGTGGCCTCGGCAATCTGGTGCCCGCCGAGCAGTTGGAAGAAAGCCAGTCCCGCGTGGCCCGGGCGCAATCGGCGCTGGCCGAAGCGCGGGTGACCGTCGACAGTGCCCAACTCAACCTCGACCGCTCGGTGATCCGCAGCCCGGTGGATGGCTACGTCAACGACCGCGCGCCGCGTTCGCAGGAATTCGTCACCGCCGGGCGCCCGGTGCTGTCCGTGGTGGACAGCAATTCTTTCCACATCGACGGTTACTTTGAAGAAACCAAACTCGATGGCATCCACGTCGGCCAAAGCGTCGACATTCGCGTGATCGGCGACAACGCGCGATTGCGCGGCCACGTCGACAGCATCGTCGCCGGCATCGAAGACCGTGATCGCAGCAGTGGCAGCAACTTGCTGCCCAACGTCAATCCGGCGTTCAGTTGGGTGCGTCTGGCCCAGCGAATCCCGGTGCGCATCGCCTTTGATGATGTGCCGGCGGATTTCCGCATGATCGCCGGGCGTACGGCCACGGTGTCGATCATCGACGATCAGGAGCCGAAATGAGCAAGGCATCAGGGTTGGCGGTGGCCGGACTGGGCCTGATGCTGTCGGCCTGCCAGGTGGTCGGGCCGGATTATCATTTGCCAGAAGCGGCGGCGGTGCATCGCGCCGATCTTCAGGGTGAACTGGCGGCCAACAATAATGTGGTTTCGGCGCCGGTGCCGGGGGACTGGTGGCGGTTGTATCAGGATCCGCGGCTGGATCAATTGGTGCAGCAGGCCATGGCATCCAACACCGACCTGCGCGTGGCGGCAGCCAATATTTCCCGGGCTCGCGCCCAGGTCGATGAAGCCGAAGCGGCGGGCGGCTGGAGCGGTGGCGTAAAAATCGGCGCCCAGCGTTTGCAGGAATCCGGCGAAGCATTTTTGCTGGCCGATAAAGTGCCGGTGGCCAATGTCGGCGATATCGGTATCACCACTTCTTACCAGTTCGACCTGTTCGGCACGTTGCAGCGCGGGATCGAAGCGGCCAAGGCCAACGCCGATGCCACGCAGGCGGCGGCGGACACGGCGCGGATCACGCTGGTGGCCGATGTCGTACGCGCCTACACGCAAGTCTGCGCCGCCAACGAAGAGCGCGAGATTGCCGAGCATTCGTTGGATCTTCAGGCGCAAAGTACCCGCCTGACTCAACGCTTGCGCGACGCTGGGCGCGGCGATGAAACCCAAGTCACCCGTTCCGAAACCCAATTCAAATCCTTGCGTGCCGATCTGCCGCGCTATGAAGCGGCGCGTCAGGCCGGGTTGTTCCGTTTATCGATGCTGCTGGCCAAGCCAGTCGATCAGCTGCCCGCTGGCACTCGTGATTGCGCCGAACTGCCGAAAATCGCCCAGTTGCTTCCGGTCGGCGACGGCGCCACGCTGCTCAAGCGCCGCCCTGATGTGCGTCAGGCTGAACGGCGCTTGGCGGCGGCGACTGCCGGTATTGGCATCGCCACGGGCGAGTTGTATCCAGACATCAGCATTGGTGCGACGGTCGGCACCGTCGGTATTCTGGAAAATCTCGGCAAACCCGCCACCAACCGCTGGGGTTTCGGCCCGTTGCTGAGCTGGACGGTGCCGTCCAACGGTTCTCGTGCTCGCATCCGTGAAGCCGAAGCCGCCACTCAGGGCGCGCTGGCGCATTTCGATGGCGTGGTGCTCAACGCGATTCGCGAAACCCAGACCGGCCTCGCTCAGTACAGCGCCCTGCTGCAACGCCGCGACGCGCTGGCCGATGCCGATCAGTCGGCAAAACTGGCCGCTGACCAGACCCATCGCTTCTTTCAGGCTGGCCGCGCGTCATTCCTCGCCGACCTGCAAGCGACCCGCACCTACACCGATGTAGAGGCGCAACTGGCCGCTGCCAATACGCAAGTCGCGATGAGCCAGATCGATTTATTCCTGGCCCTTGGCGGCGGTTGGGAAAGCGGACGAACGAACGCGTCGAATCCCGGCAAACCCTGAGGCCGTTGCTATGCTTTGAAATACTGAGAGGGCGCCACGCGCAACGCGCCTTTTCAGTGCTCAAGGCTTGTGCAGGTCTGGGGGAAACCAATAATGAAAAACCCTTATGCTCTTGGCTTCTGGTGTGCCCTCGTAGCACTCGTCCTGCTATCGGCCACTTACTTCTACGGCATCATGCTCGCCCACCAGATCGATAAGGCGATGGTCTTTCTCGACAGCGCTGTGGCATTGATTGCTGTGATGTCGATTGTCGTGGTGGCGTGGGCATCGGTGCAGGTGCAACGCATCAAGAAAAGACAGCTCGAACAAAGCAAAACCCTGGTGCTGATCTGGGACACCAAGGTCGCTTTGCGCCGTGTCGAAACCGTGTTCGATCGCTACTTTTGGGGCAGTTATTGGCAGCCGGGGCGAACGTTTGCCGAAGTCATGGGCGAGCTGAGTGGCACGCCGCTTGAAAAAAGCCTCGAAACCCTGAAAAAACAGTGCCTGGCACTCGATAAACAAGTCGCCGACGACGGATGGCACTGGCTCAACAACGCCCGTGAATTGTCCGACGTCGCCACGGCCATGGCTCGCGAGCGCTATCAACTCGACTTCTGCGATCCGCGCGGCGAAAGCCCGGGCGCAGCGGTGATTGATCGCGACTTCGAAGTGCTGGTGTATACGTGGACGGCACGGCTCAAAAGCTTTGATCATCAATTGGATGAGATTGAGGTTCAGTATTCCTGAATGATGTATCGCCTGGATTGGCCTCTTCGCTGGCAAGCCGGCTCCCACAGGTTATGGGTTGGAAAAGAAACCTCGAAAATCCTTGTGGGAGGTGGCTTGCCAGCGATGGCGTTCGCAACATCACAGAAACTCTTGAAGCCTGCCAGCTGTCCACTCTCCCCATAGACACTCTTTAACCTTTAATCATTCGGTCACCCCGTCTCGCCAGTGCTACTCTCCACCGCTAGTTTTCAGCGCAGTCGAGCCGCGACCCGGTCTTAGGGTTCAGGGAAGACGACCACACTTTCAGCCACGGAAATCGATCAGGTCATTCATGAATAAATCAGCAGGCGTGCTACTCGGAATTGTTGTTGCCATCGGCGCGATCAGCGCGGGCGGGGCCTGGTTCACGGGCACAAAAATCGAGGGCGTACTGAACAACGCTGTCGTCAACGCCAACAAAGAGTTGCAGACCGCCATGGCCGGCTCCAACGGTAAGGCTTCGCTGGAGCTGGTTTCGCTGGAGCGTCACACCTTCAGCAGCACCGCGCACTATCGCTTGAAGGGCGAAGGCGAAATGTTCGGTGAAGCGCCGGTTGAATTGCTGTTCGTCGATCACATCGAACACGGCCCGCTGCCGTTCTCGCGCCTGGTTTCGCTGAAATGGCTGCCAGTCATGGCCACCAGTCACTACGAGCTGGAAAAGACCCCGGCCACGGAAAAATGGTTCGCTGCCACTCAGGGCGCGGCACCGCTCAAAGGCGTGGTCAACATCGGCTACGACGAGTCCACCAACGGCAATTTTGAGCTGTTGCCGCTGGAAACCGCACTGGACGAAAAATCCAGCCTGAAATTTTCCGGCCTGAACATGGAAATCTCCGCCAGCGCCCAGGCCCAGAAGGTCAAGGCCAATGGTTACATGGACAATTTGAAACTGGTCACCGTCTCCGAAGACCAGGCGCCGGTGCAGATCGAACTCAATGGCCTGACCCTGGCCAGCAACCTCACCAAGAGCACGTACGGCTATTACACCGGGGAAAACACCCTGGAGTTGACCGACAGCAAAACCACCTTCGGCCTCAAGCAATCGGTGGTGGGCGTGAAGAAATTCGAAATGAAGAACTTCACCGAAGAAACCGGCACCAATGCTTCAGGGCGTGCCGATTACAAGATTGGTGAAGTGACACTCAACGACAAGAAAATCGGCTCGGCCAACATGGCCATGAGCCTGAAAAACCTCGACATCCCGTCGACGATGTCGCTGATGCAGATCTACCAGACCAAATTGCAGCCGTACGAGAAAGCCGCCGAAGAAGCCGCTGCGGCAGGCCTGCCGGCGCCGGAACTGAACCTCACCCCGGCCGAAGAGGCACAGGTCAAATCCGACCTGCAAAAACTGCTCGCCGCAGGGCCACAGGTCGCGCTGGAAAATCTCTCGCTGAAAACCGCCAACGGTGAAAGCCGTGCCAATCTGGTGCTGGATCTGACCAAACCGCAATCAATGGATCTGCCGCCGGATCAACTGGCTCGTCAGTTGATCGCACTGCTGGACGTCAATGTGCAAGTGTCCAAGCCGATGCTGGTCGATCTGCTCGGCGTGCAGGCGCAAGTGGACGGTCAGACCGACGCCAAAGCCATCGTCGACCAGGCCACCGCCACCGCCGATATGTTCGCCGGCATGGCCGTCGGTTCGCAGCTGGCGACCCTTGAAGGCAGCAACGTTGTCACCAAGCTGCATTACGCCGCCAATCAGGTTGAATTTAATGGCCAGAAAATGACCGTTGAGCAGTTTGTCAGCTTCCTGATGAGCAAATTTGCCGGGGTCGTCCCGGTTCAATAATCTCGGCGGCACCCACCCGCGCCCGGCCTCTGCCCAGCAGACGCCGGGCGTTTTGCTGTCTGGCGTACAGGTTTTGGAAATATTGCCCAGATTCTGAAGAATTATTGCGTTCGCAAATGTCGTCTACGCTTGCGTGCAACACTGCCTGGATAAGCTTGACCGAAGATTTGTTGTGTCGGTCACCGTTACGAATGGGCAAGGAGGGCATTGCGACCCGGCTGGCCATGTAAGGATGCTGACGAATGCCGCGTATTGATGTCCCCGTATTACATCGTGGTTTGCGCCCTTTGTTTCGAGTCGCGCTGTGCAGTCAACTGCTCTGGCCGGCACTGGCGTTCGCCGATACACCCTACGATCAGATGGTGCTCGATGCGCGGGCCGGCCACTTCACGCCGGCGCTGACAGCGTTGCGCGCTGTGCCGCCGGCGCAAGCGACAGCCGGGCAAATCAGCGACCACTTGCAAATCGCCGGTTGGGCCGGGCTCGATAGCGAAGTGGTGCAGGTCTATGAAACCCAGGGCCGCTACCTTGACCTGCCGGTTCAGGCACTGACCGCCACCGCTCGCGCCTATCGCAACCTCAAGCGCTGGGATCAGGCCACTCAGGTCTACAACAAGGCGCTGGCGCTGGAGCCGGACAACGCCGACCTGCAGTTGGGTCTGGCTCTTACACAAGCCGATGCCGGTAAACCCGACGAAGCCGTGATCCGTTCCAAAGCCCTCGTCGCCGCAAAACCGGACGATCCTGCCCGCCGCCTCGCGCTGGGTTACGCGTTGACCCGCGCCGGCAAGCAATACGATGCGCTGTTCGAATTCGATCAGGCATTCGTCCGTGCCGGGAACAAACCGGAAGTCGCCCACGAATACGTGGTCGCCCTGCAAAAGGCACGTTTGCCGGAACCGGCGTTGCGCCTGGCGAATCAGCGCCCGGGGTTGATCGATCCCGTGACCTTGCGTCGTATCGAAGGCGATCTCGCCGCCGAACGCGTGCGACTGGCTGAATTCGCCACGCGCAGCGAACAAGAGCGCTACGTGATCGCCGATCGCGCCTTGGCCGATTACGACAAACTGATCGCCACCTGGACACCGGACGCCACAGCACAAGAAGACGTGACCCGCTGGCGCATCGACCGCATGGGCGCGCTCAAGGCCCGGGCGCGCACCGCCGACATCATCAGCGAATATCAGAAGCTGCAAGCTGAAGGCGTCTTAATTCCGACCTACGCCCTGCGATGGGTGGCGGCGGCTTATCTGGATCAGCGTGAGCCGGAAATCGCGACCGACCTCTATCGCCAAGTGTTGTCGGCCCCGGATGCCGACGTCGGCAACCGCCTCGAAGACAGCACGGCGCTGTATTACGCATTGCTGGAAAGCGACCGTGCCGAGGAAGCGCGAAAAGTGGCCGAGGACGCCGCCAAGGCTCAACGCCCGCGCATCGAGCTCAAAGGCCTGCCGGTCGGCAACCCGAACGACGAGTGGATGGACGCCCAGCAACTGGCGGCCCAGGCCGGTACCTACGGCGCCGACCTGCCCCATGGCGAGGAGCGTTTACAAGTGTTGGTCGATCAGGCGCCGGGCAACATCGGCCTGCGCCTGGCCCAGGCGGATCTGTACCTGGCCCGCGGCTGGCCGCGCCGTGCCGAGAATCAGCTGAAGGAAACCGAGAGCATGGCGCCGCGCGCCATGGGCCTGGAAGTGGGGCAAGCCCATGCCGCCATGGATTTGCAGGAGTGGCGGCAGATGGACGCGTTGACCGACGACGTCATTGCGCGCTTTCCGGACAACCGCCAGGCGCAGCGTCTGGTACGCCAGCGCGAAGTTCATGACATGTCTGAATTGCGTGTCGAGGCCTACGGCGGCAAGGCCAATGGCGGCGACAGCGGTGGCGATGCCGGCGCAGTCACCGGCAGCCGCGACTTTGGCATTCAAAGCACGATCTACAGTCCGCCGATCGATGAAGACTGGCGCGTGTTCGCCGGCGCCGGTTATGCCACCGGCGACTTCGCCGAAGGCACCGGCCACCATCGTTTCCAGCGTGTCGGCCTGGAGCGGCGCACCCGCGACATGAGTCTCGAAGCCGAAATCTCTAACCATTCCTACGGTTATGGCGACAAGCAGGGCGCGCGTCTGGCGATTGCCCGCGACTTTAACGATCACTGGCAGTACGGCGGCAGTCTTGAATACTTCTCGGCCGAAACGCCGTTACGCGCACTGAACAGCGACATCACCGCCAACGGCGGCAGCGGTTTCATTCGCTGGCGCGCCAACGAAAGCCGCGAGTGGCGCCTGTCGGTCAGCCCGTCACATTTCAGCGACGGCAACGATCGTGTCGAAGCCCTGCTGATCGGTCGCGAAGGGATCTACAGCGCGCCGAACGTGCAGGTCGATGCGGGTCTGGAAGTCGGCACCAGCCACAACTCCAAATCCGATGACGTGCCGTACTTCAACCCCAAGTCGGACTTCAGCGTGATGCCGACGGTCAACGTCAATCACGTCCTCTACCACCGTTACGAAACCTCGTGGAGCCAGCAATTCCAGGCCGGCGCGGGGACGTACAGCCAGCGAGACCACGGCACCGCCGGCATGGGCATGGTTGGCTACGGCCAGCGTTATGCCTGGAACGATGTGTTCGAAGTGGGCGGCTTGGTGAGTGTGATCAACCGAACCTACGACGGTGACCGGGAAACCGATCTGCGCCTGCTTGTCGACCTCACTTTCCGCTTCTAGAAGAGTTTGAAGATGCCTTTTATCTCGCGTTTCATCCTTCTGCTGGGAGTGCTGCTGGTCGGCGCCTGTGCCCAGCAAGCCCCGGCGTTTACGCCGCCGTCCGAGCGCCCGGTGGCCGCCAACGAACAACCGTGGCCGAAAAACCACGTCCTGGGCATCGCCTATCACGACGTCGACGACCGCGATCCCGACCAGGCTGTCGTGGCCGTGCGCACCGAACGCATGATCGAACAGCTTGCCTGGTTGCGGGAGAACAACTACAAACCGGTCACCGTCGACCAGATCATGGCTGCGCGCAACGGCGGGCCAGAGCTGCCGCCGCAGGCGATTTTGCTGAGCTTCGACGACGGTTATGCGAGTTTCTACACCCGGGTCCTGCCCGTGTTGCGTGCCTATAACTGGCACGCATTGCTGGCGCCGGTCGGCACCTGGATCGATACGCCGCTCAATCAGCCGGTCGATTTTGCCGGCATGCCGCGCCAGCGTTCGGACTTTCTGACCTGGAATCAGATTCGTGAGATCTCGCAATCGGGGCTGGTGGAAATCGCCGCGCACACCGATGCCAACCATAAAGGCGTGCTTGGTAACCCGCAGGGCAACCTGCAACCGGCCGCCGCGACCCGTCGTTACGATGCGGTTGCAAAACGCTATGAAACCGAGGATGAATTCCGCAAGCGAATCCGCGTTGACGTGGTCGCCATCTCGGAAAAAATCCGCAAGGTCACCGGCAAGAAACCACGTGTCTGGGTCTGGCCATATGGCGCGGCGGACGGCACGTCGCTGACCGTCGTCAGTGAGCAGGGCTATGAAATGGCCCTGACCCTGGAGGATGGCCTCGATACCCTCGACAACCTGATGAGCGGCCCGCGTTTTCTCGTGGCGTCCGATCCGGATGGCGAGCGCTTCGCCAACAGCATCGTCTCGGTGCAAAGCGAAACGGCTATGCGCGTGGTGCACGTGGATCTGGACAATGTCTACGACCCGGATCCGGCGCAGCAGGATATCAATCTCGGCAAACTGGTGCAGCGCATGGCTGACCTCGGCGCCAACACGGTGTTCCTGCAAGCCTTCGCCGATCCGAAAGGCGACGGCCTAGTGCACTCACTGTATTTCCCCAACCGCCATTTGCCGGTGCGTGCGGATCTCTTCGACCGTGTCGCCTGGCAACTGCGCACCCGTGCCCATGTGAAAGTCTATGCCTGGATGCCGGTACTGAGTTTTGCCCTCGACGCGAAGCTGCCGCGAGTCACCCGCTGGGATCCGAAGACCGGCACTACCTCGGTCGATCCGAATCAGTACCAGCGTCTGTCGCCGTTTGATCCTGAGGTGCGGCGCATCATCGGTGACATCTACGAAGACGCGGCAAGCATGTCATCAGTGGACGGTGTGCTCTACCACGACGATGCGATTCTGTCGGACTTCGAAGACGCTGGCCCGCAAGCGCTGAAGGTCTACGCGGCCAACGGCCTGCCCGGCTCGATCGCTGCCTTGCGCGATGATCCCGCGGCCCTGCAACGCTGGACGCGTTTCAAGAGCCGTTACCTGACCGACTTCACCAAAGAACTGACCGCGAAAATGCGTGCCATCCGGGGCCCGCAACTGAAGACCGCACGCAATATTTTTGCCGAGCCGATCATCAATCCCGAGAGCGAAGCGTGGTTCGCGCAGAACCTCGACGACTTCCTCGCGACCTATGACTGGACGGCGCCAATGGCGATGCCGCTGATGGAAAAACAGACCCAGGCCGAATCCGGCCCGTGGCTGGAGGCGTTGGTGGCCAAGGTCAAGAGCCGTCCCGATGCCCTCAATCGCACGGTATTCGAGTTGCAAGCTCGCGACTGGACGAAGAAAGATCAGGCTGACATCGACGGCAAAATATTGGCCGACTGGATGGGCCGACTCAAGCGTCAGGGCGCCACCAGTTTCGGTTACTACCCGGACAACTTCCTTGAGAACCTGCCGGACATGAAAACCTTGCGTCCCGCGCTCTCCAACAAATGGAATCCATAACATGCTGGATAGACTGCTGGCCCTGCTGGTTCTGGCGATCGTCCTTGGGGTGCCCCTGGGGCTGATTTTCCTGGTCACCGGGCAATTCCTGATGGATTTCGTGTTTTTCTACCCGCTGTTCATGTCCGGGTTATGGATTTCCGGCGGCCTGTATTTCTGGTTGCACTGGGAGCGGCACTGGCCTTGGAAAGAAGACACGCTGCCGCCACCGCTGGAAGGCGAGCCGCTGATTTCGATCCTGATCCCTTGCTACAACGAGGGCGAGAACGCCGCCGACACCATCCACGCGGCACTGGCGCAGCATTACCCGAATATCGAAGTCATCGCGATCAACGACGGTTCCAAGGACAACACCGCCGCCGTGCTCGATGCATTGGCCATGCAGGATTCTCGGCTGCGTGTGCTGCACCTGGCGGAAAACCAGGGCAAAGCCGTGGCTCTGCGTATGGGCGCCATTGCGGCGCGCAGCGAATACCTGGTGTGCATCGACGGTGATGCGCTGCTCGCCCCGAACACTGCCGCGTACCTGGTGGCGCCGATGCTCGACAACGCCCGTCTTGGCGCGGTGACCGGCAACCCGAGGATTCGAACGCGTTCGACCCTGGTAGGCCGGGTGCAGGTCGGCGAGTTCTCTTCGATCATTGGTTTGATCAAGCGTACGCAACGGGTGTTCGGGCGGATTTTCACCGTGTCCGGCGTGATCGTCGCATTCCGTCGCACAGCGTTGCACCGGGTCGGCTACTGGAGCCCGGACATGATCACCGAAGACATCGACATCAGTTGGAAACTGCAACTGGATCACTGGAGCATCTTCTACGAGCCCCGTGCCCTGTGCTGGATCCTGATGCCGGAAACCCTTGGCGGGTTGTGGAAACAACGCTTGCGCTGGGCGCAGGGCGGCGCCGAAGTGCTGTTCAAGAACATCCGTGGCATCTGGCAATACCGCCATCGTTACCTGTGGCCATTGCTGTTCGAATACTGCCTGTCCACCGGTTGGGCGTTCACCTTCTTGCTGTCGGTGATCTTCTGGGGCATGGGCAAGTTCATGATCATGCCGGACGCCATCGCGGTGGATCGTCTGATGCCGCCGGCCTTCACCGGATTGCTGCTGGCGTTCGTCTGCCTGGTGCAGTTTGCGGTCAGCATCATCATTGATCGGCGCTACGAGCCCGGACTGGGCAAGACCATGTTCTGGGTGGTCTGGTATCCGATCGCGTTCTGGTTGGTCAGTTTGCTCACTACGCTGATCAGCTTTCCCAAAGTGCTGTTTGGCCAACATCAGAAGCGTGCGCGGTGGGTCAGCCCTGACCGTGGCATCAAGCCGCTGAACGATGAAGAGGAGGTTATCAAATGAAAATCATCCGGACCCGCCAACGGCCTTTCCTGGTAGTCATCGATGCGTTTGTCACGGTGGTGGCCTGGGTAGGCTTGCTGTATTTGCTGATCAGTGGTCTCTGGCCGCTGATTGAAACCCGCGATGGCCCGCGCGTCGATAACCCCGCGTTCGATGCGATGGGGACGCTGAATATTTATATGTGGGTGGCGCTGATCAATGCGCTGGTGCTGATCTCCTGGGCACGCTATCAACAACGTAAAAGCCGCAGCTTCGCCCAGCGTCGGCTGCCGGCACCGGTGGCAGATGATCAAAGGCTGAGCCAAAGCTTCAAACTGTGCGACGACCGTTTTCAGAAGTTGCGCAGCCTGGGGGTGATGACCATTCACAACGACCAGGAAGGCGACGTCAGCCGCGTTGTGCCGCATTTGCGGCCGGTGGCTGTAAAAGAGTTGCCCACACCGCTGACCACACTGGAACACCCACGCGTGATTTTTCTGCATGCCGAAGGCAACGACAGCCGCGAACGCGTCCCGCGTTTCTGAATCCCCTGTGTAGGAGTTGCCGCAGCCTGCGCAGCTCCTACAGGGTCAGTGGCGGATCAGTTTCCAGGCTTCTTCGATCGACAGCGGCTGTTTCATCCGTTCGGCCAGCAATGCCATCGCCCGATCCTCTTCGCAGGCGACGGCGGTCACCACTACGCCGTTTTTGCCGAACAGGCCGATGAAGGGCGGGTTTTCGGGTGCTCCGCGAAACTCGACTTCATCCCAGCTTTCGGATCTGCCGAGATAGTTGTAGTTCTTGCCAAAGTGATACGTCCAGAAAAACGGCACATCAAGGTAATGCTCCTCGCCGCCCAGCATGTTGGCGGCAGCGATGCGGGCGTGTTGTTGGGCTACGCGCCAATGTTCGATGCGCTGCGGCAAACCGTTCAACGGGAATGTGGCGATGTCGCCGACGGCCCATAGGCTTTCAGCGACGCGCATGCCGTCATCGACCTTCAACGACTGATCCTTCTGTAACGGCAGTGTCGCGAACGGCCCTGTCGCCGGATGCACCCCGACGCCGACCAAAACCAGATCAGCCGTCACGCGCAATCCGTTGTCGAGCAGCACCGCCTCGACCTTGCCGTCGCCGACGATCTCCGTGGCTTCATGGTCAGTGATGAACTTGACGCCGTTCTCCTCATGCAATGCACGGATCGCTTTGCCTACAGCTTCCCCGAATTGTTTGGCGAACGGCACGGCGTGGCGCGCCAGTACGGTCACTTCCAAGCCGTGTTGACGCAGCGCAGCGGCGCATTCCAGAGCTATGAAGCTATCGCCGATGATCACCGCGCGTTGCCCTGGCTGTGCGGCTTTGATGATGTCTTGCGCTTGCGCTTTCAGGCGTAGCACGAAGACCTCCGGCAGATCGGCGCCGGGTAATTCCAGCGTGTTTGGCGCACCACCGGTGGCTAAAACGGCGGCGTCGTAATCGAGCGTTTCTCCATTGGCGAGCCTGAAAGTTTTACTCTCGGGATCGATGCCTTCAACCTCTGCCTCAAGGCGTTCGATGCGCTGCTCGCGATAGAAATCCCCATCGCGTAACCGTGGAATTTCGTTCGCTGGCATTTCACCTGCCAGGACAAATTTGCTTAACACCGTGCGGTCGTAACCGGCCTCGGGTTCGCGGTCGATCATCACGATACGCCCGCCGAAACCCTTTTCCCGCAATGCAGCCGCACAGGCGGTTCCAGCCGCGCCGGAACCGACGATGACAAAAGTACGTGGGTCATCCGCCGGTGGCATGTGCGGATCCGGCAACGGTTGATCGTCGACCCAGACCTCGTCGCCACGCAGCTCCAATGGATAGCGCTTGAGGCTGTCGAGCGACGGCGGCTCGCACAGCGCGCCGTCCTCGATGCGGTACGCGGCTTTGTGCCAAGGGCAAATCAGCCTGCCATGGCACAGCGCTCCCTCCGCCAGCGGCGCCCCGGCGTGGGGGCATTCGCCCTGAAAAGCACGTAGCTCGCCGTTGGCGCGCAACAGCACGATCTTGCAGTCACCCACCTTCACCTCCAGACCTCGATCATGGGGAACATCGGCGAAACGGGCGACACGGTGCAGAGACATGGACGGTTCCTCGCAGGCGTTTCTCTTACGAGTTTGCGTAGCGCCGTGAGGTTCAGCCATTTGCCACTGCCACCGCACGAACGGTACGGCTATAGTCTGCAGGCCGACGACGGCCCAACCGCACAAGGTGCTCCGCAATGACCCGATTGACCTCTCTCACCCCTTGGCTGGCGGCCCTTGCCGTCGCCCTTTGCGTGCAGCTTCCGGCACAGGCTGTGGAGCGTTTTAGCCTCAGCATCCCCGGCGTTTCGGACAATCGGCTGTTCACCTCGGCGGCGGCCAGCGATGCCAGCGGCTGCGGCGGCAAAAACCAGTCGCCTGCCTTGAGCTGGAATGCCGGGCCGTCCGGCACACAAAGCTACGCCATCGTCATGCACGACCCGGACGGGCAGAAAGGACTGGGCGTCGATCACTGGATTCACTACGGCATCAAGCCCACGACCCGCCAGATAGCGGCCGGCGTCGGCGCCAAATCCGCGCTTGAAGGGATCGGCGGCACCAACAGCAAGGGCAACACCCACTACGTCGGGCCATGCCCGCCAGTCGGTGACAGTGCTCACCATTACATCATTCAGATCTATGCGCTGGATCTGGCTCCGGACGCTTTGCCTGCCGGTCTGACGCGCGCCGAACTGATGGAAAAAATCAAAGGTCATGTGCTGCGTAACAGCAGCACGGTGCGGCGTTACCACCGCTGAACATTTTTAGTGGCGTTATTCCTGAACGCGAATCCCCCGGCCATTTGGCATTGCCTTGTAAAAGCGCGCACTATCGGGTCATTGCCGATGCGCTGGAGGACACCGTGGCAGCAAAAATCGACCGCATCGCCCAACTGCTCAACTGCCCGCAAAAAGGCGAACAGATCCGTCGCGCGATTACCGAAACGCGTAAGGAATTTCTGCTGAATCAGCCGGAAGAGAACGTTCTGGAAGAAGAGGACGATTTTGAGGAGGAGACTGGCGAGGAGGAAGGCGAGGGTGATGATGAATATGATGAGTTTGATTGGACGACGGAGTGAGTAATTTGCTTTTGATACGCCCTGCTACGAAACCGGAGACCAACGGTAAATTGCGACAGGCTGGAATACGCGGTGTATTTCAGCCAGCCGCAACGAAATTGACGGTGGGGGAACTCAGCGCACTTATCGATGAAGTTGAATCTACGTTGGGGTTTGAAAATCAGATAGGCAAGTAGGTCAGTTTCAGCGGTATCAGCCGTTAAGTCTCCGAGTCTGTCTGTCCGTAATGTTCAATCAAAGCGCGTACCAGATTGTCCAGAGTCCAAAGTGTCAGCGGTACGCTGGCTCGCTCCGCTTCATAATACGCATCCTTACTGAAGCCACCGGTGCTGACATCGCTCACGGAAATCGTCATATAAGCGGCCAGACTCGCCTCAGATCATCCACATTTTGGTCATATCACCTCCTTGGTAATGACGTGTGAGTACGCCATCAAGCGATACGCAGGGTACGGTGATTCGGGCATCGCCATCAATTGACAAATTCAAGATGCAAAAAAGCCCCAGACCCATCAGGCCTGAGGCTTTCTCGTTTCAATTCATGGTGCACCAGGCGGGATTCGAACCCACGACCCCTGCCTTCGGAGTCCTAAAAATCGACGTTTAGAATCAATACGTTAGCTCGGATTAGCTGGGAAATCAAAGGCTTGTGGGAGCTGGGGTTAGCGGGTTTTCGCCCTGGTTAGCGGGGCGAGTGTGGCAAATTTGTGGCATTCCGATCAGTAGGTAAGTCTCTCCGCTCACCTAGCCGCATCACAACTCCAGCAGATAAAGCAACGCTAGCTTGATCGTATGCCATGCACCTTCCTTCATCCTGCTAGCTCCCCGACCAATGTAGTCGTTCCGAATACGTCGGACAGACTGGCGTGACGACTTTTTCTAAAAGACATCATCGAGTGCTTTGCTACCGGTGATCCGAAAACGGTCAGCGCGGCAAGTTCCCGGCTACAAAGCAATGCAAGGTCAGTGTATGTTTGTACAGTGCCTTGAGTTTTTTCAGGCTAAAAGCCTCGCAACGGGATAAAAAAAATGATTTGATGTTTGATGGCATTTCGCCGCCACCATTCAGGGAAGACATTACTTTGGCTACACTCACTGAAATAGAGATTGAAGAACTTAAGATTGAACATTTTATTTTTCACGTGGTGCACCACGGCGAACCTGATGCAATTTTGTTTGACGATACCCCGCTGGGAACATTTGAGCCTTTTTTTATCGATCGAATAAAAGAGACGCTTCGCGGGAACAAATTCTCCTTTGCTAAAGACTCGCATGTCCAAGAAAAACTGATCGACTGGCAGGCAAAGAAAGTTTCTTTCGTTGATTTATCAAAAAGCCTCGCTCGACAATTTCATGGGCCACGAGATAAACGAGTTAAGCCTGGGGTGTTAATTGTTATCGCTCTCGCAACAGGAAAAAAGAAGCTCTATTCACTTATAAAATTCGACTCGGAAAAAGTGGTGACTTTTCAGGTGAAGGGAGCCAAGGCTATCCTGGAAGCGGTAACCAATAATTTTACAGAGTCGCCAAAAGCCCTACAAAAATCGGCGCTGATTGATCTTGGATCGAAAGATGCTGAGGTCGTAGTGATTGATAAAATTAGCCGTTCAGGGATCAGTGACTTCTTTAAGAAATTTCTCGGGGTCGAACGGCTCAGAAATTCAGAAGAAATGACTAATGATATTGTTAAAGCAATTCAGCAGACGGTAAAAATTCACCTGAATGATCTGCCGCCTGCCATCACCTCAAAAGTTTCTGAAAAGATCGTAGAGATTGCCGGCAAACGTAAAGAGTTTGAAGCAGATAGTTTTTTTTCTGATTTTTTTGGTGTCAAAGAAACGGACGAAATTCGTGTGACTTATGATCGGGAACTAAGTGATCGAAAGTTGGTGGGTGAAGTATTTATTTACGATGAGGGGGCGTTGCCTCGTAGTGATGCAAAGAAATATGTGACGTTTGAAGGTATTACCATAAATATTCCAGCCAAGGCTAAAAATAGCTTTAGTTATAAGGATGATAAAGATGGTACTACGATTACGATTCGCACTTCTCGGCTGCGTGAAAAATGAAACTGAGATTTGCGGAGGATGTTGCTGAGCTTTTTAAGAGGTTGTGTGGGGCTGAGCAATTCTTTCTCACGGAGTCTTCTAGTGCGTTGCGTATAGATGGCGGCACTGTTTCTTCCGATGATTTTATAATGGAAATTAAACGCCTTAACGCAGAGGCAGAGAAGGAAGGCGTTGGGAGTTTTGAAGTTTATGGTGAAGTTGCACAAGAAGTAGATATTAAGAAAGTTCAATTTGAAGATTTACGGGGCGATCGAGTTACTGTTGTTTTTGAAAAGAACACCAAAAGCGGCTTGCACTATTTTCTGACTTTAAAAGGGTTCGAGTGGTGGTTGCGAAACGAAAACTTCGACACTATAGATGAGAGCAAGAAAAAATGTATTAGAGTGTTGGGTGAAGATAATCCATTTTCAACCTATTCACTTTCTGTTCAAAAGTTTGAAGCTAGTGATGTTGTCGTAGATGCGTCATATACACCTGAAAAACCATGGAAATTGGTCAGGGATCTTACTCGAGAACGCACACCTCAGAACATCTCTCCTTGGCTGGTCGAAACAGCGCCGATAAAAGAGGGTCCAGCCTTTGCGGTATGGAAAGAAGTAGCTAAAGAGAAGCTTGTTTTTTGTTTGCCGTCTGAAATACGTCAGGAAAATGAGCTAGTTCAAGTTGTTTTTCGTGGCGGGCGTTCAATTCCGATTGCCGTTGATTCTGCGATAGATTGGACTGTGGTTAGTTACGATATTGTGCATCAGACATGCAGCTGGATTTATGCTAACTCTAGGGAATCTGAAACTAGGTTTCATCTTTTGAATAACCACATAGCCACAAACTGGGTGGGTGAAAGTGGCTGGCCATCTTCTATAAATGTTCTGTTGCCCAATAGTTTGATTGGGGCCAAAGAAGCATTTGCATTTCATTTGCAAGACCAAAGCAAGGAGGCCGTGAAAAGTTTAGGTGATCTGCGTAAGGGATTGCAAGAAGAGGTTAATAAGACTCAGTCAGCAACTAGAGATTTGATTTCATCTATCTGGCGAGATTTTGCCGTGGCTGGTCTGATTCTGGCGCTAAAAGCACCTGTTTCTACTGTAGGTGTGATGGAGTCAGCCATGAAGATTCTTTACTTTGGTGTTTCGATATTACTGTTTATTAGCTTGGCTGTAGGAACTGTTTCAGTTTGGCGATTTAATTACTTGGCAGATGTCAGTAGGAAGGATTGGCGCAATAAGCTATATAATTTTATGTCGGACGAAGACTGGCTAAAATTGGTTGAGCGACCTATTTTATCTGGTCGATTAGTCTACTGGGTATCTTGGTTTATTTGTTTTGTAGTGTATTCACTATTTATTCGTTATTTCTTGTCTCTAGTTATCCCAGATTTTATTGAGAGTCACATTGATGGTCCAGTGTTTTGGGTTATAAGTTATTTTAAAGAGGCTTGGTGTGTTTTTTGAGGCTCTTAGCCGTTCGTAGTGAGTGTCTCCTAATGGCTGTTTTCTGACTGTAACGACGGGCGAAAATCGAACCATTGCTGCCGGTGGTGACAGGCAGCAATCGGTCCTGGCTGTGTAAAAACGCATGCATCGTTTTGAAGTCTGCGTTGCTACGTAAAATCCAGCGCTTGGTTAGTCAGCTGACCAGAAATTTGCATAAGAGTGCGATTTTCTTTCCGATTCCGACTGTCAAACCTGTTCTAAAACGTTTTTACACAGCTTCGGTCAGGAGCGGACGCTCGGCTCCAGCGTCACGCTCTAACGACAGTGCACTGCATCTATCCGGGTGTACACAGATGATCTCGCCGATCATGAATAGCCATACGGTCAACAACGAGTCCCATTGTGCCTTAGGAGTACCGCGCCGGTACCGCTGACACTACGTCGGGTATGTATATCGACGGGATACTGTTAGGGACACACGTTGTGGAATAACTTTTCCGCCGCCTCGTCGAGAGCGTCTATTTCCGAACGACTGAAATGGACCCAGTTTTCTTCACGAGACAGTTGGTTCTCGACGGTCACGTAGGAACCAGGATCCCCCTCAAGAACCCTCATAATTTTCTGCTTGTAAAACCAACTCATATTTGCGGCAAGAACGTTCTCAAGCGTCTTACGCCACCCAGTAACTTCGCAAAAGCGCGGATGCTCCCTGAGCCGTGCAAAACCACGTGATAGTTCGATACTTTCGTCCTGCAGGGCGGGTGACCTCACATCGAAGCGAGACGCCCATCGCCCAAGCAGCCCCGAAAGAAGTGGTACCGCCGCGGGGGACGAAATTCGCTTCACTAAGTTGCACAGGCTTTCAAAAAAGACGTCGTCACCGAGCAAGAGGTAGCGGTGAAGAATCGGCGCTAGACGCTCGTCAAGAAGTTGCTCTGTCGCCTTAAGACCGTCGCTTCTTCCGAGAAAGGGTAATAGCACGTCGGCGTCGGACTCAAGCGCCTGGTAGAGGCGTTCGGCATCGCCCTGTGCGCCGAGGCTAGCGATGAATTGAGCCCCATAGGTGCTAATCCAGGGCCATCGCAGGCGCTCGTCATGCCAAGCCATAGGCAATTCAAATCGGTTGGCAGCGGCAATGGCAGGGCGGAGCCGCTCGGGAATGGATGTGTCACCGGTCGATGTCGAACTCTCTCTGCCCACAAGGTGGCCTTCGGAGGTAAACGTCATTGAGGGTGTGAAGCGGATGACGGCTGTCCGGGGGTCGTTGGCCGGATCCGCGAGAGAGATGAGTCTCTGCACTTCCTCCCGATCCAACCGCGAAAGCACGACAGGCTGACTTGGCTCGAGCCCCACGTTGGAGGCCACGCGAAGAGCGCGCACCGCCGCAGAATAGTCGAGCAGCGAGTTAGGCGCCGGCACCGGAGGCTTGCGCTCCGGTGATGCACTCACCATGTTCTCGGATTGGCGACGACCCTCTTCGAATTCGTCGACAATCCGACCTAATAGAGCTGTGCCGCCGCAGGACGACCTGGCCAGGACGCGGCGCAGTCGCGGGCACAGGTCGGGATCATTGTCCCCGACCCGGCGTCGTTCCAGCAGGCATTTGACCGCCAGCCACACAGAAGACGTACTAGCCAGCACTTCTTCGATATCCTGGGCACGACCACAATGGCGGAAGGCTCTAACGACTGCCGCGTGCAGAAGGGGCGTTTGAACCCTATTCAGCAATCGCTGAATACCTGCTGGCGATGGATCACTCACCAAGCTCGTGTGGAGCCATTGGGCCGCGTCGGATGGCGACGGCAAGTCACCCCTCGCGAGCAGTTGGCTCCACTGCTGCTCGAGAACCGAAGCGATGAACACGATGAAGTTCGCTTCGCTGTCGGACAGTAAATCTGACACACCATTCTGCAGCATGCCACTGAGAGAAGCGTGAGCCTGCAGGTTGTCATCATGATCGATCGTAAGGGGTGTGCTCTCCGCCAGAACCGATGGGGCGATCATTTGGAGAGCGGCGCTGAAGGGTAAGCGTCCCGCCGCCCAAATGGCCGCGCGCCGAATTACCCAATGAACCGATGAGTCCGTCGCAAGCTTAACGAGTTGCGGCGCGAAGCCTTCGTCCCGTGTCCGCATCGCGACAATGCATTGCCATAGGGCGAGTTCTGACGAGGCTGACCCACTCGCTAGATCGCTGGCTGAAGATGGGCCGCAAGCGGTGAGCGCCTGCGCGAGAAGCGCAACGACTTTGGAGTTCTGCTCGATGACAATCTGGCGCCGGAGCACTTCCACAGCGCGTTGGGAGCGTCGGCGAGCAAGCCCAAAAATCGAGACACTCCGGACCGAAGGATCTCGGTGCTCAACGCCTTGCATGAGGAGATCGGTGACAGCGGGCCACGCGGTTTCGCCAACCGCGTGTAGGCAAGACGCCAAGAAATGAGGCGGCAGCGGATCCAACGGCGGCGACGCAAGCTCGGCTTGCAGTATCGGGACGCCGGCGACGAAGGGCTGTTTTACAAACAGCAGTACAAAAATCCTGTCCCAAAGGCCGGCAAGCGGATCTTTCGGCAAAGCTGCCAGACGGCTCCGTAGCCCCCCAAGATCCACGTCTAAGAAAAGAAGGACTGCAAGAGCGGCGTGACGACGGGGGGGCGGCGCCGATGGGTCGAACAGAGTCCCTTCATATCGCTGAGCATCATAAGCTGTGGGCGCGAAGGCTGGCCCCAGGAGAGCGTAATCGTGAGGGACCGGACCCGACACGAGGGGGTCCACCAAAGTCTCAAACGCCGGGTGACCGATAAAGAGCAGGAGCCGCCAGGCATTAGCCTTGATTTCGGCTTCGTCGCCATCGCTCCCGAGAATGTCGACACAGAACGGGCGTAACTGTTGACGCGCCGACCAGATGAGTGATCCCACTGGGCCAAATGAAAGCGATCGGGTTGCGATCATCGCCGATACCGACATTTTTCTAGGTAAAGCGGCCAGAATTTCCACCACGTCCTCGCGTCGCTCGACCGCCAACTTCACACTGTTCCAGGGAGCGTCTCGGCGAGTTTCGTCGTCCGCTGGGCGAGCGAAGATTTCAAAGGCCAGCGCAAGCGCGGCGCGCCCACCGTCGCGTAGCAAGAACGGCAACAATAGGCGCTGAACGTCCGCTGGTTGCGACTTCGCGAAGCCGACAATTTCGGTTGAGGGAGATCGGCATCCTTGGCGAGCGGCGATCAAAAGCCATGTCAGGCCTTCCCGACGCTCCTTGGCATTTCCCGCTTTGGCAACTGTAAATACAATAAGGTCTTGAAAACGCGAGGGGTTGAGCGTGAGTATCGCTTCAACCATCGGTCGCGCCCAATCATGGTCGCTAAAATAGCGAGAACGCTGCTGGGCCAGCAGGTCTATGAGAAGACCATCCACGGTATCTGAAGCAAGTTCCAGCAGGATAGATCGGAGGAGATAGAAATTATCGATGCGCTCGGTTCGCGCAGCGACAGCGACCACCTCTTGCGCGCTGACCAGCGCCCAGCGGGTCACATAGCTGGCGAGACTACTCCATGTCTCTCCTCGCAGGAACGTCTCTCGGCCAAGGGATTGCGCTTCAGCAGAACGACCTGCCTTGCCGAGATGGAATATCTGCGCGGGGATATCGCCCAGTCTCCCATACCAGTCCGCCAAAGCGCCGTGGGCGCTCTGCCGCACGGCTGACGCAATGCCAGACTCCAGCCCCGCGCGAACGGTTTCGTGCATCTCCAGGAAGCCTTCGGCATCAGTTCGAAGCAGGCCAATTGCGACGAGCGCCTTAATGGCAGCGCCGACATTTTCATCCGGAAAGGCAGCCTCAGCATCATGCAGTCGGAATGGCAGAGCAAAGCAAACAAGGCGTTCCGCCGCAGACCTGACGCCGGATGCGAGCTGATTAAAACGGCTCTGCTCAGCAGCTGAAACCATATCTTCAGGCGGTCTACTCGCGATGGAGAGCATCGCTTCCAAAGAGGGCTGGCGGGCCAAGGACTCAGCCAGCTGAGCATAAAGTCCGGCTGGCCGGCCAACGGTGATGCGATTGAAGATATCCCACAGCACGCTGCGGTCGGCGTCGAGGTGGTAACGAACCACGAGGCTTGCGAACTCCTCCCAGCGGAAGCCGCGCATATTGATCGCGAGGATGCCTGCACTGTCGGTCTCGACAGGGCTTAGCGCACTGAAGATACTTTGTTGACCAAACACGACGAGGCGGCACGAGCCCGGTGTCAGGACGCGAACGAATCGCCCCAGGTCGCGGCCGAATTGCGCATTACACGCTCCCTCGACCAGATCGAACAACAACTGTACCGGGCGGGAGAGGCCACTGCAGACCTCTGCCAAGCGGGCGATCACGGTCTCGTCGGCGGATTTGCTGTCAACAGCGAGACTGAACAGATCAGGTATTCCCCGACGCAGAAGATGGAAGGCGACTCCGGACATCACGTCGCGAAATGCCACGTCAGCGCGCACACGGACATAAATCGGAAGGCGGCCCGGATCGTGGTCCTCCAGCGCGGCAGCCGCCTGAGCTGCTAGCGTCGTCTTGCCTGACCCGGATATCCCAATGACCTCGACCACGGTGCTTGCTCCGGGCTTGACTAGGCCATCAGTCAGATCCGGTCTCAAAATTCCAGCTACTGGAGGAATAGGCGGCTCTGTCGCAGCACTCATCTGCGGCCAAGCGCTGCGGAGCTGGACCTCGAACCCCTGCCGATCGATCGTCTCTCCCGGTCGTTTGGCAACATCGTTAATGAAAGAGCGGAAATTTCCAAACAGATTGTGTTCCACTGTCTCCGCTGATAGCCGGTATTCACGTTGTAACCGGTCTTTGAAGCGCTGACCTACGTCAGCCTCAGACCCGTAGTTATCCAGAATTTCGATCCGTGTGAGAACCTCTGGGAGATGCTGGTGAATCCAGGACGCCCGTTTTTGATAGCGACTTACGACCTCGACGTCGGCATTTGCCGCGCTCAATCTCTGGCCGTACTCGGTAAGTAGAAGATCGCGCGCATCATTAGCGATGCTGGGCGGGTTCTTGAAACGCCATTTGAGAAGGGATTGACGCTGCTGGGGGGGAAGATCGCCCAATACCGCGGCGCGAGCCATTAGGTGGACTACCAACCAATATAGTTCCGCCTCCCTATCCGCCGCTGCGCTCCCTGCTGCGACCAAGCGCCGAACCTGAGGCTGCACAGCGTCCCCTAAAATCCAAGCCTGCTGACTGTCCAAGGTCGTGAGTTGGTTCAGGGTGTTTGGGAGGAGTTCATCCGCAACTTCAGAAAGTCGCCAAGGCTGATTTTTGGGAACACCTTGATCCGTCTCGCGCGGCTTTTTGACTTGGATGTGGCGGTGACGGTCACGACCGTTCTCGCGCCCAATTAAATCTAAATCGGCCGAGCCTTCCGGCCGAGCCTTGGCGCCTAGGCCGTGCAAGTCAAAATGATCAAACAACTGATCCAGAATGACGATCGCTTGGTAATCGAAGCCGCTAATTGCGATCCGTCCGCCAGACACGTGTTTCTCCTTCAAATTCCCAGAGCATATCTCACTAATTGCTCGTTTTAAGCCCGCATTTTTGTCGTCCTAGGCGGAACATCGCCCCTTGGAGTCAGATTGACTAACCTATTCCGTTTTACGACGTTACTTACCAACTTGTTGAGTGTGAAGGTCTGCTTTTGGCCGTTTTTGCCTGTCGCGAAGGACGGCAACCGACCGATTGTGTTGAAAAAGTCGGCTTCGGTTTCCACGGCAGAAAAGTACGCGTCTGAGATTGAAATCTGTGTTCTGCGCAGAAGGTTCAGGGCTCAGATTTGACGTAGTAGCGTGTAAAAAATGCGTTTTCAATGCTCAATGCTCAATGCTCAATGCTCAATGCACTGGCCGTCTGGCTAGGGCGACTTTTTCAACACAATCGACCCATTGCGGATTTTCGTTAAAGGTGGCAATCGACGTCAAACGGTCACATTTGCTAACTTTGTAACATTGAGGGATAATTACGCTGGGCTTTGGTGTAATTGGTTGCACATCCTGCGAAATCAGGAAGGTCCCGGTTCGAGTCCGGGATGCCAAAGTAATCTGGAAAGATTATTTTGGCATCTAGATTCAGTACATTTGAAAAATGCTCAGACTCATAAAAGCTGTTCTTCGTAAAGTTTTTTTTCCTGAGCGCCTAAACGTAGCCATCGCTACTCCTCTCGCTATCGAAGATCCTGCTCTTGCCACCTCAAGAGAAGCCTACGCACTTGATCAAAATAAAGTAATTTTATCAGTCAAAAGATATCATGAGGAAAACTTTGATCAAGTGTCAAATGCTGTTGAATTGGCAGAAAACCAGCTAAGAAAATTTATTGCCAAGCCGAATTCACTAGACCCTGCCAAGGCACTAGCCAACGAAATCACACTAACTCGATTCTATACTTTGATTCTTGGGGTTTGGTGTGAGGCTCGCCTTCATAAGCTATTGTACGAAACAGGAGCTTTTGATGAAGCTGATAGGTCTGTAGTTTACAATATAAAAGCTATTGAACATCGATGGCAAGCCGCCTTGGAGATAGGTATACGGAAACACGCATCTCTCAATCCTATGGACGAGATAAATGGGCAAACATTAAGTTTCTCAAAGTTCATGATTTATGAAGAGATTCGAAATTGGATATTAATTTATTTCTCTCCTGCGATAACCTTGCGAAACAAAATTGCACACGCTCAGTGGACAAAGCCTTTCGGTAATATGCAGGGTCAGTGGATAAATAGTTCTGACTTTCGTATCAACCAGAATTCGATGGATGCGCTTAGAAATGAAAATCTACTAACCATCACTTTGAAATTTAATCTAATAAAGGAAGTCTCCACAACAATCAATAATCTTGCTGTCGATAGTGCTATATTTCAAACGACTGACTTCGACGTAAGGCACAAAATAGTTTCTGGCGTTGTGTCTAAATTGAATAACGCTGATTATGCAAAATATCGAGCAAGTATTGCTGGTAAGTATGGGACTTAACCTTGCCGCTATACGACAGCGTCGCTGTCTTGTTAGATAAATATCCTTTCTTACTAATTTTGCTGGTCGCCAAATACTCCGGACTGTTGACACCCTTGTAAGTATGAATAATCGCATGCAGGCTATTTGTTGCGGAAATGAACTGGAAGTGTATTTCAGAGCAGCTGTTGGTATTAATAATTCTCTTAAGTCCAGACACCTGTTGGTGGTCGGCATACTATATAAGCTGTACGTCAAAAAAGCCGAAACTTCCTAGATGCCGGCAGCAGCTTGTGGGGTGTGACGTAATCCTACACGAAGGGTCGCTTTTGGCCGATTCTTGCCTGTCATAAGGGGCAGAAAACGACCCAAAGAGGTCGTTCAACTAAAAGCTAATCTAGCCAAGCTAGCCCTCAGTGCGTATCTTTTGATGAGTTGCCTTGGGCAATTAAATATACCTTATTGATAAAGAATGATGTCAGTGGCTTGGATGCGCATTAATGGTCGCCCAAGTAGCTTTGCGATAAATAGCTCCAGGCGCACCCAGCCCGAAGTGTTGGCTGCGGGTGATTCAACTAGTAGAACGGCATGTGAAAATAATAATGCGCGTATCACACGCAACTGCTCCCAGCGTGAGCCAGTGTCTTGAAGGCAGTGGATGAACGGCATGCAAACGTCTCGCAAGTGCTCATCCAACATCCGAAGGGCGTCTGTCGTGACCACTCCGTCCCGACGTGAGTAGCTGACAAAGAGCTTCATTTGATAATGCTCAAGTGGTACAAGCCCCATATTGAAAAATTAATAACCAAGAGCATTACGTAGAGCCACATGGAGTGGTTGAAACCGGCTGCGAGAATACGCTTGTAGAGTGAGGCCTTTACCCTCGATGGCTCAATAACTCTCGCTGAAAGCGAGATAATTAGTTTCATCGAGTGATCTGAAGCAAGTCGTTCGCGAATTGCATCCATCATTCCACGCAACTTGACTTGATAGAAGTACCCCGTGGCGTCTAAGAACCAAAAACACAAAGTAATTATCAGTCCCGCAACAAATATCGAGTGATCAAGTTTGTCTGATGTGAACTTTACAATAAATGCCAGAACAACAAACAGCGTTGTGACACAGAATTTCTTTATCTCAAAACAAAAGCTGCTGATTTGCGATACTGCTCCATGCAATTGATCGAGAAGCTTCCAGTCGAGCTCGTCATTTAAACTTTTAGTATAGGGTTTGTTCGGTATTTTCATGTTTTCTTTGCTTATCTGCTGCTTTAATATGAGGTGGTCTGCGAATATCACATTTTATGTGTCGATTAGAGAGCTAAGGTTAGCGTCAATGCTGGCTATGACCGATATCTTCAACAGCCGCGTTTGGCTGATCTCTGCCAGTCATGTCCTGCCGGATACAAGTAGGACTGGGATGCATGCATTACCCCTCGTTAAGGGCTTGCTCATACGTTTTGGAAAAGCTTGAGAGATCAGTCTTAAGGACGAGACAAAGATCGCGAAGCTGAACAATATCGAGCCTTCTGACTCCTCGCTCCACATCACTCATGAATGACTGCGGTCTACCCAGGGCAGCAGAGCACTGTGCTTGAGTCATTCCGGACTCGACGCGCATACGTTTTAGCACTTGAAGAAAAATTTCGTGCTCACGTCGATAGATCGCTTTGGTCATGGCCGCGTATCTGGAGGGGCGGCTTGCCAAGCTATATCTGCTTTTAAGATATCTGATTTTCAGATATTTTCTTGCTGAATATTCGCATGAGGAAAAGTGATGAGGCAGATTTCGGAGCTATTTCGAGTGCTTTGGATTGTTGGGAGTCTGCCGGTTGGTGCGTTGCTGCTGGTTGTGGTGGTTTTGTGCGGTTTCAACCTACCGTTCTTTTTGGGGTTTTCTGGCGGTGCTGATCCGGCCATTCGATGGTTGTTCACTACGGCTCATGTTTTTTCTTTCCCGGTGTTGGGGTGGGTCTCGGGGCTTGCCCTGAGCAGGGAAGGTAGGCAAAGCAGAGGGAGTGAAACGACTGGCGCGCGCCGGTTGTGAGTCGCCAGGTACTGGCGGTATCACAAACCCTACCTTGTCCATGTAGTTCCCTCGCAAAAATAGGTGATACCTGCAAAATCCGGATACAGAGGAGTTGCAAGGAGCGTTGGCAGTGAGGGGACAACGCGGATACGAAAAAAAGGCGCGTTTAGGACGATCGCTCTGATCATAAGTGCATCATTTTGAGATGAGTCCAGGACGATGAATGGACGGTGAACGCAACGAAACAGAACAACGCCAATGGGGTGTGATTGGTAGGAATGATTGACGATGCGGATGCAGTATCGCCTAGCCCAGAGTGTTTTTTCTGACCTTTACCGAGAGATAAAAACGAGATACTCATAGATGAAAACTCATGATGGAAGAGAATGCATTTCGGGATATTGGTAGTGAAGTCACAGAGAAGCTAAAGTCAGTTAGGTGTTGGGGGGACTGCGGGTCTGTTTAAGCGGAGGCTGGCGGAACTTTTCTTTAGACGTTGGACGCATTGTCCTGTGTGCGCGATCCCATCATGATCTCAAAGTGATATTGTTCTGATCAGCCCGTTTGACTGACTAAGTCATTAGTATCATGGCGACGCAAAAATAATATTTTTTGTATAGGCACAAAATTTTTTATTGTCTAGGGCTCGCCTGTAGGTGTATGTCATTGATTTTAATGGATTTTAAGTTGGCATTTTCCGTGCATTGACAACTGATAACTCCCGTTTTAACCAGTGAGGTGCACCTTGGGATTCGCCAAATATCAGGAAGACATCGTAAGCCGGTTCGTGAACGACACCCGTGATCGCGAGACTTTGCTGGGTGGGGCTGTCCCCCCACAAGAAATCAAAAGTAAGCCTGTAGTAAAGCAAGGAGCTAAACCTATGTCCGGTTTGAAGCAATTCCAAATGAGTTCCGCACGGCCGCTACCTATCATCGTGCTGGCAGACGTTAGTGGAAGCATGGGCGTTGACGGCAAGATCGAGGCGCTAAATGCGGCGCTAAAGGAAATGATCAACACCTTCTCGACTGAGAGTCGTCTTCGTGCCGAGATTCAAGTAAGTCTGATTACCTTCGGCGGGACCCAGGCAGCGACCCACCTGCAACTCACGCCCGCACATGAGGCCCCTAAGATCGAACCGCTGATTGCATCAGGCGGCACTCCAATGGGAAGCGCGCTTGAGGCTGTTCGTGAAATTCTTGAAAACAAAGAGCTGATATCTTCGCGAGCTTACCGCCCGGTTCTTGTCCTAGTTTCCGATGGCCTCCCCACAGACGATTGGAGCCAGTCCTTCCTTCGCTTGCAAGATTCCGAGAGAGCCAAGAAAGCAACTCGTTTGGCTATGGCGATCGGCGCCGACGCTGACGAGGAAATGCTTCAGAGCTTTATTCAGGATGTAGAAGCGCCTCTATTCAAGGCCCATAACGCCCGAGATATTCACCGCTTTTTCCGTGCTGTGACCATGAGCGTCACGACCAAAAGTCGGAGTCCCAATCCGGACCAATCGGCAGCCTTCGTAATTGATGATCTGCCGAATGAAGATCCCATGAACGGGCTGGAGTATTAATGCGATTTGTGTCTGCTGGCACAAGTGTTCGCGGGCCGGCGCATGTGGATGAGGACCTACCAAACCAGGACGCCGTTGCGCTTCGTGGCAGTCGCGGTGGCTGGGTGGCTGCGGTTTGCGACGGTTTGGGCTCGTGTCAACTGAGCGATATCGGTTCTAGGGCGGCGTCAGGCGCTGTTCTAGAAGTCCTAACGGCAAGGCCTCGGTTAGAGCCTGCGGCCGCCAACGCGGCCATTCATGCACGGTGGATCGAGCGGGTCAGTCCGCGCCCGATGGAAGCCGTAGCGACGACTTGTCTCTGGGCGTCCGTGGACAGCGAAGGGCGAGGGCAAGCTAGCCAACTGGGCGATGGACTAATCCTCTTTCGCAGCGCCGGGCGTTTCTACAGGCTGACCCCTGAGCGCCAAGGCTAGCTTTCCACCTGCAAAGTCGTAGCAGTGAATTTGCCAACTGGCGCCACCTCTGCACCCATCAGCGAGTTGATCGTACTGGATTTACCGACACCGGTTCGTCCCACGAGCAAAATGGTGATCCTCTCCTTCTGATTCAGCATCCGTTGGATCTGCTGGTCAGCATACTCGGCGGTATATTTTTCGCTCATGAAGGGATTCCTTTTCTGTTCCTTCCAACGGTTCTGTAGCTCGTAATTCCGTTATTTACTGCATCGCAGAGGGCGAGCAACTAGGTTTGTGAAGCAACTCAAAGCCTATGGATGAATCTTTCAAAAAGCTGTCGTCATTCGCTACATGGCACAAGTCGTGCCAAGTGTCTCAGTCTTTCATCCAGTTGCTCAATGTTTGGTAGTGGACTATGCCCAAAAGCTCGGCTGCGCGCTTCTTGTTTCCGCCACTAAGGCTTAAAGCCTCACTGATGTAATGATCCTTAATTTTTTCGATAAGGCCTTTTAAATCAATACCTTGCCCTATTAAGGTGGGGAGCCCTAAAGTGTTCGTTTCGGCGGGGTCAGGATGAACTAGCAGTGCTTCCGATACGTCTTCGGCTGTGATGGTGTCGTTCTCGGCCCACATCGAAATACGGCGCAGCGTATTGATGAGCTCGCGAACATTGCCCGGCCAGTAGTGTTGAAGAAGAATTTTTCTTGCGCTAACGGAAATTTTTTTATGGTCGTAACCACGCGTAGTACGGTTCTCTTCACCAACCAACTCCCAAAGGTAATCGATCAGCAAGTTGAGGTCGCCCTCACGCTCACGCAGAGCTGGTAGGTAGAGAGTGGCCACGGCAAGCCTATAGAACAGGTCTTCGCGGAAAAATCCCTGTGCGACTGCATGAATCAAGTTGCAGTGAGTAGCTGCGATGATCCTTACATCTATAGGGACGGCCTTGCTGGAGCCGACGCGAACGATTTCACCTTCCTGAAGTACTCTCAGCAACTTGACCTGGATGGGCTTCGGCAGCTCGGCAATTTCGTCGAGAAAGAGCGTGCCACCGTTAGCTTGTTCGAAGTGGCCTGTCCTCGTTGCAGTTGCACCGGTGAAGGCACCTTTCTCGTGGCCGAAGAGTTCGGACTCCGCTAGATCGGGGGGAATAGCGCCGCAGTTGATGGCAATGAATGGTTTGGACGCGCGCGGGCTGGCCCGGTGTATGGCTCTTGCAAACATTTCCTTACCAGTACCGCTTTCACCTTCAATCATTACTGGTAGTGAACGGAGGGCGGCTTTCCTAGCCCTATGCTTGGCACGAACCAGCTGAACCGAGTTACCCACGATAAAGTCGAACTCTGGATGCTCGATGGCTAGCTTGTCGCGAGTCAAGCGTGTATCGGATGCGAGAAAACTGTCAGCCACGAACTCAGCGGCTAGATTAAAGGGAAATTGAACATCCTTCAGACCAGACTCTCTGCTCGTTTCGATCAGGCTTGCCTGAAACTTGCCGTTAGCCAGCATGATCCAGACGGCCGCCATGGCTGGTGTACCCGGACTTAGGTGGAAGGTCGGCTTAGCTTTTGGGTTGGCTTCTTGCCAAGACTGAATGAACGCCTTGGCCTCGCGATAAATCGCAGCAAAGTCGGTCGGTGAGGTGAGTTTTACCGAGTGTAGCTGCAGCGTGATCGAACCAAACCGCTGACGTAACCAAGTCAGGTACTGGGTGGCACGCTCAGTCTCGTAGTTACAAAGCAGATGAACTGAGTTGAAAGCTCTTTCAGTGAGGGCGTGTGCAATCGGCCCCAAACCATTGGCTTCGTCTGTAGAGGCCTTGAGGTCAGTGTTACCTATCCATGAAAATAACGTGGCCATGCGCATCCCAGCGGAGTTGAATCCATAGCATTCTCCGGGTGGGCAGCTTCCTGCGTCAACTTGTCAAAACGAATAGTTTTGGGGGGGGCTAGATAAAACTGATCGGGTCCGCATCCAGTGAATCGCCTTGGACTCATGAAATCAGTCAAAGACTACGGAGTGCTCTAGAAACAAATCGGCAGGTATTCAGCTCGCTTCGCGAAGAGCCGTAAGCAGCCACACCGGCATTTTGCTGGATGTTAATTGCTTGAACTCGGATGGCGTTAACGTGTTCTTGATTTTTTCAACAACAAACGGATTCACGCCGTCTTTAAGGAAATCCCCATGCGTCTCAAGTCCGTCAAACTAAACCATTTTTGCGGCTACCGCGCCACCACTGTCGTTCCCATCGACAAAGCCATGACCGGCATCGTCGGTCGCAACGACTATGGCAAATCGACCATCCTTGAAGCCCTGGCGATCTTCTTCGAGAGCGGCGACGTCAATGCCGACAAAAGTGATATGAACTGCTTCAGCCTGGCCGAAGGCGCTGAGCAGTTCGAGATGGCCTGTGAGTTTCACGACCTGCCAGCAGTCAGGGGAGCGGCTGGCACCTCCTGGACGTTAGCCGTTGGCGGGATAGGCGTGCCCATCGCATCACAGCCTCATTTGACGGTCGTCAGTCTGCTCTAGAGCGCTATGCGGCATCCTGTAGCGCGTCGGGATGCTAAAGGAATCGATTGATCGTGAGGCAGTCGCCCGGCGAGTAAGGAAAATGAATGGTTTCGGATAACTTTGTCCCGCTAAAGTTTCGCTGGCCTGAGCTGTATCAGCATTCATCCCTGGCTGAGCGCTATACCCACTGAAATATCCATCCCTGAGTCAAAGCTAGGCCGTATGAAGCTGGTTCCGGGCGATGCAGTAAAGGTCAAGGGCGAGCTTGATGAAGATCAAAGGTTCAATTTCTTCGTCTTGGAAAGCAGGCACGCCGAAAAGCCGTGGGATGTGTTTTCGGAAAAAATAGGCGTTGTGAACAATGTAAATGAGGAAAAGCAGGTCATTCGCTACATCGTCGACCGAGAGGTTAATGGCGAAATTCCCATGTCAGAACTGTCAGGAGCTTTTGCAGAAGGCGATACAATCGAGGTAAGGCTCTCTCGTTACGTTTCAAAGCGTGGCCCCATGTATCGAGTTCTACTCGCTCGGGCGACCGATAAAAAACCAAGCGAACTCTTGAAAAAGGATTTTTCTGAAGAGGTCCGCGTATCTAACGGCATGGGATTTACGCAGAACGATATATTTGTACCAGCCCATTTGTTAGCAAAGCATCATATTGATGACGATCAAAAGATAGCTGGCACGGCAGTGCTGAGCTACAACGTGAAACGGGCTCGTTGGGGTTGGAAAGCAGTTGCAATTGATCGGGGGTGACCACAGCTGGTCCCTGGGGCATAAAGGGCTTTTTTGTTAAAGGAGTGGCGAGAGTGATTTTCGTCTCGTCGGTGTCCGGCGGTTCTAAGAAGATGCAGAGGGCGTACTTGTGGCATTTGACTTGAGCAATACCTTGGTCGTGGGCATCTCAGCGACTGCTCTGTTCGACATGAGCGAGTCTGATCAGATGTTCAAGGCGGCACTGGAGGCTGCCCCCCTGAAAGCGTGATCGAGACCTATCGCCAGTACATGCAAGAGCGAGAGGACGAGCCACTGGCGCCGGGTAGCCGATGTGGACGCCGGACGTTTGATCGATCACTAAACAGTTCAGACCTGGGGCAGACGGCCTTAGCAACGAAACACCGCTGTCGGTGCCTCTCTGAGGGTAGTTGGTGCGGCGAACAAGGCCGCTCATCTACTACCAGTTGAGTGACTAGCCGTGCAATAAGTGGTTGCCCTCAGATCGGTACAGAGTTGCAGCCTACAGTCCGGCTTATGGCTAGTTCTCAAAAGTTTGACTCGCCGAATGGGAGTGCCAGACCTCAAGGCACGGTTTAGGCACAGAATTGGCACAGCCCAAAACAAAAGGGCCCAGGTTTTCACCTGAGCCCTTGCTTTGTATGGTGCACCAGGCGGGATTCGAACCCACGACCCCTGCCTTCGGAGGGCAGTACTCTATCCAGCTGAGCTACTGGTGCAGCGGGCGACATCATACCTAGGTCGGCTCGGGGCGTCCATGCTGGGTTTTGGCGTGGATTGTCAGTGCGCGTGTCGGATGGATCGCTGTATTCCATAAAGCGGTAACGTTCTGCAAAAGGCTCGTTTGGCGCTTTGGCGAGACTGATCTATGGTTTGCCTGCGGTCGGGACTTTTGGCTCGTTGATCTGAAAATTTCAACAGAGACGGTATTTTTGTTCTTTTTTTCGAACGGCCTATTGTCCTTTCACCCTGTTGAACCTACGATCCGTTTGAGATTTCAAACGCTTTTTGCCTGGGCGCTGAACCGCACGTGTTTCGAGTGGTGCGCTATTGATGTGCTTCAGCCCGGTGAATGATTTCCCTGACGGCAGCCTTGCGAGGCGCCTTTCTACAATCATAACTTTGCTCCGCGCCCGTCGCGGTGCTGTTAAGGAAAGCCGACATGCAGCTTAAAGACACCCAGTTGTTCCGCCAGCAAGCGTTCATTGATGGCGCTTGGGTCGATGCGGACAACGGTCAGACGATCAAGGTCAACAACCCGGCAACGGGCGAAATTCTGGGCACCGTGCCGAAGATGGGCGCTGCCGAAACCCGTCGCGCCATTGAAGCTGCCGACAAGGCGCTGCCGGCCTGGCGTGCACTGACCGCCAAGGAACGCGCGGGCAAGCTGCGTCGCTGGTTCGAGCTCATGATCGAGAACCAGGACGACCTGGCTCGCCTGATGACTCTCGAGCAGGGCAAGCCGCTGGCCGAAGCCAAGGGCGAAATCGTTTACGCCGCTTCGTTCATCGAGTGGTTCGCCGAAGAGGCCAAGCGCATCTACGGCGACGTGATCCCGGGCCACCAGCCAGACAAGCGCCTGATCGTGATCAAGCAGCCGATCGGCGTGACCGCAGCGATCACCCCGTGGAACTTCCCGGCCGCGATGATCACCCGTAAAGCCGGTCCTGCCCTGGCCGCCGGTTGCACCATGGTGCTCAAGCCTGCCTCGCAAACTCCATTCTCCGCTTTTGCCCTGGCTGAACTGGCCCAGCGTGCGGGCATTCCTGCCGGTGTGTTCAGCGTGGTTTCCGGCAGCGCCGGCGACATCGGCAGCGAGCTGACCAGCAACCCTATCGTGCGCAAGCTGTCGTTCACCGGTTCGACTGAAATCGGGCGTCAGCTGATGTCGGAATGCGCCAAGGACATCAAGAAAGTGTCCCTGGAGCTGGGCGGCAATGCGCCGTTCATCGTGTTCGACGACGCGGATCTGGATAAGGCCGTCGAAGGCGCAATCATTTCCAAATACCGCAACAACGGTCAGACCTGCGTCTGCGCCAACCGGCTGTACGTTCAGGACGCCGTCTACGACGCGTTCGCCGAGAAGCTGAAAGTGGCCGTGGCCAAACTGAAAATCGGCAACGGTCTGGAAGACGGCACCACCACCGGTCCGCTGATCGACGAAAAAGCCGTGGCCAAGGTGCAAGAACACATTGCCGACGCGGTGAGCAAAGGCGCTACCGTGCTGGCGGGTGGCAAGCCGATGGAAGGCAACTTCTTCGAGCCGACCATTCTGACCAATGTGCCGAACAATGCAGCCGTGGCAAAGGAAGAAACCTTCGGTCCGTTGGCCCCGCTGTTCCGCTTCAAAGACGAAGCCGACGTGATCGCTATGTCCAACGACACCGAGTTCGGCCTGGCTTCCTACTTCTACGCCCGCGACCTGGGCCGTGTGTTCCGTGTCGCTGAAGCGCTGGAATATGGCATGGTTGGCGTCAACACCGGGCTGATCTCCAACGAAGTCGCGCCGTTCGGCGGCATCAAGGCCTCGGGCCTAGGTCGTGAAGGCTCCAAGTACGGCATCGAAGATTACCTGGAAATCAAATACCTCTGCCTGGGCATCTAAGTTCGAAAACTCAGGCCCGGCAGGGCATTGCTGCAAACGCAAAGGGCACGAGAGCGCTGTCCCTTTGCGTCGTTTCAAAACGGAATTTTCTCTGCGGCCAGGAACGCTGTGGCAGTCGATCATCGCATGCTGCCACTGTCGATTTCTCCCGCTTAATCCTTGAACAACGCCGCCCGATGAGCGGCGAATGAGGACTGTAATGAGCAAGACTAACGCTGACTTGATGGCCCGCCGTACCGCTGCTGTTCCACGGGGTGTTGGCCAGATTCACCCGATCTTCGCAGAGTCCGCGAAGAACGCGACCGTGACCGACGTTGAAGGTCGCGAGTTCATCGACTTCGCCGGCGGTATCGCCGTGCTGAACACCGGCCACGTGCACCCGAAGATCATCGCTGCCGTGACCGAACAACTGAACAAACTGACCCACACCTGCTTCCAGGTACTGGCTTACGAGCCGTACGTTGAGCTGTGCGAAAAAATCAACGCCAAGGTTCCGGGTGATTTCGCCAAGAAAACCCTGCTGGTCACCACCGGTTCCGAAGCGGTAGAAAACGCCGTGAAAATCGCCCGTGCCGCCACTGGCCGCGCCGGCGTGATCGCGTTCACCGGCGCTTACCACGGTCGCACCATGATGACCTTGGGCCTGACCGGTAAAGTCGTGCCTTACTCGGCCGGCATGGGCCTGATGCCAGGCGGCATCTTCCGTGCGCTGTACCCGAACGAGCTGCACGGCGTGAGCATCGACGATTCGATCGCCAGCATTGAGCGCATCTTCAAGAACGACGCCGAGCCGAAAGATATCGCCGCTATCATCATCGAGCCTGTTCAGGGCGAAGGTGGTTTCTACGTGGCGCCGAAGGAATTCATGAAGCGTCTGCGTGCGCTGTGCGACCAGCACGGCATCCTGCTGATCGCGGACGAAGTGCAGACCGGCGCAGGCCGTACCGGCACGTTCTTCGCCATGGAACAGATGGGCGTTGCTGCCGACCTGACCACCTTCGCCAAATCCATTGCCGGCGGCTTCCCGCTGGCCGGTGTGTGCGGCAAGGCCGAATACATGGACGCCATCGCGCCTGGCGGTCTGGGCGGCACTTATGCCGGTAGCCCGATCGCTTGCGCCGCGGCCCTGGCCGTGATGGAAGTGTTCGAAGAAGAACAACTGCTGGATCGCTGCAAGGCTGTCGGCGAGCGTCTGGTCACTGGCCTGAAAGCCATTCAGGCCAAGTATCCGGTGATCGGCGAAGTGCGTGCCCTGGGCGCCATGATTGCCGTCGAGCTGTTTGAAAACGGCGACAGCCACAAGCCTAACGCTGCCGCTGTGGCATCGGTGGTGGCCAAGGCGCGTGACAAAGGTCTGATCCTGCTGTCCTGCGGCACCTACGGCAACGTGCTGCGCGTACTCGTACCGCTGACCTCGCCGGACGAGCAACTGGACAAAGGCCTGGCGATCATCGAAGAGTGCTTCTCGGAGCTGTAATCGCCGAGCGCAGTGTGATCGGTTCGACAAAAAACCCGCTTCGGCGGGTTTTTTCATGCCTGTGAAACAGTGACAGAACTTTAGCGCTGTATCGAATGGCCGGCATTGGCTAAGGTTCAGGCATTGCAAGGGAGCGCGCGCATGACGGCTGTTGATTTACCCGCAGTACCGAGAGTTTTGATCGCCGAGGCCGACCCCTGGTCTCGTGACTTGCTCAAGCAGGTGTTGTTGAACGTGCGCTGCGATGCGCGGCTGGATCTGTGCGCCGATGGCCAGCAAGCCATCAACCTGCTTCGTGAAGTCCCCTATGACCTGGCCATCGTCGACTGGGAGCTGCCCGGTGTGGACGGCTTGAATGTGTTGCGCAATGTGCGTCAGCGCAAACGCAATCCGCCGCTGCCGTTCATCCTGATGAGCAGCCGTAACGACACTGCCAGCGTGCGCGAGGCACTGCCGCTGGCGCCGACGGCTTACCTGACCAAACCCCTGAATATGGAAAGCCTGACCCAGCGTCTGCAGGATTTACTGCTTAATCCCGGGGAGGAAGTGTCGTGTGAAGTGCCGTCGCTGGCGCCGGGCATGACGCTGTCGGTTTACCTCGAACGGCGACGGGAACAGGCCGATGGCGCGCCGTTGATGACCGACGTGCAAGTCGCTGTCAAGCGCAGCCTCAATCCTGACGGCCTCAATCTGAAACGCCTGGAAGATGAAATCCGCACCGATCCGCAAATAACCGCCGTGCTGATTGCTGCCGCGAACAGCGCTGCGCAGCATCGAGGGGCCGCAGTGCAGACGCTCGCGCAAGCATTGCAGCGGCTCGGCACCGGACAAAGCATGAATCTGATACTCGGTCTTGCGCTCAAGCGCAGCGCAAGGCTCAGCGACCCATGCCTGGCGGATTACGCCGAACGTTATTGGGGGTTGTCACTGCACACGGCCGAATACGCCCGCACCCTGGCGCGCCTGCTCGATCTGGATCAGGAGCGCTGTTATTGCGCAGGAATGCTCCATCGTCTCGGTGATCTGGCGCTGCTGCGCTGCCTGCAGGAGTGGAAGCAGGCCGGCGGTGAGCTGGACGAGCTCGAGGAAGTCGGTGAAGCGCTGGTGCAGTTCGGTGCGGCTTATGGTTCGGCGTTGCGCACCCGCTGGCGTCTGCCGCTGGAGCTGCGCGAGCTGATTGCGGCGGTCTATCAGCTCGGTGGCGGGGTTTACTCACGAGAAGCGCTGGTGATGAACATGGCGGCGCAGATGGCCCGTCTGACCGAGCATGAGGGCGTGGAGGCATTGTCCAAGAGCCGAACGGCGCGGTTGCTCAAGATCGGACTGCCGGAATTGATGCGGATGCGTAAATAGCCCAGCGTCACAAATCCAGTGTAGGCGTGAGCCTGCTCGCGATAGCGGACTGTCAGCCAAACCGGTGTTGAACGTCAGGGCCTCATCGCGAGCAGGCTTACCCCTACAGGATTTTTTGTTGCATATTCGGGATGTTTATCAGTCAGAAATGATCCGGTTCTTGCCTTGGCGCTTGGCCTCGTACATTGCGGCATCCGCCCGGGCAAACAGGCTTTCCAGGCTAGTGTCTTCGTCGGTTAGGCTGGTCAGACCCTGGCTGACGGTGATGCCGAACGATTGCCCGTCATGTTCGAAAGTCAGCCGCTGGATCTCCCGTTGCAAGCGTTCGGCCACTTGCATCGCCATGTCCGGCGCACAGCCGGGGAACACCGCCGCAAATTCTTCACCGCCAATTCGTCCGAACACATCGCCCCGGCGCAATGAAGCACGGCCACATTCGGCGATGCGCTGCAGAACGTTGTCGCCCTCGGGATGGCCGTGGGAGTCGTTGATGATTTTGAAGTCATCGATGTCCAGCAGTAGAAAGGACAGCGGAGAGCCCTGCAGGCGGGCCTGTTCGAACTCGCGGTGGGCGCATTCGAAGAAGTGCCGGCGATTGCTGCTCTGGGTCAGCACGTCGGTAGTGGCCAGGCGTTGTAGCTCGCTTTCCAGCTGTTTCTTGTCGGTGATGTCTTCGGCCAGGCCGACGATGATGACTGGTTGCCCCGTCTCTTCCTGGCGATTAATGAAGCACTTGTCGCTGAGCCAGCGTACCTGGCCGTCGGCGGCAATGATTCGATACTCGCGGTCTTCAACAGCGCCTTTGTGCAGAACCTCGCTGAGGCTGCGTTCGGCGTAGTCGAGGTCATCGGGATAGATGCTGTCGCGCCACTGGTTGTAGTCGGCCAGCAGCAGTCCGGCGGAACGGCCGAAAATCCGCTCGTAGGCAGGGCTGACATAAAGCACCTGACGAGTTTCCCAATTGAATGCCCACAGCACGGCGTTAACGCTGAACAGTAAGGAACTGAACAGCTGCTCGCGCTCGCTCAGGCGAGCGACTTCACCTTGGGCATGAATCAGGGCCATGAGCGTCTGCGCAGCGTCGGGCCACTGTGGAGGGGATGCGTCTTTCTGGTTGTTGTTGACCATCGGCACAAATCTCAAAGGGCGTGCCGCAGTTTCGACAGCGGCTACAGATAAGCCCGCCGGGGAGGCGAAGTGTCTTTGAGATAAGTGATCGAGCGCGAAGTTCCCGATTTGGCGGGGAACTCCGCCAAGCGGTATAGAAAAACCAGATGAACCTGTAGGTGCTGTCGAGTGAAACGAGGCTGCAATCTTTTGATTTCATGAAAGCAAATCAAAAGATCGCAGCCTGCGGTAGCGCCTACACGGCTGCCGGGCGCAGCGAGTAGGTTTTCAACTGATCGGCGAACTCACGCAGGGACTGAATACCGCTGGCCTCAGCCTCGTGCACCCATTCCCTGATGGCGGCGAGCATGTCGTGGCCGTTGGCGCTGGTCTTGACCCAGATCTGTTGCAGGGCCAGGCGCTTCTCGTAAATCACCTTCAGTGCCTGACTGTGCTCGAGCATGTTCTGGATGCGCGCGTGGTGGCGCTCTTCCAGCAGGCTGGTCTCTCGCGACAACAGACGTTTGGCACGGTGGAATTGGTGACGCACTGAATGATCAACCTTGGCCAGTTCCTGTTGAACCAGCGGGCCGATCACCAATTTGCGGTACTGCGCCATGATCTGGAAGCGGTTGTTGAGGATCGCCATGGCGGTGTCCATGTCCAGGCTGCCCTTGCCTTCGACGCGGTGGGCGATCGGCGCAACCCGCTGCACTTTTGCCAAACGCAGGAAGCTGAACACTTTGATCCACGCCCAGCCGAGATCGAACTCCCACTTCTTGACCGACAGCTTGGCCGAGTTCGGGTAGGTGTGATGGTTGTTATGCAGTTCTTCGCCGCCGATCAGGATGCCCCATGGCACCAGATTGGTCGCCGCGTCGCGGCATTCGAAGTTGCGATAGCCCACGGCATGGCCGAGACCATTGATGACGCCAGCGGCCCACACCGGAATCCACATCATCTGGATGGCCCAGATGGTGATACCGATAGTGCCGAACAACAGCAGATCGATGACGCCCATGATCGCCACGCCCAACAACGGAAAGCGCGTGTACAGGTTGCGTTCGATCCAGTCGTCCGGGCAGTTCTTGCCATAAATGCGCAGGGTTTCCGGGTTCTGTGCTTCGGCACGGTACAACTCGGCACCGGTGCGCAGCACCGTCGACAGACCCTTGATGACCGGGCTGTGCGGATCGTCTTCGGTTTCGCATTTGGCGTGATGTTTACGGTGGATGGCGGTCCACTCGCGGGTGTTCTGAGCGGTGGTGAGCCACAGCCAGAAACGGAAGAAATGCTTGAGGCCGGCATTCAGCTCGAGCGAGCGATGGGCCGAGTAGCGGTGCAGATAGACCGTGACGCCAATGATCGTGACGTGAGTCATCAGCAAGGTGACTGCCACCAGTGACCAGGCGGACAAGCCAAGAAAACCTTCGTACCACATAGGCTATAGGGCCCTCGATAAAGATAAAAACAGCCGATGCATTATCACTAAGCAGACAGATAAAACCAGTCGCCCTTTCAGATAAGAGTCGCTGAATGTTTCCTGCCCTATAATCGCGACATTTTTCAGGGACATGGACGGCCGAATGTCTGCCTCTTATCGCGATGCCTTGCGTGCAGCGCTGCTGTATCTGGTGCTGGCTGCTGTCTGGCTGACCAGCACTGGTTATTTATTGAACAGATTCTTCGATGACTCTGCCGATCTGCCGCACTGGCACCTGATCAACGGTTATCTCCTCATCATTTTCAGCGCCGGGCTGATCTTTACGGCCCGGTTACGCTTGTTCAATACCATCGGCAGCGCCGCACGATTGCTTGAGCGCCAGGCTGATCGCGAGCATCTGCGCCAGGCGGCTGCTGTGTTCGACTGCACCCGCGAAGGTGTGCTGGTCACCGATCCGCAAGGCCTGATCGTGCACGTTAACCGCGCATTCATGGCGATCACTGGTTACTCGCGCGAAGAGGTCCATGGGCAAAATCCAAACCTGTTCAAGTCCGGTCATCACCCTCCGGGTTTTTATCAGTCGATGTTCGCGACCTTGCAGGCCGGCGGCGAGTGGAGCGGAGAAATCTGGAATCGGCGAAAAAGCGGCGAGATCTACCCGCAATGGCAGACTATCCGCTCTATCAACGATGAAAATGGTCACCTAAGCCACTACGTGGCGGTCTTCTCCGATATCAGCGCAATCAAGAATTCCGAACAGGAACTCAAGCACCTGGCACATCACGATCCGCTGACCGATCTGCCCAATCGCCTGCTGTTCAGTGACCGCGCCGAACAGGCCTTGGCTTCAGCGCAGGTTCATAAACGCGGCTGCACGTTACTGCTGATTGATCTTGACCACTTCAAGATGATCAATGACAGCCTCGGCCACAGTGTCGGCGATTTACTGCTCAAAAGCGTGTCGACGCGTTTACAGAATCTGTCCGGCCCCGGCCTGACCCTGGCGCGACTGGGCGGTGACGAATTCGCGGTGCTCGTCGATAGTTATCCACAGCCCGCGCAGGGCGCCGCGCTCGCGCAATCCATTATTGAGGGTTTCAATGATCCGTTCCATGTGGGCGGCCACTCATTGTTCATCAACGCCAGTATTGGCATCAGCCTGTTCCCCGGCGATGCGCAAACGGCCGAACAGCTGCTGCGCAATGCTGATGCCGCCTTGTTCAAGGCAAAAAACAGCGGCCGCAACGGTTACGCGCTCTACACCGAAGAACTCACGGCTCATGCCCGGCAACGGGTGGAGATCGCTTCTGAGCTGCGCCGCGCGCTGGAACGAAAAGAGCTGCGCGTTTATTACCAACCCGTACACGACCTGAAAACCAGTCGCCTGATCAGCGTCGAAGCGCTGGTGCGCTGGGAGCATCCGCAGCGAGGGCTGGTGTCCCCGGCCGAATTCATTCCGATTGCCGAACGCACCGGACTGATTGCCGAGATCGATGCCTGGGTCATGCGCGAGGCCTGCCAGCAAATGTGCCAGTGGCAAGCGGCGGGTGTGGTGCTGTCGTTCGTGGCGGTGAATGTATCGTCGCGGCTGTTCGCTCGCCGGGAACTGTTAGAGCACGTGGCGCAGGTGCTGCACGAAACGGGGCTGGATCCGGCGTACCTGGAACTGGAAGTCACCGAAAGCGCCGTGATGGACGATCCGGAGGTGGCGCTGGAACAGATGCATCGCTTGCGCGAACTGGGCATCCGCTTGGCCATCGATGATTTCGGCACTGGCTATTCGTCGTTGCTGCGGCTCAAACGGCTGCCGGTACAGAAGCTCAAGATCGATCAGGGTTTCGTTGCGGGATTGCCGTGGGATGACGACGACGCGGCGATTGTCCGCGTGATCATTGCACTCGCACGTAGCATGGGCATGCAGGTGCACGCCGAGGGTATCGAGCAGGTCGAGCAAGCGGCGTTTTTGCTTGAACACGGGTGTGATCTGGGGCAGGGGTATTGGTTCGGGCGACCGGTGCCGGCGCATAACATCGATTGGATGAGGGCTCCCGTTATCGGTTGAAGATCAAAAGATCGCGGCCTTCGACAGCTCCTGCACAGGTACCTGACTTGGCGCAACGCCTTGTCCGGTCAATTAATGTCTTTAGGTTATATAAACATTCTTAAATAGTCTTTTTAAGAATATCCATGCCTCTCTTATATTGCGCTCACGCCGAACGCAGTGCTGAGCACTGCCAGGCACTTCCCGTTCAAAGGAGCAGCACCATGAGCGCATCCCTGCGTAGCGTTGACGGTCAGGACGAAGCCACCATCTTGCGCGAGATCCAGAGTGCCCTGCGCGACCTGCGTTTCGGAGCAGTGGAAATCACTGTGCATAACGCGCAAGTGGTTCAGATCGAACGCAAAGAGAAATTCCGGTTGCAGCAGCCGGGGCAGAAGTCGGGCTGATCCGGCCCGAGCCTGCGGCAGCGCCTACAGGGGAGATCTGTATAGGCGCTGTCGAAGGCTGCGATGTCTGAACGGGCAACCCAGGTTTCAAGCATAAGAAAAAGCCATCACCCGAATTCCAGGAGCTTCCACCATGTCGTCGATTCGCCGTTACGCTTTGGCCGCGCTGGCCAGCGCTGTGTTTGCCGGTTCCGCGGTTGCCAAGGATTACGAACTGCTCAACGTGTCTTACGACCCGACCCGTGAGCTGTACCAGGAATACAACACCGAATTCGTCAATTTCTGGAAAAAGGAACACGCTGGCGACAACGTGAAAATCCAGCAATCCCATGGTGGCTCAGGCAAGCAGGGCCGCGCGGTAATCGACGGTCTGCGCGCCGATGTGGTGACTTTGGCCCTGGCCGGCGACATCGATGAAATCGCCAAGCTCGGCAAGTCCCTGCCGGCCGACTGGCAAAAGCGTTTGCCGGAAGCGAGCACGCCGTACACCTCGACCATCGTGTTCCTGGTGCGCAAGGGCAACCCGAAAGGTATCAAGGACTGGGGCGACCTGGTCAAGAATGACGTCTCCGTCATCACCCCGAACCCGAAAACCTCGGGCGGTGCGCGCTGGAACTTCCTCGCGGCCTGGGCCTATGGTTTGAAAGCCAACGGCGGCGACGAAGCCAAGGCCAAGGAGTACATCACCACGTTGTTCAAGCACGTTCCGGTGCTGGACACCGGCGCGCGCGGTTCGACCATCACCTTTGTCAACAATGGTCAGGGCGACGTGCTGCTGGCCTGGGAAAACGAAGCCTTCCTGGCGCTGAAAGAAGATGGCGGCTCAGACAAGTTCGACATCGTCGTGCCTTCGCTGTCGATCCTCGCCGAGCCACCAGTGGCCGTAGTCGACAAGAACGCCGAAAAGAAGGGCAACGCCGAGATCGCCGAAGCGTATCTCAAGCATTTGTACAGCCCGGCCGGACAGGAAATCGCCGCGAAAAACTTCTATCGTCCACGTGACAAGGACGTAGCGGCCAAGTACGCGCAGCAGTTCCCGAAACTGGAATTGGTCACCATCGACAAAGACTTCGGGGGCTGGAAATCCGCCCAGCCGAAATTCTTTAACGACGGTGGCGTGTTCGACCAGATTTATCAGGCGCAGTGATCTGCTTCATGTGGAGCGAGCCTGCTCGCGAAGGCGGCGTGTCAGACGACAAGGTTGTTAACTGATACTCCCTCTTCGCGAGCAGGCTCGCTCCTACATTGATGCGTTGAGTGAAACGCTTTTTAACCAGGGACTTTTATGTCACGTCGTATTTCCCCCGTCATACCCGGCTTCGGGCTGACGCTGGGTTACACCTTGGTGTACCTCAGCCTGATTGTGCTGATCCCGCTGGCGGCGATGTTCGTCCACGCCGCCCAACTCACCTGGGATCAGTTCTGGACGATCATTTCCGCACCGCGCGTGCTGGCGGCATTGAAGCTGAGCTTCGGCACCGCGCTCTGCGCCGCGATCATCAACGGCATCATTGGCACGCTGCTCGCCTGGGTGCTGGTGCGTTACACCTTCCCGGGGCGCAAGGTCATCGATGCGATGATCGATCTGCCGTTCGCCTTGCCGACGGCCGTGGCCGGCATCGCACTGACCGCGTTGTATTCGCCCAACGGCATCGTCGGGCAGTTTGCCGCCGATCTCGGTTTCAAGATCGCTTACACGCCGTTGGGCATCACGCTGGCGCTGACCTTCGTGACGCTGCCGTTCGTGGTGCGCACGGTGCAACCCGTTCTGGCCGATATCCCCCGTGAAGTCGAAGAAGCCGCGGCGTGCCTCGGCGCAAAACCGTTGCAGGTGTTCCGCCACATTCTGTTGCCGGCGCTGTTGCCCGCGTGGCTGACCGGTTTTGCCCTGGCGTTCGCCCGTGGCGTCGGCGAGTACGGCTCGGTGATTTTCATCGCCGGCAACATGCCAATGAAAACCGAGATCCTGCCGTTGCTGATCATGGTCAAGCTCGACCAATACGACTACACCGGCGCCACCTCCATCGGCGTGCTGATGCTGGTGGTTTCCTTCGTCCTGTTGCTGCTGATCAACTTGCTGCAGCGGCGCATCGAAACCCCATAAGGAGGCGCGAACATGTCCCAATCGTCTATTGCGGCCGCCTCTTCGGCCAACGCCGCCCGCCGTGGCAGCGCTACGTCGCGGCGGATTTTGATCAGCCTCGGCTGGCTGGTATTTGCGCTGTTTTTGCTGCTGCCGCTGTTCATCGTGGTGTCGCAAGGTTTGAAGAGCGGCCTTGGCGCGTTCTTCACGGCGATCTTTGAACCGGATGCTCTGTCGGCGTTGAAACTCACGGTGATCGCCGTGCTGATCTCCGTGCCGCTGAACCTGGTGTTCGGCGTCAGCGCGGCGTGGTGCGTGAGCAAATACTCATTCCGTGGCAAGAGCATGCTGGTAACGCTGATCGACCTGCCGTTCTCGGTCTCGCCGGTAATCGCCGGTCTGGTCTACGTGCTGATGTTTGGCGCTCAGGGCTTTTTCGGGCCGTGGTTGCAGGATCACGACATCCAGATCGTCTTCGCCCTGCCGGGTATCGTGCTGGCGACGATCTTCGTGACGGTGCCGTTCGTGGCCCGAGAGCTGATTCCGTTGATGCAGGAACAAGGCACTCAAGAAGAGGAGGCCGCGCGACTGCTCGGCGCCAATGGCTGGCAGATGTTCTGGCATGTCACCGTGCCGAACATCAAGTGGGGCCTGATTTACGGCGTGGTGCTGTGTACCGCGCGGGCCATGGGTGAATTCGGCGCGGTGTCGGTGGTGTCCGGGCACATCCGCGGGGTGACCAACACCTTGCCGCTGCACGTCGAGATCCTCTACAACGAATACAACCACGTGGCCGCGTTCGCCGTGGCGAGCCTGTTGCTGATCCTGGCGCTCTTCATCCTGCTGCTCAAGCAGTGGAGCGAAAACCGTATCAACCGCCTGCGCGCCAGCGCCGCGGAGGAATAAGTCATGTCGATCGAAGTGTGTAACGTCAGCAAGAATTTCCACGCGTTCAAGGCGCTGGACAACATCAGCCTGGATATCCACAGCGGCGAACTGGTCGCCTTGCTCGGCCCGTCCGGCTGCGGCAAGACCACGCTGCTGCGGATCATCGCTGGCCTGGAAACTCCGGATCAGGGCAACATCGTGTTCCACGGTGAAGACGTGTCCGGCCACGACGTGCGCGATCGCAACGTCGGTTTCGTGTTCCAGCACTACGCGCTGTTCCGCCACATGACCGTGTTCGACAACGTCGCGTTCGGCCTGCGCATGAAGCCCAAAAACCAGCGCCCGAGCGAAAGCCAGATCGCCGCTAAAGTTCATGAATTGCTGAATATGGTGCAGCTGGATTGGCTGTCGGACCGCTACCCGGAGCAACTCTCCGGCGGGCAACGTCAGCGTATTGCGTTGGCTCGTGCCCTGGCGGTCGAGCCAAAAGTGCTGCTGCTCGACGAACCGTTCGGCGCCCTCGACGCCAAGGTGCGTAAAGAACTGCGCCGCTGGCTTGCACGGCTGCACGAAGACATCAACCTGACCTCAGTGTTCGTGACCCACGACCAGGAAGAAGCCATGGAAGTGGCCGACCGCATCGTGGTGATGAACAAGGGCGTGATCGAGCAAATCGGATCACCGGGCGAGGTCTATGAAAATCCGGCCAGCGACTTCGTTTATCACTTCCTCGGTGATTCAAACCGTCTGCATCTGGGCGATGACAATCATGTGCTGTTTCGCCCGCATGAAGTGTCGCTGTCGCGGCATGAGCTGGCGGATCACCACGCCGCTGAAGTGCGGGATATCCGTCCATTAGGCGCGACCACGCGGGTGACGTTGAAAGTCGAAGGGCAGACGGATCTGATCGAAGCTGAGGTGGTGAAAGATCACGACAGTCTGACGGGGCTGGCGAAGGGTGAGACGTTGTTCTTCAAGCCGAAGGTTTGGCAGAAAGTCGCCAATATTTAAGATCAAAGCTTCGCGAGCAGGCGCGCTCCCACAAGGATTGGCATTCCAACTGTGGGAGCGAGCCTGCTCGCGAATGCGATTTACACAGGCGCGCGATTCGGGTTCAAACGCACCCCACCCACCCGCGCCTCAATCTGCTCTTTCAACTCATGCCGCATTCCGAGCATGAACGCCAGCTCGGTCACCACAAACAACGGCCCGACAATCAGCCCCGTCACGTCATCGACAAACGCCGGTTTGCGCCCTTCATAGTGATGACCGACAAACTGGATCGCCCAGCCCACCACAAACATTCCCAGCCCACTGCTCAGCCACACCATCGTGCTCTGCTGCGCCAGCGCATGCCCCGCCCAGACTGACAGGCCCAACAGCACCGTCATCAACACGCCGAGGCGCAGTTCTAGGCGCAGGTAAAACCACGCCGATGCCAATGACACCAGCACCGCAGGCGTCAACACTCCCCACTGCGGGCGCGACAGCAACACCGCGACCGCCACTACAATCAGCGGGATGCCGATAAAGTGGCTGACAATGTTGCGCGGGTCACGGTGATACGCGGCGTATTGACTCAAATGATCGACGAGGCTTTTCATTGTTGTTCCTCCGGTAGGGTGATCGCATCATGCCCCGGGCTCAGTGTTCACTCTGTCAGGCAGGCGACAATCCAGGAGTTTTCATGGAAATACGTTCACGGCTGATGACCGGGCAATGGTTCGGTCATTTGCCTGAGTCCTTTCAGAATAGTCTGCTCGCAGTGGCCCGCGAGCGCCGGCTGACGGCGGGGCAGCGGTTGTTCCAGCGCGGTGATCCGCCGTGCGGGTTGTATGCGGTGCTCGAGGGTGCGGTGCGCATTGGAGCCGTGAACGAGCAAGGCAAAGAGGCGTTGCTGAGTCTGGTGGAAGCGCCGCACTGGTTCGGGGAGATTTGCCTGTTCGACGGCCAGCCACGTACGCATGACGCCTATGCGGTTGGGCCGTGCACGCTGCTGAATATTGCTCAAAGCACGCTGTTGCGCGTGCTGGATGAGCATCCGGTGTATTGGCGGCATCTGGCGCTGTTGATGAGCCAGAAATTGCGCCTGACGTTCATCAGCCTCGAACAACTCAGCCTGCTGCCCGCGCCGGCACGTCTGGCTCATCGACTGCTGATGATTGCCGAGGGCTACGGTGAAATCGATGCCCCGCGCCGGATTTTGCATCTGCCACAAGAACAATTGGCAGCGATGCTTTCGTTGTCCCGCCAAACCACAAACCAGATTCTCAAGGACTTGCAGGGGCAAGGAATCATCGGGTTGAGCTACGGCGAAATCGAAATCCTCGACGCGCCACGTTTGCGCGCCCTCGCCACCGTATAACCGCGTGTAGGAGCTGCCGCTGGCTCGGGCCGCGGGAGCTCCTACAGGGGGCGATCGTGGAATCGCCATCACGAGCAGGTTCTGTGTGAGTTTTAAGAGCCGCGATAGGTCGAGAAGCCGTAAGGGCTGAGCAGTAGCGGGATGTGGTAGTGCTGATCGGCCTGCTTCACTTCAAAGATCACCGGAATCTCCGGGAAAAACGTCTCATGCTTCGCCTTCTCGAAATACTCGCCGGTCTTGAACACCACCCGATATTGCCCCGCTTCAAAAGGCTGTTTGGCCGGGAACAGTTCGGCGATGCGTCCCTGTTCGTTGGTCGTGCCTTGGCTCAACGGCTGCCAGGTCTGGCCGACGTGTTTTTCCAGGGTGACGTTGATGCCGGGCGACGGCAGGCCGTTTTCCAGATTGAGGACATGCACGCTCAGCGGATTGCCGGCGGCAAGGGCCAGGCTCGACAGGCTGCCGAGGCAAAGCGCGGCGAGGGTCATGCGCAGTGGGGTCATGGTGAATCTCCTTAGTGAGAACGTTGGGTGGACAGGCCAGCTGTTTTGGCCGCTGCAATGGCACAGTTTTCGTCTTGCTCGCCGCCGCCCGATCCGGCTACGCCCATGGCGCCCACCAGTTCAGCGCCGCTGAACAGTGGCACGCCGCCGCCCAGCAGGAGCAATTCGTCGAGGGTGTTGAGGTTGGCGGTTTCCGGATTGCTGCGAGCGCGCTCGGCAAACAGTCGGGTCGGCGTTTTGGTCGACAACGCGGTATACGCCTTGCGCTGGCTCGCGGCGGTGTTGTGCGGGCCGATGCCATCGCCACGCAGGGTCACTAACAGATTGCCGCCACGGTCGAGCACCGATACCGTGCCGGTGCAGGCGTTGACGGCAGAGTCGGCCAGCAGCCGTGCGGTGCGCAGGTCGAGGTCGGCGTGGCGCGGCAATTCCGGGCCGGCCATAGCGTGGGTGCTCAGGCCAATGGCGAGGCTGGCGATGATGCATTTGAGTGTCATAAGCAGGCTCCGAAAACGTAGGCCGCCACCTTAGTCGCCGTCCTTCGTCAGAACCTCGTCAGTCTGATTACAACTTTGTAATGGGCAACGGCGCTCAAGGCGCCTAGCCTGTGTGCCTGAATAATCGAGGTGTGCCATGCGTTTGCTGGTCGTAGAAGATGAAGCCAAGACCGCGAATTTCCTCGCCAAAGGCCTGGGCGAATCGGGTTTTGCCGTAGACGTGGCGCTCAACGGCCTCGACGGCCGCTATTTCATCGAGCAGCAAACATATGACCTGATCATCCTTGACGTGATGCTGCCGGGCCTCAACGGCTGGCAATTGTTGCAACTGATCCGCCAGCGCGGCGCGACGCCGGTGCTGTTCCTTACCGCCAAAGATGCCATCGAGGATCGTGTGCGCGGCCTGGAACTGGGCGCCGACGATTACCTGCTCAAACCGTTCGCCTTCGCTGAACTGCTCGCGCGGGTGCGCACGTTGTTGCGGCGCGGGCCGATGCGCGAGGTGGAATCGTTCAGCATCGCCGATCTCGACATTGACGTGCTGCGCCGTCGCGTCAGTCGTGGCGGACAACGGATCAATCTGACCAATAAGGAATTTTCGCTGCTGCACCTGCTCGCCAGCCGCCAGGGCGAAGTGTTGTCGCGCACCTTGATCGCTTCACAGGTCTGGAATCTGAATTTCGACAGCGACACCAATATGGTTGAAGTGGCCGTGCGCCGCTTGCGCGCCAAGGTCGATGACCCGTTCATGCCCAAGCTCATTCACACCGTGCGCGGCGTCGGTTATCAGTTGGAAGCGCCTGATGATCTGGACTAAATCCATCGCCCTGCGGCTGGCCCTCGCGTTTGCCATTGTTTGTGCCCTGGTGTTGAGCGCAATCGGCGTGTTTCTGTATCGCTCGCTGGCCTCGGAACTGGCCTTTCGCGACGACATGGCCTTGCTCGGTCGTCTGGAGCAAGTTCGCGCGTTGCTCTCCGACAGCGACAGCCTCGACGCGTTGCAGGCGCGGCCACGGCTGTATCAGAACATGCTCGGCAATCAGGACAGTTTGCTTCTGGTCGAGCGCGCCGACGGCTCGCCGGTGATTCGCATCAACCCTCGGCAACAAGCCCTGCCACCGCTGACGGCTATCGCGCTGGATCGCTCGCCACGGCGCAACGATGTGCTGACCTGGCAAGCCCCTCGCGGCGCAGCGGTGGCGCTGATTTCAGGCCAGGCCCAAGGCCCGGACGGCGAAGGGCTGAAAATAATCGCCGGCAAAGTTCTCAGCGAACGTGAACAGATGCTCGCCAGTTATCGCCTGCGTCTGTACCTGGCGATTGGTTTGGGCGCGTTGCTCGCGTTTGCGTTGGGGCTGGTGTTGTTGCGGCGTGGTTTGCAGCCGTTGCGCCAACTGAGTCTCGCGGTAGGCAAGATTGATCTGCGCAGCCTCGATCAGCGTCTGCCCGCCGCTGATATACCCGCTGAGTTACTTGAGCCGGTGCAGGCGCTCAACGGCATGCTGATACGACTCGACGAAAGCGTGCAGCGTCTGTCGCAGTTCTCGGCGGATCTGGCCCACGAAATCCGCACGCCGCTTCACACGTTGCTGGCGAGCAACGGCCAGGCTCTGAACCATCCGCGCACGCCGGCCGAATATCAGGAGGTGCTGGCCTCAAACATGGAGGAGTTCGAACGCCTCAAACGCATGGCGCAAAACCTGATGTTTCTGGCCCGCGCCGAACAGGCCGAACGGGCACTCGATATACAGCCCCTCGATCTGAAAACCCTCGGCGATGAACTCTGCGATTACTTCGAAGCCCTCGCCGACGACCGCGACCTTCGCCTGGTCAACACGCTTCACGGCGAACTGTTCGCCGATCAGCAACTGTTTCAACGCGCGCTCGGCAACCTGTTGGCCAACGCGGTACGCCACGCGGACGCGGGCACTTCGATCAGCCTCTGCCAGCATGACGAGGCGGGCATACGATGGCTGCAGATTGACAACGACGGCCCCATCATCGCGCCCGAGCACCTGGGCAAACTGTTCGACCGCTTCTACCGCGTCGACCCGTCCCGCGCCGAACCGGGGGATTCGGGCGGGTTGGGATTGGCGATTGTGCAGTCGATCATGCAATTGCATGGCGGGCAGGTGAGGGTGCGCAGTGATGCGGGGGGGACGGTGTTTGAGTTGGGGTTTGTAAAAACACACCTTTCATCCGCAGAACAATGCCGTTAAGCTCTGGTTAACGCATTGCATATGATGCAAAAAGCGGATTTTTCTCTAAATGCATCGTTAATAATGCAATCGGTGGTAAATGGAACAGCTCGGTGAATTGATCAGAGCGTTACGCAAGGCTCACAAGTTGTCTCAGCAAGCGCTTGCTGAGCAATATGGTATGAGTCGCGCAACCATCTCAGGAATCGAAAACAACACGGTTGCCGAAATTGGTTTGCGCAAGGTGGAGGCGATTCTGAATGGCTTTGGCTATGAACTCTTAGCCGTTCCTCGCCAATCCCAACGCCCGACACTCGATACGCTGCGAAAGGTAAGTTTCCATGACTGAGTCGATGGATCGATTGCACATCCGGGTCGCAGACACGCCAGTGGGAGCGCTCGGACGTGGGCACACACGCACGGATAGCGTGTTCACCTATCGTGAAGATGCGAGTAATGAAAACGCCGTGTCGTTAACAATGCCTGCTCGTCTGGAAAGTTACGGTTGGGAGCAGGGCATCCATCCAATATTCGAAATGAATTTGCCAGAAGGCGCGCTGCGCGATGAGCTGGTGCGTCGTTTTAGTAAAACGGTGCGCGGTTTCGATGACTTTGCGTTGTTATCGATAATCGGGCCGCATCAATTGGGCCGTCTTGCTATTGCTGACGCATCGACGACGGATCGTCAGCCGGAAACGTCCCTGGCCGAGTTGTTGGTACACGATGGCGCCCAAGGCCTTTTCGAAGACTTGTTACAAACTTACGGTCAATATTCCGGGGTTTCTGGCGTGCAGCCCAAAGTACTGGTGCGCGACAGTGCGGCAACGGTAGATCGCGTGACTCACCGCGGAGCCACGCACTTGGTCAAAGCCTTTCGAGCCGAAGAATATCCGGAGTTGGCGACTAACGAGTATTTCTGTATGCGCGCGGCCCTGCATTGTGGTCTTGAAGTGCCAGCGTTCGAACTGAGTGAGCAGGGCAAGTTTTTCGTCGTCGAGCGGTTTGATCTGAGCGATAGCGGCTATCTCGGCTTTGAGGATTTCTGCGTGCTCAACGGGTGGCCCGCGAAAGCCAAATACGATGGCTCGTATGAAGGCGCTGCCCGCCAGATCAAGGCGTTCGTTTCGCCGCTGCTGCTCAATCAAGCGCTGGAAGCATTTTTCAAGATTGTGGCGTTGTCGGCCGGATTGAAAAACGGTGATGCACATCTAAAAAACTTCGGTGTGTTGTACGAAGATTGTGGCGCTCAATCATCGGTCAGACTCGCTCCGGCTTACGACATCATCACGACCTCGGTCTATATCAAGAGCGACAGCATGGCGTTGCTGCTGGGCGGTTCAAAAGCCTGGCCGAAATACAAAATGCTGATGCGATTTGGCCGAACGGCCTGCAATTTGACCGAGGGACGCTGCAACGAGCTGCTGGAGCAGGTTGTTCATGGCATGCATGAGGCAATGGGTGAGATGGCTGAATACAGCAAAAGCCATCCAGCGTTCGCCGAGGTAGGTGCCGCCATGAGCGAGCAGTGGGGCATCGGCATGGAACGTAGTCTGGTCAAAAACTGAGGGCGCTATCGCAACCCGTCCCGAAACTGCCCCGGCGTCATCCCCGTCCAGCGCTTGAACGCGCGGCTGAAGCTGCTCGTATCGGCAAATCCCAGCAGATAACTGATCTCGCTCAACGAGCATTGCGGATCGCGCAGGTGCAGCAGCGCCAGATTTTCCCGGCTTTCGTTGAGCAGCGTATCGAAGCGACAACCCTCATCCGCCAGGTGCCGTTGCAAGCTGCGCAGACTCAGGTGCAAGGTCTGGGCGATGCGTTCGGCACTCGGCTCGCCTTCCGGCAGTTGTTCTTCAATGGCGTCGCGAACCTTGCGCTCCCAAGTCAACGGCTTGAGTTGGGCCATCGTGCGTTTGAGCACCGCTTCGTTGTGTTCGGCGAGTTCCGGGTTGGCGTCGTCGAGGTGGCTGTCGAAGTCGGCGAGGGCGAACTCCAGGCGATCCTCGGCGGCGGCGAAATGCACCGGGGCGCGGAAGACTTTGTGCCATTGGTGGACGTCGGCCGGTTCCGGGCGGCGCAGGTACACCGCGAGCGGCGCATAGTCGCGGCCCAGGCGATTGCGACAAGTGCGCACGTAAATCGCGGCGAAGGCGTCGATGGCTTCGAAGGCCGGGGCGGGATTGCCAGAGGGCACTTTCAGGCGAAATTGATAGCGGTCGTCGCCGCGATGCAGTTCCAGTTCCAGCGCATCGCTGACCACCGGGTGATAACGCACGATACGCTCGAACACTTCACGCAGGCTGCCGCTGGCCACCAGTGCATAGCCGAGGGCATGAAACGTGGTCGGGCTGACGAAACGCGACACCCGCAGGCCGATGGCCGGGTCGCCGCTGACTTGCACGGCGATCTCCCACAGCCGCGTGGTGCCAGACAACGGGTAGCGTGCGTTCGGATCGTCCATCCACTGCGGATCGAGCCCGGCCTGCTGGCACAGGGCGATGCTGTCTAGCCCCAGCGCATCGAGTTGCTTGCGCAGGGCGCGGGTCCAACTGGCGAGAGAGGTCGGTTCCTTCATGCTGATTGGCGCTTCCGGTCAACAGGTTGGCGTTCACGGCTACCGGGTTCCGCGGTTTTACCGGGCAGGATGCGAACATCAATAACCAGAGGATGGAAGCATGGACGGTACTTCTGCAAGTCCCCAGCGACACAATGCTGCCCAGCGATCAGCGCACATTCGTGACGTGGTGCTGGCCAAAGGCGTGGAGCTGCGCGAACGCTACCCGATTCTCAAGCATCAGGATGCCCTCGGCGCAAGCATTCTGGCCTTCGCGCTGGCCGGCATGATCGGCTCGGCGGCGCTGTACATCACCGGTCACATGGCCTGGTGGGCATGCCTGTTGCTCAACGCGTTTTTTGCCTCGCTCACCCACGAGCTTGAACACGATTTGATCCACAGCATGTATTTCCGCAAGCAACGGCTGCCGCACAACCTGATGATGGGCCTGGTGTGGCTGGCTCGGCCGAGCACGATCAACCCGTGGATCCGCCGTCATTTGCACCTCAATCACCACAAGGTGTCCGGCACCGAAACCGACATGGAAGAACGCGCGATCACCAACGGCGAACCGTGGGGTTTTGCGCGGTTACTGATGGTCGGCGACAACGTGATGTCGGCATTCATCCGGATGCTGCGGGCGAAAACCTGGAAGCATAAATTCAGCATCATCAAACGCACGCTCAAGGTCTACGCGCCATTGGCGCTGGTGCATTGGGGTGCGTGGTATGTGTTTCTCGGTTTTCATGCGGCCAATGGCATGGCTTACCTGATGGGCTCGCCGATTGAATGGTCGGCGACCACGTTGTCCGTCATGCACATCATTGACATCGCCGCGGTGGTCATCATCGGCCCGAACGTGTTGCGCACCTTTTGCCTGCATTTCATCAGCTCGAACATGCATTACTACGGCGATGTCGAGCTGGGTAACGTGCTTGAGCAGTGTCAGGTGTTGAACCCATGGTGGTTGTGGCCGTTGCAGGCGTTCTGCTTCAACTTCGGCAGCAGTCACGGGATTCATCATTTTGTGGTGAAGGAACCGTTTTACATCCGTCAGATGACCGTGCCGGTGGCGCATAAAGTCATGCGGGAGATGGGGGTGCGGTTCAATGATTTCGGGACGTTTGGGCGGGCGAACCGGTTTAGAAAGCGTGATGTCACTGTTGAGGCCAGTCAGGAAATGAAGACTGCTTGAAAAGGCGAATATCAGCGGGCTGACCATAGAACAGCTTGATCAGACTGATGTACGGCTGCGATACGTTCAATCGTACCGATTTGCAAGCTCGTTCAAGGTGCCGTATGCAAGAGTTACTGGCACTTTGAGGTCACGCATAACCCTGTTGAAAAGTCGATTTCGTACTGTATAAGGCGTGGTATCAGTGTAGTACGGAACGTAAATTCTATATTCCAGTTTGGTCTCGTTATCTCCATAAAAAGTATTTTCGGAGATAAGCAGTTGCCTCAATAATTCCCCTCACAACGCCAGCGTTGAGCCTTCAAAAAACTTCTTCATGGCCGTATTTGTTACGGCCTGTTGAACACCCAACGGGTTCAGCACCTTCGATTTCGACGTTCACTAATTGGTCATCACCCGGCTGTAAGGTTGCGGTAAGTCTGAGGCCGTATCGCTAGCACGCTCGGCTCGCCCTTGCGGTAACACAGCAAAAGGGCGCGGGCAGGGCGTCGCTTAAGTGGCAAGGGATGACAGGTTTTCAGCCACCACGCGATTGGGTTTCTATCGTTTTCCGGGGCCGTCTCCTTGGCAGGGTGCGGCCCCTTTTTTATTGCATCGTCCCCGTGTAGGAGCAGCCTTCGGCAGCTCCTAAAGGGCGTGGTTGTATATTCGATATAGAACTTAACAAATAGCTTCTTATTCCTTAACGCATATAACCCTCGTCCTTATACTCCTCAGGGAACAGACACGCAGGAGAGTCCCCATGCACAACGAATCAATCCGCTATCTGATTGTGCCGGGCTGGCAAGGATCGCCAGAAGATCATTGGCAAACCCATTGGCAAAACAGCCTGCCCAACAGCGCTCGGGTCGAGCAGGCCGACTGGCTGACGCCACGTCGCGAGGATTGGGTCGCCGCGTTGGCCGAGGCAATTGCCGCCGACAGCACGCCGGTCATTCTCATCGCCCACAGCCTCGGCTGCGTGACGGTCGCCCATTGGGCCGCCACTGCGCCAGTGCAGGCGCTGCGCCAAGTGCGGGGTGCGCTGTTGGTCGCGCCAGCGGATGTCGAACGCCCGGGATGTGCACCGGCATTGCGCAATTTCGCACCGATTCCCCGCGATCTGTTGCCATTCCCAAGCCAGGTGGTCAGCTCCGACAACGACGCCGCCGTCAGTGCACCGCGAGCCATGGAACTGGCGCGAAGCTGGGGTGCCGAGGCGGGCATTCTGGCGGGTGCGGGGCACATCAACGTGAAGTCCGGGCATCAGCGTTGGGAGCAAGGTTTTGCTTACCTTTATCGTCTGCAAAATCGTCTGGAACACCACGCGCGGCGTCGCGCTTGAGTCTATTTATTTTTGAACGCCTCCGTCTCCCGGCGGTTTTGGGCAGGAGCCTGCCATGAGTTTTGAAACCTTCGGTCAACCGTTACTGACCTTTCCCGACGCGGAAAAAAGTCCCCTGAGCATCCGTGCCAAGGCGCTGGTGTTCGTCGATCCACGCTCGCGTCAGTTGCGCGAGGAACTGGAGCAACTGGCGCCGCGTTCGATCTCGGTGCTGATCCGTGGCGAAACCGGCACCGGTAAGGAATTGCTTGCCCGCCACATCCACCGTGCCAGTGATCGTGGCGGCCTGTTTGTCTCGGTCAATTGCGGAGCGATCAGCCCGACCTACGCCGACGCTGAACTGTTCGGCTATGCCGCCGGCAGCTACAGCGGTTCGGCCAGCAGTCGCGCCGGCTGGTTCGGCTCGGCCAATGGCGGCACCTTATATCTGGACGAAATCGGCGATTTGCCGTTGCCGATCCAGATCAAACTGCTCGCCGCCCTGGAGAATCACGAAGTCACCCGCGTCGGCGCGCAACAACCGAGCCCGGTCGATGTGCGGCTGGTGGCGGCGACCAGCATCGACCTGGCGCAAGCCGTCGCGGCGGGCAAGTTCCATGAACGGCTTTATCACTACCTCAGCGAAGGCCAGCTCGAACTGCCGGCGCTGCGCGCCCGGGTCGGCGACATTTTGTCCCTGGCCGAATACTTCCTCGGCATCTACAGCCAGCGTCTCGACCTGCCGGTGCCGCTGATCAGCGAAGCGGCGCAGCATGTGCTGGAACAACACAGTTGGCCCGGCAACACCCGCGAACTGGAAAACGTCATTCACTTTGCGCTGCTGGTGAGCACTGGCGACGAAATCCTGCCGGAGCACCTGAACCTGCCGCCGGCCCTCGCACAAATAGAAATCCAGCTAAACCAGATCCTCGCGAGCGGCTCAGCGGCGGATAAGGCTGCGCTACGGCAACTGCTGGAAGACGCGGGACGTGGGGTGCGATCAATATGAACAAAATGGAATATGAAACTGAATAAAGGTTATTGTCCGGGAATAAAAAATCCGGGTATTGTCCGCCCCACGCCAGCGATAGCACATCACTGGCACTCGTATTAAATGCCGTCGTCGATGACGACCGTGATTCTCGATAAGGACACTGCATGAAAAAGGTTCTGTTGTTTACCGCATTGGCGGCCGCTCTGACCGCTGGCCTGGCCCACGCCGGCGAGAAACTGGTGGTCGCCGCGACCCCGGTACCTCATGCTGAAATCCTTGAGCTGATCAAACCGACGCTCGCCAAAGAAGGTGTGGATCTGGAAATCAAAGTGTTCACCGACTACGTTCAGCCGAACGTACAGGTGGGCGAGAAGCGTCTGGACGCCAACTACTTCCAGACCCTGCCGTACCTGAACAGCTTCAACGAAGGCAAATACAAGGGCGACAAGTCCAAATACCTGGTGACCGTGCAAGGCGTTCACGTTGAACCGTTCGGTGGTTATTCGAGCAAGTACAAAACCCTGGCTGAACTGCCAGACGGCGCCACCATCGCCATCCCGAACGAAGGCAGCAACAGCGGCCGTGCCCTGATCCTGCTGCAGAAGGCTGGCCTGATCGAGCTGAAAGATCCGAAAAACGCCCTGGCCACGCCAAAAGACATCGCCAAGAACCCGCACAACTTCAAGTTCAAGGAACTGGAATCGGCCCTGCTGCCACGCGTCTTGAAAGAAGTTGATCTGGACATGATCAACACCAACTACGCGCTGGAAGCCAAGCTGAACCCGACCAAGGACGCCCTGGTGATCGAAGGCGCAGATTCGCCTTACGTGAACTTCCTGGTTGCCCGTGAAGACAACAAGAACAGTGACGCGATCCAGAAACTGGCCAAAGCCCTGACCAGCCCGGAAGTCAAAGCCTTCATCGAGAAGAAGTACAGCGGCGCGGTACTGCCGGCGTTCTGATTGGAAGTGAACTTGCAAAAAAACGCCGGTGGCCTGTGAAGGTCATCGGCGTTTTTGTTGTGGGTTACAGTAAAGATCGCAGCCTGCGGCAGCTCCAGGGTCATGCCGCTTTGGCTTTCAGCGCTCTGCGCAATGCCATCAGTAATTTCACAATGTCCTGCGGGTCCAGCCGCTGCGGCGCTTTTACGTCAGCCATGTTCTCTTCCTTGTGATGGTTTGGCCGAGGGAGTCTGGCCAAAAGCTGTGGGTCCTTGGAGGGTCTGAATGAAAAAAAGATCCGTCCTACAGCAAAAGGAAAAATAGCTGTCTTATTCCTTCCCCGCAAACGTACAAGGTACGTTCAATCCGGCCAATGCCACGCCGGTTCATCCAGCATCCGCTGCCCGACAATCCCCGTCTGCCCCAGTGTCTTTTCCAGCACGATGCAATTGCATTGCGAGTCGTCCTGCAACGCTGAAATCAGACGACGTGCATGGGACACCACCCACACTTGGCATTGTTGCGACGCACGAATGATCAGCCGCGCTAATGCCGGCAGCAGATCCGGGTGCAAACTGGTTTCCGGTTCGTTCAACACCATCAGCGTCGGTGGTCGCGGGGTCAGCAGCGCGGCGATCAGCAGCAGATAACGCAACGTGCCGTCGGACAATTCCGCCGCTGACAGCGGTCGCAGTAATCCTTCCTGATAAAACTCGATGGCAAAGCGTCCACCTGCCTGAGCTTCGATATGCAACCGTGCGCCCGGAAAGGCATCGGTAATCGCGGCACGCATCGCGTCGCCGTCACCGATTTCAATAATGGTTTGAAGGGCCGCCGCCAGGTCGCGCCCGTCGTGGTGCAGCACCGGTGTGCGCGTGCCCAATTGCGGCTGGCGAACCGGTGCGTCAGCGTCGCTGCGAAAGTGATCATAGAAGCGCCAGCGGCGGATGAACTCGCGCATCTGGAACACCTCCGGCGAGCTGCGCAGGTTGCCGACCTGATCGAACAGACTGTCGAAGTTTGGCGTATGTTGGGCCAGCACGTCCCAGTTGCGGCCTTCGCGGGCGCGGATCATCGGGCCGTCTCGATCCACCAGCAGGTTGGCAGGACGGTAATGTGGCCCGGCCCAGATGCATTCGCGTTTGATCTGCGGGTCAAGGCTGAAGCGCGAGGGAATCGGCCTCGTCTGTTCCGGTAGCATGAAGTGCCCGTTGGAGTCGGGCAGCCCCAAGCTGATTGAATAACTGAAATCCTCGCCGGCAAAGCCCAGACGCAAACGCTTCACGCCTTGACGCACGATCGGCTCAATGGCGACTTCGCCGTTGCGCATGCGTCGGCTGATGGTTTCCGGGCCGGCCCAGAACGTAGAATCGAGCCCGCCCTCACGGGCCAGCGCATTGACGACGCCGCCCTGAGCCGTTTCCGCCAGCAGCCGCAGCGCCCGGTACAGATTGGATTTGCCGCTGCCGTTGGGGCCGGTGATCAGGTTGAGGCGGCCGAGCGGAATCACCAATTTATTGATCGAGCGGTAATTGGCCACCGCGAGGGTTTTGAGCATGGGCTCCTCGTAGATCGTCCCTGCGCTGCGCATGGGAATGCATCCCGCGACGTTCTGCGTCGCAGTTGGACGCAGAGCGTCCATGGCGGCGTTCCCACGCGGAGCATGGGAACGATTTAGCGTGAGTATAGGGATCCGGTACTCAGACGCGGAACCCTGTTCTAAGCTCACAGTCGTATCGTCACTGGCACGTACGTACAACGCAAAGGAGTCTGCATGGCGAGTCCCGGTTTGAAAACAGTGTTGAGCCTTTGCCTGCTGGTGCTGTTGAGCGCATGCGGTGAGAAAAAACAGGCCGAGAAGGATCTGCCCCGGGTCTTTGTGCAAGAGGTCAAACCTCTGGATTACGCGGCTTCCGTGACGCTGACCGGAGATGTGCAGGCGCGGGTGCAGACGGATTTGTCGTTCCGCGTCGGTGGCAAAATCATCCAGCGTTTGGTGGATGTCGGCGACCGTGTTACCGCCAGGCAAGTGCTCGCCAGACTCGATCCGAAAGATTTGCAGACCAATGTCGACTCGGCCCAGGCGCAAGTGCTGGCCGAACAGGCACGGGTCAAACAGAACGCCGCCGCGTTCGTCCGTCAGCAAAAACTGCTGCCCAAGGGCTACACCAGCCAATCCGAATACGACGCGGCCCAAGCCGCATTGCGCAGCAGCCAGAGCGCACTCGCCGCCGCTCAGGCGCAACTGGCCAACGCCCGCGAACAACTGAGCTACACCGCCCTGGTCGCCGACGCGCCGGGCATTATCACCGCGCGTCAGGCGGAAGTCGGCCAGGTCGTGCAAGCCACCGTGCCGATCTACAGCCTGGCCCGGGACGGCGAACGCGACGCCGTGTTCAACGTCTACGAATCCTTGCTCGCCGAACCGCCATCGGATCGAAAAATCGTCGTCAGCCTGCTCGAAAATCCCAAGGTACAAACCACTGGCACCGTGCGCGAAATCACCCCGGCGGTGTCTGCGCAGACCGGCACGGTGCAAGTCAAGGTCACCCTCGATGGCTTGCCGGACGGCATGCAACTGGGATCTGTGGTCAGCGCAACCGCCAAGACGCCGGGTAAATCTGCGGTGGAATTGCCCTGGTCGGCCCTGACCAAAAACCTCAGTGACCCGGCCGTATGGATCATCGATGATGAGGGCAAAGCGCAGTTGCACACGGTCACCGTCGGTCGCTACCTCACCGGTAAAGTCATCGTCAGCGACGGCTTGCAGGCCGGTGACAAAGTCATCATCGCCGGGGGCCAGTTGCTGCACCCGGGCATGAAAGTTGAAATTGCCGAAAACACTTACAAGGATCTGCAAGTGGGAAGCCAGCCATGAAGCGACTGCCGTTGATTTCTGCGCTGCTGCTGGCGGCGTGTTCGGACAAGGCGCCGCCACCGGAGCCGGTGCGCCCGGTGCTGTCGGTGGAAGTGAAAGCCCTCGATCAGCAAGACCTCGGTCGGTTTGCCGGGAGCATCCAGGCGCGCTACGAAAGTAACCTCGGTTTCCGCATTCCGGGGCGCATCGCCAGTCGCAACGTCGATGTCGGCGCCGAAGTGAACAAGGGCGATTTGCTCGCCACCCTCGACCCGACCGATCAGCAAAACCAGCTGCGCGCCGCCGAGGGCGACCTCGCGCGCATCCAGGCCCAGTACATCAACGCCCAGGCCAACGCCCGGCGTCAGCAGCAATTGTTCGACCGTGGCGTCGGCGCCCAGGCGCAACTGGACGTGGCCCAGACCGATTTGAAAACCACCAAGGCTTCGCTGGATCAGGCCCGTGCTTCGCTGAGCCAGGCCAAGGATCAACTCGATTACGTGCAACTGCGCACTGACCATAAAGCTGTGGTCACCGCGTGGAATGCCGAGGCCGGGCAAGTGGTCACCGCCGGCCAACAAGTGGTCACGCTGGCGCAACCGGATATCAAGGAAGCGGTGATCGACCTGCCCGATACCCTGGTCGATCAGTTGCCCTCGGACGTGGTGTTTCTGGTCGCCGCGCAACTGGACCCGAGCATCAACACCACGGCGATCATCCGCGAAATCGAACCCCAGGCACAAAGCGCCACGCGCACCCGGCGCGCCCGCCTGACGCTGACCGACACGCCGCAAGGCTTTCGACTCGGCACGGCGATCAGCGTCACCCTGCGTTCAGCGATCAAACCGCGTCTGGAATTACCCGCCAACGTGTTGCAGGAAGCCGATGGCAAAACCCGCATCTGGGTCATCGACACCCAAGCGCAAACCGTATCGCCACGGGACGTCAGCGTCATCAGCCGCACCGACAGCACCGTGGTGCTCGCTGATGGTGTGAGGGCCGGTGAGCGCGTGGTGACCGCCGGGGTGAACAGTTTGAAACCCGGTCAGAAAGTCAAAATCGACGAGGACAGTCCACGATGAAAGGGCCTTTCAACTTATCCGAATGGGCTCTCAAGCATCAGTCGTTCGTGTGGTATCTGATGTTCGTCGGGCTGCTGATGGGCGTGTTTTCGTACATGAACCTGGGTCGCGAAGAGGATCCGTCCTTCACCATCAAAACCATGGTGATCCAGACCCGCTGGCCCGGTGCGACCCAGGAAGAAACCCTCAAACAGGTCACCGACCGCATCGAGAAAAAACTCGAAGAACTCGACTCCCTCGACTACGTGAAAAGCTACACGCGCCCCGGTGAATCCACGGTGTTCGTGTACCTGCGCGACACCACCAGCGCCAAGGACATCCCGGAAATCTGGTATCAGGTGCGCAAGAAGATCAACGACATCCGCGGCGACTTCCCGCAGGGCCTGCAAGGACCGGGGTTCAACGACGAGTTCGGCGATGTCTATGGCTCGGTGTATGCCTTTACCGCTGACGGTTTGTCGATGCGCCAGTTGCGCGATTACGTTGAGCAGGCCCGCGCCGAGATTCGCGATGTGCCCGGTCTGGGCAAGGTCGAGATGGTCGGCGAGCAGGACGAAGTCATTTACCTGAACTTCTCCACACGCAAGCTGGCGGCGCTGGGCATCGATCAGCGCCAGGTCGTGCAGAGCCTGCAATCGCAAAACGCAGTGACGCCGGCCGGCGTCATCGAGGCAGGGCCGGAGCGGATCTCCGTGCGCACCTCTGGGCAATTTGCTTCGGAAAAGGATCTGGCCGACGTCAATCTGCGGCTTAACGACCGTTTCTATCGCCTCGCGGATATCGCCGACATCAGCCGCGGTTACGTCGACCCGGCCACGCCGGAATTCCGCTTCGACGGCAAACCGGCCATCGGCCTGGCCATCGCCATGAAGAAGGGCGGCAACATTCAGGAGTTCGGCAAGGCGCTGCACGCCCGTATGGATCAACTGACCGCCGACCTGCCGGTGGGCATCGGCGTGCACACTGTGTCCGATCAGGCCGATGTGGTCGAGAAAGCCGTCGGCGGCTTCACCAGCGCGCTGTTCGAAGCGGTGGTGATCGTGCTGATCGTCAGCTTCATCAGCCTCGGCGTACGCGCCGGTCTGGTGGTGGCGTGCTCGATTCCATTGGTGCTGGCGATGGTGTTCGTGTTCATGGAATACAGCGGCATCACCATGCAGCGGATTTCCCTCGGCGCGCTGATTATCGCCCTCGGCCTGCTGGTGGACGACGCGATGATCACGGTGGAAATGATGGTCACGCGCCTGGAAATGGGCGAGACCAAGGAGCAAGCCGCGACCTTCGCCTACACCTCCACGGCGTTCCCGATGCTCACCGGTACGCTGGTGACCGTCGCCGGTTTCGTGCCGATCGGCCTCAACGCCAGTTCGGCGGGCGAGTACACCTTCACCCTGTTTGCGGTGATTGCGGTGGCGATGCTGGTGTCGTGGATCGTCGCGGTGCTGTTTGCACCGGTGATCGGCGTGCACATCCTCAGCGCCAACGTCAAACCGCACAACGGCGAGCCGGGACGCATCGGCCGCGCGTTCAACTACGGCATGCTCTGGGCCATGCGCAATCGCTGGTGGGCCATCGGCATCACCATTGCATTGTTCATCGGCGCGGTGTTTTCCATGCAATTCGTGCAGAACCAGTTTTTCCCGTCGTCCGACCGCCCGGAAATCCTCGTCGACCTCAACCTGCCGCAAAACGCCTCGATGGCTGAAACCCGCAAAGCTGTCGACAAGCTCGAAGCGACGCTCAAGGACGATCCGGACATCGTGCGCTGGAGCACGTACATCGGCGAAGGCGCGATCCGTTTCTACCTGCCGCTCGATCAGCAATTGCAGAACCCGTACTACGCGCAACTGGTCATCGTCAGCAAAGACTTCGAGGCCCGCGAAGCCCTGAGCCAGAGGCTGCGCGAACGGTTGCGCAAGGACTTTGTCGGCATCGGCAGTTACGTCCAGGCGCTGGAAATGGGCCCGCCCGTGGGCCGGCCGATTCAGTACCGGGTCAGCGGCAAAGACATCGATCAGGTGCGCAAACACGCCATCGCCCTGGCCACCGAACTCGACAAGAATTCGCACATCGGCGAGATCATTTACGACTGGAACGAACCGGGCAAAGTCCTGCGCATCGACATCGCCCAGGACAAGGCACGGCAACTGGGTTTGTCGTCGGAAGACGTGGCCAACCTGATGAACAGCATCGTCGTCGGCCAACCGGTGACCCAGGTCGATGACGACATCTACCTGATCAACGTGGTCGGTCGTGCTGAAGACGCCGAACGTGGCACCCCGGAAACCTTGCAGAACCTGCAAATCGTGACGCCGAGCGGCACGTCGATTCCGTTGCTGGCGTTCGCCACCGTGCGCTATGAACTGGAACAGCCGCTGGTGTGGCGCCGCGACCGCAAGCCGACCATCACCATTAAGGCGGCGGTGCGCGACGAAATTCAGCCGACCGATCTGGTCAAGCAACTGAAACCGGCCATCGAGAAATTCGCCTCTGAATTGCCGGTCGGCTACAAGGTCGCCACCGGCGGCACGGTGGAGGAGAGCGGCAAGGCCCAGGGGCCGATCGCCAGCGTGGTGCCGTTGATGCTGTTCCTGATGGCGACATTCCTGATGATCCAGTTGCACAGCGTGCAGAAGCTCTTCCTGGTGGCGAGCGTGGCGCCGTTGGGGCTGATTGGCGTGGTGTTGGCGCTGATTCCAACGGGCACGCCGATGGGGTTTGTGGCGATTCTCGGGATCCTCGCGCTGATCGGCATCATCATCCGCAACTCGGTGATTCTGGTGACGCAGATCGATGCGTTCGAGAAGGACGGCTACGCGCCGTGGGACGCCGTGCTGCAAGCCACCGAGCACCGGCGTCGGCCGATTCTGCTGACGGCGGCGGCAGCGAGCCTGGGCATGATCCCGATTGCCCGTGAAGTGTTCTGGGGGCCGATGGCCTACGCGATGATCGGCGGGATCATCATTGCCACCTTGCTGACGCTGCTGTTTTTGCCGGCGCTGTATGTGGCCTGGTACAAAATCCGCGAGCCCAAAAAAGACGCGTAGGCAGACGCCAGGCCCTATTGGCGCAAGCGAGTGGGGCGGCTAACTGCTTGTCAGCTTCGGAAAGATAGCCTGCGTTTGTTTTAACGGAAGTGTCCTACGCAAAATATGGATTCGCCTGACTGCGCCAGCTCGTAGAACCCAGCAGAGTCCCGTGTCAAAAAATGACACAGGGAAATGTGGATGTTCAGTGCCGTCAGCCATGTCGGGTTGAAACTCGACGATGCAGGGTTCGCCTGCGACCTTCAAGGACTTGAGTCCAGCGCCTGCGACGCGCTCAAGCGTCGCCACCAGGCCAAACGAGAACAGGGCAGTGGACGTCTGGATCCGGGCGAGGCAGCCGGTTCATGACGCTGTCGACCGCGCTGCCGCACGACTTGCCATGGGCTGACCTTCAGCCATTTCTTTTACTCGATGGCGTAACACTGCCCAATCTGCCGGCGGTGCTGGCGAAGCAAGATCCCTGTGCACGCGCCATCGCGCTGTATGACTTCGCACCCTTCAATGGCTTGAGCGACATTTCGCCGTTGCTGGTGCAGCTGAAAAACCCCGACGATCCGGTTTTCCGGTTCTATCTGGAGCGTGCGCACGAGGAGTGGGGGCTGCTGCTGTTCAGCCAGGCGGCGACACACTGCGTCGTGCAACATTTGCGCAAACTGGTGACCGTCCAGATGCCCGGGGGTTTCCCGGTCTTTCTGCGTCTGGCCGATGCCGCCGTCGCGCAAGCCCTGTTCAGCAGCGGCGACCAACGTTTGTTTGGCCCGCTGTCCCACGTGGTGACGCCTGATTACGCTGCCACGACATGGCATCGACATCAACCTCGCCATCCCGAGTGCCCGGAACTGCCAATTCCCTATCGCCTGAGCGATGAACAGTGCCTGGCGCTGGATCAGGTTGACCGGCGCCGGGCGCTGCTCGACCTCGATGCGCATCTGCTCAATCACTTCCCCGAACACCCTCGCGGCGCAAGCGTGGCCGAGCGTTTGCCTGCGCTGCAGAAGCTCGAAAGCGCAGCCAGTGACTTGGGTCTTGACAGTCGGTTCGGGCTGTTCCATTACGCCAATATCATGGCCAGATTGGACGGATCGCCTTTAAGCCGACATCCCGAGATCAATCGACTGCTGCATGGCCCGTCTCTGCAACCGGTCGACGAGCGCGTCGTGCTGGCCGCTGACCTCGCCCGCGACTGGGTAAATGGGGGACGTCGCCCATGAGCAGGCCAGACCTTGCCGACCTCGCCGCAGCCGTCGAGTCGAAAGCCCCCATCGGTTCTCTTGGCGCGTGCCCCTTGGAACAAACACACGTGCAGCTTCTGCCGCTGCGTTACGCACTGGTGGAAAAGCCTCTTGACCCCAGCGCAGAACTGACACTCCCCTATACCCTCCAGACACGCCCCTTGGGCATCCGCATGCTGCGCGATGGCTGGTTGTACATCATCGACAGCGTCACCGGTCACCTGCACGAATATCAGACCCGTGACGGGCAGGTCAGTGCCTTGCTGCACAAGGGCGACAAGGTCGCCAGTGACCAGCGCACGCCAATCGAAGAGCGTCCAGCATTGATTTTTTCGCGCAGCAGCACCTTGCATGTGACGTTCGCCGAAACACAGTGGACCGCCGCCAAATGCGCCCAAGTGCTCGACAGTTCCGAGGAGCGCGAGCATTTCATGCAGGCCGTAAACCTCGGCCCGGTGAACTGCCTCACCGGTGGTGAGCACCTGCTTACGGTCGAGCAAAGCAAACGCTGGTTGGCGGAGATCGCCACTGTGCCGCTCAAGCAGGCGCAAGCTGCGGAGGATCACGCCGACCTTGAAGCCGAGCCGACAAGCGTCGCGCGACCTCCGGCAAGTCTGTTGCCTGCGGTCACGGTCTACGGCGACCCGGAACACGAACGTGAACCCTATCTGTGGGAACGGCCCCGGCGCTTTCGCGAGGCGCACATGGGTGAATTTCTCGGACGGGTTCGAGCGCTTTATCAGAGCGACACGCTGTTCCTGGTGGTAAACGACGATCTCGGCGTGTTGCGCGACCTGGCCGAGTATCAGGACATGGTGGTGGGCTGGATTGACGACTGGAGCAATGCCGACCACAACGAGCGCGATTATCTGCTGGCGTGCTACATCGAATCCCTGAGCCTGCTCAGCCCGCCAGACATCGCTAATCTGGCCGATGCCAGCGACGACCCGGCGGTAAAAGCCCTGCTCATTGATCTGCAGCAACTGCTCGAGCCTGCGCGGGAAGGCACCCGCAAAGCCTTGCTCGATTACTTGAACAAGGGTGGCAAGGTCGAACCGCCCGACGGGCCCGTGCCTGCGCAGCTTGAGCAATTGCGCAAGCAGGCCCAGGCCGACGTCCAGGAAATGCTCAGGTATCAGGGCGGCACTCCAGACATCACTGCTCACCGGCGCGCCATTGAGGATGCAGATCGCAGCTACTACACCCGCCAGCATTTTTCGATGGCCCCTGATCATTTCGTCGACCGCCACCTCAAGGTGCTGGTCAAGCTGGGCAAGCAGCAAAACAAGCGCATCGAGGACGCGCTCGAAGGCTCCAGTTTCACCGGCAAGGGCGGGATCAACGATTTCATCGACCGCGCCAAAATGGACGACTCGCTGCTCCAGCATCGCGCGGATCTCGGACGCTGGAACCGCTTGCTCGAACGCATCACCGAAGACCGCACGCAACTGGTGTGTGCCGGTCGCTTTCATCGTTCGGCCTGGTACTTCGATGCTCAGGCGCCGCACCAACTGGCCGAAGCCTTCGCCGCCGAATACGCCTGCGTCAAAGACCTCTGCCGCAGTGACCAAGCCAGTGAAAAGATGCTTGGCTACCTGGAACAGCATCCGGAGCTGACACGCTCGGCGTTTTATACCCTGGCGCTACGCATCCGGCCTGAACTGCTGACCCAATACACAGTGGTGTCCAACGCCGGAGTCGGCCTGTTCAACAACCTGCCCCATTGGCTGCAAACCCTGCACAGCATCGAACACCCGCACCTGCCAGCCCTCGACGATCTGCCCGAGCACACTCGCGCTGTCGCCGACGCGGTGCAGCACAGCTACACCCCGGCACTGAACCTGGGCTTGAATCGTGCACTGGCAGGCTTCGATCTGGCAGGCGGGAAAGTCCCCGACCTTGACGAACTGTTCCGTCATCTGCCGAAAGCGCTGCCGGCGCGCATCCTCGACGCGGCAAAAACCACCGGCGTGACCTTCACCGTTACCACCCCGGCCGAACACGCGGCGCTGCAAACCGACATCAAGGACATGCTCCGGGAGCGCGGATACCTCAAGAGCCTGACCGGTGAGCGCAACCGGCTGACCCATAACAAACACCTGTCGGGGCACAAAAGTCCGCGAGCGGTTGAGTTGCAGACCGAGATCGTTCGCGTGCGTGCACAGTTGGCGCAACTTGAGAGCAGGCTGGCGGGTGCATTGAGCCCGATTGCCGAACTGCCGGATGCCTCGGTACGCACTTACGGCGCCACGCCGGCCCGGGCCGGGGTGACAGTGGTGTTCGCCCCGGCGCAGCAACAGGAAGTGAGGAGTTTGCTGAAGAACATTCGGATGGGGATTCAGAGTGTGCCGAGGGCGGATCTGATCAGGAGTGAAGGGGTTGGGTTGTTGGTGTTTTTGGCGCAGGTCGTGAATTTGGTGGTGGTCACGAGGGAGTTGGTGAATCAATCGAGAAACGAACGGGTTTGGGGGCCAGTTATAAATGCCCTCACCGTCACTGGTGCAGCAGGGTTTGTCGCAGCGCAGAGCTTGGCGGATACCGCGCTTAAGGCGAGCAGCAAAAAACTGGTTTCTGAAGCCTTGGAGAGTGTGCATGTGCAGATGGGGAAAATGCATGTTGGACTGGGCTTTTTATCTTACGGTTTTGGTCTTGTTGCTTCATTTTCAAGCCTGAGTACGCAGCACCAGAATTGGCAGCAAGCAACGCGTAGCGGTAACCGCGCGGCGCAGAGCAGTGCTGCTCTTGCCGTGGTGGGGGCAGGCGGTATGACGGCTGTTAATGCCTATGGCCTTAGTCATACCGTTCACGCCACCTTTAAAGTCGCGACTGCCGGGAGTGCTGCGGCAAGAACAGCCGCATGGGCTGCCGCCGGCACACGGCTGTCCACTGTATTTTTTCGGGTCAATCTGGCCGGTGCTTTATTCACTGTGCTGGAGTTCGGCGGCACCTGGTTGCACAACCGCTACAACATCAGCGCTCACGACAAATGGCTGAAAACCACGCCGTGGAGTTTGGACAGCGATGAGCGCGGCGACTATACGCTGGATGAGTACCAGCATTATCTCGGCCTCTTGCTTCACGCTCCTTTTGCACACCTTGGGTCGAATCCGCATGACTCTTTACTGAAAAATCTGTTTTTGCGCGCCGAGCCCAGCGATATCCATCTGACGCTGCCGGGGGTGAAACTCAGCGACTTCCAGCCACCATTAAGCGGTAAACCGTCTCATCGGTTGGGTATCGGCGCCCACCGACTGTTCCGCCCCCTCGACAGCCGCGGAGTCACGCGTGAACGCAAGGAGGTGATCAGCGATGAAGTCACGGACACCTTGCAGGTGGTGCAAGCAGAACCGCTGATTTTATGCCTGCAACATCCGCCGAATCGCAATGCGCCAATGGCGCCGGTGGCGGAGACACTGGAGTTGGCAGTGTGCGTGCAAACGTTGAACGCTCAAGGTGAGTGGATCTCTCGTACCCACTTCATTCATCTCAATCCTCGCGGTGAGGGTCATTTCCCGTCGCTGCCGCCGAAATCAGTCACCGAGCCCCCACCTCTGTTGCTGGTTGATACCCATTTGCTGGAACCGGTCGACCATGTCCAAAAACAGTGATAACCCAGCGCTGAAGCAATCGCATAAAGCAGGAGATATCGAGCCCTTCCCAAGTGGGAGAATCACTTATCTTGCGCCGTTGCCACTTCCGACACCGCTGCCACCTTATGGTCCTCATATTGGGGAATTGAATGAGGTGTACATGGATTTTGGATTGGGATCCCCCCAAGTCTTTATGTGGCAGATGACATTAGGCCTACCTTTCAATGGGGCATTCATGATCGCCTTCATATTCCCGCTGGTGGGCGGTTTTCTTGGACTCATTCTTGGATATGAGCGGGACGACATCTTGGATTCCGTGGAGGGGATTTACCTGGCGTCATATGAACTGGCTTTACTAACCGGCGCCTGCACCTTACTCATCGGCCTCGGCGTCTGGCTCCACAACCACAACAAACGCGCCGAAATCATCCCCACCCGTTTCAACCGCCAACGCCGTGAAGTCTGTTTCATGCCCGAAGATGCCACCGAACCGGTCTTCGCCCCGTGGGAATCCCTCCGCGCCTGGGTCATCGAAGCGCAAGGCGTCACCCAGTTCGGCGTTCGCCGCCAGTACGGCATGGGCATCGGTTTCCAGCACGGCGAGACCCTGACCAGCGTCGAATTTCCCTGCGCCGGGCTGTCGCTCGCCATCAGTCATTGGGAGGCGATCCGTGGCTACATGGAGTACGAAGTCAATGCCCTCAAATCGATTCAGGATTTGCAGGATCTACAAGGCCCCGACGACCCGCCCCACGAAGGCTTGCACACGTTTCGCAACGCCCGCGCGCGCATGCATCAGCAGATTCGCGACGGCTCGCGCAACCGGGTCTCGGGTTTTTTCTGGTACCTGTATCACGTCATGACGTTCTGGACACTGCCCAACTATTTGGTCGAATGGGAAATCCGCCGCATCAACGCCATGGGCCAACACACCTTGCCGCCGGTGATGCGCCAGTGGTCGGAACCGCTGCCGAAGGATCAGTGGGCCAAACCGAGCGAGGAACTGCTGAGGATGAGCGAACAGGTTCGACAACTGCACAAACGCCAGCCACACCGGGCGATTACCGAGGTTTTTGCCGAGGTTCAGCGCTTGAATGCCGGCAATAGGAAACGCGCATGAAAATGAGTGACGTCCAGCGACATCCCGTGCCGACGCCGGATGTTGAGCAATCGCGTAAAGCAGGAGATATCGAGCCCTTTCCAAGTGGGAAAATCACCTATCTTGCGCCGTTGCCACTTCCGACACCGCTGCCACCTTATGGCCCTCATATTGGGGCGTTAAACGAGGTGTACATGGATTTCGGTTTGGGATCACCGCAAGTGTTCTCATGGCAAGTCATCTTAGGCGGACCATTCACTCTCGTTTTTATGGTGGTTTTCCTATTCCCATTGATCGGTGGTTTCATGTTCTTTTTGTTCGGGATGGGATGGGAAGATATTTCTCATGCCATAGAAGGGATCTTCCATGAAGCTTACGGAGTAGGTTTACTAACCGGCATCTGCACCTTACTCATCGGCCTCGGCGTCTGGCTCCACAACCACAACAAACGCGCCGAAATCATCCCCACCCGTTTCAACCGTCAACGCCGTGAAGTCTGTTTCATGCCCGAAGGCGCCACCGAGCCGGTCTTCGTCCCGTGGGAATCCCTCCGCGCCTGGGTCATCGAAGCGCAAGGCGTCACCCAGTTCGGCGTTCGCCGCCAGTACGGCATGGGTATCGGTTTCCAGCACGGCGAGAACCTGACCAGCGTCGAATTTCCCTGCGCCGGCCTGTCGCTCGCCCTCAGTCATTGGGAGGCGATCCGTGGCTACATGGAGTACGAGGTCAACGACCTCAAATCGATTCAGGATTTGCAGGATCTACAAGGCCCCGACGACCCGCCCCACGAAGGCTTGCACACGTTTCGCAACGCCCGCGCGCGCATGCATCAGCAGATTCGCGACGGCTCGCGCAACCGGGTCTCGGGTTTTTTCTGGTACCTGTATCACGTCATGACGTTCTGGACACTGCCCAACTATTTGGTCGAATGGGAAATCCGCCGCATCAACGCCATGGGCCAACACACCTTGCCGCCGGTGATGCGCCAGTGGTCGGAACCGCTGCCGAAGGATCAGTGGGCCAAACCGAGCGAGGCGCTGCTGAGAATGAGTGAACAGGTTCGACAACTGCACAAGCGCCAGCCACAACGGGCGATTACCGAAATTTTTGCTGAGGTTTATCGCGGCGGCAGTACTGGAAAGCGCCGTGCATGAAGCCTGGCGGCAGTCGTACTGGAGAGTCCGCTGTGGCGCATTAAGCATCGCCGACGGCCGATCCTGCTGACGGTAGCGGCGGCGAGCCTGGGCATGATCCCGATTGCGCGCGAAGTGTTCTGGGGGGCCGATGGCCTACACGATGATCGGCGGGATCATCATTGCCACCTTGCTGGCGATGGCGGCCTGACTGCCTAAGACGCTTTACGCCACACACTCGCCAGCCAAGGCTGCTGCTCGCGCGGCAAACCCGCCGGTCGGAAGTAATGTTCCAGCTCGATAAACCCCGCCGCAGTCAACAAAGCGCGCCACGCCTCAAGATCGTGATACGAGCCATAACGCTGCCCGTTCCAGCCTTCGCGGTTATCGCCACGCGGATTTGAACTGAACAGCACACCACCCGGTTTCAGCGTGTCGTGAAGCTGCTTGAGCACGCGCGGCAATTCCTGCAACGGCACATGGAACAGCACGGCGTTGGCGAAAACCCCGTCGAAGCGTTCGGTCGGTAAGTCGAGCTTGAGAAAATCCTGCTGCATGACTTCACAGCCGCTGTCCTCGCGGGCCATCCGCGCAAATTCCTCTGAGCCATCGAGACCCACCGCGACATGGCCCATTCGCGTGAATGTCTGCAAATCCCGCCCCGGCCCACAGCCGAAATCGAGGATCGTCAGCGGCGCCTGACCCTGAATGTGCCGCAGAAGGGCGTCGATGTTCTGGCTGACATCGTGGTCACGGGTGCCTTCGCGAAAGTCCTCCGCCACTGAGTTGTAGTGGCCGAGCGTGGTGGCGGTGATCTGATCCAGATCGGAGGGAGTCTGCTTCATGGTTGGGGCTGCGCGGGCGGTTGAGATCTGGCGAATATACGCCAAGCAGCCTTAGGCTGCTGCGCAGCCATCCGCGATCAGGCTCGCTCCCACCGTTGGAACGCTTACCCCTGTGGGAGCGAGCCTGCTCGCGAAGGCGGCATACCGGGCGACGGGGGGATTCAGCCCGCCGGCTTCATCCCCAGGCGATCAATCGACCGATCCACCATCGCTTTAGCGATCTCCAGCAGGTGCCAGATGGAAAACACCATCAGTCGATCCGCCCCGCTGAGCTGATCGCCGCATTTGTAGGCCGACACCGATGCACAGCGCAGCAGGTCAGCTACATAAAGCTGGGCTTCCTCGGCGCTGACGTCCGCGCTGACGGTGTAGAAACGCAGTTCCTCAGGCATCGAAGGGCGTTTGCCGGTCAGGTGAAAGTCGATGGCACGGTACAGCGCCGATCGATCCTTCAGAAGGTCGTCGGTGAAGGCTTTGTTGGCGGCGTCGTGCGGGGGATCGGGAACGCTTTTGTCCATGGTACAGCTCCTATTTTCATGACATGGAGCCGACACCCTCCGCCTACTAAACATTGGGTGGCGGCTGTGCGCAGGTTAGTAGGCCGGTCAATAGGAAAACCGGTGCACCCGAGAGTGCCCCGCGCACAGCCACCATAGTCTGAATGCGGCCAAACACTGGACGCAGACATGGAGTCGCTATGCACCTATTGAATCGAGCTACTAAATCCGATCACTGATGAGCAGTGACGGACGGAGACTAGCCAGCGAACTCTGCAGGTGCAAGCGGGCAGAATGATCTAGGAAATGTCCTGCAAATGAAAGGGATCAGGCCTGCTGGCACTCTGATTTTCGTGTGCGAAAACTTACCTTCGATCCCTAAAAGATCGCAGCCTTCGGCCGCTCCTACACCGACCCCTGTAGGAGCGGCCGAAAGCCCGGGCCGCGATCAGGCGATCTTTTGATCTTGCTCTAACGCTTGTTCAGCCCCCGCGCCAAACGATCCCCACCCAACTGAATCAAAGCCACCAACGCCACCAGCAACACGATCACCGTCAACATGATCTGGCTGTCGAAGCGCTGATAGCCGTAACGATAGGCAATGTCGCCCAAACCTCCAGCACCGATGGCACCGGCCATTGCCGATGAGTTGATCATCGTCACCAGCGTAATGGTGAATCCGCCGACAATCCCCGGCAGCGCTTCCGGCAGCAATACATGCCAGACGATGTGCCAGCGTCGGCAGCCCATGGCTTGCGCCGCTTCGATCAGACCGTGATCGACCTCGCGCAGGCTCACCTCGGCAATGCGGGCGAAGAACGGCGTGGCGGCGATGGTCAGCGGCACGACTGCCGCCCACACGCCGTAGGTGGTGCCGACGATCAGCCGGGTGAACGGGATCAGCGCGACCATCAGGATCAGAAACGGAATCGAGCGAAACAGGTTTACGAACGCACCCAGTGCGCGGTTCAGCACCCGGGCCGGGTAGATGCCGTCTTTGTCGCTGGTGACCAGAATCACCGCCATGGGAATCCCCGCCAGCAGCGCGATCAGCGACGACACGCCAACCATTAAGAAGGTGTCGATGAAGCCTTGCAGCAAACGATCAAACCACATAACCCAGCACCTCCACATGTTGCGCCCACTGTCCGGCGCGCTGGCGCAACGCTTCGGCATCCAGCGAGGAACCGTTCACCGCCAATAGCAACTGACCGAGCGCATGCCCTTGAATCCGTTCCACGCCACCCTGAAGCAAGCGCACGCGCCCGCCGAGCGCAGCGAACAGTGCGGCAAGGTCTGGCTCGTCGGCGCTGCTGCCGGTGAACTGCAAGCGCAGCGCTACAGCGGCCTCTGTGGACGGCCTCTGCGCGTGCATACGGTTTTGCAATTCTTCCGGCAGCGCATGTTGCAGCGGTGCGAGCAAGGTCTGGCTGACCTCGTGCTGCGGGTTGCCGAACACTTCCCACACCGGCCCTTGCTCGACGATTCGTCCATGCTCCAGCACCACGACGCGGTCGCAGATGTCGCGGATTACGGCCATCTCGTGGGTGATCAGGACGATGGTCAGACCCAGGCGTTTGTTGATCTCGCGCAGCAGGCCGAGGATCGACTGCGTCGTCTCCGGGTCGAGCGCCGAGGTGGCTTCGTCGCACAGCAGAATGTCCGGGCCGTGCACCAGCGCGCGGGCAATGCCGACACGCTGTTTTTGCCCGCCGGACAGCTGCGCCGGGTAGGCCTTGTGCTTGGCTTGCAGGCCGACCAGTTCGAGCAGCTCGCGCACTTTATGCTGGCGTTGCAGCTTGGGCACGCCGGCGACTTTCAGTGGCAATTCGACGTTCTGCCACACGGTTTTCGCCGACATTAAATTGAAGTGCTGAAAGATCATGCCGATCCGCCGACGCAGGGCCACAAGGCGATCTTCGTCGAAACCGCCGATGTCCACTTGGTCGATCAGGACGCGGCCAGAGGTCGGCTGTTCGAGGCGATTGATCGTGCGAATCAGCGACGATTTGCCCGCGCCGCTACGGCCGATGATGCCGAACACTTCGCCACGCTGAATGGCCAGGTCGATGCCCTCCAGTGCGGCGACCGGCCCTTGACGGCCGTCGTAGGTTTTACCGAGGCCGATGAAACGCACGTGGGCGCGGTTCAGCTCCGGGTGCAGTTCGCTGCGTTGTGCAGTGTGCTTTGGCTCTGGAATCTCCAGTCGCCGTTGGATGGCGGCGGTCATTTCAGCTTTCCCAGCCCGGCTGGTACAGCTTGCCGTGAGCCTTATCCAGCGCGGCGCGGACGGCCGGCGAGTGCTGGTAAATGTCGACGAATTTGATCAGGCGCGGATCGGCTTTGCTCTTCGGCTGGATGACGAACTGGATCACATATTCCTTGTGATCGATGCCGTCGAACAGCAGCGCCGAACCGGCGTCGAAGGTCTGCGCCAGGCGAATGTAGGCCGGGTAGCCCTGCACCAGATCGGCGTCGTCATAGGCGCGAACCAGTTGCACGGCTTCGACCTGAAGGATTTTGATTTTCTTCGGGTTGGCGACGATGTCTTCTTCGGTGGCTTTGTAGCCAATGCCGGGTTTCAAGGTGATCAGCCCGGCCTTGGCCAGCAGTTGCAGGCCGCGACCGCTGTTGATCGGGTCATTGGCGATGGCGACGCTGGCACCCTCGGGCAACTCGTCGAAGCTTTTGTATTTCTTCGAGTAGAGGCCGACGTTGTTGATGATTCCCGGCGCGAACGGCACCAAGTCAAAACCGGCGGCAGCGTTGGCGTTTTCCAGGAATGGAATGTGCTGGAAGTAATTCACGTCGATGTCGCCGGCAGCAAGGCTGACGTTGGGCGCGATCCAGTCGGTGAACTCCACCAGCTCGACCTTCAGGCCTTGTTTGGCGGCTTCTTCGACGGCGGCTTCCAGAGGAATGGCGAATGCTGCGGTGGTGCCGATTTTCAGTGGGGCGTCGGCAGCGAAAATGGCCGAGCTGAACAGGCCGAGGGCCAGGGCCAGTGCTTTGACTGGGTGGGACAGGAATTTCTTGGTCATGATGAGTTTTCCAGTCAGTGCATAAATGTGTGGAGTCTGTTGCGGTCTCATCGCTGGCAAGCCAGCTCCCACAGGTTTTGCGAACGCCACAGACCCTTGTGGGAGCTGGCTTGCCAGCGATGCTTTTAGCGGCGAAACGCGGAACCCGTGTGTTGCACGGGCAACTGCGCCTCACCGTGAAACAGCTTCTCGCGCAAGCTGCCGCTGTCGTACGCGGTCTTGTATGACCCGCGCCGCTGCAACTCCGGAATCACCAGCTCAATGAAATCGACATAGCTTTCCGGCGTCACGATGCGCGTCAGGTTGAAACCGTCGAGACCGGTTTCGGCAATCCACGATTCCAGTTCATCCGCCACTTGTTCGGGCGAGCCGACCACGGTGATATAGCGGCCGCCGAGGGCGTGTTGTTCGAGCAATTTACGGCGTGTCCAGTCATTGTTTTGCAGGTGTTTCGTCGCCGATTGAATGGCGTTGCTCTTCACGTACTGAATCGGTTCGTCGATCTCGTACTCGGAAAAGTCGATACCGGTGGACGCCGAAAAATGCGCCACACCGGCCTCGGCGCTGGCGTAGCTCAGGTACTCGGCGTGCTTGGCCCACGCCGCTTCCTCGGTTGCGCCGACGATCACGTTAAGCCCCATGAACAGCTTGACGTCCTCGGGATTACGCCCAGCGGCGACGGCGCTGGCGCGCACTTTTTCGACCTGACCCCTGGTCGACGCCTTGTTCTGGCCGCTGATGAACACGCACTCGGCATGGCGTCCGGCGAACAGCAAACCGCGATCCGACGTGCCGGCCTGGAACAACACCGGCGTGCGCTGCGGCGAAGGTTCGCAGAGGTGATAACCCTCGACCTGATAGAACTCGCCGGTGTGCTCGACCTTGTGCACCTTGTCCGGTTGCGCGTAGATCCGTTGCTGCGGATCGTTGAGCACCGCGCCGTTTTCCCAACTGCCTTCCCAGAGTTTGTAGAGCACCTCCAGGTACTCGTCGGCCTGGTCGTAACGCCGGTCATGTTCGACCTGTTCACTCAGCCCCATCGCCTTGGCGGCACTGTCCAGATAGCCGGTGACGATGTTCCAGCCGACGCGGCCGGCACTCAGGTGATCGAGTGTCGACAGGCGCCGGGCGAACAGATACGGCGGCTCGTAGGTGAGGTTGGCGGTGAGCCCGAAACCGAGGTTTTTCGTCACGGCAGCCATGGCCGAAACCAGCAGCAGCGGATCGTTGACCGGCAACTGGATCGATTCTTTCAGCGGTACGTCGACGGAGTTTTGGTAGACGTCGTACACACCGACAATGTCGGCGATGAACAAGCCGTCGAACAGCCCGCGCTCCAGCAACTGCGCCAGCTCTGTCCAGTATTCGAGGGTGTTGTAACGGGTCGAGGTGTCACGCGGGTGCGTCCACAGGCCATGGTTGATGTGGCCAATGCAGTTCATGTTGAACGCGTTGAGCAGGATCTTCTTTTTCGCAGCGCTCATCAGATCGTCCCCCGCAGCGGAGGATTTTCATCGTTGAGGTAGTAATTGCCCACCGCGTGATATTTCCAGCGCACCGGGTCGTGCAACGTGTGCACTCGGGCGTTGCGCCAATGGCGGTCGAGACCGTGCTCGATCAACGTCGCCTGACTGCCCGCCAGTTCGAACAGCGTGCTACCGGCGGCGAGAGAAATTTCGGTACTGATGGCCCGTGCTTCGGCGACGGCAATGGACGCTGCCGCGACGGTTTCAGTGTTGGTTTCGGCCTGGGCGGCGTCGAGGAATTCCCCGGCGCGTTCGAGCAGTGCTTCGGTGGCGTGCAGGCGAATGCTCAAGTGGCCGAAGCTCTTCAGCGTCAGCGGATCTTCGGTGGCTTTGTCGTTGCCCGAATCGATCCACGGCCGGGTTTTGCTGCGCACGAAATGCAGGGCGTCTTCGTAAGCGGCGCGGGCGATGCCGGTGTCGATGGCGGCGTGAAGAATTTGCGCCAGCGGGCCGACGGTGGTTGGACGCTCGAAAGCGCTCTGGAACGGGATCACGTCTTCAGCGGCCACGAACACGTCTCCGAATACTACGGAGCCGCTGCCGGTGGTGCGTTGGCCGAAGCCGCTCCAGTCGTCGATCACGGTCAGGCCCTGGCTGTCGCGTGGGACGAAAGCGAGTTGTTGTATGCCGTGTTCATCGACCACTGACGTGGGAATGCGCTGGGCGTAAATCGCGCCGGTGGCGTAAAACTTGCGACCGTTGATGCGATAGCCGTCGCCGTCGCCGTCACGCGTAAGGCGGGTGACGCGGTCGTGAGCGGTTTTGGTGCCCAGTTCCGCCAGGGCATTGCCGAAGCGCTGGCCGGCGAGAACCTCGGCGTACAGCCGTTGTTTCTGCGCATGGCTGCCGTTTACGCGCAGCACTTCGAGGGCGTAGAAATGGTTTTGCGGAATCTGTCCGAGGGAGCCGTCAGCCTGGGCGATCAGCGCGATGACTTTGGCGAGAGTGACGTTGGACACGCCGGCGCCGCCGTACTCCTTCGGCACGCTGATACCCCACAGACCTGAGCGGGAAAACACATCCAGTTCCGGCAGTGGCAGGCGGCGTTCGCGGTCGCGCAGGTTGCTGTCGCGTTTGAAATCTTCGGCCAGGTCGCTGGCGACGATCAGGGCTTGCTCGTCGCTGGTGATGACCGCGACGTGTTGAGAAATTGTCATGTGTTTCTCCACCGCTCTTGGAAAAGGGTGCGGTTTTCAAATCCAGGAATGACGAGCCGGCAGCTTGCCGTTGAGGCGATAAGCGCCGACCGCGTGATATTTCCAGCGCACCGGGTCGTGCAGGGTGTGCACCCGGGCGTTGCGCCAGTGGCGGTCGAGGTTGAACTCGGCGAGGGTGGCGCGGCTGCCGGCCAACTCGAAGAGTTTCTCGCTCGCCAATAACGAGATCTCGGTGGTCAGCACTTTGGCTTCGGCCACGGCAATCGAGGCGAGGGCGGCGGACTCGGCGGTGAGTGGCGCGGCGTGAACCTCGTCGAGCACTTTCCCGGCCTTGCGCAACAACGCTTCGGCGGCGTGCAGTTCGATTTTCAACCTGCCGATGTCGGCGATCACGTAGAGGTCATCGCTGGCGCGATCAACCTTGGCATCAATCCACGGCCGCGCACGGGTTTTGACGAAATCGATGGCGTCATCAATGGCGCCACGGGCGATGCCGGCGTCGATGGCGGCCTGGATTAGCTGCGAGACCGCGCCTTGGGTGTTCGGGGTTTTGTTGATCTTCCAGTGGTCGACGACCAGGCCGGCTTCAACGCGCACGTTGTTCAGCAAAATCGTGCCGCTGGCGGTGGTGCGCTGGCCGAAACCCGACCAGTCATCGACGATGCGCAAACCCGGCGTACCGCGACGGACGAAGGCCAGCACTTGCTTGCCGTCATCGTTCAACGCCTTGACCGCGACCCAATGGGCGAAGAGGGCGCCGGTGGAATAGAACTTCTGGCCGTTGATGACGAAATCATCGCCGTCGGCAGTGATTCGCGCCTTCAGTTCGAGGGTGTCTTTGGTGCCACGTTCCGGGCCGGCGTTACCGATGCGCCAACCTTCGAGCACGCTCTGGAACAGCTGTTTTTTCTGCTCTTCGGTGGCGCTGCCGAGCACCAGATTGAGGATGCCGAACTGGTTTTGCGGAATCTGCCCCAGCGCCGGGTCAGCAGCAGAAATGATCGCGAACACCTCGGCCAACGTGACGAAGGACACCTGCGGCCCACCGTACTCGCGAGGGATGGCAATGCTGCCCAGACCGCTGCGGGTGAACTGCTCGATTTCCGACCATGGCAGCTTGCGCTGGCGGTCGCGTTTGGCGGCCTGCACGCGGGCGACTCGCGCCAGATCACGGGCAGCCTTGATGGCTTGCGCGTCGTTGCGCAACACCTGCGCGGGCAACAACAGCGGGGCGATGTCCAGATCACTCTGAACGTTTGCGTCTGCCAGACTGGACATCAGCGCCACTCCTTGGCTGCACGCAATGCCCTGGCGATCTGCACTGGGGTGATTGTGTTCCGGACCATACCTACCTCACATTTCATGAAAAACGCCGCGAAGCGCGACGAAAGAAAGAATGTCCGGTGGTCCGGTTTATATACCCTAAGCGTGTATAAAAATTAAATGAACTAACTTTTAGGAATATGCATAGAAGGTCAGAAACCAAAAGATCGCAGCCTGCGGCAGCGCCTACACAAAATGTGCGTCTCTGAAGGAGCTGCCGAAGGCCGCGATCTTTTCACTTGAGCGGCACGGTCAAAAAAGCATTCGCACAACCAATCTTCAGCGTGCGCGGCGGTGCCCAGCGCGAGTTGTTGCCCACCCGGTCGATCACGCAATAACTCACGTCCAGTCGCAAATCTTCGCCAGCCTCGACAATGACCGACGACGGCACCCAGACCTGAATCCGCCGCCCGATATCGTCGGCGGTCAAGCGCGGCAAATCCATGCGCACATCGCCCCAGCGCAGGGTGATTTCGTCGTCCTCGGCCATGTTCGGATACGGCTCGATGCTCAAGGGCAAACCACGGCGGATCTGGCCTGGATTCACGCCTTTGCGGCGAATGGTGTCAGGCAGGCTCACTGGCGCCAGTTGCTGGTTTTCATCGTCGCCGAGGGTCGATGGCTGGCCGCCGGGACAGTCCAGTTTGACCTCCACGCGAGTCGTCGCTGACACCGCCGGCGCCTGTCCGACCTGCATGAGCCGGTAGTGGAAGGTGCTCGAACCGCTGACGATAAAACTTTCCGGCACCCGCAGACTGACCGCCACGCCGACCTCTTCGGTTGTCAGCACATGCGAGGCGACGTAGCAGTCGTCCCAGTACAGTTCGATCAGATCGCCAGCGTCCATGCCGGAAAAAGGCGCCACGTCGACCAGCACGTGCGCGGCCGCCGCGAGGTTGATAGCGCCCTTGAAGGATTGCGCTAAAACCGGCGGCGCCAAATCCAGGGTATGCGAAGTACGGGTCATGGGTTTCTCTCCTTGAAGCGTTGCAGCGAAGTCCGTTTCTGAAAGAACAAAGTGTGTGAATCCCCAGGCAATACAAACCGTCGCAACTGGTCGGCTCTATTAATGATTGTTTGGTTGGAAGACGCTTCGTTGGCCGTTAGATAAAAGTCCATTGGAGGTAGAGTCAATAGACTTTCTTAGTTGCTCGGCTAAACCGGCATTAATCAGAATGTTCCTACAGTGCGGAGGTAAATGGCCGTCGTGTATTGGTGAGGTGGGCTACATAATTACAGCGTTTCCGGCAATCGCAGTGCGTGTCTGCGCGCAAGCTTTAACGTTTGGCGGGGATGAAATTCAGGCCGGGCGAGTCTGTTGCGGGACATATATATGTGCCGCACGGAATATCATTTAATTATTTATGCTGGCAGGAGGAGTCAGGAGGCGAAGACAACTTCCATCCTTGGAAGTAATCGATATGAACAAACTTTTAATCTCAGGCGTGATTCAGAAACTTGCTGAGAAACTGTTTTGTCCGTTCTTCTTTCGGGTTGGCAAACAGTGCCTTCGCTTCACCTTGTTCGACGATCACGCCCTTGTCGAAAAATACCACGCGGTTGGCCACATCCCGAGCGAACGCCATCTCATGGGTGACGATGACCATGGTGCGGTTTTCTTCGGCCAGGCCACGGATGGTCGACAACACTTCGCCAACCAGTTCCGGATCGAGCGCCGAAGTTGGCTCGTCGAACAGGATCACTTCCGGCTCCATCGCCAGCGCCCGGGCAATCGCCACGCGCTGTTGCTGACCGCCGGAGAGACGACGCGGGTAAGCGTTTTCCTTGCCCGCCAGACCGACCTTGGCGAGCAGCTTCATGCCCAGGGCCACAGCCTCCGCACGGGGCGTCTTCTTGACCACGATCGGGCCTTCGATGACGTTGTCCAGGGCGGTGCGATGGGGGAACAGGTTGAAGTTCTGGAACACGAAGCCCACGTGCTGGCGCAGGTTGCGCACCAGGTTTTGCTGCTGGCTCAACGGGCGGCTGGTATCGATTTCGATGTCGCCGACCTTGATCCGGCCGCTGGTGGGTTGCTCAAGGAAATTCAGGCAGCGCAGGAACGTGGTCTTGCCCGAACCGCTGGGGCCGATGATCGCCACGACCTCGCCTTCCTTGACCTCAAGATCGATGCCGTTGAGCACCACTTGACCCTTGAACTGCTTGGTCAGTTTTTCCACGACAATCATCGGGTCAGGACTCCTGGTCGTGCCGATTGACCCGCTCTTCCAACTTGTTCTGCAGGTGCGACAGCACCGTGGCGAGAACCCAGTAGATCAGCGCGGCGGCAAGATACATGGTGAAGATTTCGAAGGTGCGGGCGGTGATCAACTGCGCCTGACGGAACAGTTCGGGCACCTGAATGGTGGCGGCCAGCGCCGTGTCCTTGACCAGCGAAATGAAGCTGTTGCCCAGCGGCGGCAATGCCGTGCGCATCGCTTGCGGCAGGATCGCCCGGCGCAGGGTTTGCGCGCGGGTCATGCCGATGCTCGCGGCGGCTTCCCACTGACCACGCTCGATGGAACCGATCGCGGCCCGCAGAATTTCACAGGCGTACGCAGCCATGTTCAGCGAGAAGCCGATCAGGGCGGCCGGCAGCGGATCGAGTTCCACGCCCAATTGCGGCAAGCCGTAATAGATCACGAACAACTGCACCAGCAACGGCGTGCCGCGAAAGAACGACACGTAGATGCGCGCGAGCCAGCTCACCAGTTTGAAGCGCGACAGGCGCATCAGTGCCAGGCCGAAGCCCAGCACCAAGCCGAAGAACATGCCGCCCAGGCTGAGAATCACCGTGTAATACGCGCCCTTCAACAGGAAGGGCGCGGAATCCAGAGCGAGTTTGAAAGCCTCTTCCATTATTGAGTGACGTCAGCGTTGAAGTATTTCTCGGACAGCTTCTTCAAGGTGCCATCGGCGCGCAGCTTGTCGATCGCCTTGTTCACGGCTGCCAGCAACTCAGGCTCGCCTTTACGCAGGGCAATACCGGCTTCCTGACGGGAGAACGCTTCGCCGGCAGCGGTGGTGTCCTTGGCTTTTTGCGCGTATTCGAGGGCGGCGAGACGGTCGATCAGGATGGCGTCGATGCGGCCGACTCGCAGATCCTGAAACTTGGTCGGATCATCGTCGTAGGTCTTCACGTCAGCTTTCGGCACATTGGCGCGCACCCACTCTTCGTAGTTGGTGCCCAGGCCCACGCCGACCTTCTTGCCGGCCAGATCGGCAGCGGACTTGATGTTCAGCTCGGCGGCTTTTTTGCTCAGTACCAGCGCCTGAATCCCGGAAACGGTGTACGGCGTGGAGAAGTCATACTTCTTCTTGCGCTCGTCGGAGATGGTCACCTGGTTGATAACCGCGTCCAGACGCTTGGACTCCAGTGCGGCGAGGATGCCGGCCCATGGCGTCGGTTGCAGCTTGACCTTCACGCCTAGTTCTTTGGCCAGGGCTTCGGAAAACTCGACTTCGAAACCGGTCAGTTTGCCGTCTACATCGACGAAGCTGAACGGTGGATAAGTGCCTTCCAGGCCGACGTTGATAACGCCTTTGTCCTTGATCTGCTGCAGTTGTTCACCGGCAACCGCCTGCCCGATGAGGCCAGCGCTCAAGGCCAGGCCCAGCGAACCCACCAGCAGATTTCGACGTAGTGCGGAAAGAATCATGACAAGCCCCTGTGTTTTCTTATGGAAGACGCTAAAGGAAAGGTTGGCGAATTCGGGATTTGAACGACAGCGCTATCCTGCCTGAAAAGCAGCGTATGCGTCTGCCCGCAAATTCGCCTGCGGCGAGACTATATGACGGGTTTTTTAGATTTGAAAATAATAAATAACAGCCTTGTTATTCTTTTTGGCTATCTGATCGTTCCCACGCTCCACGTGGGAACGATCAGATACGGTTACAGAAAATCCTTGTAGGCAAATAACGCCGGCGCCCCACCGGTATGCAAAAACACAATCGGCCCGTCATTGAAACGCTGGCGTCCAATGCCGTCGAGCAGCCCGGCCATGGCCTTGCCGGTGTACACCGGATCAAGCAATACGCCTTCCTGACTGGCCAACAGCTTCACCGCCGCCAGCGTTCCGGCATTGGGTTCGCCGTAACGCGGGCCAAAATATTCGTCCCACAGCTCGACTTTGAAATCCGCCGGCAACGGGATGCCGAGCAAATCGGCCGTGCGCTCGGCAAGGCCCTGCACTTTCGGCCGCTGGTCTTCTTCGCTACGCGAAACCGTCACGCCGATCACCGGCAGTTGCGGCAACACTTCGCTCAAGGCCAGCGCCAATCCGCTGTGGGTGCCGGCGCTGCCCGAAGCGAGCACCACGGCGGCGAAGGTCAGGCCAGTGTCTTTGATCTGCTCGGCCAGCTCCAGGCCGGCGCGCACGTAACCCAAGGCACCGAGGGCGTTGGAGCCGCCAATCGGTACCAGATACGGTTTTTTGCCATTGCTGCGCAGGCGCACGGCGAGCGCGGCCAGTTGTTCGTCGGCGTTATCGAGGTTGTCGACCCGTTCCACCTGGGTATCGAACAGGTTCAGGAGAAGGCGATTGCCATTACCGGTGTAGTCAGCGTCGTCGGTGCCCAGTGGATTTTCCAGCAGGGCGACGCAACCGAGGCCGAGTCTGGCGGCCAGTGCGGCGGTCTGGCGCACGTGGTTCGACTGCAGGGCGCCAGCGGTGATCAGTGTGTCGGCGCCTTGCGCGATAGCGTCGGCAGCGAGGTATTCGAGCTTGCGCAGTTTGTTGCCGCCCATGGCCAGCGGCGTCAGGTCATCGCGCTTGATGTAGAGATCGCGGCCGAGCCAGGTGGACAGGCGTTCGAGTTTTTCCAGGGCGGTAGGTTGGCCGAGCAATTCAAGGCGTTCAAAGCGGTCGAGCTGTTGTTTGATCATGATTCCGTTCTGGAGAAGGAGGATGTCCGGACTATAGGCACGCCGATTTGCACCGGCAACCATCAATCGCCTTATAGCTAAAAGTGCTGATTCCAGCACTATCGGTTCTTGATAGGCCTCGGCAGGCATGTCGTAGAGTAAACGCAGACGCGGCCAGACAGTCCGGCCGCCCGTGAGGAGTTTTCACCGTGAGCGAGCGTTCCAGCCACTGGCAATTACAGACCATCGTCAGCCAACTGCGCAGCGCGCGGGATGAATGGCGCGCACAGAACGGCCGCGTCGCGGCTGAGCAGGGCGGACGCGAATTGCCGTCCCGCGCGGCGATGGCAGAAATTCTCGAAGCCTTGTGCGGGGCGCTGTTTCCGATGCGCCTGGGACCGGTGGATTTGCGTGAGGAAAGCGAAGATTTCTACGTCGGCCACACCCTCGATGTCGCCCTCAATACCTTGCTCGGCCAGGCGCGACTTGAGCTGCGTTATGTCGCCCGCCACAGTGCGCAGGACGACAGCGCCGTTGAAGCCCACGCGATCCGCATCATCCAGAATTTTGCCCTGGCGTTGCCGGGGCTGCGCACGTTGCTCGACACCGATGTCCTGGCCGCTTACCACGGCGATCCGGCGGCGCGCAGTGTCGATGAAGTGCTGTTGTGCTACCCGGGGATTCTGGCGGTGATTCATCATCGTCTGGCCCACCATTTGTATCGTGCGGGCTTGCCATTGCTGGCGCGGATCAGTGCTGAAATTGCCCACTCGGCCACCGGTATCGACATCCATCCCGGCGCGCAGATTGGCCGCAGTTTCTTCATCGACCATGGCACGGGCGTGGTGATTGGCGAGACCGCAATCATCGGTGAGCGGGTGCGGATCTATCAGGCAGTGACGTTGGGTGCGAAACGCTTTCCGGCGGATGAAGACGGACAGTTGCAGAAGGGCCATCCGCGTCATCCGATTGTCGAGGATGACGTGGTGATTTATGCCGGGGCGACGATTTTGGGACGGATCACCATTGGCAAGGGTTCGACCATTGGCGGCAATGTGTGGCTGACGCGCAGCGTGCCAGCGGGGTGCAACCTCACCCAGGCGAATCTGCAACATGATGACGGTACGCAGAAATAACGCGGCTAACTCCCTTCGTGCTCGTTCCCACGCAGAGCGTGGGAACGAGTATTCCCCCCCCCCCGCATCTCCTGCCTTAACCGGTGTAGGAAAAGTACCGCCCAGCCCTGCGATTAGTCCTTCGCCGCCCAACCGTGTTTAAATTGAACGTTCAATCAAGTTAAACCGGTGGTTCGCCGCCCGCTCACAACAGGAGGCTTGCCTTTGCTGAGTCCGATCATTTCAGCCATTTTCCAATCCCTTGAGGTGCACCGTTCATGAGTGCATCGTCCACCCCCGCCAGCGGTCTGGTGCGCATGAATCCCCCGGTGTTTTACTTCGCCGCGACGGTGATTCTGTTGTTTGGTCTCGTTGTCATCGCCATGCCGGAACAGGCCGGTGCCTGGCTTCTTGAGGCGCAAAACTGGGCGGCCAATACGGTCGGCTGGTATTACATGCTGGCGATGACCCTGTACCTGATCTTCGTTGTGGTCACCGCGTTGTCGGGCTATGGCAAGATCAAACTCGGTGCCGATCACGACGAACCCGAATTCAGTTACCTGTCCTGGGCCGGCATGCTGTTCGCCGCCGGGATCAGCATCACGCTGTTTTTCTTCTGCGTCTCCGAACCGCTGACCCACATGCTCCAGCCGCCCCAAGGCGAGGCCGGTACAGCAGAGGCGGCGCGTCAGGCCATGCAGGTGTTGTTCTTGCATTGGGGCCTGCACGGCTGGGGTGTGTTCGCCTTCGTCGGCATGGCACTCGCCTACTTTGCCTATCGGCATAACCTGCCACTGGCCCTGCGTTCGGCGCTGTATCCGCTGATCGGCAAACGCATCAACGGCCCCATCGGCTACGCGGTGGACGGCTTCGGCATCATCGCCACGGTCTTCGGTCTTGGCGCGGACATGGGTTTTGGTGTGCTGCACCTCAACTCCGGTCTCGACTATCTGTTCGGCATTGCGCACACCCAGTGGATTCAAGTCGGCCTGATCACGCTGATGATGGGCGCGGCGATCATTGTCGCGGTGTCCGGCGTCGATAAAGGCGTGCGGGTCATGTCCGACATCAACATGCTGCTGGCCTGTGCGTTGCTGTTGTTCGTGTTGTTTGCCGGCCCCACGCAGCACTTGCTCAACACCCTGGTGCAGAACATCGGCGACTACCTCGGCGCTTTGCCGATGAAGAGTTTCGACCTCTACGCCTACGACAAACCGAGCGACTGGCTCGGCGGCTGGACGGTGTTTTACTGGGCCTGGTGGATCGCATGGTCGCCGTTCGTGGGCCTGTTCATTGCACGGATTTCCCGTGGCCGCACCATCCGTGAATTTGTCTTTGGCGTGTTGCTGATTCCGCTCGGTTTCACCTTGGCGTGGATGTCGATTTTCGGTAACAGTGCCATCGACCAAGTGCTCAACCACGGCATGTCGGCGCTAGGCATGTCGGCCCTCGACAACCCGTCGATGAGCCTTTACCTGCTGCTGGAAACCTACCCGTGGAGCAAAACCGTCATCGCGGTGACGGTGTTCATCAGCTTCGTGTTCTTCGTCACCTCGGCTGACTCCGGCACCGTGGTGCTCTCTACCCTGTCGGCGAGGGGCGGCAACCCGGACGAAGACGGGCCGAAATGGCTGCGGGTGTTCTGGGGTGCGATGACCGCGCTGGTCACGAGTGCGCTGCTGTTCTCCGGCAGCATCGATGCGCTGAAGTCGGCGGTGGTGCTGACTTCGCTGCCGTTCTCGTTGATTCTTTTGCTGATGATGTGGGGGCTGCACAAGGCGTTCTATCTGGAGTCGCAGAAGCAGATTGCGCAGTTGCATTCGCTGGCGCCGGTGTCTGGATCGCGACGCGGCAAGGGCGGCTGGCGCCAGCGCCTGAGCCAGGCCGTGCACTTTCCGTCGCGGGACGAGGTGTACCGCTTCATGGACTCCACCGTGCGTCCGGCCATCGAAGAAGTGACGGCCGTGTTCGTCGAGAAAGGCTTGAACGTGGTCGCGCAACCGGATCCGGCGCACGACAGCGTCAGTCTGGAAATCGGCCACGGCGAGCTGCATCCGTTCATCTATCAGGTGCAGATGCGCGGCTACTTCACGCCGTCATTTGCGCGCGGCGGCATGGGTTCCAAACAACTCAACAACCGCCGCTACTACCGCGCCGAAGTGCATCTGAGCGAGGGCAGTCAGGACTACGACTTGGTGGGCTACACCAAGGAACAGATCATCAACGACATCCTCGACCAGTACGAACGGCACATGCAGTTCCTGCATCTGGTGCGTTGATCGCAAGCTGAGCGCCGTGTGTCACGACTCGGCGCTCAGCACCATGAACAACACTAGCGCAGCGACCGGTACACCGAACACGACGCTGCCCACCGCAATCTCCCTGCCCCATGACTGGCCCGCATGCACGATGCCCACCGCGCCGTTAATCAGCGTGAGCGCCAGCCACAACCCCACGAAGCCATAGCCCATGGCCTGACGACTGAAACCGATCCGCTCGCCGATGTAGAGCATCAACGCGAGAAGGATCAGGCCAAAGGTGGTGATGATGGTGGTGTGCATGGTGGATTGGACCTGATGAATATCCGGCGTCTCGTATGAGCATAGTCAACTCGAACCACCGTGGAATTAGAACCAGCGTTGCGTGAGTCGTCGGTGTAGCCGTGCGAACCGAAATCTGTGAAACGTTTCAGCCATTAATCGAGTCCGAGGTTTACCGGCGTTCTGGCGGGCGTATGCTGGGCGACTTGCAAAGCAGTCGATACCCGTTCAAAACCGATAAGAGAGGACTCGATGACTTACACCGCTGCCGAAAACCGCTACGACTCCATTCCTTACCGCCGCGTCGGACGCAGCGGTCTGGTGCTGCCGGCATTGTCCCTGGGCCTGTGGCACAACTTCGGCGACAGCACGCCGATCGATACCCAACGCGCCTTGCTGCGCACCGCTTTCGACCTGGGCATCAACCACTTTGACCTGGCCAACAACTACGGTCCGCCCTACGGCAGCGCCGAGGTCAATTTCGGTCGTCTGCTGCGCGAAGACTTCAAGCAGTACCGCGACGAATTGATCATCTCCAGCAAGGCCGGTTGGGACATGTGGCCCGGCCCTTACGGCCAGGGCGGCGGCTCGCGTAAATACGTGCTGGCCAGCCTCGACCAGAGCCTGCATCGCCTCGGTCTGGACTACGTGGACATCTTCTATTCACACCGCTTCGACCCGGACACCCCGCTGGAAGAAACCGCCAGCGCGTTGGCCACAGCCGTTCAGCAGGGCAAGGCGTTGTACATCGGCATCTCGTCGTACTCGGGCGTGAAAACCCGTGAGATGGCGGCCCTGCTCAAAGAATGGAAAGTGCCGCTGCTGATTCATCAACCGGCGTACAACCTGCTCAACCGTTGGGTGGAAAAAGACCTGCTCGACACCACCGACGAACTCGGCACGGGCGTCATCGCCTTCACGCCATTGGCGCAAGGCCTGTTGACCGACAAGTATCTGAACGGCGTGCCGGCGGATGCTCGCGTCAATCGTCCGGGCGGTGGTTCACTACAGGCATCGCACTTGTCCGAAGACAACATCAACCATGTGCGCGCCCTCAACGAGATTGCCAAGCGTCGAGGTCAGAGTCTGGCGCAACTGGCGCTCGCATGGACGTTACGCGATCCACGGGTGACCTCGGCGCTGATCGGCGCGAGCCGGCCGGAGCAGATTATCGAGAACGTCGGGGCATTAAAGAATTTGAGTTTCAGCGCCGAAGAATTGGCGGAGATTGACCGGTTCGCCCAAGAAGGTGGGATCAATCTTTGGGAGAAACCTTCGACGGCTGAGTAAGACTCTCGAAGGTACACAATTTCATTACGGCGAAACCTCTGGGAGTGAGGTTCCGCCGTGGCTTATTTGTAGCTTATTTTTTGCTTGGGAAACCAAGCACCTCTGCGGCCTCGCTGAAAAAAGTATCCCTTGCGGTCCTTTTTCTCAGTTGGATGTCGATCACCTGTGACTGATCTGGCAGGGTGAAATAACCTTTATCCAAGCAGCACAGGCTTTCAAGCGTCGGCAGTGGCAGTCCAAGTAGCTGCCTGAGTTGAGATCGAGAAAGAACTTTATGTTCCACAAGCATTTTTACGCCTCGCGCAATGAGCTGGGGTCTTTCAAAATCAAAGTCGGCGTCCATCGGCTCACCTTTGACCCAACCTCTTGCTGACCTAGCCTTCCACAATCTCGTTGTAGTGGTTTCGTTGATTATTTCTAGATCCTTGCATCTACGAACCATCGCGGCTACTGAGACTTTCCAGCGTGGTTTCAGCGCGAGCAAAGTATCCAGAGTCGGCCATCGAATTTCTCTCAGGAAACTCTCTGCTGGCATCAGAAATGCACTGGCGAATCGATGTGCTTGTGACTCAAGCAGATCGTAATTTGATTCGTATTGCTCCTTGGAAACATGTCGATGAAGAACGATATGTCCCAGTTCATGAGCCGCATCGAATCGGTTTCGTATCCCGTTTGCCTTATCTGCTACAAGGAGCACGTAAGGACGTTGATCCAATTCATGCCAGTTTGAAACACCATCCATTTTCAGATGGCCCAGAGTGGTTCGAGTGCAGACGATACCTGCGCTTTCGAGTGATTGAACGACATTGGGAATGGGTGCCGTCCCGAGCCCCCAAGCCTGCCGACATTCGGCGGCCATCCGTTCGATTTCTTCATCCGAAATCACCAAGCAGTTGCTTTCGTCCAAATGAGGAACGTTGACCGCGACGAACTCAAGGCTTTCCTGAAGTTTATATGAGATGTCTTGAAGCCACTCCAACCGTACTTCCGCTATTTCCCTAGCGTTAGCCGTAGCGCTGACCTGAGAACGAAAGAAGAATGGGGTATTTTCATTCGTTAAGATTTGCTCTTCGAGCAGCCAGTTTTCACTGACGCCGAAGACCTCACATAGTCGTTGGAAAGCATCGGCCTCAGGAACCTGAACCCCGTTCTCCCATTTAGAGATGTTTCCAGAGGCGCGCCCCACCATCTCGGCCAGTGCTGTCTGGGTAATGCCAAACGTGAGCCGTAACTGTTTGAGGCGTTCGGGCTGAAAACCCGCGACTCCAGTTCTCATGGTTCACCTCTTGGTTTTCTGCTCATCATCAATTTGATCTTCGACTATTTCGGCGCGGCGCATCTTATCTCGCAATTTCACCAATTCAATCGGTTTCGGATCAGTTGCCTGATTATCAGAATAGCTCTGGAGCAATTCTTCAAAGGTGCAATCCATGTGAAACCCTTTCCCGTTGAAATACGGAACCGCCATCATGATCGCGACAGGCTCTGATTGATCCGCGAAACGTGGAGGTGGTGCATGGACTACGACAAGAGCATGGATCAGTTGTTCGGTCACAGTGTGCTTCAAGCCGTCAATCCAATCTAATTGGATGGATGATAGCGATTCATTCAGCGTTTTGAGTTCGGCTCGGTGTTTGGCAGTTCGAATTTCTTTCTGCCAAGGCAATACAACCGCCGTGACGCGCATTTTTCCCAGCTCCAAGAGGACATAGTTATGTCCTTTAGGATCTGTGGCTTTGATGATTGGGTTCCAACGTCTCATCCCTGCTAAAGCTTCTTGAACAAGTGAATGACGCAAATGCCCACGCAAGTCTTCCGGAGGCGTGTGAATCAAGAGGTCTTTGACTTCCTTAGCGGCTTTTTGGAATGTTTGCGGAATCAACACCCCAAGCTCATCGAAGAATTCTCTGTCAACTTGCGAACGAATGAAATCTTGAATTTCTTCTTTTGTGACCATGCGTTTCACCACTCACTAATCGGTAAGCGGATTTTTACTTCATTTTTATTCGTTATGGAAGCGCTGACTGGTTTTTTATACAGCCAAGCTGATGGATGGTCATGCAGATTACGCTCAACGGAAAAACGGCACATCCCCCAACACTGTCGCCCGCTGCATCACCCGTCGCGCCGGACGATAATCATCCACGGCGTAATGTTGCGTCACGCGGTTATCCCAGAACGCAATGTCGTCTTTCTGCCAGCGCCAGCGAATGGTGAATTCCGGCCGGGTGGCGTGAGCGAACAGAAACTTCAAAATCGCTTCGCTTTCGGTGTCCGACAGCTCATTGATTTTTGAGGTGAAGCCTTCGTTGACGAACAACGAACGCCGCCCGCTGACCGGATGCGTGCGGATCACCGGGTGCGACAGCGGCGGATGTTTGCGCCGCGCTTCTTCCCACTGCGCCATTGCCTCTGGCGTGTTGCCGTAGCGTTCCAGTGGAAACGAACGGGTGAAATCGTGGGTCGCGGTCAGTCCTTCAAGCAGGTTTTTCATTGGCGCCGTCAGCGCTTCATACGCAGCAATCCCGCTGGCCCACAAGGTGTCGCCACCGAATTCGGGCAGCAACTTGGCGCTCAGTACGGCGCCCATCGCCGGGGTCGGCAGGAACGTGACGTCGGTGTGCCAGATCGCGTTGTCGCGCACGTCTGTGACGGCGGTGTCGAGGATCAACACTTGCGGCTGTTCCGGTACGTTCGGGTAGATCGGGTGAATGTGCAGGTCACCGAAATACGCGGCAAAACGCGCTTGCTGCGACGGTTCGACAGGCTGGTTGCGGAAGAACAGCACCTGGTATTTGAGCAGCGCTTGTTCAATGGCGTCGCGTTGTTCCACGGTCAATGGCTGGCTCACGTCGACGCCGCTGATCTGCGCGCCGAGGGCCGAGCTTAAAGGGACGATGTTCATGGTGGTTCTCTCAAATTCAGATATCGACCCCTGTGGGAGCTGCCGCAGGGGATGCGATTCAGTGGGTCTGGCCGTGCCACGGCACGAGTTTTCGTTGCAGCGCGCGCAGGCCCATTTCCATGGCGAAGGCGATCAGGGCGATGATTAGAATCCCAAGCACCACCACATCCGTGACGAGAAACTGCGCCGCCGACTGCACCATGAAACCCAATCCACTGGTGGCGGCGATCAGTTCGGCGGCGACCAAGGTCGACCAGCCCACACCCAGGCCAATGCGCACACCGGTCAGAATGTCCGGCAGCGCACTCGGCAAAATCACGTGGCGTATCAACTGCGTGCGGGTGGCGCCCAGCGATTGCGCGGCGCGCAACTTGGCCGGGTCGACGGTGCGCACGCCGGTGGCGGTGGCAATCGCGATCGGCGCAAAAATCGCCAGGTAGATCAGCAGCACCTTCGACAATTCGCCGATGCCGCACCAGATCACGATCAGCGGCAAATAGGCCAACGGCGGAATAGGGCGGTAGAACTCGATCAGCGGATCCAGCACACCACGGGCAATACGATTGGCGCCGATGGCAATCCCGACCGGTACGGCCGTGAAAATGGCGAAACCGAGGCCCAGGCCGATGCGGCTCAGGCTCGCGCCCAAGTGCTGCCACAAGGTCGAATCCATGTAGCCGCTGGTCGCCAGCAGCCAGCCTTTTTGCAGCACGGCCGAGGGCGGCGGCAGGAACAGCGGTTCGATCAAACCGCTGGCGGTGGCGGCCCACCAGATCAGCAGCAAAACCAGCAATGTCAACACGCTGATCCATCGGGTACTGAGGCTGCGGCGCACGGGAGTCGACATTGAGGATCCGGTAGTTTTCACCGTCGCGGCAGAAACGTCGTAGCTGCTCATGCGTGCTCCTGGCGCTGAATGGCGCTGCGTTGCGAGAACACTTTGGCGAGGACGTGTTCGCGGGTTTCGATAAAGCGCGGGTCGGATTTGATCGCGCGGGCCGACTCGCCGGCGGCGTAGCGCTGACCGAAATCGAGGTGCAGGCGCTCGACAATCTGGCCGGGATTCGGCGCTAACAAAATCAGATCCGTGGCGAGGAACACTGCTTCTTCAATGTCGTGGGTAATCAGGGACACCGGTTTGGCGGTGCGTTGCCAGACTTGCAGCAACAGCTCCTGCATCTGTTCGCGGGTGAATGCATCGAGGCCACCGAAGGGTTCGTCCATCAACAACACCCGCGGGTCGGCGGCGAGGGCGCGGGCGAGGCCGACGCGTTGTTTCTGGCCCCCGGAGAGCTGCCAGATGCGCCGGTTTTCGAACCCCGAGAGGTCAACCAGCGCAAGCATTTCCCGGGCGCGCTGTTCGCGTTTGTCGCGGGGCACGCCGGCCAGTTCCAGACCGAACGCGACGTTGGCCAGGACGTCCTGCCAGGGCAGCAACGCGTCATCCTGAAACACCACGCCGCGCTCGGCGCCCGGGCCTTTGACGGGCACGCCGTCGAGGGTAATGCGCCCGGCGCTGGGCTCGACGAAACCGGCAATCAGGTTCAACAGCGAAGTCTTGCCACTGCCGGACGGGCCGAGGGCGACCAGCAACTGCCGGGGCCCCAGGGTCAGAGAAATATCCGCCAGCACAGGTTCCGGGCTGCCCGGGTACTGTGCGCTGATGCGCTCCAGCTGTAGCAAGGCCATCGCGATCAACTCCCGGTCAATTGGTGATGTATTTGGCGCTGACGTACGGCGCGTAATCCGGCAGCACGGCGTCGACCTTGCCTTGTTCCTTGAGGAACGTGGCGGTGTCGGTAATGGCTTTGGTGGTCGGCGCGCCGAGGTCGCTGATCTGATCCGCGGCCAGCGGGTAGACGTTGCCTTGCAGCAGCAGCGGAATGTCGCTGGCCTTGGCACCGGACAACTTCACCAGTTTGTCGACGTTGCTCTGGTCGGCGAGCCAGGCTTTTGGATCCTCGCGGTAGTCGGCGTAGGCATCGAGCGTGACCTTGGCGAACGCAGTGACGATCTCCGGGTGCTTCTCGGCGAAGTCCTTGCGCACGATCCAGGCATCAAAGGTCGGCGCGCCGAACTTGGCCAATTCGCCGGAGGTGATCAACACTTTGCCGTTTTCCTTGGCCACGCCCAGGGCTGGATCCCACACGTAGGTGGCGTCGATGTCGCCGCGTTTCCACGCGGCAATGATCGCCGGCGGGGCGAGGTTAAGCACGGTGACTTTCGACGGTTCGATGTTCCAGTGCTTCAGCGCGGCCAGCAGGCTGTAGTGGCCGGTGGACACGAATGGCACGGCGATTTTTTTGCCGACCAGATCCTGCGGGGTCTTGATGCCGGAGCCGTCGCGGGCGACGAGCGCTTCGGCGGCGCCGATCTGGGTGGCGATGAGAAAGGTTTCAACCGGGACTTTGCGGGTGATCGCGGCGGTCAGCGGGCTCGAACCGAGGTAGCCGATCTGTACGTCACCGGAAGCGATGGCGGCGATGATGTCGGCACCGTTGTCGAATTTGCGCCAGTTGATATCGGCTTTAGTGGCTTTCTCGTAAGCGCCGTCGGCTTGAGCGACTTTTGCCGGGTCGACGGTGGTCTGGTAGGCGACAGTGAGGTCGGCGGCCTGCGCCATGAAACTCGCGGCAGCCACAGACGCGGCGGCGAGCAGGCGAAGCGGGAAATTCAGTTTCATGGGGAGAGCTCCATTCAGGCGACCGAGTGTCGGTGTGGATGGAGACTAAATGATCTAAGAATTCGAAAATAAATAACTTTTTCGAATGAGCTTATTAGCGGAAAAATCTAAAAAAGATCAAAAGATCGCAGCCTGCGGCAGCCCCTGCACTGATCCATGTAGGGGCTACCGCAGGCTGTGATCTCTACCGGTAACGGTTAATTGCTGATCGCCAGAATGCTCGCCTGATACGCCCCGACAAACACATCAAAATCCCCGACCTCGTTCTGCTCAAGTTCAGCTTGTCTAGCCAGGGACTCTCGGGCGACTTCTTCAAACTTCGCCTGCTCGTCCGCCGTGAGTGGTTCGCTGCGAAAGAACTCCGCATGCACCTGGCTCTGACGCAGGGAGAACTGGGTAAAGCTTTCCTTGTGCTCAGCCATCGCCGCCAACACTTGGGCCGACGGCGTCAGGGACGAATCCTTGACCTTGGCCAGTTGAGCGTCCAGCGCTTTGTTGTGCGCATCACCGCCGTGACTCTGATCGAGCAGCGCGGCCAGTGGCGCGATCTGCTCAAGCAGTTCGCCGGCCCACTCCTTGAGGTCGACCGATTGGCCGTCTCGTCTCAATTGCAGGCCGGGACGGCGACCTTCCTTGACCACGCTGAGGAAGTTTGAGGTGGCGTTGCTGCAAGAGTTGTTGGTCAACAGCGGACTGTCGTTGAGCGCGCAGAACAGCAGGAACGCATCGAGGAAGCGCGACTCGGTGAGGTCGATGCCCATCGGCAGAAACGGGTTGATGTCCAGGCAACGCACTTCAACGTACTGAATGCCACGCGCCACCAGCGCCTGGATCGGCCGCTCGCCGGTGTAAGTCACGCGTTTCGGGCGGATGTTGGAGTAGTACTCGTTTTCGATCTGCAAGATGTTGGTGTTGAGCTGCACCCACTCGCCATCCTTGTGCGTGCCGACTTCAACGTACGGAGCGTACGGCGTGGCCACGGCTTTGCGCAGGCTGTCGGTGTAGCTCGCCAGATCGTTGTAGCAAGGTGTCAGACCGGCCTGGGCGTTGCTCTGGTAACCGAGGTCACTCATGCGCAGGCTGGTGGCGTAGGGCAGATACAAGGTGTCCGGGTCGAGTTGTTCCAGCTGGTGCGAACGACCGCGCAGGAACCCTGCATCCAGCGCTGGTGAAGCACCGAACAGGTACATCAAGAGCCAGCTGTAGCGACGGAAATTACGAATCAGGGCGATGTAGGAGGACGACTGGAAATCACGGTCGGTGCCGACAAAGCCCTCGGCTTCCTTCAGCAAAGGCCAGAGCTTTTCCGGCAGGGAAAAGTTGTAGTGAATCCCGGCGATGCACTGCATGGTCTTGCCGTACCGCAGGGCCAGGCCCTTGCGATAAACGTACTTGAGCTGACCGATGTTTGAGGTGCCGTAATAGGCGATCGGGATGTCTTCCTCGGCCGGCAACGGGCACGGCATCGATGGACTCCACAGGTACTCGTTGCCGAGTTTGCTGTAGGCGAAGCGATGAATCTTGTCCAGGCTCGCCAGCGTGTCGGCCGGGTCGGGCAGGGCGGGCGTGATGAACTCGAGCAGCGACTCCGAATAGTCGGTGGTGATCTGTTCGTTGGTCAGCGCGGAACCCAGGGCTTCAGGGTGCGGCGTTTGGGCCAGGCGGCCTTCGCCAGTCACGCGCAGGCATTCACGTTCGATTCCGTGAAGGCACTGCTCAAGCAGGGAAAGGTTAGCGCGCTCGCCGAGCAGAGCCAGGCGGCGGTTGAGAAGTTCGCTCAAGTTGGATTCCTTCACGCGTCAGTCGCCCCAATATGGGGGTGGGCAGGACGGTCTACAAGGGTGAAGTTGAAACTGGCGTTATCGCCTGGTTCTTCGAGCCGGTTAGCCATACACAAAACCGTGTAGGAGCTGCGGCAGCTCCTACACAGTTGATGCGTTGAAATTAACTCAAAATGATGGCCGCAAGCTACAGGACAGCGAACGTGCCTTGCGCTTTTGCGACCAGTTTGTCGCCCTGCATCACGTCGGCCTCGACCACCAGCGTGCGGCGGCCCGGGTGGATCACCCGCGCGGTGCACATCACCTCGCCGTCAGACACGGCGCGGATGTAGTTGATCTTGCATTCGATGGTCGCGCTCTGCTGGTCAAAGCCGTGGGTGCTGGAACAGGCCAGCCCCATGGCAATGTCGACCAGGCTGAACAGCGCGCCGCCATGCAGTTTGCCGCCGCGATTGCGCAGCTCCGGCTCGAGCGCCAGGGCGACTTGCGCCACCCCGGCGTCGAGACTATGCAGGCGGCAACCCAGCAAATTGAAAAAAGCGCTTTCGGTGAGCCCGGCCGGGATCTCCATCAGCGTTTCTTCAACTGCTTGGCGTTGGCGAACAGCGAGGCCATGGCGTTATTGGCCGGGGCGGCAGCGGCAGTTTCCTTGCGCGGTGCGGCGTTGCCCGAAGACTGACGCGATGCCGAACCCGGCCGCGAACCACGGGCGCCGTCGATTTTTTCGCCCGGGGTGTCGCCCATGCGCATCGACAGACCGACGCGTTTGCGCGGGATGTCGACTTCCATGACCTTCACTTTCACCACGTCACCGGCCTTCACCGCTTCGCGCGGATCCTTGATGAACTTCTCCGACAGCGCCGAAATGTGCACCAGGCCGTCCTGATGCACGCCAATGTCGACGAACGCGCCGAACGCCGTCACGTTGGTCACCACGCCTTCGAGAATCATCCCCGGTTGCAGATCCTTGAGTTCTTCGACGCCTTCCTGGAACTCGGCGGTCTTGAATTCCGGACGCGGGTCGCGGCCCGGTTTTTCCAGCTCTTGCAGGATGTCGGTGACGGTCGGTAGACCGAAGGTTTCGTCAGTGAATTTCTTCGGATCCAGGCGCTTGAGGAACCCGGCGTCGCCGATCAGCGAGCGGATGTCGCGGTCGGTTTCAGCCGCGATGCGTTGCACCAGCGGGTAGGCTTCCGGGTGAACAGCGGACGAATCGAGCGGGTTGTCGCCGTTCATGACGCGCAGGAAACCGGCCGCCTGTTCGAAGGTCTTCTCGCCCAGACGCGCGACTTTCTTCAGGGCTGCACGGGTTTTGAACGCGCCGTTTTCGTCACGATGGTTGACGATGTTCTGCGCCAGTGTCGCATTGAGGCCGGAAATCCGCGCCAGCAGCGCCACGGACGCGGTGTTCACGTCCACGCCAACGGCGTTCACGCAGTCTTCAACGACGGCGTCGAGGCCACGGGCCAGTTTCAGTTGCGACACATCGTGCTGGTACTGGCCGACACCGATGGATTTCGGATCGATCTTCACCAGCTCAGCCAGTGGATCCTGCAAGCGACGGGCAATCGACACGGCGCCACGGATCGAAACGTCCAGATCCGGAAATTCCTTGGCCGCCAGTTCCGATGCCGAGTAAACCGATGCGCCGGCCTCGGACACCATGACCTTGGTCATCTTCATCGCTGGATATTTTTTGATCAGCTCGATGGCCAGTTTGTCGGTCTCGCGGCTGGCGGTGCCGTTGCCGATGGCGATCAGGTCAACCGAGTGCTTGGCGCACAGGGCGGCCAGAATGGCGATGGTCTGATCCCACTTGTTGTGCGGTACGTGCGGGTAAACCGTGGCGTGATCGAGCAACTTGCCGGTGGAGTCGACCACCGCAACCTTGCAACCGGTGCGCAGGCCCGGGTCGAGGCCCAAGGTAGCGCGCGGGCCGGCCGGGGCGGCGAGCAACAGGTCGTGCAGGTTGTGGGCGAAAATGTTGATCGCTTCGGCTTCGGCGCCGTCGCGCAGTTCGCCGAGCAGGTCGGTTTCCAGGTGCGTGTAGAGCTTGACCTTCCACGTCCAGCGCACCACTTCGCCCAGCCATTTGTCGGCGGCGCGGTTCTGATTCTGGATGCCGAACTGCTGACCGATCATGCCTTCACACGGGTGCATGGTGCCCGGCAGCTCATCGCCGACTTTCAGCGCGGAGCTGAGGATGCCTTCATTGCGGCCGCGGAAAATGGCAAGGGCACGGTGCGACGGCATGCTTTTCAGCGGTTCGTCGTGTTCGAAGTAATCGCGGAATTTGGCGCCTTCTTCTTCCTTGCCGGCGATCACGCGGGCACTGAGGGTGGCTTCCTGTTTCAAGTAATTGCGCAATTTTTCCAGCAGGTTGGCGTCTTCGGCGAAGCGCTCCATGAGGATGTACTTGGCGCCTTCAAGGGCAGCCTTGACGTCTGCCACGCCTTTTTCGGTATCGATGAAGCGCGCGGCTTCGGTGTCCGGGGTCAGGGTTGGGTCGTTGAACAGAGCATCGGCCAAATCGCCGAGGCCGGCTTCGAGGGCAATCTGGCCCTTGGTGCGGCGCTTCTGCTTGTACGGCAGGTACAAGTCTTCAAGGCGGGTTTTGGTGTCGGCGAGCTTGATGTCGCGTTCAAGTTGCGGGGTGAGTTTGCCCTGCTCATTGATGCTGGCGAGGATGCTGATGCGCCGTTCGTCGAGTTCACGCAGGTAGCGCAGGCGTTCTTCCAGATGACGCAACTGGGTGTCATCGAGGCTACCGGTGACTTCTTTTCGGTAACGGGCGATGAACGGAACCGTAGAGCCTTCATCGAGTAGCGCGACGGCCGCTTCGACCTGTTGCGGGCGGACGCCGAGTTCTTCGGCGATGCGGCTGTTGATGCTGTCCATAAAACCACCTGACAAAAAATGAAAGCAGGCTCGCAGGCACGAAAATAAAGGCCCGGAGTCTGGTTGAGCGGCATGGTGTTCGCCGCTGCCCTGGGTCAAGGGCACCCCATTGACCCGTGAATTCGAACAATTACTGCCGGCACCGTGAAAAAAACAATGGCCACTTGCAGTAACGATTCAGACGTTGCCTGACTCAAAAGGCCGCGCATTATAACCGGCGTTCTGTCATTCGGGGGCGTCGCAGCGTGTAGGCACAAACCCCGGTTTTCTGGCAGTGAAGGAAAAATCTGCTAACAATGCACACGGTGCGTATAACGGCAGCTACGCCATAATGCGCGCCGAGCTAAAAGGAGCTTCCAATGAGCAGCACTGCACAAACTGCTGAAGGCGAAAAAATTCTTATCGTTGACGACGATCCAGGGCTGAGCAGCCTGCTGGAACGCTTTTTCGTCAGCAAGGGCTACCGCGCCCGCGCCGTACCGAACACCGAACAGATGGATCGTCTGCTGTCGCGTGAAGTGTTCAACCTGGTCGTCCTCGACCTGATGTTGCCGGGCGAAGACGGCTTGACCGCTTGCCGTCGTCTGCGTGCGGCGAACAACCAGATCCCGATCATCATGCTCACCGCCAAAGGCGATGAGATCAGCCGCATCAAGGGCCTTGAACTGGGCGCTGATGATTATCTGGCCAAACCGTTCAACCCCGATGAGCTGATGGCACGGGTCAAAGCGGTTCTGCGCCGTCAGGCACCGGCCGTTCCGGGTGCACCGGGCAGCGAAGACGAAAATGTCACGTTCGGCGATTACGTACTTTCGCTGGCGACCCGCGAACTCAAGCGTGGCGACGAAGTGCACATGCTCACCACCGGTGAGTTTGCCGTGCTCAAGGCCCTGGTGATGAACGCGCGTCAGCCATTGACCCGCGACAAACTGATGAACCTGGCCCGTGGCCGCGAATGGGATGCCCTGGAGCGTTCCATCGACGTGCAGATTTCCCGTTTGCGCCGGATGATCGAGCCTGATCCGTCCAAGCCGCGCTATATCCAGACCGTCTGGGGTGTTGGCTACGTGTTCGTGCCGGATGGCGCTGCCACCAAGTGATCGGTGATTTGTAGGAGCGGGTTTCGGGCAGCTGTTGCAAGACGCTGCCCGAAGACTCGCGATCGGCAATGTGCGAGCATCGCTCGTTCCTGCAAGTGTGTAGCGGTAATTCATGAAAACCCCCGTCTGGTTCCCCCAAAGCTTTTTCTCCCGCACCCTTTGGCTGGTGCTTATCGTCGTGCTGTTTTCCAAGGCGCTGACCCTGGTTTATCTGTTGATGAACGAGGACGTGCTGGTGGATCGCCAATACAGCCACGGCGTCGCCCTGACGCTGCGCGCCTACTGGGCCGCCGATGAAGAAAACCGCGCAAAAATTGCCGATGCCGCAACGCTGATCCGGGTGGTCGGTGCTGGCGTGCCGGAAGGCGAACAGCATTGGCCGTACAGCGAAATTTATCAGCGGCAGATGCAGGCGGAACTGGGTGCCGACACCGAAGTGCGCTTGCGCATGCACTCACCGCCGGCGCTGTGGGTTCGCGCGCCGAGCCTTGGCGATGGCTGGCTGAAAGTGCCGCTGTACCCGCATCCGTTGCGCGGCCAGAAAATCTGGAACGTGCTTGGCTGGTTCCTCGCCATCGGTCTGCTCTCGACCGCATCCGCATGGATCTTTGTCAGCCAGCTCAACCAGCCATTGAAACGCCTGGTATTTGCCGCACGCCAACTCGGCCAGGGCCGCAGCGTGCGTCTGCCGATCAGCGACACGCCGAGCGAAATGACCGAGGTGTACCGCGCGTTCAATCAGATGGCCGAGGACGTCGAACAGGCCGGGCGCGAACGTGAATTGATGCTGGCCGGTGTTTCTCACGACTTGCGCACACCGCTGACCCGGCTGCGGCTCTCGCTGGAATTGATGGGCGACCATACGGATCTGACCGACGACATGGTGCGCGACATTGAAGACATGGACGCGATTCTCGACCAGTTCCTCGCGTTCATTCGCGACGGACGAGACGAATCGGTGGAAGAGGTGGATCTGAGCGATCTGGTGCGTGAAGTGGCGGCGCCTTACAACCAGGGCGAAGAAAAAGTGCGTCTGCGTCTGGAGCCGATCCAGCCGTTTCCTTTGCGCCGCGTATCGATGAAGCGCCTGTTGAACAACCTGATCGGCAACGCCTTGAACCACGCCGGCAGCGGCGTCGAGGTGGCGGCGTATGTTTCAGGCGATACCAGCGCACCCTATGTGGTGCTGAGCGTGATGGATCGCGGGGCGGGGATCGATCCGTCGGAACTGGAGGCGATCTTCAACCCCTTCACCCGTGGCGACCGTGCGCGGGGCGGCAAGGGCACCGGGCTGGGCCTGGCGATCGTGAAACGGATTGCTTCGATGCACGGCGGCAATGTCGAATTGCGCAACCGCTCGGGTGGCGGGCTGGAAGCGCGGGTCAGATTGCCGTTGGGGTTGATGCTGCCTAGGGATGCGGTCTAGAAGCAGCTACGAGCGGCAAGCCTCGAGCTTCAAGCGGCTCCTACTTGCCGCTTGAAGCTTGCTTCTAAACGCTGCTTCTCTAGCCCTTGCCTTTGGTTCGGGTCATGTTCGGCCCGCCATTCTTCTCAAGATGCTCAATGATGATCCCCGCCACGTTCTTGCCGGTGGTGGTCTCGATCCCTTCCAGTCCTGGCGACGAATTCACTTCCATCACCAGCGGCCCGTGATTGGAACGCAGGATATCCACACCCGCCACCGCCAGGCCCATGACCTTTGCCGCACGCAACGCGGTCATGCGTTCTTCCGGGGTGATCTTGATCAGGCTGGCGCTGCCGCCACGGTGCAGGTTGGAACGGAATTCCCCCGGTTTCGCCTGGCGCTTCATCGCGGCGATGACTTTGTCGCCGACCACAAAGCAACGGATGTCCGCGCCGCCGGCTTCCTTGATGTATTCCTGCACCATGATGTTCTGCTTCAAACCCATGAACGCCTCGATCACCGACTCGGCGGCGGTCGCGGTTTCGCACAGCACCACACCGATGCCCTGGGTGCCTTCCAGCACCTTGATCACCAGCGGTGCGCCGTTGACCATGTCGATCAGGTCAGGAATATCGTCTGGCGAGTGGGCGAAGCCGGTCACCGGCAGGCCGATGCCGCGCCGTGACAGCAATTGCAACGAGCGCAATTTGTCTCGCGAACGGGCAATGGCCACGGATTCGTTAAGCGGGAAAACCCCCATCATTTCGAACTGGCGCAACACCGCGCAGCCGTAGAACGTCACCGAGGCGCCGATCCGCGGAATCACTGCATCGAAGCCTTCCAGCGGCTTGCCACGGTAATGAATCTGCGGTTTGTGGCTGGCGATGTTCATGTAGGCGCGCAAGGTGTCGATCACCACCATTTCATGCCCGCGTTCGGTTCCGGCTTCGACCAGACGGCGGGTGGAATACAGACGCGGGTTCCGCGACAGCACAGCGATCTTCATGCAACACCTGTGGAGGAGGTAGATACCGGGAACACCGGCTTGTCTTGTACATATTTGATGCCTGGATTCACAACGAGTTGACCGTCGATCAACGCCTTCGATCCAAGTAACAGGCGATAGCGCATCGACTTGCGGCAGGCGAGGGTGAATTCGACCGGCCAGACGCGATCACCGAGGGCCAGCGTGGTGCTTATCACGTAGCGCACCTGAGCGTGGCCATTGGAGCTTTTAATGGTTTTGCGAGTGACCAGCAGGGCTTCGCAGCGCCGATGGCGCAATTGCACCACCGTGCCCAGATGCGCGGTGAAGCGCACCCATTTCTCGCCATCGCGCTCGAACGGTTCGATGTCGGTGGCGTGCAGACTGGAAGTGCTGGCACCGGTGTCGATTTTCGCGCGCAGGCCCGCCACTCCCAATCCCGGAAGCGCCACCCACTCGCGCAGACCCACAACAGTCAAATGGTCAAATGTCTTCAAATTTACTCAACCGGCAGAAACCGCTCGAACCGCATACGGCCGAATTTTCGGTATTCACGCAGAATAGTGGTTAAAAGGCGACAGATATCTACGGCCCGGATTGCCGATGCTTCAAGGAGGCATCGGAGCGTGTGCATTGTAATCCGGGACGGCGTAATTCATGGCACGACAGAAACGGTAGTACAGTTCACCCATATTTCAGAATGAGGACATTCCATGGCACAAAAAAGCGAAGAGGACGACAAGATCCGTCTCGATAAGTGGCTATGGGCGGCGCGCTTTTATAAGACGCGAGCCTTGGCCAAGGCCGCCATCGAGAGCGGCAAGGTGCATTGTCGCGGCGAACGCTGCAAGCCTGGCAAAGAGCCACGCATTGGCGATGAGTTTGAGATTCGCACCGGTTTCGAGACGCGCAGCGTAGTGGTTCAGGCCTTGTCGATCGTGCGTCGCGGCGCGCCCGAGGCGCAAACGCTGTACGCCGAAACCGAGGCCAGCATCGCCAAGCGTGAGGCCGCGGCGGCGATGCGCAAGGCCGGTGCGCTAGGGGTAAGCACCGAGGGCAAGCCGAGCAAAAAGCAGCGGCGGGATTTGTTTAAGTTTCGTGGGAACAGCAGCGGCGATTCAGACTGAAACTTCTGCTGTGCCTGTTCTGATGTCATCGCCAGCAGGCTGGCTCCTACACGGAAATACGTTCCAATGTAGGGTCAGCCTGCTGGGGATTCGGGTTCGCAGCACTCGCCGGGAACGACCCGGTATCAGGCGCTACGCATCACACTCATCCGCCCGAACACCGGCAACCTGCCCAGCAACCGGAAGATTGGCGCCGTCACTTTCATCAAAAAGTTCGACGCGTGAAAAGCAAACGGTGTGTAGTAACCCCAGCCCAACGCCCACACCGCCAGCAGCACGCCGCCGATGTAATCATCCTGTCCCCAATGAGCACCGGCCACCAGGCGCGGCATCATGAACAGCAACGCCAGGCTCCAGACCACCAAAAACTGCCCGGCACTGCGGGCAAATACGCCCATGAACAACGCCCAGATCAACAGCACCGAAGCGTGATCGCCGGGGAAACTCTGGCTGGATCGATCCTTCAGCTCCCAGGTCTTTTCGAGGCCGGGAAAGTAGTCACTCATATGAACCGCGCCGTTGATCATCATCGACGGACTGCTGTGTTGCCAGTCCATATAGTCGGCAAACTTGGAAAACAGCATGCGGATGAACAGCAGCAACAGCAGGATCGACAGAAAACCAAAAAACGCACGACGCACGTCGATGGCCTTGAAGACCCAGTCGCCCTTGATCAGCAGCGCCAGCAAGATGATGCCGACCACTGCATCGAAAGGACGCAGACTTGCAATTGCCCACACGTGGAGCCATATCGGGTTGCTGGCCAGTGGCGCATTGAGCAGGTGAAACAGCCACTCGTCGAAAATCACACACAGCATTTGGCCGGTAGGCCATAACCAGAAAGCCAACAGCGCCAATGGCAACACGTTGCACAGAACCAGCCGGCCGAGGTTCCACCTTGATTGGAACAAACCCGGATTGTTCATAAAATGCCTCCCATGGCAGAACATTTCGCACCAAGGGGGTGCGAAGAGGCGCGCGATTTTCATCTTTTGTAACCAATTTGTCATCCATTCAGATACCCGAACCTATGACCGACCTACCAGATACCGATTTCACCCAACGCTTCATCTTCGATGACAGCGACACCCGCGGCGAACTGGTGGCGCTTGAGCGCAGCTACGCCGAAGTTCTCGCCAAACACCCGTACCCAGAGCCGGTTGCGCAATTGCTGGGCGAACTGATGGCTGCTGCTTCCTTGCTGGTCGGCACCCTGAAATTCGATGGTTTGCTCATTCTGCAGGCGCGCTCCGAAGGTCCGGTGCCGCTACTGATGATCGAATGCTCCAGCGAGCATGAAATTCGTGGCCTGGCCCGCTACCACGCTGATCAGATTGCGGCTGACGCCACCTTGTCCGACCTGATGCCCGAAGGTGTCCTGGCGCTGACCATCGACCCGACAATTGGCCAGCGTTACCAAGGCATCGTCGATCTTGACGGCGAAACACTTTCCGACTGCTTCACCAATTATTTCGTGATGTCGCAACAGGTTGGCACGCGCTTCAAGCTCTACGCCGACGGTCGTCGCGCCCGTGGCCTGCTGTTACAGCAATTGCCGGCCGACCGTCTGAAAGACGAAGACGACCGTGCCGCGAGCTGGCAGCACATCACCGCGTTGGCCACGACCCTGACCGCCGATGAAATGCTCAGTCTGGACAACGAGACCGTCCTTCATCGCCTGTACCACGAAGAGCAAGTTCGCCTGTTCGACGTACAAAAGCTGCGCTTCCATTGCAGCTGCTCTCGGGAACGCTCGGGCAATGCGCTGGTCAGTCTGGGTCTGGAAGATGCGCAGCGATTGGTGGTCGAGCACGGTGGCAGCATCGAAGTCGATTGCCAGTTCTGCAACGAGCGCTACTTTTTCGACTCGGCGGATGTGGCTCAATTATTCGCCGGCGCGGGTGTCGAGACGCCGTCAGATACCCGGCACTAAAACGGTTCAGCGCAGGTAAATTCACTGCTCAACGACGGAATTACGCCGCTACGACGGGAGGGCTCTACTTTTTTTGGGCTTTTCTGGCATAATCCGGCCCACTTTTTTCGCGGTAGTAGTGCACGACTTTCTACTACAAAACGTTTGGAGCACACTCGGCCACTGGCCGACGGGGAACCTCATGACGCAAGCCAATAACGCCGTGTACACCGATCTGAGTGTTGATGATCTGGTAAAAGAAGCCCTGAACCGCGGTGAGGGCGAGCTTGCCGATACCGGCGCTCTGGTTGTTCGCACCGGTCACCGCACCGGCCGTTCGCCAGTTGACCGCTTCATTGTTGACGAGCCATCCACCCAGGCTGCCATTGCCTGGGGCCCGATCAACCGCAAGTTCCCGGCCGACAAGTTCGATGCGCTGTGGGCTCGTGTTGAAGCGTTCAACAACGCCCAGGAGCACTTCGTTTCCCACGTTCATGTAGGCGCGGCCGAGGATCACTACCTCGCCGTGAAAATGACTACCCAGACTGCCTGGCAGAACCTGTTCGGCCGTTGCCTGTTCATCAATCCGGCCCAGTACAACCCGGCTGGCCGTGAAGAGTGGCAAGTGCTGAACGTGGCCAACTTCGAATGCGTTCCCGAGCGCGACGGCACCAACTCCGACGGTTGTGTGATCATCAACTTCGCACAGAAGAAAGTGCTGATCGCCGGTATGCGCTACGCCGGTGAGATGAAGAAAGCCATGTTCTCCGTGCAGAACTTCTTGCTGCCAGCGGCCGACGTGCTGCCGATGCACTGCGCCGCCAACATTGGCGAAGAAGGCGATGTGACCCTGTTCTTCGGTCTGTCGGGCACCGGTAAAACCACCCTGTCAGCCGACGAAAGCCGTTACCTGATCGGTGATGACGAACACGGTTGGGGCGAAGGCGTTGTCTTCAACATCGAAGGCGGCTGCTACGCCAAATGCATCGACTTGTCCGAGAAAAACGAGCCGGTCATTTGGAAAGCCATCAAGCACGGTGCCGTGCTGGAAAACGTCGTCATCGACGATGCCAAGCACGCCGACTATGCCGATGTCAGCCTGACCCAGAACAGCCGCGCTGCGTACCCGCTGGAGCACGTTGCCAAGCGTTCCGAGAAGAACCTGGGCGGCGAGCCAAACGCTGTGATCTTCCTGACCTGCGACCTGACCGGCGTGCTACCGCCAGTGTCGATCCTCAACGAAGAACAAGCGGCGTACCACTTCCTGTCCGGCTACACCGCACTGGTTGGCTCGACTGAAATGGGTTCGGGCAGCGGCATCAAGTCGACCTTCTCCACTTGCTTCGGCGCACCGTTCTTCCCGCGCCCGGCTGGCGAATACGCAGAGCTGCTGATCAAGCGCATCCGTGGTTTCGGCTCCAAGGTCTACCTGGTCAACACCGGTTGGACCGGCGGTGGCTATGGCGTTGGCAAACGCTTCAACATCCCGACCACCCGTGCCGTGATCGCAGCGATCCAGAGCGGCGCGCTGATCGGTGCCGACACCGAACACCTCGACACCATCAACCTCGACGTGCCACTGAGCGTGCCGGGCGTTGAAACCAACCTGCTCAACCCACGTAACACCTGGGCTGACCAGGCCGCCTACGACGAAGCGGCCAAAGCATTGGCCGGTCTGTTCATCGAGAACTTCAAGAAGTTCGAAGTGAGCGATGCGATCAAGGCTGCCGGGCCGAAGTTGTAAGGTCTGGGTTGTAGCGAATGAAAAAGCCGCCTTTTATAGGCGGTTTTTTTGTGGGTATCGTTCAATCAGCCAACGCATTCAGTACGTGAACAGGGTCGTTATGAATGGCTTTGAGCAGGGCTTTGGCTGGCCCCGTCGGTTCACGGCGACCCTGTTCCCAATTGCGCAGAGTTCCGAGCTGGACGTCGATCAACGCCGCGAACTTTGCCTGAGTCATGCCGGTTGCCTTACGTATTTTCTTTGACCTGTAATGCATCGACATGAAGCTCGCGGGAAGGCTCGCGTTCGCCGCAAAGCATTTCATCCATTTCTTGAACGCTTTCTATCAGCTCATCAAAAAACTTGCTCATGGTTGTCTCCAGCTACCGATCATGGTCATGCCGGGGCTTGCCACTTGAGCATGCGCTGCTGCGCAACCTGGAGCAGGTCGCAACCGTCTTGTGTCAGCAGGTAGAGGGCGTGGGTGATGTGGGGAATGTCTTCGACGTCGGCTTGTTTGAAGCAGAGGCAGTAGAGGGTTTGCAGCAGGTCGCTGGCGGCTCGCAGGCGCTGGACGGAGCACTCGAGGATGTCGTGCGGGTTGGCCTCGGTGTCGATGACCAGGGGTTTTGTGTCGGTGAGGTTGGACTCAAGGGGGCGGTAGCGGGTGGCGTTGAGTTGGCTGAGTGTTTTCATTGTTTTCTCTCTATCGGCATTCAGATATCCGCTGCCACCATGACCAAACGATGGGAGGCGAACTGTGTTCAGGTTGGTCAACCAGAGAGAGAGCACTCTGTGTACGCCGAAGCGTCCCAAACACAGCCGCCATAAAGCGAGCCGCACAATAGATGGCGGCAAGCATACAAGGGCATGCGCTGTTTCTCTCTCTCAATTTCAGGTGACCAAACCCGAGCCGCTGATTTGGCAGCGGCAGTCACGACTATAGGTTTGCGGGCTCAAGCAGCGATAGGCGATAAAGAGTCCTGATTCGTAGGAATGAGACGAAGATTTCATCGGACATTCCTACCAATGTTTAAACGCGTTTCAACGCAAATGCTGATAAGCAGAGGTATCCAACAGGCTTGTCGCCAGCCCGGTAACGGGTTGGTAAATCGTGCCTTTCACCGTCGAGAACGGCACGCCGTTGCTGCCCAGCGAAACATAACGCTCACCCTTGTCGAGCTCGGTAAACCAGGTATAGGAAACGTCATGCATCAGCTTGTATCTGGCTTCGTCGTGGACGATGGAGTCGGCCAGGTTTTGCAGATCCGCTTCACTCAGATTTAACGTTTTATTCAATTGCACTCCCCAACGCTTCAGGCAGGTTTCGGCAAGATGACGGACGATGCGACCGGGTTCGGCCAGCACCTTCAAATCACTCGCGTCGGTAGGTTCGCCTCCGGCTGCGGTGGCGTTGCCGGCCATGGTCGCGTGGCGACCCGCCATTGGGAAGACAGAGGTTTTGGTGCCTGTGGCGGTTTGTGGGATGACGCAGCAAAAGCCTTTCGAGCGTTCATCCCGGGCGAAGAAACCCACGTACTCTTTTACGTTGGCACCCAGTTTGATCTTTTCATCCTGAAAGTTACCGGTGCCTGGAACCGGGTCAAGCGCAAAAATATTCACGGGAATGTGTTGAACGCTCGGATCCTTTAACATTGCGTTGGCCAGCATATGGCAACTTACTGCACCGCGGCTCCATCCCACTAAGTTGACTTGAGTCGGAATGACGCCATCTTTGCGGAACGTCTTGATGATCTGCTCCTGTAACGCCTGCTGCGTAATGCTGCGGTCGCCGTAGTTATATTTACGCCAGAACCAGGAGCCTTCGACTTTTACATCTTCAATCGGAATGCCGGCGGCCTTCAATCGGTTGTATTCCGCTTCCGTGAGTTGTTCGCGCTTCCAGTCACATTTGCCTTTGATGATGTTAACGGCATGTTGCACGTTTTCCTCCCAGCCCTTGCCGAACAACGTTCCGCTGAGGCCGTAATCGGTGTGCTTGGTGAACAGGTCATCGGCTTGCAGGTTGCCGCTGCCGGGGCCATCGACCACGATCCACTCGGCGAATTCGCGCCCGGCGTGATGGGCTGCGAGGGTAGAAACAAGTTCGCCGTCCCAAAAATTCTCGTGGGTCTCATCAAATTTGTTCGAACCGGTGCCGCAAAAAAATATTGTCAAAGTTGTCATCTGATTGCTCGTTATTGATGTAAGAGCAAACAGACTAGTGCGGCGCGTTTGAATTATGGAAGTGGCGCGTTGTTGCGAAGTTTGTAGTGAAGTTATTCAGGAGGCTTTGTTTGTTTTTTGTCTTGCAACGTCCAGCAGTTCGCAACCGTCTTGAGTGAGTAAATAAAGCGCAGTGACGATGTTTGGAATGTCTTGCGGGTCTGCGTGTTTAAAACACAAACAGTAAAGCGTTTCGAGCAGGTTGCTCGCTGCGCGGATACGTTGTTGGGCTGCATCCAGCAAATCGTTTTGACTGGTGTGCGTGTCGATGACGAGTACCGGGCTATCACTGTAGCTGCTTTTGAGTGGGCGGTAGCGTTTAGCCAAAGGGTCGAGGGTGTTCATGATGATGGCGTGTCCTATACGAAGTTGCTCCACAGGCTGAGCAACATCTCAGCCGTGCCAACCACTATAAGAGTGCGTTGTGTCATGGGACAAGACGGCCAGGATGGACAGAATGCGTAGGGGATTTACGAGGCGCTGGGCATTTGCCCTACGCGGTTTTTTGGCTTTTTCAAGGTAAATCCCTTGAACGAAAAAATTCCCACGCGACGTGGAGGAATTTCTGCGAATTCCTCAGTGAGGTCGCGCCAGAATATGTAGGGCGTTTCCAGACGTCCGTTACGTACTCACAGGGAATTGAGTACGCATTACGAATGACTCGATGATTATGATCGGAGCTGTGACAGCCAATTTGCCAGGATGGGCGGTTCGTCAGGGAATTTCGAGCATCTGCTCATCAGCAGGGATGCAAGGAGAAGGGCGATCGGTAAAGCCAAAAATTGCGACATGGTCAGTCCTTTTTCCAGACGCAACGTGCACTCGGCGTCCTGCCGGTTGCGCTCTGCGCGAGTCCAGTGATGCGAACCCTACCTGTCGCTGTTATCGCTTTGCGAGGTGGAAAGTGTTTCGTTTGTGTCCTCCTGTGACCTTGCGCGCAATACCAAGCCTGTATCATTCCGTATCGATTTGCCCCCGGCCTTTTCTCGACTCGCTGCGTTCGCCCGCTAGGCTGGTGACATGGCAGCAGTCAACGGAGTGACAGCTTATGCACAACACCCTGGAACAGGTTTTCGGTTATCCACAATTTCGTCCCGGTCAGGAAGCCGCAATCAGTGCGGTGCTGGCCGGTCGCTCGGCGGCGGCAATTTTTCCAACGGGTTCGGGCAAATCCCTCTGTTATCAATTGTCGGCGGTGTTGCTCCCGCATCTGACGTTAGTGGTCTCGCCATTGCTGGCGTTGATGCAGGATCAACTGGAGTTTCTGCAACGCCACGGGATCTCGGCGGGCAGCATCGATTCGACCCAGAGTCGGGACGATGCCAATGATGTGATGGCCCGCGCTCGTTCCGGTGAACTGAAGATCCTGATGATTTCCGTGGAGCGCCTGAAGAACGAGCGCTTCCGCAACTTTCTGCAGCAAGTACCGATCTCGTTGCTGGTGGTGGACGAGGCGCATTGCATATCAGAGTGGGGCCACAACTTCCGCCCCGATTACCTGAAGTTGCCGGACTACCAACACCAGTTCAACATCCCGCAAGTCTTGCTGCTGACCGCTACGGCAACGCCGAACGTCATCGCTGACATGCAGTCCAGATTCGCCATCGCCGAGCACGATGTCGTCACCACCGGGTTTTATCGGCCCAACCTGAATCTGTCGGTGGAACCGGTTCGGGGCCAGGATAAACGCCAGAGACTTGTGGATTGGATGAGTGAGCGGGCGAACCAGCCGAGCATCGTTTACGTCACGCTGCAAAAGACCGCCGAACACATCGCCGAGCATCTGGAGCGCAACGGTATTCAGGCCGAGGCTTATCATGCCGGCCTGCCCTATGAGAAACGCGAAGCGATCCAGAAGCGCTTCATGTCCGGGCAATCCAATTGCATTGTTGCGACCATTGCCTTCGGCATGGGTATCGATAAGAGCGACATCCGCAATGTGGTGCATTTCGACTTGCCCAAATCCATCGAAAACTACAGTCAGGAAATCGGTCGGGCCGGGCGCGACGGACAGCCCTCCGACTGTCTGGTATTGGCCAATCGCGACAGCCTGAATGTGCTGGAGAACTTCGTCTACGGCGATACGCCGGAGCGCGACGGTATCCGCCATGTGCTTGACGAAATACAGGCAGCGGTGCCCGAAGGGCAATGGGAATTTCTCCTTGGGCCGCTGGCGGACGGCAGCAATATCCGCGCGTTGCCGCTCAAAACGTTGCTGGTGCAACTCGAACTCAAGAAGCTGATCGCCCCGCGTTATGCCTATTACGCCGAGTACCGGTTCAAGTATTTGCTGGAGCCGGACGCGTTGCTGGCGCGGTTCGAGGGCGAGCGCAGGGACTTCGTTGCCGCAATCATCCAGACTTCCAGCCGAGCCCGAACCTGGGCGACAGTCAATTTCGAGGCCATGTTCGAGCAATACGCTGCCGAGCGTCAGCGGGTGGTGAAGGCGCTGGATTACTTTCAGGAAAAGGGTTGGGTCGAACTGGAAAGCAAGCAGATGACCGAGGTTTACAGCTTGCTGCGCAATGAATTTGACAGCGAGCTTCTGAGCACGGAGTTGCACGCTTACTTCACCCGTCATGAACAAACCGAAATCGCGCGAATCCACGCCATGCTGGATCTGTTCGCCACTGAACGCTGCCTGGGCTATCGCCTCGCCGAATATTTCGGTGATCTCGAAGCGCCGGAACATTGTGGGCATTGCTCAGTGTGCCAAGGACAGATTGCCCGACTGCCGGCGCCGCCCGAGTTGCCGGCGCTTGTGGATAAAAGTTTTGAGGTGCTGTGCGGGGATTTTATCCACAGGCATGAAGAACACACTGGCAGCGTTCCATCTGCTGAGCGAATTACGCGGTTTCTGTGTGGGATCAGCGTGCCATTGTTCACAAAGCTCAAGGCGCGGGGGATTCCCGGTTATGCGGCATTGGAAAATTATCCCTATGCAGACGTACGTATTTGGGCGGCGGAAAGCCTCTAACGGCTGTGGTTCATCCATCTTGTGAATGTCCGCCATCACGCTACTAAACTTCAAAAAAGCCGGATGGCTGTCTATGGTGAAGGCTGTCTTCGGATCGCCAATAAGAGAACAGCATGAGCCAGACATCGTTCGATATTCAGCGGGCTGCCGTGATCGGTGCCGGAACCATGGGCCGTGGCATTGTCATGTGTCTGGCCAACGCCGGCGTTTCCGTTCAATGGGTTGATAACAATCCACAGATGCTGGAGCAGGCGCTCGCTACGGTCGCCGACACCTACGCGCATAGCGTGCGGCAGGCACGGATCGATCAGACCGAGGCTGATGCGCGTATCGCCCGTGTAACCAGTGCGCCTGATTACGCAGCGATCCGCGATGTCGATCTGGTGATCGAGGCGGTGTACGAAAATCTTGAACTCAAGCAAAGGATTTTCCGAGAACTCGACGGTCTGCTCAAACCCGAAGCGCTGCTCGCAAGCAACACTTCGGCGCTGGACATCGACGCGATCGCCGCCGCTACGCGACGGCCGACTCAGGTGCTGGGCCTGCATTTCTTCAGCCCGGCGCACATCATGAAACTGCTCGAAATTGTTCGCGGTGCGCAAACGTCGCCAGCGGTGCTCGATGCCGCACAGACCTTGGGCAAACGCATGGGCAAGGTCAGTGTCGTGTCGGGCAACTGCCACGGTTTTATCGGCAACCGCATGCTGCATCCCTATGTGTTGGAGGCGCGCAAGATGTTGCTCGAAGGCGCTTATCCACACGAGGTCGATGCAGCGTTGCAAGGGTTCGGTTTCGCCATGGGACCGTTCCGCATGTACGACGTGGTCGGCATCGACCTTGAATGGCGTGCGCGCGAACTGGCCGGCAAGGGGCAAGACGCACCAGAAGTCCAAGTCGACAATCGCCTGTGCGAAGCGGGGCGGTTCGGTCAAAAAAGCGGCAACGGTTACTACCACTACGAACCGGGAAGCCGGCAGGCCGAGCATGATCCGCAAGTGGATGCGCTGGTGCTTGCCGTAAGCGAAGAATTGGGCTTCCAGCGCCGCGAGATCGGGCCTGAGGAGATTCTTGAACGCAGCCTGCTGGCGTTGGTCAATGAAGGCGCGAAAATCCTTCAGGAAGGCATCGCCGGGTCAGCGCAGGACATCGATCTGGTTTACCTCAATGGCTATGGTTTTCCGGCGGACAAAGGCGGGCCGATGGCTTGGGCGGATGCTCAGGGGCTGGCGGACATTCATCAGCGGTTGCTGGCGCTGGAAACCCGCCAAGGCGATCAGTGGAAACCAGCGCGGTTGATTGGTGAGCTGGCGGCGCAAGGGAAGGGGTTTGCATGAGCCAGCGCGCCGACTACGTCCATTTCCAACCGATCACCACGCGCTGGCACGACAACGACGCTTACGGCCACGTCAACAACGTTACCTATTACAGCTTCTTCGACACGGCGGTGAACACTTACCTGATCCAGGTCGGTGGGCTGGATATTCATGACGGTGAAGTGGTGGGTTTCGTGGTCAGTTCGGCGTGCGATTATTTCGCATCGATCGCCTTCCCTGATTTGATTGAAATCGGACTGCGGGTTGGCAAGCTGGGCAACAGTTCGGTGCAGTACGAACTGGCGGTGTTCAAGGTCGGTGAAAGCGAGGCCTGTGCGGCCGGACGCTTCGTGCATGTATTTGTGGATCGGGCAACCAACCAACCAGTGCCGATCCCAACCGGGCTACGTGAAGCGCTGCAGCGTCTGGTCATCTGACGGGCAAAAAAAATCGCAACCCGGACAGCTCTGTGTAGGAGCTGCCGCAGGCTGCGATCTTTTGATCCGTTCGCCTAAAACCGGCAATCAGCGATGACGGTAATGCTTGTGATGCTTGCGATGGCCATAAGCATGACCGCGACCTGGGTGGCCATCACGGTAATAGCGACGATCACCGCGACCGCGATCATAACGATCGTCGTCGTCGCTCTTGTTGCCCATGTAGTTGCCCAACGCGCCACCGGCGCCGCCACCTGCGGCGGAACCGATCAGGCTGCCGGTGGTGCCGCCCATGCTGCGGCCGACAACGTTACCGCCGGCTGCGCCCAACGCTCCGCCAATGGCTGCTTCGCCACGGCTGCGTTTGTCTGCACCGACCGCGCTACCACCCGCGCCGCCCAAGGCTGCGCCAATGGTGGAACCTGTGTTGCCGCCTAACGATTGACCGACGACCGAGCCAAGAACCCCGCCCAATGCGCCGCCCACGCCTGCTTCGGTGGTGCCTCCGGCAGAAGCGAAACCGCTGACCAGGCCAAGGGACAACAAGAGAATCTGGGAGAACTTCATAGAGGAGCCTCAAAGGGATGACGGCGCGATCCTGAGGCTCTGTAACAGGCCTGACAATCGAAATCCGACGAATAGCACGACTTGTATACAATTGTGCAAGTTACTGTTTTTTCAGCGGAACTTAACGGTTTTTCGCCGGTCTTTAATTACTTCGGACAGGCCGCTTTGACGCAAAAGCGGCCTTTTTTGTGGGCGTCTGAAAGCAAAAAGATCGCAGCCTGCGGCAGCTCTTACAGATGATCTGTGTGAGAGTTGCCGCAGGCTGCGATCTTTTGATTTGGACGTCAGGCCGACTTGGCCATGATCAATCCGGTTTCACTCGCCGCTTCGAGACGGATCGCAATGAACTTCGACGTCGGCGTATGGCTGCCATCTCCCACACTTTCCAGCGGCACCAGTGGATTCACTTCCGGATAGTAGGCCGCCGCCTGACCCGCCGGAATATCGAACGCCAATAACGTGAAGCCTTTCACTCGACGCTCGCGGCCGTCGTCCCACAGCGAAACAATGTCGGCTTTCTGGCCCGGCCGGAAGCCCAGACGAATGATATCGGCTTCGTTGGCGAACAATACGTCGCGCTGTCCTTTCACGCCGCGATAGCGGTCATCGAGGCCATAAATTGTGGTGTTGTACTGATCGTGTGAGCGCATCGATTGCAGGATCAGATCCGGCAATTGCCCGGTGGCGCGGGTGCGTTCGTGCACCAGATCTTTGGGCAGCACGTTGGCGCGGAAGTTGGCGCGCCCTGAGGTGGTATTCCACTTGCGGGCGCCGGCAGCGTTGCCGAGATAGAAGCCGCCCGGGTTTTTGACCTTCTCGTTGAAATCCTTGAAGCCCGGGATGGTGTCGGCGATCAAGTCGCGGATGCGGCTGTAGTCGGCCACCAGCCAGTTCCAGTCAACCGGTTTGCTGCCCAGGGTCGCGGCGGCGATGCCGGCGAGGATTGCAGGTTCAGAGCGCATCTGGTTCGACAGTGGCTGTAACTGGCCGTTGGAGGCGTGCACCATGCTGAACGAGTCTTCCACGGTGACGGCTTGCGCGCCGTCCGCCTGGATGTCGATGTCGGTACGCCCCAGGCACGGCAGAATCAGCGCGTCTTTCCCGTGCGCCAGGTGGCTACGGTTGAGCTTGGTGCTGATCTGCACGGTCAGGTCGCAGTTGCTCAACGCCTGGAATGTACGCGGGCTGTCTGGCGTGGCTTGGGCAAAGTTGCCGCCCAGGCCGATGAAGACCTTGGCGCGACCTTCGGCCATCGCATGGATGGCCTCGACCACGTTGTGTCCGTTATGACGAGGCACCTTGAACTGGAAGCGACGCTCGAGAGCATCGAGGAACGCCACGGGCGGACGCTCGTTGATGCCCATGGTGCGGTCGCCCTGCACGTTACTGTGACCGCGCACCGGGCACAAACCGGCGCCGGGCTTGCCGATGTTGCCGCGCAGCAGCATCAGGTTGGCGATTTCCTGGATGGTCGGCACCGAGTGACGATGCTGGGTGATGCCCATGGCCCAGCACATGATCACGTTCTTGCCTTTAACGTACATGCGCGCGGCCTGTTCGATCTCGATCAGGGACAGGCCGGATTGCTCGACGATCTGCTCCCACGAGGTGTCGTCGACGACGGCGAGGTAATCCAGCACGCTGACGCTGTGTTCGTTGAGGAAGTTGTGATCGAACACCGCCGGCGTTCCCGCCAGTTGTGCATCACGTTCCCATTGCAGCAGGAATTTGGCCATGCCGCGCAGCACCGCCATGTCGCCGCCGAGTGCCGGACGGAAGTACGCGGTGTTGGTCGGCTTGTCACCGTTGGTGAGCATTTCGATCGGGTGCTGCGGGTGCTGGAAACGCTCCAGGCCGCGCTCTTTCAGCGGATTGATGCAGACCACCTGAGCGCCGCGCTTCACCGCTTCACGCAGCGGTTCTAGCATCCGTGGGTGGTTGGTGCCCGGATTCTGGCCCCAAACGAAAATCGCATCGGCGTGTTCGAAGTCGTCGAAGGTGACGGTGCCTTTGCCGACGCCGACGCTTTGCGACAAGGCAACGCCGCTGGCCTCGTGGCACATGTTCGAGCAGTCGGGGAAATTGTTGGTGCCGTAGGCGCGTACGAACAGCTGATAGAGGTACGCCGCCTCGTTGCTGGCCCGGCCCGAGGTGTAGAACTCGGCCTGATCCGGGCTCGACAAGCCGCGCAGATGCTGACCGATCAACGCAAAGGCATCATCCCAACTGATCGGTTGATAACGATCGGTGGCCGCGTCGTAGCGCATCGGTTCGGTAAGGCGGCCCTGATATTCGAGCCAGTAATCGCTTTGTTCCAGCAACGACGTCACGCTGTGCTTGGCGAAGAACTTGCTGTCCACCCGGCGCTTGGTCGCTTCCCAGTTCACCGCTTTGGCGCCGTTTTCGCAGAACTTGACCATGCCGCTTTCCGGCGAATCGCCCCAAGCACAACCCGGGCAGTCGAAACCACCGTTCTGGTTGGTCTTTAGCATCATGCGCAGGTTTTTCAGCGCGTTGTCGCTGGTCAGCCAGGCCTGAGCCACGCTGATCAGTGCGCCCCATCCACCGGCAGCGCCTTTGTAAGGCTTGTAGCGCGGGACGGGTTTCTGGTCGGCTTGTTGATGTTGGCTCACGCGTGTTTCTCCATTGCTGGGCTATACACCCGCGGCGCATTTTTCTGCGGCAGGTGGATGAGATTGAGGTTGTGTCGACGGGCCCATTGCACGGCAAGGCCGGTTGGCGCGGACAGGCTGACGAGGGTCTGGATGCCGGCGCGTAACACTTTCTGGATCAGTTCGAGGCTGCAACGGCTGGTGACAATCGCCAGGCCGCCGCTTGTGGATATCTTTTGACGAATAAGACCGCCGATGAGCTTGTCGAGAGCGTTATGCCGGCCGATGTCTTCGCGACCGAGCAACAATTGGCCTTCGGCATCCATGAACACTGCCGCGTGCACCGCACCGCAATGTTGGCCGAGTGGCTGGAATGCGCCGATACGCTGGCGCAGGCCGTCGAGCCATTGGATGGGTGGCAACGGTGCGCCGGGCAATACTTTGAGATCCGGTAGTGCCTGTTCTACCGCTTCGACGCCGCACAATCCGCAACCGCTGGTGCCGGCCAGTTGGCGACGCTGCTGCTTAAGGTTCCAGAAGGCGCGATTGGCGATAGTCACTTGCGCGTACTGCGCCGAGCCGGAACCCGTCAGTTGCAGGTCATAAATGTCTGAGGCGTCTTCGATGATGCCGCTGCCGAGGCTGAAACCGACGATGAAGTCTTCCAGATCAGTCGGGGTCACCAGCATCACGGCCTGGCTGATGCCGTTGTAGGCAATCGCCAACGCGACTTCCTCGGCCAGCGCGGTGTTTGCCGAGTCGTTGAGCTGCAAATCGCTGAAACTGTAGGTCTGGCTGGCGTCTGGCGCGGGCGTTTCTAGGGCTGGCGCCGCGCAGGCTGGGCGCTTGGCGTTCATGGCATCACCGACGGTTGGGTCAGTAGTAAGACTAGGCGCGTCAACTTGTCGCGTCTAATCGCTATTACTGATCCGCCGATAGATGACGTCGATCAAGATTCCGTTGGCGATTTCTGATAAAGCGCAAAACAGGCCTCCGCCAGCGCCGAACGCGGCGCCCCGCGTCGCATGATCAAGCCCAGGCGTGCCAGGGTTTGCGCGTTTTCGATCGGTTGCAAACGCAAGTGGTCGGTCAGGTTTTCCAGCCCTCCGTCCAGCGGCATCACCGCGCAGCACATGCCGCCATGTACCGCTTGTAACAATTGATGCACGGCATCGGTTTGCAACAACGGCTGTGGCGTCAGGCCACGGCTGTGGAAGTTGTGGTCGATGGACTGGCGAAAGTGCATGCCGCTGGTGAGCATGCCCAGCGGTAATTCGATCACGGCCTCCCAACTCAACGGTTCATCGCCAAAATTGAAAAAGCGCTGGTCGTAGAGCAGGCCCATGCGGGTTTCGCTGAACGCCAAGGAATCGAAGCGTTCGCCGTCAAGCCGATCCAGATAGGACACGCCGAGATCGATACGGTTGTTCGCCAGTTGCTCCAGGATCTGCTCGGAACTCAATGACGACAGTTCGAAGCGCAGATTCGGATGCTCCCCGTGCAGGCGCTTCATCAGCTCCAGCGGATCGAAACTCGACAATGGCACGACACCGAGTCGCAACGTGCCGATCAGGTTGCCGCGACACGCCGCCGCTTCTGCCTGCAAACCGTCATAAGCCGCCAGCACCGTACGCGCCCAGGCCAGCACCCGCTCGCCCGGCGCGGTGAAACCTTCGAAGCGCTGGCCACGGTTGACCAGCGGCAGATCCAGCTCCTCTTCGAGGCTGCGCAGACGCATCGACAGTGTCGGCTGAGTGATATGACAGCGCGCCGCCGCCTGACCGAAATGGCGGGTTTCGTCGAGGGCGATAAGGAATTTCAGTTGTTTGATGTCCATCTTCATTCCGGGCGCGGGCGGTGGGTGGGCAATTCTAACGTTTGTTCAGGGGCAGGGTCATTGGTCGGCTTGAGATCGGGTTTCGCGGGAGTGGTCTAGGCTTGGGCGTCTGGAACCCAAAACAAGGAGTGCGTCATGAGTATTATTAGCTTTATAAAAGAAGCCGGTGAAAAGCTGATCGACCTGCTGACCCCTGGTAATGCCAATGCCGGCGAGCAGTTGAAGGAACATATCAGCAAGGTCGGGCTGGGCAATCCGAATGTGCACGCGACAGTCGAGGGCGACACAGTCACGCTCACGGGTGAAGTGGCGAGTCAGGAAGAGAAAGAAAAAATTGTGCTGGCCGCTGGCAACATTGCCGGGGTTGGCAGTGTGGATGATCAGATCACGGTGACCGGGCCGGTGGTGGTGGCGGCAGAATTCGTCGAAGTGAAGGCCGGGGACACGCTCAGCGCGATTTCCCTCCGGGTCTATGGCAATGCCAACCAGTACCAGAAAATCTTCGATGCCAACAAACCAATGCTCAAGGACGTGAACAAAATCTATCCGGGGCAAAAGCTGCGTATTCCCAAGTAACTATCAACCCCTGAAGGAACTGCCGCAGGCTGCGATCTGAAGGTCAAGATCAAAAGATCCCGGCCTGCGCCAGCTCCTACAATCCGGCGATCAGATCGCGATAATCGTCTACTGCCGCAAACTCCGCCGTGTCCTTTGGGCCTTTGCGGCTGTCCGGTTCCTTTACCGCCAACAAATGCCCGATACCGAAATTCCGCGCACTGCGCAGGATCGGCAACGTGTCGTCGATGAACAGGCTGCGCGCCGGATCAAAACCGATGTCCGCTTGCAATGCGTCCCAGAATTGCGGGTTTTCCTTGGGGAAACCGTAGTCGTGTGAGCTGATCAAGCACTCGAAGTACGGTGCCAGTTCAATCCGCTCCATTTTCAGCGAGAGCGAATCGCGGTGGGCGTTGGTGATCATGATCACGCGTTTTCCGGCGCTATTGAGTGCGGCCAGAAAAGTGTCCGCGTCCGGCCGTAACGCGATCAAGTGGGCGGTTTCCTGCTTCAGCTCGCGCACCGACAACTTCAATTCGGCGCTCCAGAAATCCAGGCAGTACCACTGCAACTGGCCGTAGTGGCGCTCGAACAGCGGCTGTAATTCCATGTCCGCCATGGCCCGGCTCACGCCGTGCAATTCGGCATAACGCTGGGGCAGGTGTTCGAGCCAGAAATGGTTGTCGAAGTGCAGATCCAGCAACGTGCCGTCCATGTCCAGCAGAACGGTATCGATGTCAGACCAGGGTAATGAAGGCATGGCAACGTCTCGAACGGTAAAAGATATCCGACGCAAACAATCGGGAAAGCCGCGTTATAGTAGCGCGTTCACGCCAAGGAGCTTTGCATGCGCCAGAAACCCACCGTACTTGCCCGCGAAATCGTCGCCACCAGTCGTCTGTTTTGCGTCGAAGAACTCAAGCTGCGTTTTTCCAATGGCGTGGAGCGCACTTATGAGCGACTGGTCGGCAAAGGCGCGGGCTACGGCGCGGTGATGATCGTGGCGATGCTCGATGCCGAGCATGCGGTGCTGGTCGAAGAATACTGCGGTGGCACCGACGAATATGAACTGTCGTTGCCCAAGGGTTTGATCGAGCCCGGAGAAAATGTGTTGGCGGCAGCCGAGCGTGAGCTCAAGGAAGAGGCAGGTTACGGCGCACGGCAGTTGGAGCATCTGACCGAGTTGTCGCTGTCGCCCGGCTATATGAGCCAGAAAATTCAAGTCGTGCTTGCCACCGACCTGTACGAAGAGCGTCTGGAAGGCGACGAGCCTGAGCCAATGCGGGTCGACAAGATCAACCTGCGTGAACTGTCGTCACTGGCGCAGAATCCGCAGTTCACCGAGGGCCGCGCGCTCGCGGCGCTGTACTTGACGCGAGACTTGCTGACCCAGCGCGGGTTCTTTCAGCCATGAGTGAATTGTCGATGAGCTTTCCCCATCCGTTGATGGCGCCGGTGATTGAGCTGGCATTGAAGGCCGGCGAGGCCATTCTGCCGTTCTGGCGTGCCGACGTCGCGGTCACCGCGAAATCCGATGATTCACCGGTCACTGCCGCTGACATCGCGGCGCACGACGTGATTGTTGCCGGGCTCAAGGCACTGGATCCGACCATCGCGATCCTCTCCGAAGAAGACGCTAATATCCCGCAAAGCGTGCGTGCCGGCTGGCAGCGCTGGTGGCTGGTGGATCCGCTGGATGGCACCAAGGAGTTCATCAGCGGCAGCGAAGAATTTACCGTGAACATCGCGCTGATCGAAAACGGTGCCGTGGTGTTTGGCGTGGTATCGATGCCGACTAACGGACGTTTCTACGTCGGCGGCGCCGGGCTGGGCGCCTGGCGCTGCGACAAGGGCGGCTCACCGGAACCCATTGCCGTGCGAGATGCGCTAATGCCAGGCGAAGCGTTTACCGTGGTCGCCAGCCGTCGGCATTCCAGCCCTGAGCAGGAGCGCTTGCTGGCCGGCTTGAGCGCGAGCCTTGGCGAGTTGCAATTGGCGAACATCGGCAGCTCTTTGAAATTCTGTCTGTTGGCCGAAGGTGCGGCGGATTGTTATCCGCGCCTGGCGCCGACTTCGCAATGGGATACGGCAGCAGCGCAAGGCGTGCTGGAAGGTGCGGGCGGCGAGGTGCTGGGGCTGGATGGCGAGGCGTTCAGTTATCCGGCGCGGGAATCGTTGCTGAATGCGTTTTTCCTGGCGCTGCCGGCAAAGGCGGCGTGGCGGGGTGAGTTGTTGGCGTTGGCTCGGTCTTGAGATCAAAAGATCGCAGCCTTCGGCAGTCCCTACAAAGATCGGTGTAGGCGCTGCCGAAGGCTGCGATCTTTTTGCTTTTAACGGTGCAAAACATATTGACCGGTAAACGTCACCGCATCCTCATCACTTGCGCCGTTGACCACCCGCGTGTGCAGCGTCAGTCGCGCCCGGCCATAACGCCGATACGTCTTCAGAAACGTCGCCCACACCTGCGCACCCGGGGCACGACAAATCGCGATGGCATCACCCGTTACCGGCAATGGATAGCTGATCTGCCCTTCCTGAATCACGATGTGCCCGTCGTCGATGCCTTCCTCCTTCAAGCGCAAATGCAGCCAGCCCCAACCTGCCAGCACGGCGCCGCAATAAAGACTTCCGCCGAACATGGTGCTTTTGTGATTGACGTTGGCCTCCAGCGGCAAATGCAGACGAAGTTGCTGATCATGCCAGTCGAGAACGTTGAGACCCATGTCGCGGGTTAGCGGGATGTCGTGATGGAGGACGGCCTCCAGGGCTTGAGCATCGCGATTCATTCGGACTCCTCGGCAGAACTGCCGTTGTCGGCGAAGCTCAGCCCATGCTTGCGCAGTTTGTCGTGCAGGGTTTTGCGCGGGATGCCCAAAGCTTCCGCCAGGCTGCGTACGGAGTTGTGGGAGCGCGCCAGTTCAGCGGCAATCAATGATCTTTCGAAGTGTTCCACTTGCTCGCTGAGCCCGCCGCTGGTGACTTCAACGGTGCCAATACCGCTGCCCCCGGGTTCGGTGTTATCCAGCGCCAGTTCCAGGCCGAGAGCGAAACGCTCTGCGGCGTTTTGCAGCTCGCGCACGTTGCCCGGCCATGGATGACGCAGCAGTAGGGCGCGTTGCGCCGGCTGCAGTTCGTGGGGCGGCAAGCCGTGGCGGGCACTGGCTTCGTCGGCGTAATGCTGGAACAGCACCAGCGCATCTTCGCCCCGTTCGCGCAGTGGTGGAATACGTAGCGGCGCGACGTTGAGGCGGTAATACAAGTCGGCGCGGAAACGGCCCTGATCGGCCGCCTGACGCAGGTCTTCCTTGGTGGCGGCGATGATGCGGATGTCCAGCGGGATCAGTTGATTGCCGCCCAGCCGCTCGACCACGCGCTCCTGCAACATGCGCAGCAACTTGACCTGAACGTCCAGGCTCATGCTTTCGATTTCATCAAGGAACAGCGTGCCACCGTTGGCGAATTCGAACTTGCCGATGCGGCGTTTTTGCGCGCCGGTAAATGCTCCCGGTTCGTGGCCGAACAGTTCGCTTTCCACCACCGATTCGGCTAGCGCACCGGCATTGATCGCCACGAACGGCCCATTACGACGGTTCGACAGATCATGCAAAGCGCGGGCGACGACTTCCTTGCCGGCGCCGGTTTCGCCGAGGATCAGCACGTCAGCCTTGGTGGCCGCCAGTGAGCCGATCTGCTCGCGCAGGCGCAGCATCGGTGCGGACTGGCCAACCAGCCGCGCGCTCAATTCATTGCGATCGCTGAGGGCCAGACGCAAGCTGCGGTTGTCCAGCACCAGTCGGCGCAAGGCCAGCGCTCGACGCACGCTGTCGAGCAGGGCATCGCTGGCGAACGGTTTTTCGAGGAAGTCATACGCGCCGGCGCGCATGGCCTGCACGGCCAGCGGCACATCGCCGTGGCCAGTGATCAGCAGCACCGGCAACTCGGAATCCTGAGCGTGCAATTCGCTGAGCAGTTCGAGACCGTCCATGCCCGGCATGCGAATGTCGCTGACCACCACCCCCGGCCAGTCGCGCTCAAGTTGCGCAGCCAGGCCTTTGGCTTCGGCGAGCGGGAGGATTTTCAGGCCCGCCAGATCCAGGGTTTGGCCAAGGGCCTGACGCAGGTGCGGATCGTCGTCGATCAGCACCACCTGAATGCGATTGTCGATGGTCATGCACTTCGATCCTCGGACGGTTGCAGGCTGACCCCGGGCGCGCCGGCGCGCAGCCGCAGGGTAATCAAGGCGCCACCTTGCTTGTGGTTGGCGAACGACAGTTCACCGCCGAAGGCGCGCATCAGGGTTTCGCAAATGGCCAACCCCAGCCCCAGACCCTGCGTGCGGGTCTTGGTCGTGTAAAAAGGTTCGCTGGCGCGGCCCAGGGCTTCCATGCAAAACCCCGGGCCGTTGTCGCGAATGTACAGATTGACGCCGTCGGCGGTGGCTTCGGCACTCAGCCAGAGTTTGCGCGGCGGACCTTTTTCGGTGAGGGCATCAAGGGCATTTGCGAGCAGGTTGCCAAGCACCTGGCGCAGACGGGTTTCCCCGGCCTCGACCCATAACGTAGCGGCCGGCAGATCGCGGATCAGCTCGACTTCCATGCTACGGCGGCGCTTGGCGAGTAATGCCAGCGCATCGTCCAGCGCCGGTTGCAGGGCGACGCTTTCCGGCGCGTGGCGGTCGCGGCGGGCGAAGGCGCGCAGGTGGGCGATGATCGAGGCCATGCGCCCGGTCAATTCGCTGATCAATTTGAGATTGCCTCGGGCGTCGTCGGTGCGCTGGTGATCAAGCAGCACTTCGGCGTTTTCAGCGTAGCTGCGGATCGCCGCCAGCGGCTGATTGAGTTCGTGGCTGATGCTCGCCGACATCGTCCCCAGCGCCGACAATTTGCCGGCCTGAACCAGATCATCCTGCGCACGCACCAACTCTTGCTGCGCAGTTTCCCGTTCCAGCACTTCCTGTTTCAGCCGCCGGTTGAGGCCTTCGAGGTCGCTGGTACGTTCGGCCACCCGGCCTTCCAGTTCGCGACGGGCTTTGGCTTCGAAATCGATGCGTTCGAGGTAATGGCGACGGCGCTGCATCACCAGGCCGAGCAACAGCATCAAGACCAGCAGCGTCGCGCCACCGATGGCCACCACCGTGCGTACCGGGCGGTCGATCAACGTTTGGGGGGCAAGAATGCTCACGCTCCAGCCGGTTTCCTCGATGTCGTGGGTTTGTTTCATCCATGCGGCGGGACTGAGGTTGAGCGGGCGCGGCTCGCGGGTCGGGTACGGCTGAATCGCGGTGATCGCCGTGCGTTCGCTATCGCTCAAGACGCGCGTCGAGCGAAAGCGCCATTCCGGCCGCGAGGTCAGGATCACCACGCCGTTATGATCGGTGACCAGCAACTGCTCCGGGGTTTTTCCCCACAGGCTTTCGGTGTGATCGAGATCGACCTTGGTGACCAGCACGCCGATGACTTTCTCGCCGTCGCGCACCGCCGACGCGAAAAAATAGCCGCGCTTGGCCGACGTCGTGCCGAGGCCGAAAAACCGTCCGAGACGTCCGGCCATGGCTTCGCTGAAATACGGCCGGAAGGAAAAGTTACGCCCGACGAAACTGTCGTGTTTGTCCCAGTTCGAGGCCGCGAGCGTCTGGCCATTGGTGTCCATCAAATACATGACTTCGGCGCCGGTCTGGGCGCAGATGTTTTTTAACAGGCGGTTGGCGTTGCCCTGGGTGACACCGTCGTCCGGCGCGCCCAGCACGGCGCGAAGCGCCGGAAGCTCGCCGAGGATTTGCGGCAACACCTCATAACGATGCAGCGTGCCCAACAGGTTGGCGACGTAAAGGTCGAGGGTCTGGCGATTCTGACTGGCCAGTTCGCTGCGGTAATAACGCTCGGCCAGATGTTCCAGCGGCCACAGCAGCGGGGCCAGGCACAGGGCCAGAAGGGCGAGGCTGCGCCAGCGGGGTCTGTGGGGGAGGGATGAAGTCATGAGCATCTGGCGCCTGGGGGTACAGGCGCCATTATGCCTAGCCTTGATGGGCAAGACACTCGCGCAGCGCGGTTTGCCAGTCCGGCTGACTGACACCCCATTCTCGCTGCAGGCGACTGCAATCCAGCCGCGAGTTTTGCGGGCGAGCCGCCGGTGTCGAGTAATCGCTTGCCGGGATGGGCAGCAGGTTTGCGCAGGGTTTGCCACGCAGGCGCAGGTCTTCGCCGATGGCCTGGGCAAAGCCGAACCACGACGTCTCGCCTTTTGCAGTCAGGTGGTAGGTGCCCCAGGCGCCGGCGTTGCCGTTGTTCCAGCGTTCAACCAGCGCCAGCGTGCTGTCGGCAATCGTGCCCGCCCACGTCGGCGCGCCGATCTGGTCGCAGACCACGCGCAATTCCGGCTTCTCGGCCAGCAGCCGTTGCATGGTCAGCAGAAAATTGCGCCCGTGCCGGGAATACACCCAACTGGTGCGTAGAATCAGGTGTTTGCCACCAACTGCCGCAATGGCCTGTTCGCCCGCGAGTTTGCTCTTGCCGTAAACCCCCAGCGGCGCAGGGTTGTCGGTCTCGACATAGGGCGTGGTTTTCTGACCGTCGAACACGTAGTCGGTGGAGTAGTGGATCAGCGGAATGTCCAGATCCATTGCCTGCTCGGCAAGCACCTGCGGCGCGGTCGCATTGATGGCGAAGGCCAGCTCCGGCTCGCTTTCGGCCTGATCTACCGCGGTGTGGGCCGCGGCGTTGATGATCAGGTCGGGGCAGATTCGCTGGATGTGCTCGCGGATCATGTCCGGCCGGGTCAGGTCGAGGCGGTCGCGGCCCAGAGCGATCAATTCGCCGGAGCCGGTGAAACGTTGCAGCAGCTCACGGGCGACCTGACCGTGTTCGCCGCAGATCAGTATTTTCAACGCTTTTTTCATGGGAACAGGTCGGCCTCTGCCAGGCTTCGGCCGCGCTGGTCTTTCTCCGACAGCTGCGGCGCTTCATCGAGTTGCCAGTCGATCGCCAATTGCGAATCGTCCCAGCGGATGCAGCGCTCGGCGCTCGGCGCGTAGTAGTCAGTGGTCTTGTAGAGGAATTCGGCGTCATCGCTCAGCACCATGAAACCGTGGGCGAAACCTTCTGGCACCCAGAGCTGGCGATTGTTCTGCGCCGACAGGCGAACGGCCACCCAGCGCCCGAAGGTCGGCGAGCTGCGGCGGATGTCCACCGCCACGTCGAGTACTTCGCCAGCGATCACCCGCACCAATTTGCCCTGGGTCTGTTCGAGCTGATAGTGCAGGCCCCGCAGAACGCCCTTGCGCGAGCGTGAGTGGTTGTCCTGGACGAAGGCGTTCTTTATCCCTGTGGCGTCTTCGAACGCGCGGGCGTTGAAGCTTTCATAGAAAAAACCACGTTCGTCGCCGAAGACTTTCGGCTCAATGATCAAGACCTCGGGCAGCTCGGTAGCGATGACTTTCATTGGCTTTCTCCGGCAATCGTGAACAGGTACTGGCCATAGCCGGTCTTGCCAAAATACTGGGCGCGTTCGAGCAGGTAATCGCGGCTGATCCAGCCGTTCTGATAGGCGATTTCTTCCAGGCAGGCGACTTTCAGGCCCTGTCGATGTTCGATGGTTTGCACGTATTGCGAGGCTTCGAGCAGGCTGTCGTGCGTGCCCGTATCGAGCCAGGCGAAACCTCGGCCAAAACGCTCGACCTGCAAGTCTCCGCGTTGCAGGTAGGCATTGTTGACGTCGGTGATCTCCAGTTCGCCCCGTGGCGACGGTTTGACAGCCTTGGCGATCCTGATCACATCGTTGTCGTAGAAATACAGGCCGGTGACGGCATAGCTGGACTTAGGCTTCCGCGGTTTTTCTTCGATGGACAGGGCGCGGCCTTCGCTGTCGAAGTCGATCACGCCGAAGCGCTCCGGATCCTTCACCCAATAGCCGAATACGGTGGCGCCGGTTTTCTGCTCGGCGGCTTTTTTAAGCTGCTCGCCGAAGTATTGGCCGTGGAAAATGTTATCGCCCAAGATCAGGCACACCGGATCGTCGCCGATGAACTGCTCGCCGATCAGGAAAGCCTGGGCGAGGCCATCCGGGGACGGTTGCTCTGCATAACTGAAGGTGACGCCGAACTGGCTGCCGTCACCCAGCAGGTTGCGGTACTGCGGCAGATCCTGGGGCGTGGAAATCACCAGGATGTCCTTGATGCCGGCGAGCATCAGCACCGAGATCGGGTAATAGATCATCGGTTTGTCGTACACCGGCAACAGCTGTTTGGACACGCCGAGGGTGATCGGATGCAGGCGAGTGCCCGAGCCGCCGGCCAAAACAATTCCCTTCATCATGCGAGCAGATCCTTGTGGTCGGTGCAGCCAAGTCGTTCGCCCTGATAGCTGCCGTCTTGCACGCGACGGCACCACTCCAGGTTTTTCAGGTACCACTGCACCGTTTTGCGCAGGCCGGTTTCGAAGGTTTCTTCAGGCACCCAGCCCAGTTCGCGTTCGATCTTGTCGGCGTCGATGGCATAACGCAGGTCGTGGCCCGGGCGATCCTTGACGAAGGTGATCAGGTCGGCGAAGTGCCCGACACCGTCCGGTTTGTGCGGTGCGAGTTCTTCGAGCAATGCGCAGATGCCACGCACCACGTCGATGTTCTTTTGCTCGTTGTGGCCGCCGATGTTGTAGGTCTCACCGACCTTGCCTTCGGTGACGACCTTGAGCAGCGCGCGGGCGTGATCGTCGACGAACAGCCAGTCACGCACTTGCAACCCGTTGCCATAGACCGGCAGGGGTTTACCCGCCAATGCGTTGAGAATCACCAGAGGAATGAGTTTTTCCGGGAAGTGGAACGGCCCGTAATTGTTCGAGCAATTGGTCAGCAGTACCGGCAAGCCGTAGGTGCGCTGCCAGGCGCGCACCAGATGATCGGACGCAGCCTTGCTCGCGGAATAAGGCGAGCTCGGCGCATACGGCGTAGTTTCGGTGAACAGGTCATCGACGCCGTGCAGGTCGCCATACACCTCGTCGGTAGAAATGTGATGGAACCGAAACGCACTTTTTTCCGGCTCGGCCAGGTCTTGCCAATACGCGCGTGCAGCTTCCAGCAGGCTGTAGGTGCCGACGATATTGGTCTGGATGAAGTCCGACGGACCGTCAATGGAGCGGTCGACATGAGACTCGGCTGCCAGATGCATGATGGCCTGTGGCTGAAAGCGTTCGAGGACAGCGCTCACAGTGGCCTGGTCGACGATGTCGGCCTGCACGAACTCATAGCGGCTGTCGCTAGCGATGCTGGTCAGCGATTCGAGATTGCCCGCATAGGTCAGTTTGTCGAGGTTGAGCACTTCGTGCCCGGTGTTGCGAATCAGGTGGCGAACCAGTGCGGAGCCAATGAAACCGGCGCCGCCGGTGATAAGAATGCGCATGCAGGCTAGCCTTTTTCCGTAAGACGATATAGCGAATGGAGCATAGCTTGTCGGCAGGCGGGGGGCGGTGCAAGAGGGTTGTTGCGGGTATTTGTGCTTCAGGGCGTGTTACCGGCCGCTATTCGACGCACGGGCGTGCCGGATCAGTTGCTCTGGCGGGCGGGGGTTGCGTATCGCCTCGCGCAGTGGCGATATAGGCGCCTAATAAAATCTCAGGGGTCGTTCCATGTCGCTCGTCACGTTGATTCATCGTGCCAGTTTGCCCAGCCCGCAGGTTTCTGGGGAACAGGCACGGCAATTGCTGGCGGAGCATTACGGCCTCGGCGGTGCGTTGCAGGCGCTGGGCAGCCAGCAGGATCTTAATTTTCGTGTGGACGGCGGGCCCGAACGATTCGTGCTGAAAATCTGTCGCGGCGATTATTCGGCGGTGGAGTTGCAAGCCCAGCATGCCGCACTCAAACATCTCCACGAGCATTCGAAGGTGCCCGTACCGCGCGTGGTTCCGGCGCTCAGTGGCCAGGATCTGCTAACGCTCGAAGTCGCCGGGCAAACCGTGCATGTGCGTTTGCTGGAATACATCGAAGGCCAGCCGCTGACTGATCTCGATCACCTGGATAATGCCGTGGTCAGCGGATTTGGCCGGCTCTGCGGTGAGATGGATCTGGCTCTCGCCGGTTTCGATCATCCGGGCCTCGAACGGACGCTGCAATGGGATGCCCGTCATGCCAGCGCGCTGATCGCCCACTTGCTGCCGGTGATCGAAAACGAGCATCAGCGCGCCGTGATCGCTGACGCCGCCGAACAAGCTGAAAAGCGCTTGCGGCCGCTGTTGGCGATGCTGCCGGTGCAGGCGATCCACATGGACATCACTGACGACAATGCTGTCTGGCAGCGTGATGCCCAGCGGAATTGGCAATTGCAGGGCGTGATCGATTTTGGCGATCTGATCCGCACCTGGCGCATCACCGATCTGTCGGTGACCTGCGCGGCGCTGCTGCACCATGCCGGCGGCGACCCGTTTGTGATTCTGCCGGCGGTGCGGGCGTACCACGCGGTCAATCCGCTGCAGCTTGAAGAACTGCAGGCGCTGTGGCCGTTGATCGTCGCGCGCGCTGCCGTGTTGGTGCTCAGTGGCGAACAACAGGTCAGCATTGACCCAAGCAATGCCTACAGCCGCGATAACCTCACCCATGAATGGGAAATTTTCCACGTGGCTACTTCTGTGCCGCTGGAATTAATGGAAGCGGCGATTTTGACGGCGCTCGGCCAGTCGCTGCCGGACATTGCCGATGAAGGTTTCGCGCCGTTATTGCCAAGTCTGGTCGGGCGCGAATTCGCCTTGATCGATCTCGGCGTCCTCAGCCCGCATTTCGAGGCGGGGAACTGGGAGCAGGAAGGCATTGATCAGCGTTTGCTCGATGAAGCGGCGGCGGCCCATGGTTTAGCGGCGAGCCGTTACGGTCAGTACCGTTTGTCGCGCACTCGGCCGGACAGCGCCGACGAGCCCGACACTTTTCCATTGCATGTCGAATTGCGCGTGCCAAGTGGCACGACCGTGGAAGCGCCGTTTGCCGGTGTGTTGCACCACGCGGCGGATGGCTCGTTGCGACTCGATGGCGTGAAGTCGAGCGTGCGTCTATCGGGTGTGACGCCGACACTGCACGCCGGTGCCTCATTGGTTAAAGGCCAAGTGCTCGGCTCGGTCAGCGATGGATTAATCGTGCAACTGAGTCGTAACGGGCAGATCGACGCACCGTTGTTTTGCACGCCTTCACGCGCGGCGGCGTGGCAGGCACTGTGTCCCTCGCCTGCAGCTTTGCTCGGCCTTGCCTGTGACGCCGAGCCGGAGCTGGATTCACAAACCTTGCTGGAGCGCCGCGACGCCAGTTTCGCCCGCACGCAAAAACACTATTACGTCGATCCGCCGCGCATCGAACGTGGCTGGCGCAATCATCTGATCGACATGCAAGGTCGTTCCTATCTCGACATGCTCAACAACGTCGCCGTGCTTGGCCATGGCCATCCACGGATGGCGGCGGTCGCCAGCCGTCAGTGGTCGCTGCTCAACACCAACTCGCGTTTCAACTACGCGGCGGTGGCGGAGTTTTCCGAGCGTTTGCTGAAGCTCGCGCCGCAGGGCATGGATCGCGTATTCCTGGTCAACAGCGGCAGCGAGGCTAACGATCTGGCCATCCGCCTGGCGTGGGCTTACAGCGGCGGCCGCGACATGATCAGCGTACTTGAGGCATACCACGGCTGGACGGTGGGCGCGGACGCGGTTTCGACCTCGATTGCCGACAACCCGCGCGCGCTCAGCAGCCGTCCGGACTGGGTGCACCCGGTGACGGCGCCGAATACCTATCGCGGCGAATTCCGTGGCGCGGACTCAGCGCCGCAGTACGTGCGCAGCGTCGAGCATCATCTGGAAAAAATCGCTGCCGAGAAGCGTCAACTGGCCGGATTTATCTGTGAACCGGTGTACGGCAATGCCGGCGGCATTTCGCTGCCGGCGGGTTATCTGAAAGAGGTGTATGCGTTGGTGCGCGCTCAGGGCGGGGTATGCATCGCCGATGAAGTGCAGGTCGGTTATGGACGCATGGGCCATTTCTTTTGGGGCTTCGAAGAGCAAGGCGTGGTGCCCGACATTATTTGCATGGCCAAAGGCATGGGCAATGGGCAGCCACTGGGCGCGGTGATCACCCGTCGGGACATCGCCGAAGCGCTGGAGGCCGAGGGTTATTTCTTCTCGTCTGCCGGCGGCAGCCCGGTGAGCTGTCAGATCGGCATGGCCGTGCTGGATGTGATGGAAGAGGAAAATCTTTGGAAAAACGCTCAGGTGGTCGGCGGCCATTTCAAGGCGCGGCTGCAAGCGTTGATCGATAAACATCCGCTGGTGGGCGCGGTGCACGGTTCTGGTTTTTATCTGGGCGTGGAATTGATCCGAAACCGCGAGACGTTAGAGCCGGCGACCGAGGAAACCACGCGGTTGTGTGATCGGTTGCGCGAGCTGGGGATTTTCATGCAGCCCACCGGCGATTTCCTCAACTTGTTAAAAATCAAACCGCCGATGGTCACGTCGCAACGCAGCGTGGACTTCTTCGTCGACATGCTCGACCGCGTACTCGCGGAAGGCCTGTAACTCACCCCTGTATGAGCTGCCGCAGGCTGCGCTCTTTTGATTTTGTGTTTTAAAAGTCAAAAGAGCGCAGCCTGCGGCAGCTCCTGCAGAGGAAATGTTAAGCCGATAGTTATCGGTTTAATTTCGACAAAATACGACAGGATGATTTTTTAAAGCTTCTAAAGTCGATTTATATCGGCTATAAAGTCGCCATCGCTCCGGTGTGGCGTCGTCATGTCCGGTGCAGCGCTTTTTGTCATCGGTCGAACGCCTTCGACCGTCAAGCACTTGTCCGGAGATGATTCATGAGCCGTATCGTTACCGTTGCCGCCACCCAGATGGCCTGTTCCTGGGATCTCGATGCCAATCTGGAAATCGCCGAAAGGCTGGTGCGCGAAGCCGCTGCCAAGGGCGCGCAGATCATTCTTATCCAGGAACTGTTCGAAACGCCGTATTTCTGCCAGAAACCGAATCCGGATTACCTGCAACTGGCGACGTCTGTCGAAAACAACGTGGCCATCAAGCATTTCCAAAAGATCGCCAAGGAGTTGCAGGTCGTTTTGCCGATCAGCTTCTACGAACTGGCCGGCCGCGCGCGCTTCAACAGCATTGCGATCATCGACGCCGACGGCAGCAACCTCGGGATATATCGTAAAAGCCACATCCCGGACGGCCCGGGCTATCACGAGAAGTATTACTTCAACCCGGGCGACACCGGTTTCAAGGTGTGGAACACCCGTTACGCGAAAATCGGCGTGGGTATCTGCTGGGATCAGTGGTTCCCGGAAGCAGCGCGGGCCATGGCGTTGCAAGGTGCGGAGCTTCTGTTTTACCCGACCGCCATCGGCAGCGAGCCTCACGACAAGACCATTTCTTCGCGCGATCACTGGCAGCGTGTGCAACAGGGCCATGCTGGCGCCAACCTGATGCCGCTGATCGCCAGCAACCGTATTGGTAATGAAGAGCAGGACGGCTACGACATCACCTTTTATGGTTCGTCATTCATCGCCAACCAGTTCGGCGAAAAAGTCGAGGAACTGAACACCACTGAAGAGGGCGTCCTGGTGCACAGTTTCGACCTCGACGCGCTCGAACACACACGCAGTGCATGGGGTTCATTCCGTGATCGGCGTCCGAACCTGTACAGTGCGCTGAAAACCCTCGACGGATCCCTGGAGTCCTGAACGCCATGACCACTTTGAACACCACGCCGCGCGACGACGGCTTTCACATGCCGGCCGAGTGGGCGCCGCAGACTCAGACCTGGATGATCTGGCCCGAGCGCCCGGACAACTGGCGTCTGGGCGGCAAACCCGCGCAAGCCGCCCACGTCGCGGTGGCCAAGGCCATCGCTCGTTTCGAGCCGGTGACCGTCGCGGTCTCCGCCGGCCAGTACGAAAACGCCCGCGCCCGTCTCGACATGCCGAATATTCGTGTGGTCGAGATGTCCAGCGATGATGCCTGGGTACGCGACAGCGGGCCGACGTTCGTCATCAACAACACCGGCGAAGTGCGCGGCGTGAACTGGGATTTCAACGCCTGGGGCGGTTTTGATGGCGGCCTGTATTCGCCGTGGAACCGCGACTCCCAGGTCGGCGGCAAGATCCTTGAGATCGAGCGCAGTCCGCGCTATCGCACTGAAGGCTTCGTGCTTGAAGGCGGCTCGATCCACGTCGATGGCGAAGGCACCCTGATTACTACCGAAGAATGCCTGCTCAACCGCAATCGCAACCCGCATTTGGGGCGCGAAGAAATCGAAGCGGTGCTCAGCGCCAATCTGGCTGTGGATAAAATCATTTGGCTGCCGGACGGTCTGTTCAACGACGAAACCGACGGCCATGTGGATAACTTCTGCTGCTACGTGCGTCCGGGCGAAGTACTGCTGGCGTGGACCGATGATCCGCAGGATCCGAATTTTGCGCGCTGCCAGGCTGCCATGAAAGTGCTCGAAAGCAGCACCGACGCCAAGGGCCGCCCGTTCACGGTGCACAAAATGCCGATTCCGGGACCACTGTTCGCCACCGAAGAAGAATGCGCCGGTGTCGATCCGGTGGACGGCACGCAAGAGCGTAATCCTACGGTTCGCCTGGCCGGTTCCTATGTGAATTTTCTGATCGTCAACGGCGGCATCATCGCGCCGAGCTTCGACGATCCAATGGACGGGCCAGCCAAGGAAATCCTCAAGAACCTGTTCCCGCAGCACGAAGTGGTGATGGTGCCGGGTCGTGAACTGTTACTGGGCGGCGGCAACATTCACTGCCTTACCCAACAACAGCCAGCGCCGCACAAGGAATGAGTGAAGACGTAACAGCTTGAGTAGATTGCAATATTCGCTCAGGCCACGATTCGCGCCGTTTCAAACCGAGAAGCCCGCACCCCGTCAGGAGCGCGGGCTTCTTTGTATCCGCGTATGGACAATGACGAACATTGGCATAGGTCTTGTATCGCTGGTTAAGCACTAGGGATGGGGAAAGAGCTTCAACAGTTCTGTCATAAACCTTGGATAACTTAGCCGCTCATGTACGGGAGAGAGCGCTGAAATGAACGCCGAAGTGAACGTAGTCAGCGAGCGGAACCTGCATCCCATGCCTGTCGATACCCAGTCGCTGCAAATCGTTGCGCACTGGTTGAAGTCCAATGGCTCGCGCCAGATCAGAGAAACCGATCTGCGACGAACCATGACCGAGCGATACCCCGCAGGGTTACTGACCGAGGCGGAACTCGAAGCGTTGTGGGATGTGATGGAAGGATAGAAATACGTAAAGGATCAATTAAAGCGCTGCCATCAAGGCAGCGTTTTTTTTTGTGCCCAAAAAATCTCGTCCTCTATGTAGGAGCTGTCGCAGGCTGCGATCTTTTGATCTTGCTCCGAATAAACCCTCTGAAAAAAGGCCTTTCCCAGCAATCAAAAATCGCAAAAACGCCTTTCCTTAGACTTTTTTCACCTATTTAAAGACCATTCTTGAAATTGACACATTGTCGAAGGCGCGGCTACGATTCGGCCCAACGCCTGTGGCCAACCGCCATGACCCAAAATAATAAAAAGGCCCGCCACGGTTTTTCCGTGGGCGGGCCTTTTTATTCGGGGGTGAAAAAAGAGTGCGAAAAGCGCCGTTTCAGCCGTTCGACACAGCGCGTTTCAACCCGTTATAAGGAAAACAAAATGTTGAACAAGCGTATCAGTCTGATCGCACTGGGGATGTTGAGCGCCACTTCGGTCATGGCAAACGACCAGGCCGAATCCAAAGGCTTTAAAGAAGACAGCAGTCTGAAAGTGCTGCTGCGTAACGCCTATATCAATCGTGACTACAAGGACGGTAACGACGACAAAGCCGAATGGGGCCAAGCCGCCATCGGTACGTTCTCGTCCGGCTTCACCCAAGGTACCGTAGGTGTAGGTGTGGACGCTTTCGGTCTGTACGCACTGCGTCTGGACGGCGGCAAGGGCCGCAGCGGCGCCGGCGGTATCGACTTCTTCAAGCAGGGCGACAGCGGCAATGCGGCTGACGATCTGTCCAAGTTCGGCGCGGCGGTAAAATTCCGTGTGTCCAACACTGTGCTGACCTACGGCGACCAGATGCCGGCACTGCCGGTGCTGAGCTACGACAACTCGCGCCTGCTGCCGGAAAGCTACACCGGTACTTTGATCACCTCCAAAGAGATTAAAGGCCTGGAGCTGAATGCCGGTCGTTTCACCGCCGAATCGCGCAAGAGCGCTGAAGGCCGTGACAGCGGTGGTCTGAAGTCGATCAACGTCATCGGCGGTAGCTACCAGTTCACCGAACAGTTCAAGGCTGCGCTGTACGCTTCCGACGTTGAAGACGTGTTGAAAAAGCAATACGTGAACGCCAACTACGTGTTGCCGATTGATAAGGATCAGTCCCTGACCCTGGACTTCAACGGCTACCGCACCAAGTTAGATAACTCGTATGTACGTGAAAACGGTATCACTGGCGACGACAACAAGATCTGGAGCCTGGCTGCGACTTTCGCTACCGGCCCGCACTCGTTCACCTTGGCGCACCAGCGTTCCACCGGCGACAGCAACCTGGGTTACGCCTATGGTGGCTACCAGAAAGGTCAAGGTCGTGTGGGCGATGGCGGCAACACCATCTACCTGGCCAACTCCTACTGGTCTGACTTCAACGCCGAAGACGAACGCAGCTGGCAGCTGGGCTACGGCCTGGACTTCAGTACGTTCGGCGTACCGGGTCTGAGCTACAACTTCGCTTACGTGCGTGGCGACAACATCACCACGTCCACCAGCGAGGGCGGCACAGAACGCGAGATCTTCAACCAGTTCAAATACGTCGTGCAAAGCGGCCCGGCCAAAGACCTGAGCGTAAGGCTGCGCAGTTCGATCCTGCGCGTGTCGCAGAAGTCCAGCGAGTACAACGTCAGCGGCAACGAGCTGCGTGTATTTGTGGATTACCCGATCAACGTCTTCTGATGATCGCTTGATTTGTTGAACTCGAAAAAAGCCCCGAACGGTTCGGGGTTTTTTTTCGACCGGTTATTGGCTCAAAACTGCAAAAAAACGCTGTTTTACCCATCTCAAGGTCCATTTGCAGTCACTTCAAGCCGCGCTTCAAACAGGGCTTTAAATGCCTGAAATTCTTTCTCATGGACGCAAATTCTCCACCTAATAAATTAGGCCGCTCAACGAGTGGAGATTTGGCAATGATCGTTTTGAATAGAGAAGTGGGCGAATCGCTACGGCGCGACAAGTACGTCAACGTCCAGGGTGGTGACTTCAATCTCTACGGTCATTTCGCCGACTTCGTCAGACTGACCAAGAGTTGGGAAAACATGGAACCCGACAGCTATTACGGTCAGGCCGAAGCCGGCATGCGCTACCGCCGTTACAGCGATTTTGAATACAACCCCAAGACCCGGGAGTTGAAGCAACTGGAACACCGCGCCTACGTGCAGTCCAAAGCCAACAATATGTATGTCGGCGGCGTCGTGCGGCACTTTCAGGATTTCTCCGATGAAGTGATTACTTCGCCAGTGATGCGCAGCCTCATCGACACCGATTTCGAAGTGTATAAAAGTGTCTTGCCGGAAGAGTTGCACGATGAAATCTGGCAATGCCAGATCCATCAGATCCGCATCGAAATCAAACCGGGCAAGCAATTGGAAATTACCCCGGAAGGTATTCACTGCGACGGTTATCCGTTCAGCGGCGTACATTTCTGGGGCCGCAACAACGTGGAAGGCGCCGAGAGCCGTTTGTACGACATCCACGAGCATCAACTCGCGTCGACCACGTACCAGGAAATTCTCGATACCACGTATTTCCTTGATCGCGACATGCGTCACTACGTAACCCCCGCGCGCAACAGCCACTCCCACGCCATGGCGTATCGGCAGATTCTGGCGATTTCTTTCTCGCGGCCCGGGACCGCTTTCGACATTGTTCGCTAATCAGATCACCCAAATCGATGGCGTCGAATGTTCGACGCCGGTGGTGTTGCGACGTGCCACCGCCAAGGACGCGCAGAATATGGAGCGTTTCTTTCGCCAGTTCGACGAAGTGTCCTTTTGTGAATGGCAAGATGCCAAATGTCTGCGCGGCGTGCTGATCCAGAAAACCACCACGGCGTATCTGGCCTTCGACGTCTGTGGCGAGATTGTCGGTGCGGTGCTCGGGGGTATGCTTGGCAGTCGCGGCACGATCAATCACCTGGCCGTGAGCCTGCGTTATCGAAGTCAAGGCGTGGGTCAGCGTCTGGTGGAGGCGGCGTCGGCCGAGATGAAACGGGTCGGTGTGCTGCGCATGTTTCTGTTCGTCGACGATGCCAACCTCGCGGGCAAGCGCTTTTGGGCGTCCCAGGGTTTTTGCGAGCCTCACGGCGAACGGACTTTTGAGAGGGATCTATGAATGAAACGTCCGGCAGTGCGCCGCTGATGGCTGATCGTCAGCCGTCGCGCACCTTTGCCGAAGCCAGCCCGGTCGTGGCCGGCTATTTCACTGTGTCGTTCGTGTTCGGCTTGATGGCGGTGAATGCCGGGCTGCCGGTGTGGCTACCGGTGGCGATGTGCTTGTTTGTCTATGCCGGCGCGTCACAGTTTGCGGCGCTGGCGCTGATCTCCAGCGGCGCCTCGCTGACCACCATTGTGCTGACCACGTTTTTGATCAACGCCCGGCACATGCTGATGTCGGTGTACATGGCCAAGGCGTTGCGGGCGCTCGGTCTGAGCCGAATGGAGCGTTGGTGCTACGCCGGCGGGCTGACCGATGAGTCGTTCGCCTTCCACAGCGTCAAGCTGGGCAAGGGCGCACCGGTGAACGTGCGTTATCTGATCGGTTTCAACCTGTTCTGCCACACCTCGTGGGTGCTCGGCGGATTGCTCGGCGCACTGTGCGCGCAATACGCGGCGCACCTGATCAAATATCAGCTCGACTACGCGTTGACGGCGATGATGCTCTACGTGCTGGTGTCGCTGTGCAACACGCCGAAAAAACTGATCGCCGCGTTGGCCGCCGTCCTGTGCATGGGGGCGCTGAGCCTGGTCGGAAGCTCGCCGTTTAACGTGTTCATTGCCACATTCGTGGGTTGCGGGGTGGGCGTATGCCTGACCAAACGTTCCTGATTCTGGTGGTCGTGCTGATGATGGCCGTGACCTTTTTGCCACGCGCGCTGCCGTTGCAGGTCAACACCGAACACTGGCCACCGTTCATCGCCCGGGCGTTGGAATACCTGCCGGTGGCGATCGTCGCTGCAATCAGCCTGACACCCTTGTTGATCAAGGATCAGCAGATCCAGCTCGACCGCCCGGAATTCTATGCCGCAGTTCCGACGTTGTTATGTGCGTATTTCAGCAAAAACCTCTTTCTCAGTGTGGCGGTTGGGACGGCTGCGTACATTGCGCTCGGCGCGTTCATGTAGCGGCAGCTCGATCACCTCGTTGAGCGCCTGGCCGGGCAATTCCGGGTTGTTCACCGCCAGGCGCACTTCGAGGAAGTCCTCGAACCCGGGAAAAATCGTCAGGCCGTTCTTTTGCGCGGCTTCGCGAGAGACCATGCCGACACCGTCCATCTGCGTAATGAGCGACAGTGTCAGGGTTTCGCTGCAGGAGTAGACCATGCGCTGGCTGTTCTCATGATTGCCCAGGCCCGCATCGAGAAAACGCAAAAAGCTGTGGGAATACGGACAATCTTCTGCGGGACGCACCTGAAACTTATTGCCCAGCAACGTCAGCGGGTCGTGTTCCTGACCGCAATGCGCGCCGACCACTTGCACCTGTACATCGGGCAGGACAATGCTCGGCAACCCCGGCCGCTGCGGGCCAATAAGTACCGCGAGGTCGAAGTCTTCATTCTTCAGCTTGCTGAGATTTTCCATCGACTCGGCGTAGCTGAATTCCATCTGGTAATCGGGAAACACCTCGATCAGCCGTCCGATCATTCGCCGGTTGAAGTCAGGCGCCAGCGTGGTGTTCAACGCGACCTTCAACGTCCGCTGGCCGGGCACCTTCAGCGCCTCGACTTTTTCTTCCATTTGCCGGGTGGCAATCAGCACTCTGTCCATAAAAGGTGTCAGCTCGGTGCCTTGCGGCGTCAGCGTCAGCCCTTTATTGGAACGGCGAAACAAGCGGAAACCGAACTGTTCTTCGACCTTGTTCAACTGCGCCGCCAATGCTTGCACGGTCAGGCACGAATGCTCGGCCGCAGCCGACAATGAGCCGGTCTGCACGATGCGCATGAGGTTGCGTAAGGTTCTGCTATCCATGGGTAATGCCCTCTAAAGTGGGCTGGGTATTGTTGGGTACGTAAATGCCGATCCGGCGGCGACTGCTGGGTATATTCCTGTACCTGAGCATAGTTGTCGCGGGTTTAGTAGCCAATTGCTGTCTCGGCCGATGGTTGGAGGCTGACACAGGATCGGGATTTTAGGAGGGATATGGGGGGATGGAGTCAAAAAAAATGTCGTGGGCAGGCGTTTTGAATGATCTCTGGGACAGAAACGGCCTACAAGTGGAATGAGTTATGCCTGAGATTTTCCGAGACAGATCCCATGTGCAGCGGCGAATCATGCTGATAGTGCAGTTCTGCAGAAGTGGGTGAAATAGCCCTTCAAACGATTAGTAAGTGCCATGAAAAACCGCTTATCAAAACAGCTTTGAATGACATCGATTCACCCCACCACAATGCAGAGGTAGCGCACATGTAGCTACAAAATCACTGTGAGGTAACTGAAATGGCTGCACTGCTAAAAACTACCGATGTGCGTTGCCGCATCGATGAGGATTTGAAAGCGCGTGCCACCGAAGTATTGAACGAATGCGGGCTGAGCATTAGCGATGCCATGCGTCTTTTTCTTCGTCAGGTCGTTGCGACTCGAGGATTGCCTTTCGAGGTTCGTGTGCCCTCGGACAAAACCGCCCGCGCAATGGCTGAAGCACGCATGATTCGTCAACGCTACGACTCGATAGACGACTTGCTTGAGGTCGCTGATGGCGAAACTGGAGAAAGCGCAAAAACGCGCTGAACGACCGAAACAGTGTGCCCAAACCTCTATTCAAAAAGTCCTGGGATCGTTACAAGCGTGCCGGGCGTCGGGATATGAACGAGGTGCGTAGCGTGATGGTGTCTCTCTTTCTCGGCGAGCAGTTAGCGGCGGAGTACTTGGATCATGCTCTGACCGGAGATTGGTCTGGTTTTCGGGAATGCCCTATCGGTGGCGATTTTCTGATGATCTATGAAAATACGCGTTCGGATCTGATTACATTTGTCGATTTGGGTAGTCATTCTGAATTGTTCAAGTGAGATTTTGCCCACATCAAACACCTCTCTCGGCAGTATTTCGTACATATTCGAATCATTCATCTGGAAAAATTCGTATCTGTACTATTATTTTTTTACGACTTAACGACATGAGAGGTGTCCGTGCAAAGCTCACCAGGAGCCCTCACTCCAGCACAACAACTCGACGCCCCCGAAACCGGCCGCGTCGCGCTGAAGTTCTTCTTCAACCTCATGGAGCGCTGGGGCTGCACCGCCGAGCAGCAACGTACCCTGCTGGGCAAAGTCGGCAACACGACGTTCTACAAATACAAACACCTGCCACCGAACATTCGTCTGCCCCACGACACCCTTGAGCGCATTTCCTACCTGATGGGCATTCACAAGGCGTTGAGCATCATCTTCAGCAACAGCCGTGAGCGCGCTTACACCTGGGTCAGCAGCCCGAACAGTGCCGCGCCGTTCAATGGTCAATCAGCGCTTGCGTACATGCTCGCGGGGCGGGTGGTGGACATTGCCGATGTGCGCCGCTACCTCGACGGGGTGCGCGGTTGAAGACGCCGGCGCTGGCCGAGCCGCAATGGACGCGGGCTTACCGAATCGTCAACAGCAGCTTCCCGCCGATTGCGTTGTTTGAAGACGTACTTGATCCCGAAGACCTCGAAATCGCTTACGCCCTCGAAGCGTTAACCAATGATCGGCTGATTGAGCAGGCGGGTGTGCTTGCGCGGGTGCGCCCCGAAGATCGTCTGTCTGGCCCCGGCTCGACGCCAGTGATGGCCGCGTTCACGCACATCGGCAAGGCCAGCCGTTTTACCGACGGCACGTACGGGGTCTACTACGCCGCCAGCAGCATGGCCGCCGCCATTGCCGAGACGAGTTTTCATCAGGAACGCTTCCTCGCCGCCACGAATGAAGCGGATCTCGAATTGACGCTGCGCGCCTACGTCAATCGGGTGGTGAAGCCGCTGCACGATATCCGCCGCGATTTCCCCGAGCTGCATGATCCCGACCCCAATGCCTACGGCCCATCACAGGTATTCGCCCGGCAATTGCGTGAAAATCTGTCGTGGGGCCTTCTCTATGACAGCGTCCGATTGCCCGGCCACGAGTGCGTCGCTGCGTTTCGGCCGCCAGCCGTATCCATTCCCAAGCAAGGGAAACACCTGCGTTACGTCTGGAATGCGACCGATCGGAAAATCTCCTTCGTGTTCGAAATCAGTCAGCTTTAAACCGATTGATTACATGGCTGTACAAATGAAGTACTCCGCCCCTACTTTTTCCCCTTCTGCCGCGCGCCTACATTGAGCCCCAACACCTGACCATCATCCTGACGGCAGGTCACTGGGAGAAATTCTCATGCCATTTGTCAGCGTCCGCATCACCCGCGACGGCGTCACCGCCGAACAAAAAGCCCAAGTGATTTCCGAGATCACCGAAACCCTGCAACGCGTCCTCAACAAAAGCCCCGAGCTGACCCATATCGTCATCGAAGAAGTCGACACCGATAACTGGGGTTACGCCGGCATGACCACCACCGAATATCGCCGACAACTGGCGGAGCGGGGCCAGTCATGAGCTCCCCCGTCACCATCGATTTCATCTCCGACGTGGTGTGCCCTTGGTGTGCATTGGGCGCGACGGCGCTAGAGCAAGCGATCCACAACCTGGCTGGTGAAGTCTCGGTAGAGCTGACTTACAAGCCTTTCGAGCTGAACCCGGACATGCCCGAAGAAGGTGAGCCCGCTGTAGAACACCTGATGCGCAAATACGGGCGCACCGCCGAAGACGTCGCTGCCGGCAAAGCCATGCAAATTGCTCGCGGCAAGGCGATCGGTTTCGAGTTTGATCTGGAGAAACGCACGCACTTTCGCAACACCTTCGATGCCCACCGCTTGCTGATGTGGGCCGCGCAGGAAGGACGCCAGGTCGCCCTGAAGAAAATCCTGCTGCGGGCTTACTTCCGCGACGGCGAAAACCCCAGCGACCGGCCCACTCTGGTGCGCCTGGCCGCCGAAGCGGGGCTGGACGCCGCCAAGGCTCGCAAAGTACTGGCCAACGATGAATACGCCAGCGAAGTGCGGCAACTGCAAGCGTTCTATCGGCAACACGGCATCAATTCGGTACCGGCGCTGATCCTCAACGGCAAGCACCTGGTTTCCGGATCGCAATCGGTCGAGTACTACGAACAGATGTTGAAACAAATGGCCGCAGCCCCCGCTGAAGCCTGATTCAAAACGAACTCAAACCTTTACTGACTTCCAGAGGTATTCATCATGAGCACTTTCAAAAAAACCGTCGTGATCACTGGCGCATCCCAAGGTCTGGGCGAAGGCATGCTTAAAGCCTTCCGCGAACTGGGCTACAACATCGTGGCCACCTCGCGCTCGATCAAACCGTCGAATGACCCGCAAATCCTGACCATCGCCGGCGACATCGGCGACCCGGCCACCGCCCAGCGCGTCATCAGCGAAGGTGTTGCCCGTTTCGGCCGCATCGACACCCTGATCAACAACGCCGGCATCTTCGTCGCCAAACCGTTCACCGCTTACACGCCGGAAGACTACGCGGCGGTGCTGTCGGTCAACCTCAACGGCTTCTTCTACATCACCCAACTCGCCATCACCGAAATGGAAAAACACGGCAAGGGCCACGTGGTCAACATCACTACCAGCCTCGCCGACCACGCCATCGACGGTGTGCCCTCGGTACTCGCTTCGCTGACCAAGGGCGGCCTCAACGCCGCGACCAAATCCCTGGCCATCGAATACGCCAAACGCGGGATTCGTGTAAACGCGGTATCGCCCGGCGTCATCAAGACGCCAATGCACGGCGAAGAAACCCACGCGGCGCTGGGTGCGCTGCATCCGGTTGGACACATGGGTGAGATTGATGACATCTCCCAAGCTGTTTTGTATCTCGACAATGCGGCGTTCGTAACGGGCGAAATTCTGCACGTGGATGGCGGGCAGAGCGCTGGGCACTAAAGCCTTCGACCACGAAAAAGCCCTCGCCGTATTGCGGGGGCTTTCTCGTGAGCGAAGGTTTATGGCGCTGGATTATTCTGCGCAGCGCCCAAGACTTTCACCACGTCATCAATCAACGCCTTGTTCAAATCCTGCAAATAACGCGACGCCAGGACATGACGGTCGGGATCGAATGAGACCGCCGCGTCGGCGGTGAGAAGCTTGGAGTGTGCAGCAAGTTACCGGCTCCACCAGTTCATGATCAGCCTGCGCTCCTCGATGAACTCGGCCTTGTGGATGTAAGCGGCGCGGACGTTGTTGCGCTCCTTATGGCTCATCTGCCGTTCAATGGCTGTCTCCAACCACAGTCCTGACTCGATCAGTGCGCTGCTGTCATATCGGGACGGCCGATCATCGGCTGGCACGGTTGCCGCAGATTTTTTGGAAATGGCTCTGGAAATAGGCCGTTCGCTGATCGCTCAGGATTCGAAAGCATAACGCGGCATTTCACAGCGGGAAAATTTCAAGTGTGGACACTTTGTGGACGTTTTCACTTGAAGGGCGCTTCGAGTCCCAGAAACACCCTCGATATCCAGGTCAACACGGAATCGATGCCAGCCACCGTCACCGACAGTGCCGATTTGCTCAATCGAAATAACCTTCCGAACGCAGCGAAGCGGTGTCGTTGGCGACGTTATCCCGAGGCTATCTACGTACGGAATTGCGGCCATCCTGATGGCCTCCAGTTTTGGTCAAAATCCCTTTCTGCAGCTCGTTCGCGTCCGTGAGCGTCACGACCTCGATGCCATGCAGGCGCCATAGGCAGGCCAGTTCTATCACGCTGGCCAGATAAAGGTAATCAGGTGTGGCAGCACAGCGAGGCCGCTCAGCAGTGTGCCGATGCAGACGGCAACGGGCTGCGCCAGACCCATGGCAAGATCCGAAATCAGGCGATCGAGCGCGAAGTTGAAGCCCTGGACAATCGCGAACAGTTCCAAAGCCACAGGCAGACGATTGATGACCATTCGACCGAGACCGTGGGTGGTGTGAAGACGATCGAGGCCCTGGGCGCGCTCAAGCTGTTGTCAGGTGGATCCGCGAGCTTGGCGGCGGTGGATGATCTGCACCAAGCTACGGGCCGGGATCTGAATCTGGTCGTGGGGCAGAAGTACAACGCCACGGTGGCCGGCGATATGCAGCAGCGGCTCCAGGGGCTACGTCAGAGCGTGGCCAAAGTCAGTCAACGACTGGAGGCGCCAAAGACCTGGATCGGATCGAGCGGAGTGAATGTGTTGCAGGTGCTGTGTAATTTGCTCTACCTGGTGGAACAGATGAATAGCCAGCTAGCTGCGCACAAGCATGGACCAACACCGCCGCCAGACAATGCCGGAGAGTTCGTACGCAATGCCACCAGCGCGCTGTCGTTGAGCGAGAAATTAAAACCCATCACCGGATAGCAAAAACCCGCCAATTGGCGGGCTAAATATGCAGCGACTCACCAACTGCCGTAGGGGATTCCGTACTTTTCGACATACAGTTTTGACGCATCCTGCAATGGATAGTAAGTACCACCTGAAAGCCCTAAATCAGGCCCCTTTGGCTCTATTTCTACTTGAGCGCGCGCGACTTTGATTGCTCGCCGACACTCGTCCAGTGCCCACACTTGGACGATACCGCCGGGAGCTAGCCCCAGCCGTACCGACGCACGCTTCGGAAGGAAAGTAGTCTCAGGAACACTTGAGCATTCTTTGGTCAGGGCATTGCGCATGACCTGCCGTGCACTTTCGGGGAACTCGATCCAGCCTTGGTAGGTTTGTGGCTCGACAAGCGATTGCCAGCGAACATAGATACGCACCGGAAGTTTTGCCTCTACCACAAGTCTTTCTTTGCCTCCTCCAGTCACCAGCCAGCCACTTGCTCCCTGAGTGCCGTTTTTCCTCCCTCCGGAAGAGCTGCTTCCAATCCTACGGTACAGGTTCCCATCTACATCGACAGTGGCACTGTCCTCAACCCAGCCGTCCATGGCGTAGGGAGTGATAAAACCCAGCGCCCACGGGCCGGCGTCCGGGTCCGAATGTCCTGAAGCTTGGCAACCGCCCGTTAAAAATGCCCCTAACAAAATCCATAGTGTTCGCACGCTTGTAACTCCTAGTCGGGTACGTGGGGATGCTGTACGCGGATCCCTTCCGTGGTAGGGGCGTTAAAATAAACCAATCCCGTGCGTGGCGTGTTGCCTTGCAACTTCCTGGGAGGGTTCCAGTTGGCCGAGGTGTGAATATACTTCAGCTTGAGCAACTGCTCTTCCGCTGGCGTCGTGCTGTAGTCACCAGATACAAAGCGATCACAAAGTGCTTGAAGCTCTGCCGGAATGGCATAGCGCGAAGACTTATCGTTGATTGGTATGAATCGTACTCCCTGTTGCTTGGCCAGTTCGTACATCACCCGCAGGTAAACCCGCGACAGCTCACCTCGTACTGGTCGCTTAAGCTGCAACGCCGCGTAGACACGCTTGGTAGGGTTCAAGCGATCCTGCTGAGACGGAGGTAAGCTCCGAACATAGGGTGTAACGACCTCCAGCATCTCTGCCGGCCAGCCTTTGGCCTCCCACTTCGCCTTCACTTGTTGGGCATCGCGATAGATTGAGGTGTATTTCACATCGGTCGTTACGGGAACGTCTAGCGCTTGCATGGGACTGATCAGCAGGAGCTCTTCAGACTCGGGAAAGTAACCGCCGCCAATGTCCGAATGCACACCGGGCAAGTTGAATTCAGGATGATCGGCTTTCACGCGGGTCAGCGGGAAGTTGGCGCGTACTTCATCACGAGCCGCCAACTGGACGACGTTGGGAAACAAGCTGCGAGGCAGATAGAGATTAAGCCAAGGTGCTTTCTGACTTCGCACATAACCCAGATTAGCTAGGCCACCGACAGATGCGGTTTTGAGCACTTACTTTGCACTGGCTTTTTCGAGTAAGGGGGGGGGGAGTAATTTTTTGCTAACTATATGATTTATATAGAATTTTTATTTTCGATTTCTGACCTAAGTAAAAGGTAATATTATTTCTATATATTACTTAAAACTTACCTAATCCAATTACTTAGAAGCCTTGTGCGTTAAGGCTTTCAGAGCGGTCACGGTAAAACTTACCAAAAATACTGGTTTCCCGTGGGTCAACATAAAAAGAAGAGTGGAGCACAGTCATCGGTTGCAGCAGGGTTTCGCACACGCATCCATTCGTTTAAGCAAGCTCGCTCCGCACACCGCTCAAGCGGGGGAAATGACGCCGGTCTGTTACCTCTGTCGTCCTTGAGCTACCCGCGCAGGCAAAACAAAAAGGAACTGAGCAAGCGCAATTGCAAATTCAATTACTCGTTCTGCATCCGCTTCATTTGGCAGCGGCGCTTCTTCATCTGCATGACGCTGATCATTAGCCTCGAGACGCACTTCGTGGGCCCATTCGGCCATTTCGTTAGTGATCAGATGCTGAGCGGCGGCAGTCAGAATTCGGGAATACAACTTTCCGTCTTTGAGTCCTTTTTCTTTGAGCAACGCGTCGACAGCAGACGCGGCTAGCATTACCGCGCCCGCAGGGGCATGAATACTGGAGATAGCTTGTTCCAGGAACGCTCTAGCTCGTGCAGGTACAGAATCATCTACACGCTTCGCAGAAGGCCAAATGTCGGTGATCACGCCTTTATCGATAGCTGGTGCCACCGCCAACACAACTCCACCGCATGTTTTGCAGGCATAGGCTCGCCATTCACGCGGCTTGTGTGACCGATCGTTTTTTGTGAGAAAGTTGGCCTGAGTCGGCATGTTGGGTTTGGCAACATTGCAGTGGGGGCATCTATCGAGTTCTAACGTCGCGCCATGCTGCATTAGGAGGTCCTTTCTCAAACACCTGATCGATACAGCTACGTCTTATTACGTCGGTTGTTACGTCCAGCGCAAAAACGAAAGGCCTGCATCGCTGCAAGCCTTCGTTTTGTATGGTGCGGCACCAGGAGTCGAACTTTATTATAAACGACTAATTTTTAAGGTAAAAATATCCGTTCTAGGCTTTTTCTATCTCTAAAACTACCTCAAGAGTTGGCGTGCTGAGAATCAACATGCATGAACCCACTAGATGATCGCGTGATCGTTTCTGGCATCCCACGACCGGCGATCCCTTCGCCCTCGTTCCGTATATATTCTACTCAGAGACAAAAAATTTAAGATCCACATCTAGCTCTTCCGCAGTGCTCAGCCAATCCTCAATTAGTTGATAGGCTTGAATGGTTTCCGGAAGGGATGTTAACGGATCGCTGAGATTCGTTACAAAGTGATTTTTTGAAAACGCATTAGCACTTACTACCCATATTTCTTTTTTACACCTAAGCGATCGTCTACGCTCGCATATCAATTCCCATGCGTTTTGAGAGAGCGAGCCACCGACAGGAACCGGTTTATTGATCTGGCCATCAAAAAGCCTGTAACGTGTCTCAATGGAGTGTTCGGCCCCAGCGCTGGGCCAGCGATTATCCCAAATATTAAAGTTCCCAGGTTTAATTTCGTCGTTAGTTGAAACTAGCATATGAATGTTCTTTATAGCTTGGCTTCCGACTTCCGCCAAGGCTCCGGCGGACGATTGAGGGTTGTCTGCCGTGCCGCACTTAACATGGACGAAACATAATTTTTCTGGTGACGATATAATAAAGTCAGCAGGTTCTGTTCCCATATCACAACAAAAAACAAAATCGCATCCAGGGATGTAGTTTGCGAAAGGGCCAAGAGCGCTTAATGCAGTGTTGGGATTACCATATTCTTTCAACTTGTCGAGTAAGAAAAAAACCGAGGTCGGATCGAAGCCGTGATTGGTTGTCCCTACATATTTCCGTTCCTCCATAAGCCCTTTTTCTTTAAGGATAGGGTTTAATAAGTCACTTAATTCATATAGTGCGTTCCCAGCCCAGCTATCTTTTGGATCTACTCCCTGTTCGTAAGGAAGTGAGAGTTTATAGAAGTGTCCGTCTAAATAGGTTACGCCATTCTCAAAGAGAACTTTTAGCCGAGAAGAAAAATTCAAGTGATCGACAATCCAGTCGTAATCCATAACGCCGACCGACGGACCAGAGAGTGCAATTTCGAATCGAACATCTTCAGCGTGATAAACTAGTGTTAAAGTTATAGTTTCATGTTCTGCCATCAAGCGGAATTCGTTGTTTACCACTTCGATGTAATAAAAGTCAGGATAAATAATGCCTGCTCGAACGGGGCGCGAACTTTCGAGATCGGTAAAGTCCAATAGCACGGAAAGGATGAGTGATTGTGGTCTTTCCTCTAGTGGTTGTGCATAAGATTTGATTAGGCGGCCAGCATGTTCTCCGGAATTGATATGATTGTCGACGGTGTCAATCCATTCGGATAGATCCTGAATGGTGAAATTACTTTCCTTTTGGTCCGAGACCCTCCCGGATCTTGCCCCTATATAGTAACTGCTTGCTCGCTTTCCGTCGTTACCGATATTATCAACCTTCACCATGGTCAAAGCATATCTCGAATTGCTTTGACTGCTTCTCGCGCTATCTAAATTTTGTCCTTTCAAAGCTACGGATTCGGGCCTGTGAATAGGACGGCCGAGGGCTTTGGCATGGGTTTCTTTAACTCTGCGATGTTGAGTTGTCGCGGTCAGAGCAGTGAGCTTATCGATGTGAATCGCATTCTTAAGCCTATATTTTTCCTGATTGTAATAACGCCCGCCACCGCTATCGAAAATTGCAACGCCGGTCGCAATTTCTTTTACGATTATCAAGTCAAGTTTTGGCTCAAAAAAAAGTTTTTCTGAGAAGAATTTTGAACTATTGAATGAGACGTATATTAATACACTCATATCTAGTACTTCGTCATATTTCTTTACTAGGGCGCCACTGCCGTGCAATTCCCAATACAAACGATCCATTAAAAGTGAGGTGGAGAAGTCTTCGTTTTTTTGTACAAAACATACCGACGCTAGCGGGATTGATATATCTCTCTCGGGCTCGATTTCATTAAGGTTGACGCGTTCCCTAAAACGTCCACTGAAATAGCTGTGTTGAGGGAAAGATTCAAGAAAGTTTTCGATTAGGTAGCTAGTGCTTAGCGATTTTACAAAATCCTTGGCGCCAGTCTCAGTGGAAATGTAGTTATCGAAGCGCTCGTAACCTTCCCACATGCCCTCATTTACTCCGCCAGTTAGATCTAAGACGATAGGGTGAACGTCGCCGTACTTACGTACGACTCGACCTACTGCTTGAACAAGTTCACGACCACTACCAAGTTCGTAGGTCAGCACCAAAAGCTTGGCTTCGGGTATATCTACACCTTCGTCAAGCTTGTGCTGATGGATAATTATTCTGAGTCCTTCAATTTTAAGTGCTGCGCTAACCCTTTTGAGTTTCCTATCAGCCTCTAGGTTGTCGAATTTTTCATGCACACTAGCGGTACTAAAATGAGGAGAAAAAATATTATGATATTTTTCTATTTCCTTTAGGTTTTTGCATTTAACTATGCACTTCAAGTCTGCATTTGAGTTTAGGAAGTTTGCCACTTTTTGTAAGGTGGCTTCTACTTCGCGAACCTGCTCATAGGTGGGTGCGTATATAATGCCGTCGGAGACCGCATTTTGGAACGTGAATACATATGCGTGTTTTGTGCTTACGTTTAGTTCGAACAGGTCATTTCGGTATGGCGTGGCCGTCACCACAACTTTAAGAGCTTTGGATTGCCTGATTATTTCTCTCCATATGGGAGATGGCTCGGAGTGTCCCTCGTCGACAATTATCAGATCGAACTCTTGTTGGATTCGGGCCAGATTTTCCTCGTTAAGCCTAGAGAGCTTTTGGAAACTCGAGATATAAATACCGTCACCCTTGTTGAAATCTGCGTCCCTATAAGTTTTCTTTAGTATGATTTCGTCATCACCAATTGTGGATCTGAAAAACTTTTTAGATACTTCACGGTATAGTTGATCTTTGACGGCCCTTCGGTGGCATATTACTAAAACTTTTGCTTCTTTGGATAAGTGGGCAATAAGTGATATTACGCCAGTTTTTCCTGCTCCAGTGGGTAAGTTTATTAGAAAAGCCTTCCCCTCCTTCTCCTTTAATTTGCAAAATTTAACAAATTGTAGAGTTGCAGCGATTTGACAGTCCCTGAGTTTTTCTCTTATTGACTCTATGTATTCGGCGATGATCATAAGCACTAACCTTGGATAAAATTGCTCAAATAGATACGGTGCTGAATTCCGCGGAAACAGCTAGGGTTGTTTAAATTGGAATATAAATCATTTGAACGTTACAAGTTTATGTAAGTATCTATGATTAAGCTGCTTCGTCTCATGTCGACAGCCTCCGGGGTTATCTTCATAAAGATAGGAATAGAAGCTGTTAGTTTTTACGAAGCTAGAAAATTGCAGTAGAGGTGAAAATATCCTCTTTATGGAGGACAGTAAGCTATAGCGGCGGGCCATTCCATGCTCCAGAGGTGATTTCCGTTCGTAGCAAAAAGCCATTACTCACTTTAACGTGTGCTGTAGCTCTCCGCAAAGGATCTCTGATGCGCCAAGGGTTGTAGATTTTATTTCTTTGATTTTCTTAGGTTTATTAGTAGGACTACTTACGTTTTCTGGGTCGATTGCTGCAGTTTTGAAGGGCAGCAATCGGCCAAAGGGGACATTGGCGACAGGTAGCAATCGGTCAAGCAAACACACGTTTTTCTCGCTCATTTGGATTCGATGCTAGGCTAATGTTGGAATGAGGTACTCCTGCCATGTGCGGCAAGTTGTCTTGATAAAAAACGTCGGCTCTTAAAGAACCAACAATAAAAATACTATGGAGCTAACAATGATTACGGGGATTTCAAAGATAAAGGGTTTGGGCGTTTACGACAACTATACAAAGCCATTGGGTACCCAGGAGTTCGGGATCAAGAATTTGATTTATGGGTGGAACTATTCGGGAAAAACTACGCTTTCGAGGTTGTTTGCACTACTCGAAACAAAGAAATTCAATCATGATCTAGTCGGGTGTGAGTTCAGTTTCGAGACCGATGATCAGCCGATTACCGAAAAGAATTTTCAGCAATCTGGCCTAATAGTTCGCGTTTTCAATTCTGACTTCATTCGAGAAAATCTACACTTTGAAGGCAGTAGCTTTAAACCGATACTTCTTCTCGGTAAGGAATCCGAAGAAGCCCAAGGCCAGATTAATTACATTGCATATCGAATAAAAAAATCTGAGGGGGCTAAGAGGCGGCTTGACGCGCAACTCAACAGTATCACCCAAGCAGCCTCCACTTCAAAAACCGATGCGGCCAAAAATCTTCGCCAGCTTCTTAAAATCGATCCGTATACTGCAACCCAACTAGGAAATGACATTCCGATAGTGGGAGTCCTAGACTCCCAACTTCTTGGCGAGAAGGAACTCTCTGAAAATATTGAGCTTTCCCTAACTCCTGACAACAAAAAACCAAGTACCGTTGATAGGATCGAGGCCTTTCCGTCTATTGAAAATATTCACCAAGAAGCAGTAACGATTCTTGCTGCTGTCCCGACTTTCACCAATACGCTCAAGCATCTCGAAGACCATCCCGAGATCGAGCGCTGGGTAGAGTCAGGCCTACAAATACACCCTCATGAAGGTGCTTGCGAGTTCTGTGGAAACACCGTCACTGAAGATAGACTTTCAGTATTTCAGGCCCACTTTTCCAAAGATCTCGCGGAGCATAAGCGGAAAGTCGAAAATCTCTTGCACCGTGTCAAGTCCGCCGAAATCAGGCTCGCACCGCCTAAAGAAGCTGAGTTCAATCCACAGTTCCGAGACAGCTATAAGGTTTTTGTCGAGTCTTTACCCAAGGCCATTGAGGCGTTCAATCTGGCGGTAAAAACCCTGGCAGAAGATGTTCAACGCAAGGTTGATGCCCCTCGCAAACTGATGGAGCCAGCTCCATTGGCCGAAGGGCTAGCCAGCACCATTACCGACGCGGTTGATGCTATCAATACCCTAATCGAGGAAAACAATAAGCTAGCTGACAACTTCTCCACTGCAAAGGCGGAGGCCACTAAGCGAGTGAGGTATCATTACGTTCAGCAGTTTATCGACTCTCAAGAGAAAGCCGGATACGAACGCATCAAGGCACGTCTCGTCCAACGTCGCGATAGGCTGCTCGCTTACGCCACTGATCGTCAAAGTGAGGTCGAAAGGCTTCAGGCCCTTATTAGTCAAGCCCAGTTAGGCAGAGAGAAGGTCAATGAACGACTAGGATCCATGCTGGGCAGTGAAGCCGTCCAGATAGTTGTTACCAAAGACCCGGCGACAAACCAAGAGCAGTTTAGGCTCATTCGTACGAATGGAAAAATCGCCAAAAACCTGAGCGATGGCGAACGCACCGCCATTGCCTTCTCCTACTTCCTTACCAAACTTCAAGAGTTGAAGCCCGAGGATTTCAAACAGACAGTCGTATATATTGATGATCCAATATCTAGCCTTGATGCTAATCACATCTTTCAAATAACAGCTGCGATCCGTGCATTTTTTTTCAAGCAAGAAAACGAAAATTCTCCATGGTTGACCACCTGTAAGCAGATATTCATTTCAACTCATAATTTCGAATTCTTTAATCTCCTGCGAGAAATAAAGCCTGAAGCTTCCAAGCAAGGGGCTAGACTGTTCCTCATTAAGCGAATAAGCGATAAACAATCGACATTCAACGACATGCCTACGTCACTGGCCCGTTATCAGTCGGAGTATCATTTCCTATTTGAAGTAATTTATCGATTTCATCAGGCTCCGAACAAGACAGATCACAACATTTTAATGCTCCTGCCAAATGCGATGCGGAGATTTATTGAGCTTTATACCTATTCAAGGCTGCCTGGAGTCATGAAGGAGACGGTAGATCAACGAGCTGAGGCATTATTTGGTATTGAGAAGTCCAAGCGTATCCTAAAAGTGTTCCACTACTTTAGCCATGCTAATACCATTGATAGATTGGTTGGGAATAATGAACTAATATTCGATGTAGAGCATGCAGTAAAGGATCTCATCGAAGCCATCACGCAGACTGACCAAAAGCACATGAATGCACTGATTGCATCCCTCTAGGAGCACAGCCAGACAAAAAACTCCTAGCCGTAAAATTTAGATTGAATGGCAGCCTGACTTTGCAGGCTCGGAGATCGCTCGCTTCGGGCTGGTTACTGCATGTATCTGAGATGAGGTGGCTCGCGATTGTGGTTCAGGCACTATCATCTTCATCTCTTTGGCAGCAGCTGCAGGCTGTAGATTCGCCGACGGCCAGCCCAAGACGTTCCAAGACTTTCCTACGCGCAGAGTTATGAGATTTAAGGTTAGGCAGTAATAATAGCGCGTCGCTTTTGAGTGCAGACGCATGTGGTGATTTACAAACCAGGCTAGGTGTTTTCTTTGCCAGGTCCACGGGTTATTTAGATGCCAGCGACTCGATATCGCTGCTTGAATGGCTTTGGCTTGGCGAATGTGACGTTTACGTGTGGCATGCGCCCCGGTCAGTACCCCTGCTAAGAACAGCTCCATATCATAAGGCTTGCTCATGATCGACCTCCGATGTAGGCCGATACGACGTCTATTCGACCATGTCCCAACTCGTAGCTGATTTGTGCACGTGCCTCTCGATCAAGATATGGGTCTAGCAGGCTGCACTTGCCGCCGTTGATAGGTGCGAGGTGTTGGGTAATCTGCTCGTAGCGCTCGCATGCAAAAGCTGCACGCAATTCATGGAAACCTTTGAGACTGTGTGCGTGAAGGGTCTCTCGTGCGGGGCGGACGACACGCTGTTCGAAATCGAGATAGCTTTCATTTGGTGCAAGCAGGTTGCGGCTATCGGTTGGGGAGACCTGCCCGGCATACCTAAGAGCTTCGTGAATATCGTTATTCATACAGATCCAGCGAGGTGCCGATGCACCCGAGCGCCCGCCTTTGGTGCCGTCCTGGATGTTGATCTTGCCGAGCTGTTCGGCCTCGCGTTTCAGGCGTGAAAAATCGGCCAAAATGGCCTCACGCAATCGCATACCAGTGGCGCGTGCCAACTGCAGAATGGCCGCCGCACGGGGATACTGTTCGCGGAGTGCATCGACGATGCGCATCACGTGTTCGCGATCCTGGCCTTGTGGAACTGTCATGCGGATGGTGGTGCGCTGCATTTCCAACGTCTTGCTCGGCCTCGGCACTTTCACGTACTGATCACCGCGAAGCGCTGCCATGGTTCGATTGACGCTGGACAATCGATTTTGTGCGGTGGCGATGGAGAGGTCGCCGCGCTCGACCAAGTGACGTAGATGCGCCGCGTAATCCGACAAGATCTGGCGATCTATCTGTCGTGCATCTTTGAGTCCTGGTCCATCGTCTGAGCGGCACCAGCGCACGAATGCTTGCCAACGATCGCTGTGCGCTTTGACGGTCCCGTAATGCCCTCCGCTGAACATGTCTTTTAACGCCTGCGGCCCGGCATAACTCAATTGCCGACCATACCCAAAATTACGTCCATCTCGCCTGCCCACCAATGCCATGATCAAACTCCTCTCGAAGCTAACTCTTAAAACCTTCCCCCACGTCATCCCGCCAAGAATGTTGAGTGTTATCAGGGATTAAGGCCCCTGCGACCTGTGAGGGTTGTCCACTAACGCGGGACTGGCGGCTCTTTACGACCGGGAGCTTGGGCATCTCATGATCTGGCCTCCTGAGCACTTCCGAGGAAGTGGGCGGGTGGAGGCTGCGCTGGCTGACGAGACCAGTGCCGCGAGATCCTGAGTCGGGTGAAGGCAGTGAAGCGATGACCGGGGCATGCCTGACTGTCAGTCAGGTGCAGTCCATTCCGTAGGCTGCGGCACCATCATCTGCATCGCTGTTGCTGGTGACTTCGGTGTTTGTCACGTCGATTGTCACGAGGGGTAATGCCGCAAAGCCTTGTACAAGTTGGGCTGCAGCAGTGGTAGGAGCGCCCGTCTCTTTCCGGGAGAAAGAGACGGACGCAGCTTGGCGCAGGGGAATGGCCAAGCGGATAGGTTGCTGCAGGGCAGCTATGAAAGGGGATGAGTTGCCGCAGTGGGCACACTGGTAAAAGTAGGCATCCATCACATCGCTGTGACCGTGCGAGCCGCCGGACGCTAATCGCACTTTGGGAGAACCACCACCGTGTGGCGTAGCCTTAAAGGTTCTGGCTACCTGGGTTGCTGTCGACGACAGCGCTTTGCCCGATCTTTTCTACGCCTGTGGATAATTCGGGTCAAGACGCCAATTTTCAGGATTTCTGCGGCTGTGGATGAAATTATCCACCGGTGGAAATCCGTGGTTTTCCACAGACAGTTGCGTGGGCTTTGGATTTTTTAAGTGAGGTCCATCCAAGCAGGGCGGCTTTGCAGCCCTGTTTGGATGGACCCGCGTGGACAAGCGGATCACTGAGATATGAAGACCGAGCGCTTACTCGGTTGCGCCACGTTTTGCTTTTAGGCGAGTGACGTTCGCTCCGGTCTGGTTCGCGAATTCGTGTGGAGTGACATGCTCCTGCCGGTTGGCCTCCAGGTACCGGCTCCACCAGTTCATGATCAGCCTGCGCTCCTCGATGAACTCGGCCTTGTGGATGTAAGCGGCGCGGACGTTGTTGCGCTCCTTGTGGCTCATCTGCCGTTCAATGGCTGTCTCCGACCGCAGTCCTGACTCGATCAGTGCGCTGCTGTCAGATCTGGATGGCCGATCCATTGGCTGGCACGGTTGCCGCAGATTTTTTGAAAATGGCTTTGGAAATAGGCCGTTCGCTGATCGCTCAGGAATCGAAAGCATAACGCGGCATTTCACAGCGGGAAAATTTCAAGTGTGGACACTTTGTGGACGTTTTCACTTGAAGGGCGCTTCGAATCCCAGAAACAACAAAGCCCCTGCATTTCTGCAGGGGCTTTGTTTTGTATGGTGCCGGCACCAGGAGTCGAACCCGGGACCTACTGATTACAAGTCAGTTGCTCTACCAACTGAGCTATACCGGCGTGTGGGCGACGATTATAGCGACTGGGATGGTTCTGTAAACCCCTGAATTCAGACTATTTTTACACTGCCTCGAATCAAGCCCTGTGCAGGACGTTTCGCAGTTTTTGCACGGCGCGCCAGGCGCGGCTGTTTTGCATGGCCTGGAGCTGGGCTTCGGCGTGTTCGGCGCGGTGCAGGGCGCTGGCGAGGGTGTGGTCGTTGGCGCTCAGCGGGTGGGCGAGGGCATGGCCTCGGCAGAGCTGGAAGTTGTCGAGGTTGCAGGGCGGAATGTCGAAGCCGGGTTTGAGGTTGATGTGTTCGTCGGCGAGGAACCAAGTGTTGAGGCCGTCGAAGAGGACGCTTTGATAGCCGGCGTCGGTGAGCAGGTGTTCCCACGCATGGTCGCGCAGCCACGGGGTTTCGATGAGGACGACCCAAGGCCGGAAGCGGCTAAAGTCCATGCCACGCAGGACGATTTCCTCGTGGCCCTCGACGTCGATCTTGAGAAAGTGGATCGGCCGGTCGGCGGCGTGTTGTTCGCAGATCGAGGTGAGGGTGCGGGCCTTCACGGTCAGGGTGTGTACTTCCATGCCGACGTCTTTGCGCTGTTGGGCGACGGCGGGATCGGCGGTGGAGAGGCCGGTGCCGGGAATGGCGTAAAAGGTCATTTCGCCCGGTTGGTCGCTGGCGACGCATTGCAGGGTGGCGTCGCGCGGGCGTTGTTGGCAGAGGGCGTCGTAGTAGTTTTGCATGGGCTCGACATTGATGCCGCGCCAGCCGTGGTCGTAGAAAGCTTTGGTGACGGAGTCGTGGGTCGGGTCGTTGGCGCCGACATCGATGTAGAAGCCGCTTTCGAATTGTTTGAGGATGCGCCACAAGCGGATGTCTTCGAAATTCTGTGCGTAAGAAATGAAGGTCATGGTCGCGTCCTGTCCGTCGGATGTTCTTGTTGTTTTGTGCGTCAGCGGCACGGTGACAGCCTGTATAGCAAGGGTCATTGGCCGGCGCAATTGTCTGCTTTGGGCGTCCCGGTTTAGGCGGTTATGTCGTTTTCAGCTTGAGCTTATGCACAATCGAGAGGCTCCGATGCGTGCTTAAGCTTGATTTCGTGGACGCGTTCTCATTTTGCCCGCAACACCCTGTTTTACTGGTTTTTTATTCATGTGAACAAAAAATGACCAAGCCTGTTACACGGCCGAAACAGGCGTGGATATTGGATCCACCTCAAAACCATCAACAGAGTTATCCACAGGTTGCGACGCGTTAGTTGCGTTCGGCAAGTAATAAAAAATTGCGCGGGGTCAGCGACGCGGTGCAGAAGATGCCGAGCCGCACGACGTAACCTCGATCGGTCAGGAATAGAGCTCGATCAAGGGTGAGCCACAACTCCAAGGGCCGTCGGAAAAGTCCGCGGAGCAATTCCAGATTGCGGACTTCGGCCAACCGCTGCCAGCCTGCCGTTTCAAGAGCCGGCCAATCGGCATTGTTGATTGTGGATAACTCTTTGAGCGCCGCCAGATCCTTACAGTAATCGGCAAACGGTTTGTCCAGCCAGGCGCTGGGCAGCGATGGCGTGGACAGGTATTCGTCGATACCGCGTGCTTGCCGTTGCAACAGGTCGAATGCAAGGCGTCGAGCCATCGAGGTGTCTCGTTGGCGTCGGACGCGTGTACCGGCGGTGACCGTTTCATTCATCGGCAACGCCAGATCATCGAGCGAAAGCTGTAGGTCAGATCGCAGTCCGGCCGAAGACAATGCCTGATATTCGGGGCGATTGATCCGGTTATAGCAGCACGGCGCGATTGCCATGTGACGGCATCCGGCGGCGCTGGCGAGTTGCATGAGGCGCACGTGCAACTCGCCGCAAGCATGCAGCGCGACCGGGGTGTGGTCGACGTGTAAGACGTTTGCCGCACTTGCCGCTAATACGTCTTGCTCGACATGCAGCGCACGCAAATGATGGCGCCGACTCAGCGCCTCACCACTGGCCACCAACGCTGGATCGTATTCCACGCAAGTGAGTTGCTGATCCGCGCTCAAGAGCCTTCGACCCAGATGCCCTTTGCCCGAACACCAGTCCAGCCAATGCTCAGGTTCGGCAGCAAACGACAGGCGACTGGCGAAGGCTTCGATCTGCTGCCACTTGCGCCCCGGTACATCGACATTCAATCGATGACCCGCTGCCTCCAGCGCATGAGCAGGTGATTCGCCGACCGCGCTCAGTTCCGCCGATAGTCGTGCCAGCGAGGCGAAAGGCTCCGGCGCATCTGTCAGACCGGCTGGGTGGTTGTGAGCGTTTTCCGCGTCTTCCAGTGACCGCCCGCGTAGCCATTTGGCCAATTCCGGGTAGGACGTTTCCCAAGGCAATTGCAGATGTGTGAACGGGCGAGGCTTCCATAACGCCTGGTGCTTTGTCAGAAAACCATCCAGCGCGGTGAAGCGGGCGAGTAAGGCCTCGCCCGTCAGCACGTCGGAAGAATCAGCGTCCTTGGCAGGCATCGACGCGCAGCCAACGCTCCAGCAGCTTGAAGCCGCGAACCAGCACGTAAGCCATCAACAGATAGAAAACGCCGGCGGCGAAGAAAATCTCAACCGGCAGGTAGGTGCGGGCGATGATTGTGCGCGCCATGCCGGTCAATTCCAGCAGGGTCACAGTGCTCGCCAGCGCGCTGGCCTTGAGCATCAGGATCACTTCGTTGCTGTAGGCCGGCAGGCCGATGCGCGCAGCGCGCGGCAGGATGATGTAGAACATCGCCTTGGGTTTGGACATGCCCAGTGCCCGCGCGGCTTCGATTTCACCCGGCGGAATAGCCTGAATCGCACCGCGCAGGATTTCCGCGATGTAGGCGGCGGTGTGCAGGGTCATGGTCGCGGTGGCGCACCAGAACGGATCGCGCAGGTACGGCCACATCGCGCTGTTGCGTACCGCGTCGAACTGGGCCAGTCCGTAATAGACGAGGAACAGTTGAACCAGCAACGGCGTACCACGGAAAAAGAAGATGTAGGCGTAGGGCAACGAGCGCACGTACCACAGCTTCGAAGAACGGGCGATGCCCAGCGGAATGGCCAGCAGCAAACCGGCGATCACGGCGATGGCCACCAGTTCCAGGGTCAGGGTCGCGCCTTGGGCCAGTTTCGGCAGCCACTTGATGATGACTTCCCAGTTCATTAAGCGCTCCTCGCGAAGCCGCGAGCGGCGCGTTTTTCCAGGAAATGCATGCCGGTCATCGCCAGCACCGTCAGGCCCAGGTACATGATCGCGGCCACCATATAGAAGGTGAACGGTTGTTTGGACACGGTCACGCCGATTTGGGCGTGACGCATGATTTCTTCAAGACCGATGACCGACACCAGTGCGGTGTCTTTCATCAGGATCATGAACAGGTTGCCCAGCCCGGGCAGGGCGATGCGCCACATCTGCGGCATGATCAACCGGGTGAAAATCCGCCACTTCGACAAGCCCAGGGCCTGGCCGGCCTCGCGGTGGCCCTTGGGAATGGCGAGAAGCGCGCCGCGAAACACTTCCGTGGCGTAGGCGCCGAAACACAGGCCCAATGCGATGACGCCGGCAGCGAAGGCATTGAGTTGCAGATCGGGATTGCCGAAGAACTCACCGAGGGCGCGCATCAAATTGACCGACCCGAAGTAGATCAGCAGCACCCAGAGCAATTCCGGGACGCCGCGCACCAGCGTCGAATAGGTGCCGCCAAGCCATTGCAGCGGCTTGTACGGCGAAGTCTTGGCCAAGGCGCCGAGCAGACCGAGCACCAGTCCCAGGCACAGGGCCGTCAGAGCCAGTTGGACGGTCATCAGCGCGCCGGCAGCGAGGGCCGGGCCGAATCCGTAGAGGTCGATAATCATGGATTTCTGTTCAAATCGCGGCAGGCAAGGTCGGGAGCCGGCGCCGTCGAATCACGGCGCTGGCCCCGCAGGTCAGGATCAGTAGATGCTGAACGGGAAGTACTTGTCGTTGATCTTCTTGTAAGTACCGTCAGCGACGATTTCCTTCAGGGCAGCGTTCAACTTCTCGCGCAACGGGTCACCTTTACGCACAGCGATGCCGATCTTGTCGCTTTCGACCACAGGGTCGCCTTTGAACTCGTAGTTCTTGCCGGCGTCGGTTTTCAGCCAGTCATAGTTGGCGTACTTGTCGGCGAGGATCGCGTCGACGCGACCGGAGGTCAGGTCGAGGTAGGCGTTTTCCTGGGTGTCATAAAGGCTGACCTTGATGTCGTCAGCGTAGGTGTCTTCCAGCCAAGTGCCGGCCAGGGTGGCGCGCTGCGTACCGATGGTCTTGCCTTTGAGCGAGTCCTTGTCGGTTTTGAAGTCGACGTTTTTCGGGGCGATGAATTGCAGCTTGTTCGAGTAGTACGGGTCGGTGAAGTCCACCGCGCCCTTACGCTCTTCAGTAATCGACAGCGAGGAGATCAGGAAGTCGAACTTCTTCGCGTTCAGGGCCGGGATGATGCCGTCCCAGTCGGACGTGACCACGGAGCATTCAACTTTCATCTTGGCGCAGAGGGCGTCGCCGATGTCTTTGTCGAAACCGACGACATTGCCGCTGGCGTCTTTATTGTTGAACGGCGGGTAGGCCGCCTCGATGCCCATTTTCAGGGTTTCGGCCATGGCACCGGCGCTGAACGCCAGGGTGACGGCGGCGGCCAAAAAGACCTTTTTGTAGTTCTGCATGCGGGTAGCTCCGTTAGCGGTTGCTGGACATGAATTGTTTGCAGCGCGCCGAAAGCGGGTTGTCGAACACCTGCTGTGGCGATCCTTGCTCTTCTACCAGGCCCTGGTGGAGGAACACCACTTCGCTGGAGACCTGACGGGCGAAGCCCATTTCGTGGGTCACGAGCAGCATGGTGCGACCTTCTTCGGCCAAAGCGCGGATGACACTAAGTACTTCCTGAACCATTTCCGGGTCAAGGGCGGAGGTGGGTTCGTCGAACAGGATCACCTTCGGCTGCATGGCCAGGGTGCGGGCGATGGCCGCGCGTTGTTGCTGGCCGCCGGACAGTTGCGCCGGGTAGGCGTGGCGCTTGTCGGCGATGCCGACCTTGGCCAGCAAGGCTTCGGCGACTTCGATGGCTTCGGCCTTGCTTTGACCGAGCACGCGGCGTGGTGCTTCGATGATGTTATCGAGCACGCTCATGTGCGGCCACAGATTAAAGTTTTGAAATACAAAACCGATCTCGCTGCGCAGGCGATTGATCTGTTTGCCGTCGGCGGCAACCAGTTCGCCGTTTTTGGCGGCTTTGAGCTTGAGTTCTTCGCCGGCCACAAGAATCTGGCCCTGATGCGGATTTTCCAGCAGGTTGATGCAACGCAGGAACGTGGACTTGCCGGAACCGGAAGAACCCAGGATCGAGATCACGTCGCCGTCGCGGGCGGTCAGCGAGATGCCTTTGAGCACCTCAAGCTTTCCGTAGCGTTTGTGCAAGTTGCGGATTTCAAGCGCGGGCGTGGCCTCAGCCATGTGCGTTCCTCATCTATGTTGCGCTCCTGCTGTTGGCTGGCCTTCCTGGCGAGGCGGCCAAGCTAGCATAGCGTTTAAACGGCAGCCAACAGCGCCAGGGGCGGTTAACGGGTGGCATGTGGCGGGGTGTCGCATCGGCGCAGCAGACTGTCGCCCCATCAACAACCGAACGGGTGTTCGAACGGTTTTCCCGGCCGGTGTCGCGTAAAAAAAGGCGCGATGTTGCCAGCTTTGGCGGGGTGTTGGAAGCGCTAACCGGCGCAACGTAGTGCATTTGCCCTTTTATTGTGCATCCGACACTTTTTCAGTGTGTTTCTGGTGCGCAAATTCGTTTAAAAAGTGAGTCGCAGGGTAACGGATTGGCGAAATGCCATTAATCTCAATGGGTTGCGATCATCGTTTGGTTCGATGCTGAACCCCGGAAAATCGGGAGTCTGAAATATTTTGGCGTAATTATTGCGTGCAGAATAAGAAACGCCCCGTTGGATTCTTTTTACGAGAAGGAACGCCAGACGGGACGGAATGCACTGTTTTTCTGCAAAGGTAGATTCAATGAGCAGTAATCCAAGCTCCAATGGCCTCGAACAGGGGCTCAAACCGCGTCATGTGACCATGCTGTCGATCGCCGGGGTGATCGGTGCTGGCCTGTTCGTTGGCTCCGGCCACGCCATCGCCGCCGCCGGCCCCGCCGTACTCCTCGCTTATGCCGCTGCCGGCATGCTCGTGGTGCTGGTGATGCGCATGCTCGGTGAAATGGCGGTTGCCTCGCCTGACACTGGCTCTTTCTCGACGTACGCCGACCGTGCGATCGGTCATTGGGCCGGTTTCACCATCGGCTGGCTGTATTGGTGGTTCTGGGTGCTGGTGATTCCGCTGGAGGCCAACGCCGCCGCGACTATCCTCCATGCGTGGTTCCCGGGCGTGGACATCTGGGCGTTCGCGCTGGTCATCACCCTGCTGCTGACCGTGACCAACCTGTTCAGCGTTAAAAACTACGGTGAGTTCGAATTCTGGTTCGCCCTGATCAAAGTGCTGGCGATCATCGGCTTCATCGGCCTCGGTATCGCGGCGATTTTCGGTTTCCTGCCGAACAGCCAGGTCAGTGGCGTTTCGCACCTGTTCGACAGCGGCGGCTTCCTGCCAAACGGCATGGGCGCGGTGCTGGGCGCAATCCTGACCACCATGTTTTCGTTCATGGGCACCGAAATCGTGACCATCGCGGCCGCCGAATCGAAAGATCCAGGCAAGCAGATCTCCAAGGCCACCAACTCGGTGATCTGGCGGATCGGCTTGTTCTACCTCGTCTCGATCTTCATCGTCGTGGCGCTGGTGCCATGGAACGATCCGGTACTGGCAAACCTCGGTTCCTATCAGACCGTGCTGGAACGCATGGGCATTCCTAACGCGAAAATGATCGTCGACATCGTGGTGCTGGTCGCGGTGACCAGTTGCCTGAACTCGGCGCTCTACACCTCCTCGCGGATGCTGTTCTCCCTCGGCAAGCGCGGCGACGCGCCAGCCATGTCGACCCGCACCAACAAAAGCGGCACGCCTTACTGGGCGGTGATGTTGTCGACCGGCGCCGCGTTCCTGGCAACCTTCGCCAACTACGTGGCGCCGGCCGCTGTGTTCGAATTTTTGCTGGCCAGCTCCGGCGCCATCGCGTTGCTGGTGTACCTGGTGATCGCGTTTTCGCAACTGCGCATGCGCAAACAGCGCATGGCCCGCGGCGAAAAAATCGTCTTCAGCATGTGGCTGTTCCCGGGCCTTACTTATGCGGTGATTGTGTTCATCATCGCGGCCCTGACGATCATGCTGTTCCAGGAGGCCCATCGTGTTGAAATCCTCGCCACCGGTTTGCTCAGCCTGATGGTGGTGGTGGCCGGTCTGTTGGGGTCTCGCCGGCGCAAGGCTGAACGGCGCGGGGCGGTGGTGTTGAATTGATCCGCAACGGGTAACGTGAAACGGCCGCTGTCAGTGATGACGAGCGGCCGTTTTTGTTTGCGGGCGGTGTCATTCGCCCTTGTCTTCTTCCTCTTCCAGCGACCGCCCATAAGCATCCAGCGCCGTACCGAAATCAGTGATGAATTGCGGCTGGGTCAGCCAGACCTGGGCGGTCTCGCGATCCATGCCGTCGGCCCACATGCGGTAGTCGATCAGCATGTCGGCGGCGAGGTGGGTGGCGGCCATTTCTTCGTTTTCGGCGTTTTCCAAGTCCAGCAGTTCAGGATGGTCGCTGATGATGAGGGCCAGTTCCTGCAGCAGGATCATCAGCATGTCGTGACGGCCGATGGCTTCGGCGTCGCGCATTTTGCTGAACATCGCCAAGGTGTATTCCGGGATCGGCTCGGCGAGGTGGCCGAGGTCGTCGTCCTGATCCAGCGGTTTGCGACCGACCATGCGGATCTGCTTGGCTTTGGCCTTGGCGCGTTTGGCGCGTTTCTGTTGCTTGTTAAGAGATGCCATGGGAATTCAGTTCTTCTGTTGGGTTTGCGCGGCGATCGCATCGGATGCCGCCACATAGTCGGCCTGGAAGGCCGGGGATTCGATCCACGCCAAAGCGCCGGCTTCGTCGGTCTCTGTCGACCATTGGCGGTACTCGATCAGCGCGGCGAGGATGAAATCCATCGCGCCTTCTTCGCCTTCCTGTTCATAAACCAGTTCCAGCAACGGATCTTCGAGGAAAGCGGCGCAGAGCGACTGCTGGCTGACTTTCTCGGCGTCGATCATTTTCTTGAACAGCTCGGTCAGATCCACCGACTCGAAATCGATGCGATCGTCGTTCGGATCCAGCTCGACCGGTGCTTCGGCACGCTTGGTGCGGTTCTGCTTGGCCTTGGTTTTGGCCCGGGTAGCGCGTTTTTGCTGCTTGTTGGCGGAAGCCATGAGCGTTGTCCGTGGTGCGTTGAAAGGGGTTCAGCTGCGCAGAACTTGCCGCCCGGGTGTGTCGGGGGCCAGTTCGCCGGTTTGCAGCCAGGTCAGTGCGATGGGCCATAGTGTGGCTTGGTATGCGCTGCGAAAAAAGGCGAAATGACCAACTTCTTTTTCGCCGATGTCCGAAGGGGCGATGCGCAGGTGGGTTCGGTTGGCGCTGCTGAAGTAGTTGAGCAGGCGTTCGATCGCCGGGATCGTGCCGTAGGGATCGTCGCTGATGCTGATTGCCAGCGTTTGTGCGCGGACATTGGCGAAGGGCAGTCGCCCGTGTTTCGCCATGAGCGCGCGACCGCTGGGGCGACGTTCGTAGCGATCAGTCGGCGTGCTCCAGTCGCGCACGACACCTGCGGGCGTGTCTTCCAGCCAGCCGAGGCGCTTGCCGGGAAAGTAGCCGCAGAGCAGCGTCAGGAGCGGCATCAGCACGTGCCATTTGCCGAACATGCGCCAGCGATGCGCCGGTGCGTAATCGTGCCAATAAGCAAATTGAGCACCGACCGTCACCAGCCGCCGGATCAGATGCCCTGACGCTCCCAGTCCCGCGGCACAGCCGCCAAAGCTGTGGCCAACCACATCGATGGGTTGTCCGGGAAATTCCCGCTGTGCGCGTTTGAGCATGGCCTCGAAGTCCAGGACACCCCAGTCCGACCAGGACGCTTCAAGTCCTTTCATTCTTCCAGGTCGCGAGGCGCCGATGCCTCGGTAGTCGTAAAGGATGACATCGAAGCCATGGCCGAACAGGTAAGCAGCGAAGCGCGAATAGTGGCGGCAACGTACGGAGGTGGCGGCGTTGACGATGACCACGGGGCGCTGGGGATCGGGCGAGGCATGGCGCCAGGTGAATCCGCCCAGGACGAAGCCGTCGGAGGTGAGTTCCTGGAAGGGTGCGTCTTGTATGGCGGATGCAGATGATGGCTGCAACTGAACATCTTCCAGGGCGGGCGTGTCCTGAAAACTCATGGCTCTCGACCTTCGAGGGTAGCTGCCAACAATAGTCCCGGCATCGCCCGGGAACAATCAGCAAGGTCTATTCCGTGGAGTGGTTTCGCATGCGCTCTTCGATCAAGGCCTGTTCCCGATTCAGCTCCGCCCGAAGTTCTTCCACGCTCGGCAATACCGTTTTGTAGCTGCTGGCAAACAATTGCTCGTTACCCTTGAGCATCGAGTAGCGCGCCACGGACTCATTGCTTTGTGCACACAGAATGATCCCTACCGTCGGCTTGTCGCCTTCACTGCGCTTGAGTTCGTCGTACATGCGCACGTACATGTCCATTTGCCCGACATCCCCTGCGGTGAGTTGGCCGCGTTTCAAATCAATAATGACGAAGCATTTGAGCAGGTAGTTGTAGAACACCAGATCGATGTACAGATCCGAGCCGTCGGTGCTGATGCGTTGCTGGCGGGCGACGAAGGAGAAGCCTTTGCCCAGTTCGAGCAGGAAGCTTTGCAGGTGATCGATCAGCGCTTGTTCAAGGCCACTTTCGTTGACCTTGCCTGCTGAGGGTAATCCAAGAAACTCGAGGATGACGGGATCGCGAATGAACTCGCGGGGATTGCAGTGCAGCGCCTCGATGTTGGTAGTGGCTTCCTCGATCACGCCCGCCTTGTCCTGGCTCAATAGCAGGCGCTCGTAGTAGAGCGTATCGATCTGGCGATCGAGGGCGCGGCTAGACCAGTTGAGGCTGGCGCATTCGTCCATGTACCACAGGCGAGCTTTCTCGCTTTCGACGCGCAACAACCGGCGATAGTGGGTCCAGCTCAATTCGTGACGCAGTGCGTCACGAATTGGAAACGCGTGGTAGAAGAGGCGCATGTATCGGAGATTGGAGGCGTCAAAGCCCTTTCCAAATTGAGCCGTCAGATCTTTCGCCAACAAGGCGAGCAACTGCTTGCCATAGCCCGCCCGTTGGGCGCCTTGCTGCTCGAACTCGACGATATGCCGACCAATCTGCCAGCAGGTCTGTACTTGGATGGTGTCGACCGCACGCAGCACCTTTTGCCGGGCCTGGCGTATGAGGTCGCCAAGTTCGCCCAGCAGTGAATCGATCTTAGGATCTTGCGCTTCAACAGGTTTTAGCTGGCTCATCAGGTCTTCCGTAGCAGGAGAAACAGAAGTCAGAGCATGACAAGAAGCGCTGTGCGGCGATGTCGGGCGAGGCTGGTAATACGGCGGGAAACTGCGGATGGAGTGTGCAGAAACGTTCTGATGACAACAGCGTTTGCGGAATACGATGTGTAGTCCGTTTCGCGCCGGCTTCAAGTTCAAATAATTCTAAAACGCGAGCGCGAAGCAAAAATCCATATGTAGGAACCGTTGAGTTTTGCTAAGCCGGGAGTCAGCCATCATGAAAAGCCATTCACTGCTGTTGTCTTTGGCGGCCGTTTGCTTGCTTGTTTTCCCGTTGATGTTGGAGGCCGCCAATCTGGAGCCAATCGATAGCACCGCTGTGCAAGTGCAGCGACAGCAACAAAACGGCATCAATTACCTGTCCGGCGGAATTGGTGAGGATGAATCCAGAGCGATTCAGCAGGCCAGCGGCTACAACTTGCACATGATCTTTTCCATCGGCGTGGAGGATAAATACGTGCCAGACGTAGGCGTAGTGATCGAGAGGGCGCCAGGCCAAACCGTATTGAGCCTGAATCAGGCCGGGCCGTTGGTGTATGTGCAGTTGTCGCCCGGCAAATACACCGTGATAGCAACCCGCAATGGCATCAGTCGCAGAAACACCACTGACATAGGCTCCGGCGTGCGTAATTTGGTATTCCACTGGGATGGGGAAGAGTAGTGTGCCTTGGGCTGAAACCAGAACTCACCAAATCCCGGGCATAAAAAAACCCTGAATCTTGCGATTCAGGGTTTTCGGTATTTGGTGCCCAGAGACGGAATCGAACCGCCGACACGGGGATTTTCAATCCCCTGCTCTACCGACTGAGCTATCTGGGCAACGGGGCGCATTAAACGGGTTTTTCAGGGGGTCGTCAAGCAAGTTTTCAAAAAAATTTTAATTATTACCGTCGCCTACGATACGACCCCCGATTTTTCGCGATTATTCCGACGGCGGCACGTAGCCTTCGGCCTGGGCGTATTCTTCGCCGGAGAAGTACTTGTCCATTTCGCCCTGCAAGAATTTGCGGCCGTCGGCGTTCATCATGTTCAGGCGCTTTTCGTTGATCAGCAGGGTCTGGTGCTTCTGCCAGTCAGCCCAGGCCTTGGCCGAGATGTTGTCGAAAATGTCCTGGCCCTTGGGGCCCGGGTACGGTGGGCGTTCGAGGCCTTCGAGTTGTTCTTTGTACTTGCGGCACATTACGGTGCGGGTCATGGCGACACTCCTGCATTCAATACGGCGGCCGCGCGTTCGAGCAAGGTTTTGACCGGGGCGGCAAGGCCCAGGCGCGGCGGGGTGGCGAGGTTATACCAGAGCCAGTCGGCCTCGGCCACGTGATGGCCGGCCTTCTGCACCTGAACCAGCCAGGGTTCGATGGATAACTGGAAGTGGCTGAACGTATGGACGAGGCTCGGTAGCGCTTGCTGCTCGCCCAGTTCCAGCGAGTGTTGATCGGCCAGATGTTGCAGGTCGTCGAGGTCGTCGAGTTCCGGCAGGCTCCACAAACCGCCCCACAATCCGGTTGAAGGGCGACGATAAAGCAGAATCGCGCCGTCGCCGTCGGACAACATCGGCATCAGCGTGCGTCGCTGCGGAATGGCTTTGCGTGGCTTGGGAATCGGATAGCGAGTCTCCAGACCGAGCATGTGCGCCTCGCAGCCTTTTTCCAGCGGGCAGAGCAGACAGCTCGGCTTGCTGCGCGTGCAGAGCGTTGCACCGAGATCCATCATCGCCTGGGTGTAGGCGTTGACGCGGTCATGGGGCGTAAAGCGCTCAGCGTTGGCCCACAACTGTTTGGCAACCTTTGGCTCGCCGGGGTAGCCCTCTTGCGCGGTAAAGCGCGCCAGCACCCGTTTGACGTTGCCGTCAAGGATCGGCGCGCGCAGGCCCATGCTGATGCTGGCAATTGCGCCGGCGGTGGACAGGCCGATGCCCGGCAGATCAGTGAGTTTTTCGACGTCCCGAGGAAATTCGCCGCCGTACTGGCTGACGACGATTTTCGCGGTCTTCTGCAAATTGCGCGCGCGGGTGTAGTAACCCAGGCCTGTCCACAGATGCAGCACTTCGTCTTCCGGCGCTTCGGCCAAGGCTTCGACCGTCGGCAGCGCGGCCATGAAGCGGTCGAAATAATTGAGCACGGTGCTGACCTGAGTCTGTTGCAGCATGATCTCCGAGACCCACACCCGATAGGGGTTGATCCCTTGCTGCCAGGGCAGGTCGTGGCGGCCGTGGTGGTCGAACCACTCCAGCACCGCCGTGGAAAATTGCTCCGCTCTCATCGTTTGAACAGCCCCTTCAAGGCGTTTTTCAGTTCCGGGCTGACTTTGTCGCCGAGTTTCTCGTCGATCTTTTCGCTGAGCTTGTCGCCGGCCAATTGGGCCGCGACTTGCCCCATGCGCTCGTTGTCGAGACGGCAGGCCTTGGCACCCAATTCCAGCGGGCCACGGCAGCGCAGCGGCCACGAAATGCCGACGAATTTATCGCCGACCTGACAGGCCGGATCCGGCATCGGGCCCTGGTCACCTTCAACGATGATGCCGACGCGATAGTCCATACCGAGCACTTTCAGGTCGATGTCGCCGTCGCCGTCGACGGTCATGCCCGGGATGCGCACTTTGAGATCCGGATTGCTCGCCACGCCGTTGCGAAAGGTCAGGTTGCCCTTGAGCTCCTGGAACGGCGTGTCCTTGCCCCGTGGCTCGCCGCTGAGGGTTTTGCGGTTGAGCGTGGCGATGCCTTTGCACAGCTGCTGTTCGAGGTTGGCATTGAGCAGCACACCGTTGTTGATGACAAAACTGGCGTTGCCGTTCAGCGTTTCAATCAGCGCCTGCTGGCTGTTGCCGCTGCCGGTGATGTTGCTGGTGAGCGTCACCAGGCCTGTGGCGGGCGGCTTCTTGCCTTGGCTTTCGAGGATTTTTTCCACCGGCACGCGGTTGATCCGGGTTTGCAGGTTCAATACCGGCGCGGTCTGGCGCACGTCCAGCGTGCCTTTGGCTTCGAAGTCGCCGTTGTACAGTTCGCCGCGCAAGCTCTCCAGAGTCAGCAGGCCGCTCTGGCCTTTGGCTTTGAGCGCGGCGTTCTGGATCGGCAGTTTATCGAGGGTCAACTGACCGAAGGTCAGGTCAGCATCGACATCGAGTTTGCTCAGGCGCTCGACCGGCAACAGACGCTCGGTACTCCAGGCGCTTTTGCTCGGTTTGTCCGGCAGCGGCGTGCTGCCGGCGCCGGCCATGGCATCGGCTTCGGTGCTGGCGACTTCGGCCTGACGCACTTGGGTCGCGCTGTTGGCCTCGGCGGATTTCGGCGGCAGGTAGCGGTCGACGTTGAAGGTGTCAGCCTTGAGGATCGCCCGCAGCGATTGCTTGGCGAAATCTTCAACGGCGATACGGCCGCTGAAGCTGCTGTCATCGAGTTTCAGGTTGATGTTGTCGAGGGAGGCGCTGGTTGGCGTGGCCGCGATGCGACTGACCAGTTCGACCTTGCTCAGGCTGCCTTCGGCCATGGCTGGAAGTGTCTGGCCGATGCTGTCGACGAACTTCGCCAGATCGAACTGAGCGATGGAAATGCCGCCCGTAATCTGCGGCGTCTTGTCGAGGTCGTTGGCTTTCAGTTCGCCCAAGGCGCGCAACTGGTTGGCGGAAATCTTGATGCCGGTCCACTCCGCGACGTTCGCAGCCTTGTCCAGCAGCAACTGGCCCTGGGCGGCGAAGGTCACGGTTTTGCCTTGCAGCGGGTCGCCGGCCAGTTCGCCGGTCAGCTTCAGATCTTCGAACTTGTAGCGCTGAACGGCGCGTTCAAAGCGCAACTCGCCGCTGAGTTCGGTACGCACCCGCAGCACAGGTTGATTGGTGCCAAGGAACGCGGTGGCCTTGATCGGAATGTTCGTCGAGTCGTGGATCGGTCCGGTGCTCAACTGGATGCTTTCGGCGCTGAACTGCTTGCCGGTCTTCTCGTCGGTGTATTCAACGCGGGCGTTGTTGACGGTCAGGCTGTCGATGTCGAGGCGAACCGGTTGCGCCGGTTTTTCCGTCTTTACGGTGGTTTCTGGAGTGGGCTCGCTGGAGGCGGGCGGGGCGTCGGCAGGGGTGGCAGGCGCCGGCACCTTGCCGATGTCTTCCCAATTGCCGTGGCCGTCCTTGTCGCGGTTCAGGCGCAGGTTCAGGCCTTCGACCCGCACATCGCTCATCTGCACTTCGCGGCGCAGCAGCGGCAGCACGCGTACAGACAGGCCAAGCATCTGCAAGTCGGCGAAAGGCTCGGCAGGCTTGGCCAAGGTCGCGACACTGGCTTCGTGCAATTCCAGCCCGAGCCACGGAAACAGGCTCCAGCCGATATCGCCATTGAGCGTCAGCTCGATGTGGGCCTTGTCGCGGGCAATCTGGCGGATCTCGTCTTTGTAATCGTTGGGATCAAACAAGTGGGTCAGGGCAAAGCCCAGTGCCACGATGATCAGCAACAGCCCGAGAAGTACCAGACCCAGGATTTTGCCGAACGCTTTCATGGGCGAGTCCTTGTAGTTAGTCGAATTTGTAATTTAGCCGGGGAGTATAGCGCTGGATCATTCCCGGTCGGGGTCATCAGACGCAAGAGCGCCCGCTTGCGACGCCATTTTCTGATCTTGGTTCACCCTTGTAGTCATATTGCGGTCAATCTTTTGCAAGTCCGGCCGATCCTTCTAACTGGGAGCTTTCAGCGCTTTGACAAGGGGCGGCACGAGGCTTTCCAAGAGGTATGAGATCAGACGACATGAAAAAAGGTGATATCAGTTTGGTTTTTCTGTCACCTGAGGATGTTAACCTTCGCGCGTTCGTCTGCCCCTCTGCGACTTAACGTCGCGCTTTCAAGGAGCTTCACCCGCAAAAAAACGGTCATGCCTGCGTGCATAAGGCCGGGGTGGAGCAGTGGTTGACGAACAATACTAATAATTGGGGGATACACAATGAGCACAAGCATCACGGCGGACGGCTTTAAAGCCGATCAGCCTGCGTTCCTGTCCAAGGAACGCATCATCGCCAAGCCCGGTTTCAACCGCTGGCTGGTGCCACCGGCCGCTCTGGCCATCCATCTGTGCATCGGCATGGCCTACGGCTTCTCGGTGTTCTGGTTGCCGCTGTCCAAGGCGCTGGGCGTGACCGCACCGGTGGCTTGCGCGCCGGACATAAGCTTCATCGCACAAGTTTTCTCGTCGCAATGCGATTGGCCGATCTCCATGCTCGGCTGGATCTACACCCTGTTCTTCATCTTCCTTGGCTGCTCGGCAGCGATCTGGGGTGGCTGGCTCGAACACGCCGGTCCTCGTAAGGCAGGCGTCGTCTCGGCTTTGTGCTGGTGCGGCGGTCTGCTGATTTCGGCGCTGGGTATTTATACCCACCAGATCTGGCTGATGTGGATCGGATCGGGCGTGATCGGCGGTATCGGTCTGGGCCTTGGCTACATTTCGCCGGTGTCGACCCTGATCAAGTGGTTCCCGGACAAGCGCGGCATGGCGACCGGCATGGCGATCATGGGCTTCGGTGGTGGTGCGATGGTCGGTGCGCCGCTGGCGACCGCTCTGATGAGCCACTTTGGTTCGGCTGAAGGCGTCGGCGTCTGGCAGAGCTTCGTGGCCATGGCGGCGATTTACTTCGTCTTCATGATCGGTGGCGCCTTGGCCTATCGCGTTCCGCCAACCGGCTGGAAACCAGAAGGCTGGACTGCTCCGGCGAAAAAAGCCTCGAACGCGATGATCACCAATCGCCACGTTCACGTGAACGTTGCCTGGAAAACCCCGCAATTCCGTCTGGTCTGGCTGGTGCTGTGCCTGAACGTTTCGGCGGGCATCGGCATCCTTGGCATGGCGTCGCCTTTGTTGCAGGAAGTGTTCGGTGGCAAGTTGATCGGTGTGGATCTGCCGTTCGGTCAGCTGGACGCTGGTCAACTGGCTTCCATTGCTGCAATTGCTGCCGGCTTCACGGGTCTGCTGAGCTTGTTCAACATCGGTGGTCGATTCTTCTGGGCGTCGTTCTCCGACTACCTGGGCCGTAAAAACACTTACTTTGTGTTCTTTGCCTTGGGCTTTGCGCTGTACGCGTTGATCCCGAACCTTGGTCACCTGGGCAACGTTGCACTGTTCGTGGCGGCGTTCTGCATCGTGCTGTCGATGTACGGTGGTGGTTTCGCGACCGTTCCGGCTTATCTGGCCGACCTGTTCGGTACGCAAATGGTCGGCGCGATCCACGGTCGTCTGCTGACGGCGTGGGCGGCGGCCGGTGTGCTCGGTCCGGTACTGGTGAACTACCTGCGTGAATATCAGCTGAGCATCGGCGTTGAACGCGCTGCCGCTTACGACATCACCCTGTACATCCTCGCCGGCTTGCTGGTGCTGGGCTTTATCTGCAACCTGATGGTGCGTCCGGTCGCTGACAAGTACTTCATGTCCGACGCTGAACTGGCCGCCGAACAGGCGCTGGGCCATGACAAGGGCGCTGACGGCAGCACAGTGCTGGAGTGGAAAGCCGCGCCGGGCTCCAAGCCGTTTGCGATCGCCGCGTGGCTGGTGGTGGGCATTCCGTTGGCGTGGGGTGTTTGGGTGACCCTGCAGAAGACGGCGGTACTGTTTCACTAAGTAAAAACGCAGTACCCCTGTAGGAGTGAGCCTGCTCGCGATAGCGGTCTGACAGTCAACCAAAATGGTGAATGTCAGGCCCCAATCGCGAGCCGGCTCGCTCCTACAGTCGTTTAGGGTGGCCGGAATAACTTATATGGACATGTCTATTCCCGACTGCACGGGATTCTATCCGTCAGTCATATCACCTCTCATGTTTCTGTTTCCCGCCCGCGCCCCTATAATGGCTGCCTTTTTCGCCCAATGATTTTGCGGAGCTGGTGATGGCCGAACGTATGGCGTCTGTCGAGCGCGACACTCTGGAAACCCAGATCAAAGCCTCGATCAACCTAGATGGCACCGGAAAGGCCCGATTTGATATCGGTGTTCCTTTTCTTGAGCACATGCTGGATCAGATCGCCCGTCACGGGTTGATCGACCTGGATATCGTCAGCAAGGGCGACCTGCATATTGACGACCACCACACCGTGGAAGACGTCGGTATCACCCTTGGCCAGGCGTTTGCCAAAGCCATCGGCGACAAGAAAGGCATCCGTCGCTATGGCCATGCCTACGTGCCGCTCGACGAAGCGTTGTCGCGCGTGGTGATCGACTTTTCCGGTCGCCCTGGCCTGCAAATGCACGTGCCTTACACCCGCGCTACCGTCGGCGGCTTCGACGTTGATCTGTTCCAGGAATTCTTCCAGGGCTTCGTCAACCACGCACTTGTCAGCCTGCACATCGACAACCTGCGCGGCACCAACACCCACCACCAGATCGAAACCGTATTCAAGGCTTTCGGCCGCGCGCTGCGTATGGCGGTGGAGCTTGACGACCGCATGGCCGGGCAGATGCCGTCGACCAAAGGCGTTCTGTAATGCAGACCGTTGCGGTAATCGATTACGGCATGGGCAACCTTCATTCGGTGGCCAAGGCCCTCGAGCACGTCGGTGCCGGCAAGGTCTTGATCACCAGCGATGCCGACGTGATCCGTGAAGCCGACCGGGTGGTTTTCCCCGGCGTTGGTGCGATTCGTGACTGCATGGCGGAGATCCGTCGCCTGGGCTTCGATTCGCTGGTGCGTGAAGTCAGCCAGGATCGTCCGTTTCTCGGTATCTGCGTCGGCATGCAAGCCTTGCTCGACAGCAGCGAAGAAAACGACGGCGTCGACTGCATCGGCCTGTTCCCGGGCGCGGTGAAGTTCTTCGGCAAAGACCTGCATGAAGACGGCGAACACCTGAAAGTCCCGCACATGGGCTGGAATGAAGTGAAACAGTCGGTGAGTCACCCGCTGTGGCATGACATTCCGGATCTGGCGCGGTTCTACTTCGTGCACAGCTACTACATCGCCGCCGCCAATGCGCGGCAGGTAGTGGGCAGCGGTCATTACGGTGTCGACTTCGCTGCAGCGCTGGCCGACGGTTCGCGCTTCGCCGTGCAATTCCACCCGGAGAAGAGCCATACCCATGGCCTGCAACTGCTGCAGAACTTCGCCGCGTGGGACGGTCGCTGGTAAATGGCCGCCAAGAAGTCCAGACCGCCGATCCTGACGCTCACACCTGAACAGGAAAGTGAGGCCAGTCGCAAGATCCAGCGGTTCATGGAAGACCGCTTCGAACTCGACCTTGGTTCGTTCGAAGCAGCAGAAATTCTTGAGCTGTTTACCCGTGAAATTGCTCCGCACTATTACAACAGGGCGATTTTCGATGTGCAGACCCACCTCAAGGAGCGGTTTGAAAGCATCGAAAGCGACCTGTGGGCGCTAGAGAAGAATTAGGGCAGCGGCAAGCATCAAGCTGCAAGCTGCAAGAGATAGACACGCGTGCGCGCTTGCAGCTTATAGCTTGCAGCTTGCAGCTCTTTGACGAAGGAAAAGCATGCTAATCATTCCCGCTATCGATCTTAAAGACGGCGCCTGCGTGCGCCTGCGCCAGGGCCGCATGGAAGATTCCACGGTGTTCTCCGATGACCCGGTGAGCATGGCTGCCAAGTGGGTGGAGGGCGGTTGCCGTCGTCTGCATCTGGTCGACCTGAACGGTGCGTTCGAAGGCCAGCCAGTCAATGGTGAAGTGGTCACCGCCATCGCCAAGCGCTATCCGACTTTGCCGATCCAGATCGGTGGCGGCATCCGCTCGCTGGAAACCATCGAGCACTACGTCAAGGCTGGCGTGAGCTACGTGATCATCGGCACCAAAGCGGTGAAAGACCCAGCGTTCGTGGCTGAAGCCTGCCGCGCGTTCCCGGGCAAAATCATCGTCGGTCTAGATGCCAAAGACGGTTTTGTCGCCACCGACGGCTGGGCTGAAATCAGCACCGTGCAGGTCATCGATCTGGCCAAGCAGTTTGAAGCCGACGGCGTGTCGTCGATCGTTTATACCGACATCGCCAAAGACGGCATGATGCAGGGCTGCAATGTCCCGTTCACCGCCGCGCTGGCCGCCGCCACCAAAATCCCGGTGATCGCGTCTGGCGGCATCCACAACCTCGGTGACATCAAGTCGCTGCTCGACGCGAAGGCGCCGGGCATCATCGGTGCGATTACCGGCCGCGCGATCTATGAGGGCACGCTGGATGTGGCAGAGGCTCAAGCTTTTTGTGATGGCTACCCGGCCAGATAGAAGCAGCTTCAAGCGGTAAGCTGCGAGCTGCAAGTTAGAAGCGCGACCGCGATCCGCTTTTTCTTGCAGCTTTGAGCTTGAAGCTTGCAACTCTTAATCGGAGATTAAGCATGTCATTAGCCAAGCGCATCATCCCTTGCCTGGACGTGGACAACGGCCGGGTCGTCAAAGGTGTGAAGTTCGAGAATATCCGCGATGCCGGCGACCCGGTGGAAATCGCACGTCGCTATGACGAGCAGGGCGCCGACGAGATTACCTTTCTCGACATCACCGCCAGTGTCGATGGCCGCGATACCACGTTGCATACCGTCGAACGCATGGCCAGCCAGGTGTTCATTCCGCTGACCGTGGGCGGCGGCGTGCGTACCGTGCAGGACATCCGCAATCTGCTGAACGCGGGTGCAGACAAGGTGTCGATCAACACCGCCGCGGTGTTCAACCCGGAATTCGTCGGCGAAGCGGCGCAGCATTTCGGCTCGCAGTGCATCGTCGTTGCCATTGATGCCAAGAAAGTCTCTGGCCCCGGCGAAACCCCGCGCTGGGAGATCTTCACCCATGGCGGGCGCAAGCCGACCGGTCTCGATGCAGTCGAGTGGGCGAAGAAAATGGAAGGCCTGGGTGCCGGCGAAATCCTGCTGACCAGCATGGATCAGGACGGCATGAAAAACGGTTTCGACCTCGGTGTAACCCGCGCCATCAGCGATGCGCTGGGCATTCCGGTGATCGCTTCCGGCGGTGTCGGCAACCTGCAGCATTTGGCCGACGGCATCATCGAAGGCCACGCGAGTGCGGTATTGGCGGCGAGTATTTTCCACTTTGGCGAATACACCGTGCAGGAAGCCAAGGCCTACATGGCCCATCGCGGCATCGTGATGCGTTAAAGAAACGATACAGGCCAGTGGACAGCATGGCGGGCTCAAGGCACTCTTGGGCACGCCATGGATTTCGGTAGCCAGACATGATCAAACGCCTGCTTTTACTTCTCGCCAGCGCTTCTCTGTTGTTGCTCGGCACTGCCCGTGCCGAGAACAGTCCGGACACCGACCTGGTGCTCCTGACGGAAAACTTCCCCCCGTACAACATGGCGAAGGACGGCAAGAACTTCGCCAAAGGCGAGAACATCAACGGGATCGCCACCGACATCGTCCGCGAAATGTTCCAGCGTGCCGGCATCACCTACAGCCTGACACTGCGATTTCCATGGGAGCGCGTCTACAAACTCGCCCTGGAAAATCCCGGCTACGGTGCATTCGTGATGGCGCGTTTGCCGGATCGCGAAAAGCTCTTCAAATGGGTCGGGCCCATCGGTCCGGACGACTGGATCATGTTGGCCAAGGCTGACAGCAAGATCACCCTCGAAAGCCTCAACGATGCACGCAAATACAAAGTCGGTGCCTACAAGGGCGATGCCATTGCCGAGACGCTCACCAAGCAGGGCCTGAAACCGGTGGTGGTGCTGCGTGATCAGGACAACGCGAAGAAGCTTGTCAGCGGTCAGATAGATTTGTGGGCCACGGGTGACCCGGCCGGGCGCTATCTGGCGCGTCAGGACGGTGTGACGGGGCTCAAGACTGTGCTGCGCTTCAACAGCGCCGAGCTTTATCTGGCGCTCAATAAAGATGTGTCGGATGAGACGGTTGCGAAGTTGCAGGCGGCGCTGGATCAGTTGCGCAAGGATGGGGTGGTGGACGAGATCATGGCGCGGTATTTGTAGCGCCTGTAAAAAGATCGCGGCTGCGGCACCTCCTAGAATGGAATGCGTTCCCTTCAGGTCTGCCGCAGGCTGCGATCTTTTCAGCGATACACGCCATCCTTCCCATGCGCAGCCGTCGCCCGGTTACTGCGCACACTGATCATCTGCCTGATATCAATCCACTCAATCCCTTGAGCCTTCAACTTCGGTAATTCGCGCTCCAGCACCGCCAGGGTCTGCGGATACGGATGCCCGATCATCACAGCCGAACCTTGCTTGCGCGCCAGGCTGATTGCGGTCTGCAACTGAGTAAAGATCGCTGCTTCGGTGCGCTCATCGTCAAGAAACACATCCCGCGAAACGCTCGCCAGATCGATCTTTTGCGCCTGCTGCGCGCCGACCGTTTGCGCGCTGGTGCGGCTGTCGACGAAGAACTTGTGCCGACGCTGCAAATCCGCCATCAACCATGCCATGGCGGCCGGTTGCGCGGTCATGCGGCTGCCCATGTGGTTATTGATGCCGGCAGTGTAGGGCACGACTTTGAACGCGGCGTCGAGGCGTTTGGCGAGTTCTTCAATGGGCAATTCAGGATGCCAGGCGAACGGGCCGGTGGCTGGATCCATCGGCATGTGCAGGATGACGATCTTGCCGGCGCGATGGGCTTCGCGGGCGAATTCGGTGGCGTGGGGCGTGTCGGGCATGATCGCCGCGGTGACCGGGCCGGGGAGGGCGAGCACCCGTCGATCCCGAGGCAAGTTTTGCCCCAGGTCGTCGATGATCAGGCTCAGGTAAACCTTGTGAGGTTTTGACGTGGCGGGTTCCGCGTGAACGGCGCCCGCCAGACAGCACAACAGCACGAAAATACAGCGAAAAACCATCCTCAACGGCCGGACGTGATGCTCAAGCCTTTGAGCAGGCTCAAGGCCTGGGCCAACTGGTAATCGTCATCCTGCGGCATCGCCTTCGCTTTGCCGCCGTAGCCGGTCGGTTTGTCGGCGCCGCCGTTGCCGTTGCCCAAGTGGCCCTGCAGGTCGGCTTCCTTGAAGTAGTCGCTGTCCGCTTCGCTGGTGATTTTGGCCTTGCGCACTTCGATGTCCGGGACGATGCCCTGAGCCTGGATCGAGCGGCCGTTTGGCGTGAAATACAGCGCGGTGGTGATCTTCAGGGCACGGTCGTTGTTCAGCGGCAGCACGGTTTGTACCGAACCTTTGCCGAAACTGGTGGTGCCCATGACCACGGCACGTTTCTGATCCTGCAAGGCGCCGGCAACGATTTCCGATGCCGAGGCGCTGCCGCCGTTGATCAGCACAACCATCGGCACGGCTTCGCTTTCGTCCTTGCCGGTGGCGGAGAAGCGCAGCTCGGAGTTGGCGATCCGGCCTTTGGTGTAGACGATCAGGCCTTTGGTGATGAAATGGTCGACCACTTCCACCGCCGCTTGCAGCACGCCGCCCGGGTTGTTGCGCAGGTCGAGGATCACGCCGTTGAGCTTCTTGCCGTTGTCCTTGCGCAGTTTGGCCAGGGCCTTGGAAACTTCTTCGCCGGTCTTGACCTGGAACTGAGTGATGCGGATGTAGCCGTAACCCGACTCCAGCAATTGCGCCTTGACGCTCTTCACTTGAATCACTGCGCGGGCCAGGGTCACGTCGAACGGAGTGCCGCCGTCGCGCACCAGGGTCAGGGTGATCTTCTGCCCGATCTTGCCGCGCATCTTGTCCACGGCTTCGGTCATGCTCTGGCCGCGCGTCGGTGCGCCGTTGATCTTGACGATGAAGTCGCCGGCCTGGATGCCGGCCTTCGAGGCCGGCGTGTCGTCAATTGGCGACACGACTTTGATAAAGCCGTCTTCGGCGCCGACTTCGATGCCGAGGCCGCCGAATTCGCCGCTGGTGCTTTCCTGCAGTTCAGCGAAGTCTTCCGGGCCGAGGTAAGCCGAGTGCGGATCAAGGTTGCTGAGCATGCCCTTGATGGCGTTTTCCAGCAGGGTCTTGTCGTCGATAGGATCGACATACGCGGCTTTGATCCGGTCCATGACCTCGGCAAAGGTGCGCAGCTCTTCCAGCGGCAACGGTGCCTTGGCGGTGGCTGCGGTGCCTGCCGGTGCGACGGTCGGGGCCGGTTGTGCGGCGAACGCCAGGGGCGCGCCGATCACCAGGGCGATCGTCAGGGCCAGCGAGGTAAGGCGGGACAAATGCAGCATGTCGAACGAACTCCTGAATTAGGTAACGCGCTTATCCTTGCGCGCGACACCATTGCGCCGGATCACTCGGGTGACCCTGCTGACGAATTGCGAAATACAGTGCCGATGTGTCTTGCCCGCCGCTGTTGCCGACGGTGGAAATGGACTCACCGGCTTTAACCACGTCACCTGCCGACTTGAGCAGTGTCTGGTTGTGACCGTAAAGACTCAGAAAACCGTTGCCGTGGTCGAGAATCACCAGCAGCCCCGCGCCACGCAACCAGTCGGCAAACACCACGCGCCCGCCGTGCACGGCATGCACCTGGCTGCCGGCGGCGGCGCTGATCATCACGCCGTCCCACTTGGTGCGGGCATCGTCGCCACGGCGTTCACCGAAGCGCGCGAGCAATCGACCATCAACCGGCCATGGAAGTTTTCCCCGGGTCGCAGCAAATGCACCGCCAAAGGTCTCGCCACTGCTGGAAACCAGCGCGCCAGGTGTCGATCGAGCCGGTTTACGTGGGGCGTCGCTGTTTTCAGCCTGGGCCTCACGCAAACGCTTTTTTTCGGCTTCCTGCTGGGCGATCAGCGCTTTCTGCCGCGCTTCTTCTGCCTCCCGGGCCTGACGGGCGAGGGTTTCTTCAATGGTTTTAAGGACTTTAGACAGGTCTGCTTGATCTTGCTCGCGTGACGCCAGTTTCTGGTCACGAGCCTTCATGTCGTCGTTGAGTTTGGCGAGGACTTTCTGGCGTTCCTTGCGGACTTTGTCGAGTTCGTCGCGCTGGCTGTCGAGGCTGCTTTTCTGTACCAGCAATTGCGCCTGCTGCATGGAGATGTCTTTTTCGACATTCGCCAGTTGGCGCAGGGTTTCGTTGAAGTTCTTCAGCTGTTCCAGGCGCGCCTGGCTCAGGTAATCGTAATAGGTGAGGGTGCGGGCGAATTTTTCCGGGTTCTGCTGGTTGAGCAGCAGTTTCAGGTATTCCTGGCGGCCATTCTGATAAGCCGCACGGGCCTGGATGGCGATCAGTCGTTGCTGTTCAGTGCGCGCGCTCTGGAGTTTTTTTTTCTCTGCATCGAGACGCTGCAGCTCGGATTCGCTTTTCTTCAGCTCTTTTTGCAGGGCATCGACCTGCTTCTCGAGATTGCCCATCTCGGTCTCGGTGCCTTTGAGCTCTTTCTGCACGCCTGATTTTTCTTCCTGGAGCTTGCCCAGCAGTTTCTTCAGCTCGGCAATGTCCTGACGCGTGGCGTCCAACTGCTGTTGGGTTTGCGCGCGCTCGTCAGCGAAGGCCGGTTGGAGCAGGCAGGTCAGAGCAAGGGCGATCAGGACGCGAAGCATAGGGGCGGGCGGCACCAGGGAAAGGGACGGCCTAGTATGCCCGCCCGACGCTGCAAAAAAAACGCCCAATTGGGGCTGTGTGATAACTGGAGCAAACGACAGGCCCGATTCCATCTGGAAAACGCCATAAACCACTGTGGGAGCTGGCTTGCCAGCGATGGCGCCTGCACATCCAACATCGCTGTCGGCTGTCAGATTGCTATCGCTGGCAAGCCAGCTCCCACAGGGTTTTGCGGTGCTTCGGGGTTCAATCAGACCAGAATCGATGTGCCGGTCATTTCCGCCGGTTTTTCCAGGCCCAGCAGCTTGAGCATGGTCGGGGCCACATCCGCCAGTACGCCGCCTTCACGCACCTTGAGGTCACGTTTGCCGACATAAATGAACGGCACCGGCTCGGTGGTGTGCGCGGTGTGCGCCTGGTGGGTTTCTTCGTCGGACATTTTTTCGCAGTTGCCGTGGTCGGCGGTAATCAGCGCTTCGCCGCCGACTTTCTCCAGTGCCTCGACGATGCGACCGACGCAGGTGTCCAGACATTCCACGGCTTTTACTGCCGCGTCGAACACGCCGCTGTGGCCGACCATGTCGCCGTTGGCGTAGTTGACCACGATTACGTCGTAACGCTGGTTTTCGATGGCATTGACGATGCGGTCGGTGACTTCCGGCGCGCTCATTTCCGGCTGCAAGTCGTAGGTGGCGACTTTCGGCGACGGGATCAGGATGCGCTCTTCGCCCGGGAACGGTTCTTCACGCCCGCCAGAGAAGAAGAAGGTCACATGGGCGTATTTTTCGGTTTCGGCGATACGCAGTTGGGTCTTGCCGTTTTTCGCCAGGTAGTCGCCCAGCACGTTTTCCAGGCTGCCGGCGGCGAAGGCCGAAGGTGCGGGAATGCTGGCGGCATATTGGGTCAGCATGACGAAACCGGCCAGTTTTGGCTGGCGGGCGCGTTCGAACTCTTTGAAATCGTCTTCGACAAACACCCGGGTCAGCTCGCGGGCACGGTCGGCGCGGAAGTTCATGAACACCACGGCGTCGCCGTCTTCGACTTTCACTGGCTCGCCGATGGAGGTGGCCTGAACGAATTCGTCGCTCTCCCCGCGCGCATAAGCGGCTTCAAGACCTTCCTGAGCGGTGGCGGCGTTGAATTCGCCCTTGCCGTCGACGATCAGGTTGTAGGCCTGGGAGACGCGATCCCAGCGGTTGTCGCGATCCATCGCGAAGTAGCGACCGATAATGCTGGCGATGCGGCCCTTGCCGAGTGCCTGGAAGGTCGCGTCGAGCAGTTCGATCGACGAGGTGGCGCTTTTCGGCGGCGTGTCGCGGCCATCAAGGAAGGCGTGCAGATAGATCTTTTCGGCGCCGCGCTTGAAGGCCAGTTCGGCCATGGCGACCAGGTGATCCTGGTGGCTGTGCACGCCGCCGTCGGACAGCAGACCCATGAAATGCACGGCTTTGCCCGCGGCCACGGCCTTATCCACAGCGGCGCAGATGGTCGGGTTCTCGAAGAACTCGCCGTCGCGGATCGATTTGGTCACGCGGGTGAAGTCCTGATACACCACGCGGCCGGCGCCGAGGTTCATGTGACCGACTTCAGAGTTGCCCATCTGGCCGTCGGGCAGACCGACGTCCATGCCGCTGCCGGAAATCAGGCCGTTTGGCACGGTGGCCGTCAAACGGTCCAGTACAGGCTTTTTCGCCGCGAACACGGCGTTGGATTCGTGGCTCTCACTGTGACCGAAGCCGTCGAGAATCATCAGGACCAAAGGTTTAGGCGTGGTAGTCATGGAATCCACTCGTGGCTGAGTTAATAGAGGGCGATGGAAAAGGGAGTGAGAGTTTAAAGCTAAGTTCCTGCGCCGTCACCGCCGGACGGGGTTTGGTCGACCATGGTCGCTGTGTATACTGGCCGACATTTTAACGCCCTGGAACCTCCTTCGATGGTTGCTCACCTGATTGAATTTGCCACTAACCACTACATTCTTGTCGGTATCTTCGTCGTACTGCTGGCTCTGCTGCTTGCGCACACCATGAAGGGCGGCGGTAAAAGCCTGAGCACCGGCGAATTGACCGCTCTGGTCAACAAGGATGCAGGCATCGTGGTGGACATCCGCCCGATCAAGGATTTCGCCGCCGGTCACATCGTGGGCGCGGTCAACATTCCTCAGGACAAACTGACTGCACGCGTTGGTGAGCTGGAAAAGCACAAGGCCAAGACCATCATTCTGGTCGATGCCCTCGGCCAGACCGCCGGCACCCACGCCCGTGAGTTGATGAAGTCCGGCTTCACCGCCGCCAAACTGTCCGGCGGGATCTCCAGCTGGAAGGGCGACAACCTGCCATTGGTGAAGTGATATGAACAAAGTCGTCGTCTATTCCAGCGATTACTGCCCTTACTGCTCGCGCGCCAAGTATCTGCTCGCGAACAAAGGCGTGGCCTTCGAAGAGATCAAGGTCGATGGCAAGCCGCAGTTGCGTGCCGAAATGACTCAGAAAGCGGGGCGCACATCCGTGCCGCAGATCTGGATCGGCGACAAGCACGTCGGCGGTTGCGATGAGCTTTATGCCCTGGAGCGCGCCGGCAAGCTCGACGCGCTGCTCAAGGCCTGAACGGCTGCACTCGGCTTCAAACAAAGAACCCTAAAAGACCCAAGATCAGAAAGGATCTGAGATGACTGACCAACAGAACACTGCAGCCAGCGAAGAAGAAACCGCACCGCAATTCTCCTTGCAGCGCATCTATGTACGCGACTTGTCCTTCGAAGCCCCGAAAAGCCCGGCGATCTTCCGTCAGCAGTGGGATCCGAGCGTCGGTCTGGATCTGAACACCCGCCAGAAAGAGCTGGAAGGCGATTTCTTTGAAGTCGTGCTGACCCTGTCGGTGACCGTGAAGAACGGTGACGAAGTAGCCTTCATCGCTGAAGTGCAACAGGCCGGTATCTTCCTGATCAAGAACCTTGATCCGTCGTCGATGAGCCACACCCTCGGCGCGTTCTGCCCGAACATCCTGTTCCCGTATGCCCGCGAAACCCTGGACAGCCTGGTCACCCGTGGCTCGTTCCCGGCGCTGATGCTGGCCCCGGTGAACTTCGACGCCCTGTACGCGCAAGAGCTGCAGCGCATGCAGGAAAGCGGCGAGACCCCGACCGTTCAATAAACGGCCAGGCAACACCCAATGTGGGAGCGAGCCTGCTCGCGAATAGGGCGTGTCAGATGACGAACATGTCGACTGATATACCGCTTTCGCGAGCAGGCTCGCTCCCACATTTGTTTTCATGGTCGCCGAATGATCGTTCCCGCGCAGATCGTGGAATGATCACTTCATGTTTTATTTGAAGTCGTTCTGGCGCCAGGCTTCGTAGACCGCGACCGCTACGGTGTTGGACAGGTTCAGGCTGCGGCAGCCCTCACGCATTGGCAGGCGCAGGCGCTGGTCGGCCGGCAGGGCGTCGAGCACCTCGGCAGGCAGACCCCGGCTTTCCGGGCCGAACAGGAACGCATCGCCGGGCACAAACGCCGCATCGTGAAACGGCCGCGAGCCTTTGGTGGTGAACGCGAACAGCCGTGGGTTACCGAGGCTTTCCAGGCAACTGGCGAGGTCGGCGTGGCGTTGCAGGGTGGCGTACTCGTGGTAATCGAGCCCCGCCCGACGCAGACGTTTGTCGTCCATGTCGAAGCCCAGCGGTTCGATCAAATGCAGGTGGCAGCCACTGTTGGCGCACAGCCTGATAACGTTGCCGGTATTCGGCGGAATTTCTGGTTGAAAAAGGATGACGTGAAACATGCACGGCTCCGAAGGTAAAGATGACGCGCATTCTACGCCGCAAGCGGATCCGCGTTCGAAACTATTCCCGCGAGTGATGGCGTCGCTGGCGATTGTCGGGGTCATGGTCGGTCTGATGATCGGCCGGTTGACCACGCCTGATCCGAGTGTGCTCGAGCAGATCGAGGTCACTGAAGGGGGGCTGGTCGCGTGGTTCAACAACGAGCCGAAACTGCATGGCGAGATCGTCGATGGCAGCGTCGCGTTGTTGTTCGAGGCCGAGGGCAAGGCGCAGAAAGGCCAGCTCAAGCTCAACGGCAAGGACGTGAACTGGCGGACGCGATTGAGTGACGGAGGGTTGTTGCTGACGCTGGTGGCGGCGCGCCCACTGCAAGGCGAGTGGGCCGGTCACGAGGTTGATGACCGCTGGCGGCTGGAGATCCGTCTCCGAGAGCAATAAAAGAGGGAATCCCCGGCCTGCCTGTACCAAGGTTCCCAAAAGGCTGGGCTTGCATCGTGCGACGTAAGCCCGGTGTAAAGAGGGAACCCCTGACCTGCCTGTATCAAGGGCCCCAAAACGGGGTGGGCTCGTCGCTTGTGCGGTGTGAGCCCGGTGTAAAGAGGGGAATCCCCGGCCTGCCTGTACCAAGGTCCCCGAAACGGGTGGTGAATCGAATCACCTGTAAGGGTTATTGCAGGGCGCGTGCCAATTTAAGTATTTGGAAACAGAAAATTTCCCCACATACACGAAAGCCCCGCAATCCGGGGCTTTCGTGTATGTGCAGCTGTGGTTTTTCGATCTTGCCTGAAGGGGTTCACGGCAGGCCGGTATGCCCGATCACGGGTCAGCGTGCATTGATCCGGTGCATGCGGGCTCTGGAAGCATCGCGAGCAGGCTCACGCCTACAAGTGGAACGCGTTCCCCTGTAGGCGCGAGCCTGCTCGCGGTGGGTTTTACGGTCAGCGAAGAATGCAGGGCTTAGCTTTCATCCCCCTCATCATCATCCCCACCATCCACCTTCATCCCCAATTCCTTGATTTTGCGGGTCAGGGTATTGCGCCCCCAGCCGAGCAACACCGCCGCGTCACGACGACGTCCGGCAGTGTGCTTCAAAGCCGTCTCGATCATGATCCGCTCAAATGTTGGCACCGCACTGTCGAGCAGGCTTGACTGACCGCGCGCCAACGCCTGATCGGCCCACTGACGCAGCGCCTGCTCCCAGTTGGTCACGGGTGCCGAATCCTGCGGCAGGCTCAGCAGCTCCGGCGGAAGGTCGCTGACGTGCACTTCGCGTCCGGACGCCATGACGGTGATCCACCGGCAGGTGTTTTCCAGCTGACGCACGTTGCCCGGCCACGGCAGATTTTTCAGGTATTCCTCGGTCTCGCTCTTCAGCAGCTTCGGCTCTACCGCCAGTTCCTGCGCGGCGCGGCTGAGGAAGTGCTTGGCCAGGGTCGGGATGTCTTCGCGACGATCCGACAGCCGCGGGATGTGAATGCGGATCACGTTGAGGCGGTGGAACAAATCCTCACGGAATTTCCCGGCGTGCACCAGGGTTTCCAGATTCTGGTGTGTTGCGGCGATGATCCGCACGTCAACCTTGACCGGTACGTGGCCGCCGACGCGATAAAACTCGCCGTCCGCCAGAACGCGCAGCAGGCGGGTCTGGGTGTCGGCCGGCATGTCGCCGATTTCGTCGAGGAACAATGTGCCGCCGTCAGCCTGTTCGAAGCGTCCGCGACGCAGGTTGGCCGCGCCGGTGAACGCGCCTTTTTCATGGCCGAACAGCTCGGACTCCATCAGGTCTTTCGGGATCGCCGCCATGTTCAGCGCAATGAACGGCGAAGCCGCGCGCGGGCTGTGGCGGTGCAAGGCGTGGGCGACCAGTTCTTTACCGGTGCCGGATTCGCCGTTGATCAGCACGGTGATGTTGGAGTGGCTCAAGCGCCCGATGGCGCGAAACACTTCCTGCATCGCCGGCGCCTCACCGATGATTTCCGGGGTACGGGTCAGTGTCGGGACGACTTCCAGGCCTTGTTGTTCCTGGGCGTGCTGGTTGGCACGCTTGACCAGCGACACCGCTTCGTCGACGTCGAACGGTTTTGGCAGGTATTCGAACGCACCGCCCTGATAGGAGGCGACAGCGCTGTCCAGATCGGAATGAGCGGTCATGATGATGACCGGCAGCCGTGGGTGTTGTTCACGAATCCGCGCCAGCAGATCGAGGCCGCTGGCACCCGGCATGCGAATGTCGGAGATGATCACGTCCGGCTGCTGACGGGCCAGGCGACTCATCACGCCGTCGGCGCTGTCGAAACTCTGGGTGGTCATGCCTTCCTGTTGCAGGGCTTTTTCCAGAACCCAACGGATAGAACGGTCGTCATCGACGATCCACACGGTTTCACTACGGCTCATGTCGATGTGGCTCCTTGTTCCAGTGGCAGAAAGATCGAGAACGTGGTGTGGCCGGGGTGGCTCTCACACTCGATCAGGCCCTGGTGCTGGCTGATGATGTTCTGGGTAATGGCCAGGCCCAGCCCGGTACCGTCCGGACGACCACTGACCATGGGAAAGAAAATGGTTTCCTGGAGTTCCGCCGGGATGCCCGGGCCGTTGTCGATGATTTCGATCTTGGTCACCAGGCGATGACGGATGTGGCCGATGGTGAACTGGCGCATGGCGCGACTGCGCAGACTGATACGGCCCAGGCGCAGCTCGTTCTGGCTACTGATCGCCTGCATGGCGTTGCGCACGATATTCAGCACGGCCTGAATCATTTGCTCGCGGTCGATCAACACGTCGGGAATGCTCGGGTCGTAATCGCGCACCAGCGTGATGCAGCCCTGGCTTTCGGCTTCGACCAACTGGCAGACGCGTTCGAGCACTTCGTGAATGTTGCACATGGCCAGCGACGGCAGTTTGTTCGAGCCGAGCATGCGATCGACCAGATTGCGCAGGCGATCGGCTTCTTCAATGATCACATTGGTGTAATCGCGCAGGCTGTCTTCCGGCAGTTCGCGGGCCAGCAATTGCGCGGCGCCACGGATGCCGCCCAGAGGATTTTTGATTTCGTGTGCCAGGCCGCGCACCAGCATCTTGCTGGTTTCCTGTTTCGACAGCTGCGCTTCTTCTTTGGTGATACGCAGCAGGCGATCACGGGGGTGGACTTCCAGCAACAGCATTGTCGCGCCATCGCTCAGGATCGGCGTCACCGCGTAATCGACGGTGAGGGTCTGGCCGGTAAGGGCGGTGAGCATCGCTTCGCGCTTGGTGAACGGATGCGCCTGTTCCACGGCCTGACGCAGCGAATTGAGCGCCTCGGTGGATTCGGTGAACAGCTCGCTGATGAACTGTCCATGGCTGCGCTGACCGCTGATGGCCAGCAGCATTTCCGCTGCCGGGTTCATGTATTCGAGGCGCAATTCAGCGTCGAGCAGAATAGTGGCAGTGGTCAGGTTGTCGAGTAGCAGGCGGTGCAGTGCGTCGCTAATGGTCATCTGAACCCCTTTTTGGAGCATGGCGTGCGCGAGAAACAGGCGCTGTTACACGGAAAATGCAAAAACCAAACCAAGGCTCCGAAAAGAAGCGTTCGATGCCTGAAACAGGCGTTTGACGCTCGTTTGCGTGGCACGTGGCCAGCTCATTCGGGAAGTTTCGAACCAAAATGGGTTGGAATGTGAGTACGGTGCAGCTTATCGCACCAATATAGTGCGCAAAGCTGAACGGCGTCAGAAGAAGCGCAGGAAAGGGTTTTTCGGTTCTTCGGGTTTGTCCTTCAGCGGACATTCTGGGCGCACGCCGTAATCGTCCGTGGTACAGGGTTTGATCTGGCGTTTTTGCGCCAGTGAGATGCGTAGCATGTGGAATGGCTGATTGGCTGTGCGCTCGACGATGCGATTGTCGGTATCGAGGATTTCCACGGACAGGTTATGGCTGCCCCGATCGATGTTGCTCAGCGGGAACACCGGGCTCAAGCCCGGTTCGCCGACCGTCTGGCCGTCGAGCAGCAAGCGGTAGCGATGACCTTTTTGCAAGCCGGGCTCGCTGGTGACACTGACGATCAGTTCGCCGGCGCTGCTGCGCAGTGTGGCGTCCGGTTCGGGAATCAGAATGCGCAGCATGTCGTAGTGGAAGGGCGGCGGCGCATCCTGTTTTTTAGCCGTTGTCAGTGGCGCGCTGCTGGTTGAGATGGGAGGCATACGATTGCTGGTTGCCAGCGGCACACGCTTGGCATTGCCCGGGCGCGGCTGGTCGGTATAGACGCGATTGCCTTGAGCATCGATATAGGTGAACACCTCGGCCGAAGCGCAGAGGCTTAGCAGGGCGAGGCTGACGAACAGCAACCCGCGAATCACGGCGTATGCACCCGTTGCACGGTGAAAACCACGACAGGACTCTGCTGGAGGATCGCCTGGCCATTGATGACCTGAACGGCCAGACGATGTTCGCCCCGGTCGACATTCACCAGTTGCAGCACCGGCACATTGCTTGGCTGGCCGTAGGGTTCGTCGTCCAGCACCAGACGTAACTGATGAGGCGGTTGCAAGCGTGGCTTGAGCAGGACGTTGACGGTAAACGTGCCGTTATTGGCGCGCAGGGCTTCTTCGGTGGGCAGGCCGGCAAGTTCGAGGACGTCGTAGGCGTTGCGGGATTGTTCGCGGTTTTCGGTCGCGGGTGGTGGCGGTTCGGTCGGGGCTTGGGGGTGGCTCTTTTTCACATCTGTAGGT
>NZ_WKEQ01000080.1 GCF_021605415.1 Pseudomonas syringae
ACCGTTGCCAAAGGCCCAATGGGCCAAGCCGAGCGAAGCACTGCTGCGCCTGAGCGAACAAGTGCGCAAACTGCAAAAACGCCAGCCGCGCCGGCCGATTACCGAGATATTTGCTGAAGTGCAACGCTCGGCGCTGAACGGAGCGAAACACGCATGAGTACGCCTTCAAAGTTGCCAATTAATGACCAAACCCGAAACGCCGGAGAGATCGAGCCTTTCCCTGGCGGAACGATCACCTACCTAGCCCCCCTGCCATTACCAACGTCATTGCCCCCTTATGGGCCACATATTGGTGAGTTAAATGACGTCTACATGGACTTTGGATTGGGTTCCCCAAGTGTCTTTATGTGGCAAATGACTTTGGGAGGGCCATTCAGCGTCGGATGTATGATCGCGTTTTTGTTTCCGTTAGTAGGCGGCGTTCTCGGGCTGTTATTTGGAGATAGTTGGGTAGACATCCTGAGCTACATAGAAGGGATTTTCCGTGAGGCTTGGAGCCTCGCATTAAAAGGCGGGTTCGCAATACTGCTTATTAGCGTGGGCGTCTGGCACCACGTCCACAAAAAACGCGCCTCAATCATTCCCACCCGCTTCAACCGCCAACGCCGCGAAGTCTGCTTCATGCCCGAAGGCGCCACCGAACCGGTCTTCATCCCCTGGGAATCACTCTCGGCCTGGATCATCGAATCCCAGGGCGTCAGCCAATACGGCGTCCAGCGCCAATACGGCATGGGCATCGGTTTCCAGCATGGCGAAACCCTGACCAGCGTGGAATTCCCTTGCGCCGGCCTGCCGCTCGCCATCAGCCACTGGGAAGCGATTCGCGGCTACATGGAATACGAGGTCAACGACCTCAAATCCATCCAGGATCTGCAAGACCTGCAAGGCCCCGACGACCCACCGCACGAAGGCCTGCACACCTTCTACAACGCCCGCGCCCGCATGCATCAGGAAATCCGCAACGGCGAACGCAATCGGTTGTCGGGGTTCTTCTGGTATCTCTATCACGTCATGACGCTGTGGACGCTGCCCAACCACATCACCGAATGGGAAGTGCGGCGCCTGGCAAGAATCGGCAAACAGACATTGCCCGACGTCATGCGCGAATGGTCAAAACCGTTGCCAAAGGCCCAATGGGCCAAGCCGAGCGAAGCACTGCTGCGCCTGAGCGAACAAGTGCGCAAACTGCAAAAACGCCAGCCGCGCCGGCCGATTACCGAGATATTTGCTGAAGTGCAACGCACCGCGCTGAACGGAACGAAATACGCATGATTACGCCTTCAAAGTTGCCAACTAATGGCCAAACCAAAAACGCTGGAGAGATCGAGCCTTTCCCTGGCGGAACGATCACCTATCTAGCCCCCCTGCCACTACCCACCCTATCGCCGGCCTATGGCCCTCATATAGGGGAACTAAATAATGTGTTTATGGATTTCGGGCTAGGGGCGCTACACGTTTTTTCTTGGCAAGTCATTCTCGGAGGGCCATTTACAATCACCTCCATGTATTCCGTCTTACTGCCTCTGTTCATATTCAGCATTGGCTTGTTTTTAGGATACGACTGGCTATATCTGTGGGATTTCACGGTAGAACTGTTTTTTCAATCATCAGCGTTAGGATTGATGGGGTCTTTCGCCATTTTATTTATCGGACTTGGCGTCTGGCACCACAACCACAAAAAACGCGCCTCAATCATTCCCACCCGCTTCAACCGCCAACGCCGCGAAGTCTGCTTCATGCCCGAAGGCGCCACCGAACCGGTCTTCGTCCCCTGGGAATCACTCTCGGCCTGGATCATCGAAGCCCAGGGCGTCAGCCAATACGGCGTCCAGCGCCAATACGGCATGGGCATCGGTTTCCAGCATGGCGAAACCCTGACCAGCGTGGAATTCCCCTGCGCCGGCCTGCCGCTCGCGATCAGCCACTGGGAAGCGATTCGCGGCTACATGGAATACGAGGTCAACGACCTCAAATCCATCCAGGATCTGCAAG
>NZ_WKEQ01000081.1 GCF_021605415.1 Pseudomonas syringae
GTTCGAACAGCGTGATGCCTGCTGTACTAGACATTCGTCGGCAGCGTCTTGATCTTGTGTCAGTTGTTCAGCAGGACTTTCCAGTTCAAGGCTCAGGGTCGTCTTTTTGGCTTCAACATCGCTGGAAGGGAATACCAGGAGCGCCAGACTTAGAAGGGCGGCGATTCCACTTGCGGCGAGCAGGTGGGTCTTCGGGTAAAGCGGTGGCGCTTTAGACGGTTCAGTGGTCATAGGTAATTTTGACTTTGAAATTAAGATGAATTGGAAAAGATGAATGACATGATGAAGATGAAATAACTGTATAAAATATAACCAAATCATCTCTGAAGCAAGTCTGCAGACATCGCGTCTGTCGATTGGTGGCCGTGCGCCGGGCAAAACTTGTAATTGGTGCGCGATCTTGTATGGTTGGTTCCCTTTGAATCTGAGCCTTGCGGGTCTGTTATGAAGTCGGTTGAAGAGCAGCTAGCGCTGATTAAACGTGGTGCGGAAGAACTGTTGGTCGAGTCCGAGCTGATCGAAAAGCTCAAGCGCGGTCAGCCGCTGCGTATCAAGGCCGGCTTCGATCCGACTGCACCGGATCTGCACTTGGGTCATACCGTGCTTATTAATAAGCTGCGCCAGTTTCAGGATCTGGGGCATCAGGTCATCTTCCTCATTGGTGACTTCACCGGAATGATTGGTGACCCGAGCGGCAAAAGCGCCACGCGTCCGCCGCTTACCCGCGAGCAAGTTTTGGATAACGCTGAGACTTACAAGACGCAGGTGTTCAAGATTCTCGATCCGGCAAAAACCGAAGTGGCGTTCAACTCCACCTGGATGGATCAGATGGGGCCGGCGGACTTCATTCGGCTGACCTCGCAATACACCGTCGCGCGCATGCTTGAGCGCGACGACTTCGATAAGCGTTACACCACTAATCAACCGATCGCCATCCATGAATTCCTTTACCCGTTGGTGCAGGGATATGACTCGGTCGCCTTGCGTGCAGATGTTGAGTTGGGTGGAACCGACCAGAAATTCAACTTGTTGATGGGGCGTGAGCTGCAGCGCGGCTATGGCCAGGAAGCCCAGTGCATTTTGACCATGCCGCTGCTTGAAGGCCTGGATGGCGTTAAGAAGATGTCCAAATCGTTGGGCAATTACGTCGGCATTCAGGAAGCGCCGGGTGTCATGTACGGCAAGCTGGTTTCGATTCCTGATGCGTTGATGTGGCGTTACTTTGAGCTGCTCAGCTTTCGGTCGATGGACGAGATCAATGCGTTCCGTGCTGATGTTGAGGCGGGAGCCAATCCGCGCGACATCAAGATCAAGCTGGCAGAAGAAATCGTTGCTCGTTTTCACGGCGAAGAAGCGGCGGCGAACGCTCATCGCGCGGCCGGTAATCGTATGAAGGAAGGCGAGCTTCCGGATGATCTGCCGGAGATCGAACTGACTGCGACCGAAGATATGCCGATCGCGGCTGTGCTTAACAAGGCGGGACTGGTGAAGAACTCTGCGGTCGCTCGCGATCTGTTGGGTTCCGGCGGTGTACGTATAGATGGTGAGGTGGTAGATCGCTCCTTTATATACGTACTGGGCGCGACCCACGTCTGCCAGGCAGGAAAGAAGGCATTTGCGCGTATTACGCTCAAATCGGAATAAAGTAGAAAATAAGGGTTGACGGCGAATTCTGAGTGTCTATAATTCGCCCCACTTCCGGCGCAGTCGAAACGGAAAACTCCTTGGTAAACAATGAGTTAAGCAGTTTTCGACAGCGACTGGCTTCAAATCATCGAAGCCTGGAAGGAGTTGGAAGGGGCGTGATGTGTGGCTCTTTTAACGGTTCGATCTTCTCGGTCGAAAGCGGTGAAAAAGAGGTGTTGACAACAGCGAGTAACGCTGTAGAATTCGCCTCCCGCTAACGAGAGATCGGAAGCGCAAGTGGT
>NZ_WKEQ01000082.1 GCF_021605415.1 Pseudomonas syringae
CAGGCTGTGTGAAAACACAATCTGTCCCGGTTAAAAGCAAATGCCCCGACTTGTCGGGGCATTTGCTTTTCTGCGATCTGAAAAATAAAGGGCCTCTCAGCCCATCAGCGCCATCAGCTTTTGCGCTCCCAACACCTGGATAGCCCTTTTCAAGTTGTAGGCCTGTACCGCAAGCGCCATTTCTGCGCGAGTACCCTGTAACTGGCGCAGCAAAAACCGGCCATTGCCGAAGATCCATTGCTTCAGGTTGCCGAAGGGATGCTCGACGATGGATCGGCGATTGACCATCATTTCGGGATGGGCATTCATCCGCCGCTCCATTCGCTCAAATGCCGCTTCGTGGGCATGGCGCGTCAGATACCGGCGTTCGGCCTTGGTGCAGCGGCTTTTGAGCGGACAACTTCGGCAGTCGCTGATAGCCGCCTGATAGATCCGGTCGCCCTTGCTCAGTTGTTTGAGTGTCAGTTGGTTGCCGGCGGGGCACTGATATTGATCGTTGTCCGTGTCATAAATGAATTCGGTTCGATCAAAGTACTGTTCGTCGTCACCGGTTGTGTTGATGGACCGATTCGGGGGCACAAACGCCGTGATGCCGGCATCTTCACAGCTCTGAAACTGGGCTCCATTGGAGTAGCCCGCATCCGCTGTGACGCAGAGTTCTGATTGGTGCAGCTCCTCTTTGGCCGCTTTGGCCATCGGATCGAGCTGGCGATTGTCGGTGCCTTCCTGAGTGACTTCGTGGTGCAGAATCAGACAATGTTTGGCATCTACAGCACTTTGAATGTTGTAGGCCACGAGCGGGCCGGACGCCGTTCGCATCTTCTGGGCCTCGGGCTCGCCCACGACGTGTTGAGCCAGACCTTGAGCCTCCATCAGCACCTGACAGGTCTGGTTATTGGCCTTTTTTACCTGCAACTCTTGAAGCGCGGCTTGCACCGCTGAACGATCAATCGATTCCCCATCCTCGCCACGATCTGCTTCATCAAGTTGTGCCAGATAACGCGCAATTCGCTTATCGAGCACCGCTTCTCGCTGCTTGAGTTTTTTCGGTGTCAGGTGTTTTCGACTTGAGGCAACCGCCTGAAACTTGCTGCCATCGATTGCCACCAACTCGCCGGCAATCAGACCGGCATTTCGGCAAAACCGAACAAAGGCGCGACAGGTTGCGGTGAACGCAGCGCTGTTATCGCGCCGAAAATCAGCGATGGTTTTGAAGTCAGGGGCCAGCCGGCCAAGCAGCCACATGACTTCAACGTTGCGCTGACACTCGGCTTCGAGCCGCCGCGACGAGCGGATGCGCTGAAAATAGCCGTAGAGGTAGAGTTTGAGCAGGTCGGCGGGATCATACGAAGGGCGTCCCGTGGCCTTGGGCCTGGCTTTGTCGAAGCCCAGCAGCTCAAAGTCCAGAAGCGAAACATAGGCCTCGATCACCCGAACCAGATGGTCATCGGGAATGAGTTCGTCTAGCGAGAGTGGAAACAGCGCGCTCTGGGAGCGGTTTTCACCTTGGATATAGCGCATAAGAAAAATGCCCGTATCTTGCGATACGGGCATTTTCTTCAACCGGCCA
>NZ_WKEQ01000083.1 GCF_021605415.1 Pseudomonas syringae
GCCGTGCGCCGGCCATCGAACCCCGTTTCCTGTCGGATCAGTCCGCGAGCGGTGTAGTCCAGCAGGTATTTCTCGCCGGACTCGTTCTCGATTTCCGTCAGCAGCAGTTGCGCGTGGTCGTAGCGGTACTTGAGTTGCGTGCCGTCAGGATTGATCCGTCGGCTGACCAGGTGCAGATCGTCGTCATATTCGTAACGGGTGATGCGGCCGAGTTCGTCCTGTTCGGCGGTGACCTGGCCATAGGCGTTGTAGCGGTAGGCGCGAGTGGCGCCGTTCGGCTGCGTCGTCTGCAGCAATCGGCCGACGGCATCCCATTGCTGACGGGTAATAGCGCCATGTTCGTCCTGAGCAGTCGTCCGCCGTCCGAGCGCGTCGTAGGAAAAACGCCGCACACCGCCGTCGGGCAAGGTTTCCTCAACCAGTTGCCCCAAGCCATTCCAGACGAAGACGTGGCGACTGGTGTCCGGGTAGCGGATCGAAAGGATCTGCCCACGCGGATCGTAGTGGTAGTGAGTGACCTGACCGTCCGGGTCGACGGCTTCCGTCACATCGCCCTGAGTATTGCGCCGGTACGTCCAAACGGCCTCGCCCCGTGAGCGGGCGTGCAGGAAACCGTTGCGGTATTCGTAGAACGTTGGCGCGTCATCGGGCGGAATCAGCGCCAGCAAGCGTCCGGCATCGTCGTAGCGGTATTCGGTGACCGCGCCGAGAGCGTCCTGCTCGGCGATCAGCCGTCCTTGCGCGTCATAGGTGTTGAGCTGTTCGCCACCGTCGGGTTCGACCTTGCGCACCAACCGAGCGTGATCGTCGTGAACGTAAGTCTCTTCGGTGCCGTCGACGTAGTGCACCGTGACGCTGCCGGCATCGTCCCATTCGTAGCGCGTGTCCATCTGCGAGAACGAGGCCCAGTGACGGACACATCGCGCAGCCTTGCCGGATCTTTCCCACGCCCAGTAGAAACTTGCCCCACCGCTGAGCTGGCGTTGCAGGATGACGTGCTGGTCGTCGTAGTCGTAACGCTCGCTTTCCCCGGCGGCGTTGGTGGCTTCGACAAGGCGATGCAGTGCGTCGTAGCGGTAGCTGACCAGCGTTTGTTCGGTGCGCCAGGCACCTTCTTGAAAGACTTGATATTCAACGGCCGACAAATGTCGTCGGTCATAGCTCAGCAGCAATGCCCGACCGGCGCCGTTATCCAGCCGTTGAATGCGATCCTGACGGTCACGGTCAATGCGTAACCGGTTGCCGTATGCATCGCTGATGGAGCTGAGTCGCCCGACACGAAAGTGATAAAACCGCGACGTCTCACCGGCCAGCGCAACGATCAGTTCTTCCGGCTCTTCACCGAGAAAAATCGTTGCTCGCGACAGGCTGTTATGGATGGCCGGTCGCTCGATGCCTGGCAGCGGAAACCGCGTCTGGCGGTTTTCATGGTCGATCCAGACAACCTCGTCACCGTCGATGTCCAGACGATGGGCCAGCGAATGGCTCCAGCCGAAACCAAGCCCTGCATCAATCTCGGCCGCGCTGCTTCGATACAGTCGGGTGAAGGCAAA
>NZ_WKEQ01000084.1 GCF_021605415.1 Pseudomonas syringae
GTGGGGTCCGGGTGGCGAAAACGTAAGAAATACTCGTCGAATTGATTGTTTTTTGATCATTTGGCGAGTTTAAAAGTTGCGCTAGGTGGTATGCCGGGGAAATACATGGCTACTTCAGACCATCCCTAAATATGATTTGATAAAGACGAATATCATGATTTTTTATGTAGCAGTAACGTTTCGACCGGCTCCGCTGTATGAATTTTGAAGACGCGTTGATCGCGCTAGGTTTTTTTGCCTTTTGCGGCGGACTCATAGACGCCGCCGTCGGAGGTGGCGGACTTGTACAATTACCAGCGCTTTTACATGCCCTGCCTCAGCAAAGCCTGGCTACGGTTTTTGGTACTAATAAGCTGGCAGTTTTGGCGGGTAACTTGTCTTCCATATTCAGCTATGTAAAAAGAATAAAAATCAAATGGAAATTAATGCTTCCCACCATGCTTTCCGCGTTTCTGTTTGCCTTTCTGGGTGCCCTCTCAGTATCCATCGTTCCAAAAAAGCCGATGGAGTTTCTTGTATTTTTCATCTTGATTGGCATGGCAATTTACACGTTTAAGGAAAAGGAACTGGGCTTGTCTGGTTCCAGCAAACACTGCGGATCAAAGGAAATTATATTAGGCATTTTCTTTGGCGCTCTCATTGGTTTCTATGATGGTGTGTTTGGCCCAGGCAGCGGCAGCCTCTTGCTATTTATATTTGTTAAATTTTTCGGTTTTGATTTTTTAAATGCATCAGCCTCTGCGAAGCTTGTTAATTTAGGAACGTTTAGCGCAGCGCTTCTCTTTTTTATTCCGACGGGTAACGTCCTTTGGACTGTTGGCGGGATAGTTGCTTTATGCAATATGGCAGGCTCTATCACTGGTGTTTTCTTGGCACTTCGTTACGGAAGTAGCTTCATCAGGATATTTTTTCTGGTTTTGCTTATATTTTTGATAGGCAGAATGGGGTTGTCTCTATTTTCTTAGCGGCCAAGGTCGTATGCCATGCCGTCTTCTTGATACAGCAGACGAACCACTTTTACGATGTCCTACCACAAGGTATTACTACGCCTCCCCAAAAAGAATAAAACCACGGAGATCGCTACATGGACTCATCCCTTTCCGCCACGCCTGAAAGTCCTGACCAAGCGAAGGGCAATACCCGCCGCAGCTTCCTGAAAAAGTCCCTCGCCGTTTCCGCCACGCTCGCCACCGTCGGCAGCACCGCACTACCCCGATTTTCCGATGCCGCCGAACCCTTGAGTCAGCGTTACCCTGATCCACTGATTCACATCCTCGACGACAGCTTCCTCGATCTGCGTGTTTTCAACGCCAGTGTTGAAAAACTCGCCACCGGCATGCGCTGGGCCGAAGGGCCGGTGTGGGTGGGTGATGGCCGCTATTTGTTGGTCAGCGACATTCCCAATAATCGCATCATGCGCTGGGACGAAATCACCGACACCTTCACCGTGTACCGCGAACACTCGAACTTTTCCAACGGCATGTGCCGGGATCGTCAGGGGCGTCTGATTG
>NZ_WKEQ01000085.1 GCF_021605415.1 Pseudomonas syringae
GCCGGTGCCAACTCGACCATCATTGCCTGCGGCGGCAGCTCGATGGGCGGGCGGGTGGACAAGTTCAGCGCCAGCGCGATGGCCAGCGCGTGAACGCCCAGCACCACGGCCAGGCTACCGCTGTAACGCGTCAGCTTATGGCGCGTCGTGATCATTTCTTGGCTGCCGTCTCGAGACCGACCAGACCGACCTTCAAGTAGCCGGCTGCGCGCAGATTGTCCATGACGCTCATCAGATCGCCGTAATCCACGCCTTTGTCAGCCTGGAAGAAGATCGTCGTGTCTTTCTTGCCACTGGTTTTGGCGTCAAGCGTGGCGCCGAGGGCTTCGGGCTTCACTTCCTCTTCGCCGAGGTACAGGCGTTGATCGGCTTTCACGCTGAGAAACACCGGTTTCTCAGGGCGTGGCGCCGGTTTGGCGGTAGAGGCAGGCAGGTCGACTTTGATATCCACGGTGGCCAACGGAGCGGCCACCATGAAAATGATCAATAGCACGAGCATGACGTCGATGAACGGCGTCACGTTGATTTCGTGGTTCTCGGCCAGATCGTCGTCTGCGCCTTCTTTCAAATGCAGGCCCATGGCCGATTACCCCACTTTGACCATGTGCGGCTGGGAGCTGCGCTCAGGCTGGTGGTCAAGATCACGGCTGACCAGCAGCAGAACCTGTGCCGACGCGTCGGATACCTGCGCCTTGTAACCGGCGATGGAGCGGGCGAACACGTTGTAGATGACCACGGCCGGAATCGCGGCAACCAGGCCCAGTGCGGTAGCCAGCAGTGCTTCGGCGATGCCCGGCGCCACGACGGCAAGGTTTGTGGTCTGGGTTTTGGCGATGCCGATGAAGCTGTTCATGATGCCCCACACGGTGCCGAACAGGCCGACGAACGGCGCGGTAGAGCCGATGGTCGCCAGCACGCCGGTGCCGCTGCTCATGTTGCGACCGCATGCTGCGACGAGGCGCTCGAGACGGAAGCTGACGCGTTCCTTGATGCCTTCCTTTTCCCGGCTGTTGGCCGACAGGCGCATTTCTTCGAGGGCGTCATGAACCAGCAGATTGGCGAGGGTGCCTTCCTTCGCGGCGGTGGTGCTCGCGTCTTTAAGGGTGGTCGCTTTTTTCAGATTGGCGATTTCGGTGCTCAGACGACGTTTGGCGCCGATCAGCTCGAACCCTTTGGCAATCCAGATGGTCCAGGTGATGATCGAGGCAATGGCCAGACCGATCATCACGATTTTCACGATAATGTCGGCATTCTGGTACATGCCCCACGGCGACAGGTCGTGGGCCATGCCCAGGGAGTTGTCGGCTTCGAGCATTTGCGGCGCATCGGCAGCGCTGGCGTCGACAGCCGGGGCTGGATCGGTGGCGGCT
>NZ_WKEQ01000086.1 GCF_021605415.1 Pseudomonas syringae
CTCATGAACCTGACATCCACCGGCAAACTGCGCTGTAACGACTGGCCGCATATTGCCCTACGCCAATACGTTTGGCTGCGTCTCGACGGAACATTGGAGGACGATAGCAAGTTTGAAAAAACGATTTGGCAGCCGACGGCCAGTCAAACTAATGCTGACTGGATAAGAAACGGTTATTACGAGCACGCGGCCCCCTTTGCCGACTTGAAACGGCTGAAAGATGGTTCGACCCTCACGTTGTCCTTCAAGGCCGCGCTGGGCCAGAGTACTGAAGAATCGCAGGCGGTGACGTTTCCGCTGCGAACTTATACGGTAAGGGCTGTGGAACTGGTACAGCCTGAAATCACCAGAATCGAGGACGCCAAAGGAAACGAAATCGCCGAAGGCGGCTACACCGTCGAAACCACCGTGACCCTGACCGGCACCGCCGCCAAGGGCCAGAGCGTGAAAATTCTCGATGATGCGGCCGACAAGGGCGACGCGGTCGCCGACCCGGCCACCGGTATCTGGAGCAAAACCGTTGACGGCCTGTCGGTGGCCCCCCACAGCTTCACCGCCAAACCGCTGTATGGCACGGGCTTGCCGAGTTCGGCAGCGCGGACCTTGACTGTGGCTGGCCCTCTGATAATCGACACCTCTGAGCTCGTCCTCTCCGGCCGCTCCGTCGAAATCCGGCAGACCTGGCCCGAGGGGTACCCCGAGAAGCTTCTGTCGGGCAACTTCCCGACCGGTTCCTCCGCCACTCGGGTTCCTTCGGGCGGCGTCCCCCCGTACACCTACAGCTCATTGAATGAAGAAATAGCCAACGTCGACCCTACTACAGGACTCGTATACAGCGCGGGCAACGGCGACACTTCCATAGTCGCCACCGACAATAACGGCTCCCGCGCCACCTACCCAGTCCGAGTGACCAACGTGGTTCAGATCCTAATCAGCCCCCTGTTAAGCCCCGGCTCAACGGACGCCTGGCGCCAGTCGCAAGGAGCCAACATAATGGATACCTCCGTGACAGACCTCATCCGAATCAAGTATCGAACCACTATACCTTCGCACATCCTCGAGGCCGGGCCCGGGTTCCTGGCCGGCGACAACTCCCGGCGGTACTGGTTATGGTACTGGGACACCGCCCTCGCCAAGGCCACCCCCGACAGGCTAGTCCGGGAGAGTTGGCAAAACCCGCCGAGCGTACCGAGCTGGGCGTGGAGATGACCTCCTCCCCCATACGATTCCGCATAC
>NZ_WKEQ01000087.1 GCF_021605415.1 Pseudomonas syringae
CACCGCAGGAACTCACCGACTACAGCGGCGACGTCGTCTGGTCGGCGAAATACAGCGCGTATGGAAAGGTGACTGAACTGACCCATGGCGGCGGTGAACAACTCGAACAACCGCTGAGGTTTCAGGGGCAATACTTCGACGCCGAAAGCGGGCTGCATTACAACCGGCATCGCTACTATGATCCGGAGGCTGGGCGCTATCTGACACCCGATCCAGTGAAACTGGCGGGTGGGCTCAACCAATATCAATACACGCCGAATCCGACGGGGTGGGTTGATCCGTTGGGGTTGGCGTGCAGCCCTTGCCCTGGCGATGCCTCGGCCGATGGGCCGTACAGCAAAATAGTCCCTGGGGGTGGTCTCGCTGCGCATGAAGCACAAGGAGGCCATCTAATTGCGAAACACGTTGGCCGAACCGATGCACAGCTGGCACAAAGGTTAAGGAATGAACCAAACATTCCCGCTGCCTCGACATTCCCTAACCGTTCTGTGGCAGAGTCAGCCGTATCAGACGCATTGTCAGCTAATTCACTGCGTATAAAAAAATTCCTGGAGAGCAGTAAAATAAAGACAACCATTTCACATCAATTCACGTCCCCTATCGGGGTGAGCATCGTGAATGGTCAACCCCAAGTGTTGGCGGCACATAGATTACTATTGGTACTTAAAAAAGACCCTAAATTACCCTTAGGTTATTTTTTACTAACGGGGTTTCCAGAAGCATGAACAAAGAATTTCCCAATCTCCATGATTTTTTCGGAGCGTACTTCCACCAAGACTGGACTGCCGAGCACGATACGGCCGAACAAGTTATAGAGTCTTTTCGAAGGGAATCTGAGCAGAACGATCGCTTAATGGTTCGCGAAGAATTAAAAAAACTGCTCAGCCAAAATATAGACGAAATGACTTTACGAAAATATTTATTAAAAGAATTAAGCTGTTACTTTACCTATTGGAACGAATGGGATTCCGGAAAACATTGGTTGCAACATATCGATGAACAACTTAAAGAAGAGTTATGAGTAAATAACATTTTTTATCCGAAGATTTTTAGCAGGTTATTTTTCCCCATATTTCAAGGTTCTGGTGGATTGGTATACATCCCCCGGCGCGCCAAATTTGCCCCAGTTTCCAGCGCGCGCCCGACAATCCCCTCAACCCCCTCATCAACCATCACCCCCAACGCCGCCGCCGTCACCCCGCGATACGCCAG
>NZ_WKEQ01000088.1 GCF_021605415.1 Pseudomonas syringae
AGGAAACTCTGAAAAAGACTTTCTGATTTGGCAAAATACCGCGACCCCACCCACCGAGTTTCCCGATGAAGCAGATGACCTTCGCCGACGCCGAGTACGCTGGCAAGCGCAAGCAAACCCGCAAGGAGTTGTTCCTGATCGAGATGGATCGGGTGGTGCCGTGGAAGGGCTTGATTGCTTTGATCGAGCCACATTATCCGAAAGGTGAAGGTGGCCGTCCGGCCTACCCGTTGATGGCGATGCTGCGTGTGCATCTGCTGCAGAACTGGTTCGGCTACAGCGATCCAGCGATGGAGGAAGCGCTGTACGAAACCACGATCCTGCGCCAGTTTGCCGGGCTGAACCTGGAGCGCATCCCCGACGAAACCACCATTCTCAACTTCCGCCGCTTGCTGGAGAAACACGAGCTGGCGGCCGGCATCCTCGCTGTCATCAATGGCTATCTGGGCGACCGCGGCCTGTCGCTGCGCCAGGGCACCATCGTCGATGCAACGCTGATCAATGCGCCCAGTTCGACCAAGAACAAGGACGGCAAGCGCGACCCGGAAATGCACCAGACCAAGAAGGGAAACCAGTATTATTTTGGCATGAAGGCCCACATCGGCGCCGATGACGAATCGGGTCTGGTGCACAGCGTAGTGGGCACGGCGGCCAATGTGGCGGATGTCACCCAGGTGGACAAATTGCTGCATGGCGACGAAAACGTGGTCTGCGCCGATGCAGGCTACACCGGTGTCGAAAAGCGGCCCGAGCATGAAGGACGTGAAGTTATCTGGCAGGTGGCGGCACGCCGCAGCACCTACAAAAAACTCGATAAGCGCAGCGTGCTGTACAAAGCCAAGCGCAAGATTGAAAAGGCCAAGGCTCAGGTGCGCGCCAAGGTCGAGCATCCGTTCCGGGTAATCAAGCGCCAGTTCGGTTACACCAAGGTGCGCTTTCGCGGCTTGGCCAAAAACACGGCGCAACTGGTGACACTGTTCGCTCTGTCGAACCTGTGGATGGCGCGCCGACATTTACTGACGAATGCAGGAGAGGTGCGCCTGTAATGCGGGAAATGGCCACCGGAGTGGGGTCCGGGTGGCGAAAACGTAAGAAATACTCGTCGAATTGATTGTTTTTTGATCATTTGGCGAGTTTAAAAGTTGCGCTAGGTGGTATGCCGGGGAAATACATGGCTACTTCAGACCATCC
>NZ_WKEQ01000089.1 GCF_021605415.1 Pseudomonas syringae
CAGCTCCTTGTATCTCGACTATCGCCCCTGACGGAGCGATAGTTCTCGACTGATCATCGAGGGAGGGATCTGGAAGCCGCGCAGCTCCTTAGGCTTTTTGCCTGCAATGTAGATGGTGCTCCATCCCTCCGCACTCACTCGTATAGTTCGAACGGTATCTTGGGCCCGTCTCTGGCGTGAGCTCGCATTTGCAAGGTTGGACAGAGTGTAGTGATGATCGCAATTGATCTGATTTGGGAGAGGGAAATGTCCAGTTTCGTCGGTGTCGATGTCGCTAAACATAGCTTTGATGTTGCTACACACCTGCCAAACGGCAAGCACAAAACCAAAGCCAAACTGGCTAACAATGCCAAAGGTTTTAAAGAGTTTGAAGCCTGGCTCCAGAAGCAAGCAGAGCCTTCTGCGCTGATCGTGATGGAGGCGACTTCTGTCTTTCATCTTGAACTGGCCGAATTCGTTTACAGCAAGGGCTATCGGGTCTGCGTGGCGAACCCTGCAACCATTCATGCCTATGCCGGCAGCGAGTTACGTCGGGTCAAAACCGATAAAAGCGATGCCAAGCTAATTGCTGACTTTGCCAAGGAAAAGCAGGAAAAATTGAGGCTCTGGGCGCCAGAACCTCTGAAGTATCGTCAATTGAAGGCGTTGGTTCGTCGTCTGGATGATCTTCAGGAAATGAGGCAAATGGAGCGTAATCGTCTGGAAGTTTCCAACGAAAACGTCAAGGAATCGATCAACTCGGTGATCGATCACATCGACACCGAGATTGCGCAAACGCACAAAGCGATCAAGAAACACATTGATGACGATCCGGACATGCGCCAAATGCGTGACTTGATCGTGACAATCGATGGCATCGGCGAGAGAACGCTGGAGAGACTGCTGGCTGAACTGGGCGACCTGAGCAAGTATGACGACGCGCGCAAGCTGGTCGCAGCTGCGGGGCTTAATCCTAAACTTCACGACTCAGGGCTTCTCAAGGGGCGCTCGCCGATCTCAAAAGTAGGCTCAGTGCGCGTGCGCGCCGGCCTGTACATGCCAGGCCTGGTTGCGTTGAAGCATAACCAGGCGATCATCGCCATGAAGGATCGCCTGAAGGCCAACGGCAAGGCTCCTAAGCAGATCATCTGTGCAGCGATGCGCAAACTGCTGCACTTCGTATACG
>NZ_WKEQ01000009.1 GCF_021605415.1 Pseudomonas syringae
GGGTGGCGGTGGGAGCGATCTGTTCGGCAGGTGTTTGAGTGGCTGGCGGTGTGGACGGCGCTTGTGCATCAGCGAAAGCGGCGACCGGCGTCAGCATCAGGCTGATCATCAAAGCAGCCACGATGCGCCAGGCGCGAGGACGTTTGGTTGGCGAAGCGGAGAATTGAATGCTTGTCATGCTGGCCGGACCTGAGTAGAAAAACGGTGATGCTCTTCCAGGCCTCGCAAGGCCGAGAACAAAAGTGGCGTGCATTATTGCAAGTAATTCTTGTTAACAAAAGTAATAGCGTCTCTTTTTTTCCTTGATTGCTAGCCGCTCGTCCACTGCCAGCGCTAGTCTGTCGCTTTCCGAATGGAGTTTTTTGATGTCTGCGCCCTCTGTTTTGATTGCCGGTTGCGGTGATGTTGGCAGCCGCCTGGCCACGCAATTGTTGGCCGAGGGCTGGGAAGTCCATGGTCTTCGCCGGGACGTTTCTCGACTCCCGGAAGGCGTCATCGGCGTGGCCGGTGACTTGTTCAGCGAAGATTGTCCCGAGTCCTGGCCCGTAGGTGCGGTGGATTACCTGGTGTATTGCGCAGCGGCCACCGATCACGACGAGGCCGGCTATCGCGCGGCGTATGTGCAGGGTTTACAGCATGTGCTGGAGTGGTTGAACGATTACGGCCAGGCGCCGGATCGCCTGCTGTTTGTTTCAAGCAGCAGTGTCTATGGGCAGCAGAGCGGGGAGTGGGTCGACGAAACGTCAGCGACAATCGCTGCCGGTTATTCCGGGCGGCTGATGCTCGAAGCGGAGCAGGTAGCCCTGAACAGCGGCATTCCAGCCAGCATCGTGCGCTTGACCGGCATCTACGGCCCCGGCCGCGAATGGCTGTTGACCCAGGTGCGTCGCGGCTATCGCGTGGCGGTCGATCCGCCACTGTACGGCAACCGCATTCACGCCGATGACGCGGCGGGGTTGCTGGGGTTTCTGCTGGAAGCGGATCGTAAGGGTGTGAAACTCGATGACGTCTACATAGGCGTTGACGATGCGCCCGCACCGCTGGCCGAAGTGGTGACGTGGTTACGCGAGTACTTGAATGTCACCGAATGGGACGATGACGCCAGTGTGCGCCGCACAGGCAGCAAACAATGCAGCAACGCCCGGGCTAAAGCCTTGGGCTGGGTGCCGAAGTACCCGAGTTATCGCGAGGGGTATGCGGCGATCCTTGAAGGTAAAGGCTGACTTCAAGTCATCGAAAGTCAATGTGGGAGCTGGCTTGCCAGCGATGACGGCCTTCCAGTCAACAAAAGTGTTGAGCGTCCAGGCTCCAATCGCTGGCGAGCCAACTCCCATAGGGTGATGCGTTGTTTTCAGCGATGATTTACTGTTTTTCGAGCAACCACTTGCGCTCACCCGGGGTGAACTGCGGTTGTTCGTCCGCCATGGCTGTATTCACCGCCTGCAGGATTTCCAGCTCTTTGCCCTTGCGAACAAAGATCCAGTTGTTGCCCTGACCGCCTTGTTGCAGCCACATGCTGTCATTGCCGCTGCTCATCGACGCGCAATCACCCGCCAGGCACAGGGCATAACGATCAGCGCCGGGCAGGCCGGAAACCTGGCCATCAGCCTGGAACTGCACGGTCGCGCCTTCACCTTGGCCGCTGGCGATTGTCCAGTTGCCGCCCAGATACGCGGAATACAACGCGCGCTCGAAACTCGCACCAATCGGCGCACCTTCCGGCACGGTGATCTGGGCGCGGTCGAAAAGCTGTTCCGGTTCGTTCTCGGTGGCTGCCTGCTGCATCTGGCGGCCATCGCGTTTCAGTTCGCTGCCGGAACTGCCATAAAAGTCGACTTTCCACGCGCCGGACTGTTCGCCCAACAGCCGTCCTTCGACGTTCTCAAAACCGTTGGTATAACGAGCCTGGCTGGCGCGGGTATTGACGTCCCATTCCAGATTCGGGCCGTACGCCTGAAGCGCTTCGCGAAGTGGGCCACCCTTGGCGGCAGCGTCGATGGCGACCTGGTTGATCCAGGTGCCGCTGATGTCACGATCGGCAGGGTCGCTGGCGCAGCCCCCGAGAAAAATGGCGAGCAGCGAGAGAGCTAGCGCTTTGCGCATGGTGGAGTCCTTTCAAAACCTTTTCTTGCACAGCAGTCGGCGCAGCCTTTGACGGCGGCGCCATGCGCATCACTCGATGACCAGAATGGCATCCATTTCAACCTGCGAGCCTTTTGGCAGCGCAGCAACGCCAATGGCAGCGCGGGCCGGATACGGCTGGTCGAAGTATTTGCCCATGATCTCGTTGACCTTGGCGAAGTGGCTCAGGTCGGTGAGGAAGATGTTCAGTTTGACGATGTCCTTGAACGAACCGCCGGCGGCTTCGGCCACGGCTTTCAGGTTTTCAAAGACCTGAACGGTCTGGGCTTCGAAGCCTTCAACCAGTTCCATGGTTTTTGGATCGAGAGGAATCTGGCCCGACATGTAAACGGTGTTGCCAGCCTTGATCGCCTGAGAATAAGTGCCGATGGCGGCCGGGGCCTTGTCGCTGGTGATAACAGTCTTGGTCATGAATGACTCCTTGTAATTGATGGAGGGCTACGCGCGCATGCGGGTGATGCGAATCACGCCGGTCAGCGCGCGCAGTTTCTTGATCACGCGGGCCAGGTGCACACGGTCGTGAACGCTGACCACCAGCTGCACGACGCTGATGCGACCATCGCGTTCGTCCATGCTGATTTTCTCGATATTGCCGTCGGCCGCGTTGACGCTGCTGGCCAGCAGGGCGATCAAGCCGCGCTGGTGCTCCAGCTCGACGCGCAATTCGACATTGAATTCGCCGGTGACATCCTTGGCCCACGAGAGCTGAATGCATTTTTCCGGGTTGTGGCGGATTTCGCTGATATTGCGGCAGTTGTCCAGGTGCACGACCATGCCTTTGCCCGCTGACAGGTGCCCGACAATCGGATCCCCCGGAATCGGCGTGCAGCATTTCGCGTAGCTAAGCACCAGGCCTTCGGTGCCTCGAATCGCCAGCGGCCCTTCGGGGCTTGGCAATTGTTCGCCTTCACCGAGCAACCGGCGCGCCACGACATACGCCATGCGATTGCCGAGGCCGATGTCTTCGAGCAGGTCTTCGATCAGTTCGAGACGGTACTCGGTGAGCATCGCCTTGACGCGCTCGGCCGGGATCTTGTCCAGGGCGCTGTCGAAACCGTTAAGCACCTTGTTCAGCAGGCGTTCGCCAAGACTGATGGATTCCGAGCGACGCTGCAGCTTCAAGGCATGGCGAATGTGCGTGCGCGCCTTGCCGGTAACAACGAAGTTGAGCCACGCCGGGTTCGGCCGTGCGCCGGGGGCGCTGACAATCTCGACCGTTGAGCCGCTTTGCAGCGGTTCGGACAGCGGTGCAAGACGGCGGTTGATCCGGCAGGCGATGCAGCTGTTGCCGACGTCGGTGTGCACCGCATAAGCAAAGTCGACGGCCGTGGAGCCTTTCGGCAGCTCCATGATCCGGCCTTTGGGCGTGAAGACGTAGACCTCGTCCGGGAACAGGTCGATCTTCACGCTTTCGATGAACTCCAGCGAGTTACCGGCGCGTTGCTGCATTTCCAGCACGCCTTTGACCCACTGACGGGCGCGGGCGTGAGTGCCTTTGGGTTGCTCGTCGCCGCTGGATTTGTAGAGCCAATGGGCGGCAATGCCGTTGTTGGCCATCTCTTCCATTTCACGGGTACGGATCTGGATTTCGATCGGAACGCCGTGCATGCCGAACAGCGTGGTGTGCAGCGACTGATAGCCGTTGGCCTTGGGGATCGCGATGTAGTCCTTGAAGCGGCCGGGCAGCGGTTTGTACAAGTTATGCACAGCACCCAGCACGCGGTAGCAGGTGTCGACCTTGTCAACGATGATCCGGAACGCGTAGACGTCCATGATCTCGTTGAAGGCCCGACGCTTGCCGCGCATTTTCTTGTAGATGCCATAGAGGTGTTTCTGACGACCGCTGACTTCACCCTGAATGCCGTCGATGGCGAGGCAGTGACTCAGGGACTCTTCGATCTTGTTGACGATTTCCTTGCGGTTGCCCCGGGCGCGCTTGACCGCCTGGTAGATCCGCGCGGAACGCATCGGGTGCATGGCCTTGAAGCCGAGGTCTTCGAACTCGATGCGGATGGCGTGCATGCCCAGCCGATTGGCGATGGGTGCATAGATCTCGAGGGTTTCCTTGGCGATGCGCCGACGTTTTTCGCCGGACAGCACTTCCAGCGTGCGCATGTTGTGCAGCCGGTCGGCGAGTTTGACCAGGATAACGCGAATGTCGCGTGCCATGGCCATGGCCATTTTCTGGAAGTTTTCGGCTTGTGCCTCGGCCTTGGTCTCGAAGTTCATCTGGGTCAGTTTGCTGACCCCATCGACTAGTTCGGCCACGGTTTCGCCGAACTGCGCTTGCAGCGCTTCCTTGGCGATTCCGGTGTCTTCGATCACGTCATGCAGCATCGCGGCCATCAGGCTCTGATGATCCATGTGCATGTCGGCAAGAATATTGGCCACGGCAAGAGGATGCGTGACATACGCCTCGCCGCTGCGACGACGTTGGCCGTCATGGGCTTGTTCGGCGTAGAAGTAAGCTCGGCGAACCAGGTTGACCTGGTCGGTGCCGAGGTAGGTCGACAAGCGATCGGCGAGGGCGTCTATGCTCGGCATGATGACTCCTGCCAGAAGCTGTGATCCCGCGCCGTGCTACGTCGACCAGGCATAGACTTAGACGGCCTCGTTGGACTCGTCCTCGAACGCTGCGAACAGCGGTTCGTCTTCCACGATTTCGGCGTTGGCGATGAACTCGTAGCTCATCAGGCCTTCAGCGATTTCACGCAGGGCAACAACGGTAGGCTTGTCGTTTTCCCACTGAACCAGAGGCTCTTTGCCACCGGTGGCCAGTTGACGGGCACGCTTGGTAGAGAGCATGACCAGCTCAAAGCGGTTTTCCACGTGTTCTAGGCAGTCTTCAACGGTTACGCGGGCCATGGTATTCCTCGGAGCGAATGCAATATGCGCGCTGCCCGGTTGGGCGAGCGGACTGAGCAGTTTAAAAAATCACCAGCGTTTAGGGAAGCGCTGATTTTTTGACCAAGCCCTTCAACGCGCTGCAAGTGCCAATGTAAAGCGCTTGCAGCGGTTTTGGGAAGTGTTGTTTAGCCGAGCAATTCAGCCAGCAATTTGCCGAAACGCTGTTGCTGGCGCTTCTGTTGCAGCTGATTGGCGCGGAAAATCGCCTTCAAATCGTCCAGCGCGTGGGCGAAATCGTCGTTGATGATCAGGTAGTCGTAGTCGACGTAATGGCTCATCTCGCTGACCGCTTCACGCATCCGTCCGTCGATGATTTCGTCGGTGTCCTGGCCACGGTTGGTCAGGCGCTGGTGCAGCGCTTGCAGCGATGGCGGCAGGATGAAGATCGAACGCGCCTGGGGCATCAACTTGCGCACTTGCTCGGCGCCCTGCCAGTCGATTTCCAGAATCAGGTCGTGGCCTTCATCCAGCGTCTGCTGCAGGTGGCTTTGCGAGGTGCCGTAGAGATTGCCGAACACTTCGGCGCGCTCAAGAAAGTCGCCGTGTTCGATCATCTTCACGAACTCGTTGCGCTCGACGAAGTAGTAATTCACGCCGTGCACTTCACCGGGGCGCATAGCGCGGGTGGTGTGCGAGACGGAAACGCGGATTTCCGGATTGGCGTCGGTCAACGCCTTGACCAAGCTGCTTTTGCCCGCACCCGAAGGAGCGGAGATGATGTACAGGGTGCCGGTGCTGTGGGTCATGTCGGGGTAGCCTTACTCAATATTCTGCACTTGTTCGCGCATCTGCTCGATCAACACTTTGAGGTTGACCGCCGCCTGGGTGCTGCGCGGGTCGAAGGCTTTGGAGCCCAGTGTGTTGGCTTCGCGGTTGAGTTCCTGCATCAGGAAGTCCAGGCGCCGGCCCGCCGCGCCACCGGATTTGAGCACCCGGCGGACTTCAATAATATGAGTGCTCAAGCGATCCAGTTCTTCGGCCACGTCGCTCTTTTGCGCGAGCATGACCATTTCCTGTTCGAGGCGCTGCGGATCCAGTTCGGCTTTCATGTCGCCAAAACGGTCGAGGACTTTCTGGCGCTGGGTGGCGAGCATCTGTGGAACCAGCTCACGCAGGGTCACGACATCTTCTTCAATGGAAGTCAGACGATCGCTGATCAACCGTGCCAGCTCCGCGCCTTCGCGCTCGCGGCCGGCCTTGAGGTCTTTCAAGCCTTGATTGAACAGTGCCAGCGCCTCGGCATTCAGGGCTTGCGGGTCGCTGGCGTCAGCCACCAGCACGCCGGGCCAGGCCAGCACTTCAAGTGGGTTCAACGCGGCGGGATTTTTGATCAGCCCGGCAACGGTTTCGGCGGCGGCGACCAGTTGCGCGGCGCGCTCGCGATCTACCTGCAGTGGTTTTCCGGTGCTTTCTTCGGTGAAGCGCAGGGTGCATTCGAGCTTGCCCCGCGACAATCCCTGGCGCAACGCCTCACGCACGGCGCCTTCAAGGTCACGGAATGATTCCGGCAGGCGCAGGTGCGGCTCCAGATAGCGGCTGTTGACCGAGCGCAGTTCCCAGCTCAGGGTGCCCTGGACGCCGGCTTTTTCGACGCGGGCGAAGGCGGTCATGCTGTGCACCATGGGAGACCTCGCAAGTGCAAATCGGCGCCGAACGTAGGTTCCGGAAGCTCGATATCAATGAATTTAAGCCGACTGGCAGCAAAGGCGCAGGATTGTAGCGCAGTGCGGCGGATGCGCCCAAACACACGGTGTGACAAAGGGCTGCACTCCGTCGGCGAAGTGCGTTTCAGGGCCTTCGATCGTCGGGCGGATTTTTTTAGGCGTGCCCAGGCGCGGTGCACGGCTCTATAATGCTCGGCAGATTTCCGTCCCCAGTACAGGTATTTCCTATGAAACGTCCAAGTGGTCGCGCTGCCGATCAGCTCCGCTCGATCCGCATTACCCGCAACTACACCAAACACGCCGAGGGATCCGTACTGGTCGAATTCGGTGATACCAAAGTTATCTGCACTGTCAGCGTTGAAAACGGCGTGCCGCGTTTCCTCAAGGGCCAGGGCCAGGGTTGGTTGACTGCCGAATACGGCATGCTGCCGCGCGCCACCGGCGAGCGTAACCAGCGTGAGGCGAGCCGTGGCAAGCAGGGCGGTCGTACTCTGGAGATCCAGCGCCTGATTGGCCGTTCCCTGCGTGCCGCACTGGACATGTCCAAGCTGGGCGACGTCACCCTCTACGTCGATTGCGACGTGATCCAGGCCGACGGCGGCACCCGCACCGCGTCGATCACCGGCGCCATGGTTGCCCTGGTCGATGCGCTGAAAGTGATCAAGAAACGCGGCGGCCTGAAAGGCGGCGACCCGCTCAAGCAAATGATCGGTGCCGTTTCGGTCGGCATGTATCAGGGCGAGGCCGTGCTGGATCTGGACTATCTTGAAGATTCCGCCGCCGAGACTGATCTCAACGTGGTGATGACCAGTACCGGTGGCTTCATCGAAGTCCAGGGCACCGCCGAAGGCGCGCCGTTCCAGCCTGAAGACCTGAACGCCATGCTGGCACTGGCCAAGAAAGGCATGAACGAAATTTTCGATCTGCAAAAGGCTGCGCTGGCCGACTGAGCAGGTGTCTAACCGCAAGGAGGACGCGATGAGTGATGAGCAGGAGTTGCTGCCCAAACCGAGCCAGAATGTTCGGCAATGGGCGATGTTTTGTCACTTGTCCGCCTTGTTGGGAATCTGGATTCCGTTCGGCAACCTGATCGGGCCGCTGATTCTCTGGCAGATGAAGCGGGAGATGGATCCGTTTATCGATGCCCAGGGCAAGGAAGCGCTTAACTTCCAGATCACCGTGGCGATTGCTTCGGCGATTTGTCTGTTATTGATGGTGGTGGTGATCGGCTTTTTCCTGATTGGCTTGTTGGCCATCGGTGCGCTGGTGTTGACGATCATTGCCGGAGTGAAGGCTAACGAAGGTTTCCCGTACCGCTATCCGTTCACTTGGCGGTTGATCAAATAGATTTCCTGTAGGAGCGAGCCTGCTCGCGATGGCGGTCTTTCAGGCGTAAAGCGGATGACGGCTATCGCGAGCAGGCTCACGGCTACACAAAAACCGAAAATCGCGTCCACAAAAAAGCCGACATTCAACTGTCGGCTTTTTTGTGTTTGCGATTCGACGCTTAGATGGTCAGCGTCCAGTCGTAGTCCACGATCAGCGGCGCATGCTGCGAGAACCGTGGCTGACGTGGCAGGCGTGCGCTGCGTACGAAGCGGCGCAGGCCCGGCGTCAGGATCTGGTAGTCGAAACGCCAGCCCAGATTAAGCATCTCGGCCTGTTCGTTGTCTGGCCACCAGCTGTACTGGTCGCCTTCGCGGCTGACTTCGCGCAAGGCATCGACGTAACCCATGTTGCCGACAATCTCGTCCATCCAGGCGCGTTCTGGCGCCAGGAAGCCGGGTGATTGCTGGCTGTCGCGCCAGTTCTTGATGTCGAGCTTCTGCTGCGCAACGTACAACGAGCCACAATAAATGTACTCGCGACGTTTGCGTCGCTGCTTGTCCAGGTACTTGCCGAAATCGTCCATGAGCTTGAACTTCTGGTTCAAGTCCTCATCGCCGTTCATCCCCGAAGGAAGCAGCAAGGTGGCAATACTGACTTTGTCGAAATCTGCTTGCAGGTAGCGCCCGTAGCGGTCGGCCGTCTCGAACCCGAGACCGCTGATGACAGCCTTCGGTTGCAACCGCGAGTACAAAGCCACGCCACCTTGGGCAGGGACTTCGGCATCGCAGGCATAAAGGAAGTAGCCATCCAGTTGGAAGGCTGGGTCGTCCAGTTCAAAGGCGGAGGCACGGGTGTCCTGCAGGCAGATGACGTCGGCATTCTGTGCCTGCAGCCAACTGAGCAAACCTCGCTCGACTGCAGCCTGAATACCATTGACGTTCACACTGATGATCCGCATAAATGGCCCCAAAAATCGCGTGCGTGTATGATACACGGCGTCAAGCTAATTAGCTAAATCCGTGGTATTTGGGGTTTTTTTCATGCAAGCGTATCAGCGCGATTTCATTCGTTTTGCCATCGATCGCGGCGTTTTGCGCTTCGGTGAGTTCACCCTGAAGTCCGGGCGCACCAGTCCTTACTTCTTCAATGCCGGCCTGTTCAACTCGGGTTCAGCCCTGGCGCAGCTGGGGCGGTTCTACGCGGCGGCCATCGTCGAAAGCGGCATTTCGTTCGACGTCCTGTTCGGCCCGGCCTACAAGGGCATTCCGCTGGCTGCAACCACTGCCGTTGCCTTGGCCGAGCATCACGAGCGCGACTTGCCGTGGTGTTTCAACCGCAAGGAAGCCAAAGCGCACGGTGAAGGCGGCAGCCTGGTTGGCGCGCCGCTGACTGGCGATGTGCTGATCATCGACGACGTGATCACCGCCGGCACCGCGATCCGTGAAGTCATGCAGATCATCGCTTCCCAGGAAGGCGCGAAAGCCGCAGGCGTGCTGATCGCCCTGAACCGTCAGGAACGCGGCAATGGCGAGCTGTCGGCAATTCAGGAGGTCGAGCGCGATTTCGGCATCCCGGTCATCAGCATTGTCTCGCTGAACCAGGTGCTGGAATTCCTGGCCGACGATCCGCAGCTCAAGCAACACCTGCCAGCCGTCGAAGCGTACCGCGCCCAGTTCGGCGTCTGACGCGAATCGTATTGCACGACGCCCTCCTCCTACAGGGGGGGCATAGGGATTGCAGGCAAAAAAAGACCCCGCTCAGCCAGGCTGAGCGGGGTCTTTTTTGCGCGATCGCTTACGGACGCTTGCGATTGCTTATCAGCGTGCCCACACCCGTGTCGGTGAAGATTTCCAGCAGAATCGCGTTCGGCACACGACCGTCGATGATCAACGAACTGCCAACGCCGCCCTGAACCGCTTCCAGCGCGCAACGGATCTTCGGCAGCATGCCGCCGTAGATCGTGCCATCGGCAATCAGATCGTCGACTTGCTGGGTGCTCAGGCCGGTCAATACCTTGCCCGACTTGTCCATCAGACCGGCGATGTTGGTCAGCAGCATCAGCTTCTCGGCTTTCAGCGCTTCGGCGACCTTGCCGGCCACCAGATCGGCGTTGATGTTGTACGACTCGCCGTTGGCGCCGACGCCGATGGGCGCGATCACTGGAATGAAATCACCTTTGACCAGCAGGTTGAGCAGATCGGTGTTGATCCCGACCACTTCGCCCACATGGCCGATGTCGATGATTTCCGGCGTGGTCATCTCTGGCGTCTGACGGGTGACGTTGAGCTTCTTCGCACGAATCAGCTCGGCGTCCTTGCCGGTCAGGCCGATGGCGCTGCCGCCGTGACGGTTGATCAGGTTGACGATGCTCTTGTTGACCTGACCGCCGAGCACCATTTCCACCACGTCCATGGTCTCGGCGTCGGTGACGCGCATGCCGTCGACGAAATGGCTTTCGATCGACAGGCGCTTGAGCAGATCACCGATCTGCGGGCCGCCGCCGTGAACGACTACCGGGTTGATGCCCACGGCTTTCATCAGCACGATGTCGCGGGCGAAGCCGGTTTTCAGCTCCTCGCTTTCCATCGCGTTGCCGCCGTATTTGATCACCAGCGTCTTGCCGACATAGCGGCGGATGTAAGGCAACGCTTCGGACAGGACCTTGGCGGTGTTGGCGGCGGCTTCGCGTTCGAGGGTCATTCAGGGCTCCGGGTGAATCAGAACGGTAATTGGAGATCAGGGGCAACGCGCTTCAACTGGGCGTGGAAAACGTCCTTGATGCGCTGCAATTCAGCCTCGTCATCGGCCTCGAAACGCAGCACCAGCACCGGCGTGGTGTTGGAGGCGCGTACCAGGCCCCAGCCTTTGGCGTAGTCGACACGCACGCCGTCAATGGTGGTCAGGTCGGCGCCTTCGCCCCACTGTGCGTCGTGTAGCGCATCAATGATGCTGAATTTGCTCTCTTCGGTCACATGGATATTGATTTCCGGCGTAGAAATATCGTTCGGGAAGGTCGCGAACAGTTCTTCCGCCGAGGATTTTTCCTTGCTGAGGATCTCCAGCAGCCGTGCGGCGCTGTAGATACCGTCATCGAAACCGAACCAGCGTTCCTTGAAGAAAATATGCCCGCTCATTTCGCCGGCCAACAGCGCGCCGGATTGTTTCATCTTCTTTTTGATCAACGAGTGACCGGTCTTCCACATTAGCGGCCGGCCACCATATTCCTTGATCAGCGGGACGAGGCGGCGGGTGCATTTGACGTCGAAGATGATTTCCGCGTCCGGGTTGCGCGCTACTACGTCACGGGCGAACAACATCAGCAGGCGATCGGGATAAACAATGCTGCCGGTGTTGGTCACCACGCCGACGCGGTCGCCGTCACCGTCGAAGGCCAGGCCGATGTCAGCCTTGGTTTCCTTGACCTTGGCGATCAGGTCAACGAGGTTTTCAGGCTTGCCCGGATCCGGGTGGTGATTCGGGAAGTTACCGTCGACTTCGCAGAACAGCGGGATGACTTCGCAATTCAGCGCTTCGATCAGTTGGGGGGCGATGACGCCTGCCGCGCCGTTGCCGCAGTCGACCACGACTTTCAGGCGACGGGCCAGTTTGATGTCCTGGACGATTTCGGTGTTGTAGCGGTCGAGGATTTCAACCTGAGTGACGCTGCCGTTGCCGCTGCTCAGGTTGTTGCTCTTGAGGCGCTCGTGCAGGGCCTGGATCTGTTCATTGGCGAGGGTGTCGCCAGCGATGACGATCTTGAAGCCGTTGTAGTTCGACGGGTTGTGGCTGCCGGTGAGCATGACCCCGGATTTGCCGGCCAACACGTTGGCGGCGTAATACAGGGCTGGTGTCGGCACCAGGCCGACGTCACTGACGTGGCAGCCGCTTTCGGCAATGCCGCGAATCAGTTCGGCGACCAACTCAGGGCCGGACAGGCGACCGTCGCGACCGACGGACACGTTTGGCTCGCCCTGGGCCAGGCTTTGGGAGCCGATCGCCCGACCGATCCAGTAAGCGGTTTCGGCGTTGAGAAACTCCGGCACGGTGCCGCGAATGTCGTAGGCGCGGAAGATGCTGTCGGGCAGCTTGGGGGCAACTTGGGCTGGGGTGCTCATCTGCGGAAATGCTCCATCTCGAAAGTGGCTGGACTCGCCGCCGGATCATTCGGCGGCAGGCTCAAACTGAAGGGTATGACGGCGTTTTCCGCAGAGAGTTCGTGGTGTGAAAGGGCCATGACGCCACGCCCGGCAAGGCTTTGCCCAGCCGATCCGTTGATTTCAGCGCTAAAACCTTCCCGTCGAACCTGCACAAATTCCCCTGCACACGGGGGTTATTTTGTGCCTGAGTGTCCGAAACCACCGGTGCCGCGCTCGGTTTCGACAAATTCTTCGACCATCTCGAAATGCGCCTGCACCACCGGCACCAGCACCAGTTGCGCCAGACGTTCGCCGACCGGCATGGTGAATTCGGTCTGGCCACGATTCCAGCAGGAAACCATCAGCGGGCCTTGGTAATCGGAGTCGATCAGCCCCACGAGGTTACCCAGCACGATGCCATGCTTATGGCCCATACCCGAACGCGGCAGAATCAGCGCCGCCAGATTCGGGTCGCCGATGTAAACCGACAGGCCAGTCGGAATCAGCACGGTTTCACCCGGTTTGATCACAGTGTCCTGCTCAAGCATGGCGCGCAGGTCAAGGCCGGCGGAGCCCGGGGTGGCGTATTGCGGCAGCGGGAATTCAGTACCGATGCGTGGGTCGAGGATCTTGGCTTGCAAAGCGTGCATGTAAATTAAACCTGGTTCAGACGTTCGGCGATAAAAGTGACCAGTTGGCGAGCGATTTTGCTCTTGCTGGTCTGGGCGAAAACAGTGGCGTGAAGCTCACGATCGATCACGCTGCAGGCGTTTTCTTCACTGTTGAAACCGATGCTCGGATTGGCGACATCGTTAGCGACGATCAGATCGAGATTTTTGTCTTTCAACTTGCGTGCGGCGTAGTCGAGCAGGTGTTCAGTCTCGGCGGCGAAGCCGACACTGAACGGGCGGTCGGGACGGGTCGCGATGCTGGCCAGGATGTCTGGGTTGCGCACCATTTGCAGGACAAAGCCGTCGCCGCTCGTAGGATCTTTCTTGAGTTTTTGCGGGGCGACGACTTCCGGCCGGTAGTCCGCCACGGCCGCCGACGCGATAAAAACATCGCAAGGAATCGCCGCTTCGCAGGCCGCGAGCATGTCGCGGGCGCTGACGACGTCAATGCGCATCACGCGATCCGGCGTCGGCAGATGCACCGGGCCGCTGATCAACGTAACGCGGGCCCCGGCTTCCACAGCGGCTTCGGCCAGGGCAAAGCCCATTTTTCCGGAGCTGTGGTTGGTGATGTAGCGCACCGGGTCAATGTTTTCCTGGGTCGGCCCAGCGGTAATTACCACGTGTTTGCCGGTCAGTGCCTGACGCTGGAAGCAGTCCGCCGCGCACTGGGCGAGGTCGGTGGCTTCCATCATGCGGCCCATGCCGACGTCGCCGCAGGCCTGACTGCCGGAGGCCGGGCCGAAGGTCTTCAGGCCACGGCTTTCAAGGAGCTGCAGGTTGGCCTGGGTCGACGGGTCGCGCCACATCGCCTGATTCATGGCGGGTGCGACGGCGACTACGGCGTCAGTGGCCAGCACCAGCGTGGTCAGCAGATCGTTGGCGATGCCTTGGGCCAGGCGCGCGATCAGGTCGGCGGTGGCCGGAGCGATCAGCACCAGATCGGCCCATTTCGCCAGTTCGATGTGCCCCATCGCGGCTTCAGCGGCCGGGTCGAGCAAGTCCAGATGAACTGGATGGCCGGACAATGCCTGCATAGTCAACGGGGTAATGAATTCGGCACCGCCACGGGTCATGACCACGCGCACTTCGGCGCCCTGGTCGATCAGGCGGCGAACCAGGTCTGCGCTTTTGTAGGCTGCAATGCCGCCGCCGACGCCCAGAACGATGCGTTTCCGATACAGCCGCTGCATAGGTCTGCCTTAACATTTCGTTGATGACTGCTGGGCGATGCCCCCTCCCCAGGGGTAAATCGACCGCAAAAAAGATGGGCTACGATATCACAGCGTCCGCTACGGAACAGCGGCGCTCACAGACAAGGAGGTGCTATGAGTATTCGCGATTGGCCGGCGGCGGAACGCCCCCGGGAGAAGCTGTTGGAACAGGGTTCGGGAAGTCTTTCCGATGCCGAATTGCTGGCGATTTTTTTGCGCACGGGCGTGTCGGGAAAAAGCGCGGTGGATCTGGCTCGACACCTGTTGAATCAGTTCGGCAGCTTGCGTGCGTTGCTGGAGGCTGATGTTTCGGCATTCTGTCAGCAGCTGGGTTTGGGCCCGGCGAAATTTGCGCAGTTGCAGGCGGTGCTGGAGATGGGGCGTCGGCATCTGGCCGAACGTCTGCGCCAGAGACCGGCACTGGAAAATCCCCAAGCCGTTCGGGACTACCTCAAATCGATGCTGCGCCATGAGCCCCACGAGGTGTTCGGTTGCCTATTTCTCGACTCCAAACATCAGGTGTTGACCTTCGAGGCGCTGTTTCGCGGCTCGATCGACAACACCAGCGTGCATCCCCGGGAAGTGGTCAAGCGTTGCCTGGCGAACAACGCGGCGGCCGTGATCCTGTGTCACAACCATCCGTCGGGCAATACTGATCCAAGCCAGGCGGATCGAGTGCTGACCAAGCGCCTGCAACAGGCGTTGGAGATGATTGACGTGCGGGTGCTCGACCATTTCATCATTGGAGACGGTGAACCGTTTTCAATGGCGGAGTATGGCTGGATGTAGGTGAGCAGCGGAAAGCATGAAGCTGCAAGTGGCAAGTTAGAGCCATGCGTGGACGGCTCCAGCTTGCCGCTTGTCACTTAGGGCTTGTGGCTGACCTTCGAATAATCCTGGCGGCCGAACGGGCTTACCGAGTAGCCCTGCACGTCCTTGCGGGTCAGTGCGAACGCAGTCGGATGCGCCAGTGGCAGCCACAGCGCCTGCTGCTGGATCTGCGCCTGCGCCTGTTCATACAACTTGGTGCGTACGCCTTGTTCGCTGGTGGTCTTGCCGGCGTTGATCAGTTTGTCCAGATCGGCATTGCAATAGCGGGCGAAGTTGGTGCCGGACTTGACCGCCGCGCAGGAAAACTGCGGCGTGAGGAAGTTGTCCGGGTCACCGTTGTCGCCGGCCCAGCCCATAAACAGAAGGTCATGTTCGCCAGCCTTGGCGCGGCGGATCAGCTCGCCCCACTCGATCACGCGGATTTCCGCCTGAATGCCGATTTCCGCCAGATCCGACTGCAGCATTTGCGCGCCGAGGCTCGGGTTCGGATTGAGCAGGCTGCCGGACGGCCGCGTCCAGATCGTGGTCTGGAAGCCATCCTTCAAACCGGCCTTGGCCATCAGCGCCTTGGCTTTCGCCACATCGTGGGGATAACCGGGCAGGTTTTTCGCGTAGCTCCAAGTGTTCGGTGGATACGGGCCGTTCGCGGGCTCGGCAGTGTCTTCGAACACGGCTTTGATGTAGTTGGCCTTGTCGAAAGCGAGGTTAATCGCTTGACGGACTTCCGGCTTGTCCAGCGGTGGATGTTGGCTGTTGATGCCGACGAAAGCGGTCATGAACGCGTCAGTCTTTTCCACCTTGAGCGTCGGCTCTGCCTGGGCGGCCTGCACATCCAGCGGTTTCGGCGACAGGGCGATCTGACATTCGTTACGCCGCAGTTTTTGCAGGCGCACGTTGGCGTCGGGCGTGATGGCGAAGATCAGCGGATCCACCGAGGGCTTGCCACGGAAGTAATCCGGGTTGGCCTTGTAGCGAATCGCCGCGTCTTTCTGGAAACGCGTGAACACGAACGGGCCGGTGCCGATTGGTTGATTGTTGAGCTTCTCCGGGGTGCCGGCTTTCATCAGTTTGTCGGCGTATTCGGCGGAATAGATCGAGGCGAAGCCCATGCTCAGGGTCGCGAGGAATGTTGAGTCCGGATGATTGAGGGTGAAGCGCACGGTCAGCGGATCCAGGGCGTCGATCTTCTTGATCAGGTTTGGCAACTGCATCGATTGCGCATGCGGGAAACCGCTCTGAGCGATCTTGTGCCATGCATTGGCCGGGTCGAGCATGCGGTCGAAACTGAATTTGACGTCTTCGGCCGTCAGCTCGCGAGACGGGCTGAAATAATCGGTGCGGTGGAATTTCACCTGCGGGTGCAACTTGAAGACATAACTCAAGCCATCGGTGCTGACTTCCCAGCTGTCGGCCAGGCTCGCAATGACCTTGCCGCTGGCGGTGTCGAAGTCCACCAGCCGGTTCATCAATACGTCGGCCGAGGCGTTGGTGGTGGTCAGCGAGTTGTATTGCACCACGTCGAACCCTTCGGGACTGGCCTCGGTGCAGACGCTCAGGGCGGCGGCCTGGGCCAATGGGCTGAGCAGAAGCGGGGCGAGCAGCAGGGGGAGGGCGGCGAGGCGCATGGGTCGGATTCCTTTACAGATCGATGGCCCATCTGCAAGTGCAGTCTGGAAAAGTCCTACCCTAGAGCGCTCGATTGCAAATGACTATCCCCTTTTTGATTTTTTGAGGCGGGTGAGGGCGGTTTTTACGGTAGGGTGACGCGGCGAAAAGTCTGAACTGCGCGCAGAGGCGGTTTTCTGCGACGAGTGGTAAAAACCGGCGCCAGCCTTTGTTCAAAGCCTTCGCAGCGCGAATTTGGGCTTTTTTACGGATTGATTGCACACCGAATGTTGTTGCTCTGCGGTCTTTCTGGTATAAAGCAGCGCTCTTTTCTAGGGGCCCGGTTCCTTCACTGTAGGTGTAGCCGGTAAGACCTCTAAAGAAACGCGGCGCCTGGCGCCAAATGACTGAGAGATTAAGCGGCCAACCCATGCCGGGTTGGGCATGTGGTTTTAGAGGGCTGAGGCATGTCGAGAGTATGTCAAGTTACCGGTAAGGGTCCGGTGACTGGGAATAACATTTCCCACGCAAACAACAAAACCCGTCGTCGTTTCCTGCCGAACCTGCAGCATCACCGCTTCTGGGTTGAAGAAGAGAAACGTTTCGTGCGTCTGCGTGTATCTGCCAAAGGCATGCGCATTATCGACAAGCGTGGCATCACTGTCGTGCTAGCCGAAATCCGCAAAGCTGGCAAGATCTAAGGGAGCTAATCATGCGTGAATTGATTCGTTTGATTTCGAGCGCCGGTACTGGTCACTTCTACACTACCGACAAGAACAAGCGTACTACCCCGGACAAAATCGAGATCAAGAAATATGATCCGGTTGTTCGCAAGCACGTGATCTACAAGGAAGGCAAAATCAAGTAATTGATTTTTCCCGACTTACGAAAAAGGCCCGTATCTCACGATACGGGCCTTTTTTGTTGCCTTCGGTTTCGTTGGTGTCTGTACTGGCCCCATCGCTGGCAAGCCAGTTCCCACAGGTTTTGTGGTGAACACTGTTTTTGTGAGCGCCGACAAATCTCTGTGGAAACTGGCTCGCCAGCGGTGGGGCGGCCTGATCAGATGAGAAATCCTCAAGCCTTCTGTTCGAAGATCACATAAATCTTGCGGCACGCTTCCAGCACTTCCCAAGTGCCCCGGAAACCCGCCGGAATTACAAAGCGATCGCCGACGCGCAAAGTCTTTGCGTTGCCATCCTGATCGCGCAGCACCGAAACGCCCTGAAGGATTTCGCAATATTCGTGTTCGGTGTAGTTCACCGTCCACTGACCCACTGCGCCTTCCCACACGCCGACGTTCATCTGGCCGCAAGGGCTGTCATATTGATTGAAGACCGCTTGCTCGGGATCGCCCTTGAGCACTTTGGTCGGATCCGGACGGTAGCGGTCGGCCTGGGCTGTGGTGGTACTGATGTCGACGACGTTCTGGATGTTCATTGTTGTTTTCTCCCGTGATGACGACGCGATAGCTGGATGGGCCAAAGTCTATGTTTATTAAATTGAACACCGCAAGGCCGTTTGCCGGGCTAATGTCAAATATATTGAAACAACCCCGGCCGCTGGTTTAGGGTGGCGAATGCCTGGCGCCGATTGAAGGCCGACCGGGCGAAATTTCTGAAAACGTCCGCGAAGATCGCGGCGCTCGTATTCAACAAGAGGAGGACACTCGAATGACCACCCTGACTCGTGCCGATTGGGAACAACGCGCTCGCGATCTGAAAATCGAAGGCCGCGCTTACCTCAATGGCGAATACACCGATGCCGTCTCCGGTGAGACTTTCGAGTGCATCAGTCCGGTCGACGGCCGTCTGCTGGGCAAGATCGCCAGCTGTGACGCCGCCGACGCCGAGCGCGCCGTGGAAAACGCCCGCGCCACATTCAATTCCGGCGTCTGGTCGCGCCTGGCGCCGACCAAGCGCAAAGCCACCATGATTCGCTTTGCCGGCCTGCTTAAACAGCATGCCGAAGAGTTGGCGCTGCTCGAAACCCTCGACATGGGTAAACCGATCAGCGACTCGCTGTACATCGACGTTCCGGGCGCTGCGCAGGCGCTGAGCTGGAGCGGCGAAGCCATCGACAAGATCTACGATGAAGTCGCCGCCACACCACACGATCAGCTCGGTCTGGTCACCCGCGAGCCGGTGGGCGTGGTCGGTGCGATCGTGCCGTGGAACTTCCCGCTGATGATGGCGTGCTGGAAACTCGGCCCGGCGCTGTCGACCGGTAACTCGGTGATCCTCAAACCGTCTGAAAAATCCCCCCTGACCGCCATCCGCATCGCTGAACTGGCCGTTGAAGCCGGCATTCCGAAAGGCGTGCTCAACGTCCTGCCGGGCTTCGGTCACACCGTCGGCAAGGCGCTGGCGCTGCACAACGATGTCGACACCTTGGTGTTCACCGGTTCGACCAAGATCGCCAAACAATTGATGATCTATTCCGGCGAGTCGAATATGAAGCGCGTCTGGCTGGAGGCCGGCGGCAAGAGCCCGAACATCGTGTTCGCCGATGCCCCTGATCTGCAAGCAGCCGCCGAATCCGCCGCCAGTGCCATCGCCTTCAACCAGGGCGAAGTCTGTACTGCCGGTTCGCGTCTGCTGGTCGAGCGTTCGATCAAGGATAAATTCCTGCCGCTGGTGATCGAGGCGCTGAAAACCTGGAAGCCGGGCAATCCGCTGGATCCGGCGACCAATGTCGGCGCGCTGGTGGACACGCAGCAGATGAACACCGTGTTGTCCTACATCGAATCGGGCCATTCCGATGGCGCAAAACTGGTGGCGGGTGGCAAGCGCATCCTTCAGGAAACCGGCGGTACCTACGTTGAGCCAACGATTTTCGACGGCGTGAGCAACGCGATGAAAATCGCCCAGGAAGAAATCTTCGGCCCGGTATTGTCGGTGATTGCGTTCGACACTGCCGAAGAGGCCATCCAGATCGCCAACGACACGCCCTATGGTTTGGCCGCAGCGGTGTGGACACAGGACATCTCCAAGGCGCACCTGACCGCCAAGGCACTGCGCGCCGGTAGCGTGTGGGTCAACCAGTACGATGGCGGCGACATGACCGCACCGTTCGGTGGCTTCAAACAGTCCGGCAACGGTCGTGACAAGTCGCTGCATGCGTTCGATAAATACACCGAACTGAAGGCGACCTGGATCAAGTTGTAAGGAAGTCTCCTTAACAACGTAAATCCCCTGTGGGAGCGAGCCTGCTCGCGAAAGCGGTGTATCAGTCAGCGCATGAGCTGACTGATACACCGCAATCGAGAGCAGGCTCGCTCCCACATTGATTTTGCAGTGCACATAAAAATATCCACAGGAGCGTGGAAGATGCGTTGGGCGACGTATTTCGCCGTGTTGGCGTCTGTCTTGAGTGTCGGGCTGGCTCTGGGGGTCAGCATGCCTTTGGTGTCGTTGCGTCTGGAGAGCTGGGGTTATGGCTCGTTCGCCATCGGTGTGATGGCGGCCATGCCGGCGATTGGCGTGCTGCTGGGCGCGAAGATTTCCAGTCACTTGGCGGCGCGTTTCGGCACCGCGAACCTGATGCGTCTGTGCCTGTGGGCGGGTGCGCTGTCCATCGGCTTGCTGGCGCTGCTGCCGAGCTATCCAGTGTGGCTGGTGCTGCGGCTGATGATTGGCGTCATCCTGACCATCGTCTTCATCCTCGGCGAGAGCTGGATCAATCAATTGGTGGTTGAGCACTGGCGCGGGCGGCTGGTAGCGCTGTATGGCAGCAGCTATGCGTTGAGTCAGCTGTCGGGCCCGCTATTACTCGGCGCGTTGGGCACGGATCACGATTACGGGTTCTGGGTCGGCGTCGGGCTGTTGCTGGCATCGCCCTTTCTGCTGTTGGGCCGTAGCGGCGCGCCGAGCAGCGATGCCTGCAGCGTAACGTTCGGTGACTTGTGGGGTTTCTGTCGCGAATTGCCAGCCATCGGCTGGGCGGTGTCGCTGTTCGCCGCATTCGAAGCGATGATTCTGACCCTGTTGCCGGTGTATTGCCTGCGTCAGGGCTTCACGGCGGATATCGCTTTGGCAATGGTCAGCACCGTGGTGGTCGGCGATGCATTGCTGCAACTGCCGATCGGCGCGTTGGCGGACCGCCTGTCGCGCCGCACCTTGTTTACTGGTTGCGCCGTGGTGTTGATGCTGTCGAGCCTGGCGATTCCGCTGCTGATCGATACCCTGCTGATCTGGCCGTTATGGGTATTGTTCGGCGCCAGTGCCGGCGGTCTGTTCACCTTGTCATTGATTCTGATCGGCGAGCGCTACCGCGACGATGCGCTGGTGCGGGCCAATGCCCACATCGCGCAACTGTGGGGCATCGGCTGCCTGGTCGGGCCGTTGGCGGCGGGGGCGGGCAGTCAATGGATCAGCGGCCATGCGTTACCATTGTTGATGGCGATCGGCGCATTCGGCCTGGTGATTCTGGTGTCGCGGCAGGGGGCATTCGGGACGGTGCAACCAGCCTGAAATCAAAGACGCAGCGTTGCGCACCGCCCCTTTAGGCGCTGCGCAACGCTGCGATCTTTTGATCTTCAAAGCATCCGCTCAAGCCCAACCGAAGTACTGAACCACGCATTAAACCGCCGCCACCAACTCCCGGGCTCCTTGGTCAGCGTGTGCATCTGCCCGTTGTCCTCGGTTTCCCAGACCACCCGTCCGTCCTGCAATTTCGCCTCGTAACTCAGGCCTGGCGCCATGCCTTGTAGCGCCAGTTCGCGCACGTGCTCGGCCAGTTCCGGACTGTCTACCAGCACGCCGACCTCGGTGTTCCACAGCACCGAGCGCGGGTCGAAATTGAACGAGCCGATGAACGATTTCTGCCGGTCGAAGATCATCGCCTTGCTGTGCAGGCTCGAATCCGAGCCGCGAAATGACTTGCTGTAGAACACGTGCGGCCCGCTGCCGTAGTTGTCCCCAGGCTGGCGGCGCAGTTCGTAGAGTTTCACGCCATGCTCCAGCAACGCCTTGCGATACGGCGCGTAACCGCCGTGTACGGCGGGCACGTCCGTGGCTTCCAGTGCGTTGGTCAGCAAGCTCACCGACACCCCGGCATCGGCACGGCCGGTCAGATAAACCAGCCCCGGTTGACCGGGAACGAAATAGGCCGAGATCATCATCAGTTCTTTGCTGACATTTCTCAGTTCCGGCGCCAGTTGCGTGGTTAACAACAATTGCGGATCCGGTTCTTCCTTGGCCAGCACTTTGCTCGGCGCATCCCACAGCGCCTGGTTCCACGCCCAGATCAGTTCGTTGCGCCAGACATCCAGGCGCGGATGCGTGGTGTAAGTCATCAACTGTTGATACAGCGCGTGATTCTGCTTGCGGGTTTCTTCCAGGGATTCTTCAAGCCGCGTGCGGGTGTTTTGCAGATCCTTGTCGGTCGGGACGCTGGACAGGAACTCATCGATCGGCTTGCTCAGGGCGCTGTTCCAATACTGGTCGAAGCTGTGCCCCAGTTGTTCCGCCACCGGCCCCACGCTGAGCATGTCGATGTCGGTGAAATTCAGATTGGGCTCGGCATCGAAATACTCGTCGCCCAGATTGCGCCCGCCGACGATAGCCACACTGTTATCCGCCAGCCACAGCTTGTTATGCATGCGTCGATGCTGCAGCGACAGGTTGAACAGGCGGCCGGCGGCGCGGGTCACGCCGGTGCTGCGGCCCAGATGTAACGGGTTGAAAAGACGGATCTGAATCTGCGGATGCGCGGCCAGTGTCGCGATGATCCAGTCCAGGCCATCGCTGGTGGTGTCGTCCAGCAAAATGCGGATACGCACGCCGCGGTCGGCGGCCTTGAGCAGTTCGTCGACAAGCATCCGCGTGCTGATACCGTCGTGGACGATGTAGTACTGCAAATCGAGACTGCTTTGGGCGTTGCGGATCAGCTCGGCGCGGGCGGCAAATGCTTCACCGCTGTTGGACAGCAAGCGGAAACCGGAGCGCCCCTCATGGGGCGCGGCCTGAGCTTGAACCGAGCGGCCGAATGAGGATTCGTTCGCGGGCAGGGCCTGGCTGGGCGCTCTGGGAATATCGAGCGTGGCGCAACCAGTGACTAGCGAGGTGAGCAGCAGTACAGGGAGGAGTTTTTTTCCGGTGCGCACGTCGCAGTCTCAAATCGAGGCGGGAAAAGGGAGTATGGCATGAGCACTGGCCAGCGGTTTTATGGCGCTCATCCCATACAGCAGGTGTGATTGATTAGTCACCGAAGCGTAGGAACAAGTTCGCTGATTACTTTGGACTATCCGTCTAGTCGTCGTTTCCATCTTTTATTGAAGCAATTTCCTACAGACGTGTGTTTATAAAATCGGAATTATCGGCTTGCTTTTTATGCCTGCTGTTTAAGTTTGGTGTAACTAAAAATGTTGTTGATTAGTTATTTCTACATATATTTAAAGGTGACAAGACATGAGAAAAATAACCCGGTTAGTTGCACTCGCTGCGGCCCTGTCGCCAACGATCGTAATGGCCGAAAGCGTTGAACTTAATGTTGTCGGCACGATCATTCCAACCTCCTGCATTCCGGCATTTGCCGGCGGTGGAACGGTTGATCTGCGCAAGATTTCGGCGGCTACGCTGAATCAGACCACGCAAACGCTGTTGAACGAACATGATATTTCTTTGCACATCAACTGTGATGCGCCAGCGCCTGTTGAAGTTTCAGTCCGGGATAATCGTTCGGCGACGAAGTTGCCCGGTATCAATGATGGCGCTGGCAACAGTGACGCAACGCTGTTTTATGGGATTGGCGAAATAAACGGTACACGTATCGGTGGTTTTGCCTTGCGTCACGGCGTTCCGGAGACCGACGGCACCGCTCAAACCCTGTTGACCCGCACGCTGGCAGCGCCCGCCTGGCAACTGCCGTTGACGCGTCTGGTCGCTAATGCCCCGGCGCTCTATTCCTGGGGCACCAATGCTGCGGCAGGCCCGGTCGCTGCACGCCATCATGGTTTCCCGATGAGCCTGCTGCCGATCATTGGCCCAAGCAACAATCTGCCCATCGCCGATGAAATCCCGCTCGATGGCTCCGTGACCTTCGACATGTTCTATCTCTGACGTCTGTTTGAAACCGGCGTGCTCGTGACGCGCCGGAACTCTTTTCGTGTTCAGGCATTGGCCGGTGCTCCGGATGGGTGCCTGAGTGGCTGGAATATCTCGATGCTCATATCAAACAAGAGGCGGCGCCTGCAGGAGTGGGCGCTGTGCCTGTCGGTGATGCTGCCCATAACGGCGGTCAATGCCGCCGGCATGGTGCCGCAAACACCAGTGCTGGTGGTGGAGGAAAGCACGGGCGAGGCGACCATGAACGTCAGAAACACCGACAGTCGTCCGGCGCTGCTTTACACCAGTATCGAAAACATCGAGCAGGATGATAAATCCTTGCTGGTGTTCACCCCGCCGATTGCCCGCGTCGAAGCCGGTAGTGTCCAACAGGTGCGGTTCATCTTGCAGAGTGCTGAACCGTTGCAGACCGAGCGTTTGAAGCGGGTCATCTTCGAAGGCATCAGCCCGGTGGCCGGCACGGACGGTGCGCGGGTCAGTCTGGGTGTGCGGCAGAACCTGCCGGTCATCCTGCGCCCGGCCGGACTGGCGCGTGAAAGAAAACCCTGGACGCGGCTGAGCTGGAGGGCCACGGCCGGCGGTCTGCAGGTGCACAATCCCAGCCCTTATGTGGTTCGGCTGGGCAAAGCCGTTGTGCCGCTGCCGGGCGCGTCATCGGTGAATTTGCCGCGCACTTACATTTTGCCGGGTGAGCGTCTCGACGTTGATCTGCCCCTGACCTCCGCTGTGCGGATCATGAGCGTGCGGATCTTTCCGGCGACCACTTACGGCTTTGCTGTCGACCAATACGACGCACCGGTGGCCCGCTAATGTGGATCGCGCTATGTCGCGTCGTGCTGATGCTGATGGCGAGTGGTTTCAATGTCCTCCGGGCGAGCGAGTCGGTGGCTTTCGACGTCCAGCTGCTCAAGGATCGGGGCATCGACCCGGCGTTGGCCGCGCACTTTCGCGACGCGCCGCGTTTTGCAAAGGGTTCGCGCTCCGTGGCCCTTGAAGTCAATGGACAGCCGAAGGGGCGCGTCCGGATGACGTTCGACGATGACGGTCAGTTGTGTCTTGAGCCGGATTTATTGAAGGCTGCCGGCATCCTTGCGCCTTCGACAAAACAGCCGCAAACCGGGCCTTGCCCGACCATGACCGAGGCCTTTGCGGCGGCAACCGTGCAGTTACTGCCGGGCAAGGAGCAGGTCGATCTGCTCATGCCCACCGATGCGCTTGAATCGCCGGGGCAACTGCCGACCGACTTTGCCACGGGCGGCGTGGCGGGCCTGTTCAACTACGACGCATTGCTGGTGAACAGTCAGCTCGACGGCCAACGTAATGAATATCGAAGCCTGGGTTCGGAGATCGGTTTGAACGCCGGAAACTGGATGCTGCGCAGTCGCCAGTCCTACACGGCGATGTCCGATAGCTCGCGGTTCGAACATATGTATGCCTACGGCTCGCGAACCCTCGAAGCCTTTGCGACCAACGTCCAGATCGGCCAGTTGAACCTGGCCTCGCCCTTGTTTGCCGGTGAGGCATTTAATGGTGTGCAATTCTCGCCGGAAAGCGCCATCGCTCGATCACAAGCCGCGAGCAGCGGGCCTCGCGCACAAATGGAAGGGGTGGCATATTCGCCGGCGCGCGTCGAAGTCCGGCAGAACGGGGTGATGATTTACACCACACTGGTGCCAAGTGGGCCGTTCACCTTGCGTGCGCTGCCGCTGTTGAGCACTCAGCTTGATCTCGACGTCACTGTGCATGAGCAGGATGGGCAAATCCGTCGGTTCCGGGTGCCGGCGGCGAGCCTCGATCAGCGGGCGCTGGACAGTCCACCGGGTTTCAATCTGGCGTTGGGGCGAGTGCGGCGCATGGGCTCGGATGATCGGCGGGCTCCCTCGTTCGCAACGCTCAGTCAGGACTGGAACTGGGCGCCAAACCTCCGTGTGACCGCTGGCGCTCTCGCCGGAACCGACTATGGGTCGGCAGGCTGGGGGCTTCAGCAGCAGTGGTCGACAGGCTTCACTGCCGGGGTGCGACAGGTGCTGTCCAGCGAACGCGCCGAAGGCCTGATCGGCAGCCAGTGGCAATTGACCCTCGGCGCGGCGTTGTCGCCGAGGTTGTCGACCAGTTTGATCGCCATCCGCCAGAGCCCGGGCTTTCGTACGTTGTCGGACACTGGCTGGGATCACGAGCTGGCGCGAGCGACTTCCCGCAGTCTCGAACAATGGGTGTTTTCGTTGAATGGGTCGACCGATTACGGCGCGTTCGGAGCGACCGTTTCACGTTTTTCAAGCGTCGACGAACCGCCGCAATCCCGTTGGGGGCTGTCTTGGTCGCGAACGTTGCCGGAACGCATCAGCGTGTCGTTGAGTGTGGAACGCGACATCGGCAACTCCGCCCGGCGTCAAGGTAGCGCCGCCTATCTGACGCTCGGTGTGCCGTTGGGTGGTCAGAAGCGATTGCGCGGTTATGTGCGCAGTGATCAGCGTTCTGGCGTGCGTACGGGGTTGGCGATGAGCGATGTGGTCAGCGAAACCCTGGCCTACAGCGTTAATGCCGAGCGGCGCGCTAACGCCGCGACAGCGTTCGGCGCACGCCTCAACGCCTTGCCCAGATATACCAGCCTGGATCTGGGTTTCAGCCAGCGATCCGGCGTGACTGAATTCGATGCCGGACTGCGCGGCGGCGTGGCGTTCCATCGTGATGGCGCAACCCTTTCGCCGTACCCGTTGCGCGATACCTTTGGTGTCCTCAAGGCCGGCGACCGGGCCGGACTGAAAGTGCACACGCCGCAAGGCCCGGTCTGGACGGATGGCCTGGGGCGCGCGGTGGCGGCGAGCCTGCCGGCTTACTCGTTGACGCGGCTGGAAGTCGACCCGGCCAGCCTGGCGCGTAACGTCGAAGCACTCAACGGTTTTCACGAAGTGGAAGCCGGGCGCGGCTCGGTGCAGCACCTGGATTTTTCCGTCGTCACTGTGCGCCGGTTATTGCTCAAAGCGATGACGGTGGATCGCAAATCATTGCCCGAAGGCTTGACCGTCGAGGACGAGCAAGGTCGTTACCTGACCTCGGTGCTGGAGGCCGGCAGCATTTACCTGCCAGACATCAAGGCTGGGCAAAGCCTGCATGTGCAGTTGCCTGACGCCACTCGCTGCGTATTGAAATTCACCATGGCCGAAGCGCCCGACCCTCATGCACTGCTCGAAAATGTCGACGCCACGTGCCATCCCTTGAACCTGTCCTGATCGAGCACTCGTCATGAAGCCAACTGTCATTGCCGGCGCGCTGGCGTGTCTGACATCCCTTACGGTCGTCGCGGAAGATGCCTGTCAGATGTCGCTGCTGTCGGCGCAGATTGATTACGGCGCGGCGACCCGTGCCGAATTGCAGGCACGGTCGATGGCGGAAAACCGCAACGCCAGCTTCGGCGTGCGATCCGTGCAACTGCGGATTCAGTGCGCGGTTGCTCAAGCGATGCCGTTGAGATTTATCGCACCCATGGCGGATGCCACCGGCTATCGCTGGAGCGCAGGCAGCTTGCAGGTTCGGGTGGTCGCCGCGCGGCTGGACGGTGCGAGGGTGCAATGGCGGTTTGACGCAAGTGAAGCAGTCGAAGGCAACTGGCTGCGACCCGGCGATCGAATGGTTCCGTGGCTTTCGGGGGCTCCAGCCATCGGCAGACATCTGGACGTGGAACTGGAAGTCAGCGCAAGCGTGAATGAGTCATCGAGCAGAGTCGCCGACCTGACGCGCTACGAGGGTCACGGCACGTTTCAACTCGATTGAGCGTCGTGCCGTGCAGAGCGGTTTGTAGTTCATGACTGTCGGCAATACGCGGGTTTTTCAACGCGATGGCGAATCTTCTGGCTCACAACAGCTACGTCTTCAAGCGATTTTTCCAATGCCCCTTGTTAACTCTCCTTACATCGAAACATTGAGCCAATCGCAATAATGGCACCGCTGAATTTGTGAGAGGACATTTCTTGTTCTCCAGCCAGATAAAGCGAAATCCAATGTCATCCTTTGGTTCTTATGGAGTGAGAATTCTCATGCGCAATACTTTTCGTGCAATCGCATTCGCCGGCGCTGTCTGCCCGGCCATGGTTCTGGCCGACGGTGCCGATCTGACCATCACCGGCACCATCATTCCTACTTCCTGCACCCCGGCGTTTTCCGGCGGCAATACGGTGCATCTGGGCGATATCACGGCTGCGTCGTTGAATCGCGACCGACAAACCGAGCTGCAAAACCGCAACCTTACCCTGAGTATCAGCTGCTCGGCCTCCGCGCCGATGGCCATCAAAGTGCACGACAACCAGGCGCACACCCAACGGCCAGGCACTGTCGTCGACGGCACCAGCTGGGCGATGTACATCTACGGGATCGGCGAGGTTGCCGGGAAAAAAATCGGTGGCTATGGCCTGCGGTTCGGAGCACCCGTCGTCGATGGCGAGCCTTCACTCGTGATGTACAAACAGGGCGATGCGGCCAATTGGGAACTGCCGGCGACCGCGACGCTGCTGGGAAAAAACTATGAATCCAATCTGCGTTATTCCTGGGGCAAGAGCACGGCCGCCGGCCCGCTGCCCGGCGTCGTGCATAGCTTCCCGATAACGCTGGTGCCAGTCATCGGCCCTGCAGATGATCTGCCGATCACCAATGAGATCGCGCTCAACGGCTCGGCCACATTCGAGTTGCTGTACCTCTGACGGATAGCGCTATTGAAGGAACGTCAGCAGGTTTGATGCGCTGACGCTCCGTCGATAGGCATTCGACACGTGACGGCCTCTCTCGGGCCATTCCATCACCGATCATTGCAAATGGGCGCGCTCCGCGCTCCGGCTCCGGGCCGGCAGCGGACGCTCGCCTGTGGAAAAAACCATGAATGTCATCGTGCGATACCTGATCGCCAGTTTGCTGTTGCTTGCCTTTTGGGCGCCGGGTTCGCTCCGCGCGGCCGGCATGGTGCCCGAAACACCGATTGTGATTCTGGATGAGGGCTTGGGCGAGGCGGGAATAAACGTCTTCAACAGCGAGACGCATCCGGCGTTGCTGCACACCTCGATTGAAGATGTCCCGGAAGACACCGAGCCGCTGTTGTTGCTGACACCGCCCGTTGCGCGGGTGGAACCTGGCGCCACGCAACGGGTGCGGTTCATTTTGCGCAGCGCCGAGCCGTTGCAGACCGAACGGCTCAAGCGCGTCGTCTTCGAGGGGATTGCGCCTCAGGATTCGACGGGCAAGGCGCAAGTCAGCCTCAGTGTGCGGCAGAACATCCCGGCGATCCTGCGGCCGGCCAAATTGCCGGTCGACGCCGAGCCGTGGAAACATTTGGTCTGGACGCGCAGCGGTGAGCAGATACAGGTCAGTAATCCCAGCCCTTACGTGGTGCGTCTCGGCCATTCGGTGCTGTTGCTGCCGGACAAAACGGAAATGGATCTGGGCCGCACCTACGTGTTGCCCGGGGAAAAACTGATGTTGAGCGGCGCGGCCGTCACGGGTGAAACACCCACCGGCGTACGACTGTTTCCGGTGACCACTTACGGATTTGCCGTTGCCAATCATGACGCCGCGATGGTGCCGGACTGATGCACACGCGGAGCCTGGCCTGCGGATGGCTGTTGCTGATGTTCGGCGGATTCGTCGATCCCGGCTTCGCGGCGACCCAGGATAAGAACGCTGAGTCGAAGCAGGTGCAATTCAACCTCGCCGTGCTCAACGCACGCGGACTGGATCCGCGCCTGGCAGACTATTTTCGCCAGGCGCCGCGTTTTCCTCAGGGCGAGCAGAGCGTCACGCTGTCGGTCAATGATGTGCCCAGAGGGCGGTTTGCAGTGACGTTCGATGAGCAAGGCGCGCTGTGTTTCACGCCGTCACTGCTCGAGCATGGCGGGATTCGGCCACCGCAGACCCCGGCGCCTGACGATGCCGCGGACTGTACGCTGTTTGCCCAGCGCTTTCCCGATGCGGTGGTACAAGCCGATCCGGCTCGCGGGCATGTCGCGCTGTTGTTGCCGACAGCCGAATTGCTCCCGGATCGTCCGGCTCAACGCAGTTTCGTCAACGGTGGCACGGCCGGGCTGTTCAACTACGATGCGCTGGTGCTGGGCAGCCGTTATGGGGGGCAATCGACACAATACCGCAGCGTCAATTCGGAGATCGGCTTCAACGCGGCCGATTGGGCGTTTCGCAGCCGCCAGGCCTACAGCGAGTTTGACGGTGACGGGCGACTTGAGCATCTCTATGCCTACGCCTCGCACACATCGGAACGCTATGCGGCGAACCTGCAATTGGGACAGTTGAACATGATGTCGCCGCTGTTCAGCGGTGAGGCGTTCAACGGGCTTCAGGTGCAGCCCGAATCCGCCTTGCTGGAGCTGGGAGATGACAGCGCCGGCGCCCGCGTCGAAGGCATCGCCTATTCAGCGGCGCGAATCGAAGTCACCCAGAACGGCGCGTTGATCTACACCACCGTGGTGCCGAGCGGGCCGTTCACGCTGGTTGGCTTACCGCTGCTCAGTCAAAGCGTCGACCTGGAAGTGACGGTGCATGAAGAGGACGGCCAGCAACGGCGCTTCATCGTGCCCGCCACGCAGCTGCGCGGCGTCATGCCCGGCAAACTGCCGGGCTACAACGTAGCGGCGGGCCAGGTGCGGCGCTACGCCCAAGATGAGCGGGAGGCGCCATCGTTCATCGCCGGGAGCAAGGACTGGCGCCTGGGGCCGAACTGGCAGACGACGGCCGGGGCGATGCTCGGCAGCGGCTATCAGTCGCTGGGCTGGGCGGTGCAGGGGGCGGCGAACGATCGTCTGGTGCTGAGTGCCCGTCAGGTGGTTTCCCGGGCACAGGATCAACAACTGTCGGGGGCGCAGTTGCAATGGACGGCCAACGGACTGCTCGGCGCAGGGCTGTCGGCGGGTGTGGCGCTGACCCAGCAGACCGAGGATTTTCGCACGCTGTCCGACACCACCTGGAATCCGCGTACTGACCAACCGTTCCAGCGCGTGCGCAACCAGGTGAGCACCAGCCTGAGCACCGGCAACTCGAACCTTGGCGCATTTTCCGCCAGCTACTCGCGGTTCTCGATGTTCGACGGGACGGCCACGTCGAGGGTGGCACTGGCATGGTCGCAGCAGATTCGCCGGGCCAATCTTTCATTCACGATAGAGCGGGATGTCGCCGGGGCGCCCGAAGATGCCCGGGGCACGGCGGCTTATCTGAGCGTGAACCTGCCGCTGGGCATTGGCCGATCAGCGCGCGGTTATGTGCGCAACGATGCGATTGGCGGCACCCGCAGCGGTCTTCGATACAACGAACAACTCAGCGATACCGTGGCTTACAGCCTCGGCGCCGAACGGCCGGACGCCGGGGAAATCGGTCTCAACGGCCGGCTCAATCTGCTGCCGCGATATACACAACTGGACATGGGTTACGCCGACACCGGCGCCGGCCAAAGCTATGACCTCGGTGCGCGCGGCGGCATGGTGGTGCATGGCGAAGGCGTGACGCTGTCGCCTTATCCCCTGCGCGAAACCTTTGCCGTGCTCAAGGCGGGCGAGACCGCAGGCGTGAAACTGAACACACCGCGCGGCCCGGTATGGACCGACAGTGCCGGGCACGCCGTGGCGGCCAGTCTGCCGGCGTACGGCAAGGGGCGGGTGGAAATCGACACCGCCAGTCTGCGACGCAATGTCGACGTGCATAACGCTTATCTGGATGTGGAAGCGGGGCGCGGCGCGGTGCCGCGTCTCGCGTTCGAGATGGTCAGTGCTCGCCGCATCTTGTTGCAGGCGCGCATGGCCGACGATTCCTTCGTCAGCAAGGGCATGGGGGTTTTTGATGAGCAGGGGCAATACGTCACGAGCGTGCTGGACGTCGGCCAAATCTTTCTCGCGGATGCGCAATCAGAAGCAGCCCTGCATGTGCGCCTGCCGGATGGCGGGCGGTGTCGGCTGGAGTTCGTCATGACCGAGACGCAGACAGCCGATGCGCTTTATGAAACGGCGCCGGCCACTTGCCGGGCCGGGTGAACGGCACTTATCGAGGACATCTCCATGCAAGTTTCAAGGTTGTGTTTCCTGGCCGTCGTGCTGTTCGGCGGATTGATCGATGCCGGTCAGGCGTTCGCTCGTTCCGGATGCACCGTGCGCCTCGGCCAACCAGGCGTCGACTTTGGCACCACGACGCGCGGCCAGTTGTTGCAGCGCCCGCTGGCCGGTGACGCATTCAGCTTCGGCCAGCGCCGCGTGCAGGTTCATGTGCAATGCGAGCAGGTTGTCCCGCTGGGTCTTGAGTTCGTCGCCCCGGTGGCCGATGCCGACAGTTTCCGGTTCGGCGCGGGCACATTGACGGCGCGCGTCATCGGCGTGCGGGTGGACGGCAGAGCGGTGCAGTGGCTCAACCAGGGGCGCGGCGGCGCATCGGCTTCAAACGTGCTGCGCCCAGGCGATTTCGTGGTGCCTGCCGTATCGGGCGCCCAGTTGGAAGGGCAGCAGATGACCGTCGAAGTTGAACTTGAGGCGCAGGTGAAATCAGCGGCCACCCGGGTCAGTGACGTGACCCGATTCGAGAGCCATGGCGAGTTTCGCCTGCGCTGACAGATCCGCTCAGACCATGACGCCATCGTCTTCGGCCAGCAACTTGATCGCCGCCGCGCCGACTTTGCGCACCGCGTCTTCGATCTGCGCGGTGGGCTTGGCGGCATAGTTCATCCGCAGGCAGTTTCGGTACTTGCCCGACGCGGAAAAAATACTGCCGACGGCGATCTGTACGCCTTGGTCGTGCAGTGCACGATTCAGTTTCAGCGTATCGAAACCCTCCGGCAACTCGACCCACAGCATGAAGCTGCCCTGCGGACGACTGGCGCGGGTGCCGGCGGGGAAATAACGCGTCACCCAATCGATCATGGCGTCGCGGTTGCGCTGGTATTGCATGCGCATGCGCCGCAAATGCGGCTCGAAGTGGCCGCCCTTGAGGAATTCGGCGATGGCGATCTGCGGTTGTGGCGCGGTGGATCCAGTGCTGATGTATTTCATGTGCAGCACCCGTTCCAGATACCGGCCCGGGGCGACCCAGCCAATGCGCAGCCCTGGCGCCAGGGTCTTGGAAAACGAACTGCACAGCAGCACCCGACCGTCTTCGTCGAAGGATTTGATCGTGCGCGGGCGCGGGTAGGTGTAGGCCAGTTCGCCATACACGTCGTCTTCGATGATCGCCACGTCGAAGCGCTGGGCGAGGGTCAGCAGCGCGCGCTTGCGCGACTCCGGCATGATGTAGCCCAGCGGATTATTGCAGTTGGGGGTCAGTTGAATGACCTTGATCGGCCATTGTTCCAGCGCCAGTTCCAGGGCATCGAGACTGATGCCGGTGAGCGGGTCGGTGGGGATTTCCAGGGCTTTCATGCCCAGGCCTTTCAGGGTTTGCATGGCGCCGTGAAAGCTCGGCGAGTCCACCGCGACGATGTCCCCCGGCTCGCAGATCGCGTGGATGCTGGTGGACAGCGCTTCGTGGCAACCGGTGGTGACAACCAGATCGCTGGCGCTTAATTGGCAGCCGGAATCGAGCATCAGCCGGGCGATCTGTTCGCGCAGTTCGAGGGTGCCGTGGATGTTGTCGTAATACAGACCGGGCATGTCCTGGCGGCGGCTGATCCGCGCCAGTCCGCGCAGCAGCGGTTTCAAGGTGGGTGTGGTGACGTCGGGCATGCCGCGACCCAATTGCACCACGTCTTTGCGTGGCACTGCGCGAATCAGTTCGAGCACTTGATCCCACTGCGAAATTTCCACCGGACGCTGCGCCGGACGGCCGACGGCGGGCAGTTCCGGCAGCTCGCGGCCAACCGGAACAAAGTAGCCCGACTTGGGTTTCGGTGTGGCCATGCCGCTGTCTTCGAGCATGCGATAGGCCTGCTGCACCGTGCTCAGACTGACCCCGTGTTCGGCACTCAAGGCGCGCACCGACGGCAACCGGTCGCCGGGACGATAGAAGCCTTGTTCGATTCGCGTGCCGAGCAACTCGGCGAGGTTTACATACAGGGTCATGGCACTGCCTCGGTGCGGAGGGTTCGGTTAACCAGTACAGATAGGGCAAAAAACGACAATTCAGACCCCCAGCCGGCAAATCTGTATGGCGTTAATACAGTTGCGTTGAATCTGTAATGCTTTTCGTCGCCCGCGCATCATGGAATCTCTGGCTACCCAAGTAAACAGGAGCAACGAAAATGAACGGCTTGAGCGATGTGCGGCTGACGATACACAGTCAGGAACTGGTGGCAGGGCAAGAGGATCGCGCGCGTAACATGGCCAAACATAACGCGCCGGCCGGCCTGAGTTACTGGGGACTGTTCTGGCATCGTCTGCACACGCGCAAGGCGTTGTTGAGGTTGACGGCGGATCAGCTTAAGGACATCGGACTGACGCGGGAGCAGGCCCGGGAGGAAGGATTGAAACCCTTTTGGAGGATCTGAGATTTGCGCTGTTTTGTCTGGCCTCATCGCTGGCAAGCCAGCTCCCACAGGTTGGTGGTAAGCACGGATTGGGTGAACACCAACGATCACTGTGGGAGCTGGCTTGCCAGCGATGGCATTTTCAGGTTTTCGATAAAACTTCAGGCCAGTTCTTTCAGGCGATGCCACAACATCCCCAGCGCCAACAACGGCGAGCGCAAATGTTTGCCGCCCGGGAAGGTGATGTGCGGCACTTTGGCGAACAAATCAAAACCGCCGCTGTGCTGCCCGCTGATGGCTTGCGCCAGCAACTTGCCCGCCAGGTGCGTGGCATTGACCCCGTGACCGGAATACGCCTGCGCGTAATACACGTTCGGCTGATCCGCGAGCCGGCCGATCTGTGGCAAACGGTTGGCACCGATGCCGATCATCCCGCCCCACTGATAATCGATCTTCACGTTGGCCAGTTGCGGGAACACTTCCAGCATTTTCGGGCGCATGTACGCGGCGATGTCCTGCGGATCGCGCCCGGAATAATGGCAGGCGCCGCCAAACAGCAAGCGCCGGTCCGCCGAGAGGCGGTAGTAATCCAGCGCCACCCGCTGGTCGCAGACCGCCATGTTTTGCGGGAGCAAGGCGTGGGCCTGTGCTTCGCTCAATTGCTCGGTGGCGATGATGTAGCTGCCGGCGGGCAGAACTTTGCCGCTGAGTGTCGGGTTGAGGTCGTTGAGATAGGCGTTGCAGCCCAGCACAAGGCTTTTCGCCCGCACCGAACCTTGCGCGGTATGCACCTTCACTTCAGGGCCGTAATCGATGCGCGTGACCGCCGACTGCTCAAACAGTTTGACGCCCAGTTGCCGTGCCGCTGCCGCCTCGCCGAGCGCCAGGTTCAGTGGGTGTAAATGGCCGGAGCCCATGTCGATCAATCCGCCGATGTAGCGTTTGGAACCGACCACCGTATGCATTTCATCGGCCCGCAGCAGGCGGGTTTCGTAGCGATAGCCGAGGCTGCGCAGTTCTTCCGCGTCTTCGGCAAAACCTTCGAGATCGCGGGGCTTGTTGGCGAGGTCGCAGTAGCCCCAAGTCAGGTCGCAGGGGATCTGAAAACGCTCGACGCGCTGGCGGACGATCTCCACGGCTTCCAGGCCCATGAGCTTCATCTCGCGCACGCCGTCGGCACCGATGACATTCTCGAATTGGTCGAGGCCGTGGCCGACGCCGCGAATCAATTGCCCACCGTTGCGACCGCTGGCGCCCCAGCCGATTTTACGGGCCTCGAGCAGCACCACGTCGAGGCCGCGTTCGGCCAGTTCCAGCGCGGTGTTCAAGCCCGAGAAGCCGCCGCCGACGACGCACACATCGGCAGTCATCTCGCCTTGCAGCACCGGGTGATCGGATTGCGGCAGACTGCTGGCGGCGTAGTAGGAAGCCACGTGGGGTTGGCTCGCGCGGGCGTTCATGGGCGTCATCCTGAGGCGGGGGGGGCGTGAAAAATTGGACGGAGCATAAGCCGGACGCCGGAAAACGGGCAACACTGGTCGGCCATTGCTGTCTGGATCGCTGCTTTTACGGCAAAATCGCCGCCTATTCCGCTTTCGGTCACCGCTTCGATGAGCTGTAACAGCCAGACAATTCGCATCCTGCGTCAGCAGATCCCCACGTTCGAATGCGTGCCGGGCTGCCATGACTGTTGTGGGCCAGTGACCACCTCACCCGAAGAAATGTCGCGCCTGCCGCGCAAGACCCGCGCCGAGCAGGACGCTGCCATGGAAGCACTCAACTGTGTGCACCTGGGGCCGAACGGCTGCACGGTGTATGGCGAGCGTCCGCTGATCTGCCGGTTGTTCGGCACCACCCAAACCCTGCCGTGCCCGAACGGACGCAGGCCAGTGGAGCTGATTCATCCGCGGGTAGAAAAGCAGGTATTCGAATACATGGCGGCCAATCGGCAGGTGTTGGTCTAGCTGGCGCGTCCACATTTCACCGAGTCGACGCGATCGCTGGCAAGCCAGCTCCCACAGTGATTGCAGACATGCATTGAATCTCCATTCGCCGCCAACCCTGTGGGAGCTGGCTTGCCAGCGATAGGGCCGGCCCAGGCGCTACAAATTTTCAATCCGGGATCGGCAGGTTCAGGCTCTCTTTCACCTCTTCCATCACGATATAGCTCTTGGACTCGCGCACATGCGGCAGTTTGAGCAGGATGTCGCCGAGCAGTTTGCGGTACGAGGCCATCTCGGAAATCCGCGCCTTCACGAGATAGTCGAAATCCCCTGACACCAGATGACACTCCAGCACGTGAGGCAATTTCAGCACGGCGCGGCGGAATTCCTCGAACGTGTCGCCGGATTTGTAATCCAGGCTGATCTCGACAAACACCAGCAGGCTACCCTTCAAATGCTGCGGATTCAGCCGGGCGTTGTAGCCCATGATGATGCCTTCGCGCTCCAGCCGGCGTACCCGCTCGGTACAGGGCGTCGTGGAGAGTCCGACCTTTTCGCCGAGTTCGGTGAAGGAAATCCGCCCGTCCGCTTGCAGGATCCGCAAGATGTTGCGGTCGATCTTGTCCAGCTCACGTTTGGTCTGAGTGTTGGTACGCATAGGGGATGCGCCTCCGTGAAAAGGGTTTTTGCCGAGAATTGTCGCCAAATATAGGCGCTTATATAGTGAAAAGCACTGGCAAATCTTTTTTACACTGCGCCTATTCTCGCTCTAACAACACACGTCCGCGGCAAGCCGCGATGAGGGATACAAAATGCGCGTCATGGTCTTGGGTAGCGGCGTCATCGGTACCGTCAGTGCTTATTATCTGGCGCGTGCCGGGTTTGAAGTGGTGGTGGTCGACCGGCAGCCGGCCGCTGCCATGGAGACCAGTTTCGCCAACGCCGGCCAGGTTTCGCCGGGTTATGCCTCACCTTGGGCCGCGCCGGGCGTGCCGCTCAAGGCCATCAAGTGGTTACTGCAACGTCACGCGCCGCTGGCGATCAAGGCTACCGCCGACATCGACCAATACCTGTGGATGGCGCAGATGCTGCGCAACTGCACGGCGAGCCGCTACGCAGTGAACAAGGAGCGCATGGTGCGGTTGTCCGAGTACAGCCGCGATTGCCTCGATGAACTGCGCGCTGAAACCGGTATCGCCTACGAAGGCCGCAGCCTCGGCACCACGCAACTGTTCCGCACCCAGGCGCAACTGGACAACGCCGCCAAAGACATCGCCGTGCTGAAAGAGTCCGGCGTGCCGTTTGAAGTCCTCGACCGTGCCGGCATTGCCCGAGTCGAACCGGCGTTGGCCAACGTCACTGACATTCTCGCGGGTGCCTTGCGCCTGCCGAACGACCAGACCGGCGACTGCCAGATGTTCACCACGCAACTGGCGGACATGGCGGCCAGACTGGGCGTTGAATTCCGCTTCGGTCAGGACATCCAGCGCCTCGATTTTGCCGGTGACCGGATCAACGGCGTGTGGATCGACGGCAAGCTGGAAACCGCCGACCGCTACGTGCTGGCCCTCGGCAGCTATTCGCCGCAACTGCTCAAGCCGCTGGGCATCAAAGCTCCGGTTTACCCGCTCAAAGGTTACTCGCTGACTGTGCCGATCACCGACCCGGCGATGGCCCCGACCTCGACCATCCTTGATGAAACCTACAAAGTCGCGATCACCCGTTTCGACAACCGCATTCGTGTCGGCGGCATGGCCGAAATCGCCGGTTTCGATCTGTCGCTGAATCCGCGTCGGCGCGAAACCCTGGAGATGATCGTCAACGACCTTTATCCTCAGGGCGGCGATTTGAGCCAGGCGAGTTTCTGGACAGGCCTGCGCCCGACCACGCCGGACGGTACGCCGATTGTTGGCGCGACAGCATTCAAAAATCTGTTCCTGAACACCGGTCACGGCACCCTCGGGTGGACGATGGCTTGTGGATCCGGTCGCCTGCTAGCCGATCTGATGGCCAAGAAAAAGCCGCAGATCAGCGCCGAAGGCCTCGATATTTCCCGTTATGGCAACAAAACCCAGGAGTCCGCAAAACATGTCAATCCAGCGCCAGCTCACCAATGAGCGCATGAGTCAGATCGTCAGCCACAACGGCACCGTGTACCTGGCCGGGCAGGTCGGCGACGACTTCGACGCCGGGATTGAACAGCAGACCCGTGACGTGCTCGCCAATATCGAGCGCTTGCTGGATCTGGCCGGTACGGACAAACAGCATCTGCTGTCGGTGACGATCTACCTCAACGACATCGAAGCGCACTTTGCCGGGATGAACGCGGTATGGGATCAGTGGCTGCCCAAAGGCGCCGCCCCGGCCCGGGCCACCGTCGAAGCGAAGATGGCCAAGCCGAGCATCCTCGTCGAAATGTCGGTGGTTGCCGTACTGCCATAACCGTTTGTAACGATCCTCTCCCGGTGCTGCTGGCAGTTCACGCCGTCAGCCTGCGCCGGTTTTTATTTTCATGACCGCCTAGAAGTCTGCCGCCATGCGTCCAGCCCGTGCCCTTATCGATCTCCAAGCCTTGCGCCACAACTACCGAATCGCCCGCGAGGTCACCGGCGCCAAAGCGTTGGCCGTGATCAAGGCCGATGCTTATGGCCATGGCGCGGTGCGTTGTGCCCAAGCGCTGGAAACCGAGGCCGATGGGTTCGCTGTGGCGTGCATCGAGGAAGCGCTGGAATTGCGCACCGCCGGTATCCGCGCTCCGGTGCTGTTGCTTGAGGGCTTCTTCGAGGCTGATGAGCTGGCGCTGATCGTCGAGCATGATTTCTGGTGCGTGGTGCATTCGCTGTGGCAGCTAGAAGCGATCGAGCAAGCGGCGCTGAGCAAGCCGATCACCGTATGGTTGAAGCTCGACTCCGGCATGCACCGCGTCGGTCTGCATCCGAAAGACTACACCACGGCTTATCAACGGCTGCTCGCCAGCGGCAAAGTCGCCAAGATCGTGCTGATGAGCCACTTCGCCCGCGCTGATGAACTGCATGCGCAAAGCAGCCTTGAACAGGTTGCCGTGTTCGACGCGGCGCGTCAGGGGCTGGCCGCTGAAGTGAGCCTGCGCAACTCGCCTGCCGTGCTGGGTTGGCCGCAGATCCACAGCGACTGGGTGCGCCCGGGCATCATGCTTTACGGTGCCACGCCGTTCGAAGAAGCCAGCGTCGTGGCGGATCGGCTGCAACCGGTGATGACCCTCGAATCGAAAGTCATCAGCGTGCGCGAATTGCCGGCCGGCGAGCCGGTGGGGTACGGGGCGACCTTCATCACCGACAAGCCGATGCGCCTCGGCGTAGTCGCCATGGGTTATGCCGATGGCTATCCGCGTCAGGCACCGACCGGCACGCCGGTGCTGGTGGCTGGCAAACGCAGCCGCCTGATCGGCCGGGTGTCAATGGACATGCTCTGCATCGACCTCACTGACGTGCCGGAAGCGGGACTGGGTTCGACTGTTGAACTGTGGGGCAAAAACATCCTCGCCAGCGACGTGGCGAAGGCGGCTGATACGATTCCGTACCAGATCTTCTGCAACCTGCGTCGGGTGCCAAGGCTCTATTCCGGGGATTGACGGCGGGCCTGGGGCCAAGTGTTGTAAATACTGAACGCTGTCGCCATGATGACGCTCAATATCCTTACAACAACAGGAGGCTCCAGCCTTGGACGTCGGTGAACGACTGCAATCCATTCGAAAGCTCAAAGGACTTTCCCAGCGTGAACTCGCCAAACGCGCGGGCGTCACCAACAGCACCATTTCGATGATCGAAAAGAACAGCGTCAGCCCTTCGATCAGCTCGCTGAGAAAAGTGCTGAGCGGGATTCCCATGTCCATGGTCGAGTTCTTTTCCGAAGAAATCCTCCAGGAGAAACCGACGCAGGTGGTCTACAAGGCCAACGAGCTGATCGACATTTCCGACGGCGCCGTGACCATGAAACTGGTCGGCCGCGCTCATCCGAGCCGCGCCATCGCGTTCCTCAACGAAATCTACCCACCGGGCGCCGACACCGGCGAAGAAATGCTCACCCATGAGGGCGAGGAGACGGGGATTCTGGTGGAAGGTCGTCTCGAATTGGTGGTCGGGCTCGAAACATTTTTGCTCGAAGCCGGCGACAGCTACTACTTTGAAAGTACCAAGCCGCATCGTTTCCGTAATCCGTTCGATGCACCGGCGCGACTAATCAGCGCAGCGACACCGGCAAATTTTTAAACAAAGAGGCGCCAGGCCATAACGGCGAAGGTACCCGGACTTTTTTCCAGTGCGCAATATAACCCCTAAGACTTTGGGGTTGTTTCAGTGTCGCGGGCTACCCGCTATACTTGCGCCGCCTGCGAACCGTGGCCGCAGGCGTGAATAGCCACCATTGAGGGTGAACGCGTGAATCTAATTATGAAAATGCTGGCCGCACCAGCAACCGTATTGGCCCTCTGGGCTGTCAGCGCTCAAGCTGCGACGAACGACGACATTGCCAAACGCCTTGAGCCCGTCGGCCAGGTCTGCGTCCAGGGCAAGGAATGCAAAGGCATGGAGGTTGTTGCGACCGCTGGCGGCGGCGCGGCGAAAACACCTAAAGACGTGATTGCCAAACATTGCAACGCCTGCCATGGCACTGGCCTGCTGGGCGCGCCGAAAATCGGTGATGCCGCCGCCTGGAAAGAACGCGCCGATCACCAGGGCGGTCTCGACGGCATCCTGGCCAAGGCCATTACGGGTGTTAACTCGATGCCGCCGAAAGGCACCTGTGCTGACTGCACGGATGAGGAGTTGAAGGCTGCGATCCAGGAGATGTCCGGCCTGAAATAAGGCGCTCGTCTGATGAAAAAACCGTCTTCGGACGGTTTTTTCTTGCCTGCACTTCGGGCCGGCGACTGGTCATTGCAGCAAAACCCCGGCACTCTCGGTCTACCTCTATTCACGGAACGGGCGGGAGGCTTCAGATGGTGCAGTTGTGTTCGATCGAACAGGCAGTGGATGACGTGTTGGCGCGCTTGCCGGCGCATATCCGCATGGGGTTGCCGCTGGGCCTGGGCAAACCCAATCAATTCGTCAACGCGCTGTACCGGCGGATGAAAGACTTGCCCGAACGGCAACTGACGGTCTACACCGCGCTATGTCTAGGCCGTCCCTCGTTGGGCGATGGTTTGCAGAAGCGCTTCATCGAGCCCTTTGTCGAGCGCGTTTTCGGCGATTATCCCGAACTGGATTTTCTTGCGGATCTGCAACGGGACAGCCTGCCGCCGAACATCCGTATCGAGCAGTTTTTCATGCAGCCCGGTACTCTGCTCAACAGCGCCCCGGCGCAACAGGATTATGTCAGCAGCAATTACAGCCACGCCGCCCGCGACATCAACGCGGCGGGTCTGAACCTGGTGGCGCAATTGCTCGCCAGCAGCAGCGAACATCCGGATCGCCTGAGCCTGAGCTGCAACCCCGACATCACCCTCGACCTGTTGCCAATGATTGCCAAGCGCCGAGCGGCCGGGGAAACCATTCTGCTGGTCGGGCAAGTTCATGATGACCTGCCGTACATGCCCGGTGACGCGGAAATCGACATCGACACCGTCGACCTGCTGATAGACGCCAAGGACGCCACGACGCTGTTTTCCACGCCGAACATGCCGGTCGGCTTTCAAGATCATTTCATCGGCCTGCACGCCAGTACGCTGGTGCGCGACGGTGGCACGTTGCAGATCGGCATCGGTTCGATGGGTGATGCGCTGACCGCAGCGCTGCTTGCTCGTCAGGCTGATAGCGAAGGTTACCGAGCACTGCTGGCGGACATAAATCTCAGCCAGTGGGCGCAAATGATCGAACGCGAAGGTGGCACGGCACCGTTCGCCAAAGGCCTGTACGGATGCAGTGAAATGTTCGTCAACGGCCTGCTGGTGCTGGCCGAGGCCGGGATCATCCGACGCAAGGTCTATCCGGACGTGCCGACCCAGGAGCGCGCCAATGCCGGCACTCTCGACGAAGCGGCGCAGCCCGACGGCATCTCGGTGCACGGCGGCTTCTTCCTCGGGCCGCGCAGTTTCTACGAGCGCCTGCGGGAGTTGCCGCAGAGCAAGCGTCTTGAATTCAACATGACGCGCATCAGCTACATCAACGAGCTGTACGGTCAGGAAGAGCTCAAGCGCTTGCAACGCCTTGATGCGCGCTTCATTAACACCGTGTTCACCATGACGTTGCTTGGCGCTGGTGTGGCGGATCAGTTGGAGGACGGTCGTGTGCTGAGCGGCGTCGGCGGTCAGTACAACTTCGTTGCCCAGGGCCATGCGCTGGACGGTGCGCGGTCGATGTTGATCCTGCGCAGCTGGCGTGAGTCGGGCGGCGAGGTGAGTTCGAACATTGTCTGGGAATACGGCCACTGCACCATCCCCCGGCACCTGCGCGACATCGTCGTCACCGAATACGGCATCGCCGACCTGCGCGGCAAGCCGGATGCAGCGGTGATCGAGGCACTGCTGAATATCAGTGACTCGCGTTTTCAGTCAGCACTGATCGAACAGGCGCAGAAAGTCGGCAAGCTGCCGAAAGATTTTCGTATCGACCCGCGCTTCGCCGACAACACACCGCAGCGCTTGCAAGCGATTGCCGCGCGACATCCGAACCTGTTTCCGGAGTATCCGTTGGGTTGCGATTTCACCGAAGTGGAACGGGATCTGTTGCGGGGTCTGAACTGGCTCAAGAGCAAATTCAAACTCACCGAAATTCTCGACTTGGGCAAAGCCGCGCTGGATGCACCCGAGGCTTCGATGTATCCCGAACACCTCGAACGCATGCAACTGACAGACCCCGAAGGCCTGAAAGAAGAACTCTTCCAGCGCCTCCTGCTCACCAGCCTAAAAGCCACCACCCAATAACAACCCGCCGTAAAACCTGTATGAACTGCGGCACGCTGCGATCTTTTGATCTTGATCTTGTTCTTGAAAAGCAGATCAAAAGATCGCAGCCTCGTTTCACTCGACAGCTCCTGCATGGGCGGCGTGGCTGGTTATTCCATAAACGACGCCGTCCTCAAGTCCACCCCCCAATAAACGACCACCACAAAACCAACTGTAGGAGTGAGCCTGCTCGCGATAGCTGTGTGTCAGTCAACGAAGATGCAGACTGAACATATGCCATCGCGAGCAAGCTCATTCCCTACACGTCAGGCGCATGCAAGTGAGTGAGTTGGATGGATGCTCACGGACGGGCTAAGAAAGTCTATGTGGTAGCCCGACGAACCATCACCAATAGCTAAATGAATACCACTGATTCCTTCATTCATTTGGGAATTGATTGTGTAATCAATTTTGTTCGAGATGGATTCGTTAACGCCGATGGCAAATTCCGTAAGTTTCAGCCCGCGTTTGCCAGCAGCGAGATCCAGGAGTTTTACATGTTCTTCGTTATTTATTTTTAATGAAGTTATGTTGTTTTCTTTTATCGTGAGGGAGGCTTTTTCGTTTGATATTTGATCGCTTAGCCGTTTCAAAGATATTTTTAGACCGGAAGGTAACTCGGGGTTAGACTTTCTAAGTACAGTCAGTATTCCAGAAATATTCAAGGTGCCTGAAAATATAAAAGGGCAGGGCTCGAATGGGTTCATATGTGCGTAATGAACTTCAAAGAATTCTGCGACAGACTGCACAAAATTTCCGGTCACATCTTCGCCAAGCAATGCATAAGCCTTTGCATGGGGAAGAATAGATACGGTTGCATTAGATTCGTTACCAGACAACGAAAATGTCTGGTAGGAGTTAAGCATATTCAATACAGCTCGTTGCGAGCAGAGGGATTGCTGAAAGTCGCTGTTCAGCAGAAGCTTTAGACTGTAAAGCGCGGCGACCAAGGAAGGCTCAAATACTTGAGTTGCGCAGAAGATGATTTTTTTGCGCGCTGTTTTCTTGGCGATCTCAAATGTCATTTTTGCAGCTTCGTTGCTGAAAGAAAAAACGATGCTGTTTTTTGGAAATGCCTCTAATTGAGCAATATTGGCCGTTGTGAATCCCAAGAGCTCGCATTCTCTGAGGAATTCATTCGAGTCGGCGATAATGGAAAATTCTTCATTATTGAAGAGCGTCGACGCTATATTTGGCGATGACATAAAACCCTCCTTGTTCTGAAGTGCGCGGCAAGGGCGGTTGCCGCGCGGTGCTTTCAGTTAATCTTCGGTATGCGCCCAAGCCAACGGTGCCCATCCAAAATTGTCCGGGCCAGAAGTGATTCGATTGAGATTTTCTTTTGCGGTTTTTTTAGTCTGCATTTGATTTTCCTTTTTTTTGATTTTGTTGATCCCCCATGTTGCATGGGGGTGAGCTGATTAATGCATAAGTTGGCAATCGTTTTGAATTATTATTTTCGCTTTTTAAGAATCAATTCTTATGTTTTTATTGGGGGGCGAATGGTTTGGTTATTTAAGTGGATCGCGTCTGTAAGCTTATTCTGAAAGTTGTAAATTCAAGCTTTTTCAATTGTGGTAAGAGGTCTTGTCTGGTTAGGTTTTATTTATGGGCTTTGTTTTCCGGGGCTCATGCCAACCATGAATACAGGGGCACACAGTGCACACATCAAAGAAATGCCTGACAGACGAATCTGTCCACCAAGCCTTACGCCTGACTGACTTAACCGAAAAAAACCAACCCGACCACGCAGTCCGACTACTGCTCAATGAAGTTCTTCAAGGACTCGCAGAAAGAGGCTGGCCCCGAGCCCAGTTGCAGGTTGGGCCAAGGATCGTGTCTGCAGAAGAAAACTACGGTTTGCTGGGTTACGACCCAGCAGAAATTACCCTTGGCAGTGAGCACACACGTTGGGTCGATGAGCATTCGCTTTTGCGAACACAGACCACGAGCCAGATACCTGCGGCCCTTCAGCGGGCCGCTGAGGTTCGTCAGCCGGGACAGACCATTTTGCTGGCAGCACCGGGCATTACCTTCAGGCGTGATAGCCGAGACCGTTGGCATTGCGCCGAGCCGCACCAAATGGACATTTGGGTATTGGGCGATCCAGAGCTGGCATCCCATGAGCATTTGCTGCGTCTTGTTGGCGATATTTTGCAGTCGGCCGTTCCTGAAAAATCCTGGGTTTATAGCGATAGTCCACATCACTACACCGAGGGCGGGATTGAAGTAAATGTGTTGAATGATGGCGTGCCGGTCGAGGTTCTTGAGTGCGGGCGCATCGCGAAGTCGCTATTGCAGCGTTTGCAGATCGATCCGCTGCGCCATGGCGGGCTTGCTCTTGGGATGGGGCTGGATCGCCTGACGATGTTGCGCAAAGGCATTCCTGATATTCGTTTGTTGCGTGACCAAAATGTGCGCGTGCAGGCGCAGATGCATGATCTGGATCCTTGGACTGATGTATCTCGTTTACCGTCGATTGCTCGCGATATCTCGCTAGCAGTTACGCCGGGATTGAGTGAAGAGGTGTTGACCGAGAGGATGTTGCAGGCGGCAGGGGATTGTTCTGGATGGATTGAGGAAATGCGAATCAAGGGGCGTTGGCAACATTCGGATTTACCTGCGCAAGCCATTGAGCGACTCGGAATGCTGCCGGGTCAGGAGAACGTGCTATTGCATGTGGTGCTGCGTGATTGTTCACGCTCAATTACTACCGGCGAGGCGAATGCCTTGTATGCGGATATTCAAGCTGCGATGCACGAAGGAGTGCCTGGGGCGGGGTACAGAATGGATTTGAAGGCTTGAGCCATACCCGGCTCGTGCAGGCGGGCCGCTCATTGTAGGAGCCGAGCTTGCTTGCGAAAGCGTTGGGTCAGTCAAGCATATGTCGACTGATGCGACGCTTTCGCGAGCGGGCTCACTCCTACAGGGGGTAGTGCGGTGTGGCCGGGTTATTCGATGAAGGTGACGACGCCGCCGGCCAGCGATTTCACGCGCGCCAGTGATTCAACGCGGTAGCCCTGGGAGTCGAGTTCGGCGCGGCCGCCCTGGAATGACTTCTCGATCACGATGCCCAGGCCCGCGACGGTGGCGCCGGCCTGTTTGATGATCGAGATCAACGCCTGGGACGCCTTACCGTTGGCCAAAAAGTCGTCGATGATCAGCACGCGGTCGCTGCTGGTCAGGTGACGCGGGGAGATGGCCACGGTGCTTTCGGTTTTTTTGGTGAACGAGTAGACGGTCGCCGACAGCAGGTTTTCAGTCAGGGTCAGGGACTGCTGCTTGCGCGCGAAGATCACCGGGACGCCGAGGTTCAGACCGGTCATGATCGCCGGGGCGATGCCCGAGGCTTCGATGGTGACGATTTTGGTAATGCCCGAATCCTTGAACAGCGCGGCGAATTCGTCGCCGATCAGCTTCATCAGGGCCGGGTCGATCTGGTGGTTCAGAAAGGCGTCGACTTTCAGTACCTGGTCGGAAAGCACGATGCCTTCGTCGCGGATTTTCTTGTGCAGTGCTTCCATGAAGCTGTCCTCGGTCGGCGCTTGTGCGCCCTGGGCTTGTAAAAAAAGGGGTCAATTCTAGCGCTTTAACATCGCGCGTATATCAGCCAATGCGCTATTGCCCCGCACGGCTTTGACTTCGGTCGGTGTGTCGTCGTTGCCTTCCCAGGCCAGATCGTCCGGTGGCAGTTCATCGAGGAAGCGGCTCGGCGCGCAATCGATGATCTCGCCGTACTGCTTGCGCTTGGCCGCGAAGGTGAACGCCAGGGTCTGGCGCGCGCGGGTGATGCCCACGTAGGCCAGACGGCGTTCTTCTTCGATGGTGTCGGCTTCGATACTGGAGCGGTGCGGGAGGATTTCCTCTTCCATGCCCATGATGAACACGTAAGGAAATTCCAGCCCCTTAGAGGCATGCAGGGTCATCATCTGCACGCCTTCAGCGCCGTCTTCCTCTTCCTGCTGGCGTTCGAGCATGTCGCGCAGCACGAGTTTGCCGATGGCGTCCTCGACGGTCATTTCGCCGTCTTCGTCTTTTTCCAGGGTGTTTTTCAGCGCCTCGATCAGAAACCAGACGTTGCCCATCCGGTAGTCCGCAGCCTTGTCGCTGGAACTGTTGGTGCGCAGCCAGTTTTCGTAGTCGATGTCCATGACCATGCTGCGCAGCGCCGAGATCGGGTCTTCGCCGGCGCACTGCTCGCGTACCTTGTCCATGAAGCGCTTGAAGCGCGACAGGCGATCGGTGAAGCGGCTGTCGAGGTGCTCGCCCAGGCCGATTTCGTCAGTGGCGGCGTACATCGAAATCTTGCGCTCGGTGGCGTAGTTGCCGAGTTTCTCCAGCGTGGTCGAGCCGATCTCGCGGCGCGGCACGTTAATCACGCGCAGGAAGGCGTTGTCGTCGTCCGGGTTCACGATCAGGCGGAAGTAGGCCATCAGGTCTTTCACTTCCTGCCGGCCGAAGAAGCTGTTGCCGCCGGACAGGCGATACGGCACCTGGTGATGCTGCAACTTCAGCTCGATCAGCTTGGCCTGGTAGTTGCCGCGATACAGGATCGCAAAATCGCTGTACGGCCGGTCGGTGCGCAAGTGCAGGCTGAGGATTTCCATGGCCACGCGCTCGGCTTCGGCGTCTTCGTTGCGGCAGCGGATCACGCGGATTTCGTCGCCGTGGCCCATTTCACTCCACAGCTGTTTTTCGAATTCGTGCGGGTTGTTCGAAATCAGCACGTTGGCGCAACGCAGAATGCGGCTGGTGGAGCGGTAGTTTTGTTCGAGCATGACCACTTTCAAGGACGGATAGTCGTCCTTGAGCAGCATCAGGTTTTCCGGGCGCGCGCCGCGCCAGGCGTAGATCGACTGGTCGTCATCGCCCACCACGGTGAACTGGTTGCGCTTGCCGATAAGCATTTTCACCAGCAGGTATTGGCTCGCGTTGGTGTCCTGATATTCGTCGACGAGCAGGTAGCGAACCTTGTTCTGCCACTTTTCGAGAATGTCGGCGTTGGCCTCGAACAGCTTCACCGGTTGCAGGATCAGGTCGTCGAAATCCACCGCATTGAACGCCTTGAGCGTGCGCTGATAGTGGGTGTAGACGATGGCGGCGGTCTGTTCCTTGGGGTTGCGCGCGTTTTCCAGGGCTTCGGGCGGCAACACCAGGTCGTTTTTCCAGGCGCCGATCATGTTCTTGATCTCGTCGACGCCGTCGTCGCCCGCGTATTCCTTCTGCATGATGTCGGTCATCAGGGCTTTGACGTCGGTCTCGTCGAAGATCGAGAAACCGGGTTTGTAGCCCAGCCGCGCGTGTTCCTTGCGGATGATGTTCAGGCCCAGGTTGTGGAAGGTGCAGACCGTCAGGCCGCGACCTTCGCCGGCACGCAGCAGGGTGCCGACCCGTTCCTTCATCTCGCGCGCGGCCTTGTTGGTGAAGGTCATGGCGACGATGTACTGGGCACGGATGCCGCAGTTCTGGATCAGGTGCGCGATTTTGCGCGTGATCACGCTGGTCTTGCCGGAGCCAGCGCCGGCGAGCACCAAAAGAGGGCCGCCGACATAGCTCACGGCTTCTTGCTGCCGGGGATTGAGTCGGGACATACGGAATCAGGGAGTCGATGACGAAATGGGCCGGCATTTTAACAGGCTGAGCAATTTATGCTGGTCTCTCCGACTTGTGACGCAGCACGCGATTCAAATTTGCCGGTTTTGATACTTTCACGCAGGATACGCGGTGATTTTGCGTCTAATGTTCTCATTCATGACACACATCGGGTGCTGACTGCCCAGTCACTGGTCGTGTTAATGGTTCATTGGTCTGCACATCGGCATAATGCCGCCGCCCACATCATTGCAGAGTCTAGGGAGTCAGCTTGTCTACGCCTGTCGAACCCTTGCGTTTGCTGCTACTGGCCGAAGAGCCAGCGTGGACAGCGTTGTTGCGCGAGTGTCTGGCTCCGATGGGGAGTGCGGCGGTGCTGATCAGCGCGCCGGACTGGGAGTCGGTCAGCAGTCTGTTCGCCGACAATCGCAACGCGGTGTTATTGACCCAACCGGCACTGCAACCGTTGCCCGGCCGTTGCAGCTTGCCCATGGTTTTGCTGCTTGAACATGAACCGGATTTTGCGCCCGACGGCGTCAGCGACTGGCTGGTGCGCGATCACCTCGATGTCGGCATGCTGCGCCGCTGCCTGCGCCATGTACGCGAACGCGGTGTACTGGAAAATACCCTGCAACGCCTGGCCGAACAGGATCCGCTGACCGGCATCGCCAACCGCCAGGGTTTTCAGACTCTGCTGGCGGCACGACTGTCGGAAAACGACGGTCGCGGCCTGGCTTTGGGGCATCTGGATCTCGATAACTTCCGTCACGCCAACGATGCCCTCGGCCATCAAGCGGGCGATCGCCTCATCCTGCAAGTCGTTGCGCGGCTGAAAAGTCAGCTGGAAGCCGGCGATCAACTGGCGCGGCTGGGCAGCGACGAATTTGCCTTGCTGATCGACACCCGCCGCGCGCCGCAACGCGCCGAGTGGATGGCCGAACGCATCACTGAAGCGTTGGCCGAACCGTACTGGGTCGACGGCGAAAGCCTGTTGATCGGCTCCAGCCTCGGTATTGCCCATGCTCGCGCCCAGGCCGGTGCCGATCCGCTGATGTGGCACGCGCACATCGCCATGCAACAGGCGAAAAGCACCCAGGGCTGCACCTTTCACATCTTCAACGAACGCATCAACCGCAACGCGCGGAGCATGGCCGATCTCGAAAGCGAGCTGCGCCGGGCCTTGCGTCGCGACGAGCTGGAGCTGCATTACCAGCCGCGCCTGAACCTGATCGATGGCCGGATCGTCGGCCTCGAAGCCTTGGTGCGCTGGCGTCACAGCGAACGTGGTTTGCTGCCGCCGAGCGAGTTTGTGCCGCTGGCCGAGCAAAGCGGGCTGATCGTGCCGCTGGGATATTGGGTGATTTCCCGGGCCCTTCGCGACATGCAGGATTTGCGCGAGCGCGGACTGCCGGCGCTGCACATGGCGATCAATCTGTCGTTCCGCCAGTTTCAGGACAGCCAGTTACTCTCGACATTGAGCCGTTTGATTGCCGAGCGCGGTGTCGAGGCGCAATGGCTGGAATTTGAACTCACCGAAACCGCCGTGATGCGCCGCAGCGATCTGGTCAAGCAAACCATGGATGCCCTCGGCCGCCTCGGCGTGCGGTTTTCGCTGGACGATTTTGGCACCGGGTTCTCGTCGTTCGTGCACCTCAACAGCCTGCCGATCACCTTGTTGAAAGTCGACAAGAGCTTTGTGGGTGGCATGGAAGAGCGTGAGGAAAACCGCAAACTGGTGCACGCGATGATCAACCTCGCGCACAACCTGCATCTGGAAGTCGTCGCCGAAGGGGTGGAAACCACGGAGCAGCTGGATTTGCTGCGCGGTTTTGGTTGCGATCAGGTGCAGGGGTATCTGATCAGCAAGCCGCTGCCGTTGGGGGAATTGGTTGAGTATTTGAGTTTTAGTTCGGGCGATCAGCCAATGCTGGGAATCGTCAGCTGAACACGGAGCACCTGTAGGAGCGAGCTTGCTCGCGAGAGCGGTGTATCAGTCAACGAAGATGTCGACGGAAAACACGCATTCGCGAGCAGGGGGTTCAGTCAGCTTCTGCAACGGTGAACTGATTGGATGATGCCGGCTCGCGTCCAATCATTCGCTTCATCTTCCATTCGAACGCCAGCGTCAAACTCACCGCCGCGCACGCCAGCCCCAGCGCCAGCCCCCACCAGACGCCCGTCGGCCCCCAGTTGAGATGGAACGCCATCCACCAGGCTGCCGGTGCGCCAATCAGCCAATAGCAGCCAAGTCCGACCAGGAACGTGGTTTTGGCATCCTTAAGCCCACGGATGCAGCCCATTGCGATGGTTTGCACACCGTCGAACAGTTCGAACCATGCCGCCACCGCCAGCAGACTCACTGCCAGACGGATTACTTCGGCAAATGCCGGATCGTTGTGATCAAGAAACAAGCCGATCAATTCGTTCGGCAAGAACCAGAACACCATCGCAAAGCACAGCATCGCCACGGCACCGAACGTAATCCCGACCCGTCCGGACATCCGCGCATCGGCCAGTTGCCCGGCGCCGTAATGCTGGCCGATGCGCATGGTGATCGCGTATGAAAGCCCCGCCGGCACCATGAATGCCACCGAGACGATTTGCAGCGCGATCTGATGCGCTGCCAATTGCGTGCTGCCCATGGTGCCCATGCACAGCGCCGCGAAGGCGAACAATCCGACTTCCACCGCATAGGTGCCACCGATCGGCAGGCCCAGGCGCCAGAGCTCTTTGAGGTATTGCCGGTTCGGTCGCGACAGGCCGGCGCGCAACGGATAAGCGTCGTAGGCCGGATGTCGGCGGATGTGCCAGGCCAATGCCAGCGCCATGCAGTTGGCGACAATTGCCGTGACCATGCCGATGCCCGTCAGGCCCATTTTTGGCAGTCCGAACATTCCTGTGATCAGCGCATAGTTGAGCAGGAAGTTGGCCACAGTGCCGGCGAGGCTGATCACCATCACCGGTGTCGCCCGGCCGATGGCGCTGGTGAAACCGCGCAGGGCCATGAAGCTCAGATAGCCGGGGAGGGCGAAGGGCAGGGCCAGCAGAAACTGCCCGGCGGCATTGACGTTGGTTTCGGTCTGGCCGAACAGCAGCAACACCGGTTTGAGGTTCCACAGCAGCAGCCCCGCGCCGAGCGCCATCAGCCACGCCAGCCACAACCCGGCCTGAGTCAGTCGTGCGGCACCGATAATGTCGCCGGCACCCTGACGAATCGCCACCAACGTGCCGACTGCCGCGATCACGCCGATGCAGAAAATTGACACAAAAGAATAACTCGCCGCGCCAAGACCGCCACCGGCCAGTGCCTCAGGGCTCAGACGCGCCATCATCAGGGTGTCGGTCAGCACCATCAGCATGTGCGCCAACTGTGAGGCAATCAGCGGCCCCGCCAGCCGCAGCAGAGCCCAGAGTTCAGTACGCACAGGACGTTGCATGGTGTTCACATCCATTTGATCAGGGGAGCGAGGAACCATCGATTCTCTGCGCACTTGAGGGTTTGCACAAAGGGATAAAAAGGATGGGTGGCATGATTAAAACTCATCCAGCCGAGTATCTGCTAAGTTGGCGCTGTCCCGCCGTAGGAGCTTTCTGTATGTCGCGTCGTCTTCCTCCCTTGTATGCCTTGCGCGCATTTGAAGCGGCAGCGCGCCACAGTTCGTTCACCCGGGCGGCTGAGGAACTGTCGATTACCCAAAGTGCGGTGAGCCGACATATTCGTACGCTTGAAGAGCATTTTGCCTGCCGCCTGTTTCTTCGCAGTGGACGCAACCTGCAACTGACCGAATCTGCACGCATGTTGCTGCCGGGTATTCGCGACGGTTTCACTGCCCTTGAGCGCGCGTGCAATACCTTGCGCGCCGAAGACGACATCCTGCGCATGAAAGCCCCGTCGACCCTGACCATGCGCTGGCTATTGGCGCGGCTCAGCCGTTTCCGCCATTTACAACCGGGCAATGAGGTGCAACTGACCAGTGCGTGGATGGACATCGATTCGGTGGATTTCAACGATGAGCCGTTCGATTGCGCGGTACTGCTGAGCAATGGCCATTTTCCGCCGGACTGGGAGGCGAGCTATCTGTTTCCCGAGGAGCTGATCCCGGTTGGTGCGCCGAACCTGCTCAACGATGAGCAGCCTTGGGATGTGGCGCGACTGGCCAGTGCCGAATTGCTGCATCCAACGCCTGATCGACGCGACTGGCGCAATTGGCTGCAGCGCATGGGCCTGGCCGATCAGGTGTCACTCAAGGGCGGACAAGTCTTCGATACCCTCGAATTGGGCATGATCGCCGCCGCCCGGGGTTATGGCGTTTCGATGGGGGATTTATTGATGGTGGCCGAAGATGTCGCGCAGGGACGGCTGAGCCTGCCGTGGCCCACGGCGGTCGCCAGCGGAGAAAATTACTACTTGGTGTGGCCAAAAACTCGCCCGGGAGGTGAACGTTTGCGCCGCCTCAGTGACTTCCTGCAAGGCGAAGTCCGCGCCATGGCGCTTCCGCCGGTCACGCGTTTGAGCTGAAACGTTGGAGCCGCCACAATAGCGGCCTTGCGCCATACCCCTGTTTTGTACTCAAGTATTCCGGTTTACCGCCGAATACGTCCAAGTGGAACCGTCGTGCCGGTTTTCCACGCTTCATCCCAATTATTAAAAAATGCCGAGCAAATACTGCGATCAAGGAAGATCCGGTGGTTCGGCCAGGAGCTGTCATGTCTCAACCTCGTGCTCGGATCGCCTCACAGCTGGGCCTCGCGCTCGCCGTGATACTGGCGATTGTCATCAGCGGCAGTACGGTCTTCGCTTTGCGTTCGCTGGACACTGCCAACCTCGCTACCCGCGAAGAACACCTCGCCAGTGAAGCGCGCCTGCTCGCTGACCAATTGAGCACCTTTCACAGCACCTTGCGCGAAAGCACTCAGCGTCTGGCCGGTTTGTTCGAGAAACGCTTTTCCAGCGGTTTGAGCGTGCATCCCGATGAACCGGTGACCGTGGCGGGTGTCCAGACACCAGGCCTGCACCTGGCCGGTGAAGTGTTGAACAACAACTTCAAGGGCGTTGACGATTTCAAGCAAATGACCGCCGGCGTTGCCACCGTGTTTGTGCGCAGCGGCGAAGATTTCATCCGGGTCAGCACCAACGTCACCAAACAGGACGGCACCCGCGCCATCGGCACGGTGCTCGATCATGCAAACCCGGCTTATGCGCGTTTGATGGCGGGTCAGAGCTTTGTCGGTCGATCCTTGCTGTTCGAGCGTTACTACATGTCGCAATACACGCCGGTACGTGACAGCGGCGGCAAGATCATTGCCGTGCTTTACGTAGGGTTTGATTACACCGATGCGCAAAACGCGCAGTTCGAAAACCTCAAGCGTTTCCGTATCGGCCAGACCGGCTCGCTGGCGCTGCTTGATGAGCAGAACAAGTGGCTGGTGCCGATTGCCGGCGTCGAAGCCCTGGACAAGGCCGTTCCAGCCATCAATGGTCTGGCGAAAACTCCGGGTAAAGGCGAGTTCTGGAGCGATAAGTCCGAAGATTTTTACAGCGTAGCCGTGCCGTTTTCGGACGGTCCCTGGTCGGTAGTGGCGAGCATGCCGAAAACCGAGATCAGCGCCGTGACCTGGAGCGTGGGCATCCAGCTGGCTATCGGCAGTCTGCTGGCGATGCTGATCGCCGTGGGCTCGGCGGTCTGGCTGCTGCGCAGCAAGCTGGCGCCGCTGGGTGATCTGGTGCGTCAGGCTGAAGCCTTGGGCGCCGGTGATCTGAGCGTGCGTCTGAATGTGTCAAGCAATGATGAAATCGGCCAACTGGCCCGTGCGTTCAACCAGATGAGCCAGGCGCTGTCGACCATGGTTGAGCACATCCGTCGCGCCTCGGAAGAGGTCAACAGCCGTGCCCAGGCACTCTCCGGTTTGTCCGGCGGCGCGTATGAAGGCATGGAGCAGCAGTCCGGCGAAATCACCAGCATGGCCGGCGCGGTCGAAGAATTCAGCGCCACTTCGCTGAACATCGCTGACAACATGGGCGCGACGCAGCGTCTGGCTCAGGAAAATGCTCAACAGACTCAGATTGGCCGTAGCTCGATGGAAGAAGCGTCCTCGTCCCTGGAGCAAATTGCCGGCGCGCTGAACAGCACTGCAACCGTGATCAATACCCTGGGCCAGCGTTCCCAGGAAATTGGCGGCATCGTCGGTGTGATCACCTCGATTGCTGAACAAACCAACCTGCTTGCCCTCAACGCGGCGATTGAAGCGGCACGTGCCGGTGAGCAAGGTCGTGGTTTTGCCGTGGTGGCCGACGAAGTGCGCAGCCTGGCTTCGCGTACCCGCCAGGCGACCGACGAGATTTCCGGCATGATTCACAGCATTCAACAGGAAACCGGCAACGCCATCAGCACAATGGAGCAGGGCAATGTGTTGATGCAGGAAGGCCTGTCGCGCAACGCCAATGTTGCCTCGGCCCTGGCGCGGATCGATGAGCAAAGCCGTTCGGCAGGCGAGCAGTTTTCCGCGATCACCACCGCGACGCAGGAACAAAGCAGCACCGCGACGTTGCTGAGCAGCAACTTGCAGAGCATTGCGTTGGCCAACAGTGAACAGCGCGAGGTGGTGTCGAACCTGGCTATCACGGCGAAAGAGCTTGAGAAGCTCGCGGCGGATTTGCGTTCCGAGGTCGATCGGTTTCGTTGATGTGCCTATGAAATAGCCTTCGCGAGCAGGCTCGCTCCTACAGATTCGGTTTTGAATCATTGATTGATGAAGACCCGATTCCTATGTGCGAGCCTGCTCGGGAAGGCAAAGCGGAACATCCCTTACGACAGGGATGTTTTTTTACTTGCTTGCTGAAACGTTTCCGCATCGGTATAAAAATGACACAACTCCAATAAAGGCTGCTGTCATGACCCCGCTCAAGTTCGCCGTCGCACTCGGCACGCTGTCCGCCGCTTCCCATGCCATGGCTTGGGATTACGTACTCCTCAATGCCAACAAGCCTGCGCAAAACTGGAACATCACCAGTGAGCAGCTCGGCCTGAAACCCGACAAACCGTTCTCCGTCAGCCTGCGCACCTTGCACGGTGGGCGACAGGAAGGCGTCAGCATCGTGGACATCGACAACGGCACGATGAAACTGTCCGTGGTGCCGACCCGTGGCATGAATGTCTTGCAGGCGTCTGTCGGCAACGTGCGCATGGGGTGGGATTCGCCCGTCAAGGACGTGGTCAACCCGGCCTTTATTGAACTTAACGGGCGCGGTGGGCTGGGCTGGCTTGAGGGCTTCAACGAACTCGTGGCCCGTTGTGGTTACGAATGGGTCGGCCATCCTGGCATCGACAATGGCGAGCTGCTGACCCTGCACGGACGCGCCGCCAACATCCCGGCGAGTACTGTCACGCTGCACATCGATGAACAGCCTCCCTACGCCATCACTCTGCGCGGCGAGCTGAAAGAGCAGGCGTTCAAAAAGGTCGACTTCTCGGTCGTCACTGAGCTGGTAACCGTCCCCGGCAGCGTGCGTTTCGCGCTCAACGATACGTTGACCAACAACGGCGATTATCCGAAGGAATACCAGGCGCTGTATCACAGCAACTTCAGTACGCCGTTTCTGGAGCAGGGCGCACGTTTTGCGGCACCGGTAAAGCAGGTATCGCCTTTCAACGACAAGGCCAAAGCCGATCTGGCCGACTGGCAAAGCTACCGGGCGCCGACCAAAGACTACGACGAAACCGTATACAACGTGGTGCCTTACGCGGATGGCAAAGGCGATACCTTGACCGTCCTGCACAACAAGGCCGGCAACCTGGGTGTGTCCGTTGGCTTCAATACGCAGCAGTTGCCCGTGTTTTCCCTGTGGAAAAATACCGACACTCAGGGCCAGGGTTATGTGACGGGCTTGGAGCCGGGCACCAGTTTTTCCTACAACCGCCGCTATCAGCGACCGCTGAATCTGGTACCGACCCTTGCGCCCAAAGAACATAAACAGTTCCAGATCAGCTACAGCCTGCTCGCGGACAAGGGCGCGGTGGATAACGCTTTGAAACGCGTGACCGACATTCAGGCCGGGCGCGAAACAGAAGTGCGGCAGACGCCGCTGGTTGATCTGACCGAGCATTAAGGCGTCGCCGGCCGATATTGCAGCGCCTCGGCCAGATGCTCACGTTTGATTGCATCGACGTGCTCAAGATCCGCCAGTGTCCGGGCGACCTTGAGCAAGCGATGGGCCGAGCGCAGCGATAAGGTCAACCGCTCGCATGCCGACTCCAGCCAGGCTTCATCGGCGGTGGATAGCATGCAGTGCCGTTTCAATCCCGGCAGATCGAGAAACGCATTGGCGCAGCCCTGACGTTTTTGCTGGCGTTCCCGGGCTTCGGCGACCACGGCGGCTGCGCTTGCGCTGTCCTCGCCGGGTTTTATCGCAGGGTTCAATGCGGTGGCTTCCCGAGCAACCGTCAGGTGCAGATCGATCCGATCCAGCAGTGGCCCCGACAGTTTGTTGCGGTAACGCTGCACCATGTCCGGCGTGCAGGAGCATTTGCCACTGGGCTCACCGAGATAGCCACAGGGGCAAGGGTTCATCGCCGCCACCAACTGAAAACGCGCAGGGAATCGCACCCGTTCCTTGGCTCGGGAAATCACGATGCAGCCGCTCTCCAAGGGCTCACGCAGCACCTCTAGAACCTTGCGATCAAACTCCGGCAGCTCATCAAGAAACAGCACGCCATGGTGGGCGAGGGTGATTTCGCCGGGTTGCGGTTTTGAACTGCCGCCGACCAGCGCCGGCCCGGATGCCGAGTGGTGCGGTTGTCTGAAAGGGCGTTGCGGCCAGTGGGTGAGCGGTGCGCCGCTGGCGACCGACTGGATTGCCGCGACTTCCAGCGCTTCACTCTCGGCCAGCGGCGGAAGCAGCCCCGGCAAGCGACTCGCCAGCAAGGTTTTGCCCGTCCCCGGTGGCCCACTGAACAAAAGGTTATGCGCGCCCGCCGCCGCAATCAGCAGCGCCCGTTTGGCGGCGAGCTGGCCTTGCACTTCATTGAGGTCGGGGTAGGGTTTGGCGGCGTGAATCAAACCGTCCGATACGTAGGGCTCAACCGGCGTGTGCCCGTTGAAATGCGCCACGGCCTCCAGCAGATGGTCCACCGCAATCACCTTCAACCCCGACGCCAGGCAAGCCTCTTCGGCATTCGCTCGCGGCACCACCAGCGAGCGTCCGGCCTTGCGGGCCGCCAACGCTGCCGGCAATACCCCGCGTACCGCTCGAACCGCACCGGACAACGCCAGTTCACCGAGGCATTCGACATCGTCCAGCGTCAACGTTGGTACCTGCACACTCGCCGACAAAATCCCCAAGGCAATCGCCAGATCAAACCGCCCGCCATCCTTGGGCAGATCCGCCGGCGCCAGATTCAACGTGATCCGCCGTGCCGGAAACTGCAGCCCGGAATTGATGATCGCGCTGCGCACCCGATCCTTGCTCTCCTTCACCGCCGCCTCGGGCAGGCCGACCATGGTCAGTGACGGCAGACCGTTGGCGAGATGGACTTCGACGGTAACGGCGGGCGCATCCACGCCTATTTGGGCGCGACTGTGGACAATGGCGAGGGACATGGTCGTTCCTTGAGTGAATCGGGAGCCGCTTCCTGCGGGGTTTTTCAAGGGTAGTCGGAGGGAGGCCCCTGAGCGGGACGAGTGTGGCGGAAAAATTTCGCAGAATGTTGCAGGAGGGGTGTTGTATGGAATGGGTTTAGCAATGCAAGCAGACGCAGGGACTAGTTATGCCCGTTAGCGGCCAGTTGGCTGACGCTCTGGTCCGTGCATTGCGCAGCTCTGACATCGGATGTGTTCAATCAGGGCAGGAGCTGGCGAAGCTTGCGATCGTTTGACGTTGCGTCAATCACGCGTAAAAGATCGCAGCCTTCGGCAGCTCCTACCGGGGAATTACTCGGCAGGGGGAGTGAGCTTCGCTTCCATCTCGGCAACCTTCGCTTCAAGGCTTTCGAGTCGGGCGCGGGTGCGGGCCAGCACGACCATTTGGCTATCGAATTCTTCGCGGCTCACCAGATCCAGTTTGCTGAAGGCGCTTTGCAGCAGCATTTTGAACTGGCTTTCGATTTCGGCTTTCGGCAGCGGGGTGTCACCGCTGAACAGACGGGAGGCGGTGCCGGTCAAGGCGTCGAGGAAGTCTTTGGGCGCGAGCATGGTGAATGTCCTGAAAACAATGGCCGGCAGTGTATCACGCAGTGTCTATAGTCATTTCGGCAGGCAGGGATGCACGCTTTTCGCGCAAGTGGACAGATGGGCGCGCACCGTTGTTGTGCGTATCCGGATTGTCTTTGAGGCGAAGGTGCCTGCCACAGCGGCCAAGGGACTGAAATCAGTGGGTTTTGGCGACATGGCAAGGTTTCTGCTAAGACCCTTGTGACCCATGCACTGATGCAGTCGCTGTGATGGATGCAGTGCAGCAGACGGGACGGGGAGTTTCGTCTGGAGCGGTTAACTGGCGTCACGACGATGCGTTACAAAGCCAGGCACTGCGCTTAGACTTGAGTCGGGTTTGTTTTCCTGGGGCAAGTCCACCAATTCGGGAGAAAGTTTCATGAAGCTAGTCACTGCCATCATCAAGCCGTTCAAGTTGGACGACGTGCGCGAGTCGCTGTCCGAGATCGGCGTGCAGGGCATTACCGTCACTGAAGTCAAAGGCTTCGGCCGGCAGAAGGGTCACACCGAGCTGTATCGCGGCGCGGAGTATGTGGTCGATTTCCTGCCAAAGGTGAAGATCGACGTTGCGATTGACGACAAGGATCTGGATCGGGTTATCGAGGCGATAACCAAGGCGGCCAACACCGGCAAGATCGGTGACGGCAAGATCTTCGTGGTCAATCTGGAACAGGCGATCCGCATCCGTACCGGCGAAACCGATACCGACGCGATTTAAGCCGCCACAAACCCAACGCCCCAGGAGAAAACAATATGACTCTGCGTAAAATCGCAGGGCTAGGAGCCCTGTTGTCCATCGTAATGCCCGGCCTTGCTATGGCGGCAGACGAAGTGGCGGCCCCAGTCCTCAATTCCGGCGACACCGCCTGGATGCTCACCTCGACAGCTCTCGTGCTGTTCATGACCATCCCGGGCCTGGCGCTGTTCTACGGCGGCATGGTTCGCTCGAAAAACATTCTTTCCGTGATGATGCAGTGCTTCGCGATTACCGGTCTGATCAGCATCCTGTGGGTCGTTTATGGCTACAGCATTGCGTTCGACACCACCGGCATGGAGCAGGGCGTCGTCAACTTCAACTCGTTCTTCGGCGGCATGGGCAAGGCGTTCCTGGCCGGTGTCACCCCGGCGAGTCTGACCGGCCCGGCGGCGCTGTTTCCCGAGGCGGTCTTCATCACCTTCCAGATGACATTCGCGATCATCACCCCGGCGCTGATTGTCGGTGCGTTCGCCGAGCGGATGAAGTTCTCCGCGATGCTGATCTTCATGGGCGTCTGGTTCACCCTGGTGTATGCACCGATCGCGCACATGGTCTGGTCCGGCAACGGCGGCCTGATGTGGGACTGGGGCGTACTCGACTTCGCCGGCGGCACCGTGGTGCACATCAACGCCGGTGTGGCCGGTCTGATTGCCTGCCTGGTACTCGGCAAGCGTAAAGGCTTCCCGACCACCCCGATGGCGCCGCATAACCTCGGTTACACCCTGATGGGTGCAGCGATGCTGTGGGTCGGCTGGTTCGGCTTCAACGCCGGTTCCGCCGCTGCCGCTAACGGCACCGCTGGCATGGCGATGCTGGTTACCCAGATCGCAACCGCCGCCGCCGCACTGGGCTGGATGTTCGCCGAATGGATCACCCACGGTAAGCCAAGCGCACTGGGCATCGCCTCGGGTGTGGTTGCCGGCCTGGTCGCCATTACACCGGCTGCCGGCACTGTCGGCCCGATGGGCGCACTGGTTATCGGCCTGGCGGCTGGCGTGGTGTGCTTCTTCTGCGCCACCACCCTGAAACGCAAGCTGGGCTACGACGATTCCCTGGACGCCTTCGGCGTACACGGCATCGGCGGTATCCTCGGCGCGATCCTGACCGGTGTGTTCGCTGCACCAGCATTGGGCGGCTTCGGCACTGTCACCGACATCGGTGCTCAGGTCTGGATTCAAATAAAAGGCGTGGGCTTCACGGTGATCTACACCGCGATCGTCACGTTCATCATCCTCAAGGTTCTGGACGCCGTCATGGGCCTGCGTGTGACCGAGGAAGAAGAGTCGGTCGGCCTCGATCTGGCACAGCACAACGAACGTGGCTACAACTTGTAAGTCACCGTTTGAAAAAAATGCCCGGTTCGCCGGGCATTTTTTTGTCTGGAATTTGTCATTCAGGACACAGCTGAAAGGATTTTTCGTACCGCTTTTGTCGTGTTTGCGACGGCAGTTTTTCTACGGCCAATCGCTTACATCATCGGACGAATATTAGGACCTTTGTTTTTTCCCAGAGCGCGCTAGAATGCGCCCCGAACGTGCGGAGAACTGTATGTGGCAACAGACTCTGATAACCCTGCGGGCGCGGCCCCGGGGCTTTCATCTGGTGACGGACGAACTGCTCGCAGGTTTGCCTGAACTCAAGGCATATAGGGTCGGTCTGTTGCATTTGCTGCTGCAGCACACCTCGGCGTCGTTGACCATCAACGAGAACGCCGATCCGGCGGTTCGTAGAGACTTCGAACGATTTTTTAATCGTCTGATCCCACAAGGAACAGACGGCTATGAGCATAACGACGAAGGCCTGGACGACCTCCCGGCGCACTTCAAGGCCAGCGTGCTTGGCTGTCAGCTCAGTCTGCCGATTTCGGCAGGTCGACTGGCTCTGGGTACGTGGCAAGGCGTTTATCTGGGCGAGCACCGTGATCATGGCGGTGCCCGTAAAGTCCTCGCCACCGTTTACGGTGAACAGGCATAAGCCGCTGGTCAGCAGCGGTGGACGATTTTTTCCGGCGACTTTTAGACAGTTGCCAAAGCTGGGCTATAACTAATCTGCTTTTCGCAAGTCATGAGGTAGAACATGAGCGACGATGATCTGGAAAACGACGACCTCGAAGTAGGCGACGACGACGAAACCGAAGAAGGTCTGGAAGCAGCAGCCGAAGACGTCGCTGAAGACAGCGATGACAGCGGCGATGCACCGGCCCCGGCTGCCAAAGGTAAAGCCAAGGCGGCGGTGTCGGTTGACGAGCTGCCGAGCATAGAAGCCAAGAACAAGGAACGCGACGCCCTGGCCAAGGCCATGGAAGACTTCCTTGCACGTGGTGGCAAGGTGCAGGAAGTGGAGGCCAATGTGGTCGCCGATCCGCCGAAGAAGCCGGACAACAAGTACGGAAGCCGTCCTATCTGAGGACTGCTGCCTGCTGATTGAAAAAGCCCGCCGTCGCTGCGGGCTTTTTCATGTCTGGAATAAAAACATGAGAGCGATACAAACCCTGTGGGAGTTCAGAGTCAGTGCGGGGCATTCCAGCGGGCCAGCACGGCCGGCAATTCGCTTAGGCTGCGGATCTCGGCATCTGGCTGGCGTTCGGCCTCCCAGGCTTTGGCCGCCGGGTTGAACCATACCGCGCGCAACCCCGCCTGCTGCGCACCGGCGATGTCATCGCCAGGATGGTCGCCAATGTGCACTGCCGCGTCGGCGCTCACGCCGCCGCGTTGCAGGGCTTCATGGAACAACCGTGCATCCGGCTTGGCGATGCCGATGTCTTCGGCGCACAGGGCGAACTTGAAGTAGTCCGCGAGCCCCAACCGGCGCACGTCGGCGTTGCCATTGGTGACTACGCCGAGGGCGTATTGATTGGCGAGGATTTCCAGCAGCGGCTCGACCTCGGGGAACACTTCGATCTGATGTCGAGCATGCAAAAACACGTCGAAACCCTTGTCCGCCAGATCCGACGCTTCGCCATGGGCATAACCGGATTCTTCCAGCGCATGGAACAACACCTTGCGGCGCAAGGCGCTGATGCGATGCTTCAACTGCGGCTCAGCCCCCAGAACACGCTCGCGGATCGCCCACAAATGTTCAACCGGCACCGCGCCCAGGTTCGGTGCATGTTCTACCAGCCATTCGCGTAAAACGGCTTCGGCACTGACGATCACCGGGGCGGTGTCCCACAGAGTGTCGTCGAGGTCGAAGGTGATCAACTGAATGCTCATGAATCATCGCCTTTCATGCGTTTGGCCCGTGGATGGGCACTGTCGTAGACCGCCGCCAGATGCTGAAAGTCCAGGTGGGTATAGATCTGGGTGGTCTTGATGTCCGAGTGGCCGAGCAATTCCTGAACCCCGCGCAGATCCTGCGAGGATTCCAGCAAGTGGCTGGCGAAAGAATGCCGCAGCATGTGCGGGTGCAGGTTCTGCCCCAGTTCGCGCGCGCCGGCCAATTTCACCCGCACCTGGATCGTTCGTGGGCCGAGCCGCCGACCTTGCTGGCTGACAAACACGGCGTCGTCCGCCGGATTGGTCATCGCCCGCAGCGGCAGCCACAGTTCGAGGGCTTCGCGAGCCTTTTTGCCCACCGGCAGCAGGCGCGTCTTGCTGCCCTTGCCCAGCACTTGAACCATGCCGTCAGTGAGGTCGAGCTGCTCGAGGTTGAGCCCGGTCAGCTCCGATAAACGCAGGCCCGAGGAATAAAACAGCTCCAGGATTGCCTGGTCGCGGCGAGCGAGAAAATCGTCCTCCACCGCGCCTTCCAGCAGTTGCAATGCGCGGTCGGTATCAAGCGTTTTCGGCAGGCGTCTTTCGCCTTTTGGCGGCGTCAGGCCGGTAGCCGGATCGTGGTCGCAGAGACCTTCGCGATTGAGATAGTGATAGAACCCGCGCACCGCCGACAGCAACCGCGCAAGGCTTCGTGAGGACTGGCCCTGAGAATGCAGGCGCGCGATCAGGCTGCGCAGACGCTGAATATCCAGCGACGCCCAACTGCCGATGTTCTGTTTGACACACCAGCCGAGGACTTTATCGAGGTCGCGGCGGTAAGCCGACAGCGTATGCGGCGACACCTGTCGCTCACTGCGCAAGTGTTCGCAGTAAGCGTCCAGTTGCCGTTCCATGTTCAGCGTACCGAGCGCAGGGAGCTGTTGACTCGTGGCAGCACGCGGCCCATGACTTCGGCGATGTAGCTGAGAAACAGCGTGCCCACCGAACTCTTGTAGTGCTGGGGGTCACGGCTGGCGATCGCCAGAATGCCGTGGATGCCCTGATGGCTGATGGCGACGACGGCGGTGGAACCGATCTGCTTGCGCTGCTCTTCGCCGAACAGGAAGTCCAGTTCATGCTCGCGCAGCGTGCCGCTGACACTCTTGCCTTCAGTGAGCAGGCCGCCGATGGCGGTCTGCGCGTCGGCGTGGGTCACCCAGCGGCCGACCGGTGCCGGATTGTCGCCGAGCAGGATCAGGCTGACGAAGGGCACCTGAAAGTCCTGGCGCAGGCTGTCTTCGACGCTTATTACCACGTCTTCGAGGCTGGCGGCGTCCATCAGGGCGAGGATCAGGCGACGGGTTTTGTCGAACAGGCGATCGTTATCCCGTGCCACGTCCATCAACTGCGAGAGACGGTGACGCATTTCGACGTTGCGCTCGCGCAGGAGGGTCATCTGGCGTTCGACCAGCGAGACGGTGTCACCGCGCTGGTGAGGGATGCGCATCGCCGGCAGCAGTTCTTCGTGCTCGACGAAGAAATCCGGATGAGCCTCCAGGTATGCGGCAACCGCTGCCGCCTCCAGGCTTTCGGACGCGGGTTCGTCGGGCTGTCGGGCGGGTACCTGAGGCTTGTCGGTCATGGTTTTTGCTCACTCAAAGACGTACTTGTCCTTCGTATACACGCGTTGCCGGGCCGGTCATCAACACCGGATGGCCAGGGCCTGCCCATTCAATGGACAGACGCCCGCCGGGCAAGTCGATCAATAGCGGCGAATCCATCCACCCCTGGCTGATCGCAGCGACAGCCGCAGCACAGGCGCCGGTGCCGCAGGCCTGGGTTTCCCCGGCGCCGCGTTCCCAGACACGCAATTGCGCGCGGTGACGGTCGATGACCTGGAGAAAACCGACATTGACCCGCGCCGGGAAGCGCGGGTGGTGTTCGATTTTCGGTCCCAGATCATGCACCGGTGCGTTGTTGATGTCTTGCACACGCAGCACTGCATGGGGGTTGCCCATGGACACGGCGGCGAGTTCGACGGTACTGCCGTCGACATCAACCTGATAACTGTCGGCCTGCGCCGGCGCTTCGAACGGAATGTCCGCCGGCACCAGGCGCGGGGCGCCCATGTTCACGCCGATCTGGCCGTCGTTACGCACGTCCAGTTCGATGACGCCGCTTTTGGTCTCGACGCGAATCTGCCGTTTAGCGGTCAGACGCTTGTCGAGCACGAAGCGAGCGAAGCAGCGCGCACCGTTGCCACACTGCTCCACTTCGGAGCCGTCGGAGTTGAAGATCCGGTAACGGAAATCCACGTCCGGATTGCTCGGCGCCTCGACGATCAGCAACTGGTCGAAACCGATGCCGGTGTGTCGGTCGCCCCAAAGCTTCGCGTGCTTGGGTTGAATATGCGCGTGCTGGCTGACCAGGTCGAGGACCATGAAATCATTGCCCAGGCCATGCATTTTGGTAAAACGCAGCAGCATGGGGTTACTCCGGCAGCAGGCTTTCGCCGGTATACAACTCAGCCACGGTTTCACGGCGGCGCACTTCAAATACCTGATCACCGTCCACCAACACTTCGGCGGCGCGGCCGCGCGTGTTGTAGTTGGAACTCATCACGAAGCCATAGGCACCGGCCGAATGGACCGCCAGCAAGTCGCCTTCTTCCAGCGCCAGCTCGCGTTCCTTGGCAAGGAAGTCGCCCGTTTCGCAGATCGGGCCGACCACGTCGTAGGTGCGGGCGGCGGTGTCGCGCGGTTTGACCGCCGTGACGTCCATCCACGCCTGGTACAGGGCCGGCCGGATCAGGTCGTTCATCGCCGCATCGACGATGGCGAAATCCTTGTGTTCGGTGTGCTTGAGGTACTCGACTTGCGTCAGCAACACACCGCCATTGGCGACGATGAAGCGGCCCGGCTCGAACACCAGCGTCAGGTCGCGACCTGCGCAGCGCTCGCGCACGGCTTTGATGTAGTCGGCCACCAACGGCGGCTCTTCATCGCGATAACGTACGCCGACGCCGCCACCGAGATCAATGTGCTTGAGGTAGATGCCGCATTCGCCAAGACGGTCGATCAAGCCCAGCAGGCGATCAAGCGCATCGAGGAACGGCGGCAGGCTGGTCAGTTGCGAGCCGATATGGCAATCGACGCCCAGCACTTCCAGATTCGGCAACTGTGCGGCGCGAATGTACACGTCTTCGGCGTCGGCAATGGCGATGCCGAACTTGTTTTCTTTGAGACCGGTGGAAATGTACGGGTGGGTGCCGGCATCGACGTCCGGGTTTACGCGCAGCGAGACCGGTGCGCGAACGCCCAGCTCGGCGGCGACCACTTGCAGGCGCTCAAGCTCGTCGGTGGATTCGACGTTGAAGCAATGCACACCGACTTCAAGGGCGCGACGCATGTCATCACGGGTCTTGCCGACGCCGGAGAACACGATCTTGTCGGCGCTGCCGCCAGCGGCCAGTACTCGCTCCAGCTCGCCACGGGAAACGATGTCGAAACCGGCACCGAGACGGGCCAGGACATTCAATACGCCCAGGTTGGAGTTGGCTTTGACCGCGAAGCACACCAGGTGCGGCGTGCCTTGCAGCGCATCGGCATAGGCCAGGTATTGCGCTTCGATGTGCGCCCGCGAGTAAACGTAGGTCGGTGTGCCGAAGCGTTCGGCGATGGCGGACAGCGCCACACCTTCCGCGAACAGTTCCCCGCCACGGTAGTTAAAAGCGTCCATGGCGATCCCTTAGTAAACGTCGTGCTTGTGTGCCTTGGAGGCAGGCTGTTGTTGCGACGACTTGGCTTGCTCGGCCGGATCCTGGTCGTCATCGGGTAGATACAACGGGCCTTTTTGACCGCAGGCCGAGACGAGACAGGCAACCGCGACGAGCGCAGCAAGGGAAGAGATCAGGCGCTTCATGGCGAAATCCTTGAAAATGCGTTAATTGCGCCGGAGTATACCGGCCACCCGGCAGCTTGCCTATGCGACGGGGCTCCCGTCCGGCGGGGCTTGTCTGCAAGCATGCCGATCCCTGTAGGAGCTGAAGGAGTCGGCAGGGCCCTTGGTCGTTATCCTTTGCAATCAGCGGGAAGCGTCCGTATCTTGCGGCGCTTGAGCCTGAACAGACATTTTTCGAGGTTGCCGCAATGAGTTTGTCCGAAGCCCGTTTTCACGATCTGGTCGATGCCACCCAGCAAACGCTGGAAGACATATTTGAAGACAGCGATCTGGATATCGATCTGGAAAGCTCGGCCGGTGTGCTGACCGTCAAGTTCGAAAACGGCAGCCAGTTGATTTTCAGTCGCCAGGAGCCGCTGCGTCAGTTGTGGCTGGCGGCGGTGTCCGGTGGCTTCCACTTCGACTACGACGAAGAAAGCGAACGCTGGATGTGCGACAAGAGTGAAGAGCAACTGGGCGAGATGCTCGAGCGTATCGTCAAGCAGCAGGCCGGTGCCGAATTCGACTTCGAAGGTTTGTGATTCCGTGACCCAGCCTGCACCCGTTCGTCCGCCCAAGCCGCTCTACAGCAATGTCAGCCCGGCGGTGCCGTCACCGTGCAGCGGCGTTTGCCGACTGGACGAACAGAAAATCTGCCTCGGCTGCTTCCGCCACGTGGAAGACATCCGCGAATGGCGCTCGGCCGATGACGACAGACGTCGCGTCATCTGCGCAGAAGCCTCAAACCGCAAACAATCCTCCGTGTAGGAGCGGCCGCAGGCTGCGATCTTTTGCTTTTAAAAGATCAAGATCAAAAGATCGCAGCCTTCGGCGGCTCCTGCAGGGATCGCGTCCGTCCTGTGGCGACTTGTTTATTTTTTGAGCTGTGATAGTGTCCGAACACGCCTCAACCTATCGAGGCCCGGTGAAAACCCCGTCTTTTTTGGCGGGGTTTTGCTTTTTTTGTGCAGAAGAAAGGAGTCTGCCCGGATCATGACCGCACCTTCCATCACCCTTACCCGTCTGGACGTTCAGCGTCTGGAGCGCTTGATCGACAGTCTGAAAGACCAGGCGTCGCCAGGCGTGGTCGCGTTGCAAACCGAACTGGATCGCGCCGATGCAGTGGTCGGCCACGATGAAGTGCCCGCCGATGTCGTGACGATGAATTCCCGTGTGCATTGCCGTGAAGAAGGCAGCGGCAAGGACTATCACCTGACGCTGGTCTATCCAAAGGATGCCAACGCCGATGAAGGCAAGATTTCGATCCTGGCACCGGTCGGCAGCGCACTGCTGGGCCTGAAAGTCGGTCAGCACATCGACTGGCCGGCCCCGGGCGGCAAGACCTTGAAACTGACCTTGCTGGAAGTCGAATCGCAACCGGCCAACGGCGGTGATTTCCGGGAATAACCCGTCAGACCTGTTCGAGCGCCTCGTTCAGGGCACGCTCCAGGTCGGCCTTGTAGCGCAGATACATGTTGCTTGAACCCTGCCCGTCACCGATCAGGCCCGACAGATCCAGGTCGGTGATGTAGCAGCGATAGCGCTCGGTTTCCCGTCGCTGCTCGACGATTTCCCGGGCGACCACGCTGAACAGCTGATCGCCATGCTCCAGTTCGCTGAATTCCCGTTGATTGCAATACAAGGTGACCTGCACTTCCCCCGGTGCGGCTTTGCCGACAATCGCCTGCACGTCGTAAAACGGTTTGTTGACCGGCGTCTGCGGCGCCGGCCGCGTTTCCACCCGCCGGGCGCGACCCGGGCCTGAAGGCAACAACTGGTAATACAAAATCTCGACGCTGGCGGGCTGATTCGCTTCCATCGGCAACAGTGCTTCGCGCCGATACTGGATCGATTGCAGAAACCGCTGCAAAGGCACCAACAGACTTTGCTCGTCGTGATACGGCAAGTGCTGCTGCCACAGAGCATTGAACTCATCCAGCACGTACAATTCGGCCTGCTGTTCGGTGATCCGGTAAAACACCTGAATGCATTCGGGTTGGCCCATCGGCAGGATCAGCGCGAGGTCGTGATCTTCCAGCGCCATTGGATCGAGGTGCAGCGGGCTGTAGCGCGCCTGTTCTTCGCCCAGGTAATCGAACAAGGCTGGCAGGGTGGCGAGGGCAACGTGATTGACTTGTCCCGGCACCAGTTCCAGCACGTGATAGTGCTGCTGCACCTGGATCAGGTAGCGGTGATTGAGCTGGCTGAGCAGTAGCGTTTGCGCGGTATCGATGATTTCCTCGACGCGCCGGGCGATGAACTGTGCACGGTTGTGGCAAAAACAGCGTACGCGCAACGCCGGTTGGTGCGCGCCGCGCGGCAGGTTGTTGAGGTAGTCACGCAGACAGTCGAGTAGGGCGTGCGGCCCGTCGAAGCGGTTGACCAGCACTTCGTTCCAGCTATTGAGCGTGACCTGATCCAGCGTCAGCACGAGGTTTTCGCGCACGCCAGCGTAGCTCAAAGAGTCAGTGCGCTCGGTGGTCATCAGGATATTCAGGTCGCGGTGATGCTTGAGCGGATCGACGCCGACGTTGACCAGAATCAGCACTTCACTCGGCACGCTGGCACGCAGCAGCGGTTCTTCTGCCACGGTCGACAAGGGTAGGGTGATGCTCTGTTGCAGGCTGCCGAGCAAGTTGAACAGCTCGAACTCGCTCAAGTCGCTGGTGCCGGGGTGCAGCGCCAGACGCGTGCTGCTGTCGATGACGCCGTTGCGATGGCACCAGGTCAGCAATTCGAGCAACTGGCGGCTGCGCTTGATCGGCGCGAAATGTTCCCACTCCAGTGCCGTGAGGCTACCGTTGTAGAGGCCCCAGTGGGTTTGCCCCGGTTCCTTTTTGTTCGGCGACTGCACCAGGGTCAGGGTGTCTTCGGCCAGATCCGGCGCGATGCCGGGGTTGATGAATTCAATCTTGTCGGCCTTGCGTTCAAATGCTGCGTACAGACGTCGGCCCAGCACATTGAGGTCGCGCTTGTTGATCAGGCTCACGGTTTGTTCGGTGCGGGCGAACTGGGTCAGGAAGCGGTAGCTGTAATTGAGTTCATTGACCAGCGCCCGCCGCTCGGCACCGACCTGCCGCACTTTCCATTGACTGCGGCTGTCGAGAAGCGCCAGTTGTCGCTGGTCCCACTGCCATTCCTCGGCCAGCCGTTCGAGCAGCGCGCGTTGCCAACTCTGGCTGCGGCTGTTGCCGGTGAGCTTGCGATTGACCTTCAGATACAACGCCCGCCGCACCAGTTCCAGGCGTTCCGGTTCGTTGCGGGCGATGAGGTATTCCTCGATGCGCCGGTACACCACCATGTATGGATCCAGCTCATCGAGATCGAGGCGGTTGGCGAACACCGCTTGCTTGAAGCGCAGACTCAGGCACTGCACGTTTGGATGCTCGCTGGCATACACCTCGGTCAGCAGCAATTTGAGCACTGATTTGTAGGGTGACTCGATGCCCTTGAACAATTGCCATAGCCCGGCGCCGATGAATTCTCCCGGCGGTATATGCGCCATGTGCCCGAGGTCGAGGGTTTCGTTGGCGCGGATGAAGCGCTTGGAAATCAGCGTCTGGGTATAGGCGTTGTAAGCGCGTTCCTCATAGACAGGCACCAGCCACCAGATCGGCGTGCGCCCGGCCAGCCAGATCGCGGTGCGATAGAACTCGTCCAGCAGTAAATAATGCTGGGTGGTGCCGCAGTCTTCGGAGCTGAGCCGGGAATCGCGCTCGCCACGCACGAAGCGGGTCGGGTCGATCAGGAAAAAATGCGCCTCGGCGCCCAGGCTGGCGGCCCAGATTTCGAGCAACTGGCATTTTTTGCGCAGTTCCGCGAGTTCGCTTTCCGAGAGATCCGGCGCGTGGCAGACCCACACGTCCATGTCGCTCTGATCCGCCTGGGCCAAAGTGCCGAGGCTGCCCATCAAGAACAGTCCATGAATCGGTCGCGGTGGATTGCTGCCGTGGCGCGGCCTGTAGGAGAACGATCGGGTCAGGCGCTGGGCTTCGGCGAGGGTATTGGCGTCGGGTTCAAAATTCGACAGCCCGGCGGGCGTGCTGCCGGAAACATAGCCGGGCAGCAGTGGATGATTGACGTGGAAGAACAGCGGCAGCAGGGTTAACACTGATTGCTGGCGTGTCGACAGTCCCTCCAGCGCCCGGGCCATGCGCCCGTCATTGAGCTTGAGAAACCGCGCGCGCAATTGGCTGAGCACCTTGCGGTCGATGCCTTCGTCCAGATCGGGGCGAATTTCGTGGGTGCGGGTCATGTCAGCTCAAACCGGCTTGCAAGGCACGGACGAAAAGGGTCTCGGAATGTCCGGCAGTTTAGCGCCGGCCAGCGGGACTATTAAGCTGTATTTGTTTTTTTGACGTCAGATTTCGCCGGCCTGCCCTTAAAGGACAAGCGGGTTGGCCCGCGGAAATCCCGTAAAAGGGCTTTCCGTGGGCGAAGACAGAGGAAATCAGGCGGTTTCGGCTACGTTCAGGATCGTCAGAACGGTTTGCACATTTTGCGCGGCATCACGGCCCAGGCTGGTCAGGTAACCGCCGTCAGGCTGGTCGATGAGTTCTTTTTCGTGCAGGCGTTGGGCAGCGGCAATGAGTTTCGGGGCAGCGGTCTGATGAATTTTCAAACCTTCCTGGGAACTGTCCAGGGGAAAGAGTGCAAGGACTTCCAGTTCGGCAACCAACTCAGGGGTAAGCGACATAAGGACTCCAGACTTTCTAGGAATTAGACGACAGCGCCCCTAAGGTGAACCTGCCGGTGCGGCGTGTCCAGTGTCGGTGAGGGGGATTTTTGTCTTGGTACGGATTCCAGTGTAGTCAGGCGCTGAGAAACGGTTGCCACAAAAAGATCGCAGCCTGCGGCAGCTCCTACATGGGGCCGGTGTACACCGTGTAGGAACTGCCGCAGGCTGCGATTTTTTGATCTTATGGCTTTTCCGGCGGCAGTTCCGGCAATGCACGCAGCGCCGTCTCATACCACTCGGTATCGAACGGCCGATCCTCGTCCAGCATCGCGTCGATTTCGAAAGCCAGCACGTGAGCCATCAACTCAAGGCTGTCTTCGCGCGAGTAGCCGACCAGGGTCAGCTTGTTCAGTGTGGCTTTGGCGGCTGGCGGGTTGTCACCTTCGATCTGGTTCTCGATCGCTTCGATCAGGGTCGACGCGGTGAATTCTTCTTCGTCAGCGTCGATGTCGGTTGGCTCGCTCATGGCAGGCTCCTTAAGGAAAGGCGCCAGTCTACCTGCATTCATCGGCGTGATGCTGCTGGCGGGAAACGCGTGGGCAATCTATAAACAGGCTCTGCCCACCCCGCACGGCCTGGAGGCTTTGTGATGCTCAAGCTTTACGGTTTTTCCGTCAGCAACTACTACAACATGGTCAAACTGGCCCTGCTCGAGAAGGATCTGCCGTTCGAAGAGGTTTTGTTCTACCCGACGCAGACCGCCGAATCCCTGGCGATCAGCCCGCGCGGCAAGGTACCGGTGCTGAGCACTGATCAGGGTTACGTCAACGAAACCGCCATCATTCTCGAATACCTCGAAAGCAGTCAGACCGGCGTGCCGCTGCTGCCGACCGAGCCGTTCGAGCGTGCGCAAGTGCTGGCGCTGGCCAAGGAAATCGAGCTGTACATCGAACTGCCGGGCCGAGCCTGTTATGGCGAAGCGTTCTTTGGCATGACGTTGCCGGACGCGATCAAGGAAAAGACCAAATCCGAATTGTTGCTGGGCTTTGCCTCGCTGGGCCGGCACGGGAAATTCGCTCCGTATGTGGCGGGTGACTGTCTAAGCGTGGCGGATTTGTACTTCCTCTACAGCGTGCCGCTGGCTTGCGCGGTCGGGCAGAAGCTGTTCGGGATTGATCTGTTGGCAGAGCTGCCGGAGGCCAAGGCGCTGTTGGAGCGTCTTGAGGCGAATCCGCATGTGCAGAAGGTCAATGCGGACAAGGAAGCGGCGATGCCGGGGTTTTTGGCGATGATTGCGGCCAAGAAGTGAGTATTACGTTGCTTTGACGTCAGTCATCACGAGCAGGCTCACTCTTACAGGAGAACGCAATCCATTGTAGGAGTGAGCCTGCTCGCGAAGCTTTAGCGGCTGGCGAGCAATGCCTGGCCGCGTGCCACAGCCTGTTTGACCTGCGCCGGCGCAGTCCCGCCGATGTGATCGCGAGCATTCACCGAGCCTTCCAGGGTCAGCACGGCAAATACATCCTGCTCGATCTGATCACTGAACTTACGCAACTCGTCCAGGCTCATTTCGGCCAGGTCCTTACCGGTGTCGACGCCATACTTCACTGCGTGACCGACGATTTCGTGGCAGTCACGGAACGGCAGGCCACGGCGCACCAGATAGTCCGCGAGGTCGGTAGCGGTCGAGAAACCGCGCAGGGCCGCTTCGCGCATCATCGCGTGCTTTGGCTTGATCGCCGGAATCATGTCGGCAAAGGCACGCAGCGAATCGCGCAGGGTGTCGGCGGCGTCGAACAGCGGCTCCTTGTCTTCCTGATTGTCCTTGTTGTAGGCCAGCGGCTGGCCTTTCATCAGGGTCAGCAGTCCCATCAGGGCGCCGAATACTCGGCCGGTTTTACCGCGCACCAGTTCCGGCACGTCGGGATTTTTCTTTTGCGGCATGATCGAACTGCCGGTGCAGAAGCGATCCGGCAAATCGATGAACTGGAATTGCGCGCTGGTCCACAGCACCAGTTCTTCAGAGAAACGCGACAAGTGCATCATCGCGATGCTTGCCGCCGAGCAGAACTCGATGGCGAAGTCACGGTCGGAGACGTTGTCCAGCGAGTTGCCGCCCACGGCTTCGAAGCCCAGCAGTTGGGCGGTGTATTCGCGGTCGATCGGGTACGTCGTGCCGGCCAGGGCGGCGCTGCCCAACGGCATGCGGTTGGCGCGTTTGCGGCAGTCGACCAGACGTTCGTAATCGCGGCTGAGCATTTCGAACCAGGCGAGCATGTGGTGACCGAATGTCACTGGTTGCGCGGTTTGCAGGTGAGTGAAGCCGGGCATGATGCTGCCGGCTTCGCGCTCGGCCTGCTCAAGCAGGCCTTTTTGCAGGCGGGTGATCTCGGCCAGGATCAGGTCGATCTCGTCACGCAGCCACAGACGGATGTCAGTGGCGACCTGGTCGTTACGGCTGCGACCGGTGTGGAGTTTTTTCCCGGTGACACCAATGCGGTCGGTCAGGCGGGCTTCGATGTTCATGTGCACATCTTCGAGATCGATGCGCCAGTCGAACTGGCCGGCCTCGATTTCGCCCTGAATGGTATTCAGGCCATCGATGATGCTGTCGCGCTCGGCATCGGTCAGCACGCCGACCTTGGCCAGCATGGTGGCGTGGGCGATCGAGCCCATGATGTCGTGGCGATACAGGCGCTGGTCGAAAGTGACGGAGGCGGTGAAGCGGGCGACGAAGGCGTCGACGGGTTCACTGAAGCGGCCGCCCCAGGACTGATTGGTCTTGTCAGTGCTCATGAATTCGCTCGTATCGGCTTGTAGAAAGAAGGCGTGAAACGCTGGCGGGGATGATAACAGGGTTGCCAATCCTGTCGTTGACACTGGTCGATACGTTTTTTCCCTGCCATTGCGGGCCAGACTCCGCGCCGCTCCCGGAAGAATTTGCGCAACGATATTTTTCGTTTGAGCAATATCGCTCCGACGAGCGTCTACAGTAGGACATGGGGTGGCGCCGATCCCGATCGCGCAAAGCCCTCGGTCATCAACCATAAGAAGAGGGGGTGTTTGCATTGTCTACCAGCCGACCCTACGCAGTACGCAGGCAACAGCGGGCTTTGAGCGGTACGGAACGGGTTGCGGCAAATATTGCTGGCCGACGTACGGCACTTTTTGGCGCTCGCGCTAGTCTTAGCGTGGATCGCGGTGACGGATGTCACTCCACCTGTCTACGCTATCCTTGTGCGAGACTCACGCAGGAATCCAGCGCAATATGAATGTCCTGATCGTTGATGACGAACCCCTGGCCCGTGAGCGCCTCAGCCGAATGGTGAGCGAGCTCGAAGGCTATACAGTCCTGGAGCCCAGCGCCACGAATGGCGAGGAGGCATTGGCACTGATCGAAAGCCATAAGCCGGATATCGTGTTGCTCGATATTCGCATGCCCGGCATCGACGGCCTCCAGGTGGCTGCCCGTTTGTGCGAACGTGAGACCCCACCGGCCGTGGTGTTTTGCACCGGCCCCGATGAATTTGCCGTGGAAGCCCTGCAGGCCAGCGCCGTGGGCTATCTGGTGAAACCTGTGCGAACCGAACATTTGCAGGAATCCCTGAAAGGGGCGCAGCGTCCCAACCGGGCCCAACTTTCGGCCCTGACTCGCCCTGCCGCCGAAAGCGGCAGCGGCCCCCGCAGCCACATCAGTGCGCGAACCCGAAAAGGCATTGAGCTGATCCCGTTGGATCAAGTGGTGTATTTCATTGCCGATCACAAGTACGTGACCTTGCGCCATGAGGGCGGCGAAGTGCTGCTGGACGAACCGCTGAAAGCGCTTGAAGACGAATTCGGCGAGCGCTTCGTCCGTATTCACCGTAACGCGCTGGTTGCCCGCGACCGCATAGAACGGTTGCAGCGCACACCGCTTGGGCATTTCCAGCTGTTTCTCAAAGGCTTGAACGGCGACGCCTTGATTGTCAGTCGACGTCACGTGGCGGGCGTGCGCAAGATGATGCAGCAGCTATAGTCCGCGCGCTTGCGCGGACTTCACCTCTTTATCGCCGGGCAATTCGGGCCAGGAAGGCCATGCTGTTTCTGATTCAGGTCAAAGCGGATTTGGCTGAGCTGTTATTATCCGCTGCATCTATTCAGTACGGATTGATCCATGTCCTCTCGCGAAATCCGCATCGCCACCCGTAAAAGTGCCCTGGCCCTCTGGCAGGCCGAATACGTCAAAGCCCGTCTGGAAGCTGCCCATCCGGGTCTGCTGGTGACGCTGGTGCCCATGGTCAGTCGCGGCGACAAGCTGCTGGACTCGCCACTGTCGAAAATCGGCGGCAAGGGTCTGTTCGTCAAGGAACTGGAAACCGCGTTGCTGGAAAACGAAGCTGACATCGCCGTGCACTCGATGAAAGACGTGCCGATGGACTTTCCTGAAGGCCTCGGTCTGTTCTGCATCTGCGAGCGCGAAGACCCCCGTGACGCGTTCGTCTCCAATACATTCGCAAGCCTTGAAGCGTTGCCTGCCGGCAGCATCGTCGGCACATCCAGCCTGCGTCGTCAGGCTCAGTTGCTGGCTCGCCGTCCGGATCTGCAAATCCGCTTTCTGCGCGGCAACGTCAACACCCGCCTGGCCAAGCTGGATGCCGGCGAGTATGACGCGATCATTCTCGCGGCGGCGGGCCTGATCCGCCTGGGCTTCGAGGACCGCATCACCTCAGCGATCAGCGTTGACGAGAGCCTGCCGGCCGGCGGTCAAGGCGCGGTCGGCATCGAATGCCGCAGCGCCGACAGCGCCATCCATGCCTTGCTCGCCCCGCTGCATCACGCCGACACCGCGTCGCGCGTTACCGCTGAAAGAGCCCTCAACAAACATCTCAATGGCGGCTGCCAAGTGCCCATCGCCTGCTATGCCGTGCTGGAAGGCGAGCAGTTGTGGTTGCGCGGTCTGGTCGGCGAACCGAGTGGCGGCAAGCTGCTCAGCGCGCAAGCCCGAGCGCCGCGCGATGCTGCTGAAGCCCTGGGTGTGCAGGTCGCTGAAAACTTGCTGAGCCAAGGTGCTGCCGACATTCTCAGAGCGGTCTACGGCGAGGCAGGGCACGAGTGACAGGCTGGCGCCTGTTGCTGACGCGCCCCGCGGACGACTGTGCGGCGCTGGCCGAAACGTTAGGTGAGCATGGCGTTTTCGGTAATTGCCTGCCGCTTCTGGACATCGTGCCATTACCCGTCTCTGGCACGATGCGCCGAGTCATCGCGACTATCGGAACATGCAGCGCGGTCATCGTGGTCAGCAAACCGGCGGCGCGCATTGCCGTGGATCTGCTCAAAGCGCATGGCCCGGCGTCACTGACCCTGCCATGGTTCAGTGTCGGTGCGGCGACGGCGCAGATTCTGCGTGACCATGGACTGGATGTGAGTTTTCCCGATGACGGTGATGACAGCGAAGCCTTGCTGCAATTACCGCGTCTGCGCGACGCGGTGAGCCGTCCCGGTGCGCGGGTGCTGATCCTGCGTGGCGAGGGTGGCCGCGAACTGCTGGCCGAGCGTCTGCGCGAACTTGGTGCTAGTGTCGAGTACCTGGCGTTGTACCGCCGGGATTTGCCGACCTACGCGCCGCACGAATTGACCCGACGCGTCGAAGCGGAACGCCTGAACGCAGTGGTGGTCAGCAGTGGGCAGGGTTTCGAACACCTGCGCCAGTTGGCGGGCGATGCCTGGCCACGGATTGCGCAGTTGCCGTTGTTTGTTCCAAGCCCTAGGGTCGCCGAACAGGCGCGTGCCGCCGGGGCTCGAACAGTTGTGGATTGTCGCGGCGCGAGTGCTGCGGCATTGCTGACGGCGTTACGGGAACACCCCGTGCCCGTTCTCTAATGCAAAGGATGGATACGTGAGCGATACAGTCTTGCCTAAAGATGATGTGCCACCGGTGATCGAGACACCGACTGAATCCTCGGTTGAGAGTCGACCGCCCGCCACTGAACCACGTCGTGGCAATGGACTGGCCGTCGTCGCACTGTTGCTTGGCGCCGTCGGCGTCGCGGTGGGAGGCTGGGGCGTCTGGCAGGTGCGTCACCTGCAAACCACGACCCAGCAGCAATTGGGCCAGGTGCAGGCGCTCAATGATCAAGCGCAAACCTTGAAGCTCAACGAGCAGCGTCTCACCGAGCGCCTGGCGCAATTGCCCGGCGCCGATGAACTGGCCGACCGCCAGCGTCTGGTGGCCCAGTTGCAGGGTGATCAACAACGCCTTAATCAGCGTCTGGAAACCGTGCTCGGTGCCAGCCGCAAGGACTGGCGTCTGGCTGAAGCCGAACACTTGTTGCGTCTGGCCAGCCTGCGTTTGTCAGCCCTGCAAGACATCAGCAGCGCTCAGGCGCTGGTGCAGGGTGCCGACGAAATCCTGCGCGAGCAAAACGATCCCGGTTCTTTCGCCGCCCGCGAGCAAGTTGCCAAGACCCTGGTGGCGCTGCGCAGCACTGAACAGCCGGATCGCACCGGGCTGTTTTTGCGGCTTGGCGCACTGCGTGATCAGGTCATCGAACTCACCGAATTGGCGCCGGAGTACAAGGATCGCGGCGAGTCGCTGCTCGGCCTGACCGCAGATGGCGATGGCGCCAGTCGCTGGGCGCAGTGGTGGGATCAGATTTCCCGCTACATCCGCATCGATTTCGACGCTGACAAAAACGTTCGGCCATTGCTTGCCGGGCTAAGCCTGAGCCAGGTGCGCCTGGCCTTGAGCCTGGCGCTGGAGCAAGCGCAATGGGCGGCGCTCAACGGTCAGGCGCCGGTTTACACCCAGGCACTGGCCGAGGCGCGGGATGTGCTTCGAGGCAATTTCAATCCGGACAACCCGCAAAGCAAAGTGATGCTTGAACAGGTCGATGAGCTGAGCAAGCTACCGGTCACGGTTAAAACGCCCGACCTGACGGGCACGCTGAGCGCGGTGCAGGGTTATCTCGAACGCCGTAATGTCAACGCTGAAGACTCAGTGAAACCGCTCGCCAGACCTGCCGCAGAATCCGCGCAGGAGGCCACGCCATGAAACGCCTGTATGTGGTCGTGTTTCTGGTAATTGCCGCAGCGGCAGCCCTTGGCCTGGCGATTGCCGAGCATTCCGGTTACGTGCTGATTGCCTACAAGAGCTTTCGTTATGAGTCGAGTCTGTGGGCGGCGCTGGCGGTCATCGCCGTGTTGTGGCTGGTGATCTGGGGGATCAAGGCGCTGGTCGAACTGGTGACCACGTCCACTGGCGTGGTCAATCCATGGTCGCGGCGTAACCGTAGTCGTCGGGTGCAAGTGGCAATCGAGCACGGGCAACTGGACCTCGCCGAAGGGCGCTGGGCCAGTGCCCAACGCCATTTGCATCGCGCCGCCGAAGCTGAACGTCAACCGCTGTTGTACTACCTCGGCGCGGCCCGTGCAGCGAACGAGCAAGGCAACTACGAAGAATGCGATCGCCTGCTGGAGCGCGCCCTTGAGCGTCAGCCCCAGGCCGAATTGGCGATTGCCTTGAATCACGCGCAATTGCAAACCGATCGCGGCGACACCGATGGCGCACTGGCGACCTTGCAGGCGATGCACGAGCGCCATCCGCACAATGCACAGACGCTGCGTCAATTGCAGCGTTTGCATCAGCAGCGTGGCGATTGGTCGGCGGTGATTCGCCTGCTACCGGAACTGCGCAAGGATAAAGTGCTGCCGGCAGCCGAGCTGACGGAGCTTGAGCGCCGTGCCTGGGGAGAAAATCTGTCGTTGGCGGCCTACCGCGAAGAGGACGGCTCAGTGGGCCTGACCTCGCTCAATCGCGCCTGGCAGCAATTGACGACTGCGCAGCGTCAGGAGCCTGCGCTGGTGCTGGCTTATGCCGAGCAGTTGCGTCAACTGGATGCTCAAGTCGAAGCCGAAGACGTGTTGCGCATTGCGCTCAAGCGCAAGTACGACAGCCATCTTGCTCGCTTGTACGGTCTGGTGAGCGGCAGTGATCCGGCGCGTCAATTGCAATTCGCCGAGAGCTGGTTGAAAGATCATCCGACGGATCCAAGCCTGCTGCTGACACTAGGCCGTCTGTGTCTGCAAAACAGCCTGTGGGGCAAGGCGCGGGACTATCTCGAAAGCAGCCTGCGTGTGCAGCGTAATCCGGAAACCTGTGCGGAGCTGGCACGTCTGCTTGCTCGTCTGGGCGATGCCGAGCGCAGCAATCAATTGTTCCAGGAAGGGCTTGGTCTGCTCGATAAACGTCTACTGGCGGCGCCGCTGCCGGTAACGACTCAGGCGTGACGAGGACGAGGGAGTTCGCTCCCTCACTCCGCCGGCCGACTGAATAATTACCTGTTTTTCGCGTCTTGGGCAAAGTCCTACAGCGTCCTACTCCTAATCCCTCCGTGATTGTCGGGATTTCCCTACACTTCTGGTGAAGTGTCATCGCTGGCCCGCCTTGAAAGCCCAACGCGCTTTCCTCTACCGTAACCGCCTGTCTTTATCGTTACGGATTAGCCATGTCGTTGGCCTGCTCACGCTCCTTGTTTTTCATGGCTTTCACCGCAGCAGCGCTGGCTCTGGGAGCTTCCTATTATCTTGAATACGCGGTCGGGCTGACGCCTTGCAGCCTGTGTCTGGTGCAGCGGTTATTTCTGACTGTGCTTGCGAGTGTCTGCGGCTTGGCGGCCGTGCATGGTCCACGCCGGACCGGCCTTGCCTTTTACTGGCTCGTGGCACTGGGTGCCAGTCTCGGGGGAACCACTGCGGCTTGGCGGCAAGTGCTGTTGCAGGGTGATGCGACACGCCAGTTGTTGAACTGCACGCCGGATCCCGAAGCTTTTTTTGGCGGCTTGCCGTGGCTGTGTGCGCTGGTGCGAATGTTCAACGACAGCGCCGATTGTGCAGAAATGTCCTGGACCCTGTTCGACTTGAGCATCCCCGAATGGAGCCTGCTGTTTTTTGTCGCGGTGTCGATACTCGCCGTTTACCAGTTGTTGCGTCTGATCTGCGGCGCTCTGCAACAACCGCTCAGCGGCGAACCGTCGCACTTGGCGTTAAGGCGGGATTAAACACTTGTATGAACATTATCGTCTGCGTACCTTGATGACATAAGCGTGCGGGCATAATCTGGCCCGCATGTGTCATTGGATTTATGTTGCTCGATGACGCTCTACCCGATCGTCCCTCACGCATAAACAGCAAAAACGGGGCGCGGGTGTAGAGCAGCATGACCCACAAGGGAAGAGAGATCGCCATGCTCGAAAGTTGTCAGAATGCTCAGGAACGCTGGGGTGGAGTTCATCTGCTGATCGACCGCTGGTTGCAGGAGCGTGAAGAGCTGATCGGCGCCTACGACAAGCTGGGTTCAGAACCCGAGTCCTTGTCTGCGAGTCGCAAACCGTTGCAGGAGTTTTGCGGTGTGCTGGTCGACTATGTGTCTGCCGGGCATTTCGAAATCTACGAACAGCTGAACGGCGAAGCCAAAGCGTTCAAGGATGATCGTGGTCTTGAGCTCGCCGACACGATCTATCCGCGCATCGACGTCATCACTGAAAAACTGCTCGCATTCAACGACCTGTGTGATGAAGGCAAATGCGTTGCCGAGAAATTCAAAGAGCTGGGTGGCCTGCTTCACGAACGCTTCGAGCTGGAAGACTGCCTGATTGAAGTGCTGCACACGGCACACAAGCAAGAGGATCCGGTTCAGGCCTGAACCACTCTTTCGCCAAACACAAAAAAAGGTGCGCCATGGCGCGCCTTTTTTAATGCGTGAAATTCAGCTGGTGGCACCGCGCAGTTCGACTTCGAACACCAGCGGAGTGAAGGGCGCGATCAGATCCCCGGCACCGTCTGCGCCGTAAGCCTGATCCGAAGGAATCACCAGTTTCCACTTCGCACCGACCGGCATGTTCTGTAACGCGCTACGCCATCCGGCGATCACACTGTCGAGGCTGAACCACTGCGGCTGACTGTTCTGGTCGAACACCGTGCCGTCAGGCAAGCGACCGATGTACAGCACCTGGACTTTTCCGTTAGGGCCGGCAGTTGCGCCATTGCCCGATTTCAGTTCAGTGAGGAGCACGCCGTCAGCCAGTTCCCTAACGCCCGGTTTGGCTTTTTCTTCGGTCAAAAAACGCTGCTCGCTTTCCTGCGCTGCATCGCTCGATGGCAGCGCCGGGTGTTCGGCAGTCTGCGCTTCGTGATTGGCGAGGATCTGTTCCATTCGCGCTTCGGTGAGTGCCAATGGCTTGCCTTGGTAGGCATGCTGCAAACCATCGATCAGCGCTTGAATTTGCAGTTGCGGAACCTCTTGGCGCAGACGTTCGCCAAGGCTCGCACCCAGGCTATAGGCCAAATCATGAGCGTCATTTGCAGCGTTTTTTTCGTCGGCCTGAGCCACGGCAAAAATCATGCAGAGGGATAAAAAAAGGTAGCGCGACATCGGCACTCTCCGTCCTGAGATGCGGTGGATTATGCCAGCGCAGCCCCCCGCAACGGTGAACTGCTTTCGCTCATTCACAGAACATTTTCCGCGCGGTGCAACGCAACGCTTTCGATAGTGTCAACATGCCCTAGCGGCGGTATCAGCAGAGGTCTAGTATGAGCCGCACTCACGTCAGCCAGGAGGTAAACCATGTCGGCCACCAAGAAGCCTGTAAACACTCCGTTGCATTTACTCCAACAGCTTTCGGGCAGTCTGCTCGAACATTTGGAAAACGCTTGCTCGCAAGCCTTGGCTGATGCTGAAAAACTGCTCGCCAAACTTGAAAAGCAACGCGGCAAGGCGCAGGAAAAACTGCATAAGTCCCGCACCAAATTGCAGGACGCCGCCGCCGTCGGTAAAGCCAAGGCACAAGCCAAAGCCAAAGGCGCAGTGAAAGAACTTGAAGAGCTGCTCGACGCATTGAAGGATCGTCAGTCCGATACGCGCGGCTACATTCTTCAACTCAAACGCGATGCCCAGGAAAGCCTGAAACTGGCCCAGGGTATCGGTCGAGTTCAAGAGGCTGCCAACAAGGCGTTGTCCTCGCGTTCGGCCAAGCCGGCACCGGCACCTGCCAAGAAAGCGGCTGCGAAACCTGCTGCTGCCAATAAAGCTGCCGCCAAACCAGCCGCGAAGCCTGCAGTCAAAGCCGCTGCGAAGCCAGCTGCTAAACCGGCCGCGAAAGCACCGGCGAAAAAACCTGCTGCCGCAAGCGCCGCCAAGCCGGCCACTGCGAAAGCGTCTGCTGCTAAACCTGCTGCCAAGCCAGCCGCCAAATCTGCAACTGCAAAAGCAGCGCCTGCAAAAGCCGCTGCTGCAAAACCAGCCGCCAAGCCGGCTGCTAAAGCTGCCGCCAAGCCTGTACCAAAAATCGCTGTGAAACCTGCCGCTGCCAAACCGGCGGCTAAAACCGCCGCTGCGAAATCAGCACCCAAGGCCGCCGCGAAACCGGTTGCCGCGAAATCAGCAACGGTGGCTGCTGCCAAACCGGCGAGCAAGCCTGCAGCGAAAGCAGCAGCCAAACCGGCTACAAAAGCAGCCGCCAAGCCAGCCGCTAAACCTGCAGCAGCAACGCCAGCGAGGACCGCTGCCAAGCCAGCTGCCGCCAAACCGGCTGCCAAACCAGCCGCGAAAAAACCGGCCGCCAAGCCAGTTGCCGCCAAACCCGCCGCTGCCAAACCCGCCGCTGCCAAACCAGCGACCGCTCCGGCTGCCAAACCCGCTGCACCCACTGCGCCAGCGTCATCCGTAGCACCCGCCGCCAACGCGGTTACCTCGACCGTCACGCCGACCCCGGCCGCCGGTTCGAGCACTGCCAGCAACCCGACCAGCGCTTCCTAAGCGCCGGCTGCCGCGACGCGCAGCACTTGCAGCGCGTCGCGGTTCAGGTTGGCGGCATTGCCCGCCAACGCTTCCAGCCACACCGTCAAGTCCGACTCGTTGCGCGTCCACTCCTGCGCAACGCCCTCCAGGCGTGACAGCAAGGCTCGTTCGGCTTCCAGTTCCAGCGCCTTGATCTGATCGCGCATGCCCTTGAGCACAGCGTCATCGGTGGCTCGCGTTTTCCATTGCAGGCGTAGCGCGCGCAGTGGCTTCACCACTTCCACATCCCACGGTTCGGTCAACGCTTGAAGCTGCCGCACGCGTTGTGCTTCACAGGTAACGCCGCGTTTCTCAAGCCACGCGCCACAGAGCAACAGACACACATTGGCGCCCGCCGTCTGCAAACTCAGGCAGGCATCTTCCACGCCCGGCTCGGCGTAGGTCGAAAGGGAAAAGCTCCACAGGTCTGAGGACATCGTGCTACTCGCGCCAGTTGCGGGCGAAGCTGGTAGACTCCGCCGCCATTATGATCCGACTTCAGAACCTCACTTTACAGCGTGGCCCGCAACGTCTGCTAGAAGACGCCGAGCTGACCCTGCACGCCGGCCACAAAGCCGGTCTCATTGGCGCCAACGGTGCCGGCAAATCGAGCCTGTTCGCCTTGCTTCGGGGTGAACTGCACCCAGACTCGGGTGACTGCCTGCTGCCGGCCGATTGGCGGATCGCCCACATGCGCCAGGAGGTCGACACGCTTGAGCGCCTGGCGGTCGACTACGTGCTCGACGGCGACCTGCGCCTGCGCGAAGTGCAGCGCGACCTTGCAGCGGCCGAAGAGGCTCACGACGGCACCGCATTGGCCCGTCTGCATGCCGAGCTCGACAGCGCCGACGGATACACGGCTGATGCGCGTGCGCGCAAATTGCTCGCCGGCCTCGGTTTCACCAATGAGCAGATGGATCGTCAGGTAGGAGATTTCTCCGGTGGCTGGCGGATGCGTCTGAATCTGGCGCAGGCCTTGATGTGTCCGTCGGACCTGTTGCTGCTTGACGAACCGACCAACCACTTGGATCTCGACGCCATCATCTGGCTTGAGGAGTGGCTGAAAAACTATCCGGGCACCTTGCTGCTGATTTCCCACGACCGGGATTTCCTCGACGAAGTGGTCGATCACGTTGCCCATGTCGATCAGCGCAAACTGACTCTCTACCGCGGCGGCTACAGCGCATTCGAACGTGCCCGTGCCGAACGTCTGGCCCAGCAGCAACAGGCCTACGAGAAGCAGCAGGCGCAACGTGCGCACATGGAAAGCTACATCGCCCGCTTCAAGGCCCAGGCCACCAAGGCCCGTCAGGCGCAGAGCCGGATCAAGGCTCTGGAGCGCATGGAAGAGCTGTCGGCGGCCCACGTCGATTCGCCGTTCGACTTCGTCTTCCGCGAGTCGACCAAGATCTCCAGCCCGCTGATCGACCTGTCCGATGCGCGCCTGGGTTATGGCGACAAAACCGTGCTGGAGAAGGTCAAGCTGCAATTGACCCCCGGCGCGCGGATCGGTCTGCTCGGCCCTAACGGCGCGGGTAAATCGACGCTGATCAAAAACCTCGCCGGCGAACTCAGTCCGCTGGCCGGGCGCCTGACCCGTGGCGAGAACACCGTGGTCGGTTACTTCGCGCAGCATCAGCTTGACTCGCTCGACTCCAAGGCCAGCCCGTTGCTGCACTTGCAGCGGTTGGCGCCGGGTGAGCGTGAGCAAACCCTGCGCGATTTCCTCGGCGGCTTCGATTTCCGGGGGGCGCGGATCGATGAGCCGGTGCTGAATTTCTCCGGTGGCGAAAAAGCGCGTCTGGCCCTGGCGTTGATCGCCTGGGAGCGCCCGAACCTGTTGCTGCTCGACGAACCAACCAACCACCTCGATCTGGAAATGCGCCTGGCGCTGACCATGGCGTTGCAGGAATTCAGCGGCGCGGTGTTGGTGGTCTCTCACGATCGGCACTTGCTCAAAAGCACCACCGATAACTTCTTCCTCGTGGCCGACGGCAAGGTCGAAGAATTCGATGGCGACCTCGAAGACTACGCGCGCTGGCTGGTGGAATACCGTCAGCGCAATGCCCCGGTCAGCAACACCCCGGTGAACCCGGACAAGACCGACAAAAAAGCCCAGCGTCAGGCTGCCGCTGCGTTGCGTCAGCAATTGGCCCCGCACAAGCGCGAAGCCGACAAGCTCGAAGCCGAACTGGGCAAGCTGCATGAGAAACTGGCGAAGGTCGATGCCAGCCTCGGCGACAGCGACATTTATGAGCCGGCGCGCAAGAACGAACTGCGCGACCTGCTGGCCGAACAGGCGAAACTGAAAGTTCGTGAAGCGGAGCTGGAAGAGGCCTGGATGGAGGCGCTGGAAACGCTGGAAAGCATGCAGGCGGAGCTGGAGGCGTTGTCCTGATGGATGCGTTTACGCTACCGCTGCCGGCAGTCTGGGTCGAGCCGATCTGGCTCGGCGTGCAGATTCTGTTGATCCTGCTGGCGGGTTATCTGACCCAGCGTTTCGTCGCCAACGGGCTGACCCGGCTGGGCGAGCGTTATCCGTTTCCGCCGCAGTTGCTGATGCCGCTGCGCGGTGGATTGCGCTGGTTGATCATGGGCAGCGCGTTGATTTTTGTCCTCGGGCGTCTCGGCGTTTCGGCCACGGTGCTGTGGACGGCGTTGTCCGGATTCGTCGCGGTGGCGGCGGTCGCGTTCTTCGCCATATGGAGCGTACTGTCGAACCTGCTCTGCGCGATTCTGATTTTCACCGTCGGCCCGTTTCGTCTCGGCGATGTGGTCGAGTTGGTGGACACCACCGACAAGCCTGGCGTGAAAGGGCGGGTGATCGCGATCAATCTGCTTTACACCACGTTGATCGAGGCGGAAGAACTGGGGACGGGCAGCGCCATGGTGCAGGTGCCGAACAGTTTGTTTTTTCAGCGTTCGGTGCGGCGTTGGCGTGGGACGGATGTTTTCCCGTCGAGCGGGTTTGAGAAGTAGATTTTTCAAGATCAAAAGATCGCAGCCTGCGGCAGCTCCTGTAGGGGGCGTGTTTCTGTAGAAGCTGCCGAAGGCTGCGATCTTTTGCTTTTTGCTACGCACCGGATTAGCGTGTACGCCTGTCTGTCAGTATCCAAGCCGAGGTGTGCGATGGAGCTTCAAACATGGCTGGCGTTCTTCGCCGCTTGCTGGGTGATCAGCCTTTCTCCGGGTGCCGGCGCCATTGCGTCGATGTCCAGCGGTCTCCAATACGGGTTCTGGCGCGGTTACTGGAACGCCCTCGGTCTGCAACTGGGCCTGGCACTGCAGATTGCCATTGTCGGCGCCGGTGTCGGCGCGATCCTCGCGGCTTCGGCCACAGCCTTCCATGCGATCAAATGGTTCGGTGTGGCGTATCTCGTTTTCCTGGCAATCAAACAATGGCGCGCGCTGCCCAGCGACATGAGCGATGACGCGGCAGTGCGCCCGATTGGCAAACCGCTTGCGCTGGTGTTTCGTGGGTTTCTGGTGAATGTCAGCAACCCCAAGGCGCTGGTGTTCATGCTCGCCGTGCTGCCGCAGTTCATCAACCCGCACGCGCCGCTGTTGATTCAGTACCTGGTGATTGGCGTCACCATGGTGTTTGTCGACCTGATCGTCATGGCCGGTTACACCGGGCTGGCGTCGAAAGTGCTGCGGCTGTTGCGCACCCCCAAACAGCAGAAACGCATGAACCGCACGTTTGCCGGGCTGTTCATCGGCGCGGCGGCATTCATGGCGACGCTGCGCAGGGCGCCGATGTAAATTCAGCGGGCAGAAAAAAGGCGACCTTCTTCAGGTCGCCTTTTTCATGACTGCCGTTTGGAACGCGGAGCGTCCCGGGATGCATTCTCGCGCGGAGCGTGGGAATGATCAGCTTCCAGCGATCAGCGCAAAATCACCGGCGCCGTATCACGCGGCAGGTTGTTGCGCTGCGGTGCCTCGCGAGGCTGCTCGTAACCGCCGCCACCGAGTTGTTGGCTCAGTTGCGCGGCGACGTCTTCGCCCAGGGCCTTGGACACGTCACGCACGACCCGAGGACGGTTTAGCGAGATACGGATGTCGCGACCATTCACCAGTTTGGTGTCCTGGCCTTCGCCCATCGCCGTGAAGGCCGAGGTGATTTCGAAGGTCTTGGTGTTGATCAGGCTGAAATCCGCCACCAGCGTCAGGCCCAGCACCGCCGAGTAGCTGTCGGTGTTGGCCAGTTCGTTGGTGTCCCGGGTGAAGTCGATGTCCGACACGGTGCCGAACAGCACGTAGTCCGCACCTTTGAAGTTGCCCGCCTTGATCCGCTTGATCACATCAAAGACGTCACCCTTGGACGAGGCGGTGTACGGCGTGCCCTGGATCAACTGGAACATGCCGGTGCGCAGGATTTCACCCTTGATGTCGCCGGTAAATTTGCGCAGTTCGGTCTGCTCGATGTAGCTGGTCGTGGCTTCGATCTCGTTGTAGCTCGAAGAACCGCTGGAGGTGTAGTAACCCTCGCGATGACTGCTCTGCGCCGAAACGATGTGGATGTATTGCTCCACGCGTTCCTGGTACGCCAGATCCGTCACCGCGACCTTCGGGGCCGCTTGCGCGCTGAAGGCGCAAGCCAGGGCCATCATGCCGATCCATGTGCGCATTGATTAACGCTCCGTGGTTTTGCGGATCTCTTTTTCGTCCATCCACTCGGCCAGACCGCTTTCGACGTCGATCAATTGCAGGCTGAACTTGTAGAAGACGTCCTTGTAATCGCTGCTGCGCTTGACGATCGAGCTGATCGAACCTTCGATGCGGTACTTGGCGGCAATCATGTTGCCGGTCTTGGCCACCGTGCTTTTCTTGTACAGACCGCTCTGGTTTTGCAGCTTGAGCTGGTCAACTTGGCTCTGCATGGCAGTGTTGTCGCTGGCGAAACGGGCAGCACCGGTTTTCATCAACTGAGTCTTGATGCTGGTGGTGATTTCGCGGGTGTCGATGTACTCGCTGGTCTTGTTCTTCACGTCATAGACCTGAACCACCGGACGGCCCTGCAGGATGCCGGACTGGGCCAGGGAGCGGGTCATCGACTCGGCGATCATTTGCAGGTCGGTCGAGCCGAATTCGTTGGTCACGGTTTCAACCGCTTTGGTGTCGCCGTAGCTGATGTTCTTGCTGCCCAGGGTTGGCGAAGTGTTAGCGCAACCGGAGGCCAGCAGGGCGATGACAGCGATGCAGGAAAAGCGTGCAAACATGGGAGTGCTCTCTGAAACTGAAAGGGGGTGTCGGGCTTAAGGCGTCTTGATTTCCAGACGGAAATCCACGGCTTTGGCAGTCGGGGCGATGGCCTGGATGAAGCTGGTCTGTTCGCCGTACATCATTTGGCTTTTCCAGACTTCTTCTTCGGCAACCGGGAAACCTTCAGGGCCGAGCCAGGCGAACCGGTAGTAGAACGTCTTGTTGTTGTAGCTGGTGTTGCTCAGCTGCGCATTGACGGTCATGAAGCCGTTTTCCCGGGCGACGCGCATGGCGCCGACCACGATGTTCTTCAGTTTGCCCATGGCCACGACCTTGCTCGCGGCGGTGCCGGGCTCCGGTGGCGGCGGGGTGGCGCAGCCGCTCGCCAGCAAGGCGAGGGCGACGACGGCGATGAGTTTGAAACGCATGCAAAGACTCCGTTCTTAAGGTTGTTTGAGGCTGGCCACGGCGGTCGGGCTGGCGCTCGGGATCACGTGGGCGGCGATGCCGCTGGCGAACACCTGGTTGCCCACGGCGCGCAGGCTGATCACCTGATAACGCTGGTCAACGGTGACTTTCACCACCGAGCCACCCACGGCGCTCGGCAGGGTGACTTGGTGCTCACCTTTCTTCAAGCGCAGACGCACGACCTGGGTGTTGTCCGGCAGGGTGCGCCATGTACGGGTATCGGCACCTTCGAGCACCGCTGAAGAAATACCGACTGCCAGACCCGCCAGCGGGTTGGTTTCGTTGATTTTCTTCTGCGCCACGCCTTTGGTGATCGCCCGCACCGTCGTGCGCAGGATGATCCCCGGCATGTCATCGCGCAGGGCGCGGCGGGACATGGCGGTGGTGCTGTTGAGGGCGGTCAGGTCGAGTTGCTTGCCATCGACGCCAATCTGCGCGAACGGCGCGGTGGTGGTGTCGGGCTTGATGACCGGAAACGACAACGGGGTGATGACCACACTGTTGGAGATCGGCAATGGCAGCGGAATGCGGATCGAATCGCGGGCTGGCGCGAGGCCGCTCTGCACCACGATCAGGATGTCGCTGTCATCGGACTTGGCCGGCTTGTCGAGGTTGGCCAGTGCCTGCTCCAGCAACGGCGTGTTCGGACGCAGTTCGGCAGCCTTTCGGTAACCCGGTGCGGCGAGGTCTTTTTCACCCAAGGCTTCATAAACGAAGCCGGCCAGGTAATGACTGAAAGCACTCTGATAGCTGTTCTTCAGGCCGACCACTTCCGGCGCGTCGAGGCTGGCGACCGGGTAGCCTTGCAGGTCTTTGTACTCGGTCTTGATGCCTTCTTTCTCGGCCTCTTCTTCGCTTTTGAGGTACTCCTTGTCACGCAGGTCGGCGATCACTGCTTCGCGTTCGTGAGTTCTCTTGATCGCGGTGCGGGCACCGTCGAAGTCGTTGACCGCCAGCAGGTTCAGGGCCATCTGCGTGGTCAGCATGACTTTTTCGTAGTCGTAGCCTTCGTAGCGACGCACCTTGTCGTTGACCAGGAAACTGCCGAACTGAGCCAGGTATTTACCCGTGTCGAGCTTGACCGAATCTTCCCACTGACCCACCACCTGATCGGCGCTGCCCCAGGCACTCTGGCTGCCGGACAGATCACCTTTGGCGCGCAGCAGCTCACCTTTCTCGAAGTAATAGAGCAGGTCTTTGTCGGTACCGGTGTTGTTCTTTTCCAGCAAGGTCAGAGCGGCGTCAACGTTGCCGGTGGCCAGTTGCTGATTGGTCTGCGCCAGTTCGGAATCGTAGTTGCGAAACGCCGAACAGCCGGACAACAAGGTGACAGCGCTGAGCGCGATCAGGGTAGGGGCGCGGAATGCCATGGGGGTACGTCTTCCATGAGTAATGATTGCAGCCGGGAATGCTGGTCGGGCTGATGTGACCCATCGACAGTGGCGTTGGCCTCCTGCCAATTCCTCGAAACCCGAGGAGCTTTGATGCCCCGGCGCCAAGGCGCGGGCGCGGCATTATAAGCAAGAGGTGATGGCTATGTAATGGCTTTTTAATTTCACAAGTCAGGGAGGTGCCATTACGGCACGACGCTGTGGCTTTTCAAATGGTCGAGTGCATGACGGCTATCAAGGCCCGGACATCCACTGGCGTTTTGCGAAGTGTGACGATTGCACCGTGCCAATTCAGTGCGAAAAGTCGACAAGGCTTGAGGGAAACGTCTGCGAAGTGAACAATATGTAACTTCGTATTTCCCCCTTGAGAACTCTTCATGATTGCCTCGTCCCGTTTCCTGGCCTGGCTGGTGCTCCCGTTTTTTGCCCTGAGCAGCTTCAATCTGCTGGCTGATACCGTGGAAGGCGCTCCGCAAGCGCTGCACTTGCTCGATTACATCAGCGCGGATTACCCGGCCACGGTGCAGGCGGGCAAGGTGGTTGATGAGGCCGAATACCGCGAGCAACTGGAGTTCGTCCAGGTGTTGAAAGGTTTGATCGCGGCGATGCCGGGCAAAGCGGAAAAGGCCGGGCTGGAACAGGGCGTCGTTGCTTTGCACGCGGGCATCGCGGCCAGGCAGGACGGCGCCGACGTCGCTCGGCAGGCCCGGCAACTCGGCGCGCAATTGGCGGTAGCTTATGAAGTCAGCCAGGCGCCGATCATCACCCCGGACGCAACCCGTGGCGCGCCGCTCTATGCGCAAAACTGCTCGGTGTGCCACGGTGACAGCGGTGCCGGCGATGGCCCGGCGGGTGTCGGCCTGACGCCACCGCCGGCCAACCTGCGTGATGCGACGCGACTCGACCATCTGAGCCTCTACGCGATTTACAACACGCTGGGCCAGGGTGTCGAAGGCACCGATATGCCGGCGTTCGCCGATCAGCTGGATGATCGTCAGCGTTGGGATCTGGCGACCTACATCGCCGGTTTCAGCGCTGATGTCGCAGCAGCCAAATCCGCGAAAACCTACGACATCGCCGACCTCGCGCGTCAGACGCCCGCCGAAGTGCAGGCTGCTGAAGGTCCCGAGGCTGCCGCGACGTTCCGTGCGCAACGGGCGCAGCCGCCACAGGTCAAGCGTGGCCCGGCGCAGTTGCTCGATTACACCGCCTCGACGCTGGACAAAAGCCTCGCCGCTTATCGCGCCGGTGACCGCGATCAGGCCTATGACCTCTCCGTTGCTGCGTATCTGGAAGGCTTCGAACTGGTCGAAAGTTCGCTGGATAACGTCGACGCCAACGTGCGCAAAGACACAGAGAAATCCCTGATGGCGTATCGGCAGTCGTTGCAGGACGGCCTGTCGGTGGAAGAGTCGGCGCAACGTCTGGACGCGGCGAAAGCCAAACTCACTGAATCTGCCGGCCTGCTGGGTAGCGATGGCTTGAGCTGGTCGCTGAGTTACATCTCCGGGTTGCTGATTCTGCTGCGCGAAGGTCTAGAAGCGATTCTGGTATTGGCGGCGATTCTTGCGTTCCTGCGCAACACCGGCCAGCAGTCGGCGGTGCGCAGCGTCAACGTCGGTTGGGGTCTGGCGCTGCTGGCCGGCCTCGGCACTTGGGCGCTGGCGGCGTATGTGATCGACGTCAGCGGCTCCCAGCGTGAATTGCTCGAAGGCGCCACGGCGCTGTTCGCCAGCGTGATGGTGTTGTGGCTCGGCGTATGGATGCATGACCGTCGTCACGCGGCTGCCTGGCAGGATTACATCAAGAGCAGCCTGGTTGGCGGCGGCGGACGCTTCGGCTTTGCGATCCTGGCGTTCTTCTCGGTGTATCGCGAATTGTTTGAAGTGATCCTGTTCTACGAAACCCTGTGGTTGCAGGCCGGCCCTGCCGGGCACGACGCGGTATTGGCCGGTGGCGCCACGGCACTGGTGCTGTTGGTCGGTCTGGCGTGGGTGATCCTGCGCGGTTCGGCGAAACTGCCGTTGACGCTGTTTTTCAGCATCAACGCCGGGCTGCTGTGTGCGCTGTCGGTGGTCTTTGCCGGGCACGGCGTGAAGGCATTGCAGGAGGCGGGGATTTTCGGCACGCGGCCGGTGGCGTTCTTCGAGTTCGATTGGTTGGGGATTCATGCCGATGCGTATTCGTTGACGGCGCAGGCGGTGGCGATTGTGGCGATCGTCGTGTTGTATGGGCGCAGTCGGATGGTTGAGAAACGGCGGGTAACCGCGTAAAGCATCCGCTGCGCTCATATTCGCGAGCAGGCTCGCTCCTACAGGGTTTACGGTTAACCTGTGGGAGCGAGCCTGCTCGCGAAGTTTTTGGAGGTTTGAAAATGCGTGTATGGATCGATGCCGACGCTTGCCCCCGGGCGGCGAAGGATCTGGTGGTGAAGTTCGCCCTCAAGCGTCAGTTCGAAGTGGTGCTGGTGGCCGGGCAGCCGCAGATCAAGCCGGGGCTGGCCATCGTCAAGCTGATCGTGGTGCCGAGCGGCCCGGATGCGGCGGATGATTATCTGGTCGAACACGCCGTGCCCGGCGAACTGGTGATCTGCAGCGACGTGCCGCTGGCAGACCGGTTGGTGAAGAAGGGCGTGGCGGCGCTGGATCCGCGTGGCAAAGAGTTCGATGCGCAGAACATGGGCGATCGGTTGGCGGTGCGTAATCTGTTCACTGACCTGCGTGAGCAAGGCCAGATGAGCGGGGGGCCGGCGCCGTTTGGTGATCGTGAGAAGCAGGCGTTTGCCAACGCGCTGGATCGGATCCTGACGCGGTTATCTCGCGCGCATTGATCGTTCCCACGCGGAGCATGGGAACGCTCAGCGGGAAACGTCAGGCGTCGTTTTCGTGGGTCAGTTCCAGCACCCGGTCAACCATCTTGTTGATGCCGGACGCCGCCTCGCTGATGCTCTGCGCCAGCATGTAGGCCGGGGTGCTCACCAGTTTGCGCGCCTTGTCTTCGATGATGTCGGTGACAGCGCACTCTTCATGGGTCGCGCCCATCTTGTTCATCGCCGCCGCCGTTTCGGCGTCGCTGCCGATGGTGCAGGTCACGCCCGGGCCGTAGATTTTTGCCGCCAGCGCTGGCGAGATGCACATCAGTCCCACGGGTTTGCCTGCTTCGGCAAAGGCTTCGGCCAGGGCGAGGACGTCTGGCTGAACCGTGCAACCGGCGCCTTCGACGGCGAAGTTCGACAGGTTCTTCGCCGAGCCGAAGCCGCCCGGCACGATCAACGCATCGAAGTCCTCGACGCTGGCTTCGCGGATGTCCTTGATCTCGCCGCGAGCGATGCGCGCCGATTCCACCAGCACATTGCGCGACTCGGGCATTTCTTCACCGGTCAGGTGGTTGATCACATGCAACTGCGCGATGTTCGGGGCGAAGCACTGCACCTGGGCGCCGCGCTGGTCGAGGCGCAGCAAGGTGATGACGCTTTCGTGGATCTCGGCGCCGTCGTACACGCCGCAGCCTGAAAGGATCACTGCAATTTTTTTGCTCATGGGCTTTTCTCCGGATTCATGGCGTTAAATGTCCACTAATTTGTCACTCGTTGCCATAGGGATAATTCGCAGCTACACCTAGGATCTGTCCTCAAGATTCCGGTCAGGGTTTGTCATGGACTTCATTCTGTATGCGGTGCCATTTTTCTTCGTGCTGATCTCCATAGAACTGCTCGCCGACCGTTGGCGCGGGGTGAGCAACTATCGGCTGGCCGATGCAATAAACAGCATCAGCACCGGCGTGTTGTCGACCACTACGGGCCTGTTGACCAAAGGCGTCGGGCTGCTGACTTACGCCTTTGCGCTTGAACATCTGGCGCTGGTCAGTTTGCCGGCGGACAGCGTCTGGGTCTGGGTGTTCGCCTTCGTCCTCTACGACTTTTGCTACTACTGGCTGCACCGCATGGGCCACGAGCGCAACATTCTCTGGGCCGCGCATTCGGTGCATCACCAGAGCGAGGACTACAACCTTTCCACGGCGCTGCGCCAGACCAGCACCGGTTTCCTTTTGAACTGGATCTTTTACCTGCCGATGGCCGTGCTCGGCGTGCCGCTGCTGGTGTTTGTCAGCGTGGCCGCGCTCAATCTGCTGTATCAGTTTTGGGTACATACGAAGCACATTCCCAAGCTCGGCTGGTTCGAATGGTTCTTCGTCACGCCGTCCAATCATCGGGCTCACCATGCACAGAACGCTCTCTACATGGATCGCAACTACGGCGGGGTGTTCATTATTTGGGATCGACTGTTCGGATCATTTCAGGAAGAGGACGATAACGAACCGGTGATTTTTGGCGTGACCACGCCGCTGGCGAGCTGGAATCCGCTATGGGCAAACGTGCAGTTCTACGCGCAATTGTGGGAGGACGCCCGGCGTGCCGACAGCAAGTGGGACAAGCTGCGGATCTGGTTCATGCGCACCGGTTGGCGGCCGGCGGACGTGGCGGCGAAATACCCCATGAGCAAGCCGGATCTGAGCCAGTTCCGCAAGTTCGAGGTGCCGATCGACCGTCGCCAGCAGGGGTACGTGATGTTGCAATTCGGCGTCTATATCGCCCTGGGCAGTTATCTGATGAATTGGGAGCGGGATCTGCCAACCGCCGCGCTGGTGCTCGGTTGGGGTGCGGTGGCGTTGGGGCTGTTCGTGCTGGGCGTGGCCCTGGAGAATCGCCCGTGGGCGTTGCGGCTTGAGCTGTTGCGGCTAGTGTCTAACCTGCCGCTGGTGTGGCTGGCGCCATTGGTCGGGCTATGGCCGGCCAGCCCGCTGGCGTGGATCGGTCTGCTCAGTTACAGCCTGCTCAGCGGCATCGGCTTGTATTGGCGCCGACAACGGTTTACTCGGCTGGCGTCTTAGGATCGGCCGGGTTGGCTGCTTCGGCCTTCAGCAGTTGCTCGGCTTTGGCAGCCTTGGCGATCTGCTCGTCTTCGTAAATCTTCTTCGCCAGCCGGGCATTCTTGAAGCGTCGGCGCAGCCACAGGCCGACGCCAAGCACCAGCAATGCGCCAAGCACCCACAATTCGTACTTCTTGATGCTGCCAAGCATGCCTTCCAGCACTGCGCCGAAGTGATAGGCCGCAGCGGCCAGCGCCGTCGCCCAGATTGCCGCACCGATACCATTGAGCAGCAAGTAGCGTCCCGGTGGATAACCTGACAGCCCGATGGCCACCGGCATCACCGTGCGCAAACCGTAGACGAAGCGAAAGCTCAGCACCCAGATGTCCGGATGCTTGCGGATGTGTTCCAGCGCGCGGTCGCCCATCAGTTGCCAGCGAGGTTTGCGTGCGAGCAATTTGCGCCCGTGCTTGCGCCCCAGGAAGTACCACAGCTGATCGCCGGCATAACTGCCGCAGAACGCCACGACCACGACAATGTTGATATCCATGTAACCGCGGAACGCGAGAAAGCCCGCGAGCACCAGGATGGTTTCGCCTTCGAAAAACGTGCCGAGAAACAGGGCAAAGTAGCCGAAGTCATGCAGAAATTGTTGGAGCATTGTCTGGGTGCTGGCGAAATGAACGCGCAGCCTAACCCTTCGGACACATTCAGGAAAGTGTCGAGATGTGTCTCGACGTGAACATTTCCTACAACGACAATGGAATGCGGCTACGTGTCACGGGTCACACATAACTGTCATCTGTTCGTCATAATGGCCGTCTATAACTGTCACGCTCGCCCGTTCCGCGCGGGCTCAGGAGTCCGCCGTGAGCTTTACCCCCGCCAATCGTCTGTTCCCCGCCACTCGCCTGCGTCGCAATCGCCGCGATGATTTTTCGCGACGGCTGGTGCGGGAAAATGTGCTGACAGTCGATGACCTGATCCTCCCTGTATTTGTGCTCGATGGTGAAAACCGTCGTGAAGCCGTGGCCTCGATGCCCGGCGTAGAGCGCTTGACGATCGACCTGCTGCTTGAAGAAGCCGCCAAATGGGTCGAGCTGGGCATTCCGGCGCTGGCGCTGTTCCCGGTGACACCGCTGGAACTCAAGTCCCTTGATGCTGCCGAAGCCTGGAACCCGCAGGGGATTGCCCAGCGTGCCACCCGCGCGCTGCGTGAGCGCTTCCCGGCGTTGGGCGTGATCACTGACGTCGCCCTCGACCCGTTCACCACCCACGGCCAGGACGGCATTCTCGATGACGGCGGCTACGTGCAGAACGACATCACCGTCGACGCGCTGGTCAAGCAAGCCCTGTCCCACGCCGAAGCCGGCGCCCAGGTGGTTGCCCCGTCGGACATGATGGACGGCCGCATCCAGGCGATCCGCGAGGCGCTGGAAATTGCCGGTCACGTCAACGTGCGCATCATGGCTTACTCGGCCAAGTACGCCAGCGCCTATTACGGCCCGTTCCGTGATGCCGTCGGTTCCGCCGCGAATCTGGGCAAGGCGAACAAGGCGTCCTATCAAATGGATCCGGCCAATAGCGATGAAGCCCTGCACGAGGTGGGCGCGGACTTGGCGGAAGGCGCGGACATGGTCATGGTCAAGCCAGGCATGCCGTACCTGGACATTCTTTTGCGGGTAAAAGATGCCTTCAAGGTGCCGACGTTCGTCTATCAGGTCAGTGGCGAATACGCGATGCACATGGCTGCGATCCAGAATGGCTGGTTGAGCGAAGGGGTGATTCTTGAGTCCCTCACCGCCTTTAAACGTGCTGGCGCCGATGGCATCCTGACGTACTTTGCTGTCCGTGCCGCTCAATTGTTACGAGAGCAGAAATAGCCCTCCCAGGAACATTCAATGAATACCGAAGGATTGACTGAAGTTGCCGTAAAAGACGCTCAACCGGTGGTCGAGCAAGTGACCGAGACCCCGCCGGAAATCGAGCCCGCGCCGCCCGCGATCGTCGCCGAAGCCGCGCCGGTCCCGGCGATCGCGATTCCCGGTCTGGATGACAGCAGCCTGTACATCCACCGTGAGTTGTCGCAACTGCAGTTCAATATCCGCGTGCTGGAACAGGCGCTGGATGAGTCCTACCCGTTGCTGGAGCGGCTGAAGTTTCTGCTGATCTTCTCCAGCAACCTCGACGAATTCTTTGAAATCCGCGTCGCCGGCCTGAAAAAGCAAATCACCTTCGCCCGTGAACAGGCCGGCGCCGACGGTTTGCAGCCGCATCAGGCGCTGGCTCGCATCAGTGAGCTGGTGCACGGCCACGTTGATCGTCAATACGCAATCCTCAACGACATCCTGCTGCCGGAGCTGGAAAAGCATCAGGTGCGCTTCATCCGTCGCCGCCACTGGTCGACCAAGATCAAGACTTGGGTACGCCGCTATTTCCGCGATGAGATCGCGCCGATCATCACCCCGATCGGCCTCGACCCGACGCACCCATTCCCGTTGCTGGTGAACAAGAGCCTGAACTTCATCGTCGAACTCGAAGGCATCGACGCCTTCGGCCGAGATTCCGGTCTGGCGATCATTCCGGCGCCACGCCTGTTGCCGCGCATCATCAAGGTGCCGGAAGAAGTCGGCGGCGCGGGGGACAACTACGTGTTCCTGTCGTCGATGATCCACGCCCACGCCGATGATTTGTTCCAAGGCATGAAGGTGAAAGGCTGCTACCAGTTCCGCCTGACCCGAAACGCCGATCTGGCGCTCGACTCCGAAGATGTCGAAGACCTGGCCCGTGCCTTGCGTGGCGAGTTGTTCTCGCGCCGTTACGGCGATGCCGTGCGCCTGGAAGTCGCCGACACCTGCCCGAAACATCTGTCGGACTACTTGCTCAAGCAGTTCAACCTGGCCGAGACCGAGTTGTATCAGGTCAACGGCCCGGTGAACCTGACGCGGCTGTTCAGCATCACCGGGCTCGACAGCCAGCGCGAACTGCAATACCTGCCGTTCACGCCGCAGATCCCGAAGCTGCTGCAAAACAGCGAAAACATATTCAGCGTGGTGAGCAAGCAGGACATCCTGCTGCTGCACCCGTTCGAGTCGTTCACCCCGGTGGTCGACCTGTTGCGTCAGGCGGCGAAAGACCCGCACGTTCTGGCGGTGCGTCAGACGCTATATCGCTCTGGCGCCAACTCGGAAATCGTCGATGCGCTGGTGGACGCAGCACGTAACGGCAAAGAAGTGACGGCGGTCATCGAGCTTCGCGCGCGTTTCGACGAAGAGTCCAACCTGCAACTGGCCAGCCGCCTGCAAGCGGCGGGTGCGGTGGTGATCTACGGTGTTGTGGGCTTCAAGACCCACGCCAAAATGATGCTGATCCTGCGCCGAGAGCAGGGCGAGATCGTCCGTTACGCGCACCTCGGCACCGGCAACTATCACGCCGGCAACGCGCGGTTGTACACCGACTACAGCTTGCTGACCTCCGACGATGCCTTGTGCGAAGACGTCGGCAAATTGTTCAGCCAGTTGATCGGCATGGGCAAGACGTTGCGCATGAAAAAGCTGCTGCATGCGCCGTTCACCCTGAAAAAGGGCATGCTTGACATGATTGCCCGGGAAACCCAGTTCGCCCTCGATGGCAAACCGGCACACATCATCGCCAAGTTCAACTCGCTGACCGATCCGAAGATCATTCGCGCGCTGTACAAGGCCAGCCAGTCCGGTGTGCGCATTGACCTGGTGGTGCGCGGCATGTGCTGTCTGCGTCCGGGCATTGCCGGGGTTTCGCACAACATCCATGTGCGTTCGATCATCGGCCGCTTCCTCGAACACACCCGGGTTTTCTACTTCCTCAATGGTGGCGAGGAGCAGATGTTCCTGTCCAGCGCCGACTGGATGGAGCGCAACCTCGATAAACGCGTCGAGACCTGTTTCCCGGTGGAAGGCAAGAAGCTGCTGACCCGGGTGAAGAAAGAGCTGGAGTTGTATCTGACTGACAACACACATAGTTGGAGCTTGCAGTCGGATGGGCGCTACATTCGCAATACGCCGACGGGTAATCAAAACCCGCGCAGCGCGCAGGCGACGTTGCTGGAGCGGCTGGGCAGCCCGATCTTGCCGGTCAGTAGCTGACCTTCGGTTTAGCAAATAAAAAGGCGATCCCAACGGATCGCCTTTTTTGTGTCGCCCCTGTAGGAGAGGGTGTCAGTGGACGGTGAGGACGATGCCCACGCGCGTCAGCCAATCCGCCTCAAGGCCGAAATCCGCTTGAGTCAGCTGATTTTCATCCAGCCAGTTTTCCGGGAAATGCACGTCGAGGTTGTCGCCATCAGCGCGCAATTCGACTTGTGGCATCGCCTGCGTCCCACGGATGTGGTGAAACAGAATCGCGAAGCGCAACAACACACAAAGACGAATCAGCTTGATGCCGTCCTTGCCGAATTCGGCAAACTTGTCCTTGGGAATGTTGCGGCGATGGCCGCGTACCAGCAGCGCAAGCATCTGCTGGTCTTCACGGGAGAACCCGGCCAGATCCGAATGCTCAATCAGATAAGCGCCATGCTTATGGTAGTGATAGTGGGCGATGTCCAGGCCGACTTCGTGCACCTTCGCCGCCCAGCCCAGCAGTTCGCGCCAGATACCGTCATCCAGCTCCCAGTCCACCGCGACCTGATCGAACGCATGCAGCGCTTTGCGCTCGACCCGCTCCGCTTGTTTCTGATCGACGTGATAACGCTCCATCAACGAGGTCAGGGTGCGTTCGCGCACGTCTTCGTGATGGTGGCGACCGAGCAGGTCATAGAGCACACCTTCGCGCAGGGCGCCGTCGCAGTGATCCATGCGTTGCAGTTCGAGGGCGTCGAAGATGGCTTCGAGAATGGCGAGGCCGGCCGGGAAAATCGCCCGGCGATCCGGTTTGATGCCGTCGAAATCGATTTTGTCCGAGTCGCCGAGTTTGAACAGTTTGCGCTTGAGCCAGGCCAGGCCTTCGGCGTTGACTTCGCCGGTGCCGTGGCCCCCCGCCTTGAGTGCCAGGCCGATGGCGCGGATGGTGCCCGAGGAGCCGATGGCTTCATCCCAGGTCAAGCGATGCAGGGCGTGTTCGATGCTCATGATCTCCAGCCGCGCCGCCGTGTACGCCTGGGCGTAGCGGGCTGGGGTGATCTTGCCGTCCTTGAAGTAGCGCTGGGTGAAACTGACGCAGCCCATTTGCAGGCTTTCGCGCAGCAAAGGTTCGAAGCGCTGGCCGATGATGAATTCGGTGCTGCCGCCGCCAATGTCGGCGACCAGGCGTTTGCCCGGGGTGTCCGCGAGGGTGTGGGAGACGCCGAGGTAGATCAGGCGCGCTTCTTCACGACCGGAGATGACCTCGACCGGGTGGCCGAGGATTTCTTCGGCGCGGCGGATGAATTCGCCACGGTTGCGCGCTTCACGCAGGGCGTTGGTGCCGACGATCCGCACGGCGCCCAGGGGCATGCCGTTGATCAGTTGGGCAAAACGCTTGAGGCAATCGAGGCCGCGCTGCATGGATTCTTCGCTGAGCTTGCGCTCGTCGTCGATGCCGGCCGCCAGTTGCACCTTCTCCCCAAGACGTTCGAGGATGCGGATTTCGCCGTTCTGGGCCTTGGCCACGACCATATGGAAGCTGTTCGAGCCTAGGTCGATTGCGGCGATCAGGGACAGATTCTTGGCTTGGTTCTGGGGCATGGGCAGGGGGTCTCGGTCGATAACCCCGACATCGTGCCACGATCAAACGCTGCCGCCAACGCGCATGGTTCAAACCGTTGATCTCGCGCAGAAAAGTTCAGATCGCAGCGCGCCCATTCGCGAGCAGGCTCGCTCCTGCACAAGCCCGCGTTTCCCTGTGGGAGCGAGCCTGCTCGCGAAGGCGCCCGTCCTGTCGCCAGTGTTATTTCAGACGGTCGCCTCAACCGTACCAATAAAATTCGCCAGTTCCGCCGTCTGTGGATTCGCAAACAACACCTTCGGATCCCCCACTTCATGCACTTTGCCCTGATGCATGAACACCAGTTTGTCCCCGACCTCGCGGGCAAAACGCATTTCGTGGGTGACCATGATCAGCGTCATGCCTTCGTTGGCCAGTTGCCGCACGACGCCGAGCACTTCGTTGACCAGTTCCGGATCCAGCGCCGAGGTAATTTCGTCGCAGAGCAGCACCTTCGGCGACATCGCCAAGGCCCGGGCAATTGCCACGCGCTGCTGCTGCCCGCCGGAGAGGCGATCCGGGAAGGCATCAAACTTTTCCCCCAGGCCGACGCGCGCCAGCATTTCCCGCGCCAGTTCGGCAGCCTTGGCCTTGGGCACTTTTTGCACCACTTGCGGGGCGAGCATCACGTTTTCGCCGACCGTCAGGTGCGGGAACAGGTTGAATTGCTGGAACACCATGCCGACTTTCTGCCGCAGGCTGCGCAGGTCGGCGCGGGCGGCGTCGAGGTATTCGCCGTCGACTTCGATCACGCCGTCGTTGATCGATTCCAGTCCGTTGAGCGTGCGCAAAAGGGTGGATTTGCCCGAGCCGCTGCGGCCAATGATTGCCACGACCTGGCCTTCCTCGACGCTGAGGTCGATGCCTTTGAGGACGTGGTGATCGCCGTAGTATTTATGCAGGGCGGAAATTCTAAGCAGAGGCATGCAGTCTCCTTTCCAGGTAGCGCGCACTGAGGGACAAGGGGTAGCAGAGGAGGAAATAGCCGAGGGCGACGAAGCCGTAGACCATGAACGGTTCGAACGTGGCGTTGGCGAGCATGCTGCCGGTCTTGGTCAGTTCGGTGAAGCCGATGATCGACGTCACCGCCGTGCCCTTGACCACTTGCACCGAGAAACCCACGGTCGGCGCCACGGCAATACGCAAGGCTTGCGGCAGGATTACGTAACGCAATTGCTCCAGCGGATTGAGCGCCAGGCTCGACGAGGCTTCCCACTGGCCATGGGGGATCGCTTCTACGCAACCGCGCCAGATCTCCGCCAGGTAAGCGCTGGTGAACAGGGTCAGGGCTATCGCGGCGGCCATCCACGGCGAGATCTCGATCCCGGCCAGGGCCACGCCGAAAAACACCAGAAACAGCTGCATCAACAGCGGCGTGCCCTGAAACAGCTCAATCCATGTGCGCGCGATGCTGCGCGGCAAGGTTTTATCGGAAATGCGCATGACCATGATCAGCAAACCGACCAGCCCGCCGCCAATGAACGCCACCAGCGACAGCGCCAGCGTCCACTGCAGCCCGGTCAGCAGGTTGCGCAAGATGTCCCAGAAGGTGAAATCGCTCATTGGCTGCTCCTCGACAAATAACGCCGGCCGAACCAGTTCAGCAACTGACGGATCAGCAACGCCATGCACAGGTAGATCAGCGTGGTCAGCGCATACGTTTCGAACGCGCGGAAGTTGCGCGACTGAATGAAGTTGGCGGCAAAACTCAACTCTTCCGTCGCGATCTGCGAACACACCGCCGAACCGAGCATGACGATGATGATCTGGCTGCTCAGGGCCGGCCAGACCTTGCCCAGCGCCGGCAACAACACCACATGACGGAACGCTTCAAAACGGCTCATCGCCAATGCCGCCGCCGCTTCCAGTTGACCGCGAGGGATCGCTTGGATGCCGGCACGGATGATTTCGGTCGAGTACGCGCCGAGGTTGATCACCATCGCCAGTACGGCGGCCTGCCATTCGGAAATCTGCACGCCGAGGGACGGCAGGCCAAAGAAGATGAAAAACAACTGAACGAGGAACGGCGTGTTGCGGATCAACTCGACGTAGACGCCGAAAATCGCCGAGAACGGGCGGATATTCCACGCCCGCACCAACGCCCCGACGATCCCCAGGCTGACGCCGAAGAACGCGCCGATGGCCGTCAGCTCAAGGGTGAACAACGCCCCGCGCAGAAGCAGGTCGGTGTTTTCCACCACCGGCAAAAAATCGAACTGATAGGCCATTAAGTAACTCCCGCGAGGCCGATCAGAGATCGGCCGGCAGCGGCTCTTTCAGCCAGGTTTGCGAATTCTTTTCCAGTGCCCCGTCGGTCTTGGCGGTGGCGAGGATCTCGTTAACCTTGCCGAGCAAGGCCGGCTCGTTCTTGTTCACGCCCACGTAGACCGGCGAATCCTTGAGCTTCACTTTCAGCGCCGGCACGCGTTTCGGGTTTTTCTCGCTGATCGCGACCATCACCACGTTGCCGCTGGCGATCAGGTCGACCTGGCCGGCGAGGTAGGCGGCGATGGTCGAGTTGTTGTCTTCGAAGCGCTTGATGGTCAGGCCTTCAGGGGCGACCTTGGTCAGCTCGATGTCTTCGATGGCGCCACGGGTGACGCTGATGGTTTTGCCTTTGAGGTCGTCGAGGCTGTTGATTGCCGCGTCTGGCGGGCCGAACACGGCGAGGTAGAACGGTGCGTAAGCGCGGGAGAAGTCGATGACTTTCTCGCGCTCCGCGTTTTTGCCGAGGCTGGAAATCACCAGATCGACTTTACCGGTGGTCAGGAATGGAATGCGGTTAGTGCTGTTGACCGGGGTCAGTTCAAGTTTGACCTTGAGTTGGTCAGCCAGCAGTTTCGCGGTGTCGATATCGAGGCCGCGTGGCTTCATGTCTGGGCCGACCGAGCCGAATGGCGGGAAGTCCTGCGGCACGGCAACTTTCAGCGTGCCGCGTTTGACCACATCGTCCAGACCGTCGGCATGGGCGGGGGCCTGGCACAGCATCAGGCCGGCAAACAGGGTGGCGAGGAGGGCGCTGTAACGCTGGGTCATGGCAAAACTCCGGATCGGCGGGAAATGATTTCTGCGATCGGACAGAGCACGGGGCATGCCAACCACCGTAATCGTCGCGGCAAGCCACGGTTTTGCCGGGTTTCTTCGGTCTTACTGGTCTGAACAGTCAGGTGGTTTTTCGCACTGCCATGGCGCATCGGCGTTCGACGCTGAACCCCGCTGGGGCACGACTTGCCGGGCGCCGCGAATAGCTTTACAACTAGCCGCACATTGGCCTGGCTCGTCTGGAAAACCATGAACTCGATCTCCCGCGCCGTACCCGAAGTGGCGCTGCAAGCCATCCGCAAGCTGATCACCGAGCAGGGCTTCGAAGCCGGTGATGCCTTGCCGTCGCAGCGTGATCTCGCGGTGCAACTGGGCGTCAGCCGGGCATCGTTGCGCGAGGCACTGTCGTCATTGAGTGCGTTGGGCGTCGTCAGTATTCAGCCGGGCAAAGGCGTATTTGTGCAGTCGGCGGTTGAGTTGCCACGGGGTGAGGGCGCGGCGGGCTGGCCGTTCGCGGCGCAGGCGTCGCCGCTGGAGATCTTTCAGTTGCGCTACGCGCTGGAAGGCTTCGCGGCGGGCCTGGCGGCAGTGACGTTGAGCACGTTTGAGCTGGATGCCCTGGAAGACAACGTCGCCGCGATGCGTGAGCAGCTGCGCGGCAACCACTTCGAAGCGGCGGCGAAACTGGATTTCGAGTTCCACCGGCGGATCCTGTCGGCCAGCGGTAATCAGGCGATGTTGAGCATTCTTACCGCCAGTGCCGATATTTTTCTGGAGAGCCAGAAACTACCGTTCATCCGCGCCGAACGGGCCATGGAAACCTGGCAGGAACACCGGAAAATCCTCCGTGCGCTGGCCCGTCGTGCCTCCGGCGCTGCGCAAAAAGCCATGCAGGAACACGTTCGTAACGCGGCGCTGCGAACCGGGATCGCCTTCATCGCGCCCGCCTCCGCCTGACTTGAGCTATACCCAAAGTCATCGAACACCATAGCAAGACTCAATCATCTGCGGCTTCCTGAACAAGGGAAGGGCGGCTATGATGGGCCACGTTTTTTTGCTTACAACCCGGAGAATTCCATGAGCAGCGATCTTATCAAACACGTTAGCGACGCTAGCTTCGAAGCCGATGTACTCAAGGCCGAAGGCGCTGTACTGGTCGACTACTGGGCTGAATGGTGCGGCCCTTGCAAAATGATCGCTCCGGTTCTGGACGAAATCGCCGAGACGTACAAAGGCAAGCTGACCGTTGCCAAGCTGAACATCGACGAAAACCAGGAAACCCCTGCCAAGCACGGCGTTCGTGGTATCCCGACACTGATGCTGTTCAAGAACGGCAACGTCGAGGCGACCAAGGTCGGCGCCCTGTCGAAGTCGCAACTGGCAGCTTTCCTCGACGCCAACATCTAAGCGTCGTCGAAAGCGTCAACCAAAAGGCCCCGCAAATCGCGGGGCCTTTTGCGTATTCAGGGCTAGACGCTCCGAAACTCAGGTGGTACATTCGGCCCCGCAGTGGTTTCTCCACTGCCCCCTGCTAGCCGTCGCCGACGCACTCCTTTTCGAATTAGTACGCGATCCTGTCGCCTTCTCTGCGGCGCGGCCTCATTAAGCCAAAAGCTTAATTTCCCCCCCTCCATAAATGATTACGTCATTCCTATATGAATCTGACTGAACTCAAGCAAAAGCCGATTACCGAACTGCTCGAATTGGCCGAACAGATGGGCATAGAAAATATGGCCCGTTCGCGCAAGCAGGACGTGATTTTCTCCCTGCTCAAGAAGCACGCGAAAAGCGGTGAGGAAATCTCCGGTGATGGCGTGCTGGAGATTCTCCAGGACGGCTTCGGCTTCCTGCGCTCCGCAGACGCTTCCTACTTGGCCGGCCCGGACGATATCTACGTCTCGCCGAGCCAGATCCGCCGCTTCAACTTGCGCACCGGTGACACCATCGTTGGCAAGATCCGCCCTCCGAAGGAAGGCGAGCGGTATTTCGCCCTGCTCAAGGTCGACACGATCAACTTCGATCGTCCCGAGAACGCGAAGAACAAGATTCTCTTCGAGAACCTGACCCCGCTGTTCCCGACCGTGCGCATGAAGATGGAAGCCGGCAACGGTTCCACCGAAGACCTGACCGGTCGTGTCATCGACCTGTGCGCCCCGATCGGCAAAGGCCAGCGCGGCCTGATCGTTGCTCCGCCGAAAGCGGGCAAGACGATCATGCTGCAGAACATCGCGGCGAACATCGCGCGTAACAACCCCGAAGTTCACCTGATCGTGCTGTTGATCGACGAACGTCCGGAAGAAGTGACCGAAATGCAGCGCACCGTGCGCGGCGAAGTGGTGGCCTCGACCTTCGACGAGCCGCCGACCCGTCACGTGCAGGTTGCCGAAATGGTGATCGAGAAGGCCAAGCGTCTGGTCGAACACAAGAAAGACGTGGTGATCCTGCTCGACTCCATCACCCGTCTGGCCCGTGCCTACAACACCGTGATCCCGAGCTCCGGCAAGGTGCTGACCGGTGGTGTCGATGCCCACGCCCTGGAGAAACCAAAGCGTTTCTTCGGCGCCGCGCGGAACATCGAAGAAGGCGGCTCGCTGACCATTATCGCCACCGCGCTGGTTGAAACCGGCTCGAAGATGGACGAAGTGATTTACGAGGAATTCAAAGGCACCGGCAACATGGAACTGCCTCTGGATCGCAAAATCGCTGAAAAACGCGTCTTCCCGGCCATCAACATCAACCGTTCCGGCACCCGCCGCGAGGAGTTGCTGACGGCTGACGACGAGTTGCAGCGCATGTGGATCCTGCGCAAGCTGCTGCATCCGATGGACGAAGTCGCCGCCATCGAGTTCCTGGTCGACAAGCTGAAAACGACCAAGACCAACGACGAGTTCTTCTTGTCGATGAAGCGCAAGTAACACCAGGCGTTTCATAAAAAGGGGCATCCGTGAGGATGCCCCTTTTTTTGCGTTGATTTTTTATGTGTCTGGATTGAATGCAGTCGGCGCCGTCTGGCGTTTTTTTGAAATACATAACGCGCCCCGAATTACTTGCAACCCCCGCAACGGCCCGCTGTCTACCGCCCTCAATCGATATGTATCTAAAACGATAAGAGGCGCCATGCATACATTTGGCAATCGTCGCGACATTGACGGCTTACGGGCTCTGGCTGTTATTCCGGTCGTGCTGTTTCACTTTGGTTTCAGCGCATTCAGCGGCGGCTTTGTCGGCGTAGACGTCTTCTTCGTCATCTCCGGGTTCCTGATCACGTCCATTCTGTTTCGCGAAATCAGTGCGCAGCGTTTCAGCTTCATTGATTTCTGGGCACGCCGTGCCCGCCGCATCATTCCTGCCCTGACCGTGGTGATGGTGGCCACGCTGGCGCTGGGTTGGCTGCTGCTGACGGCCAAGGATTTCTCCGAGCTGGGGCGAACGGTTCGTTACCAGTCGTTGTTCATCTCCAACATTTTGTTCATGCGTGAGGACGGTTACTTCCAGCCGGCCTCCGACTTGAAGCCGTTGTTGCATACCTGGTCGCTGGCGGTGGAAGAGCAGTACTACATTTTCTTCCCGTTGCTGATGGCGTTGTTGATGCGCTATGTACGGCATTGGCGCTGGGTGCTGTTCGCCGTGCTGCTGGTCTCGTTCGGACTGAACATCGGCTACATCGAGCGCCGGCCGGAGTTCGCTTTTTTCTCGTTACCAACCCGGGCGTGGGAGTTGCTTTGTGGTGCGATGCTCGCGGTTACGCCGGCACCGCGACAGGCGATCCGCCCCTGGGTTTATCAACTGGTCGGCGTGGCCGGTCTGGCGGCGGTGCTGCTGGCGGTGTTTACGTTCGACAAGACCACGGTATTCCCGGGCTGGGCCGCGTTGCTGCCGGTGCTGGGCACGACCGCATTGATCTGGTCGGGCGCACAGGGCAAGACTTGGGCCGGACAAATGCTGAGCTTGCCTGCGCTGGTGTGGGTCGGCTTGCTCTCTTACTCGCTGTATCTGTGGCACTGGCCAGTCTATGTCTACGCCAACGCCATCTCCATTGACGGCATTCAGCCGCTGGAGGCGGCAGGCTGGATCGCCCTGGCACTCAGTCTTGCCTGGTTGAGCCTGCGTTATGTCGAGCTGCCGTTCCGCGAGAAGCGTTTGCTCGCCAGCCGCAAAGCGGTGCTGGCCGGTGGTTTCGCGGCCATAGCAGCGTTGGTTGTCAGCGGCTCGGCGATCCGTTCTGCCGATGGCATTCCTCAACGCCTGACCGGCAAGGCGCTGGAATACGCGCAGTCGCGGGAATGGAACGCCGGGCAGATGAAATGCATGTTGGTAACCTCCGATAAGAAACTGGACAAGGCGTGCCTGGTGGGTGGCAATCGGGATGTCCCGGCCACCCGACTGTTTTGGGGCGACAGCCACGCCGCAGCCTTGCTGCCGGCTATTGAAAATAACGCCAACCGCGACGGTCGCCCGGTGTGGCTGTACAGCATGAGCGCCTGCCCACCGATTCTCAGCGATGATCCGCGCCAGCGATGCAAGGATTTCAACGAGCAAACCATGGCGCGGGTACGCAGCCTCGGCATCAAGGATGTGGTGCTGGCGTCCAACTGGAGCCTGTATGTTTACGGTCGTGAGGATGGCGACAAAAAGGTGTTGCTCAACGAGCACGACAGTACTGCCCAGGCCGAGCAACGCATGGCAGCTGCGATCAAGGCCCGGGTTGCGGCGATTCGGGATGCCGGCGCACAAGTCTGGCTGTTCAAGGAAGTGCCGCTGCAGCAAAAAGGTGCGATCAATCGCCTGACCAGCCTGGCGCGGGTCGGAAGAGTGGCGGAGGGTCTGGGCCGACCGCTTGAGGATCATCTTGCGCGCCAACACTTCCTCGGCACATTGTTCGATTCGATGGCTGCCGCCGATCCGGGTGTCCATGTCATCGATCCGACCGCCATGATGTGTACGGACGGCGTCTGCAATATCGAGGTCAACGGCCATTCGCAGTACAAGGACGAAGATCATCTTTCCGACTCCGGCAGTGCCAGATTGAGCCCGTTGTTCACGCCGTTGCTGCTGGGTACCAACCACGATTGATCGGTGACCGACGCTGACGGGCTGCTGTTTGCCCGTCAGAGCAGGTAGGATGTACGCCTATTTTGAGGGTGCCATCGTCAATGAAATTCAAGGATCTTCGGGATTTCGTGCAGCAGCTTGAGCAGCGCGGAGAGTTGAAACGCATCCAGATTCCCGTCTCGCCGGTGCTGGAAATGACCGAGGTGTGCGACCGCACGCTGCGTGCCAAAGGCCCGGCGCTGCTGTTCGAGAAACCCACCGGCTACGACATCCCGGTGCTCGGGAACCTGTTCGGCACCCCGGAGCGGGTGGCCATGGGCATGGGCGCCGAGTCGGTCAGTGAGCTGCGCGAAATCGGCAAGCTGCTGGCGTTCCTCAAGGAGCCGGAGCCACCGAAGGGCTTGAAGGATGCGTGGTCGAAGCTGCCGATCTTCCGCAAGATCATTGCCATGGCGCCGAAAGTTGTGAAAGACGCGGTGTGCCAGGAAGTCGTCATCGAAGGCGATGACGTCGATCTGGCCATGCTGCCGGTGCAGACCTGCTGGCCCGGCGATGTCGGCCCGCTGATCACTTGGGGTTTGACCGTCACCAAGGGCCCGAACAAGGATCGCCAGAACCTCGGCATCTACCGTCAGCAAGTGATTGGCCGCAACAAGGTCATCATGCGCTGGCTCAGCCACCGTGGCGGCGCCCTCGATTTCCGTGAGTGGTGCGAGAAGCATCCCGGCCAGCCGTTTCCGGTGTCCGTGGCCCTCGGCGCGGATCCGGCGACCATTCTTGGCGCAGTCACCCCGGTGCCGGACAGCCTGTCCGAATACGCTTTCGCCGGTCTGCTGCGTGGTAACCGCACGGAATTGGTGAAGTGCCGTGGCAACGACCTGCAAGTCCCTGCCACCGCCGAAATCATCCTTGAAGGTGTGATTCATCCAGGCGAAATGGCCGATGAAGGCCCCTACGGCGACCACACTGGTTATTACAACGAAGTCGACAGCTTCCCGGTGTTCACCGTCGAGCGCATCACCCATCGGATCAAGCCGATCTACCACAGCACCTACACCGGCCGTCCACCGGATGAGCCGGCGATCCTCGGCGTGGCGTTGAACGAAGTGTTTGTGCCAATCCTGCAGAAGCAGTTTCCGGAGATCACTGACTTTTACCTGCCGCCGGAAGGCTGCTCGTACCGCATGGCCATCGTGACGATGAAAAAGTCGTACCCGGGGCATGCCAAGCGCGTGATGCTCGGTGTCTGGTCGTTTTTGCGACAGTTCATGTACACCAAGTTCGTTATCGTCACCGACGACGACATCAATGCGCGGGACTGGAATGACGTGATCTGGGCGATCACCACGCGCATGGATCCCAAGCGCGACACGGTGATGATCGACAACACGCCGATCGACTACCTCGACTTCGCCTCGCCGGTATCCGGCCTGGGCTCGAAAATGGGTCTGGATGCCACCCACAAATGGCCGGGTGAAACCACTCGCGAGTGGGGCCGTGTGATCGTCAAGGACGATGCCGTCACCCAACGGATCGATGCCATCTGGAATCAGTTAGGAATAGATTGATGCGTGTAACCCTGCAGCCCTCCGGCGCCATCCTCGAGATACAGCCCGGCGAGCGTATTCTCGACGGCGCGCGACGCCTGGGCTATGAATGCCCGCAAAGCTGCCGCAACGGCAATTGCCACGTGTGTGCGGCGTTGCTGGTGGAAGGCCGTGTCGAACAGGACGGCAAGGTGCATGACCACGGCGAGTTCTACACCTGTATCGCGCAGCCGCTGGAAGATTGCGTCGTGCTGTGGGATGGCGTGCTCGCGTTGGGAGAATTGCCGGTGCGCAGCCTGTCGTGTCAGGTCATCGAATGCCGGGACGTCGGCGGCGACACTTGGCGCGTGCGCCTGCGCGCACCGGCGGGCAAGCCGCCGCGCTATCACGCCGGGCAGTACTTGATGATTGAACGGGAGAACGGCGAGAAGTCGGCATTTTCCATGGCTTCCGCGCCCCACGGTGGCCGCGACCTGGAAATTCATGTGCTGGCGCGCGAATCCAGTGCATTGAGCCTGGTCGAGCAGCTACAGCGCAATTCGATGGTGCGCGTCGAGTTACCGTTCGGCGACACGCATCTGGCCGAATTACCGGATGGCCCGCTGGTGCTGGTCGCCGCCGGTACCGGCATGGGCCAGATCCACAGCCTGATCGAGCATTGCCGGGCCGAAGGCTTCAAGCATCCGGTGCATCTGTACTGGGGCGTGCGTCGACCGGAAGATTTCTACGACATCGAGCACTGGGACCAATGGCGGAAATTGCCCAATCTGTTCCTGCACAAAGTCGTCAGTGATCAATGCAGTTGGGCTGGGCGCTGCGGGATGCTGCATGAAGCGGTGTGCGAAGATTTCCCCGATCTGAAGCCCCTGCATGTCTACGCCAGCGGCTCGCCGGCGATGGTATACGGGACGCTGGACGCCTTGGTGGAGGCCGGAATGGATGCCCATCAAATGCGCGCCGACGTATTCGCCTACGCCCCCCGCTCCTGACGCTTCCCTGAAAGAGCTGCCGCAGGCTGCGGCAGCTCCTGCACTTATAACTGCATATATAGCGGATCGGTATTTATAAAAGTGGCTAAATACCGCTAGGTTATATACCTATCAGGCAATTATTTAATATCTGTGCCATGGCACTTAAATTGCCTTAAAACATATGTGCCTTATTGTTACAGCGGTGCGTTCTATTAAGTAATTCATCACCCGCGGGGAGCTGAACGCTATTCGCCATGAGCGCCATTGAATCTGCAATTCTGAACCTGGCTTATCCCCCGCGGCTCGATCTTGGGCCGCAGCTGACGCACGAACAACTGCTTGCTTCCATGCAATCGACGATGGCGCGCCACAAGGGCGGGCCGGTGTGGCTGTTCGCTTACGGGTCGCTGATCTGGCGGCCCGAATGCACGGCGGTGGAACGGGTTCGCGCTCGCGTACATGGCTACCATCGCGGTTTGTATCTGTGGTCGCACGAACACCGTGGCACGCCGGAAATGCCCGGGCTGGTATTCGGTCTGGATCGCGGCGGCTCGTGCAGCGGATTTGCCTATCGACTGCCCGAAGACAATATCGACAGTTCGCTTTACGCACTGTGGAAACGCGAGATGCCATTCCCGTCCTATCGCCCGCACTGGCTCAATTGTCGGCTCGCGGACGGCAGTCAGGTTCAAGCCTTGGGATTCGTATTGGAGCGACACCTGCCCAGCTATGCCGGCAACTTGCCGGATCACGTGCTGAGCCAAGTGTTCGAAAGCGCTTGCGGGCGTTACGGCACCACTCGCGATTATGTCGAGCAGACCGCCCACGCCCTGCGCAGCCACGCCATGCCGGATCGAAATCTGGAGGCGCGGCTCAAGCGCTGTAAATCACAGGCCGATCAAGCGACAGCTTCGCGGCTCTGACTGGCGACTTGCTTGTGCCACAAGGTGGGAGCGAGGAACGCCATTGCCAGCAGGCAAGCGCTCACCAGCAGGATGAAACCGCCATCCCAACCGAAATGGTCGACGGTGTAGCCCATCGCCGCGCTTGCCGCGACTGAACCACCCAAGTAACCGAACAGGCCGGTGAACCCCGCAGCGGTTCCCGCAGCTTTCTTCGGCGCCAGTTCCAGGGCTTGCAGGCCGATCAGCATGACCGGGCCATAGATCAGGAAGCCGATGGAGAACAGCGCGATCATGTCGACGGTCGGGTGACCGGCCGGGTTCAGCCAGTAAACCAGTGTCGCGACTGTCACCAATGCCATGAACACCATGCCGGTCAGGCCACGGTTGCCACGGAAGATCTTGTCCGACATCCAGCCGCACAGCAGCGTGCCCGGAATCCCCGCCCACTCATAGAAGAAATAGGCCCACGAGGTTTTATCCACGGTGAAACCCTTGGCTTCCTTGAGGTAGGTCGGCGCCCAGTCCAGCACGCCATAGCGCAGCAGATAGACGAAGACGTTGGCCATGGCGATGTACCAAAGCATTTTGTTGCGCAGCACGTATTTGACGAAGATTTCCTTGGCGCTGAATTCGTCTTCGTGGCTGGCGTCATAGCCTTCCGGGTAATCGTTCTTGTACTTCTCGATCGGCGGCAGGCCAACCGACTGCGGGGTGTCGCGCATGGTGATGAAGGCAAACGCCGCCACCGCCAGCGCCACCGCTGCCGGCACGTAGAATGCCGAGTGCCAGTCGTTGAACAGGCCCATGCCGATCAGGAACAACGGACCGATCAGGCCGCCGCCGACGTTATGCGCCACGTTCCACACCGACACGACGCCGCCGCGTTCTTTCTGCGACCACCAGTGCACCATCGTCCGGCCACTTGGCGGCCAGCCCATGCCTTGGGCCCAGCCGTTGATGAACAGCAGAATGAACATCATGGTCACGCTGGACGTTGCCCACGGCGCGAAACCGAAAATGAACATCACCCCCGCCGAGACCAACAGGCCGAACGGCAGGAAATAGCGCGGGTTGGAACGGTCGGACACCAGGCCCATGAGGAACTTCGACAAGCCATAAGCAATGGCGATGGCCGACATCGCCAGCCCCAGTTCGCCACGGGTGTAACCCTCGTCGATCAGGTAGGGCATGGCCAGGGAAAAGTTCTTGCGCAGCAGGTAATAACCCGCGTAGCCAATAAAGATACCGGCGAAAATCTGCCAGCGCAGGCGTCGGTAAGTGCTGTCTATTTTTTCTTCAGGCAGGGGCGCCTGATGTGCGGCGGGACGAAAGAAGGCAAACATTCAAGAGCTCCAGATTTTCTTGTTTTGACTGCGGAAGTGAATGTTACAGTTTCGTTACCGAAAATAGCATCGATTCGCATCGACAAAAAAGCGGAAATGTTGGAAGTCGCACGTTCTTTTATGAACATGTCGCTCAGATGTAATAACGCACGCGGTAGGGATTGTTACTTCCACGCTGTGACGGGCAATTTTTTGGCGGTTGTAGGGCAGTGCTTTGAGAAACAGCGATCTGACCGTCACTCTAGTAATCAGACCGCTTGCCGACTTAGCGCACCTGCACCACGACCTTGCCCACAGCCTTGCGCTGCCCGAGGTCATTGATCGCCTGCGCCGCATTGCCCAGTGGATACACCTGCGACACCAGCGGCTTCAACTTGCCTTCGGCAAACCAACCGAACAGTTGCTGAAAGTTTGCCGCGTTGTCCTGCGGCTGGCGCTGGGCGAAGGAGCCCCAAAAAACGCCGACCACGGCTGCGCCCTTGAGCAAGGCGAGGTTGACCGGCAGTTCGGGAATGCGTCCGCTGGCGAAGCCGACCACCAGCAGGCGACCGTTCCAGGCGATGGAGCGGATGGCCTGGTCGAAGAGGTCACCGCCGACCGGGTCGTAAATCACATCGGCGCCTTGGCCGTCGGTGAGGCGTTTGATTTCGTCCTTGAGGCTGGCTTCTGTGTAATTGATCAGTTCATCGGCGCCGGCAGCCTTGGCCACGGCGAGCTTCTCTGCGCTGCTGGCGGCCGCGATGACCCGGGCGCCCATGGCTTTGCCGATTTCCACCGCCGCCAGGCCAACGCCGCCGGAGGCGCCGAGCACCAGCAGGGTTTCACCCGGCTGGAGATTGCCGCGCTGTTTGAGCGCGTGCATCGAGGTGCCGTACGTCATGCTGAACGCGGCGGCGGTGTTGAAGTCCATCGACGCCGGGATCGGCAGGACGTTGTAACCCGGCACCGCGACCTGCTCGGCAAAGCTGCCCCAGCCAGTCAGCGCCATGACCCGGTCGCCGACCTTGAGGTGGCTGACCTTTTCACCCACGGCGCTGACCACGCCTGCCGCTTCGCCACCCGGGGAAAACGGAAAGGGCGGCTTGAACTGGTATTTGCCCTCGATGATTAGCGTGTCCGGGAAGTTGACCCCGGAAGCGTGCACGTCCAGCAGGATTTCATTCTTCTTGGCGACAGGACTGGCGACGTCTTCCAGCACCAGCGATTCGGCAGGGCCGAAGGCTTTGCACAGCACGGCTTTCATCAGGGCTATTCCTTTGGGAGTGATGGCCGATAAGTGTAGGTGTGTGAATCAACGGGTCAACGAGCATGCCCGACCCTGATAGCCAGCCATAAGCTTGTGCTTGCGCGGCGGGTCGTTATGCTAGGCCGCAAACCGGATAAGGAGCGAATTGTGAAAGCGTGGATCATGTTGTTGCTGGCCCTGTCTCTGCCTGTGGCAGCGCTGGCCGAAGAGGCCAAAGAAGGCGAGGCGCCGAAGGTCAACTACATCACCCTGAGCCCGCCGTTCGTCGGTAACTACGGACTGGACGGCACGCCGAAGCTCAAGGTCTACAAGGCCGACATTGCGCTGCGTGTGACCGGGGAAGAATCGAGCAAACTGGTCAAGGCCAACGAACCGCTGATCCGTAATCAGCTGGTGGCGCTGTTTGCCCAGCAGACCACTGAGACGATGAACAACGTCGAGGCCAAGGAAAAGCTGCGTCAGGAAGCGTTGAAGCAGACCCAGCAAGTGATGAATGACGAAACCGGCAAGCCGGTGGTTGAGGATTTGCTGTTCAACAATCTGATCATTCAATAAGGCCTCTGCTGTCCGGGCTGGCCTCATCGCTGGCAAGCCAGCTCCCACACGGATCAGCGGCGATCACGATAATATGTTTCACCGCAAATCCTGTGGGAGCTGGCTTGCCAGCGATTGCATTTTGACCGCCGAAAAGCGACCTACGGCTTGAGCGCAATCACCGCCGCCCATTGCTCAGCCGTCACCGGCATCACCGACAACCGCGAGCCCTTCTGCACCAGCGGCATTTCGGCGAGTGCCGTCTGCTGTTTCAGATAATCAAGCTTGAGCACCCGGCCAAACGTCTCGACATGCTCGACATCAATCGCACTCCAGGCATTTTTCTCCGGCGTGGCTTTCGGATCGAAGTACTGGCTTTCGGGTTCCAGCGCCGTCGGATCCGCATAAGCCGCCTCAATAATCTTGCCAATCCCGGCAATTCCCGGCTCCGGGCAGCTGGAATGGTAAAAAAAGAACTCATCGCCAACCGCCATCGCCCGAAGGAAATTGCGCGCCTGATAGTTGCGAACCCCGTCCCAGCGCGCCTTGCCCAGTTTCTCCAGGCCTTTGATCGAGAGCTCGTCAGGCTCGGATTTCATCAGCCAATAGGCCATGGGTTTTGCTCCTCGCGGGGTAATTGGGCAAGTTGTCCGGCAATTTTATGACAAACCGACAGTCGGTTGACGTCAGCATTTGCGCACAGGGTCACGTTGTCGCAAAATGCCGGCCTTTAAAGCTTGACGCTGCTGCACGGCCAACAAACGGAAACCGCTGCTGTCATCGTGATGATGTGCCTTGAGGGGGGCAATCGATGAAACGCAAACCGGATTTGCTATGGACTTTGGTTATTTTGTTCGGCCTGGGCGTTGTGACCACCGGTTACGCGCAAAGTCTGTGGGCCAACAAGGCCGATGCGCCGATTGAAGTGGCGCAACAGGTACAACAGTCGACAGCTTTCAAGCGCTGACACTGCCTTCCCGACGCCGCTGAAGCCTGCGGCGTCTATCCCGCGAAATACCATTTCTTGTCAGTGACCGTGCCTTGCAACGGTACATCCCAGCTGGCCTGCGCCAGGCGTTCGACTTTCTGACATTCATGAGCCAGACCCAGCAGCGTCGGCTTGCGCCAATTCTGCCGGCGCGCCAGGTAGGCGAGGCTGCGGTCATAAAAGCCGCCGCCCATCCCCAGGCGTCCGCCGACATCATCGAAACCCACCAACGGTAGCAGCACCAGATCCAGCGCCCAGATTCTGCGTTGGCGGGCCGGGTTCACGCGCGGTTCAAGAATACGGAAGCGGTTGGGCTTGAGCTTTTCGCCGGGGCGGATGCGTTGAAAGACCATTTTGGTTCGCGGCCAGGCGCTGAGCACGGGCAGGTATGTCGCCTTGCCTCGACGCTGAGCCGCACGCAGCAACAGGCGCGGATCGATTTCACCGTCGGTGGGCAGGTAGAGGGAAATGTGTCTGGCGCGGCGGAATTGCGGACTCTGCGCCATTTGCTTGTACAGCCCTTCGGCGGCATGGCGTTGCTGACTGGGTGTCAACGCGCGGCGCGCCTTGCGCAGCAGGCGACGGAGTTGCGGACGGGGCAGTAGCGCGAGTTCGGTCATGGTTCGGCTTCGGCAGGATGGGGACGAAAACGTACGCATAAAAAAGCCGATGCCGGCATGAACCGGCATCGGCTTTTTTGAATCAGGCTCCCCGGATGAACCGCTGTCAACTCAGCCCTTGAACCCGAAAGTTCAAGGTGGAAGAAGCAGTAGACTTTAAGGCTTTCCGTCTAGCGGACATGCACACCAGCCCAACGTGCAACTTCCAGGGTAGTGCGAATCGGCTCCGGGACATCGTCAACTGGCAAGCACCCCAGGGAGTGGGGCGAGTATACCTCAAGCGGTCGAGTGAATCAGCCCTTGCTGACGTCCGGATCGGTGGCGAGCACCAGATCGACACGATCGAGCAAGTCACGCACCTGCTCACGTGTCGAACCGCTGGCCTGCATGTCCGGGCGCTCTTGATTGTGCAAGAGGTCGTGGGTGATGTTCAGCGCGGCCATCACGGCAATGCGATCGGCACCAATGACTTTGCCGCTGCTGCGGATCTCGCGCATCTTGCCATCGAGGTAGCGTGCGGCGCTGACCAGATTGCTGCGTTCTTCCTGCGGGCAAATGATCGAATATTCTTTGTCGAGGATCTGCACGGTAACGCTATTGCTTGAACTCATGAGTCTTGCTCCAGGGCCTTGAGGCGCGAAATCATCGATTCGACCTTACGCCGGGCGATTTCATTTTTTTCAATGAGGTGAGCGCGTTCCTCGCGCCAGGTCTTTTCCTGAGCTAGTAAGAGTCCGTTTTGACTCTTTAGTTGCTCGACTCGATCAATCAGCAATTCGAGTCTGGCCATCAGCGCTTGCAGGTCGGTGTCTTCCATTGTGTCCACTGTGTCTGACGGAGGTGATAGCCGGCGGACAGCCTTTAATAGTCTTGGCCGGTCTGTCGATGTAGGATACAAGGCCTTCATTCTAGACATAGCGCCGTCTGGCGCCTAGCTGCCCATGACCATTCAGAATTCCCCGTACCAAGCCTTCGCCACTTTGCTGACCTCCAGCGGCCACAACGTCTCGCCTGCCGAATTGCATGGCCAACTGCTCGGACGCAGCTGCGCCGGTGCCGGTTTTGAAGCCGAGGGCTGGCTGATCGATGCCGCCGAGCTGCTCGAAGGCGAGATCAAGGACAACGTCCGCAACGCCCTGATCGGCTTGCAGGAAATGGTTAAAGGCGAGCTGACCGGCGACGACGTTACCGTTGTTCTGTTGCTGCCGACCGATGACGCGCCGCTGGCGGATCGCGCCGCCGCGCTGGGCGAGTGGTGCCAGGGCTTCCTCAGCGGTTTTGGCCTGAACTGCCGTGACAGCAGCATGCTGAGCACCGAAGCCACCGAAGTGTTGCAGGATCTGGCAGCGATCTCCCAGGTGCAAGATGCCCTGGAAGAGTCCGAAGACGGCGAAAGCGACTACATGGAAGTCATGGAATACCTGCGTGTCGCGCCGCTGCTGCTGTTCACCGAGACCAAGAAAACCGACGAAGCGCCGGCCAAACCGTCGCTGCATTGATTAAAGAAGGGATCGCCATCTGCCCATGATTCATATCCCGAAAGCGGAATACAGCCGTCGCCGCAAGGCCTTGATGGCGCAGATGGAACCCAACAGCATCGCCATCCTGCCCGCCGCCGCAGTCGCCATCCGCAACCGTGACGTCGAGCACGTCTACCGTCAGGACAGCGATTTCCAGTACCTCAGCGGTTTTCCCGAGCCTCAGGCTGTCATCGTCCTGATGCCCGGGCGCGAACACGGCGAGTACGTGCTCTTCTGCCGCGAACGCAATGCCGAACGTGAATTGTGGGACGGCATTCGTGCTGGTCAGGAAGGCGCGATCAGCGAGTACGGTGCCGACGACGCGTTCCCGATCACTGACATTGACGACATCCTGCCGGGCCTGATCGAAGGCCGCGACCGGGTGTATTCGGCGATGGGCAGCAATCCCGAGTTCGACCGGCACCTGATGGACTGGATCAACGTGATCCGCTCCAAGGCGCATCTGGGCGCCCAGCCGCCGAACGAATTTGTTGCCCTGGATCATCTGCTGCACGACATGCGCCTGTATAAATCGGCCGCAGAAGTGAAGGTGATGCGCGAAGCCGCGCGGATTTCTGCCCAGGCTCACATCCGTGCGATGCAGGCCAGTCGTGCCGGGCTGCACGAGTTCAGCCTCGAAGCCGAACTCGATTATGAATTCCGCAAGGGTGGCGCGAAGATGCCGGCGTATGGCTCGATCGTCGCTGCCGGACGCAACAGCTGCATCCTGCATTACCAGCAGAATGACGCCGTGCTCAAGGATGGCGATCTGGTGTTGATCGATGCCGGTTGCGAAATCGATTGCTACGCCAGCGACATCACTCGCACCTGGCCGGTCAACGGTAAGTTTTCACCCGAACAGAAGGCGATTTACGAACTGGTGCTGGCCTCGCAAGAAGCCGCTTTCGCCGAAATCGCCCCGAACAAGCACTGGAATCAGGCGCACGAAGCGACGGTCCGGGTGATTACATCCGGTCTGGTGAAGTTGGGATTGTTGCAAGGTGACGTCGATGCGTTGATCGCAAGCGAAGCCTACAAGGCGTTTTACATGCACCGCGCCGGCCATTGGCTGGGCATGGATGTGCATGACGTTGGCGAATACAGAGTCGGTGGCGAATGGCGCGTGCTGGAAGTCGGCATGGCGTTGACCGTCGAACCGGGCATTTACATCGCCCCGGACAATCGGAACGTAGCGAAAAAATGGCGCGGCATTGGCGTGCGCATCGAGGACGACGTGGTAGTGACCAAGACCGGCTGTGAAATCCTGACCCATGGCGTGCCGAAAACCGTCGCCGAGATCGAAGCCCTGATGGCGCAGGCACGGGCGCACGCGGCATGAGTCGAGTCAATCTGGCAATCATCGGTGGCGGTCTGGTTGGCGCCAGTCTGGCGCTCGCGTTACAGGCCGGGGCCAAGGCCCGTGGCTGGAACATCGTGCTGATCGAACCGTTCGCCCCCGGCGATGGCTGGCAGCCGAGCTACGACGCCCGTTCTTCCGCGCTGTCGTTTGGCGCCCGGCAGATTTATCAGCGCCTCGGCGTGTGGCAGGAAATTTCCCGCCGCGCCGAGCCGATCAAACAAATCCATGTGTCCGACCGTGGCCGCTTTTCCACCGCGCGTTTGTCAGCGATGGAAGAGGGCGTGCCGGCGCTCGGTTACGTGGTAGAAAATGCCTGGCTCGGCCAGTGCCTGTGGCAGCACCTCGACAAAGACGTCATCACTTGGCGTTGTCCGGCCGAAGTCACGCGCATGGAACCGTTGAGCGACGGCTATCGCCTGACCCTCAACGATGAAACCACTTTTGAATGCGACCTCGCGGTGCTGGCTGATGGCGGCCGTTCCGGCCTGCGCGAGCAATTGGGCATCAACGTGCGCAAGCGTCCGTACAACCAGAGTGCGCTGATCGCCAACATCACCCCGAGCGAAGCGCACAACGGCATGGCCTTCGAGCGTTTCACCGACGAAGGCCCGATGGCCTTGCTGCCGTTGCCGGACAACCGCTGCGCACTGGTCTGGACACGACTGGGTATGGACGCGCAACGCCTCGCAGCATTGAGCGAACGTGATTTCCTTGGCGAACTGCAAGGCGTGTTTGGCTACCGCCTCGGCACCTTGAAACAAGTCGGCGCCCGGCACCTGTATCCGCTGACCCTGGTGGAAGCCGAAGAGCAGGTGCGCCCGCATCTGGCCGTGCTCGGCAACGCCGCCCACAGCCTGCACCCGATTGCCGGGCAGGGTTTCAACCTGTCCCTGCGCGATGCGCAAGCCTTGGCCGATGCGCTGCTGGCAAGCGACAAGCCGCTCGGCGACTTTGCCACGTTGCAGGCTTATCGCGAGCGCCAGCGTCTGGATCAGAACCTCACCGTCGGTTTCTCCGATCAGGTCACCCGCCTGTTCGGCAGCACACAGCCGCTGGTGTCGATCGGTCGCAACATTGGTTTGCTCGGCCTCGATCTGCTCCCGCCGGCCAAGCGCTGGTTTGCCCGCCAGGCCATGGGGCTGGGGACGCGGCCGGATGCATGACGGATCCATAAGCACATTCATTCTCATGACAGCGTCTCTGACGCCGGTCGGAAAAACCCTTTACATGCGGCTCAAGCCGCAAGCGAGACAGGCTTAAAGCATGGAAATGCGCGCAGATCTGCTGATTGTCGGTGCCGGAATGGTCGGCAGTGCCTTGGCGCTGGCGTTGCAGGGCAGCGGGCTGAATGTCCTGCTGCTCGACGGCAGTCCGCTGAGCGTCAAACCGTTTGATACTGATGCGCCGTTCGAGCCGCGAGTGAGTGCCTTGTCAGCGGCGAGCCAGCGAATTCTCGAACGTCTCGGCGTGTGGGATGGAATTGCCAGACGGCGCAGCAGCCCTTACACCGACATGCATGTCTGGGACGGCAGCGGCACCGGGCAGATTCATTTTTCGGCGAGCAGCGTCCACGCTGAAGTGCTCGGTCATATCGTCGAAAACCGCGTGGTGCAAGATGCTTTGCTGGATCGTTTGCACGATTGCGATCTGGGCATGCTCGCCAATGCGCGACTTGAGCAAATGCGTCGTTCCGGTGACGAGTGGCTGTTGACCCTGGCCGACGGCCGCACGCTGCGTGCACCGCTGGTGATTGCGGCAGACGGCGCCAATTCCGCCGTGCGCCGTCTGACCGGCGTCGCCACCCGCGAGTGGGATTATCTGCACCACGCCATCGTCACCAGCGTGCGCAGCAGCAAGCCGCATCAAATGACGGCGTGGCAACGCTTCACCGATCACGGGCCGCTGGCGTTTCTGCCGCTGGAACGTGAGGGTCGGCAGGACTGGTGTTCGATTGTCTGGTCGACCACGCCGAGCGAAGCCGAACGGCTGATGGCGCTGGATGACGAGGCGTTTTGCCGTGAGCTGGAGCGCGCGTTCGAAGGCTGCCTCGGTGACGTGATCAGCGCTGACCCGCGCCTGTGCGTGCCGCTGCGTCAGCGTCATGCCAAGCGTTACGTGGCCGAAGGCCTGGCGCTGATCGGCGATGCCGCGCACACCATCCATCCGCTGGCGGGGCAGGGCGTGAACCTGGGATTCCTCGATGCGGCGGTGCTCGCCGAAGTCTTGTTGCAAGCGGTTGAGCGCGGCGAGCGGTTGGCGGATGTGAAAGTGTTGAGCCGTTACGAGCGTCGGCGCATGCCGCACAACTTGGCGCTGATGGCGGCGATGGAAGGCTTCGAGCGCTTGTTCCAGGCCGATCCGCTGCCGCTGCGCTGGTTACGCAATACCGGGTTGAAAATTGTCGAGCAGATGCCAGAGGCCAAGGCATTGTTTGTACGTGAGGCGCTGGGGCTGACCGGCGATCTCCCAATCCTCGCCAAACCCTGAAAGCCATCCACCCCTGTAGGCGCAGGCTGCGGCAGTTCCTACAGGGTGGTCGCGCAACATCTCGTAACGCCTTCGAACAGTGTTCGATTGTGGTGGTAAATGTGAGTCCTTATCATTTGGCCCACATTTCCCCATCGAGAGACCGCTCCCATGTTGGCACCCAAGCGTCTTCTGACCGCACTGGCCCTGACCCTGATCGGCAGCACCGCTGCCCAGGCCGCCGACGAGGTGGTGGTTTACTCCTCGCGCATCGACGAATTGATCAAACCGGTATTCGACGCCTACACCGCGAAAACCGGGGTGAAGATCAAATTCATCACCGACAAGGAGGCGCCACTGATGCAGCGGATCAAGGCCGAAGGCGAAAACGCCACCGCCGACCTGCTGCTGACCGTCGATGCCGGCAACCTGTGGCAAGCCGAGCAGATGGGCATCCTTCAGCCGTTCACCTCCAGCACCATCGACAGCAACATTCCGTCGCAATATCGCTCATCCACTCACGCCTGGACGGGTCTGAGCCTGCGTGCGCGCACCATCGCCTATTCGACCGACCGGGTGAAAGCGGGCGAGCTGACCACTTACGAAGCGCTTGCCGACAAGAACTGGGAAGGGCGGCTGTGCCTGCGTACGGCGAAGAAGGTCTACAACCAGTCACTGACCGCCACCATGATCGAAGTCCACGGCGCGCCGCAGACCGAGAAAATCCTCAAGGGCTGGGTCAACAACCTGTCTACCGACGTCTTCTCCGACGACGTCGCCGTGCTCGAAGCGATTGCCGCCGGCCAGTGCGACGTCGGCATCGTCAATACCTATTACTACGGTCGCCTGCACAAGCAAAAGCCGGATCTGCCAGTGAAACTGTTCTGGCCGAACCAGGCGGATCGCGGTGTGCACGTCAATTTGTCGGGCATCGGTTTGACCAAACATGCACCGCATCCGGAGGCGGCCAAGGCGTTGGTGGAGTGGATGACCACCCCGGAAGCACAGAAGATTTTTGCTGATGTGAACCAGGAATTCCCGGCCAACCCGGCCGTGAAACCTTCCGATGAAGTGGCGGCGTGGGGGCAGTTCGTGGCCGATACGTTGCCAGTGGAAGTGGCGGGTAAGCGCCAGGCTGAAGCGATTCGGATGATGGATCGGGCCGGTTGGAACTGAGTTTATTGTTTTAACAACGCGAAAGATCGCAGCTTTCGGGAGCTCCTACACTTGATCTGTAGGGCTGCCGAAGGCTGCGATCTTTTGCGTTCTCCTCACTCTCCACCCTTTCTCGCACGAGAGCTTGTCTTTGGCCCACCCCGCCCAACGCCGCTGGTATCCCATCGTCTTCGCCATCGCCGCTCTGGTGCTGCTGCCCCTCAGCGTCCTGCTGCTGTCGTGGCAAACCATTGATGCGCAAATCTGGTCGCACCTGTGGGAAACCCAGATGCCGCGCCTGCTGGGCAACACCCTGACACTGGTGATCGGCGTCGGTGCCGGCGTGACGTTACTGGGCGTGAGTCTGGCCTGGCTCACCAGCCTCTGCGAATTTCCCGGCCGGCGCTGGCTCGATTGGGCGCTGATGCTGCCGTTTGCGATCCCGGCTTACGTGCTGGCCTTCGTCTTCGTTGGCTTGCTGGATTTCGCCGGCCCGGTGCAAACCCTGCTGCGCGAAGTGTTCGGCAGCGGCTTGCGCCTGCCCCGGGTGCGCTCGACTGGCGGGGTGATTGTGGTGCTGGTGCTGGTTTTTTATCCCTACGTCTATCTGTTGGCGCGCACCGCGTTTCTCGCCCAAGGCAAAGGTTTGATGGAAGCGGCGCGGGTGTTGGGGCAATCGCCGTGGCAGGCATTCTGGCGTGTGGCGTTGCCGATGGCGCGACCGGCCATCGGTGCAGGCGTGGCGTTGGCACTGATGGAAACCCTGGCGGATTTCGGTGCTGTGTCGGTGTTCAACTTCGACACGTTCACCACCGCCATCTACAAAACCTGGTACGGCTTCTTCAGCCTGTCCAGCGCCGCGCAACTGGCCAGCCTGTTGCTGCTGGTGGTGATGCTCGTTCTCTACGGCGAGCGCCGTGCCCGTGGCGCAAATCGGGCGAGTAACGAACGCCCGCGCGTGAAAGCGCTGTATCACCTGCGTGGAATCAAGGCATTTGCGGCGACGGGCTGGTGCGCCTTGGTGTTCGCCTGTGCGTTCGTCATTCCCGTGCTGCAATTGGTGGTGTGGTTCTGGCAGCGCGGGCGCTTCGATCTGGATGAACGCTACACCGGACTGATTGTTCACACGCTTTATCTGGGCGCGATGGCCGCATTGATCACTGTGAGTGTCGCGCTGCTGCTCGCGTTTGCTGGTCGACTGGCGCCGACCCGGGCCATCCGCTCCGGGGTCAGTCTGGCCAATCTCGGCTATGCCTTGCCCGGATCGGTGCTGGCGGTGTCGATCATGCTGGCGTTCAGTTATCTGGATCGAGAACTGGTGATCCCGTTGTCGGGCTGGCTGGGTGGAACCGGCAAGCCGTTGCTGTTGGGCAGCCTGTCGGCCTTGTTACTGGCGTATCTGGTGCGGTTTATTGCGGTGGCGTATGGGCCGCTCGAAAGTAGCCTGGCGCGTATACGGCCATCTTTGCCCGAAGCGGCACGCAGTCTGGGTGTCAGTGGGCCGCGACTGTTTTTCAAAGTGTATCTGCCGCTGTTGCTGCCGGGCACCTTGAGCGCGGCCTTGCTGGTGTTCGTCGATGTGCTCAAGGAAATGCCCGCCACCCTGCTGATGCGCCCGTTCGGCTGGGACACGCTGGCCGTGCGCATCTTTGAAATGACCAGCGAAGGCGAATGGGCGCGGGCGTCGCTGCCGGCCCTGACCCTGGTGCTGGTCGGATTGTTGCCGGTCGTCGGCCTGATCCGTCGCTCGGCGCATCGAAACACTTAGTCGTCAGTCCTGAATCATGCGGCTACAATGCGCGGCATTCGGTGCGGTTCGTCTGACAGACTTTTTCGCTGAGATCGACTGCAAGCCTTGTTTTGCCGGGTTTTCGTCGTTGCAGCGGCTGTCCGCACCTTCGCCACGCCCGGAAGGAGAAACCCATGGGACAGCGTACGCCTCTGTATGACCTTCATCTCGCTCTCGGCGCGAAGATGGTCGATTTTGGCGGTTGGGACATGCCTTTGCACTACGGCTCGCAGGTCGAGGAACACCATCAGGTGCGCCGCGATTGCGGGGTGTTCGATGTTTCCCACATGACCGTGATCGATGTCACCGGCGCCCAGGCCAAGGCCTGGCTTCAGCAATTGCTGGCCAATGACGTCGAACGCTTGGCCGAGCCCGGCCGCGCGCTCTATAGCACCATGCTCAACGAGCGCGGCGGCATCGTCGACGACATGATCGTCTATCGCCTCGATGACGCTTATCGTCTGGTGGTCAATGCGTCCACCCGCGATCAGGATCTGGCCTGGATGCAGGCGCATCTCGAGGGCTACGACGTTCAATTGCACGAGCGCGCCGAACTGGCAATGCTCGCGATTCAAGGCCCGCAAGCCCGAAACAGGATCGCCGAACTGGTGACCCAGTCCCGCGCCAGCCTGATCCAGCAGCTCAAGCCATTCGAAGGCCGCGCCGACGGCGACTGGTTTATCGCGCGCACCGGCTATACCGGTGAAGACGGCCTCGAAATCGTCCTGCCGGCCGATCAGGCGCCGGGTTTTTTCAACGACCTCGTTGGCGCGGGAATATCTCCGATTGGTCTTGGTGCGCGCGATACCTTGCGCGTCGAGGCCGGCATGAACCTCTACGGTCAGGACATTCATCAGGACATTTCGCCGCTGGCCTCGAACATGGCCTGGAGCATCGCCTGGCAACCGGTGTCGCGACAGTTCATCGGTCGCAGCGCTCTGGAGGCGGAAAAAGCCGCTGGCGTACAGCACAAACTGGTCGGTCTGGTGCTGGAGGAGCGCGGGGTTCTGCGCGCTCATCAAGTTGTCCGGATCGCCGATGTTGGCGAAGGGGAGATCACCAGTGGTAGTTTCTCTCCTACGCTTAGCAAGTCGATTGCCCTGGCGCGTGTACCGATGGCAACTGCCGACCGCGCCGAAGTGGAAATCCGTGGCAAGTGGTATCCGGTACGTGTGGTCAGACCGACTTTCGTACGCCATGGCAAAACCTTGATCTAACCTTTTCCGGCGGGCACGACCGCTGACCTAATTGTTGAGGACACCGAACATGAGCAATATCCCCGCCGAACTGCGTTTTGCCGAAAGTCACGAATGGGCGCGTCTGGAAGCCGACGGCACCGTCACAGTGGGCATCAGCGATCACGCGCAGGAAGCGCTGGGTGATGTGGTGTTTGTTGAGTTGACTGAAGTCGGCAAGGTTTTCTCTGCCGGTGATCAGTCCGGTGTGGTTGAGTCGGTGAAAGCGGCCTCCGATATTTATTCGCCGATCAGCGGTGAAGTCATCGCGATCAATGAAGAACTGGCCAATTCGCCGGAAGAGCTTAACAACGCGCCGTATGAGGCCTGGATCTTCAAGATCAAGCCAAGCGACGCGTCCGAGCTGGACAAGCTGCTCGATGCGGCGGGTTACAAGGCTGCCATTGGCGAGTAAGTTTTTCGTGTGAACTCAAAAGCCCCGATTTTTTCGGGGTTTTTTTTCGAAGATCAAAAGATCGCTGCCGAAGGCCGCGATCTTTTGACTTTCAGGGTGACTGCTATGCTGGTTTGACCGTGATGCATTGACGCCGAGCGCCAGACCAGAGAGAGCCCGTCATGTCCCAGTTGCCGTCCCTGAGCCAGTTACGCGACCCCCATGCTTTCCTGCGCCGCCACCTCGGCCCCGACGCTGCCGAGCAGCAGGCGATGCTCGACAGCCTCGGCCTCGGCAGCCGGGTCGAATTGATCGAGCAGACCGTGCCACCGGGCATCCGCTTCAACCGCGCACTGGAGTTGCCGCCGGCACTCGACGAGCAAGCAGCGCTGGCCAGACTGCGCGGCTATGCCGAGCAGAACCAGGTCTGGACCAGCCTGATCGGCATGGGCTACCACGGCACCCTCACGCCGACCGTCATCTTGCGCAACGTGCTGGAAAATCCAGGCTGGTACACCGCGTACACGCCCTATCAACCGGAAATCGCCCAGGGTCGGCTCGAGGCGCTGCTCAACTTCCAGCAACTGACCATCGACCTCACCGGCCTCGAACTGGCGAATGCCTCGCTGCTGGACGAAGCCACTGCCGCCGCGGAAGCCATGGCCTTGGCGAAGCGTGTCGCCAAATCGAAGAGCAACCTGTTTTTCGTCGACGAAAACTGTCATCCGCAAACCATTTCCGTGGTGCAGACCCGCGCCGAAGGCTTCGGCTTCGAGCTGATCGTCGACGCTGTGGATAACTTGAAGCAGCACGACGTGTTCGGCGCGCTGCTGCAATATCCCGATACTCACGGCGAGATCCGCGATCTGCGCCCGTTGATCGATCAGCTGCACGCACAACAGGCGCTGGCCTGCGTCGCGACCGATCTGTTGAGCCTTTTACTGCTGACCCCGCCGGGCGAACTCGGCGCCGACGTGGTGTTCGGGTCATCCCAGCGTTTTGGTGTGCCGATGGGCTACGGCGGGCCTCATGCGGCGTTTTTCGCCAGTCGTGAGGAATACAAACGAGCAATTCCCGGACGCATCATCGGCGTGTCGAAAGACGCTCGCGGCGACGTCGCGCTGCGCATGGCCCTGCAAACCCGTGAGCAACACATCCGCCGGGAGAAGGCCAATTCGAACATCTGCACCGCCCAGGTGCTGCTCGCCAACATCGCCAGTTGTTACGCGGTTTACCACGGCCCGGAAGGGCTCAAACGAATCGCCCAGCGCGTGCATCGTCTGACCTGCATTCTGGCGGCGGGGCTGGAACGCCACGGTATTCAGCGGCTAAACGCGCAATTTTTCGACACCCTGACCCTGGACGTCGGCGGCGCGCAAACGGCGATCATCGAAAGCGCCCGGGCCGCCCAAATCAACCTGCGCATTCTCGGGCGCGGGCGATTGGGCCTGAGTCTCGACGAAACCTGCGATGAAACCACCGTCGCCCAATTGTTCGACGTGCTGCTCGGCGCCGATCACGGCTTGAGCGTCGAGGATCTTGATGGCGAACCTTTGTCGTCCGGGATCCCGGTCGATCTGCAAAGGCGCACGCCGTACCTGCGCCATCCGGTGTTCAACGCTCACCACAGCGAAACCGAAATGCTGCGCTACCTCAAGCAACTGGAAAACAAGGATCTGGCGCTCAACCAGTCGATGATCCCGTTGGGTTCCTGCACGATGAAACTCAACGCCACCAGCGAAATGATTCCGATCACCTGGCCGCAATTCGCCAATCTGCATCCATTTGTGCCCCGGGAGCAGGCGGCGGGTTATACGCTGATGATCGAAGAATTGGAGCGTTGGCTCTGCGCGATCACCGGGTTCGATGCCATCTGCATGCAGCCCAACTCCGGCGCTCAGGGCGAGTACGCAGGGCTGTTGGCGATTCGCAAATACCACGAAAGCCGCCAGCAGGGCGGGCGGGATATTTGCCTGATTCCATCGTCGGCTCACGGTACCAATCCGGCATCGGCGCAAATGGCCGGGATGCGCGTGGTCATCGTCGAGTGCGACGAGGCGGGCAACGTCGATCTTGAGGATCTGAAAGCCAAGGCTGCCGAGTCCAACGACAGACTGTCGTGCCTGATGGCCACGTACCCGTCGACCCACGGCGTGTACGAAGAAGGCATCAGTGAAATCTGCGACGTTATCCACAAGCACGGCGGCCAGGTGTACATGGACGGTGCCAACCTTAACGCGCAAGTAGGATTGACCCGGCCCGCCGACATCGGCGCCGACGTCTCGCACATGAATCTGCACAAGACGTTCTGCATTCCCCACGGTGGCGGTGGGCCGGGCATGGGGCCGATTGGTGTGCGCGCGCATCTGGCGCCATTTGTGGCCAACCACCCGGTGGTACCGATCGATGGCCCGCAGCCGCAGAACGGCGCGGTCAGTGCGGCGCCGTGGGGCAGTGCGAGCATTTTGCCGATCAGCTGGATGTACATCGCCATGATGGGGCCGCAACTGGCGGACGCCAGCGAAGTGGCGATCCTGGCGGCGAATTACGTGGCACAGCATTTGTCGGGGGCTTTTCCGGTGCTGTACACCGGCCGTAACGGGCGAGTGGCCCACGAATGCATTCTCGATTTGCGGCCGCTCAAGGCACAAACCGGTATCAGCGAGGAGGACGTGGCAAAACGGCTGATGGATTACGGTTTCCATGCACCGACCATGTCATTTCCAGTGCCTGGGACTTTGATGGTCGAACCGACCGAAAGCGAGTCAAAGGCTGAGCTGGATCGCTTCATTGGCGCCATGTTGCGTATCCGCGCCGAAATCACCGAAGTGCAGAACGGCACCTGGCCGGCGGAAGACAACCCGCTCAAACGTGCACCGCATACCCTGGCCGATGTCACCGGTGTGTGGGAGCGGCCATATAGCATCGAGCAAGGCGTGACGCCGGATGCGCATACCCGGTTGCACAAGTATTGGCCGGCGGTGAACCGCGTCGACAATGTGTACGGCGACCGCAATCTGTATTGCGCGTGCGTGCCGGTGGAGGATTACCGCTGAAGATCAAAAGATCGCAGCCTCCGGCAACGCCTACACACGATTACTGTAGGCACTGCCGCAGGCTGCGATCTTTTGCTTTTGATTATTCCGACGCCACGGCGTTTTTCGCCAGGATCGCGTTCGCCAGTTCCATGTCCGTGGCCTGTAAGCCCGGGTTGTCGGCGCGGACTTTTTGCATGGCGGCTTCAAGATACGGGCCGCGGATGCCGCCGTCGCTGGCGACGAAGCTGCCGGCGTCGTCTTGGGCGGCGACGACCAGTTTATGATCCTTGAAGGTCAGGTAAGTCGAACCGGTCGTGGCGCCGGAGGAGATGACGTTACGCCAAAAGCTGTCGGCCATGGCCGAACCAACAGGCAGGGACAGCAGCGCGACGGTGGCGACAGCGAATTTGAAACGCATGGGGTGACTCCGTGGAGGATTGACTACGGCGTTGGATAGCCATTGAGCGGATCGAGTTCCGTGATCGCTTATTTCTGCTCGCTCTGTGGCGTTACCCGCAACACTTCTTCAACGGTGGTCAGCCCGGCCGCTACTTTCTGCGCACCGGACAGTCGCAAGCTGCGCATGCCTTCTTTAAAGGCCTGGCGGCGAATCGCCGTGAGATCGGTGTCATGGTGGATCAAGGCTTTCAGGCCATCGCTCAATTGCATGATCTCGTAAACCCCGGCGCGCCCGTGATAGCCGGTATCGCGGCACTCCAGGCAACCGATGGCCCGTTGTGCGTTGCTCGGTAACGGCGCTTGCCAAGGCCGGGTCAGGGTTTGCCAGTCGTCCTCGTCCAGGGTCAGCGGCGCCTTGCAGTGTGGACACAGCGTGCGCACCAAACGCTGGGCCATGACGCCGAGTACGGTGGCTTTGATCAGGTAATGCGGCACACCCAGTTCGAGCAGTCGACTGATCGCGCTCGGCGCATCGTTGGTGTGCAACGTCGACAGCACCAGGTGACCGGTGAGCGCCGCCTGTATCGCCATTTCAGCGGTTTCGAGATCGCGGATCTCGCCGATCATGATGATGTCCGGATCCTGTCGCATCAGCGCCCGTACGCCGGCGGCAAAGGTCAGGTCGATGTTGTGTTGCACCTGCATCTGGTTGAAGGCCGGCTCGACCATTTCGATCGGGTCTTCGATAGTGCAGAGATTGACCTCAGGCGTCGCCAGTTTTTTCAGGGTGGTATACAGCGTGGTGGTCTTGCCCGAACCGGTGGGGCCGGTGACGAGGATGATGCCGTTCGGCTGACGCGTCATGTCCTGCCAGCGGCGCAGGTCGTCAGCGGAAAAGCCGAGCTGATCGAAATCCTTGAGCAATACGTCGGGGTCGAAGATCCGCATGACCATTTTTTCGCCGAACGCGGTAGGTAGCGTCGATAGCCGCAATTCCACTTCGCCGCCGTCCGGGGTCTTGGTCTTGACCCGACCATCCTGGGGTTTGCGCTTTTCCGCGACATTCATCCTTCCCAGGCTTTTCAGGCGACTGACGATGGCCATCGTCACTTGCGGCGGGAATTGATAGGCGTTGTGCAACACGCCGTCGATGCGAAAACGCACGGTTCCCTGTTCGCGACGTGGCTCGATATGAATATCGCTGGCTCGCTGCTGGAAGGCGTACTGGAACAGCCAGTCGACGATGTTGACGATGTGCGCGTCATTGGCGTCCGGCTCCTGATCGCTGGCGCCGAGGTTGAGCAGTTGTTCGAAGTTGCCGAGGTTACCGGTTTGCTGATCGCTGTTACTGGCGCCGCTGACCGATTTGGCGAGGCGGAAAAACTCGACGCTGAAACGCTGGATGTCCGCTGGATTGGCCACGACCCGTTTGATTGGCAGCTTCAAGACATGAGTCAGGTCGGCTTCCCAGCCTTTTACATGGGGCTGGGCACTGGCGACCGTCACCGCATCACGGTCAACGGCCACGGCAAGAATCTTGTGGCGTTGGGCAAAGGCATAGGACATGAGCGGCGTGATGGCGGCGACGTTGATCTTCAACGGGTCGATGCGCAGGTAAGGCTGGCCGGCCTGTTGTGCCAGCCACAGAGTCAGGGTTTCGAGGTCGAGGTGTTTACCCGGACGGCTGAGGTCATCCAGTTGCTGGCTGGCGATGAACTCCAATGGGTGCAGCTGACCATGGGCGGCATTACGGCGGCGCGCATTCAGCGCCTGCTCGGCCGAGTCCTGGCTGATGAATCCTTGGGTGACCAGCTCTCGCAACACATCGTTGAGATCGAGCCAGCGATCCTGAATGGCAAGTTGAACGGACATGCGGGCTCCTGAATGACCAATCCTGCAAACCGCGGTGTCGGCACCGCGCAGGCAAAGAATAGTCGTGCAGTCGTGAGCCGTTGGGCCACTACCCGACGAAGCCGTTTCCAGTTTTGTCAGCCCACAGCCTGAGCGGACGTTTCCCACATCGAGTTGGCGCTGTTCAACTCGACCGAGCAGACGCTGATCAGGTTGCGCAACTTCTCCCCGATCACTTCGGCGCGGTGCCAGCTCAGGCCATCGATGACGATGTCGATGCTCAGCAGGTCCTCCTCGCGCTGGACGTTCACCTGTTGCGGCGTCAGGAGCTGCAGGGCGAACAGGTTCAGTGCCCGGCACAGCAGATCCGGTTCGGCTTCGGCCAGCAATTGATAGCGCACGCGGCAGTGGGTGTTGTTGACGTTCCAGACATCGGCGCGGATTGGTGCCGAGTTAACAGCTTCAAGATGGGGCATGGTCGGTCTCCAAAACAGTGGAAAAATTTTTACACGTGGCTCGGGGCATTTCTTATCTAAGATGGACGGTATTCACGATCTGGTGAATTACATGATTCAGAAACGCCCATACTGGAGACTTGTTTATGCATAGCGAGCTGGATGTTTACGACCGCCGCATTCTCGCTCTGTTGCAAGAGGACGCTTCGCTGTCCAGCGCGCAGATCGCTGAGCAGGTGGGCCTTTCGCAATCACCGTGCTGGCGACGGATTCAGCGGATGAAAGAGGAGGGGATTATTCGCGGACAAGTGACGTTGCTTGATCGCAAGAAGATCGGCCTGAACACGCAGATCTTCGCCGAGATCAAACTCAACGCCCACGGCCGTTCGAACTTCACCGAATTCACCGAGGCGATTCGCGGGTTTCCGGAAGTGCTGGAGTGTTATGTGCTGATGGGGGCCGTGGATTTTTTGCTACGGATCGTCGCGGCGGACATCGAGGCGTATGAGCGGTTCTTCTTCGAGAAGCTGTCGCTGGTGCCGGGGATACAGGAAGTGAATTCGATCGTAGCGCTGTCGGAGATCAAGTCGACGACTAGTTTGCCGGTCTGAGAGTAACGGTGAATGTGCTGGCCTCATCGCTGGCAAGCCAGCTCCCACAGGGATCAATGTTGGAACGCTAATTGTGTTTCAACAAAAAACCTGTGGGGGCTGGCTTGCAGCGAAAGCGGTCCTTACATGCGCAGCAACATTTTCCAGGCACGGTTCTGGTAGACCGCGATCGCCTGATGCTTGCGTGCATCGAGCAGTTCGTCAGTGATCGTCGGCTCGTTGGCCAGTTGCGCCAACTTGTTCAGCTCGCCGTACAGGCGATCCATTTCCGGGATATCCAGCACGTGGCGCGCGTGGTGCACCCAGACCTGAATGCGCTCGATGCGCGGCAGTTGCTCGGCCAGGTCTTCCGGTTGCTGCTGGTAACGCTGCAATTGCAGGGACGTCGCTTCTTCACCCAGCAGGCGTGGCAACCAACTGCTCAACTGCGCGGCGCCCTGGCGATTGCCGCGGGTGTTGCGTTCGGCAGCCCAGGTGCGCGCCAGCAACCAGCGCGAGGTGTTCAAGGAAAACTGACCCCAGCGCGGATCTTCAAGTTCTTCGAGGAATTGCTCCGGCGCGGCTTTGCGCACGTCCTCATCTTCAATGCCGGCCTGTACCAGCGGGCGCCAGTCTTCGAGCAAGGCATCGAGGGCAACACGCAGGTCGTGCGTCGATTGACGCGGCGCGGCCTGGCCGAGGCTGCTGAGCAGGGCGCGCAGCTCGGCGAGGTTTTCAACCCAGTCCAGCAGCAGACGCCAGTGACCGTTGAACCGATACTGTTCAGCCAGACGCTGGCTGCTGCCGAGCAAGTGCCAGCTCAGCGCGGCGAAGGCGTCGTCCAGCGGGGTTTCGGCGGTCAGTTCCGGCGCCGGCAGGCTCAGCGAATAGCTGTTGGCGTCGTAGAGGCGATAACCGCGCTCGGCCTTGCTGATGTCGCACGGCATCAGGGCCAGGGTTTGTGCCAGTTCGGCAGCCAGTTCCAGCAGCGCGGCGGGTTCGCCTTCACGCAGTTCCAGTTCCAGCTCGCAGATTTCTTCTTTTTGCTTGCCAACCACGACGTGGCCCAGATCCAGCGCGGCTTCGATGACGACTTTGGCTTTGCCGCGTCCCCAGGCGATTTCCGCGCGCTCGCGGACGAAATCGGTGGTGAAGATCGGCTTCAGGGTTTTTTTGTCCAGTTCGGCCAGTGCTTCAGGCCAGCACTCGCCGTCGAGTTTCTTCACATCGAGCTTGGCTTTCGGCAGGTTCCAGTCGTATTCATTGCGGACCGACAGACCGGCAACGCTCTGGCCACGGGTCTTGAGCGTCTGGATGACGTCTTCGCCGTCCTTGCGCAGGCGTAGCGCGACTTTGGCCTGGGCCAGATCACGCTCTGGGGTGTCGAAATACTGGTTCATCAACTCACGGCGTTCCCAGCCATTTTTGTTGCGCTTTTTCAGTAACGGGTGCTCGCGCAGGGCGGCGAGGGTTTCGCGGCTGACGCGGAGTTTGATTTCGGTTTCTTTCTGCATGGCCGGAAAATCCAGGATCGGGAGCGCAGCCGGGGGAATGTGTGGCTGCCAAGGCCGTGCAGTGTACAGGACTCAAACTTCCTACGCCCTGCGGCGGTTTATTCTTGGCGCGGGATGGTTCTATGATGGACGCCAATCCGGGAGTTGGAGTCAGCGATGCCTTTGCCATCCATGAAAGACCAGTTCGCTGCGTTGATTGCCGCGCCGTCGGTCAGCTGCACTCAACCGAACCTCGATCAATCCAATCGCCCGGTTATCGATCTGCTTGCAACGTGGCTCGGTGATCTCGGTTTCGCCTGCGACATCCAGCAGGTCAGCCCCGGCAAATTCAATCTGCTCGCCAGTTTCGGTTCCGGCCCCGGCGGCCTGGTGCTGGCGGGGCACAGCGACACCGTGCCGTTCGACGGCGCGCTGTGGCAGACCGATCCACTCAAACTCACTGAGGTCGATGGCCGTTGGGTCGGATTGGGCAGTTGCGACATGAAGGGTTTTTTTGCCCTTATCATCGAAGCCGTACAGCCATTGCTCGACCAGCCGTTCAAGCAACCTCTGCTGATTCTCGCCACTTGCGATGAAGAAAGCTCGATGTCCGGCGCCCGCGCGCTGGCCGAGGCAGGTCAACCGCTCGGCCGGGCGGCGGTGATCGGCGAGCCGACCGGGCTCAAGCCGATCCGCATGCACAAAGGCATCATGATGGAGCGCATCGACATCCTCGGGCAAAGCGGTCATTCCTCCGATCCGCGCCTGGGCCACAGCGCCCTCGAAGCCATGCACGATGCCATCGGCGAACTGCGCGGCTTGCGTCTGTTGTGGCAGCGCGAATATCGCAACCCACAATTCGGCGTGCCGCAGCCGACCATGAATTTCGGTTGCATCCATGGCGGCGACAATCCCAATCGCATTTGTGGTCAGTGTTCGCTGGAATTCGATTTGCGGCCGCTGCCGGGCATGGATCCCGCAGAGCTGCGCGCAGCCATTTTGCAGAAGCTCAATCCGGTCGCCGAGCGACACCAGGTCAAGATTGATTACAAACCGCTGTTTCCCGAAGTGCCACCGTTCGAGCAGGCTGAAGATGCCGAACTGGTGCGCATCGCCGAAAAACTCACCGGCCACCGCGCCGAAGCAGTGGCATTCGGCACCGAAGCACCTTATCTTCAGCGCCTTGGCTGCGAAACCATCGTGCTCGGCCCCGGCGACATTGCCTGCGCGCATCAACCGGGCGAGTACCTTGAAATGTCACGTTTGCAGCCTACGGTGCATCTACTACGGCAACTGATTGAACATTACTGCCTGAAGAATTGAACGCATCCCGTGTGGGAGCTGCGTTAAATCGCGAAGGTTCGAACCCGTATTCATGAGGAGAGCGCGCGTGTCGCCAAGCCTGTTCCGACGATAACCATCAGCCCGCTGTGCGTTTTTTCGTTTCGCCCTTTTTTCCGGCTGCTCTTTATTACAGGCCCAGGTTTATGCCCGATTACGTTAATTGGCTTCGCCATGCATCTCCTTACATCAATGCCCACCGCGACTGCACCTTCGTCGTCATGCTTCCCGGCGACGGCGTTGAGCATCCGAATTTCGGCAACATCGTTCACGACCTGGTGCTGTTGCACAGCCTTGGCGTGCGGCTGGTGCTGGTGCACGGTTCGCGCCCGCAAATCGAAACCCGCCTCGCCGCGCGCGGCCTGACTCCGCACTATCACCACGGCATGCGCATCACCGATGCCGCGACCCTGGAATGTGTGATCGACGCCGTCGGCCAATTGCGCATCGCCATCGAAGCGCGGCTGTCGATGGACATGGCCTCGTCGCCGATGCAGGGCTCGCGTCTGCGAGTGGCCAGCGGCAACCTCGTTACCGCGCGGCCGATCGGCGTGCTCGAAGGTGTCGATTATCACCACACCGGCGAAGTGCGCCGGGTCGACCGCAAGGGCATCAACCGTTTGCTCGACGAGCGTTCCATCGTGCTGCTGTCGCCGCTGGGTTATTCGCCGACCGGGGAAACGTTCAACCTCGCCTGTGAGGACGTCGCCACTCGCGCGGCCATCGATCTGGGCGCGGACAAATTGCTGTTGTTCGGTGCGGACATGGGCCTGATCGATGAAAACGGCCGGCTCGTACGCGAATTGCGTCCGCAGCAAGTGCCGGCCCATTTGCAGCGTCTGGGCAGCAACTATCAGGCGGAATTGCTCGACGCGGCGGCCGAAGCCTGCCGTGGCGGCGTCGCGCGTAGCCACATCGTCAGTTACGCCGAAGACGGCGCGCTGCTGACCGAACTGTTCACCCGCAATGGTGGCGGTACGCTGGTAGCTCAAGAGCAGTTCGAATTGGTGCGCGAGGCGGCCATCGAAGATGTCGGGGGTTTGCTGGATCTGATCAGTCCGCTTGAAGAGCAGGGGATTCTGGTGCGCCGTTCCCGCGAAGTGCTGGAACGTGAGATCGAGCAGTTCAGCGTGGTCGAACGCGAAGGCATGATCATCGCCTGCGCGGCGCTGTATCAGATTGCCGATTCCGAGGCGGGCGAGCTGGCGTGTCTGGCGGTGAATCCCGATTACCGCCACGGTGGTCGTGGTGATGAACTGCTGGAGCGCATCGAAGCGCGTGCCCGGGCACAGGGTTTGAAAACCCTGTTCGTTCTCACCACCCGCACGGCTCACTGGTTTCGTGAACGTGGTTTCGAACCGAGCAGCGTCGAGCGTCTGCCGGCGGCTCGGGCGTCGCTGTACAACTATCAGCGCAACTCAAAGATCTTCGAAAAAACCCTGTAACTCCTCGGGGCTGGGGAGTTGGCACAGATTGCAAACTCCCCTATCACTTCACCTCAATGCTGCAATGAATGGATGCCGGCAATCGGCAGAATTCGTTGGTTTGTCCATCTTCTGAAAATTCTCCTCTTGGTTACTCTCCGTTCCGCCTCGCGCGTGGGCGCGCTGCGTCGGTTCGGCCACTCCGGCGCGGAGTTGTCTGCCCGTTGCTCATGAGTATTTGCCGATACACAAACTGTAACAATTGATCCGGATAGTGCGCGCTGAATCAGCAGCTGCGGTGACGGAATTGTTTCCGGATTGCTTCAGTGCGAATCGCTCTGACGATACCGGCTCAGTACGTTTCAGGAATCGATCTCTGTGTTGCCGTCGCAAGCGTTTGAGCAAGCAGGCAATGGGGTTTAGATGCTAAGGGGTATTAAAAAAGGATCCATCCGTCTTTTTCGGTTCATGACGACGTCATTACCCGACCTTCGCCAAAAAAGCAGGCGTTAGACCATGGTCGTAGACACACAAAGTTACGATTGACTTGTGGGTCACGCTCTGGCGCTAATCGCGAACCTTGGGATCCCGGACATCGATTCGGGAACCGGGAATACAAGAATTAGAAACTAGAGGAGCTTAACAATGAATAAGTCCACCTTGGCCGTGGCCGTGGCTGTAGGGGTTTTGGCGCAGCAGGCAGGCGCCGCGGGTTTTATCGACGACAGTAAGGCTTCCATCAGCTCTCGAACCATGTACTACAACGCCGATAACCGTGACGGCGGTGCGGATCAGAAAGAAGCCGCGCAGGGTTTCAAGTTTGATTATCTGTCTGGCTTCACTCAAGGCACGGTCGGCTTTGGTCTTGATGTACAAGCAATTACCGGTATTCACCTGGACGGTGGTCGGGGCCATCACCCAGACAATAACTCGTTCAGTCCAAGCGACTCCGATGGTTCAGCCACGGATTCCTGGAGCCGCATAGCGGGTAACGTCAAGGCACGACTGTCCAAGACCGAAGCTCACCTGGGTGGCGCACTGCAGCCTAGCTTGCCGATTCTGGTCGCCAACGACAGCCGCCTCCTGCCGCAAACCTTCGAAGGTGGCACCGTTACCTCCAAGGAAATCGACAACGTCACTTTCAATGCCGGTCAGCTTGAACATGCAGTGGGCCGTGCTTCAACGAACAGCACTGGCCTGGCGGTGGCGGGTGGTACACAAGAAAGCAATCAGTTTCGTTATGGCGGCGCTGACTGGAAGGTCACCAAAGACCTGACCTTGCAGTACTACCACTCGAACCTGAAAGACTATTACAAGCAGGACTTCTTTGGTCTGGTGCACGTCCTCCCGATCAGCGCCAATCAGTCATTCAAGACCGATATCCGATATTTCGACAGCAGCTCGGATGGTAAGAACGGTGAAGCCGGTTATCAATTCAACAACAATGGTGGTTATGCCAAAAACCTCGGTGAAGTTGATAACAAGACCTGGAGTGCAATGTTCACCTACACGTTGGGTGGCAGTTCCATCCTGGTCGGGCATCAACGTGTCAACGATGATGGTGGCTTCGTTTACCTGAATCAGGGCAACGTAGTTGATGGTAACGGTCGCAACGAAGGCGCCGGGGGCGCGAGCTTCTATCTGTTCACTGACGCGATGGTCAACGGCTTTGTCCGTGCCGGTGAAAACACCACGTTTGGTCAATACAGCTATGACTTCGCGGCGTTGGGCGTGCCTGGCTTGAAAGCCTCGGCAGCCTACTTGTACGGTGATGACATCAAAGCCAGGAACGGTGGCCCCGACCAGTCCGAGTGGGAGCGCGACCTGCGTGTGGATTACACGATTCAGGCGGGTGCTCTCAAAGGATTTGGCACGACGTTGCGTCATGGTACTTACCGTGGCAGTGGCACCGGCATTGACAGCCAGGATCAGACTCGCCTGATCTTCAACTACACCTACAGCTTCCTGTAACAATTCCTGAGAAAGCCTTGCCGCTCGGCAAGGTTTTTTTTGCCTATTTTTCTATATTCAAAAATGTTTGATCTTGGTTGTTTTTTATTCTTTTTATGTTTTGCAGCGAACGCTTAAGGTAGGCCCGTTCGGCGCTCAAAAGGCGTTGCGGTGTTTTGGCATCTTTGTCTCTCGACAATTTGCGGGGTTCAGGAATCGGTGTTGAAGCCGATACCTCCAGTCTGCGATGCTTTTGTATATGCCTCGAAGCTCTGAAAAAGATTGAACCAATTCTTTTTTGGACTATGCCGGGGTATCCTTTCGCGGCTTTGACTGGGGTAAACGGTCCGTCGCGATCAAGTGTTCAGATTCCGGGCAATAGATCCGGAACCGACAGTAAAAAAGCAAAAATTAGAAACGATAGGAGCGATACATGAACAAGTCCACCTTGGCCCTGGCCGTGGCCGTAGGGGTTTTGGCGCAGCAGGCAAGCGCCGCCGGTTTCATCGAAGACAGCAAGGCTACATTGGGGCTGCGTAACTTCTACATCAACAACGACAACCGTGACTCTGGTGCTCATTCCACCCAGAGCAAAGCTGAAGAATGGGGCCAAGGCTTCGATCTGCGCTTTATCTCCGGTTACACCCAAGGCACCGTAGGTTTCGGTATCGACGCCATCGGCTTGCTGGGCGTGCGTCTGGATTCGGGCGGCGGTACAAACGGCGCAACCAGCGCCACGTCGTACGGCGGCACTATCTTTCCGAGCAAATCCAACGGCGAAGCTGTTGATAACTACTCCAGCCTGGGTCTGACTGCCAAAGCCAAGATCTCCCAGACTGAGTTGAAGCTGGGTACGTTGCAGCCAAAACTGCCTGTGATCGTGACCAACGATGGTCGTCTGCTGCCGCAAACCTGGCAGGGTGGCCAGATCACTTCCGGCGAAATCAAGGATTTGACCTTGGTCGGCGGCCAGATCGAAGCCGTGAAAGGTCGTAACTCCAGCAACAACGAAAACTTGTCCATTGGTGGCGCGGCTCCTCGTACTGCCAACAGCAACAAGTTCATCTACGCCGGTGGTGACTACAAAATCACCAAAGACCTGACTGCCCAGTACTACTACGGCAACCTGGAAGATTTCTACAAGCAGCACTTCCTTGGTCTGGTTCATAACTGGGCGATCGGCCCAGGCGTGCTGAAGTCTGATTTCCGTTACTTCAACAGCTCCGACGATGGTCTGAACGGTCGCGATCCGGCTTACTTCAGCAGCGGCAACTATCAGGGTTTCCAAGCCGGTAAAGGCAAGGTCGACAACAACCTGTACAGCGGCCTGTTCCTGTACACCGTTGCTGGCCACACTTTTGGTGGCGGTTACCAGGTTTCCAACGGCAGCAGCGACTTCCCTTGGCTGAACCAAGGCGACGGTTCGTCGAACTACACCATCACCGACATGCAAATCCAGAAGTTCGGCCGTGCCGGCGAGCGCACCTGGCAGGCTCGCTACTCGTATGACTTCGCCAAAGTTGGTGTGCCTGGCCTGACTGCCGGCGTGGTTTACCTGCGTGGCGATAACATCGACACTATCGCCAACACCGCAGCCCATCCTGTTTCTGGCAGCGGCCGCTCCGAGTGGGAACGCGACTTGACCATCGGTTACGTCGTACCGGAAGGCCCGCTGAAAAATGTTGGCTTCATGTGGAAAAACGCTATGTGGCGCAACGACATCCCAGGTCAACGCGACCAGGACGAAAACCGCCTGATCGTCAGCTACTCGATCCCGCTGCTGTAATAGCGCGCTCAAGCTGCTGAAGTAAAAAAGCCCCGTCCGGCATCGCGCCGGACGGGGCTTTTGCGTTTTCGAGTCAGGCCCACCCCCGTAAGCCGTCCCCGAAATTTCCCTCTTTACTGCAACTCAAGGCCTTCTCGAACCTTGGGGCTGATGTTCGTCTCGATGGCCCTGAGCGTCCAGTGAACAGATGTTTAATATTTCCATAAGGTATAAATAACTAGTTATTTATTCTTTTTCAGACAAACAAAACCCGAGCTACAGTTGTTGTCTCAAACAACTTCTCAGGAGCAGCACCATGAGCATCCGACTCGGCGACATCGCCCCCGATTTCGAACAAGACTCCAGCGCCGGCAAGATTCGTTTTCACGAATGGCTGGGCGATAGCTGGGGCGTGCTGTTTTCCCATCCGGCGGACTTCACCCCGGTGTGCACCACCGAGCTGGGCTTCACCGCCAAGCTCAAGGATCAGTTCGCCGAACGCGGCGTGAAGGCCATTGCGCTGTCGGTCGACCCGGTGGATTCGCATCACAAGTGGATCGAAGACATCAACGAAACCCAGAACACCGTCGTCAACTTCCCGATCCTGGCCGATGCCGATCGCAAAGTGTCCGACCTCTATGACCTGATCCATCCGAATGCCAACGACACGCTGACCGTGCGTTCGCTGTTCGTCATCGATCCGAACAAAAAAGTACGGCTGACCATCACTTACCCGGCGAGCACCGGGCGTAATTTCAACGAGATTTTGCGGGTGATCGATTCGCTGCAGCTCACCGACAATTACAAGGTGGCCACGCCAGCCAACTGGCAGGACGGCGAAGACGTGGTGATCGTGCCGTCGCTCAAAGATGAAGAAGAACTCAAGCAACGCTTCCCCAAGGGTTATCGCGCGGTGAAACCGTACCTGCGTCTGACGCCTCAGCCCAACAGGTAACCCAGGCTGATCGTTCCCACACGGAGCATGGAACGATCAGTGTCGAATCCTACGAGCAGGGTATTTCAGGCCGTTTTCACGGCCTTTTTTTTTGCCTTGCCGAAAACCGTATATATCTCCATATCGAATAACCAAATGAATAAATATGATTTATAGATATATAAATCAACTGGTAAGGTCACTCCCATCGAAGCGAGATCGCAAACCGCGAATCGCCTGCAACGTGCAAGGAATCATTTGAATGCTGGTCGTCTCACTCGGTGGCAGTCCAAGCCTGCGCTCCCGATCCGGGGTGCTACTGGAACGTTCGCAGCGCTGGTTGCAACAGCAAGGGGTGGAGGTGGTGAGTTATCAGGTACGGGACTTCCCGGCCGAAGATTTGCTCCACGCACGCTTCGACAGCCCGAAGGTGCTCGACCTGCTGCAACAGATTGAAAACGCCGACGGCTTGCTGATTGCCACGCCGGTGTACAAGGCGTCGTTTTCCGGTGCCCTGAAAACCGTGCTGGATCTGCTGCCCGAACGTGCCCTGAACCACAAGATTGTTTTGCCGATGGCCACGGGCGGCAGCATCGCCCACATGCTGGTGGTCGATTACGCACTCAAGCCAGTGCTGTCGGCATTGAAAGCGCAGGAAATGCTTCAAGGGATTTTCGCCGAGGACAGCCAGATCGCTTATGGCGAAGGCAGTGCTCAGGCGCAACTGGCACCGGCACTGGAGCAGCGTCTGCATGAAGCGCTGGATCAGTTCATCGGCGCCATGGCCCGTCGGCCGAAACCGCTGGATCCGGGCCTGTTGAATGAACGTTTGTTGAGTGCTCGCTGGAGCATTTAAAAACCCGTCACGCTTCACCCGATTTTGATGTCACTTCACCTTACTCAGCCGCCAACGGCCAAGCAGGTGCAGCCAAACCCCACTGCAAAAAGGAGAGCGCCATGCGCCCTGTATTTTTGCGTCGCGGTCTGGTCGCTCTGGTTGCAGCGGCTGTGTCCTTCGGCGCCATCACTCAAACCCAAGCCGAGACGTTGCGAATCGGTTATCAGAAGTACGGCACGCTGGTGCTGCTCAAAGCCAAAGGCACGCTGGAAAAGCGTCTGGCCACTCAAGGCGTGAACGTGCAATGGACTGAGTTTCCCGGTGGCCCGCAACTGCTCGAAGGCTTGAACGTCGGTTCTATCGACTTCGGCGTCACCGGCGAAACGCCGCCGGTTTTCGCCCAGGCCGCCGGTGCCGATCTGCTTTACGTCGCCTACGAACCACCCGCGCCCCACAGCGAAGCGATCCTTGTACCCAAGGACTCGCCGATCAAATCGGTCGCGGATCTCAAGGGCAAGAAAGTCGTCCTCAACAAAGGTTCCAACGTCCACTACCTGCTGGTGCGCGCCCTCGAAGACGCCGGCCTTAAATACACCGATATTCAGACTGTGTTCCTGCCGCCGGCCGATGCCCGCGCCGCGTTCGAACGTGGCAGTGTCGATGCCTGGGTGATCTGGGACCCGTACCAGGCCGCCGCCGAACAACAGTTGCAAGCGCACACCCTGCGCGACGGCAAAGGCATCGTCGACAACCATCAGTTTTACCTCGCCACCCAACCCTACGCGCAGAAAAATCCCGAGGTGATTAAAGCCCTCGTCGAAGAAGTGCGCGCGGTCGGCGAATGGTCGAAAGCCAATCCTGACGACGTGACCCAACAAGTGGCGCCGCTGCTCGGCCTGTCAGCAGACATCACTCTGACTTCGATGAAACGCCAAGGCTACGGTGCGCTGTTCCTGACCCCGGAAGTGGTCGCTGCCCAGCAGAAAATCGCCGACACCTTCTTCCAGCTCAAACTGATTCCCAAGCCATTGAGCATCAAGGATGTGATCTGGACACCACCGGCCGCTGTGGCCCAAAGCGCAGTCACCCAAGCCCGGTAATTCGACCCCCAAGGAGACCACTCCATGAGCCTCAATATTTTCTGGTTCCTGCCGACCCACGGCGATGGCCATTACCTGGGCACTGCCGAAGGCGCCCGCGCCGTCGATCACGGCTACCTGCAACAGGTCGCGCAAGCGGCGGATCGTCTGGGTTTCGGCGGCGTGCTGATTCCTACCGGCCGTTCGTGCGAAGACTCGTGGCTGGTGGCCGCGTCGTTGATCCCGGTGACCCAGCGCCTGAAGTTTCTGGTCGCCCTGCGCCCCGGGATCATTTCCCCGACAGTGGCGGCGCGTCAGGCGGCCACGCTGGATCGCCTGTCCGGCGGTCGCGCGCTGTTCAACTTGGTGACCGGTGGCGATCCGGAAGAACTGGCCGGTGACGGTCTGTTTCTCAGCCACGAAGAGCGCTATCAGGCCTCCGTGGAATTCACCCGCATCTGGCGCCGTGTGCTCGAAGGCGAAACCGTTGATTACGACGGCGAGCACATCAGCGTGAAAGGCGCGAAACTGCTCTATCCGCCGATCCAGCAACCGCGTCCGCCGCTGTACTTCGGTGGCTCGTCCGAAGCGGCGCAGGATCTGGCCGCCGAACAAGTCGAGATGGTGCTGACCTGGGGCGAACCGCCGGCAGCGGTGGCGGAAAAAATCGCTCAGGTTCGCGCTAAAGCAGCCAAGCTCGGACGTACCGTGCGCTTCGGCATTCGTCTGCATGTGATCGTGCGCGAAACCAACGCCGAAGCCTGGCAAGCGGCCGATCGCCTGATCTCGCATCTGGACGATGAAACCATCGCTCGCGCTCAGGCTTCGCTGGCGCGTTTTGATTCCGTCGGTCAGCAACGCATGGCGGCGCTGCACGGTGGCAGCCGCGACAACCTCGAAGTCAGCCCGAACCTGTGGGCCGGCGTCGGCCTGGTACGCGGCGGTGCCGGTACGGCGCTGGTCGGCGACGGCCCGACCGTGGCGGCACGCGTGAAGGAATACGCCGATCTGGGCATCGACACGTTTATTTTTTCCGGTTATCCACACCTCGAAGAATCGTATCGCGTGGCCGAGCTGTTGTTCCCGCACCTTGACGTCGAGCGCCCGGAATTGCCGAAAAGCGCCGGTTACGTCAGCCCGTTCGGTGAAATGATCGCCAACGACATTCTTCCGAAAGCCGCGTCGCAGAGCTGAGGCGCCGTCATGAAGAAGTTTATCCACAGACTCGCGCCCTGGGCGTTGCCGGTGTTGTTGCTGGCGGTGTGGCAGTTGTCGGTGTCGGCCGGTTGGTTGTCGACGCGAATTCTGCCGGCGCCGGTGGCGGTGATCGAAGCCGGTGTCAACCTGGTGCGCAGCGGCGAAATCTGGACGCACCTGGCAATCAGCGGCTGGCGCGCAGCGCTGGGCTTCGTCATCGGTGGCAGCATCGGTCTGGTGCTGGGCTTCATCACTGGCCTGTCGAAGTGGGGCGAACGCCTGCTCGACAGTTCGGTGCAGATGATCCGTAACGTGCCGCACCTGGCGCTGATTCCGCTGGTGATCCTGTGGTTCGGCATCGACGAGTCGGCGAAGATTTTTCTGGTGGCACTGGGGACATTGTTCCCGATTTATCTAAACACCTATCACGGCATTCGCAACGTCGACCCGGCGCTGGTGGAGATGGCACGCAGTTATGGCCTCTGCGGTTTCAGCCTGTTCCGGCAGGTGATTCTGCCGGGTGCGCTGCCTTCGATTCTGGTCGGCGTTCGCTTTGCGCTGGGCTTCATGTGGTTGACGCTGATCGTCGCGGAAACCATTTCGGCCAGCTCCGGCATCGGTTATCTGGCGATGAATGCCCGCGAGTTCTTGCAGACCGACGTGGTGGTGCTGGCGATTCTGCTGTATGCGGTGCTCGGCAAACTGGCCGACCTTGCCGCGCGTGGACTTGAGCGCGTCTGGCTACGCTGGCATCCGGCGTATCAAGTGGCGAAAGGAGGTGCGGCATGACGGCTCAACAACCGCCACGCCTGCTGCGCGGGATTGCGCTGGCGATTCGCAATCTGCAAAAAACCTTCGGTACGCGGCAAGTGCTACGCGGCATTGATCTGCACATTCCGGCGGGGCAATTCGTCGCCGTGGTCGGGCGCAGCGGTTGTGGCAAAAGCACATTGCTGCGCTTGCTCGCCGGGCTCGACCTGCCGACTGGCGGCGACTTGCTGGCCGGTTCCGCGCCGCTGAGCGAGGCGCGGGGAGACACCCGTCTGATGTTCCAGGAAGCCCGATTGCTGCCGTGGAAAAAGATCATCGACAACGTCGGTCTGGGCCTCAAGGGCAACTGGCGTGCGCAAGCGCTGCAAGCGTTGGATGCGGTTGGCCTGGCGGATCGCGCCAATGAATGGCCAGCGGCTTTGTCTGGTGGACAGAAGCAGCGGGTGGCATTGGCCCGGGCGTTGATTCATCAGCCACGCCTGCTGTTGCTCGACGAACCGCTCGGCGCGCTGGATGCGCTGACCCGCATCGAGATGCAGCAACTGATTGAGCGTCTCTGGCAACAACACGGGTTCACGGTGTTGCTGGTGACTCACGACGTCAGCGAAGCGGTGGCGATTGCCGACCGGGTGATCCTGATCGAGGACGGCGAAGTCGGTCTCGATCTGCACGTCGAACTGCCGCGCCCTCGGGTACGGGGTTCGCATCGGCTGGCGGCGCTGGAAGCCGAAGTGCTCAACCGAGTTTTGTCGCTGCCTGGCGAGCCTCCAGAGCCGGAACCCGTTTCACCCCTGCCTACGCAATTGCGGTGGGCGCAATAACGCAGCTGCGAGCGTCAAGCTGAAAGCTGCAAGTGGAGCGCTTTGCTTCTGCTTGCGGCTTGAAGCTCAAAGCTTGGAGCTTATTTCGACCCCAGGAGAACTATCATGACTATCAAAGCGATCAACGTACGCAATCAGTTCAAAGGCTCGATCAAGGAAATCGTCCTCGGCGACGTGCTGTCGGAAATCGACGTGCAAACCGCTTCGGGCATCGTCACGTCGGTGATCACCACGCGCTCCGTCAAAGAGCTGGAACTGGTGGTCGGCAGCGAAGTGATTGCCTTTGTGAAATCCACCGAGGTCTCGATCGCCAAGTTGTAAGGTGGTTAAAAAACAACCCCGAAGAGTATGAAGCCTTCGGGGTTTTTCTTTATCTGCATTGCGTTGAAATAGCGGCGCCGCCATCGCTGGCAAGCCAGCGCCCACAAGGTTCTTCGGTGGACTCCGATTCTGTGAACGACTGATGACCTGTGGGAGCTGGCTTGCCAGCGATGAGGTCAGTCAGATCACGGCAGATTTCTTTTCGGCAGATAGGGCGGCAGGTACAACCCCAGATAAGCATCAAACACCCGCATGCCTTCCTCGGCCATGCGCGGCGTGATTTCGCCGTGCTGCTGCACCGAGCGGGCATAGACGCGATCGCCCAATTCCATCGCGAGGGCGAACACATCGACATCGTTTGGCAACGTGGGCAGCTGGAAGTGACGGTCAAACAGCGTGTGCATCAAATCGCCCAGCTCAAGATCGTGCTGGCGGTCGGCCTGGGTGATTTCGGTGAGGCCGTGCTGGGCGAGGATTAACTGGCGGGCAGCGGCGTCTTCATCGTAGATATCCAGCATGCGTTGCTCGACCAGACGCGACAGATCGCGCCAGTCGTGCAAGGAGTCATGGTCGATGGGGGCTTGCAGGCAGGCGCGAAACGCTGCGTGGACGTCCGCCGTCAGCCCTTCGAGCAGCGCCGGAACGCTGGCGAAGAAGTGGTAAACGGAGGAGGGCGGAATCTGTGCGCGCTCGGCGACGCTGTAGACCGACAGGCTGGCCACACCCTCGGTCGCCAGCAAGGTGCGCGCAGCGTCGAGAATCGAATCGATGCGCGCCTGACTGGCGGCGCGGGGTTTGCGAAGCGGGGCGGGACGCGTCATGAAAGTCTCCTGCGGGGCAGCGGGCATTGTACGAGCAGGCATCTGTGTTGTCTTGTCAGCCGCCTTCGCGAGCAAGCCCGCTCCCACAGGAGATCTCCAGTGAATCGGGATTTTGTGTACACAGGAGACCCCTGTGGGAGCGGGCTTGCTCGCGAACCGCTGCAGGCGGCCATAAAAAAACGCCGTGGCTGAAATAGCCGACGGCGTTTTTTATCGCTGCACTCCGATTAGACGGTGTGCAGGTACCAGTTGTATTCGAGGTCGGAGATGGAGTGTTCGAACTCCTCCAGCTCGCTCTCTTTGCAGGCGACAAAGATATCGATGTATTTCGGATCGATGTACTTGGCCATGACCTCGCTGTCGTCCAGCTCACGCAGGGCATCACGCAAGTTGTTCGGCAGGCTCTGTTCGTTCTGCTCGTAGCTGTTGCCTTCGACCGGTGCGCCTGGCTCGATCTTGTTGGTCAGGCCGTGATGCACGCCCGCCAGCACCGAAGCCATCAGCAGATACGGGTTGGCGTCGGCACCGGCGACACGGTGCTCGATGCGCACGGCATCGGCGGAGCCGGTCGGTACGCGGATCGCCACGGTACGGTTGTCCAGGCCCCAGCACGGCGAGTTCGGCACATAGAACTGTGCGCCGAAACGACGGTAGGAGTTGACGTTCGGGCAGAGGAAAGCCATCTGCGCCGGCAGGGTCTCGAGCACACCGCCGATCGCGTGACGCAATGCGGCGTTCTGCTCGGGATCCTCGCTGGCAAAAATGTTTTTGCCATCTTTATCAAGAATCGAAATGTGGACATGAAGACCGTTGCCCGCCTGGCCCGGATAAGGCTTGGCCATGAAGGTGGTGTCCATTTCATGGTCGTAGGCGATGTTCTTGATCAGGCGCTTGAGCAGTACCGCGTAGTCGCAGGCCTTGATCGGGTCGGCGACGTGGTGCAGGTTCACTTCGAACTGCGCCGGGGCACTTTCCTTGACGATGGCGTCAGCCGGAATGCCTTGCTCCTTCGCACCTTCCAGAATGTCCTGGAGGCAGTCGACGTATTCGTCGAGGTCGTCGATCAGGTAGACCTGAGTCGAATGCGGGCGTTTGCCGGAGACCGGTGAGCGAGGCGGTTGTGGGCGGCCGTTCACGTTCTCCTGGTCGATCAGGTAGAACTCCAGTTCGAACGCGGCGCAGATGGTCAGGCCCATTTCGTCGAACTTGCGCACCACATTGGCCAGCACTTCACGCGGGTCGGCGAAGAAGGGTTCGCCTTCGAGTTCGTGCATGGTCATCAACAGCTGCGCGGTCGGGCGCTTCTGCCATGGCTCGTTGCACAGGGTATCGGGGATTGGATAGCAGATACGGTCGGCGTCGCCGATGTCCAGGCCCAGGCCGGTGCTTTCCACCGTCGAACCATTGATATCCAGAGCAAATAGAGAGGCCGGCAGGTTGATGCCTTTCTCGTAAACCTTGTGGAGGCTGGTGCGTTCGATGCGCTTGCCGCGCACCACACCATTCATATCCGCAATCAGAAGGTCAACGTACAGAACCTCAGGATGTTCCTTAAGGAACGCGTTCGCTTCGTTAAGCTGAACGGCACGCGGGGGTACCGACATGATGCAACACCTTTGTTGTTAAAAATATCAATCATTGATCTTTTCTGGTTTCAGTCAACCCGAACGGCCTGCCGAAGTCAAGCGAGGCCTTTTTTGCCCTAAAAAAGCGCCGCGAGGGCATTAATGGGGCATTTTCGAGCGTTTTTTTCGCTGCGGGACGCTTGGCACCCGCATGCTTGAGCAGGCCGTGTTGTATTTTTTACGGGGGTGTTGTGTAAAAAAATGAACAAGGCTAAGCTCCGATCAAACCCATAACAGCAATAATACCGGGGTGTTTCATGTCTCGCCTGCCGATAATCGGCGTCACCGACTGTTCGTTGCAGTCCGGTCTGCATGCTCATCACATCAGTGGCGACACGTCCGTCCGCGTCATGGCCATCAAGGCTCGCGGACTGCCGATGACTTTCCTTTCCCAAATCAGGCAAGCGGCATCGTCCAATATTCTGGACGTGCGAATCGACACCCTCTTGACCGTTACCCCATTCAATATAGATCGCTTTCACTTCAATGGCGCGCGCCGTGTGCAGGCCGGTGCTCATGATTTCGCACGGCGCCACTGTGCACAGGAAATGCAACGCCAGCGTAAAGGGCAGGTAAGCTCCTCCTTCAGTGTCTATGCGCGGTGCCAGGCGAATGCCGGCACTGCGCGCAAGCACGCCCTTCAACGCGACGCCCATGCGTCAAACATTGCCTGACACGCGTCAGGACACTCAGCCTAGAGGCTTTTATGAGCAACAATCTCGACCAGCTCACCGATTGGTTGAAAGACCACAAGATCACAGAAGTCGAATGCATGATTGGCGATTTGACCGGCATCACCCGGGGCAAGATCTCGCCGACCAACAAATTCATTGCCGAAAAAGGCATGCGTCTGCCGGAAAGCGTTCTGTTGCAAACCGTGACAGGCGACTACGTCGAAGACGACATCTATTACGAACTGCTCGACCCGGCCGACATCGACATGATCTGCCGGCCTGACGAGAATGCCGTGTACCTGGTGCCCTGGGCCATCGAGCCGACCGCCCAAGTGATCCACGACACCTACGACAAGCAAGGCAATCCGATCGAGCTGTCGCCGCGCAACGTCCTCAAGAAAGTCCTCAAGCTCTATGCCGACAAAGGCTGGAAGCCGATCGTTGCGCCGGAAATGGAGTTCTACCTGACCAAACGCAGCGACGACCCCGACTATCCATTGCAGCCGCCCATCGGCCGCTCGGGCCGTCCGGAAATCGGGCGCCAGTCATTCTCCATCGAAGCGGCGAACGAATTCGATCCGCTGTTCGAAGACGTCTACGACTGGTGCGAATTGCAGGAGCTGGATCTCGACACCTTGATCCACGAAGACGGCACGGCGCAGATGGAAATCAACTTCCGTCACGGCGACGCACTGTCATTGGCCGACCAGATTCTGGTGTTCAAACGCACCATGCGCGAAGCCGCGCTCAAGCACGACGTGGCCGCGACGTTCATGGCCAAGCCGATGACCGGCGAGCCGGGCAGTGCGATGCACTTGCACCAGAGCATCATCGACATCGAGACCGGCAAAAACGTCTTCTCCAATGAAGACGGCACCATGAGCCAACTGTTCCTGCACCACATCGGTGGCCTGCAGAAACTGATCCCCGAGCTGTTGCCGCTGTTCGCGCCGAACGTCAACTCGTTCCGCCGCTTCCTGCCGGACACCTCGGCGCCGGTGAACGTGGAGTGGGGCGAAGAAAACCGCACCGTGGGCCTGCGCGTGCCGGATGCCGGCCCGCAAAACCGCCGAGTGGAAAACCGTCTGCCGGGCGCCGACGCAAACCCGTACCTGGCGATTGCCGCGAGCCTGCTCTGCGGCTACATCGGCATGGTCGAAGGCATCAATCCGAGCGCGCCGGTGGTGGGCCGCGGTTATGAACGTCGCAACCTGCGCCTGCCGCTGACCATCGAGGACGCGCTGGAGCGCATGGAAAACAGCACAACGGTCGAGAAATACCTCGGCAAGACCTTCATCACAGGCTACGTCGCGGTCAAGCGGGCCGAGCATGAAAACTTCAAGCGCGTGATCAGTTCGTGGGAGCGCGAGTACCTGCTCTTCGCCGTCTGATACGCCGGGCGCGGCCGTCGCACGCCGCGCCTTCACCGATAACAAGGAGCATTGGCATGACCAGCAACAACCCGCAAACCCGTGAGTGGCAAGCGCTCAGCAACGATCACCACCTGGCCCCGTTCAGTGACTTCAAACAACTGAAAGAGAAAGGCCCGCGGATCATCACCAACGCCAAGGGCGTGTACCTCTGGGACAGCGAAGGCAACAAGATCCTCGACGGCATGGCCGGCCTGTGGTGCGTAGCGATCGGTTATGGTCGCGATGAACTGGCTGACGCCGCTGCCAAACAGATGCGCGAACTGCCTTACTACAACCTGTTCTTCCAGACCGCGCATCCGCCTGCGCTGGAACTGGCCAAGTCGATTGCCGACATCGCGCCAGAAGGCATGAACCACGTGTTCTTCACCGGTTCCGGCTCCGAAGGCAACGACACCATGTTGCGCATGGTTCGCCACTATTGGGCGATCAAGGGCCAGCCGAACAAGAAAGTCATCATCAGCCGCAAGAACGGTTATCACGGCTCCACCGTGGCCGGCGCGAGCCTCGGCGGCATGACGTATATGCACGAACAGGGCGACTTGCCGATTCCGGGCATCGTTCACATTGCCCAGCCGTACTGGTTCGCCGAAGGCGGCGACATGACCCCGGACGAATTCGGCGTCTGGGCGGCCAATCAGTTGGAAGAAAAAATTCTCGAAGTCGGCGTCGATAACGTCGGTGCTTTTATTGCCGAGCCGATTCAGGGCGCCGGCGGCGTGATCATTGCGCCTGACACCTATTGGCCGCGCGTGAAGGAAATCCTCGCCAAGTACGACATCCTGTTCGTGGCGGACGAAGTGATCTGCGGTTTCGGCCGTACCGGTGAGTGGTTCGGTAGCGATTTCTACGACCTCAAACCGGACATGATGACCATCGCCAAAGGCCTGACCTCCGGCTACATCCCCATGGGTGGCCTGATCGTCCGTGACTCGGTGGTTGCAGTGCTCAACGAGGGCGGCGATTTCAACCACGGCTTCACTTACTCCGGTCACCCGGTGGCGGCGGCTGTAGGCCTGGAAAACATCCGCATCCTGCGCGACGAAAAAATTATCGAGAACGTCCGCGACAAAACGGCACCGTATTTGCAGAAACGTCTGCGGGAGCTGAACGATCACCCGTTGGTGGGGGAAGTGCGCGGGGTCGGTCTGCTGGGGGCCATCGAGCTGGTGCAGGACAAGGCCACTCGCAAGCGTTACGAAGGCAAGGGCGTCGGCATGATCTGCCGCCAGTTCTGTTTCGATAACGGCCTGATCATGCGCGCCGTGGGCGACACGATGATCATCGCGCCGCCGCTGGTGATCACCGAGGCGGAAATCGATGAGTTGCTGACCAAGGCGCGCAAGTGCCTGGATCTGACCCTGAGTGCATTGCAGGGCTAAGTGCTAGGCTCTGAGCGCAGGCAACTGTCGCTCGGAGCCGCCAGAAACGTCGGCCTTTCCTTGAAAGTCCGCCCCGGATCTTGCCAGACTAGTCGCGGTTCCCGTTGTCCGGTTTCGGTCGCAGAACACAGTGGTTCAAAAAAGAAAAATTTGGAGCATTAACGCATGAAGGCATTAGGCAAAAAGCTTGCTGGCAAGACTCTCCTCGCCATGTCCCTGATGGGCGTGATGGCGGGAGCGGTTCAGGCGGATGACAAGGTGTTGCACGTCTATAACTGGTCCGACTACATCGCGCCGGACACCGTTGCCAAGTTCGAGAAAGAGACAGGCATCAAAGTCGTTTACGACGTTTTCGACAGCAACGAAACGCTGGAGGCCAAACTGCTGGCCGGCAAATCCGGTTACGACATCGTGGTGCCGTCCAACAACTTCCTGGCCAAGCAGATCAAGGCGGGCGTTTATCAGGAACTGGACAAGTCCAAGCTGCCTAACTGGAAAAACCTCGACGAAGATCTGCTCAAGGCGGTTGGCGATGCCAGCGACCCGGGCAACAAGCACGCCTTCCCGTATATGTGGGGTTCGATCGGCATCGGTTACAACCCGGAAAAGGTCAAGGCTGCCTTGGGCATCGACAAGATCGACTCCTGGGACATCGTGTTCAAGCCTGAAAACATCGAGAAGCTGAAAAGCTGCGGCGTGAGTTTCCTCGACGCACCGACCGAAATGATTCCTGCGGCCTTGCACTACCTGGGCAAGCCGACCAACAGCAAAGACAAGGCTGACCTGAAAGCCGCCGAAGACCTGTTCCTCAAGGTGCGTCCATCGGTGGCCTACTTCCACTCCTCCAAATACATCTCCGACCTGGCCAACGGCAACCTGTGCGTCGCCGTGGGTTACTCGGGTGATCTGGAGCAGTCCAAGACGCGTGCCCAGGAAGCCGGGGACAAGGTCAAACTGGCCTACACCATTCCTAAAGAAGGCGCGGGGACTTTCTACGACATGGTTGCCATTCCAAAGGATGCCTCCAACGTCGAAGCGGCCTACAAATTCATGAATTACCTGCTGCAACCGGAAGTGATGGCCGAGATCACCAACGCCGTGCGGTTCCCGAACGGCAACAAGGCCGCCACGGCGCTGGTGGACAAAGACATCACCAGCGATCCGAGCATCTACCCTTCGGATGAAGTGAAGAAACAGCTCTACGCGATCAGTGACCTGGATGCAGCAACCCTGCGCCTGATCACCCGCAGCTGGACCAAGATCAAATCCGGTAAATAAGCCGGTTTGAGGCTGCAACCGTTGGCCGTCGCCATTGCGACGGCGGCCAGCGGAACAATTAAATGACAGAAAGTTTTGCTGGATCGGTTTTTCGAGGGTAAGTTGCGCGCCGGTTTTGTTGCCGGGCAGCCACGGCTGTCATGCAGCGCGGGCAACTTGGGCCCAACTAATTTAGAGGACCTCCACTTGCCTATTTTTTCTTCGTTGCGCAATGCCCTGCTGGCCACTGCCGGCCTGACCATCGCTGTCGGTGCCCAGGCTGCCGGCACCGTGCATATTTATAACTGGTCGGACTACATCGGCGAGACCACCCTGGCCGACTTCCAGAAAGAGACCGGGATCAAACCGGTCTACGACGTGTTTGATTCCAACGAGACCCTGGAAGGCAAGCTGCTCGCCGGGCGCACCGGTTACGACGTGGTCGTCCCGTCGAACCATTTCCTTGGCAAACAGATCAAGGCTGGCGCGTTCCAGAAGCTCGACAAGTCGCAGCTGCCGAATTATTCCAACCTCGACCCGGTGCTGCTCAAGCGTCTTGAGCAAAACGATCCGGGCAACCTGTATGCCGTGCCATACCTGTGGGGCACCAACGGCATCGGTTACAACGTCGACAAAGTCAAAGCCGTGCTCGGCGTCGACAAGATCGATTCCTGGAGCGCGGTGTTCGAGCCGGAAAACATCAAGAAACTACAAAGCTGCGGCGTGGCGTTCCTCGATTCCGCCGATGAAATGATGCCCACCGTGCTCAATTACATGGGCCTGGATGCCAACAGCACCCATCCCGCCGATTACAAAAAGGCTGAAGCCAAGCTGCTCGCCGTACGGCCTTATGTGACCTATTTCCATTCCTCGAAATACATCGCGGATCTGGCCAACGGCGACATCTGCGTGGCCATCGGTTTCTCCGGCGACATCTTCCAGGCGAAGAACCGTGCGGATGAAGCGAAGAAGGGCGTGAACATCGCCTACTCGATTCCGAAAGAAGGCGGCGCGCTGTGGTTCGACATGCTGGCGATCCCCAAGGATTCGAGCAACGTCAAACAGGCTCACGCGTTCATCAACTATTTGCTGAAACCTGAGGTAATCGCCCAGGTCAGTGATTACGTCGGTTACGCCAACCCGAACCCGGCTTCGGACAAATTGATGGAGCAATCCATTCGCACCGACGAATCGGTTTACCCGCCGCAGGCCGTGCTCGACAAGACCTACGTGTCGATCGAATTGCCGCCGAACATTCAGCGTTTGATGACCCGTAGCTGGACCAAGGTCAAGACGGGCAAATAAAGCACAAACTATCCTGGGTTCGTCAGCATTTGGGCGAACTGCACTCTTTTTTCTGGGAGTTTCGTAAATGGCAGTTGCCTCCGGCGCCTACAAGAAAGCCCTCGAGGGCGACCAGACACCTAAACAGGTGTTGGTCAAAATCGACCGGGTCACGAAGAAGTTCGACGAGACGATTGCCGTGGACGACGTGTCCCTGGAGATCAAGAAAGGCGAGATTTTTGCCTTGCTCGGCGGCTCGGGATCGGGCAAATCCACCCTGCTGCGCATGCTCGCAGGGTTTGAACGGCCCACGGAGGGGCGCATTTTTCTCGACGGCGTCGACATCACCGACATGCCGCCGTACGAACGTCCGATCAACATGATGTTCCAGTCCTACGCCTTGTTTCCGCACATGACCGTGGCGCAGAACATCGCCTTCGGCCTGCAACAGGACAAGATTCCCAAGGCTGAAGTCGACGCCCGCGTGGCCGAGATGCTCAAACTTGTGCAGATGAGTCAGTACGCCAAGCGCAAGCCGCATCAGTTGTCCGGCGGCCAGCGTCAGCGTGTGGCACTGGCGCGTTCCCTGGCCAAGCGTCCGAAGCTGTTGTTGCTCGACGAACCGATGGGCGCACTGGACAAAAAACTGCGCTCGCAGATGCAGCTCGAACTGGTGGAAATCATCGAGCGCGTCGGCGTGACCTGCGTCATGGTGACCCACGACCAGGAAGAGGCTATGACCATGGCCGAGCGCATCGCGATCATGCACCTGGGCTGGATCGCCCAGATCGGCAGCCCGATCGACATCTACGAAACCCCGACCAGCCGTCTGGTCTGCGAATTCATCGGCAACGTCAACATCTTTGAAGGCGAAGTGATCGACGACGCCGAAGGTCACGCCACCATCACCTGCAAAGACCTTGATCGTCAGATCTACGTCGGCCACGGCATCAGCACCTCGGTTCAGGACAAGTCGGTCACTTACGCGATCCGTCCGGAAAAACTGCTGGTCACCGCTGATCAACCGACCTGCGAGTACAACTGGTCCAGCGGCAAGGTGCATGACATCGCGTACCTCGGCGGCCACTCGGTGTTCTACGTCCAGTTGCCGAGCGGCAAACTCGTGCAGTCGTTCGTGGCCAACGCCGAACGTCGCGGCGCGCGGCCGACCTGGGGTGATCAGGTTTACGTGTGGTGGGAAGACGACAGCGGCGTGGTACTTCGCTCATGAACATGCGCAAATTCAAACGCCGCCTCAATCGAATAATTCCCGGTGGCCGCCAACTGGTCATCGGGGTGCCGTTCATCTGGCTGTTCCTGTTCTTCATGCTGCCGTTCTTCATCGTCTTGAAGATCAGCTTCGCCGAAGCCGACGTGGCCATCCCGCCGTACACCGAGATCTACACCTTCGCCGAGCAGAAGCTGCAATTGCTGCTGAATCTGGGCAACTATGCGTTGCTGGCGGGTGACGAGTTGTACATCGCCGCGTACCTCGGCTCGCTGAAAATGGCGTTTATCAGCACGGTGTTGTGCCTGCTGATCGGCTACCCGATGGCCTACGCCATCGCCACCGCCCGTAAAGAGATGCAAACGGTGCTGGTGCTGCTGATCATGATGCCGACCTGGACCGCGATTCTGATTCGCGTGTATGCGTGGATGGGCATCCTCAGCAACAACGGCCTGCTCAACGGTTTCCTGATGAGCATGGGCCTGATCGACGAGCCGCTGCAGATTCTCAACACCAACCTTGCCGTGTACATCGGCATCGTTTATTCGTACCTGCCGTTCATGATCCTGCCGCTCTACGCCAACTTGGTGAAGCACGATCACAGCCTGCTGGAAGCGGCGTCGGATCTCGGTTCGAGCACCTTCAACAGCTTTTGGAAAATCACCATTCCGCTGTCCAAAAACGGGATCATTGCCGGCTGCATGCTGGTGTTCATTCCGGTGGTGGGCGAGTTCGTCATCCCGGAACTGCTCGGCGGTCCGGAAACCCTGATGATCGGTAAAGTGCTCTGGCAAGAGTTCTTCAACAACCGTGACTGGCCGGTGGCGTCCGCCCTGGCGGTGGTGATGCTGGCGATCCTGATCGTGCCGATCATTTTGTTCAACCGCAGTCAGGCCAAGGAAATGGAGGGTAAAGAATGAAGCGCATCCGTTTCTCCAGCCTGATGCTGGTCATCGGCCTGTTGTTCATCTACTTGCCGATGCTGATCCTGGTGATCTACTCGTTCAACGCCTCGAAACTGGTGACGGTGTGGGGCGGCTGGTCGATCAAGTGGTACGTCGGCCTGCTCGATAATTCGCAACTGATGGGCTCGGTGGTGCGCTCGCTGGAAATCGCCTGCTACACGGCGGTGGCGGCGGTGGCGCTGGGTACATTGGCGGCGTTCGTGCTGACCCGCATCACCCACTTCAAGGGCCGCACGCTGTTCGGTGGCCTGGTCACCGCGCCGCTGGTGATGCCCGAAGTGATCACTGGTCTGTCGTTGTTGCTGCTGTTCGTGGCCATGGCGCAGATGATCGGCTGGCCGCAGGAGCGCGGCATCGTCACCATCTGGATCGCCCACACGACGTTCTGTGCGGCGTATGTGGCGGTGGTGGTGTCGGCGCGACTGCGTGAGCTGGACCTGTCGATTGAAGAAGCGGCAATGGACTTGGGGGCGCGGCCGTGGAAGGTGTTCTTCCTGATCACCATCCCGATGATCGCGCCGTCGCTGGCGGCGGGCGGCATGATGTCGTTCGCCCTGTCGCTGGATGACCTGGTACTGGCGAGCTTCGTGTCCGGCCCGGGTTCGACAACCCTGCCGATGGAAGTGTTCTCGGCGGTGCGTCTGGGCGTAAAGCCTGAGATCAACGCCGTGGCGAGCCTGATTCTGCTGGCGGTGTCGATCGTGACATTTCTGGTCTGGTACTTCAGCCGTCGCGCCGAAGAATCGCGCAAGAAAGCCATCCAGCAAGCCATCGAGGAAAGCGCCGCCGATTCGTGGAAGCAACCGGACGTGCGCCGGGCGCAAGCGCCGGATGCGGCGTAAGCCAACCCATGTGGGAGCGATCACGGCGTGAACGTGGCGTTGCAGGAGGCCAAGCGGCTGGGGCTGTTCACGCAACGCTCGGGCGGGCAATCGCAGTTCAGCCCGTTCCTCACGCCGCATGCCGAACCGACTTCGACGGTGGCAATGGTGCAGCTTTACGTGCTGGCCGATCTCACGGGTGACCTGACCAATGCGGATCTGGCGAATGCGGCGAACATGAGCGTGCGGAATTTTCCCGGGTGTTTGCGCGGGAGGTCAGGGTGACGCCGCAGCAGTTTCGGCAGAATTTTTCGTCGATGGTTTGAGACTTTGTGGTGTATGTGACGGCCTCATCGCTGGCAAGCCAGCTCCCACAGGTTTTCTGTTGTTCACGCAAATGTGCCCGACGCAAAACCTTGTGGGAGCTGGCTTGCCAGCGATGGGGCCAGTTCATACATCACAAATCTATTGGGTCACCCGCGCCGGCAGCAGCTTCAACGTACTGCGTGTATTCGCCGTCACTTCTTCATCGCTGAAATGCGCCTGCATGTACATCCCGTCGACATACGCCTCGGCCTGATCGTCATAGTGACGGTCGAACGGCACGCCGCTCTGGCCGACCGGGTTGATGGTCAGGCTGTGGGTCGGGTCGGCGAAATCAATCAGGCGCCGCGTCGATGGCCCATAGGTCACCGGCCACGGCGCCGGGCCGATCTTCGCCGAGAGGTTGTTCGGCACTTCATGGGAGCCGGGTACGGCAAACGGGCCGACGTTGAAAATCCGCTCCAACGGTTTCTGCTGCCCCAGCGGATGGGCGTGGGTCAGCGTATGGGCCTTGCCCCATTGCCATTGCGCGGCATCGTCGCCCAGCACCTGTTTCAGATGCCTCATGCTCGCCTGCCACGCGGTTTTCACTGTGTCGGCGCGGGTTTCTTTGGCCGGTGTGCTGCGATTGTCCCACCACGCTGAGTCGGCGCTCGCAGCCAAACGCGGCAGGGCTGAATCGATCACCCGGGTCGACAGCAGGGTTTCGAAGAAATCATTGCCCAGTTCATCGCGCATCGCCGCGTCGGCCAAGTCGTAGAGGAACTGGTTGAACACCGTCCCGCTGATCGAATCCAGCGGATAGTCGCCTTGCCATTTCGCCAGTTGCTCGACCAGTTTCAGCTCGGCGGGATCACTTGCGACCTCACGCAGCACCGGCAGCAATGGCGCAAGTGTGCGAGGGCCGTACGCGGTGGTGGTGCCCAGTTGCAGCTTCTGGCTGTTTTCCAGATCCCACTTGATGGCCTTGTCGCCGAGCTGACGATTGAGCTGTTGGCCGCGATCGGCGAGGTTGTAGTAACCGGGAATCTCCATGCCCGTCAGCGACAGCGGCTGGAAATTGGCCGAGACGATGTAGCCGCGCGCCGGGTTTTCCTCCTGCGGGTTGGCGCTGAACGGATAGAAACCGTCCTTGTCGGCATCGGTGGTGCTGCCGTCGAGGATGAACCACGGACGGACACCGGCCGGGCGCTTGGGCAACTGCGCGGCGGCCCACCAGCCGATATCACCCTTGGCGTTGGCCCAGACAATGTTCAAGCCCGGCGCCTGGACTTTTGCGGCAGCGCTGCGCGCCTTGACCAGGGTGTCGGCGCGATTGAGCTGGTAGAAGCCGTCGAGGATCGGATTCTCGCTTTCGAGGAATGCCCACCACATCGCAATCGGGGTTTTACCGGCGGCGGTGCCAAGGGCATCGTTGACGATCGGGCCGTGGGGTGACTGGCGCAGCGTCAGGGTGACCGGCGCCTGTCCTTTCACGGCGATTTGCTGCTCGCTGCTGACCATGTCCACCCACTGACCGCGATACCAGACCTGATTGGGGTTGTCCGGGTTGACCTTCTCGGCGATCAGGTCGAGGTCGTCATTCTGGAACATGGTGATGCTCCAGCCGAAGTCGCGGTTCATGCCCAGCGAGGCGAACGGCATCAGCGCCTGATAATGGCCGTAGAGTTCAAAGCCTGGTGCCGACAGCTGCGCTTCATACCACACCGACGGTGCGGAGAAGCGAATGTGCGGATCGCCCGCGAGCAACGGTTTGGCGCTTTTGGTGCGGCTGCCGGCGACGACCCAGGCGTTGCTGCCCTCGAACTGCGGCAGGCCATTGTCGGCCAGGGCCTGTTCGCTGAGACGGGCGAGGGCGTTGAGGTCTTTCCAGTCGCCGCTGGCGAGGGCCGGCGCGGCAGCGTTGTCCAGCACGCCTCTGGCCTGCCAGTCGAGATCGAACACCTTCAGGTAATCGGCGCCCAACTGATCGCGCACATAGGTCAGCAAGGGTTCGGTGCGAAACGCGGCGGCAAAACTGTAGGCCATGTACCCGGCGATGCTGATGGTGTCCTGTGCGGTGAACGGGCGCTTTGGAATGCCCAGCACGTCGAACTCCACGGGTTTGGCGTGGCTGTCCTGATATTGGTTGATGCCGTCCAGATACGCCTGCATGGCGATGAACGCCGGCGATTGTTGGTCGAGCTTCGCCAGGTAGGTTTCAGCGCGTTCGCGAATGCGCAGGCTGCGCATCAGCTTGTCGGTGTCGAGCAACTTCGGGCCGAGCACTTCTGCCAGCTCGCCACGGGCGAGGCGGCGCAGGACTTCCATCTGGAACAGCCGATCCTGGGCGTGGACATAGCCGAGGGCGCGGTAGAGATCAGGTTCGTTATTGGCGCGGATATGTGGAACGCCACGCTCGTCATAACGCACGGTGACGGAGCTTTGCAGATGTTGCAGTTGCATCGAGCCCTGACGCGTCGGTTGCTTGCTGTAAACGTACCAGCCACCCCCGGCGGCAATGGCGACTATCAGCAAACCGAGAACGGTCAGGCTACGTTTCATGATGATTCCTTGTTGTTTATGAATGACGGCTGTCCTGAGGCATCACTGTTTAACACGTCAGACCGGGTTGGCCCATCATCCCTAAGAGGGATTCATATTGCGGCGTTTTGCCTATTTCATCGGGTCGACAGGCCACGGGCAGTAACACCCTACCGCCAGTGTGTGGGTGGCACTCACTTCACGACCCTCGTTTAATGCTTGCAGGATCGGCTCGATAAAACTGTTACTGGCATTGCATGTCAGGCCTTCGCTGTAAGGCCCGAAATACGCCAGTTTGCCGCTGCGATCCCAGATCGCTACGGCCGGGCTGGCGGGAATTTGCTCGGAGCCAGGCAAGACGGCGACGGGTTTCAGATGGCTAAGGGTGGCGGGCAACTGGCCGTGGCTGCCGGGCTTCTGCACGGCGAAAAACTCCACACCCTTGGCACCGAACTGTTCAACCATTTCTGTGAGGTGCTGTTGATTGCCGACGTTGCACGGGCAGGCAGGATCCCAGAAATGCACGAGGCGGATATTGCCCGGGCCGGCGAGGTCGTCAGGCAGGCGCAGCGGATCACCGGAAAACACCGCCGTGTGTTCGCTGAAAGCGCGCAGGTAGCGACCCTGAAACCAGTCATAGGCCGCCCACAACACGCCGGCGCATACAAACGCGAGCAGGCCGGCAAACAGCGCGGTGCGGTAGGACGAACGCATGGTTTTTCAATCCTCGAAGGCCGGCTAGCTTGCCATGCTTGCCGCGACAGATGAATATCGCAGGCCGATAAAGTCCGTTTACCGCTTTGGAATGTCCTCATGTCTGCCAGTTTCGACCCCGATCATTTGCGCGCCAGCCTCAAGCCCTTGGCCGAATGGCAGCCGCTGTCGGTCGAGGCGCAGGCGTATCAGTGCTTCTATCGGATAGATTTTCCAGGGCGTGACATGTGGCGCGGCATGGGCCGTTTCGAAGTCGACGGTTATCAATTGGTCAGCCAGTGTTGGTGGCCGGAAAAGGTCAAGGGCACGTTGTTCCTGATCCATGGCTTTTACGACCACACCGGCCTCTATCGGCATGTGATCGAGTGGGCGCTGGATCAGGGCTTTGCCGTGGTCGCCTGCGATTTGCCGGGTCACGGATTGTCCAGCGGCGCGCGGGCGAGCATTCGTGATTTTGCCGAGTATCAGGACACCTTGCTGGGCCTGTTTGCTGAAGCGAACTCCATTGCGTTGCCGCAGCCGTGGCACCTGTGCGGGCAAAGCACCGGCGGGGCGATTGTGGTCGATCATGTGCTCAACCATGGCGTCGACAGTCCGGCTCAGGGTCAATTGATTCTGCTGGCGCCACTGGTGCGCCCAAGAGCGTGGGGTTGGTCGCAATTGAGTTATTACCTGCTGCGGCCGTTCGTGCGAGGCATTGCCCGGCGTTTCAGCGAGAACTCCAATGACCCGGACTTTTTGCCGTTCCTGCAGGCCGATCCGTTGCAGCCGCTGCGCCTGCCAACGGCGTGGGTGGGGGCGTTGAAGCGCTGGATCGGTCGAGTGGAAAGCGCGCCGAAGAGCCCGCGCCGGCCTCTGATCATTCAGGGCCAGGAAGACATGACGGTGGATTGGCGGCACAACCTGGAAGTATTGCGCGGCAAGTTTGATCGGCCGCAAGTGCTGCTATTGCCGACGGCGCGGCATCATCTGGCCAATGAGACGGTGGAGTTGCGTACGCAGTATTTCGAGTTTCTGAGCAAGCGGATCAAGGGCCGGAATCTCTAGCGTTTTTCCGGGCCTCATCGCTGGCAAGCCAGCTCCCACAGGGGGCTGCGGTGAATGCAGAATTTGTGAACACCACCGAACCTGTGGGGGCTGGCTTGCCAGCGATGGGGGTCTGTCAGCAACAAAATTACGGATTCAGGTTCGAGGTGCTTTGCCCCACCGCCAGCCCCGCCCGAATCGCCGCCAGCGCCGCCTGGTAGTAAGCCTTGCCCTCGGTGGATTCGGCAAAGGTCGCAAACTCTTCCAGCTCTTCGTCCGACAGATCGCGGTACACATACAACAAGGTGTTGTTCATGTCGGCGCCAATCTGATCCATCAATCGCTGGCGCTGCCCATTCAGCATGCCTTGGGCCTGACCACCACCGAGCAGGCCGGGAATCATCGAACTCAAACTGTCCGCCGCGACACCGGCAATCGCCAGGCTGACTTCGGCACCGGCCTCACGGGCGGGCAGGGCCTGAGCGAGATGGCCGATGATCAGCAGACGGCTGTCACTGGCCGGCATCTTCGGCAAGCCCTTGGCGTTTTTCGCCAATTGATCGCGACGGGTCGCCAGCAACTCGGCGGCGACGATTTTCTTGCCCAGTGGTGACTGGAAAAAGGCGAGGGCGGGTTTTGGGTCGGCGAGGTTCTGGCGCAGTTGCGCTTTGGCGCGCTGATCCATGGCTTGCGGCCCGAAGCGCTGATTGCTGTTGCTCACCAGGGCCTGGAACACCGCTGGCGGCAAGCTGTTCTGATAGCGCTGTTGCGCAGCACTCAAGGCATCGTTGAAATGCGCACGTTGTTCTGGCCAGCCGGCGACCGTGTACAACTGATCGTGGCCGTCCGCCCAGGCGGGCAAAACGCAGAACATCAACAGTGAAAAAAGCAAACGGCGCATAGGGACTCCTGTCAGCAGCCGACTATTCTCCGTGCGGTGCCGGTACTTGTCGAGAATTCGTATCAAGCCGCCATGCGGCTCTGTCGGATTTCCTGGCGCCGACATACTATGCGCGCCATGCCAATATCCTCTGAACACCCGCTGCTGTTACGCATTGTCGACGACCTGGCCGAACATGGCTGGTCGCAGCAGAACATCTTCCTGCCCCAGGATTTGACCCGGGCGTTGGCGGCCGAGTGCCGTAAACGTGATGCCGAGGGCGAACTGGCACCGGCGGCGGTGGGGCGCGGGCCGTTTTCAGAGATCCGCGAAGGCATTCGCGGCGATCAGATCCAGTGGATCGACCCCGGCGAGGCTGAGGCCAGCGACCGTTATCTGGGACTGATGGACAGCCTGCGCGAAGCGCTCAATCGCGGCCTGTTCCTCGGCCTGGAAGATTTCGAATGCCATTTCGCCCTCTATCCACCGGGGGCGTTCTACAAAAAGCACGTCGACCGCTTCCGCGATGACGACCGGCGCATGGTCTCGGCGGTGATCTATCTGAACGATGCCTGGCTGCCGGAGCACGGCGGTCAGTTGCGCATGTACCTGGAAAACGACCGCGTCTACGACGTGCAGCCGACCGGCGGCTGTCTGGTGGTGTTTCTTTCCGGTCAGGTGCCTCACGAAGTCATGCCCGCCACGCGCGAACGTTTGTCGCTGACGGGCTGGTTTCGGCGCCGTGGCAATGAGCCGTTCTGAGATGGAAAAGATTCTGGTCAGCCGCTGCCTGCTCGGTCACCGTGTGCGTTATGACGGCGGGGCGAGCGGGCCATTTGATCTGCTGGAGCAATGGATCCGCGAAGGCCGGGTCGTGCCGTTGTGCCCGGAAGTCGCCGGCGGTTTGCCGACGCCTCGCGCGGCGGCGGAGATTCCCGGCGGGCAGGGCGGTGAGGTGCTCGACGGATTGGCGTCGGTGATCACCACGGACGGCGAGGATGTCAGTGCGCAGTTTTTGTCTGGCGCACAACAGGCGCTCGAGTGGGTGCAACGGCACGGCATCCGGATCGCGGTGCTCAAAGCCAATAGCCCGTCCTGCGGCAACCGACAGACGTATGACGGGACGTTCAGCGGCGTGAAGGTCGGCGGCGAGGGGGTGACGGCTGCGTTGCTCAAACGCCATGGTGTGCAGGTGTTCAGTGAATTGGAACTGCCCGAAGCCGCCCAGGCTCTGGCCCAACTCGACTAGAGATTCACCACTACCCCCTGTGGGAGCTGGCAAGCCAGCTCCCACAGGTATTGTGGTTACTTCGGCTCGGTGAGCCACTTCTGCGTCAAGGCCTCCAGTCGGCCATCCGCCTTGATCCGCGCCAACGCGCTGTCCAGGCTCGCCTGAAACGCCGGATTGCCCTTCTGAAACGGAATCGCCAGATTCACCGGCTCGGAGGGTTTCGATTTTCCCTCGTTCAATGTCTGCACCAATACCATCGGCCGCTGCTGCGGTTCTTCATGGACAAACATTTGCGCATCAGCCTTGGTGTACGCCTCGCTGAAGGCGAAACGTTCCTTGAGTTCCGGGGTCAGTGCTATGTGATTGAGCGCGACGTCGTACTTGCCGCTTTCGACGCCCTGGAGCAAGTCGCCCGCATCGGTGACGATGAAGTCGGCGCGCACATCCAGCTCGGCGGCGAGCATCTGACCCAGCTCCACTTCAAACCCGGTGAGTTTGTCGCCTTCCTTGTAATTGAAGGGCGGTGTATTAGCCTCAAGGGCGATGCGCAGTTCGCCACGGTCGTTAATGTCGTCGATCAATTCGGCATGAGCCAGAGGACTCAAAAGGGGTAGCAGGCAGATCAGTCCAGGCAGAAAACGCATGGTCACTCCTTTGAAAACATTTATCGCGACGCTCTGATTCAGGCTCGCTTTGCTATGGTTGTCGAGTGCCTTCGACAACGAATGGTCATGAAGTTGTCATGACCGAGCGGATTTTACGGAAAAACTGGAGAAGAAAATGAAAAGCTTTATGTCACGTGCAGCGTTGGCGGGTGTGCTGATGGGTGTTTCGGTGCTGGCCAGCGCGGCGACGCCGGCGCCGAAAGATGCTGAAGTGTTCATCGTTTCTCCCGAAGACGGGGCGACGGTTTCTCAAGAGTTCAAGGTCAAGTTCGGCACGAAGAACATCGCGCTGGCCCCGGCGGGTGACGTCACCAAAAACACCGGCCACCACCACTTGCTGATCGATGTCGACGACCTGCCGGCCGAAGGCGCGCCCATTCCGACTGACGCGCATCACATGCATTTCGGCAAGGCGCAGACCGAAGCCACCATCAAACTGGCCCCGGGCAAACACACCTTGCAATTGATCCTCGGCGACAGCGGCCACATGCCATTCGACCCATCGATCGTTTCCGAAAAAATCACGGTAAACGTCAAATAAAAAAGGGAGCCCTTCGGGGCTCCCTTTTCATTTGCAGCTCCAAGCTTTGAGCTGCAAGCCTCAAACTGAAGCGAGCGCCACTTGCCGCTCACCGCTTGTAGCTTGCGGCTGTTCTCAGAAGAGAACCCGACTGCGGATGGTGCCGTTGATGTGCTGCAGTTTCTCTTGCGCCAGATCCGAGTATTCGGCGTCTACGTCGATCACCACGTAGCCGACTTTCTCGTTGGTCTGCAGGAACTGACCGGAGATGTTGATGCCGTTTTCGGCGAAGACCTTGTTGATCTCGCTCATCACGCCCGGGATGTTCTCGTGGATGTGCAGCAGGCGGTGCTTGCCAGGGTGAGCCGGCAGGGCCACTTCCGGGAAGTTCACCGACGAAACGGACGTGCCGTTGTCGCTGTACTTGACCAGTTTTTCCGCCACTTCCAGACCGATGTTGGCTTGCGCTTCAGCGGTGGAACCGCCGATGTGCGGGGTCAGGATGACGTTGTCGAGGCCACGCAGCGGGCTTTCGAATTCTTCGTCGTTCGAGCGTGGCTCGACCGGGAAGACGTCGATGGCGGCGCCGATCAGGTGCTTGTCCTTGATCGCGGCGGCCAGGTGATCCAGTTCGACCACGGTGCCGCGAGCAGCGTTGATCAGGATGCCGCCCTTCTTGATGGCGCGAATTTCCTTCTCGCCCATCATCCACTGGGTGGCGGCGGTTTCCGGAACGTGCAGGGTGACGATGTCGGACATCGCCAGCAGTTCGTGCAGGTTGCCGACCTGAGTGGCGTTACCCAGCGGCAGCTTGGTCACGGTGTCGTAAAAGAACACCTGCATGCCCAGGCCCTCGGCCAGCACCGACAGTTGCGTACCGATCGAGCCGTAGCCGACGATGCCCAGCTTCTTGCCACGAATCTCGAAGGAGTTCGCCGCGCTCTTGATCCAGCCGCCACGGTGGCAGGACGCATTTTTCTCGGGGATGCCGCGCAGCAGCAGGATCGCTTCGGCCAGCACCAGTTCCGCCACGGAGCGGGTGTTGGAGTATGGCGCGTTGAACACGGCGATGCCGCGCTCGCGGGCCGCATCCAGGTCAACCTGGTTGGTGCCGATGCAGAAACAGCCGACCGCGACCAGCTTCTTCGCGTGATCGAAGATCTCTTCGGTCAGTTGGGTGCGCGAACGAATGCCGATGAAGTGAGCGTCAGCAATCTTTTCCTTGAGCTGGGCTTCCGGCAAGGAACCTGTCAGGTATTCGATGCTGGTATAGCCCGCCGCCTTGAGGACGTCGACAGCCGATTGGTGGACGCCTTCGAGAAGAAGGAACTTGATCTTGCTCTTATCGAGAGAAGTCTTGCTCATCTGCGTAAACCTGTATCCCGGAGAAAAATGGCAGGAAGAGGGCAGCGGGAGCTGACCCGGACGGCAAAAAAGCCATCACCGCGAATCGGCCGTTGGGCACTGGTCCGCGGGGTCGGTATGCTAGCATACGCACCCGCTAATCACTCATTCCTGCGACGTGAAGCGTCTTCAGGATGACCATGAATTGTTCGAGAGTTCTGTCGATGACCAGTCCTGCCCTGATTGATGAACTGAAGACCCTGGTTGAGCCTGGCAAAGTCCTTACCGACGCCGATTCCCTGAATACCTACGGCAAGGATTGGACCAAACACTTCGCGCCAGCGCCGACGGCCATTGTGTTTCCCAAGTCCATCGAACAGGTTCAAGCCATCGTCCGTTGGGCCAATCAGCACAAGGTCGCACTGGTTCCCTCGGGCGGGCGCACCGGCCTGTCGGCGGCAGCGGTAGCGGCCAATGGCGAAGTGGTCGTGTCCTTCGACTATATGAATCAAATTCTCGACATCAACCTCACTGACCGCACGGCTGTGTGTCAGCCGGGCGTGGTCACGCAACAATTGCAGAATGCCGCTGAAGACAAAGGCCTTTACTACCCGGTCGACTTTGCATCTGCCGGTTCCAGCCAGATTGGCGGGAACATCGGCACCAATGCCGGCGGGATCAAGGTCATTCGCTACGGCATGACCCGCAATTGGGTGGCGGGCATGAAAGTCGTCACCGGCAAGGGCGACGTGCTGGAACTGAACAAAGACTTGATCAAGAACGCCACCGGTTACGACCTGCGCCAACTATTCATCGGCGCTGAAGGCACCCTCGGGTTTGTGGTTGAAGCGACCATGCGTCTGGATCGCGCACCGAAAAACCTCACGGCGATGGTGCTCGGCACCGCTGACTTCGACTCGATCATGCCGGTGCTGCACGCCTACCAAGGCAAGCTCGACCTGACTGCATTCGAATTTTTCTCTGACAAGGCATTGGCCAAAGTCATGGGCCGTGGCGATGTCCCGGCACCGTTCGAAACCGATTGCCCGTTCTACGCACTGCTGGAGTTCGAAGCGACCACTGAAGAAGTGGCCAACAGCGCGCTGGAAACGTTCGAGCATTGCGTCGAGCAGGGCTGGGTGCTGGACGGCGTGATGAGCCAGAGCGAAACCCAGCTGCACAACCTGTGGAAACTGCGCGAGTACATCTCCGAGACCATCTCGCACTGGACGCCGTACAAGAACGACATCTCGGTCACCGTGTCGAAAGTGCCGGCGTTCCTGCAGGAAATCGACGCGATTGTCGGCGAGCACTACCCGGATTTTGAAATCGTCTGGTTCGGCCACATTGGCGATGGCAACCTGCACCTGAACATCCTCAAGCCGGACAACCTGAGCAAGGACGAGTTTTTCGCCAAGTGCGCCACTGTCAATAAATGGGTGTTTGAGACCGTCGAGAAGTACAACGGCTCGATCTCCGCCGAGCACGGCGTGGGCATGACCAAACGCGATTACTTGACCTACAGCCGCTCGCCGGTTGAGATCGAGTACATGAAAGCGGTAAAAGCCGTGTTCGACCCGAATGGCATCATGAACCCGGGCAAGATCTTCGCTGTTTGACTTTCGAACTTAAACGCTACGAACCCAGGAGTCGGTTAATGAGCTATCAGCACCAGTATGTCGACGGCACGCGTATTCATTTCCCGTTGGGGAAAGTCGTTTGCATCGGGCGTAATTACGCCGAACACGCGAAGGAGCTGGACAACCCGGTGCCTACCGAGCCGTTGTTGTTCATCAAGCCGGGCAGTTGCGTCGTGCCGCTGGAAGGCGGTTTCAGCATTCCGACCGAACGTGGCTCCGTGCACTACGAGGCGGAAATCGCCGTGTTGATTGGCAAGCCGCTGTCGACCAAGCCAAGCCGTGAAGAAGTGCTCGACGCTATTTCCGGTTTTGCCCCGGCGCTGGATCTGACCCTGCGCGACAAGCAGGCCGAGCTCAAATCCAAAGGCCTGCCATGGGAAATTGCCAAATCGTTTGACGGCGCGGCGGTGATCGCACCGTTCGTGGTCGGCAGCTCGTTTGCCGACCTGACCGACATCGGCATTCGCCTGACCATCAATGGCGAAGTGCGCCAGGACGGCAACAGCAGCGCGATGCTCAACCCGATCGTGCCAATGATCCAGCACATGGCCGGCTGCTTCTCGCTGCAGGCCGGCGACGTGATTCTCACCGGCACGCCCGTGGGCGTTGGTCCGCTGAACGTTGGCGATGACATCGTCCTCGAATTGCCGGGCGTGAGCCGCTTCACCAGCAGCGTGCGCTGATCGCCACACCGCAAAAACCTGTGGGAGCGAGCAGGCTCGCTCCCACATTTGGTTTTGTGATCCTGCCCCCAAACAAGCACGACATTCCCGCCATTTGCCGTTTTTTTCACATCCTGTCTGGATAATTCCCGCGATCCTGGCGTCAGAGCCTGCCCCGTTTGTGCTATTACCCATAGCCTGAATTTCTGGAACGCGTCCCTTGATGTCGACTCAACCGCTGCCGAAGCTCAAAACTACCCGTCGCTCGCGTTTTGCCATGCGTTGGTACTCCTGGCTTTTACTTGCCGCTGTCGTGGCCTTTGGCGTGGCGCATGTCCTGCATTGGGATGATCGCGGTGTGCTCTGGGTATTGGAGCGATTCGAATCCCCGGTCGAGCAGAAAGAAAGCATCTGGCTGCCGGATTATCACGCGGTGATCGATGCCAAGCAGTTGCCGGGCATGGAAAAGGACGAAGCGTCCGACCTGGCCTACAGCCCGCAAAGCAAAACCCTGTTTTCGGTGATGGGCAAAAACCCGTTTCTGGTCGAGCTGACGCTGCAAGGCGAGGTGTTGCGCAAGATGCCGCTGGTGGGCTGGAGTAATCCAGAAGGCTTGACGGTCATGGAAAACGGCTTGATCGCCATCACCGATGAACGCATGCACATGCTTTCCATCGTCAAGGTCGACGCCGATACGCGCGAACTGAACATCGCCAACTTCCCGAAATACGACTTGGGCCCGTCCAAAGATCAGAACAAAGCCTTCGAAGCCATCGCCTGGGATCCGCGCAATCAGCAACTGCTTCTTGGCGAGGAACGCCCGCCGGCGCTGTTCACCTGGAAAAGCGACGGCAGCCAGACGCTCAGCGGCGACAAGCACAAGCAGGACAGCGACGAATTGGATCTTCGTAACCTGTCAGCCTTGGCGGTCGACCCGCGTACCGGTCACACACTGGTGCTGTCTGCCGATTCGCACATGCTGCTGGAGCTGGACGAGAAGGGCGAGCAGGTCAGCTTCATGACCCTGCTGGGCGGCTTCAACGGTTTGAAAAAAACCATCCCCCGCGCTGAAGGCGTGACCATCGACGAGACGGGCACGCTGTACATGGTCAGCGAGCCGAACCTCTTTTACCGCTTTGAAAAAAAGCAATAACCCCGGTTCCTGTGTAAGAGCGGCCGCAGGCTCGGGCCGCGATCTTTTGACCGTGGCTGGAACGCGGAGCGTCCTAGGCTGCATTCCCACGCGGAGCGTGGAAACGATCGTTATCAAGGGTCGTGGTTGTCGCGACGGGCAACTGGCCATTAAGCTTCAATTCAGGCAGGCGTGGTATTTCATCCGCCTGTTTTGATATCGAGCCCGCCCGAATGCGTCGTCTTGCCCGTCCCAAGCCTCTTTTAATCTTCCTGTCAGTGATTGCGCTGATCGCCCTGATCGCGGTTGGTCAATACATGCGCCTGTTCGAACGGGCCTGGTTCAATCTGCACAATTACTGGCAGCCGTTGAACAGCCAATCCATCGCACTCGATCAATACCGGGTGGACGTCGAGGCGCGGGTCATCGACGGGCTGGACGACGATGTCTCGGCGTTGACCTTCGATCCGGTGCGCAAAAGCCTGTTCACCGTCACCAATAAAAACGCCGAACTGGTCGAGATGTCGCTGGAAGGCACGATTCTGCGGCGCATTGCGTTGGTCGGTTTTGGCGACCCGGAAGCGGTGGAGTTCATCAGCGCCGACACCTACGTGATCACCGACGAGAGTCAGCAACGGCTGATCAAGATCCATCTGGAAAAAGACACCACGTTCCTCGACGCGGCGGATGCCGAGCAGATGACCCTCGGCGTACACATGGCCGGCAATAAAGGGTTTGAAGGTCTGGCCTACGATTCGGTGGGCAAGCGCCTGTTCGTCGCCAAGGAGCGCGATCCGATGCTGATCTATGAAGTGCACGGTTTCCCGCACTTCAATCCGGAAAAGTCCTACGCGGTACACGTCATTAACAACCCCAAGCGCGATGCCGGGATGTTCGTGCGGGATCTGTCGAGCCTGCAATACGACGAGCGCAGCGGGCATTTGCTGGCGCTGTCAGACGAGTCGCGGCTGATTCTGGAGCTGGACGTGGATGGGCGCCCTTTGAGCACCATGTCCCTGAGCAAAGGCCGACAAGGTTTGCAGAAAACCGTGCCGCAAGCGGAGGGCATCGCCATGGACGATGACGGGACGTTGTACCTGGTGAGTGAGCCGAACCTTTTTTACGTCTTCAAGAAACCCACCCAAAACTGATCAACCCCTCAAAACACTGTGGGAGCTGGCTTGCCAGCGATGGGGCCATAAGATTCGACATCACTGTCGATGGATTGGCCGCTATCGCTGGCAAGCCAGCTCCCACAGGTTTTTTCGTCTGCCCATAAATTTCGGACAGTCTGGGCTTACTCAGCCTTGAGGGTTTTTACGCCTTCACTTGTGCCCAACAGCAACAAATCCGCCGGACGTGCCGCGAACAATCCGTTGGTGACCACGCCGACGATGGCATTGATCTGCTTTTCCAATTCAACCGGGTCAGTGATCTGCATGTTGAACACGTCGAGGATGATGTTGCCGTTGTCGGTCAGCACGCCTTCGCGGTAGACCGGGTCGCCGCCCAGTTTCACCAGTTGGCGGGCCACGTGGCTGCGGGCCATCGGGATCACTTCGACTGGCAACGGGAACGCGCCCAGCACCGGCACCAGTTTGCTGGCGTCGGCAATGCAGATGAAGGTCTTGGCCACGGCCGCGACGATTTTTTCGCGGGTCAGGGCTGCGCCGCCGCCCTTGATCAGGTTCAGGTGTTCGTCGCTTTCATCGGCGCCGTCGACGTAGAACTCCAGATCGCTGACCGTGTTCAGTTCGTAGACCGGAATCCCGTGGCCCTTCAGACGTGCGGCGGTGGCTTCGGAGCTGGCGACCGCGCCATCGAACGCGCCTTTGTGTTGCGCCAGCGCATCAATGAAGCAATTGGCGGTGGAGCCGGTGCCGACCCCGACGATGCTTTTGTCATCGAGCTTCGGGAGGATGAAGTCGACGGCGGCCTGAGCCACTGCCTGTTTGAGTTGATCCTGGGTCATGCGGGCTCCGAGGTGCCGAAGAGAGGGAACGAAAGGCCGGCATTATAGGCTCGGGGCCAATGAAGGTCATCGCCCAATTACCGGGTTAACCATTACCGCTGCAGGAGCTGCCGAAGGTTGCGATCTTGTCGCTTCCCCTTAAAACCCCCTGTCCAGTGTGGTCGCAAAGGCAAAAGCCGGGTTAGACTCCTTGGCCCTGCCCAACCCGCTCAGTGATGCTTTCCGATGCTCGAACAGTACGTCAAAAAGATCCTCACCTCGCGCGTTTATGACGTTGCCGTAGAAACCCCGCTGCAGAACGCCCGCCAGCTCTCCGAGCGGCTGGGCAATGACATCTGGCTCAAGCGCGAAGACTTGCAGCCGGTGTTCTCGTTCAAGATCCGCGGGGCCTACAACAAACTCACGCAGTTGAGCGACGAGGAACGTGCGCGCGGCGTGGTCACCGCATCGGCGGGCAACCATGCGCAAGGCCTGGCGCTGGCGGCGAAAGTGCTGGGGGTGAAAGCGACCATCGTCATGCCCAAAACCACTCCCGAGATCAAGGTCGAAGGCGTGCGCTCGCGTGGCGGCAAAGTGGTGCTGCACGGCGATTCGTTCCCGGAAGCCCTCGCATATTCGCTGAAACTGGTCGACGAAAAAGGCTATGTCTACATCCACCCTTACGACGATCCGCACACCATTGCCGGGCAGGGCACCGTGGCGATGGAGATTCTGCGTCAGCACCCGCAGCCGCTGGACGCGATTTTCGTCCCGGTTGGCGGTGGCGGTCTGATCGCCGGTATTGCGGCCTACGTCAAATACCTGCGCCCGGACATCAAGGTCATCGGCGTCGAGCCGGATGACTCCAATTGCCTGCAAGCGGCAATGGCGGCCGGCGAGCGCGTGGTGCTGCCGACCGTGGGCATCTTTGCCGACGGCGTGGCGGTCGCGCAGATCGGCCAGCACACCTTCGACATTTGCAAGGATTACGTTGACGAGGTCATTACCGTCAGCACCGACGAAATCTGCGCGGCGATCAAGGACATCTACGACGATACCCGCTCGATCACCGAACCTGCCGGTGCATTGGGCGTGGCCGGCATCAAGAAGTACGTCGAGCAGCGCGGCATCAGCGGCCAGACTCTTGTCGCCATCGACTCCGGGGCCAACGTCAACTTCGACCGCTTGCGCCACGTCGCCGAACGCGCCGAGCTGGGTGAAGGCCGCGAAGCGATCATCGCCGTGACCATTCCCGAGAAGGCCGGCAGCTTCAAGGCGTTCTGCGAAGCCATCGGCAAACGCCAGATCACCGAATTCAACTACCGCTACAACACCGGCAGCGAAGCGCACATTTTCGTCGGCGTGCAGACCCACCCGGACAACGACCCGCGCAGCGCCTTGCTCGCAAGCCTGACCGAGCAGGGTTTCCCCGTGCTCGACCTGACGGACAACGAACTGGCCAAGCTGCACATTCGCCACATGGTCGGCGGTCGCGCCGCGCAGGTGGTCGATGAAGTGGTGCTGCGCTTCGAGTTCCCGGAGCGTCCGGGCGCGCTGTTCAACTTCCTCAACAAGCTCGGTGGGCGCTGGAACATTTCGATGTTTCATTACCGCAACCACGGCGCGGCGGATGGCCGGGTGGTTGCGGGCCTGCAAGTGCCGCACGAGGAGCGTCATCTGGTGCCGGCGGCGCTGGAAGAGATCGGCTACCCGTACTGGGACGAAAGCGACAACCCTGCCTACAAGCTGTTTCTTGGCTGAGCGGCTACGCTGATGGGCACGGCCCAAGGAAGAGAAACGCATGGAAACCCTGACCACCCTGAAAGTCCTTCACGTCGCGGCTACCGTGGTAATCCTCGCGAGCGGGCTGGGGCTCGCCGCACTTTCCTGGCGTAATCGCAGCGAGGGGCCGGCCAGCACGATGCAGCGGCCCTGGCTGTTTATCTGGTGTCTGATGCTGATCGGTATGCTCAGCATGCCCTTCACCGGCTGGTGGTTGGTGCATCTGATTGGTTGGCCATTGGGGCAGTTATGGATTCTGGGGTCCAGCGTGATCTATGCCGTGGCCACGATCAGTGCGGTCTGGCTGCTCGTGCGGCTTAATCGGCTGTGGACGACCGGGGTGGGCAACCGCAAATTCAACCTGGCGCTGGCCATTGTGAGCGGCGTCGGATTTCTCGCCATTGCGGCGTTGATGGGGGCCAAGCCTGTTTAGGGCTTGCTCGCGAAGGCGTAATCAGTCGCGCAACGAAATCACCGGCCAGCCACGCTTCTCGGCCTCAGCCCGCAGATTCGGATCCGGGTCTACCGCCACCGGATTCGTCACCTGCTCCAGCAACGGTAGATCATTCATCGAGTCGCTATAGAAATAGCTGTCGTCCAACGAATACCCGGTCTCTTCCAGCCAACGATTGAGCCGCGTTACCTTGCCTTCGCGAAAGCACGGAATGTCGGTACTGCGGCCGCTGTAGCGGCCGTCGATCATCTCGCACTCGGTGGCGATGAGGGTTTCAACACCCAAACGCACGGCGATCGGTGCGGTGATGAAGCGGTTGGTTGCGGTGATGATCACCAGTCTGTCGCCGGCATCGCGGTGCTTTTTCAGCAGTTCAATGGCTTTGGGCAGCACGATCGGCTCGATGCAATCGCGCATGTAGTCGCTGTGCCAGTCATCCAGCACGGCCATTTCAGTGCGGCCGAGGATTTCCAGGCAGAAGTTCAGGTATGCGGCGTTATCCAGCTTGCCGGCCAGGTAATCCTGATAGAACTCGTCGTTGCGCGTCTTGTAGGCAACGGGGTCGAGGAAGCCGCGCTCGCACAGGTAATCGCCCCAAGCGTGATCGCTGTCGCCGCCCAGAAGAGTGTTGTCCAAATCGAATAAAGCCAGGCGCATTGCAGTTACCCGCTGAAAAGTCAGTAAAAAGGCGACAAGAATACGGCCTTTTCACAAGAGTGCACATAAGGTAGGAAGCTTCGTTGCCGCCTTATCAACCTTTGTGGAACAATGCGGCGACATGCGTTTGCGAGGTTGTTGCCGTGATCGACCCCGATGGTTTCCGCCCCAATGTCGGGATCATTCTGACGAATGACGCCGGACAGGTGCTCTGGGCTCGCCGTATCAATCAAGATGCCTGGCAGTTTCCGCAAGGGGGAATCAACCCTGAAGAGACGCCGGAAGACGCCTTGTACCGTGAGCTGAACGAAGAAGTAGGCCTTGAGCGCGAAGATGTTGAAATACTCGCCTGTACCCGAGGCTGGTTGCGCTATCGTTTGCCGCAACGTCTGGTGCGTACCCACAGCCAACCGCTGTGCATCGGCCAGAAACAGAAATGGTTTCTCCTGCGCCTGATCTCCAACGAGCAGCGGGTGCGGATGGATTTGACCGGTAAACCGGAATTCGATGGCTGGCGTTGGGTCAGCTATTGGTATCCGTTGGGCCAGGTGGTGACATTCAAGCGCGAGGTGTATCGACGCGCTCTCAAAGAGCTTGCCCCGCGCCTTTTATCGCGCGACTGACGACGGAGTTCGACCCCGAGCCATGCTCAATACGCTGCGCAAGATCGTCCAGGAAGTGAACTCCGCCAAGGATCTCAAGGCGGCGTTGGGGATTATTGTGTTGCGCGTCAAAGAGGCCATGGGCAGCCAGGTCTGCTCGGTCTACCTGCTTGATCCCGAGACCAACCGCTTCGTGCTGATGGCCACCGAGGGCTTGAACAAGCGCTCGATCGGCAAGGTCAGCATGGCGCCCAACGAAGGTCTGGTCGGCCTGGTCGGCACGCGTGAAGAACCCCTGAACCTCGAAAACGCTGCGGATCACCCGCGCTATCGCTACTTCGCCGAAACCGGTGAAGAGCGTTATGCCTCGTTCCTTGGCGCACCGATCATTCACCATCGCCGCGTCGTCGGCGTATTGGTCATCCAGCAAAAAGAACGCCGCCAGTTCGACGAGGGTGAAGAAGCCTTCCTCGTGACCATGAGCGCGCAGCTCGCCGGCGTTATCGCCCACGCGGAGGCCACCGGTTCGATTCGGGGCCTGGGCCGTCAGGGCAAAGGCATCCAGGAAGCCAAGTTTGTCGGTGTGCCGGGTTCGCCGGGCGCGGCGGTGGGTACGGCGGTGGTCATGCTGCCGCCGGCGGATCTGGACGTGGTGCCGGACAAGACCATCACCGACATCAACGCCGAGCTGGCGCTGTTCAAGACCGCCATCGAGGGCGTGCGCGCCGACATGCGCACCTTGTCCGCCAAACTCGCGACTCAGCTGCGCCCGGAAGAGCGCGCGCTGTTCGACGTCTATCTCATGATGCTCGATGATGCCTCGCTGGGCAGCGAAGTCACCACCGTGATCAAAACCGGCCAGTGGGCCCAGGGCGCGTTGCGTCAGGTAGTCACCGATCACGTCAACCGTTTCGAACTGATGGACGACGCCTACCTGCGTGAGCGTGCGTCGGACGTCAAAGACCTTGGTCGGCGCCTGCTCGCCTACTTGCAGGAAGAGCGTCAGCAGAACCTGGTCTACCCGGAAAAAACCATTCTGGTCAGTGAAGAGCTGACCCCGGCGATGCTCGGCGAAGTGCCGGAAGGCACGCTGGTCGGTCTGGTCTCGGTACTCGGTTCGGGTAACTCCCACGTTGCGATCCTGGCCCGGGCCATGGGCATTCCGACGGTGATGGGCCTGGTCGATTTGCCGTACTCGAAAGTCGACGGCATCGACATGATCGTCGACGGTCATCGCGGCGAGGTCTACACCAACCCCAGCGACGTGCTGCGCAAGCAGTTCGCCGAAGTGGTGGAAGAAGAGAAACAACTGGCGCTGGGCCTCGATGCACTGCGCGACCTGCCGTGCGTGACCCTCGACGGCCACCGCATGCCGCTGTGGGTCAACACCGGTTTGCTGGCGGACGTGGCGCGGGCGCAGAAGCGTGGCGCCGAAGGCGTTGGTTTGTACCGCACCGAAGTGCCGTTCATGATCAACCAGCGCTTCCCGAGCGAAAAGGAACAACTGGCGATCTACCGCGAGCAACTTGCCGCGTTCCACCCGCAACCGGTGACCATGCGCAGCCTGGACATCGGCGGCGACAAATCGCTGTCGTACTTCCCGATCAAGGAAGACAACCCGTTCCTCGGCTGGCGCGGCATCCGCGTCACCCTCGACCACCCTGAAATCTTCCTGGTGCAGACCCGCGCGATGCTCAAGGCCAGCGAAGGCCTCAACAACCTGCGGATTCTGCTGCCGATGATCTCCGGCATTCACGAACTCGAAGAAGCCCTGCACCTGATCCACCGGGCTTGGGGTGAAGTGCGCGACGAAGGCACCGACGTGCCGATGCCGCCGATTGGCGTGATGATCGAAATTCCGGCGGCGGTCTACCAGACCAAGGAACTGGCGCGGATGGTCGACTTCCTGTCGGTCGGCTCCAACGACTTGACTCAATACCTGCTGGCGGTGGATCGCAACAACCCGCGCGTGGCCGATCTCTACGACTACCTGCACCCGGCGGTGCTGCAAGCCCTGCAAACCGTCGTGCGCGATGCCCATGCCGAAGGCAAGCCGGTGAGTATCTGCGGCGAGATGGCCGGCGACCCGGCGGCGGCGGTGCTGTTGATGGCGATGGGTTTCGACAGCCTGTCGATGAACGCCACCAACCTGCCGAAAGTGAAATGGATGCTACGCCAGATCAACCTGAGCAAGGCACAGGACTTGTTGGCGGAGTTGATGACCATCGACAACCCGCAAGTTATCCACAGCTCGCTGCAACTGGCGTTGAAGAACCTTGGGTTGGCGCGGGTCAATCCGGCGGTGACCAAAGCCGTCTAAAAAGGCTGATGGCCTCATCGCTGGCAAGCCAGCTCCCACAGGTTTCTCCGGTGCTCACGAATGTTGTGTTCACCGATGATCCTTGTGGGAGCTGGCTTGCCAGCGATGGCGTCTGTCGAGGCACCGCTAGATCGAAATGGTTACCTCGCCCAAATGCCCGCCATACGGCCCGAAACTGCGCTCAACCATCCGCCGCGTTCCGTCCGCACTCACAATCAGCGCCGTACTCGCCCGCGTCCCGTAATTCTGGCTGGCGATAAACACGCTCGACAGTAACGACTCAGTCGCAGGGCCTACGCCGGTGTCCGGTAGATCCGCGTCTGGCGCGGGTTCAGCATCCGCCAGCAACCCCAGCAATCGCTCAGGTTGCGGATCATCCAGCACCGCATTCAACGCAGCCCTGGCCTTGAGCAATTTCGGCCACGGCGTATCCAGCCCCGCATTGGACAATCCATAAACCCCTGGCTGCAACATCACAGGCTCCGATGAGCGCGCATTGAAATGCCACAGCTCATTGGCATTGCCGAGCAACAGGTTGAACCCGGCATACTCTGGCGAGCGCCCGACCACATCGATCAAATAATCATCAATCGACTGATCACCCCCCAAAAATCCCGCCACCAGTTCCCCTCGAGACTTGGCGGCCGGCGGTTGGCCCGGGTCGCGAATATTGGTCAGCGCCGCGAAGCGCCCATTGGCGCCGATACCGAGCCAGGTGCCCCCCGCTTCAAGATCGCGTCCGGCATGAAGGTGAGGAATCTCCGGCCATTGCGCCAGTGGAAGGCTCGGTCGGGCATAGAATTCGTCGCGGTTGGCGGCGACGATCAGCGGCTGGGCATGGCCCGGTCGCCAGGCGAAAACAATCAGGCACATAAGGTTGTCCTTGTGTGTTTTTTGCCCACTCTACGCAGACATTGCCCCTGCATCCATCGCCATGAGTGGAGCCGCAGGCCTTGCATCCGTTAACATGCCGCACCTGATTCGGGGAGGCGAGGAGAGACGGCCATGGAATTTGTGCTCTATCTGGCGCTGGGCGCCTGTGCGGGCGTGTTGGCCGGGCTGTTCGGGGTTGGCGGCGGGATCATTATTGTGCCGGTGCTGGTCTACAGCTTTACCCTGCAGGGCTTCGATCAGTCGATCCTGACCCACCTCGCGGTCGGCACATCGCTGGCGACGATCATTTTCACTTCGGTGAATGCCGTGCGCGAACACCATCGGCGCGGTGCGGTACGCTGGCCGATCTTTGCCTGGATGGCGGTGGGCATATTAGTCGGCGCCGGGTTCGGGGCGCTGACGGCCGAGGCTATCTCTGGCCCGAACCTGCAAAAGATCATCGGTGTGTTTGCCCTGGTGATCGCGGTGCAACTGGCGCTGGACATCAAACCCAGGGCCAGTCGTGGCGTGCCGGGAAAATTCGGCCTGGCGACCGCCGGCAGCGTCATTGGCTGGGCCTCGGCGATTTTCGGGGTCGGCGGTGGTTCGTTGACCGTGCCGTTTCTGACCTGGCGCAGCGTGCCGATGCAGCAAGCCGTGGCCACGTCATCGGCCTGCGGATTACCGATTGCCCTGGTCAGTGCATTAAGTTTCATGATTATTGGCTGGCATGATCCATTGCTGCCGGCCCATAGTCTCGGTTTTGTGTATTTGCCGGCGCTGCTGGGGATTGCCCTGACCAGCATGGTCTTCGCCCGCCTTGGCGCGCGTCTGGCCCACAAGCTGTCGCCGCGTTTGCTGAAAAGATTGTTCGCCGCTTTGCTGTTCTGCGTGGGTCTGACTTTTCTGATCTGAGGCACCCGGCAATCCTGGCTTAATCCTGAGGTGGCAGCGTCGCCCGGGAATTTTCAACGTTCCAACCCTAACAAGGAGTCGCAATGCTGCCTTACCCGCAGATCGACCCGGTGGCACTGGCCATCGGTCCGCTGAAAATCCACTGGTACGGTCTCATGTACCTGGTCGGCATTGGCGGAGCGTGGCTGCTGGCGTCACGCCGGCTCAACCGTTTCGACCCGACCTGGACGAAAGAAAAACTCTCCGACCTGATCTTTTGGCTGTCGATGGGCGTGATTGTCGGCGGGCGACTGGGCTACGTGCTGTTCTACGACCTGAGCGCCTACCTCGCCAACCCGACGCTGATTTTCGAAGTGTGGAAGGGCGGCATGTCGTTTCACGGCGGCTTCATCGGCGTGATGCTGGCGGCGCTGTGGTTCGGCAAGAAAAACGGCAAGACCTTCTTCCAGTTGATGGACTTCGTCGCGCCGATGGTGCCAATCGGCCTGGGCGCCGGGCGCATCGGCAATTTCATCAACGCCGAATTGTGGGGCAAGGCGACTGACGTGCCGTGGGCCATGGTCTTCCCGCCGTTCAGCGACCCGGCGCAGTTGCCGCGTCACCCCTCGCAGCTGTATCAGTTCGCGCTGGAAGGGGTCGCGCTGTTCCTGATTCTGTGGATTTTCTCGCGTAAACCGCGCCCGACCATGGCCGTCTCCGGCATGTTCGCGCTGTTCTACGGCATCTTCCGTTTCATCGTCGAATTCGTTCGCGTGCCGGACGCCCAGTTGGGTTACCTGGCCTGGAACTGGCTGACCATGGGCCAGGTGCTCTGCGTACCGATGATCGTCGGCGGGCTGTTCCTGATCTGGCTGGCCTATCGTCGCGCGCCGGCTGCACCGGTCACGCCAACGGCTTAATATTCGAACCCCGGCGCTGCTCGCCGGGGCTCAAGGACACAGGTAATTCATGAAGCAATATCTCGATCTGGTGTCGCACGTCATCAAGAACGGCACCAAACAGGCCAACCGTACCGGCGTGAACACCATCAGTTTCCCCGGCGCGATGTTGCGTTTCGATCTGCAAGAAGGTTTCCCGGCGATCACCACCCGCAAAATGGCCTTCAAATCGGCCATCGGCGAGATGTGCGGTTTTCTGCGGGGCGTGAATAACGCTGCCGAGTTCCGCGAACTGGGCTGCAAGGTCTGGGATCAGAACGCCAACGAAAACGCCCAGTGGCTGGCCAATCCGTTTCGTCAGGGTGACGACGACCTCGGCGAAATATACGGCGTGCAATGGCGCAAATGGCCGGCGTACAAGCAGATCGCGCTGAGCAACCCGGCGGCCATCGAGCAGACGCTGAGCCAGGGCTACAAGCAGATCGCTCAGGGCGAAGAAGACGGCCAGGCTTACGTGGTGTTGTACAAAGCCATCGATCAGGTGCGCCAGTGCATCGACACGATCATCAAGGATCCGGGCAGCCGCCGTATCCTGTTCCACGGCTGGAACTGCGCCCAGCTCGATGAAATGGCCTTGCCGCCGTGCCACTTGCTGTATCAGTTCCACCCGAATGTCGCGACCAAAGAAATCTCCTTGACGCTGTACATCCGCTCCAACGATTTGGGCCTTTTATCTGACGCTGCAAAAAGCGCACAGTACGCGCTAGCAGCGTAAAAAAATTTGCCTTTCTTCTCGTTTTATCTTGATCTTGACAAGTTGCACATTCTGCATAGGATGGGCGGCCTTAGAAAAGGGGTAGTCGGTGAAGGTTGTAGTCAAAAAAAATCAATTGATCGATCTAGAAGGGTCGATGCTCAACGAAGATGGACAGCGGGTCACCGGCCAACCGTCCGTTACAGCGGTGGGGCTGTTCGATTTAAACGAAAGGCTTGTTCCGCTTCCAAGTGAATACCTATCTCGCGCCGTTCAAAGCGCTAGACTTGCACTCGAATCTGCAGAGACTTATGGTCGAAATATTGGGTACTTGCTCGAGTATCTTAAGGCTACACCTCTTTTCAAAACCTCTTCCTATGACGAGATTCTGCTTTCTATAACCCAGCAGGGAATTGCTAAGTATTTTGTACACCTGCGTGAGGTTGAGGGTTTGACGTCGACAACTATCCGTAATAGGGATGGTTGTTACATGGCGCTTTTCAATGATTTCCTGTGTGTCGGGCAGAAGCACTTACCGGCTCCTAGACTAGATAACCCCTATGCCGGGGGATTCATATCACCTGCCCCCAAGAAAAACTTAGTAACGCCATGCTCTCTTCAGGATCTCAAGTTTCTGATTCAAAGCACTGTTAGTGAGAGAGAACGCTGTCTTGTTCAAACAATCTTTGATGCAGGCCTGCGGCGGAGTGAGGTTGGAAGGGTAACTCTTGGCGCAGTCAATAAGGCCTTAGGCTTTTCGCGTGCTAATTTCGTGGCAGAGGATGAAGCCGATTGGGTACACCCAGACTACTGTCCACTTTACGTTGATGGCAGTAAAGGCCGTGGGAATGAGTCCAAGCCTAGGTACTCAATCGTAAGCAAGGCAACCCTTGAGCGTATAAAGCGATACCACGCTACGCCACTGTATAGAAAGTATGCTCGTAGATATGAATCGGCGGATGCAACGCCATGCTTCTTCAACTCCGAGGGCGGGCCATTTAACGCGGATGCGATCAGTAAGTTGTTGGAGCGCTTATCTAATCGCGCCATAAAAAATAGGCGCATAGAGCGAACCATCGCGCCTCATAAGTTACGCCATGGCCATGCCTATGAAATTTTGAGTAGTCCTGATCTTGGCAATAGTTATTTGGATAACTTGATCAGGGCCCAAATGTCGCTCGGGCACGAACGCAACACAACAACCGAAGTGTACACCCGTATTCCGCAGGATATTTTTCGCATGCTTAACCCAGCCACAGGTGAAATCCCGACTAAGGCGAAAAATATGGCGGATCTCGTTGCCGAAACTTCACTCAAAATCCGGCTAGGGGATAAGAAATGAGTATTCATGAACGCGCCATCGATAGCGTGCGCATCATTGAATGGCTCAAGGGTCTTAAAGAGAACCCCCTTGGCTATTACGAAGTAGAACTCAGCGATAATGACAGTGGACGGTACTCTCCGCTCATGCTCAGTGCTTCCTACGTTGCCAGCAAGGATCTCGACCCCTCTCTCGAGATTTTCGAATTGGCTGAGCAGAAGCTTATCCTGGATATGCTGATCGATGGTGTTATCCATCAGGGGGAAACGGCTGCTGGTTGCAATTGGCGCCTAAAGCTCTTGGGTTGGTACAAGTCGCTTTCGGATGAAGAAAAACTGCGTCTTCCAGTCTTTGGCAACAAACTTAGCTTCCGGCGCGGGATTAATTTAATACCTGGTCTTGAGTCGATCAATCAAGGTATGAGTAGCTATCAGAGCGTCCGTCTTGCTTACGACGAAATTAATCAAGACCTTCATGACCTGGGCGTACTTTCAAGCGACTACAAGACCGTTCAGGAGCGATTAGAGGCTAAAGAAGATTTTGTACCCAAAGAGAGGGCGCTTACAGAGTTTAAGCGCCTGAGGATGCAGGACTTCGTTACGGCAAATGATCTTGAGGGCCCTACCGAGGATAAACCGTTCAACGATATGAAGCATGCGTTCGCCATTGCTTCATTGAAAACGGCCAGCGATTCTGGTGAGAGCAATTACCTTGAAGCTTTCAAATGGGTCTCGCGATTTCTTACCAAACGAGGATTCGCTGGCGTTGAGCGGGTGAGTGATACTCTTGACGCTTTTATCCTTCCTCGATACCGCTTCCATCTGGAACAATTGATTATTGCAGGTGATTGTTCTCCGAGCACAGCTAATACTCAGCTTAGCGCATTTCGTAAAACGTTGATGGTTATCAAAAATCTAAAAGGCTATGACGGGCCGGACTTTATTAACTGTCAAGGCTTTGACCCTGATCGAGTCACTGATCTCTATAAGCCTTACTCGAGCTCAGAACGTCGTCGTATCTCCTCGAGTGTTGATGAGGACATCCTGCGTTACAACACACTTGCTCAACCATATAAGATCACCGGAATCGGTGAGGATCCTCTTGACAGGGACGGTAAGGTAAAGTCCGGCTTTGGTACCCTCGACAATGTGCGTTGGATTTTCGAGAAAAAACTAGGCTGCACCGTGATAGGAGGCAATGAAAAAGATAATGGTGATCCCTATGTTTCGGCTTTTCTCAGTATTATTAATCGCTCAGGAGTTGGCCTCCGGGAACTAATTGAGAGCTGGGGAGTACATTATCGTGTTGACTCGTGGGTAATTACCCCTTACGCCATCAAGCTGGCTCAAGTTACGGGATTGAATACGGACTCGCTTAAGGAAACTCTGAAAAAGACTTTCTGATTTGGCAAAATACCGCGACCCCACCCACCGAGTTTCCCGATGAAGCAGATGACCTTCGCCGACGCCGAGTACGCTGGCAAGCGCAAGCAAACCCGCAAGGA
>NZ_WKEQ01000090.1 GCF_021605415.1 Pseudomonas syringae
CTTCATCGCCAGGTTCGGTTTTCAGGTAATTGACGATCAGGTTGGTGCCGTTGCGATCCGCCGGCAGAAAGCCTTCCACTACGCCTGCGACCTCTGGTTCCGGCAGTTCGAGGCGCGGTTCGCCGACATTGAGCAGGTCGTGATGCAGCGATTCACGCACGGCGTGGGTGGCGTTGACGTGGTTCAAGCTGCCGAGCACGGAATCTTCAATCAGCAACTGGTAATAAATATCCACCTTGCCGCCGTTGATCTGCGTCAGGTGCTCGCCGTCGACACTGATTTTCAGCGGTTCGCCGGCTACGATTTCGCCATTGGTGATCGGGTGCAGAGGCAGGTCGGGCAGGTAGGTGGAGAAATCCGGGCGGGTACCGAGCCACATCGGCCGGATGACTTGACCAGCGGCGAAGGACGTGTCAAACGGGATTTCGATGTTGACCGATTCCAGTGTGGGATCGAGCGCGCCGTCTACGGCGTCCGGTACAACGGGCGCCAGCAGGCGTTTGAGTTCGCCGATGATACTGGTAAACCGCGATTTGGACCGTAGTTCGACGGATCCATCAGCTTTTTTAACCCGATAGGACATCGCCATCTGAGTGGTAGGGAGCTGCTGGAGCAAGGCTTTAGGTACCGGCATTTCCAAAACAGTTGGCGCGCCGATCAATGGATCGCTGGAGAACTCCATGTCAATCGGACCGCCTTCGGCGGGCATGCCTTTTATGCGCAGTATGATGATGTCGTCTTTATTGAATCCCTCTTCTTCCGTAGCCACGATCTGCGCGATGCCATTGCCTACCAGGCCATCTACGTCGAAAACATTGTTCACCGCCCCCTTAAGTAGCGGCGCCATCACGCGTGACACATCAATCGCCACCACCACGCGCTGCGCGGCACTCCAGCCTTGCGAGCGGTTTTCGACCGCGTCGTACACCTCGAACGCCACGGCAAGGCCCGAACTGTCCGAGTCGTCGGCCTCACGAATGTCGGCTTCGGTGACCCATACAACGATCGGCACCGTCCCGGCGGCCTGTTCTGCGGTCAGCGGATCGCTCAGGACGAATACGCCGCCCCAGGTCACTTGAATGACATCGCCCTCGGCGGCATTGGGATAGGGCAGGTTCGTCTCGGGGT
>NZ_WKEQ01000091.1 GCF_021605415.1 Pseudomonas syringae
CTTCATCGCCAGGTTCGGTTTTCAGGTAATTGACGATCAGGTTGGTGCCGTTGCGATCCGCCGGCAGAAAGCCTTCCACTACGCCTGCGACCTCTGGTTCCGGCAGTTCGAGGCGCGGTTCGCCGACGTTGAGCAGGTCGTGGTGCAGCGATTCGCGCACGGCGTGGCTGGCGTTGACGTGGTTCATGCTGCCGAGCACGGAATCTTCGATCAGCAACTGGTAATAGATTTCCACTTTGCCGCCGTTGATCTGCGTCAGGTGCGTGCCGTCGACACTGATTTTCAGCGGTTTACCGGCAATGATTTCGCCATTGGTGATCGGGTGCTGTGGCAGCTCGGGCAGGTAGGTGGAGAAATCCGGGCGGGTACCGAGCCACATCGGCCGGATGACCTGGCCCGCGGCGAAGGATGTGTCGAACGGGATTTCGATGTTGACCGAACCCAGCGTCGGATCGAGCGCGCCGTCTACGGCGTCCCGTACAACAGGCGCCAAGAGGCGTTTGAGTTCGCCGACGACGCTGATGAACTTGGATTGGGATTGCAGGTCGGCGGAGCCGTCAGCCTTTTGCACTCGATAGGACAACGCCATGTCGCTGCGAGGCAATTGCCGAAGCAACGCTTCGGGGATATCGATGGTTGCAATGCTCGGTACGCTGACCAGCGGCTCGCCGGTGATGTACATATCGATCGGCCCACCTTCCACCGGCGTGGCCCTGATGCGGATGATGATGGTGTCGCCCACCTTGAATTGCTTGGGGTCGACCGCCACGATTTGCGCAGTGCCATTGCCTTTGAGATTGTCCACGTCTAATTGGTTGCTGATGGCCTCTTTGAGCACCGGCGCCAATAACCGTGTCACATCAACCGCCACCACCACGCGCTGCGCAGCACTCCAGCCTTGCGAGCGATTGTCGACCGCGTCATACACCTCGAACGCCACGGCCAGGCCCGAACTGTCCGAGTCGTCGGCCTCACGAATGTCGGCTTCGGTAACCCACACCACGATCGGCACCGTCCCGGCGGCCTGTTCTGCGGTCAGCGGATCGCTCAGGACGAATACGCCGCCCCAGGTCACTTGAATGACATCGCCCTCGGCGGCATTGGGATAGGGCAGGTTCGTCTCGGGGT
>NZ_WKEQ01000092.1 GCF_021605415.1 Pseudomonas syringae
CCGCGCTTTTCGTTTTCCAGCAACAGCGGGTAGCGATAGTCCTCCAGCGCCGGGGTGAACTCGGCGGTGAAGCGGCTTTCGAGCAACAGGTTCGGGCGTTTCAGGTCGTAGTCGCGGCGAGTGACAGCGCTGGTGCGGGTGCTGGTACGCAGGCTGAAGCGGCTGATGACCGGGTGTTCGGCGACCATGCCGGAATCTTGCTGATACGGCGTGCCACCGAGCGTCGGCAGAAACACCTGATCGTCGGTGAACACCAAGCGATGGCCGTCCGCCGAATGCTGGTGATGCCAGGCAATGCCGTCCTCGGCGCACAGGCGCTGGATGAACTCGAAATCGGATTCGCCGTACTGCGTGCAGTATTCGCGGGGCGCGCTGGTGCTGACGTGGAAGGTAACCGCATCGGCCAGAAGACCGTGCCCCTTGAGCACCTGCGCGATGATTTGCGGCACGGTCAAGCGCTGGAAAATCCGCTGATCGTGGCTGAACTGCAAGTAGTGCAGCGCCGGCACCAGCGCCAAGTGATAGCGGGTCAGGCGCTTTCCGGACTCGCCCGCCAACACGTCTTCGATGTGGCCGTGGAGGCCTTCGCCGTTGAAGCCGAATTGCAGAAACGCGGGTTGGCCGAGCAACGTTTCCAGATCGAAATCCGGGTGTTCGCTGACCAGTTCAACATTGATGCAATAGAGGGTGCTGACCGTTTCAGTGCCGTTGAAGGCCAGCACTTTGAAGTCATGGCGGATAGCAGGAATCTGCAACGCAAATTGCGCCGCATTGGCCGGCCGGAACATACGCTTATCCTTAAGCAAAGAGGAAATGAAGCGCGGTATCCAAACCGTCCCTGGTCTGTGCTCGCGAGAATGGCGGGCACGTTAGCAAGGCTGCCGGGGATGTTATGTAGGGGCGATCCCAGACCTGAGTAGGACGGTTCGCAAATATGAAATG
>NZ_WKEQ01000093.1 GCF_021605415.1 Pseudomonas syringae
ACCGCTACGACCACGCGCAACTGCTGCTGACGGAAATCGAGAACGAGTCCGGCGAGAAATACCTGCTGGACTACACCGCTCGCGGACTGATCCGACAGGAAACGGGGTTCGATGGCCGGCGCACGGCTTATGCCTACGACCTCGGCGGCCATCTGCTGGAAAAGACCGAGTACGGGGATGACGGTTCTTTATGGGTCACGGCTTATGAGCGCGATAGCGCTGGGCGGCTGTTGGTCAAAACCTTGCCCGACGGCATCAAGGTTCAATACCACTACGACAGGCTCGGACGACTGACGAGCGTCGACGACGGCCAGAACCATCCACTGGCGTTCGAATACGATCTCCAGGATCGGCTGATCACCGAACACCAGGGCTGGGGCACCCTGCGTTATGCCTACGATGCCTGCGGCCAACTCAAACGCATGCGCCTGCCCGACGGCAGCAAACTCGATTACTACCATGCCAAGGGCGGTGCTCTAACTGCCATCGACCTGAACGGTTCGCCGCTCACGACGCACCAATTCAAGTTCGGACGGGAACAGCAGCGTCAACAAGGCTTGCTGCTCAGTGAATACGCCTACGACGATCAAGGCCGTCTCAAGGCTCACGCTGTCAGCCAAAACCGACAATTGCGCTACCGCCGCGACTATGCCTACAACGCCAACGGCAATCTCGATCACATCACCGACACCCGCCAAGGCCAGCGCGTCTACCAGTACGACGCCCTCGACCGCCTGATCCGCGTCCGCCACAGCCGCGACCAACAACCCGAAAGCTTCGCCCACGACCCGGCCGGCAACCTGCTCATGCAAAACCGCCCCGGCCCGGCGAACATCTACGGCAACCGCCTGCTGATGCAGGGCGATCGCCACTACGACTACGACGCCTTCGGCAACCTCATC
>NZ_WKEQ01000094.1 GCF_021605415.1 Pseudomonas syringae
GATGAGGTTGCCGAAGGCGTCGTAGTCGTAGTGGCGATCGCCCTGCATCAGCAGGCGGTTGCCGTAGATGTTCGCCGGGCCGGGGCGGTTTTGCATGAGCAGGTTGCCGGCCGGGTCGTGGGCGAAGGTTTCCTGCGGGTCGTCGCGGGTGTGGCGGACGCGGGTCAGGCGATCAAGCGCGTCGTAGTAATAAGTACGTTGACCGTGGCGGCTGTCAGCGATTGACGCCAGATTGCCGTTGACTGAATAGCTGTAGTGACGAAGGTACAGCGTGCGATTTTGCTGATGCACCGAGTGAGCCTGTAATCGGCCCTGATCGTCATATTGGTAGTGGCTGGTGAGTTGGCCTTGCTGGCGCTCCTTCTCCCGTCCGAATTCGAATTGATGGGTGGTCACCCGCGCGCCATTGAGAACGACGGCCGTCAGCGCACCGCCCTTGGCATGGTGGTAATCGAGTTTGCTGCCATCGGGCAGGCGCATGCGTTTGAGTTGGCCGCAGGCATCGTAGGCATAACGCAGGGTGCCCCAGCCCTGGTGTTCGGTGATCAGCCGATCCTGGAGGTCGTATTCGAACGCAAGTGGATGGTTCTGACCGTCGTCGACGCTCGTCAGTCGTCCGAGCCTGTCGTAGTGGTATTGAACCTTGATGCCGTCGGGCAAGGTTTTGACCAACAGCCGCCCAGCGCTATCGCGCTCATAAGCCGTGACCCATATAGAACCGTCATCCCCGTACTCGGTCTTTTCCAGCAGATGGCCGCTGAGGTCGTAGGCATACGCCGTGCGCCGGCCATCGAACCCCGTTTCCTGTCGGATCAGTCCGCGAGCGGTGTAGTCCAGCAGGTATTTCTCGCCGGACTCGTTCTCGATTTCCGTCAGCAGCAGTTGCGCGTGGTCGTAGCGGT
>NZ_WKEQ01000095.1 GCF_021605415.1 Pseudomonas syringae
AAATCGTTTTTTCAAACTTGCTATCGTCCTCCAATGTTCCGTCGAGACGCAGCCAAACGTATTGGCGTAGGGCAATATGCGGCCAGTCGTTACAGCGCAGTTTGCCGGTGGATGTCAGGTTCATGAGCTGCACTTCTGATCCCTGACCATTGTCGTCCGCCTGCATGAGCAACGGTTTTTGCAGCTCGGTTGCTGGTATTGGCAACACCGCCAACGTCCGCGTCTTCGACTGCTCCGGCGCATTGCCGCCGCGGCTCATCGTGTAATGCACGGACACCGGTTTTCCAAGATTGAAAGCAATCACCGCTGTCTTCAGCGCGATTTCCTGCACGCCGATCGTGGTCACTGTGTGTTCCGCCGCGGTGTCCGATCCGCCTGCGGGTGTGCCGGATGCGCCGATCCAGCTCACGACAATTTTGTCGTCCTTGAGCATCCCCTCGTAATCCACCGTCGCTGTGAGGGTGGTCAGTACGTTCATGGGATCAACGCTGGTTGTATTCGTCGCTTCCTTGATCCCCGGTTCAAGCAGTTCCACCGCCGCTCCCACCCCGAACTCCAGCGGATTGGCATAGCTGGTTCCGCCGCTGGCCCGTTTGATCAGGTATTTGGCAGTGACCCTGCCGCCTTCATTGCCCTTGATCAGCGCGGCCTCAATGGTGAATGAAACAGGTTTGCCGGCGGTGAGTGAGTTGAGTGTGATCGAGTCGGTGGCGGTGCCGGTTTTCGAGCCGATCCATTCATAGATGACTTCATCGCCAGGTTCGGTTTTCAGGTAATTGACGATCAGGTTGGTGCCGTTGCGATCCGCCGGCAGAAAGCCTTCCACTACGCCTGCGACCTCTGGTTCCGGCAGTTCGAGGCGCGGTTCGCCGAC
>NZ_WKEQ01000096.1 GCF_021605415.1 Pseudomonas syringae
TGATCAAAATCCCGTAGCTAAATTCAGGGTCAAGGTTCCGTGTAAAAAAAGACATAGCGAAAACCACTATCAGCGAAGGCCACATCACCATCACCGCAGATCCGACGCTGTAGTTACCGATATCGAGAAAAACCTCGTTCTTGCGCCAGATGATGTTGAGAACATCACAAGGCTTTTCACCAGTGGGGATAGGCAATGGCGACAAATAATCATTGCGCGAAAACATCCGTTTTTTCACAGTGCCTGCCGGCGGCGTACTCATGTCGCCACCTCGATTTGCCCAGCAAGTTCGGCTTCGCGTTTGGCGATAGCGGCCTCCAACTCAGGCGAGCGTTTGGCCCATTGTTCCGGGGGCAGCGGTTTTGACCATTTGATAATCTCGGGATAGGGCAAATCCGGCGGCGGGTTCAACTTCCAACGTTCGAGCACGTCTATCAGCAAAGTGTTGAAAATGAAGATCCCGCAAAAACCTTCCCATAGAGCAGTTACAAACCAGCCCCTTAATTTGGCGGCGTTGATCAGATCGTTCAGGTAAGTGGCCCATACTCCTTTTGACCTGTCGAAACGGGCTGTTTGATCTTCAACAGACTCCGGCCCGATTTCCATGTAACTGCGCATGCACTCCCATAACGCCATCGCAGTCGTACCACCGCCGCAGTTGAAGCCCAGCGAAAAGTATTTGTTGTCTTCCTTGGCGTCCGGGTCGGGGTTTTCGAAACCGATGACCAATAAACCCATCGTGGATCGGCCGGCCTGACTGACGGAGGATTGCTGAGTGGCGGCGGCTGTTACGGTTTCCCACGGGACGATCCAGTACTCGCCG
>NZ_WKEQ01000097.1 GCF_021605415.1 Pseudomonas syringae
ACACCATTTGGTCGCGCAGGAGGTTGGCAAGGCTGCCTGGCTGATCATTGGGGCTGTGTTCCTTGGCGCCCCACTGGCGATGATGTTGCAAACATGGAAGTTATCCCCACCACCGGAGTTGCCCTATCCCGCCATCATCGAATGGTCAAAACCGCTGCCCCCGGAACAATGGGCCAAACGCTCCCCTGAGTTGGAGGCCGCTATCGCTAAACGCGAAGCCGAACTTGCAGGGCAAATCGAGGTGGCGACATGAGTACGCCGCCGGCAGGCACTTCAAATAAGCGGATTTTTTCGCGCAATGATTACTTGGCACCATTGCCTATTCCCACGGGCAGAAAACCTTGTGACGTGCTCAACATTATTTGGCGCAAGAACGAAGTGTTTCTCGATATCGGCAATTACAGCATCGGCTCAGCGGTGATGGTGCTTTGGCCAATGGTGATGTTGTTCGCTTTCATGGGTTATCTGTTCAGACATGATCACGATGACATGCATATTTTTGCGGTAATGACGGCATTCGTAATTGGAGTGCCGACTTTCTTTCTGATCCAAGGCCTCTTCCGAGATGTCCCCTTACCCATACGCTTCAACCGCCAACGTCGCGAAGTCTGCGTCCCCCGCGACAGCGGCGAGTACTGGATCGTCCCGTGGGAAACCGTAACAGCCGCCGCCACTCAGCAATCCTCCGTCAGTCAGGCCGGCCGATCCACGATGGGTTTATTGGTCATCGGTTTCGAAAACCCCGACCCGGAC
>NZ_WKEQ01000098.1 GCF_021605415.1 Pseudomonas syringae
AGCAACCATTGCGACTGCCACGGGTGGCAACTTCGAGAATCTGGTTCCGAGTACCGCTCCGGCCGTCACCACCGTCACCGATACCCTCGACACGACCACCGTAAAACTGACGGCGACCGAGTCGGCGGCTGAAGGTGGCACCGTTACCTACACCGCTACCGTCGGCGCAGCCGTGACCGGCTCGCCGGTTGTAGTGACGTTGGCCAACGGTCAGTCCATCACCATCGCCGTCGGCCAAACCACCGGCACCGTCAGCACCACCGCGCCGAACGACGCGCTGAACGGTCACACCCCACTGACCAACGCAATCACCGATGTGAGCGGCGGTAATTACGAGAATCTGGTTGCCGACAAAACCCCGGTCAGCACCACCGTCACCGACACCGTCGACACCACCAACCTGACGCTGGGCGCCACGCAGTCGGTCGCCGAGGGTGGTTCGATTGTCTACACAGCGACGTTGACCAATCCTGCGGGCACGCCAGTGACCGTGACGTTGAGCAACGGCGCCGTGATCAACATCGAAGCCGGCAAAACCACCGGCACCGTAACCGTTGCAGCACCGGCCGACGACGTCTACAAAGACGCCGGCAAAGTCGAAGC
>NZ_WKEQ01000099.1 GCF_021605415.1 Pseudomonas syringae
ACGATCGGCACCGTCCCGGCGGCCTGTTCTGCGGTCAGCGGATCGCTCAGGACGAATACGCCGCCCCAGGTCACTTGAATGACATCGCCCTCGGCGGCATTGGGATAGGGCAGGTTCGTCTCGGGGTCTGGCTCAATGGTGACCGGCACCCCGGCAGCGACGTTATCCTTGTCGATGCCGCCGTCGAGGATCTCTCTCGGGATACTCATTTTCAGTTTGGGGTGGTTCGGCAAGGTATCGTCGTATTGGCCGCCGGGGCGGGTGAGCTTGACCAGTACTTCCAAATCATCGGAGGGCTCGGGGCCCTGCGTTGAGCGCTCCACGCTGTACGAGACGCGGTGTCTCCCTTCCAGAACTTTGTTGGCCGGGATGAACACCGTCACGACCTTGTCGAGCTGATCCCGGTCAATAACGTCTTGCAATACCTTCTGGCCCGGATTCCAGAACAACCGCAAAACGTCGCCGGCTTGCATAGGCCTCCACGGCCCGGCCTGGCACAGCAAACCCTGTCGCGGAAAATTCCCCAGCGCGGCGGCAATGTTAATGCCCCAGACCTTTGGATTCTCCGAGACCGGCCCGGTACGCCCGGGGATAAA